>NZ_CP133148.1:1200000-2400000 GCF_036488675.1 Sinorhizobium chiapasense
CAGGGCATTGCCTGGCTGAAAGACGCCGGTGCCGAGATCGTCGACATCTCGCTGCCGCACACGAAATACGCCCTGCCGGCGTATTACATCGTCGCGCCCGCCGAGGCGTCGTCGAACCTTGCGCGCTATGACGGTGTCCGCTATGGCCTGCGCGTCGACGGCAAGGACATCATCGACATGTATGAGAAGACGCGCGCTGCCGGCTTCGGCCAGGAAGTCAAGCGCCGCATCATGATCGGCACCTATGTGCTCTCCGCCGGCTACTACGACGCCTATTACCTGCGCGCGCAAAAGGTTCGCACTCTGATCAAGCGCGACTTCGAGCTCGTTTTCGATGCAGGCGTCGACGCGATCCTGACGCCGGCAACACCGTCCTCGGCCTTCGGGATTGCGGACGAGGACCTCGCGACCGATCCGGTCAAGATGTACCTGAACGACAT
This sequence comes from Sinorhizobium chiapasense, assembly GCF_036488675.1. Lineage (NCBI taxonomy): Bacteria > Pseudomonadati > Pseudomonadota > Alphaproteobacteria > Hyphomicrobiales > Rhizobiaceae > Sinorhizobium > Sinorhizobium chiapasense. The sequence goes on from NZ_CP133148.1 coordinate 1,200,441, forward strand.
CTTCACCGTCACGGTGAACATGGCGGGGCTGCCGGGCATTGCGGTGCCGGGCGGGCTTGATCGGAAGGGCCTTCCGCTCGGTCTGCAGCTCATCGGCAAGCCGTTCGAGGAAGAAACGCTGTTCAAGACGGCGCATGTCATCGAACAGGCGGCGGGCCGCTTCACACCGTCCAAGTGGTGGTAACGTCGAGCGGACCTGCTCGTCGCTGGCCACACTGCGGAATGAATGATGTGGTGGAGCGGAAAGGGGCCGCTCCATGTTAACCGTCCGCCACGCCGTCAAGGCGAAGTTCGACTTCTCGCGGACATCGGTCTCAGGGCCTGGGAACAGGCCGTTTCCGGGCTCGCCGACGCGGCGAAAATGCGCCGCCTTGCGGAGCAGGCTTTTGACACGTTCCTCGCTCGCCATTGGCACATCGTCCTGTTGATCGAAGGAGGCGGCTGCATCCGCGGCTGGGCGGCTCGCGAAGATCTCGATGAGACGATCTCCGACCTATGGATCGATCCGGAATCTCAGGGCAGGGGTCTCGGTGCCTTTCTGCTTGCGGATATCGAGCGGCGAATAGCGGCGGACGGATTCGCTGCCGCAATCGCCAGAACGCATGCGCAAAATGCTTCCGCCGTCGCTTTTTTTCAGAGACACGGTTATCGCGTGAACTGGCTATCGACCGCCTATTCGCAGAAACTCGATCGTGACGTCGAATTCATCGGCCTGAGCAAACCGTTCATTTCAGACTCGATCGAAGAACTTCCTCAGGATTAAATTAAGGAGAACGGAGCACCGGGGTGTCGCTCGACAATCCCGCTTTCACGGATGCTGCGTTTCCCAGATTGCATGGCTCGGGGCCACCTTATTCACACCTCGTTCACCAGTTCTGAAATATTAGGTCCCATGAAATTACGTAGCGACGTGGGGGACGCTCGTTGCAAGCATTTGATAATAGTATTGAACGATTGACGTTTGTTAAGTCTTGCTTTCATCCGTTTCTGATTGTCTGCCTCGGACTGATCGTATTCATCGCGTCTCTGCTCGGTATTTTCAGCCGACCGGTGGGAATGCTGGCTTCGATCTGGCCCGCAAACGCGATCTTGCTTGGTTTGATGCTGCGCATCCCGTCGCTGGCCTCGCCGGCGGGCTGGCTCTCGGCGGCGGCGGGCTATGTGATGGCCGACCTCGTCACGGGAACCGATTTTTGGCAGGCGATCGGTCTGAATGCCGCCAACCTGGTCAGCGCAGGCCTCGGCTATGGCCTTTTCATGCGCCTCCGCGAGGAGGATCGCCGTTTACGACGGCCGCTCTCCGTCCTCTACATGTTCGCCGTCGCAGTAGTCGCCGGTGTTTGCGCATCCGTGGTCGGCGCTGTTGCCAGCGTGCGATTTTTCGGTGAACCCGCCTGGACTGCATACCTTTCATGGCTGACAACGGATCTGGTCAACTACACAGTTGTGGTTCCAGTATTCCAAACCATGCCGTCTCTTGTTCGTAGATCGCGAAGGGCGGCGTTTCTGAAGCGCGGCCAGGCACTGGCAACACATCCGCTGCCCGTCATCCTTCTCGCACTCTCCTGCGGTGCCGCTTTGATCGTCGGCGGTCCGGGCGCCATCGCCTTCCCGGTTCCAGCATTGATTTGGTGCGCGCTGAGCTATGGTCTCTTCGCGACCACGACGTTGACGATGATCGTCAGCCTTTTGACACAGGTGGCCGTTGCCTCCGGCGCCTTGCGTCTTGGCGTGAGCGGGGTTGCCGAAGCGACGCTGACATCGACCCGGCTCGGGGTAACTCTGCTTGCCCTCGGGCCCTTGACGGTGGCGAGCATCGACACGGCGCGCCGCAGCCTGATCGCCCGTCTTTCGCATGCGGTCGACTACGATTTTCTTACGCAGTGTCTGGCGCGCGGGGCTTTCATGGCGCGTGCGAACAGCTTGATCGCGCGGCTGGAAAAAAGCAACGAACCTGCCTATGCCATGATGATCGACATCGATCATTTCAAGGCCATCAATGATACCCATGGACATGCTGTCGGGGACCATGTCTTGCAGATCGTGGCGCGGACCATCCGTGCCAACCTGCGGGCTGGTGATGTCTTCGGGCGACTTGGCGGGGAGGAATTCGCGGTGATGCTCGCGCGCCAATCTCCCGAGGACGCGAGGGATGTGGCCGAGCGCGTTTTGCACGCCGTACGGTCGGCGGCCATCGATCTTGCGCACGGCGGCAGGTTGAACGTTACAGCCAGCATCGGCATCGCAACGTCGGCACCGCCGGAGACGGGCCTTACGCACCTGCTGTCGCAAGCCGATGTCTGTCTCTATGGCGCCAAAGCGGCAGGACGGGATCGCGTCGTCGGACTGATTTCCACCGCGGAAAGAGGGACTTTCCGAGAGAAGACCGCCAAAAACTGAGGCCGGATGATGCGTGCCGCATTCACCGATGCCCCGGAGTTGGTAGCCTCCGGGGTAGAGTGGTCCTCGACTGCTCAGCGGTTGTTGAGTTCCGATCTGACGAGATAGAGGCCGCGCTCCGTGATGCGGTAGGGCTTGCCGCCCGAGGACTTGATCGCCCTTTTGCGTTTGAGCTTTCGGAAAAGCTCAAGGTCGACGCCGGGATAGACCCAGCCGTCGCGTGTGAAGCAGCGGATTTCGGCGATTGCCTTGCCGTCGCGGGTGATTTCGATGCGGCCGCCCTGGGCCAGATAATGAAGAATGCGCTGTTCGGCGCGCGAAATATCCATGGTTTGAGTGTTCCGGAATGGCGTTCGTGAGAACGCAGGAAAACGTTCCGCACATCCTGGGATGAGCGGGGTTCACGTTTCCGGCCCGTGCGCGCAAGTCATGGTGACTGCGGGCAGGGCCCTTACCGGGACTCAGACTGAAAGAACATCAAGACTCCATTCGGATGCCGACTCTTCTATGAAATGGTCGCCCAGGCGTCAAGAAGTGACAGCAACTCTGGATCTGTAAGAATAGTGGCGACAACCAGGCTGACGTGGAACGTGACAATGGCGAGAAGCAAGGTCCGGAACGGTTCCTTGCGTGTCTTGTGCCGATGAACATAACACGCGGCGAGCGCACCGAGAGAGCCGCCGGCAATGGCAACCGTCAGCAACATGCGCTCTGACACGCGCCAAGCGTTCCGTTGCGCCGCCCGTTTGTCCAGCCAGTACAAGCAATAGGTGGCGAGGTTGACACTCGCGAGCGCGATGAGGGGTATCGTTAGCGACATGAAACATATTAGGCACGAGGTCCCCAAGGCTTCATTAAACGCGGCCGGTGGTCGCGGCAGCCCGACTTCCCGGGCCTTACAAGCCTTGCACCGGAGGTCCAATTGCTCTACCGAGAAACCTCGTAATTCAGGCTTCAAAGAAGAGCATGACATGAGCATTGTCGACGTCCGCACTCCCGATCCGAAACGCTTCATCCCCGGCGCTACCGGCGACTGGGAAGTCATCATCGGCATGGAGGTCCATGCCCAGGTGCTCAGCAATTCGAAGCTGTTCTCGGGGGCGTCGACGGAATTCGGCAATGCGCCCAATGCCAATGTCTCGCTCGTCGATGCCGCGATGCCGGGCATGTTGCCGGTCATCAACGAGGAGTGCGTCAGGCAGGCGGTTCGCACCGGCCTCGGCCTCAAGGCCAAGATCAACAATCGCTCGATCTTCGACCGGAAGAACTACTTTTATCCGGACCTGCCGCAGGGCTATCAGATCTCGCAGTACAAGGATCCGATCGTCGGCGAAGGCAAGATCATCATCTCCATTGGGCCGGACCGCCAGGGGCAATTCGAAGATGTCGAGATCGGCATCGAACGCCTGCATCTGGAGCAGGATGCCGGAAAATCGATGCACGACCAGCATCCGTCCATGTCCTATGTCGATCTCAACCGCTCGGGCGTCGCGTTGATGGAAATCGTCTCGAAGCCGGACTTGCGGTCGTCGGACGAGGCGAAGGCGTATCTCACCAAGCTGCGTTCGATCGTACGCTACCTCGGTACCTGCGACGGCAACATGGACGAAGGCTCGATGCGGGCCGACGTCAACGTTTCTGTTCGCCGCCCCGGCGAAGCGTTCGGAACGCGCTGCGAGATCAAGAACGTCAACTCGATCCGCTTCGTCGGCCAGGCGATCGAATACGAGGCGCGCCGTCAGATCGCTATCCTCGAAGATGGTGGCGTCATCGACCAGGAGACCCGGCTCTTCGACGCCAACAAGGGCGAGACCCGCTCGATGCGTTCGAAGGAAGAGGCGCACGACTATCGCTACTTCCCCGACCCCGACCTCCTGCCGCTCGAATTCGACGACGCTTTCGTGGAGGCGCTCAAGACCGATCTGCCGGAATTGCCCGACGATAAGAAGGAACGTTTCGTCCGCGACCTGGGCCTCTCCGTCTACGATGCTTCCGTTCTCGTCTCTGAGAAGGCGATCGCCGACTATTTCGAGGCCGTAGCCGAAGGTCGCGATGGCAAGATAGCCGCGAACTGGGTCATCAACGACCTGTTGGGCGCCTTGAACAAAGCCGGCAAAACCATTGAAGAGACTCCGGTTTCGCCAGCCCAGCTCGGCGGCATCATCGACCTCATCAAGGCCGAGACCATCTCCGGCAAGATCGCGAAGGACCTCTTCGAAATCATCTGGAACGAGGGTGGCGATCCGGCGGAAATCGTCGAAGCCCGCGGTATGAAGCAGGTCACCGACACCGGTGCGATCGAACAGGCAGTCGATGAAATCATCGCCGCCAATCCGGACCAGGTGGAAAAGGCCAAGGCAAAGCCTTCGCTCGCCGGCTGGTTTGTCGGCCAGGTGATGAAAGCGACCGGCGGCAAGGCCAATCCGCAGGCCGTCCAGGCCCTCGTCAAGGCCAAGCTCGGCATCGAGGAGTGACGTGACGATGTTCTTCGTCCGCACGGCCAGCGAGCGCGACCTGGAAAAGGTCCGTGCCTTGCTGGCTGCGACGTGGCATGCGACCTACGACACGTATTACGGCGCCGACAAGGTCAATGAACTGACCGCCAGATGGCATTCGGTCGACGCGCTGAGAAAGCGGCTGCAACGAAAGAATGCCGAATTCGTCGTTGCCGATAATGGCAGCGAACTTGCCGGCATGGGTTATGCGGCGATGTCGGACACGCTGGCGAAGACGGTCGTCCTTCACCAGCTTTACGTCCTCCCGAAATATCAGAGGCAGGGCATCGGCCGCGATATGTTCGCCGAACTCGAAACCTGCTTTCCCGATGCGGAGCGCATGCGCTTGGAAGTCGAGCCGCAGAACCTTCCCGCTCTGGCGTTTTATCGGGCGCATGGTTTTGCCGAAGTCGGAACGGCGGCGAATTGCGGAGACGAGCAATCGGGCGTGCCCGCGCTGATCCTTGAGAAGAGGCTTTCCTAGAGCATCTCGCTTTCAAGCGGAATCACTGAAAGCGGATAAGATGCTCTAGAATCAAAGTGCTAGAGCGTCCTTTGTGCGTTCACTTGAACGCACGGCGCTCTAGCCGTCGCGATCGATAGGTACGCGATGCACGTCGGTTGTCATGAAACTGTTGCCTCCTGCTGATTGTTGCGCGGCAGGATGAAGAGCACAGGAAATCCGGAAATGATGATCGACCTCGAGATCCGCCAAGCCGAGCGCCGCGACCTGCCTGCGATCATTGCCCTCTTTGCGAACGACCGATTGGGCGGGCACGGCGACACGACCGACCCGGAAGCCTTCGGTGACTATCTTGCCGCATTCGAAGAGATCAGTCGATCGCCCCATCAGATGCTGTATGTGGCCCACCTCGGTGGCGAGGTCGTCGGGACGTTTCAGACTGCGCTTCTGACATCGCTTCCTGGCCGTGGCAGCTCGAGCCTGGTTATCGAGGCCGTGCAAACGCGCGAAGACATGCGCGGCCGCGGCATCGGCGAACGCATGGTTCGTCACGCGATTGCGCAGGCGCGGGCGCAGGGAGCGTCAAAGGTTCAGCTGACCTCCAACGTCGTGCGCGCCGATGCGCATCGTTTCTACGAGCGCCTTGGTTTCGAGCGCAGTCATTACGGCTTCAAGATGCGGGTGAAATGACTGGAGGCAAAGCGGAATCACTGGACAAGGCGGGAGTGGCGGGGCATAAGCGGGAGCATGATATTGATGTCCGGCTGCCTTTCCAACGGCCGGTGAAGGAAGACACTCATGAAGCTTCTGCTGCAGATTTTCACCTGGTGGAATGAACAGACGATCGCTACGCGTTTTCATACCTGGCGTTTTGGCAAGCGCGTGGGTGAGGACGAATTCGGCAACGTCTACTATCAGGGTGGCACGGATTCTGAAGGTCGCACGCGACGCTGGGTGATCTACAACGGGCCTGCCGAGGCTTCAGCTATCCCGCCCGGCTGGCACGGCTGGATGCATCACCGCACGGACATTTCCCCTGCTGACGAGAAATACGCCCCAAGGGCGTGGCAGAAGCCGCATCGTTCGAACCAGACCGGCACGCCGAACGCCTATCGCCCAAAAGGATCGATCGTCGGCGCGGGCGAGCGCCCGCGGGTGACCGGCGACTACGACGCCTGGACGCCGCGCTCCTGAGTTGCGGTTTCACCCACGCAGGATGCGAACGAATCCCGTCGATCACGGCGCAGCCACATTTCGGGTTTAGCGCCTGAACCTGGAGCAGCTCCGGGCTGGCGCAGGAGTCGGTTAGTCATCCGGAAAAGCGGAAACGAAGAGTTCGAGTTGGTGTTTTAATCGGAAACGAACGTTCCAAGGACGAATAGGACGCGCGGGAGACTGGCGAAAATGGCAGGTTTCTGTCTGCAGAATTGGATCGGCCTGGCGGCCCGTCGAGCAGGTCTTGCGCTTCTGATGGCGCTGCCGTTGATGTCCACCACCGACATCGCGCGGGCAACGCGACTTTCCAGTTCGGTCGCCGTCTTTTCCGGTATCGACAAGATCACCGGCCGCATCACCACGTTCGACGTCTATATCGGCGAAACCGTGCAATTCGGCGCGCTGCAGGTTACCCCGCGCGTCTGCTACAGCCGCGACGACACCGAGGCGCCGAAGACGACGACTTTCGTGGAGGTCGACGAGATCACGCTTGATCGCAAGATCAGGCGCATCTTCACTGGCTGGATGTTCGCTGACAGCCCGGGCCTGAATGCGGTCGAGCACCCTGTCTATGACGTTTGGCTGCAGTCCTGCAAGGCGACCTCCGACCTGCCGCCGCCGGACACGGCGGCGAAGCAATAATCCTCGGCGACAATCGGTAAACGCCGGGTTTCATCCGATAGGTGGGGATCGTTGCCCGCCGTTGGTCGGGCGGCTAGATCATTTCATTGTTTCTTTGAAACATTGAAATGATCTAACTCTTTGAAATTACGCAATTCCGGACGGAAAACCGTTACACACTTTTCCTGGAATTGCTCTAAAACGTCAGATCCCGCGAGGCCATCGCTTTCGCCAGCAAAATCTCGTACTCAGCTTTGGGCACGTCGATTGCACCGAAGGATTTCAGGTGCTCGGTCGTGAACTGCGTGTCGAGGAGTTGAAATCCCTTCGCCCGCAGCCGTTCGACAAGATGGACGAGGCAAATCTTCGAGGCATCGGTGCGCAGCGAGAACATGCTCTCGCCGAAGAAGGCGGCACCGAGCGAGACCCCATAGAGGCCGCCTACAAGGGCCTTATCCTGCCATGCTTCGACGCTGTGAGCGTAGCCCATACGGTGAAGGGCGGCGTAGAGCGAACGGATCTTGTCGTTGATCCAGGTCGTCGGCCGGTCCGGCGCGGGCCTCGCGCATCCATCGATCACTGCTTCGAAAGCGGTGTTGTAGCGGATCTTGAACGGGTGCCGACGGATAGTCTTCGCCAGGCTGCGTGAAATGTGAAAGGAATCGAGCGGTATGATCCCGCGTATTTCCGGCTCGACCCAGAAGAGTTCCGGGTCGTCGGCCGAGTCGGCCATCGGGAAGAGGCCGATCGAATAGGCGCGCAACAACATGTCCGGCGTTATGTCCGGTTGTTTGCTGCGCGTCCCTTTCAAGTCTTCGTCCTATGCGGATGTTGCGGCCAGATGATGCTCCAGCCAGTGGATGTCATAGTCACCGTTGGCGATGTCCTGATTATTGATCAGGTCCTGGAACAGCGGCAGCGTCGTCTTGATGCCGTCGATGACGAACTCATCGAGCACGCGGCGAAGCCGCATCATGCACTCGACGCGCGTCCGGCCGTGTACGATCAGCTTGCCGATCAGACTGTCGTAATAGGGCGGAATGCGGTAGCCCTGATAGGCGCCGCTGTCGACGCGCACGCCGAGGCCGCCCGGCGCGTGGAAATGCGTGATTGTGCCCGGGGAGGGAACGAAGGTACGCGGGTCCTCCGCATTGATGCGGCACTCGATCGCGTGGCCCGAGAAGACGACATCTTCCTGCTTGACTGAGAGACCGGCGCCGGACGCGACGCGAATCTGCTCGTGCACGAGATCGATGCCGGTGATTGCTTCGGTAATCGGATGCTCTACCTGCAGTCGCGTGTTCATTTCGATGAAATAGAACTCGCCGTCCTCGTAGAGGAACTCGATCGTGCCGGCGCCGCGATATTTCATCTTTTTCATCGCATCGGCACAGATCTGGCCGATCTTCATGCGCTGGTCGACGTTGAGGGCAGGGGAGTTGGCTTCTTCCCAGACCTTCTGGTGACGGCGCTGCAGCGAGCAGTCGCGCTCGCCGAGATGGATCGCATTGCCTTCGCCGTCGCCGACGATCTGGACTTCGATATGGCGCGGCTTGCCGAGAAACTTTTCCATATAGACGGCGTCGTTGCCGAACGCTGCTGCCGCTTCGGCGCGCGCCGTCGCGACGGCATGCTCGAGATCAGCTTCGGTTCTTGCAACCTTCATCCCGCGCCCGCCGCCGCCAGCCGTCGCCTTGATCAGCACCGGGAAGCCGATCTGGCGGGCAACCTCAAGGGCGTTCTCGGGCTTCACCTCGCCCTCGGAGCCGGGAACGACTGGAATGCCCAGCGCTTCGGCCGTCTTCTTGGCGGTGATCTTGTCACCCATCAAACGGATGTGCTCGGCCGTCGGGCCGATGAAAGTGATGTCGTGGGCGTCGAGGATGTCCGCGAACTTGGCGTTCTCCGACAGGAAGCCGTAGCCGGGATGCACGGCATCCGCGCCGGTGATTTCACAGGCGGCGACGATCTGATGAATATTCAGATAGCTCTCGCGCGACGGCGGCGGTCCGATGCAGACGCTTTCGTCCGCGAGACGAACATGCATCGCGTCGCTGTCAGCCGTCGAATGCACGGCAACGGTTGCGATGCCGAGCTCCTTGCAGGCGCGCAGCACCCGCAGGGCGATTTCGCCGCGATTGGCAATGAGGATTTTCGAGATCATCGCCACCGTGCCTTACTCGATCACGATCAGGGGTTCGCCATATTCGACCGGGGCCGCGTCCTGAACGAGAATTTCGGTGACCTTGCCGGCGCGTGGTGCCGGAATCTGGTTCATCGTTTTCATCGCCTCGATGATCAGGATTGTCTGGCCTTCCTTGACCATCGCGCCGACTTCGATGAAGGGGCGGGCGCCGGGGGCCGGAGACAGATAGGCCGTCCCGACCATGGGGGCGGTTACGGCATTCTTGGAGCTGCGGCCGCTCTCGGCAGCCGGCTGAGGTGCCACGGCGGGCTGCGCGGCGGCAACCGGGAGCGGGGCCTGGTAGGTGGGCATTGCCGGCATCGACATCGCGACAGGCGTTCCGTTGCGCGAAACGCGGATGCGCAAGTCTTCCTGCTCCACTTCGATCTCGGTCAGGTCGGTATCCTTGAGGATATTGGCGAGATCGCGGATCAGCGCCTGGTCGATACCCGGTTTCTTTTCAGCCATGGGAATATGAGCCTCGTGTTCTTCTTATTTCGACTTGTCCGTCAGGTTCTTTAGCGCATGCAGCGCCAGAATGTAACTCTGTGCGCCGAAGCCGCAGATCACACCCTTGACGGCTGGGGCGATCATCGACTTGTGGCGGAATTCCTCGCGCGCGTGGATATTGGAAAGATGCAGTTCCACCACGGGAACCGTAATCGCACGAATTGCGTCATGCATCGCAATCGACGTGTGGCCATAGGCGCCGGGGTTGATCGCGACGCCCGCGGCCTTGTCGCCGGCTTCGTGCAGCCAGTCGACAAGGGTGCCTTCGTGGTTCGATTGTCGGAAATCGACGTCGAAGCCCAGCACCTTTCCCTCCGACTTGCACATGGCCTCGATATCGGAGAGCGTTTGGCCGCCATAAATGCCCGGTTCGCGCTTGCCGAGCGCGTTCAGGTTGGGGCCGTTCAGCACAAAAATCGTCGAGGGCATAAGGGAGTCCGGTCCGATGATGGAGGGTTACCTATAGACTGATGGTCCCGCGAGGAAAAGCCCCTTGGGTCCCCGGGGGATTTGTCCACAAGCGATGGCGTTTTTGAGGGAGCGCGACCTGAGGAAGCCGCTTCGCATGCTTGCGGTGTCTCGTGGCTTCAGCAGACTGTCTTGCCGCAGCTGCGCATGTTTTCCACCTTCGTGGCGATCTCGTCGGCCCCAACGGCCCCGAAGACGGCTTCGTTGCCGATCACATAGGATGGTGTGCCGGTGATGCCGAGTTCATTTGCGAGCGAATAGGCCTCGCGCACCGCAGAGTCCTGCGGCTCCTTTTCCATTTTCGCACGCAGTTGCTCTTCGGTGACGCCGAGTTTCGCCGCAATGGCAATCGCCGTTTCCTCCGTCGCGCGTTCCTCGCCGCCGAGCAGAGCCCGGTGGAAATCACCGTATTTCTCGGGGGCGATCAGACGGAAAGCGGCGCTGACCTTATGGGCTGCAAGGGAATCGGGTCCGAGGATCGGCAGCTCTTTCAGCACGAAACGGACGTTCTTGTCCGTCTTGAGGATTTGATCCATGTCGGAGAGCGCCCGTTTGCAGTAGCCGCAATTGTAATCGTAGAACTCGACGATCGTTACATCACCGTCAGGATTGCCGAGGGTGATGTCGTATTTGGATTGGAAGATCGCCTTCTTGTTCGCGGCGATCGCCGCTTCGGCCGCTTCTTGCTGCTTGGCGCGCTGCTTGGCCGAAAGCGCCTCCTGCACTTCGAGCATGACCTCCGGATTGGCGAGTAGATACTCCTTGATGAAGGCGCCGAACTCTTCCTTCTGCTTTGCATCGAGCGCGGCGGCCGTCTGCGGCAAGGCTACGCTGGCAGCAAGAGCAAGCAGCGTTCCGACGGCAATCATCTTCTTGAAGGTCATTCTTTCCTCGTTGTCTTTCCGTACTCTGTCTGTCGTTCATTTCGCACGGCTGCGTCAATGTGCGTGTTTGAAAGACAACAATTTTCCAAGATTCGCGCACTCTCTTGCCGCGAGCATAGGGTGTGCCGCGGCGAAACGAAACGGCAAAATCGGCGGAAATGCGACACTCTCGCACTTGTGAAGGGCGAAATGATCAGGCAAAGGGGCGCGGACACGGTCCCGCTTCTACAGCGCCGCGCGTCTTATCGGACGCGCAAAGGACGCTGTAGAACTTTGAATGGCTGCATGTTTTAAGTCGACCACGATTTAGGGAAACATGCAGCAGAGGATTTCCATTGACACAAATGTCGAAACGCAGCGCCGTCGAGCCCTTTCATGCCATGGATGTGCTGGCGGAAGCCACGCGGCGGCGCGATGCCGGCCACCCAGTCATCTCGATGGCGGTCGGGCAACCGGTCCATCCAGCCCCGAAGGCGGCACTTGAAGCAGCAAGGCGTGCCCTCGAGCATGGCCGTCTGGGCTACACGGACGCACTCGGCACGCTGTCGTTGAAAACCGCAATTGCCCGCCACTATCACGGCCGCCATGGCATCACCCTCGATCCGCAGCGGATTGCGGTCACGACGGGCTCGTCGGCCGGCTTCAATCTGGCGTTCCTCGCGCTCTTCGATCCGGGTGATTGCGTCGCGATCGCCCGTCCGGGATATCCGGCGTATCGCAACATCTTGCAGGCGTTGGGTCTGACCGTCGTCGAGGTCGAGGCGGGCAGGGAGACCGGCTTCACTTTGAAGCCGGAAAGCCTCGCGCATGCGGCCGAGCGCATCGGCAGGCCGCTCAAGGGCGTCCTTCTGGCAAGCCCGGCTAACCCCACGGGGACGGTGACGGGGCGAGCGGGTCTCAAGGCGCTCGCGGACTATTGCCGGACCGAGCGGATCACCTTCATTTCCGACGAGATCTATCACGGGCTGACGTTCGTCGGCGAAGAGGCCACCGCGCTCGAGGTGACCGACAACGTGGTCGTGATCAACTCCTTCTCGAAATACTATTGCATGACCGGTTGGCGGATCGGCTGGATGGTATTGCCCGAGGCGCAGGTGCGCGGCTTCGAGCGCCTGGCGCAGAGCCTCTATATTTCGCCGCCGGAACTCTCCCAGATCGCCGCCGAGGCGGCGCTCAACGCACATGAAGAACTGGATGGCTACAAGGCAGCCTATGCCGCCAACCGCGAACTGCTGATGACGCGCCTGCCGCAAATCGGCCTTGCGATCGCCTCGCCGATGGATGGCGCTTTCTATTCCTATGTCGACGTCAGCCGGTTCACCAATGACAGCATGGCCTTTGCGCGCCGGATGCTGGCCGAGATCAATGTGGCGGCGACACCGGGTTTCGATTTCGATCCCGTGGAAGGGCACCGGACGATGCGCTTCTCCTATGCCGGATCCGCAGCCGAGATGTCGGAGGCAATGGATCGCGTCGCCCGCTGGCTGGCCTGATCGAACGCCGTTTCAATTGGTTACGGCCGGGCCGTGTCTGGAATCTTCGCGGCTCCACCGCATTGAAACACATGCGTCAGTTGCCGTAGCGGGCAAAGAAAAAGCCCGGAGGGAAGCCGGGCTTTTCGTATCCGTCACTCGGTCCTACAGCACCGCGCGTCTTATCAGACGCGCAAAGGACGCTGTAGCACCATGAATTGCTGCATATTTTTAGCCTTAAGTCGGTGGCGATTTAAGGAAACATGCAGTGGCTCAGAAGAAGCCGCGACGTTGCCACCAGCCGCCCTTTTTCGGCTTCGGAGGCTCCTCGTCGTTGTTCTCCGTTTTGCTCGAAACATTCGAGGTGATGACCGGTTCGGACGCGATCGTCGCCAAGTCACGATTGGCCCTGGTGGACTTTGTCTCTCCGAGATCGGCTTCGGCATCCTCGACGGCTTCTGCCGCGGGATCTGCAGTCTCCGACTGTGCTTCGACAGCTTCCTGGGCCGCCTCGTCAGCGTCCGCGTCGGAGGCTTTCGCCGCCTTCTTTCGAGTGCGCTTCGGCTTGGCCGGCTTTACTTCCTCCGACACCATTTCCACGAATGCAGCCTCGGCTGGAACCGCGTCTGCGACTACGGTTTCAGCTTCTACCGCTACGTCCACAGCTGCGTCTTCCTCGCCGGCCTCCGCGGCGAGGTCGCCAGTGGCTTCACCTTCAGTCGATTCCAGCTTGTTGCGGCGGCCGCCACGCTTGCCGCGGCGACGGCGCTTGCGCTTCTGTTCGCTATCGTCCGCTTCAGCGGCAGCCTCCAGGGCCTCATCCTCGCCTTCGGCATCCTCGGCTTCGTCGGCCACGCTCTCCGGTGACTCGTCAGCTTCGGCTGCGACTGCTTCTGGTGCCTGACCGCCGCCCTTGCCACGGCGGCGGCGACGGCGCTTGCGTTTGCGGCCGCCTTGTTCGTCGGCCTGCTGCGCCTTTGCCTGCTCCGGACGCTCGGCCGCGGCTTCTTCCGCTTCCTCCTCGTCCAGATCGTCCTCGATCACGATGTCTTCTTCTTCCGGTTCCGGTTCGAAATGCAGAAGCTGTTCGATCTTGACCGGATTCTCGACCGGCTCGCCCCGGTCGATCGCGAAATGCTGCGCGCCGACATGGGCATCGGCCTCGATGATGATCGAGACGCCGAAGCGCTGTTCGTAATCCATGATCGTGCCGCGCTTCTGGTTGAGCAGGTACAGCGCGATTTCGGGGATCGTGCGCACGGTGATGTCGTGCGTCGTGTTCTTGAGCAGGTACTCCTCGATGCCGCGCAACACGTGCAGCGCGACAGAGGACTGCGAGCGGACGTGACCGGTGCCGTTGCAGTGCGGGCAGGTCTGCATCGTGCTCTCGAGAACCGAGGCACGGATGCGCTGGCGCGACATTTCGAGCAGGCCGAAATGCGAGATCCGGCCGACCTGTATGCGTGCTCTGTCGTTCTTCAGGCAGTCCTTGAGCTTCTTCTCGACGGCGCGGTTGTTGCGCTTCTCCTCCATGTCGATGAAGTCGATGACGACAAGCCCGGCAAGGTCGCGCAGGCGCAACTGCCGCGCCACTTCCTCGGCAGCCTCCAGGTTGGTCTGGAGGGCGGTATCCTCGATCGAGTGCTCGCGGGTCGACCTGCCGGAGTTGACGTCGATCGAAACGAGCGCTTCGGTCTGGTTAATGATGATATAGCCGCCCGACTTCAGCGTTACCTGCGGCTGCAGCATGCGATCGAGCTGCGCCTCGATACCGGAGCGCGAGAAGATCGGATGCACGTCGCGATAGGGCTGCACGACCTTCGCATGGCTCGGCATCAGCATTTTCATGAAGCCCTTGGCTTCCTTGTAGCCTTCCTCGCCGGAAACGATGATCTCGCCGATGTCCTTGTTGTAGAGATCACGGATCGAACGCTTGATCAGGCTGCCTTCCTCGTAGACGAGGCACGGTGCCGTCGAATTCAGCGTCAGCGTGCGGACGTTTTCCCACAGGCGCATCAGATACTCGAAGTCGCGCTTGATCTCGACCTTAGTCCGGTTGGCCCCGGCCGTGCGCAGGATCACGCCCATGCCCTGCGGTACTTCGAGGCCGCGGGCGATTTCCTTCAGGCGCTTGCGGTCCTGGAGGTTGGTGATCTTGCGGGAAATGCCCCCGCCGCGGGCGGTGTTCGGCATCAGAACCGAGTAGCGACCCGCGAGCGAGAGATAGGTCGTGAGCGCAGCACCCTTGTTGCCGCGTTCTTCCTTGGCAACCTGGACCAGCAGGATCTGCCGGCGCTTGATCACTTCCTGAATGCGATATTGCTTGCGGGGTTTGCGGATCTGACGGTCCGGCACCTCTTCCATAGCGTCTTCGGCGCCGACGGATTCGATGATTTCCTTTTCGCCGTCATGGGCGTCGTCGTCATCATCGTCGTCGTCGCGGCGACGGCGTGTATCGACATCTTCGGAAATCGAATCGGTGTCGACCATGGCGGCCATCTCGCCGCCGCCCTCTTCGCCGGCGTCCTGGCTCTCGGCCGTCTCTGAAGCTTCCTCCGCGGCCTTCGCCTTGGTGCGGCGGGTGCGCTTCGGCTTTGCTTTCGCCTTCGGCTTTTCGACGGCGGTTTCGACTTCTGCCGGCGCCTCGGCGGTTGCTTCGACAACCTCGGACACCTCGGCAACCTCTGCAACGGTTTCCGGCTCGGCTTCGACCGGTGACGGCTTCTGCTCGCTTGCCGTGTCGACCGGCTCGACGTCGTCGTCGCGGCGGGCCTCTTCGGCCTCCGCCTTCAAAAGCGCCTGACGATCGGCGAGGGGGATCTGATAGTAGTCCGGATGGATTTCGGCGAAAGCCAGAAACCCGTGGCGGTTGCCGCCGTAGTCAACGAAGGCGGCCTGGAGCGAAGGCTCCACCCTGGTCACCTTGGCCAGGTAAATATTGCCGCGGATCTGCTTCTTATGTTCCGATTCGAAGTCGAATTCTTCTATGCGGTTCCCGCGAACGACAACGACGCGCGTCTCCTCTGCGTGAGACGCATCGATAAGCATTTTCTCTGCCATCTAAGCTGTGCTCCTCGGCGCAACAGTGAAACGGCAGACAGACCTGCTTCCTTGGGAAGGCTGTCAAACACGTCGAAAGCTGCGCCGGATGTGAAAGGTCCTGTTTGGTGCAGGCGATGGTGCAGCAGCCAGACGGCAGCCGGAACGGTAATGTCCCGGGGCCTCTTTACTGCTGACCGATACTGCTGAGTCACATCAAAGACCAAACAAGAATGCCAATGTCCTGGACCTCCAAGGGGAGGCCCGATGAATGCGCCCGCTTGCGGGCATCTGGTGAAAATCACCGTCAAGAACTCCGGCCACCGCCGGAAATTTGCGATCCAGTATACGGGGAGGAAATGCAGCGACGGCGGATGAATACCTGCGGCCGCGTAAGGCATGATACGTTTGCAACCGGCACTTCCGGTTCGATCATTCCTGGCGCAAAGCTTCTCTAAAAGCTCCGGCTGCCCGGCCGACGATTCTATCCCGTCAACACTTTCTCCTTGTGACGCTTTTATGGTTTCTATGTCACATTGGCAAGGGAAAAGCCTTTGCCGCCACAATATTGATCGATTCGCTTGCCCCGGTGAAATCAATCGATAAGGAACGCATTCGCACCGGCGAGTCGCGTTGCGACGGGCCATCATGAGGGTTTTGTCAAGATTTGGTTAACCATGAGGGCTCATTGGTTGAGGGGTTGATGGTTTTGCCGGAAGGCAGGCCGCTGGTATCTGAAGAAATTTGTGGGGAGCCCGGGGTGATGCCTTCGGCGAAACGTCTGTGTTCTTTGCGATCTGTAACGTCGTGGCGTCACGCTCTGCGTGCGGTCTTCTTTGCACTCGCTGCGATGACCGCCAGCGCCGCCGACTTGAGGGCCGCCGAACCGCTGCTCGCCTTCGGTGCCCGGATTGCTGGCGACGATGCCCGCACGCGCATCGTGGTGGAATTCGATCGCAAGCCGGAATTCTCGATCCATTACGTCGCAAATCCGGTCCGCGTCATCGTTGACTTGCCGGAGACGTCCTTCGGGCTGAAGCCGGAGAGCCTGGAACCACGCGGGCTTTTCGACGCCATCCGCTATGGGGGAATGGGGGTAGGCACGTCGCGGCTCGTCTTGTCCGCCAAAGGGCCGGTCGAAGTCAGCCATGTGGAAGTGAAGCCGGAAGAAGATGGCAAGAGCTTCCGGCTCGTCCTTGATGCCGAAAGGATCGACCAGGCCCGCTTCGATGAACTTCTCAACGGCCAGCAGTGGACGGGAACGATGCGTGCGGTAAAGACCGATCGGCCGGTCGCCGTCGTGAAGGATCCCGGCGCCTTTGTCATTGCTGTCGACCCTGGCCATGGCGGCATCGATACGGGCGCAATCGGCAACGTCACCAAGACCGAGGAAAAGCATGTGACGCTCGCCTTCGCTGAAGAACTGGTCGCGACGCTCAAGCGCGAAGCCGGTATCGAGGCATTCCTGACACGCGAGCGCGACGAGTTTCTGTCGCTGCCGCAGCGTGTGCAGATCGCGCGGCAGAAGGGCGCCAATCTGTTCATCTCCGTTCACGCCGACACGCTGAAACAGAAGGACATTCGCGGGGCCACGGTCTACACCATTTCCGACAAGGCATCCGACCATCTCGCAGCCAATCTCGCCGAACGCGAAAACCTGTCCGACGAGATCGCCGGCGTACCGCTGCAAAGTGAGCCGGCGGAAGTGGCGGACATCCTGATTGACCTTACGCGCCGCGAAACCCAAGCCTTCTCGGTCAATCTGGCGCGCACCGTCGTTTCGTCCTTCGAAGGCCAGATCAAGCTGATCAACAATCCGCATCGTCACGCGGGTTTCCGCGTCCTGCAGGCGCCGGACGTGCCCTCCGTCCTGCTCGAACTGGGCTTCCTTTCGAACAAGGACGATGAGAAGCAGTTGCTCGATCCGGAATGGCGCAAGAGGGTGTCGAGTCTGCTTGGGGTGGCCGTTCGACGCTATCGCGAGACGGCGGTCGCGAACGGAGGCTAGTCAAATCCAGGTTCGGCACACTCGGCTGCACCGGGCGGTGCGCGCGCGGCGTGCGGGAAGTGATTTGTGTCGCCCGGGTAACAGCGATATGCTTTTCAACAGGATGCGCACGGGATAATCGGAGACCAGCCCTATTTTACTCACAATCCGGGCACTTAGGAAAAAGGTGCCCGGATTTGTTGGGAAACAGTGTTGATGCTTGGCCTTCCTCGCCATATGAGGAAGCGGCAGAAACGCGTAGCCGCAATACCAGACGATTTCTGACGAACAGTTTGGCGAGGTCGATTTCGTTTACGAGAACACGAGGCCTTCGGGCCTTCGCATCATGCGACGACGACCTGGCAATGGGACGATAATTAGGTACCGGTATCTGACTGATGATCAGACTGATTGGATATTTTTTCGGCATTGGTGCGTTTCTGCTGCTTGGCATCGCGGCGGCCGTCGCGATCTACCTTGGTGCCATCACCAAGGACCTGCCGGACTACGAGGTATTGGCCAAATACGCGCCGCCGGTAACCACGCGCTTCCACGCCGGTAATGGCGCCCTGATGGCCGAATATGCCCGCGAGCGTCGCCTCTACCTACCGATCCAGGCGATTCCGGACCGCGTCAAGGCAGCTTTCATTTCTGCCGAAGACAAGAATTTCTACCAGCATCCCGGTGTTGACATCACCGGTCTTTTTCGCGCCATCGCCGTCAATGTACAGAACTTCGGCTCCGGCCGGCGCCCGGTCGGCGCTTCGACGATCACCCAGCAGGTCGCGAAGAACTTCCTGCTGACCTCTGATCAAACCATCGATCGCAAGATCAAGGAAGCAATCCTCTCCTTCCGCATCGAGCAGGCCTACAGCAAGGATCGAATCCTCGAACTCTATCTCAACGAGATCTTCTTCGGCCTGAACTCCTACGGGATCGCCGGCGCCGCGCTGACCTATTTCGACAAGTCGGTGACCGAACTGACCGTTGCCGAGACCGCCTATCTCGCTGCATTGCCGAAAGGGCCGGCCAACTATCATCCCTTCCGCAAGACGGAAGCGGCGATCGAGCGCCGCAACTGGGTGATCGACCGGATGGTGGAAAACGGCTACGTGACCAAGACAGACGGGGAAGATTCGAAGAGGCAGCCGCTTGGAGTCAACCCGCGTCGCGGTGGCGCTCATCTTTTCGCATCGGACTTCTTCGCCGAGGAAGTGCGCCGTCAGATCATCCAGAAGTATGGAGACAACGCTCTCTACGAGGGCGGCCTTTCGGTGCGCACGTCGCTTGATCCGCATTTGCAGATCGTGGCGCGCAAGGCGCTGCAGGACGGGCTCCTGAACTATGACGAGCGCCGCGGCTTCCATGGCCCGATCAAGACGATTGAGATCGGCGGCGACTGGGGCGAACCGCTCGGAACGATCGCCGCCCTCAGCGATGTGCCGGAATGGAAGCTGGCGGTTGTCCTTTCGGTCGATACGGAAGGGGCGGAGATTGGTATCCAGCCGGAGAAGGAAGCATCCGGCAAGATCGTTCCGGAGCGCGAGACGGGGCACATCTCGGCAAAGAACATGCAATGGGCCTACCGTTCCGCCGGTGGCCAGCGCAAGACCGCCAAGTCGCCGGAAGGCGTGCTCGGCCCGGGTGACGTCGTCTATGTCGAGCCGACAGGCGAAGAGGGCGAATATCGACTGCGGCAGCCGCCGAAGGTGCAGGGCGGGCTGGTTGCGATGGACCCGCATACCGGCCGCGTGCTGGCGATGGTAGGCGGCTTCTCCTATGGCCAGTCGGAGTTCAACCGTGCGACGCAAGCGATGCGCCAGCCCGGTTCGTCCTTCAAGCCCTTCGTCTACGCCGCCGCGCTCGACAACGGCTATACGCCGGCCTCGGTTATCCTCGATGCGCCCATCGAGATTGTTGCCGGCGGCCAGGTCTGGCGGCCCGAGAACTACGGCGGCGGCTCTGCCGGTCCTTCGACCCTGCGTCTCGGCATCGAGAAGTCGCGTAACCTGATGACCGTGCGCCTTGCCAACGACATGGGCATGAACATCGTTGCCGAATATGCCGAGCGTTTCGGAATCTATGACAAGATGCCGCCGCTGCTTTCGATGTCGCTCGGCTCGGGCGAGACCACAGTGCTGCGCATGGTTTCGGCCTATGCCGTCATTGCCAATGGCGGCAAGCAGATCAAGCCGTCACTGATCGACCGGATCCAGGACCGTTATGGCAAGACCATCTTCCGCCACGAGGATCGGACCTGCGACAACTGCAACGCCGATGACTGGGACAGTCAGGAAGAGCCGGTGCTGACGGACAACCGTGAGCAGGTCCTCGATCCGATGACGTCCTATCAGATCACATCGATGATGGAAGGCGTCATCACGCGTGGTACCGCGGCCGGCAAGATCAAGCTCGATCGTCCGATCGCCGGCAAGACAGGCACGACCAACGACGAGAAGGATGCCTGGTTCGTGGGCTATACGCCCGATCTGGTGGCCGGCCTTTATCTCGGTTTCGATGATCCGGCGCCGCTCGGTCGCGGGGCGACCGGCGGCAGTCTTTCGGCGCCGATCTTCAACGCCTTCATCCAGGAGGCGGTCAAGGGCACGCGTCCCAGCAAGTTCGTGGTGCCGGAAGGCATGAGCCTCATTCCTGTCAACCGAAAGACAGGCATGGCGGCGGTCGAAGGCGAGCCGGATACGATCATCGAGGCGTTCAAGCCGGGCACAGGCCCCGCCGATTCCTTCTCCGTCATCGGCGGTCTCGATCAATATGTGCCGCCGGAGGAGATCCTGAGGAACTCGCCGCAGGCGAACCAGGCGGTGACTTCCGGCTCGAACGGCCTGTTCTGACCCTTTCTTTCCAATACATGTCGCCCAAAAGTGTGCAGCGGTTTTGGGATAACGACATGCACAGATAAGATGCCCCGCCCGTCGCCTTTACATCGGCGGCGGGCGTCGCTATTTGAGCGTCACGTTTTTACGGGTTCACAAGAAGCAGGAACATGCGAAGCGAAATCGAGAACATTGTCGACGAAATCAAGCAGGCCATAAGCCTGCTGAGGAGGCATCTTTGACTGGGACCAGGCGATAAGACGACTGGACTGGTTGAACAACAAGGCGGAGGATCCGTCGCTCTGGAACGATGCCGCCGAGGCGCAGAAACTGATGCGCGAGCGCCAACAGCTCGACGACGGCATAAACGGTCTGCGCCGCTTCGAGCAACAGCTTAGTGACAATATCGAGCTGATCGAACTCGGCGAAGAAGAAGGCGATGCAGCGATTGTTGCGGACGCCGAGGAAGCCCTGAGACAGCTGCGCAACGAAGCCACGAAGAAGCAGGTCGAGGCCATGCTTTCGGGCGAGGCGGATCAGAACGACACCTATCTCGAAGTCCATTCGGGCGCGGGCGGCACGGAAAGCCAGGACTGGGCGAACATGCTGCTGCGCATGTATACGCGCTGGGCCGAGCGCCAGGGCTATAAGGTGGAGCTCATGGAAATCCAGGACGGGGAAGAGGCGGGCATCAAGTCCGCAACGCTTCTCGTCAAGGGTCACAACGCCTATGGCTGGCTGAAGACGGAATCGGGCGTGCACCGCCTTGTCCGTATCTCGCCCTATGACAGCAACGCCCGGCGGCACACGTCGTTCTCGTCCATCTGGGTCTACCCGGTCGTCGACGATTCGATTCAGATCGATATCAACGAAAGCGACTGCCGGATCGACACTTACCGTTCCTCGGGCGCTGGTGGCCAGCACGTCAACACGACCGATTCCGCCGTGCGCATCACGCACATGCCGAGCGGTATCGTGGTGCAGTGCCAGCAGGAGCGCTCGCAGCACAAGAACCGGGCCAAGGCCTGGGACATGCTGCGCGCGCGGCTTTACGAGGCCGAGCTCAAGAAGCGCGAGGAGGCGGCGAACGCCGAGGCGGCCTCCAAGACAGATATCGGTTGGGGTCACCAGATCCGTTCCTATGTTCTCCAGCCCTACCAGTTGGTGAAGGACTTGCGGACGGGCATCGAGAGCACGAGCCCCGGCGATGTGCTCGATGGCGAACTGAACGACTTCATGGAGGCGGCTCTTGCCCACCGCGTGCAGGGTGGTGCGGATGCCGTTGTCGAAGACCTGAACTAAAGCAGTTCCGGGAAAAGTGTGTAACGGTTTTCCGTCCGGAATTTCGTCGTTTCAACAGCTCATGTTCGACTGGATGATCGGAGGCCGGGTGCTTGCGCCCGGCCTTTTATATTGTCGCGATGTCAGTTTGTTGCACGCTCAATCTTGATGTCGCCGACATCGTCGATGACCACGGTCCAGGATTCCGGCTCCTTGGCCGAAGGGTCCGTCTTCAGATAGACGGTTGCGAACATCCCCGGTTGCGGGGTGATGCCGGTCGATGTTTCCGGCCGAATGTCGGTGACGTAAGGCTTCAATGCGGTGAATTCTTCCAGCTCCGCCGACGAAACCACTTCAGGGCCGGCGGGCGTCGAGGCGATTTGCTGAATGTGCACCTGGGCGGTGCCGTCGCTCTGGCGAACGGCAATTAGCTTGTAGTAGCCGCGCTTCCCGCTCGAGCTTCCCTGCGAACCGGAAGTAGTGCCGCCGGCGTTTTCCTCCGCACCATCCTGCAAAAGCGCGGCGCCGCTTTCCTCCCAATAACCGGTGCTGGTTACGAAGGTAATATTTGAGGGAAGCATGGCGGATTCTTGCGCCCGCAAGTTGCTTGTGGGCAGGGCGAGGCAAAGTGAGAGAAGCAGGGCTCTGTACATCGGTCGACGCATCCTCCTGAAATGTCTGATCAGCGGGGCCGGCGGCTACCGTTTTGGACCATATCACACCCGTCTTGCAACGTGCGATTTCAATTGGAGAATTGCTCGGCCAGAATGCGGTCGGACCAGGAGTGATCCGGGTCGGAGAGGATGCGGGCTGTCAGTTTTTCGGATTCGGCAATCCTAACCTTGACGACCGACTTTACCTCCTGGTGATCGGCGACCGCATTGACCGGCCGCTTGTCGGCTTCCAGGATCTCGATCTCGACGGTGACATGATTGGGCAGCAGGGCTCCGCGCCAGCGCCGCGGGCGGAACGGGCTGACGGGTGTCAGCGCCAGCAGCGGCGCTTCCAGCGGCAGGATCGGCCCGTGCGCGGAGAGGTTGTATGCCGTCGAGCCGGCCGGTGTTGCCAAGAGAAGGCCGTCACAGGTCAGTTCCTCAAGCCTCGTCTTGCCGTCGATGATGACCTTCAGTTTGGCGGCCTGATAGGATTGGCGAAACAGATAGACTTCGTTGATCGCCAATGCCGTGAATACGTTGCCGTTGACGTCGGTTGTCCGCATCTCAAGCGGGTGAAAGGCGTTCTCGACAGCCCGCTCGATGCGGCGATGCAGGTCTTCCGTGCTGTAGCGGTTCATCAGAAAGCCGACCGAGCCACGGTTCATGCCATAGACAAGCTTGCCGGTGTTCATCGTCTTGTGCAGCGTATGCAGCATAAAGCCGTCACCGCCGAGTGCGACGATCACATCGGCTTCGTCCGCTTCGTGATTGCCATAAATGGCCTTGAGATCCTTGGCCGCCTTTTGCGCCTCTGCTGCCGGAGAGGCGAGGAAGGCGAGTGAGTTGAACTTGCGGGCCATGAAACTCAGTCCGTCGTCGTGAAAGGGCAGGGCGATTGGGTTGCTAACCCCATTTTCTGGCACGGCCTTGCCGCGAACGCATCCGAAAAATTGGGAGAAGTCGCATTTTTGCTTTACACGGAATCAGAATATGATAACTGCCAGCGCGGCAAGTGCCCTTATAGCTCAGTTGGTAGAGCGGCTGATTTGTAATCAGTAGGTCGGGAGTTCGAGTCTCTCTGGGGGCACCATTTTTCAACGGCTTGGCCCCATTCCCATTCATTCAGCTTCTGATTTCAGATGTCGAACGATGCCGCCGGTCTCGGGTCGAACTCGCCGCAGCGCGCCATGGCAGTGAACAGGTTCTCCGCGAGATAGTCGATCAGCGCGCGCGTTGCGGGCAGCAGACCGCGGCGCGAGGGAAAGACGAGGTGGACCATCACATCGCCCGATGTCCATTCCGGCAGGACCGGAACGAGGACGCCGGTGCGGAAGGCGCGTTCGCAAATGTGGTCCGGCAAAAGCGCTATTCCCATACCCTCGATCGCGGCGCGCTCAAGAATGAGGAAATCGCTGCAACCGATGATAGGCCGGTGCGCGATTTCGATTGCGGTTCCGTCGGTATGAAGCAGTCGCCAGGTGTCGTTGGTGTGTTGCTCGTTCGTCGAAAGCGTTGGCATCTGGGCAAGATTGTCGATGGTGATGCCATTGAGACGTGCGAGAAGCGTCGGGCTTCCCGCAAGCCGCTGGCGTACCGTGCCGAACTGGCGCACGATCAATTGACTGTCGGTGTCAAGCTGTTCGCGGGCGCGCAGAGCGACATCGATTCGCTCTTCGACCAGATCAAGGCGCCTGTTGGTCGTCGTAATCAGCAAGCGAACGCCGGGATATCGGCGATGAAAGCCCGGCAGGATATCCGCCAGCATCGGCGTGAAGCCAAACGGGCAGCCGAGTCGGACGATCCCCGTCGGCTCGGCGCGAACCGCCGCAATTTCGGCTTCGGCCGCCTCGACGCCTTCCAGCAATCCCTGGCAATGCTCGTAAAAGACGGTCCCGATTTCGGTCATGCGCAGCTTGCGCGTCGAGCGCTCGAGCAGACGGACGCCAAGTTGTTCTTCCAGGCGCGAGACATGCTTGCTGAGCTTCGATTTTGGGATGTTCAGGTCTCGCGCTGCTGCGCTGAAGCCGTTGTTTCTTACGACGGCCGCGAAGAGAGCGATGTCATTAAGGTCCTGCAATCCTGCCTCCCAAGCCCTTTTTACGCGTTGATTGTTTCTATCAGGAAACAGAATGTCAAATATCTGCGCACTTATCCTGCGATTGTTTTCCGATCATATGAGGGACACCGCAACGCAACATAAAGGTGCCTCCCATGAAAGTCCTTCATATCGACTCCGGCATTCTCGGAGAACATTCGGTTTCCCGCCGCCTGACAGCGGCGATCGTCTCGCAGATCAAGGCCGACCGGCCGGATGCCGAGATCACCTATCGCGACCTCGTGGCCAACGGCGTGCAGCACCTCACTGGTTCGCAGATCATGGCCCCGGCCGACCTCGGTGGCGTCGAGCCGGCTCTCGCCGCCGACGTTCAGAGCGGTCGCCGGATGCTGGAAGAATTCCTGGCTGCCGACACGATCGTCATTGGTGCGCCGATGTACAACTTCTCCATTCCGAGCCAGTTGAAGGCCTGGATCGATCGCCTCGCCGTCGCCGGCAAGACCTTCCGCTACACCGAAGCTGGCCCGGAAGGGCTTGCCAAGGGTAAAAAGGTCATCATTGCCTCGACCCGCGGCGGACATTATTCCGCTGGCCCGGCTGCTGCCATGGACCATCAGGAGAGCTACCTGAGGACGGTTTTCGGCTTCTTCGGCATCACCGACGTCGAATTCGTGCGGGCCGAGGGGCTCAATCTCGGTGACGATTCGAAGCAGTTCGCGATTGCCGAGGCCGAAAAGGTGATCACTGCCGGCAACGTCCTTCGCCTGGCGAGCTAAGACGTTCATCTGGACCGTGGAATATCGGTTCGTTGCGGAGAATGCCGGCTGTGAAAGCAGCCGGCATTCTCCGTTTTTGCTGGTCGCCGTTTCGCGCTAATATCCGCATATGGAACGTCTGCGCGCGATGCCGATAGCAACGCTGTGGCTGGCGGCGATCATGGCCGCCGGAAGCGTTCTTGCGGCCCCTCCTGATCGGCGCTGCACTTGTCGCAATCGCGACGGATCAACATACGCGGTTGGTCAGACCGCATGCATCAGGGTGGGCGACGTCTCCTATCTGGCCCGCTGCGAAATGGATCTCAACGTGACGACGTGGAGGAAGGTGCGCGACGGTTGCCCGACCGCTCAAATCGGAACGGCGGAAGTCCCGCTTGATTGAAGCCCCGCGCCGTCTAAATCTTCAAAAACTGTCGTGCCGCATACATGGCGATCGCCGCAGCGTTCGAGACGTTCAGCGATTTGATTGCTCCCGGCATGTCAAGGCGAGCAAGCGCCCTTACCGTCTGACGCGTCTTCTGCCGCAATCCCTTGCCCTCCGACCCCAATACGAGGGCGATCCTGTTGCCGGCGAAAGTACCTTCAAGCGGTTCCGGGCCCTCCGAATCGAGACCGATTGTCAGAAAACCGAGCTTGTGCAGTTCGTCTATCGCGTCGGCGAGGTTGGTGATCTGGATGTAGGGGATCAGCTCCAGCGCGCCGGAAGCGGATTTTGCCAGGACACCCGACTCGGTCGGGCTGTGGCGCATCGTGGTAATGAGTGCCCCGGCATCGAAGGCGACCGCGGAGCGCATGATTGCGCCGACATTGTGGGGATCGGTCACCTGGTCGAGCACCAGAATCAGCGGGCAGTCGCGCAGCGCTTCAAGACTGCGGTGCGGCAACGGCCGCGTTTCCAGCATCACGCCCTGGTGGATGGCGTCCGGGCCGAGAATCCTGTCCAGGTCCTGCGGCGTCACGACCTCGGTCGGAAAGGGAAGCGCGGCGTGGTCGCCGAGTTCCAACCGGGCGGCCGCGTTCTGAGTTACCGAGAGGCGAACGATTTTCCGGTCCGGATTGTCGAGGGCGGCGCGAACCGTATGCAGACCGTAGAGAAGCACCTGCTCGGGCGCGAGCGCCGGAGGTTTCCAATCGGCAGGCATCTTCTTGCGTTTGTCCTGTCTGGGCGTGGGGATCTCGCCGCGCTCGCGCCGGGCGTCGCGGTGGGCGCGCCGGAGATTGGCATAATGGGTGTCCTTGGCGCTCTTGTCGCCGCTCTTGTCCTTGCTCATGTGCGTCTTATAGTGACGTTCGATCGCCGTTGGAAACGCTTTCGGCGATGTTCGCCGGCGCTGCTGTGGAGAATTTCTGAAATTTTGCGTTTCGCCGTGTTGACAGGACGAAGGAGGGCGGTCATATACCCGGCGCAGATCGCGAGGCGGCAGCAAATGTCGCCGCTTCCTTCACGATCTCAAATGCTTGGTCGATTGATCCCGACAGAATAATGGAGGGATGCCCGAGTGGTTAAAGGGGACGGACTGTAAATCCGTTGGCTCAGCCTACGTTGGTTCAAATCCAACTCCCTCCACCATTCTGTTTCAGGATCGAAGGCCCGCGGGTATAGCTCAATGGTAGAGCAGCAGCCTTCCAAGCTGAATACGCGGGTTCGATTCCCGCTACCCGCTCCAGCTCATTCCGTCATCGCAAAGACAGCTCAGACAGCGCTTCAAGTAAACGTCGCATGTCGATGATTGTGTTTATGTTCGCGCGTTCGAATTGTCGCTGCGCCGGTATCCGGCACGCCGTTTGATCCCGAAGCGCTGAGCGGCTGTGCAGCACCGTCCCGGCGCACACAATTAAGTCTTGCGCAAATCCCGCGAAACCCTTAAACGGCTCGACAAACCGGCCCAGCCGGCTGATCCATCTTATTTGACCACAGGAAACGTACCCATGGCAAAGAGCAAATTTGAGCGCAACAAGCCGCACGTTAACATTGGCACGATTGGCCACGTTGACCATGGCAAGACGTCGCTGACGGCAGCGATCACGAAGTACTTCGGCGAGTTCAAGGCGTATGACCAGATCGACGCTGCGCCGGAAGAAAAGGCCCGTGGTATCACGATTTCGACGGCGCACGTCGAATACGAGACGCCGAACCGTCACTATGCGCACGTCGACTGCCCCGGCCACGCCGACTACGTGAAGAACATGATCACCGGTGCGGCGCAGATGGACGGCGCGATCCTGGTTGTTTCGGCTGCCGACGGCCCGATGCCGCAGACCCGCGAGCACATCCTGCTCGCCCGCCAGGTCGGCGTTCCGGCGATCGTCGTGTTCCTCAACAAGGTCGACCAGGTCGACGACGCCGAGCTGCTCGAGCTCGTCGAGCTCGAAGTTCGCGAGCTGCTGTCGTCCTACGAATTCCCGGGCGACGACATTCCGATCATCAAGGGCTCGGCGCTCGCCGCGCTTGAAGATAGCGACAAGAAGATCGGCGAAGACGCGATCCGCGAGCTGATGGCCGCGGTTGACGCCTACATCCCGACGCCGGAGCGCCCGATCGACCTGCCGTTCCTGATGCCGATCGAAGACGTGTTCTCGATCTCGGGCCGCGGTACGGTTGTGACCGGTCGCGTCGAGCGCGGCATCATCAAGGTCGGCGAGGAAGTCGAGATCGTCGGCATCCGTCCGACGACGAAGACGACCTGCACGGGCGTTGAAATGTTCCGCAAGCTGCTCGACCAGGGCCAGGCCGGCGACAACATCGGCGCGCTCTTGCGCGGTGTCGACCGCAACGGCGTCGAGCGCGGCCAGATCCTGTGCAAGCCGGGTTCGGTCACGCCGCACACGAAGTTCAAGGCGGAAGCCTACATCCTGACGAAGGAAGAAGGTGGCCGTCATACGCCGTTCTTCACCAACTACCGTCCGCAGTTCTACTTCCGCACGACGGACGTGACCGGCATCGTGACGCTGCCGGAAGGCACGGAAATGGTGATGCCGGGCGACAACGTGACGGTTGACGTCGAGCTGATCGTGCCGATCGCGATGGAAGAAAAGCTGCGCTTCGCGATCCGCGAAGGCGGCCGCACCGTCGGCGCAGGCATCGTCGCCTCCATCATCAAGTAATGATCGCAAGGACGATGCCGTCAGCTGCCGACGGCAGCAAGGAAGGTGCAAATGGCGCGCAAGCGCGATTTGCAGGCGGCGCAGGCATCGTCGCCTCCATCATCAAGTAATTTCGGCTAGCCCGGATTTCGAAGGCCCCGCAGGCAACTGCGGGGTCTTCTGTCTTTGGTGGTGAACACCGAACCCGCGTCTGTTTTGGGCCCGATGTACGTAACAGCGCTCGCGGGATCCGCTGTGCGCGGTCGCCGACGAGCATAAGGTCGTCACAGATCTGATTTATCTTCCGAACCTTGCGATTTGCCGGAATGGCAACGGTTTTGACCGAGGATCGGAATCCCAATGAAAAGACGCATTGCTACGCGCCTTGCCGCGGTCGGCATCGCTTTTGTTTGTGTGTGGGCCGCCCCTCCGCGAACAGCGTCAGCCGCCGATGATGCCCCGCTTATCTGGGCGCCCGCAAAGACCGGGGCCAATGCCTACAGGCTGCGGCTCGGCGTGCGTTTCCCCTGGCGCTGGGATACGACAGCAGGGGCCGAGTTCTCGATGGGGGCGGCGCAGTCGGGGAAGATCACTCCGCCGGCCGCGCCGGTGCGCCTCTGGGGGGCGCTTTCGCGCAAGAGCGGGCGGGTGTCTACGCGCTCCTCGCAAGTCAGCTTGGACTTCAACGCCTTGAGTGGCGCCGGCAATGTGGGCGCCGCCACCGCGCGCACATGGATGGTGACGCCGACAGTCGATGCGGAGGTCCACCGTAGCATTGCCCTCCAGTGCAATGCCTACGAGAACAGTTGCGCCAAGCCGCGGCTGACGCAAACGGCCCGGCTGACGTCTCCGGCGACCCGGACGTCAATTGTCGCGCAGGGTGAGCTTTCCAGCGAGGGTGTCAACAGCGTGAGCCGCATTGGCTTCGAACAGAAGTTCGGCAATCTGCAGCTCGGCGCCGCTGTGGTCGACCCGTTGCTGGCGCCACGCAGCGTGTTCGATATCCGCTACAGCCTGAAATGGTGAGGCGGCGAACGCCCGCCCTTCAGGTATCGCGCGCGGTGCCCGGGGCGGTGCGCAAGGCAAGCGCATCTTGTGCAAAGGCGCAAAGCGCATAACTATTACTTTGTTTTTGTGGGGAGGCGTCATGAAGAAGCGGATTCTCTTTTCCGGCGGCGCAGGCAAGGCCGGGCGGCATGCGGTACCTTATCTCGTCGAAGCGGGTTATGAGGTGCACAATGTCGACCTTGTTCCGCTCGACAGCCCCGGTGTCACCAACCTGATCGCCGACATCACCGACAGCGGCCAGATGTTTAATGCGCTCTCGATGCATCGGGACTTTCCCGATCTCGATCAGGGGCCGCGGCCCTTCGATGCAGTCGTTCACTTTGCTGCCATTCCGCGCATTCTCATCAAGCCGGATAACGAGACCTTCCGGGTCAACGTTATGGGCACTTACAATGTGATCGAAGCGGCGGTGAAACTCGGCATACGCAAGATCATCGTTGCCTCGAGCGAGACGACCTACGGTGTCTGCTTTGCCGAGGGCCATCGCGATTTCCACCATTTCCCGCTCGAGGAGGACTACGACGTCAACCCGATGGACTCCTACGGTCTTTCCAAGGTGGTGAACGAGAAGACGGCCCGCGCCTTTGCGGAGCGCTCGGGGTTCGACATCTACGCATTGCGCATTGGCAACGTGATCGAGCCGCATGAATATGCGAACTTCCCGCACTACTTCGCCAATCCAGAAATCCGGAAAAGGATTGCCTGGAGCTATATCGACGCGCGCGACCTCGGCCAGATCGTCAAGCTCTGCATAGAGAAGGACGGCCTCGGCTTTGCGATATTCAACGCTGCGAACGACACCGTCTCGGCCAATACGCCTTCCCGTGAACTCGCCAAGCGGTTTTATCCGAATGTTCCCTTCAAGAAAGAGATCGGCGAGTTCGAAGGCCTTCTCTCGAACAGGAAGATTCGCGAGGTCCTCGGGTTCAAGGAGGAACACGACTGGCGGAAATACGTCCGGGTGGAGAACTGAAGCGCCGCGACCGTCTGCGGCCTCGACGATGTCTCAGGCGGTCCACGAAATTTTCTTCGAACTTTTTACCCTTTTGTCGCGAATGCGCTTGAAAGCGTGCGGCAAACTGAATAAGAAGCCGCAGACTTGAGACGCGTGCGGGCCTTTTGACCGGTCGTTGTCTCTGTCTAGGGGTATAGCTCAGTTGGTAGAGCGGCGGTCTCCAAAACCGCAGGTCGGGGGTTCGAGCCCCTCTGCCCCTGCCAGTTTTCGTCATTCTTGCCTCATCGTCGGAATTCGGCCAGAATGAACAGAGTAGGGCGGCGCGGCCGTCTTTTTATATTCACAAAAAAGACTGATTGGCTCTTGTGGTTTTCGGAATCGGTCTTTATGTAGGGTCCAAACAGACACGCGGTGCGTGGGGCTGAATCATCGGCTTTACGCGCCGTAATGGCGTGAGCATTTTATGGCATCCAAAACGAATCCGTTCACGTTTCTGCAGCAGGTTCGCTCTGAAACGTCAAAAGTGACTTGGCCTTCACGGCGCGAGACGATGATCTCGACGCTGATGGTCTTAGTCATGGTCTCTTTTGCCGCCGCCTTTTTCTTTGGTGCGGACCAGTTGATGGGCTGGCTGATGAGCCTCGTCCTCAACGTTGGCGCTTGATTGGGTGGAGAGTAGCATGGCTGCGCGCTGGTATATCGTTCACGCCTATTCGAATTTCGAAAAGAAGGTCGCCGAGTCGATCGAGGAGAAGGCCAAGCAGAAGGGTCTGGATCACCTTTTCGAGAAGATCCTGGTTCCGACCGAAAAGGTCGTCGAGATTCGCCGCGGCCGCAAGGTTGACTCGGAGCGCAAGTTCTTTCCGGGCTA
The DNA here is from genome assembly GCF_036488675.1 of Sinorhizobium chiapasense. Lineage (NCBI taxonomy): Bacteria > Pseudomonadati > Pseudomonadota > Alphaproteobacteria > Hyphomicrobiales > Rhizobiaceae > Sinorhizobium > Sinorhizobium chiapasense. Next base: position 1,231,761 of record NZ_CP133148.1, read on the forward strand.
CGTGCTTGTTCGCGCCAATCTGACCGATGAGGCCTATCACCTCATCAAGAATACGCCGAAGGTCACGGGCTTCCTCGGAACCGACAGCAAGCCCGTTCCGATTCCGGATCATGAGGCCGAGCGGATCCTTGGTCAGGTCCAGGAAGGTGTTGACCGTCCCAAGCCGTCGGTTTCCTTCGAGATCGGCGAGCAGGTCCGGGTATCGGATGGTCCGTTCGCATCCTTCAACGGCATCGTTCAGGATGTTGATGAAGAGCGGTCACGTTTGAAGGTCGAGGTCTCGATCTTTGGTCGCGCGACCCCTGTCGAGCTGGAATATGGCCAGGTCGAAAAGGTCTGAAAAATACAGGTTTAAAAGGGATGGAGCGAGTCGATTGGCTTGTTCCGGCGGAGTGATCCGCATGCGCGTGGGAGGTGTCCGGTCTTAGCCGGGTCGGTTTATCCGCACCACGCAACCGCAGCCGCCGGTCGAAGGGCCGGCAAACGGCCGGGTGACCGGCTCAACAGCTCCTCTTCCGGTTTGACCGTATAGGGGGGGCATTCAGAGGCAGAGAGAAATGGCTAAGAAAGTTGCAGGCCAGCTCAAGCTGCAGGTGAAGGCCGGCTCGGCGAATCCGTCGCCGCCGATCGGTCCTGCGCTTGGTCAGCGTGGCATTAACATCATGGAATTCTGCAAGGCGTTCAATGCCGCCACGCAGGAAATGGAAAAGGGTATGCCGATTCCGGTCGTCATCACCTATTACCAGGACAAGTCTTTCACCTTCATCATGAAGCAGCCGCCGGTCAGCTACTTCCTGAAGCGTGAAGCAAAGATCCAGTCGGGCTCGAAGACCCCGGGCAAGGCCAAGGCCGGCTCGATCTCCAAGGCTCAGATCCGCACGATCGCGGAGGCCAAGATGAAGGACCTCAATGCGGCCGATGTTGAAGGCGCAATGGCAATGGTCGAGGGCTCTGCCCGCTCCATGGGCCTGGAAGTGACGGGCTAAGACCATGGCGAAGATTGCAAAGCGTGTACAGAAGTCCCGCGAGGGCATCGATCCGGCGAAGATCTACGGCCTCGGTGAAGCCGTAACGCTGGTCAAGGAGCGTGCGACGGCAAAGTTCGATGAAACCATCGAAGTCGCCATGAACCTCGGCGTTGACCCGCGCCATGCCGACCAGATGGTCCGCGGCGTTGTCAACCTGCCGAACGGCACCGGCCGCTCGGTTCGCGTTGCCGTTTTCGCGCGCGGCGCCAAGGCTGACGAAGCCAAGGCTGCCGGTGCTGATATCGTCGGCGCCGAAGATCTCGTCGAGATCGTCCAGGGCGGCAAGATCGATTTCGATCGCTGCATCGCTACCCCGGACATGATGCCGCTCGTCGGTCGTCTCGGTAAGGTTCTCGGCCCGCGTGGCATGATGCCGAACCCGAAGGTCGGCACGGTCACCATGGACGTTGCCGCCGCCGTCAAGGCCTCCAAGGGTGGTGCGGTCGAGTTCCGCGTCGAAAAGGCCGGTATCGTCCACGCAGGCGTCGGCAAGGCGTCCTTCGATGCCAAGGCACTGGAAGAAAACATCCGCGCCTTCGCTGATGCGGTGATCAAGGCAAAGCCGACTGGTGCCAAGGGCAACTACGTCAAGCGCGTAGCGATCTCCTCGACCATGGGGCCGGGCCTGAAGATCGATCCCGCGACCCTCAGCGTCGCCTGATAATTCCGGGCTTCGGCCCGAAACCGAATTTCCGGCCTTTCGGGGCCGGAAATATCCGGACCCAGGTCCGGAACTCCTGTCCGAGATTGCGGGTGGTTTTACCTTAATCACCATTGCCCGCATGAGACGGGTAAGACCTGAATTTTGAACAACGTCACTGGCGTCGAAATTCGGTTCGAACCTCGCTTGCCTTGTGTCAGACCCGGCTCTCCCGGGAACGCCAAGGGACAGGATCCTTAAGCGTTGCTTGGGATCGAGCATGATCCCGGGTGACAAAGGCAAACCCGGCAGGGCTGCTTGAAGCAACCCTGTCAACTGGAGACAGACAGTGGAAAGAGCGGAAAAACGCGAATTCGTCACGGAGCTGAACGAAGTCTTCAAGGCTTCCGGTTCGGTTGTCGTGGCCCACTATGCTGGTGTCACAGTTGCGCAGATGAACGACTTCCGTTCGAAGATGCGCGCTGCTGGCGGCACCGTCAAAGTCGCGAAAAACCGCCTGGCCAAGATCGCTCTTCAGGGCACGGAGTCTGAAGGGATGACCGATCTCTTCACGGGACAGACGCTGATTGCTTTCAGCGCCGACCCGATGACGGCTCCGAAGGTCGTCATGGATTTCGCCAAGACCAACGACAAGCTCGTTGTTCTCGGTGGCGCCATGGGTGCAACCACGCTCAACGCCGAAGCAGTCAAGTCGCTTGCGACGCTGCCTTCGCTGGACGAGCTGCGCGCGAAGCTGCTGGGCCTTCTCAATGCCCCGGCAACCCGCGTCGCGACGGTTGTCGCAGCACCGGCAAGCCAGCTTGCTCGCGTGTTCTCGGCCTATGCCAAGAAGGACGAAGCCGCCTGAGGCGGAATTTCGCTGTTGTATTTAAAACCAGTTCGAACCGAACAAAAGGAAAAGTAAAATGGCTGATCTCGCAAAGATCGTTGAAGACCTCTCCTCGCTGACCGTCCTGGAAGCTGCTGAGCTTTCCAAGCTGCTCGAAGAAAAGTGGGGCGTTTCTGCCGCTGCTCCGGTGGCCGTTGCTGCTGCTGGCGGTGCTGCTGGCGGTGCTGCCGCTGCTGCTGAGGAAGAAAAGACCGAGTTCGACGTCATCCTGACGGATGCCGGCGCGAACAAGATCAACGTCATCAAGGAAGTCCGCGCCATCACCGGCCTCGGCCTCAAGGAAGCCAAGGACCTCGTCGAAGGCGCTCCGAAGGCTGTCAAGGAAGCTGTTTCCAAGGCTGAAGCGGCTGACCTCAAGAAGAAGCTCGAAGACGCTGGCGCCAAGGTTGACGTCAAGTAATTCGACGAAATGCAAAGGAGGGGTGGCCGTATGGCCGCCTCTCTTTGACCGTTTTTGGAACATATTACCCAAAAGCCTGTCGAAAACGGCTTTTGGGTAATGGGTTCTTCAAGAGGATGGTCTCGAACGGAAGGCAGCACAGCAATCCGCGCTGGGCGTTTTCCCGAAGTTGGACGAGATTGAACAACTCATTGATTGACGGGGTCGACTGGCCATCGGTTCCCGTCCGTTGCAGGCCCGGATGCAAGATTGACAAGGAGCGACGATGGCTCAGACCCTTTCGTTTAACGGTCGCAGGCGCGTACGCAAGTTTTTTGGTAAAATTCCAGAAGTCGCGGAGATGCCGAACCTCATCGAGGTTCAGAAGGCGTCCTACGACCAATTTCTTATGGTTGAAGAGCCTAAAGGCGGACGCCCTGATGAGGGCCTTCAAGCCGTTTTCAAGTCGGTATTCCCGATCAAGGATTTCTCGGGCGCTTCGATGCTCGAGTTCGTATCCTACGAATTCGAGCCGCCGAAATTCGACGTCGAGGAATGCCGCCAGCGCGACCTGACGTATGCGGCACCGCTGAAGGTGACGCTGCGCCTGATCGTGTTCGATATTGACGAAGACACCGGCGCAAAGTCGATCAAGGACATCAAGGAGCAGAACGTCTACATGGGCGACATGCCGCTCATGACGGACAACGGTACCTTCATCGTCAACGGCACCGAACGCGTCATCGTCTCGCAGATGCACCGCTCTCCCGGCGTGTTCTTCGATCACGACAAGGGCAAGAGCCATTCGTCCGGCAAGCTGCTCTTTGCAGCGCGCGTCATTCCTTATCGCGGCTCGTGGCTCGACATCGAATTCGACGCCAAGGACATCGTGCATGCCCGCATCGACCGTCGCCGCAAGATTCCGGTGACGTCGCTGCTGATGGCGCTCGGCATGGACGGCGAAGAGATCCTCGACACCTTCTACACGAAGTCGCTCTACCAGCGCGACGGCGAAGGCTGGCGCGTGCCGTTCCAGCCGGATGCCCTGAAGGGTCAGAAGGCGATCACCGACATGATCGACGCCGATACCGGCGAAGTTGTCGTTGAAGCCGGCAAGAAGCTTACGCCGCGCCTGCTCCGCCAGCTGCAGGAGAAGGGTCTGAAGGCTCTCAAGGCCACCGACGACGATCTCTACGGCAACTACCTCGCCGAAGACGTGGTCAACTACGGAACGGGTGAGATCTATCTCGAAGCCGGCGACGAGATCGACGAGAAGACGCTTCCCGTCATCCTTTCGGCAGGCTTCGACGAGATCCCGGTTCTCGACATCGACCACATCAATGTCGGTGCCTATATCCGCAACACCCTTGCCGCCGACAAGAACGAAAACCGCCAGGATGCGCTGTTCGACATCTATCGCGTCATGCGCCCGGGCGAACCGCCGACCATGGATTCTGCCGAAGCCATGTTCAACACGCTGTTCTTCGACGCCGAGCGCTATGATCTCTCGGCTGTCGGTCGCGTGAAGATGAACATGCGTCTGGACCTCGACGTTCCGGACACCGTTCGCACGCTCCGCAAGGAAGACATTCTTGCTGTCGTCAAGATGCTCGTCGAGCTGCGTGACGGCAAGGGTGAGATCGACGACATCGACAACCTCGGCAACCGCCGCGTTCGCTCGGTCGGCGAGCTCATGGAGAACCAGTATCGCCTCGGTCTCCTGCGCATGGAGCGCGCGATCAAGGAACGCATGTCCTCGATAGAGATCGACACGGTCATGCCGCAGGATCTGATCAACGCAAAGCCGGCAGCTGCCGCCGTTCGCGAATTCTTCGGTTCCTCGCAGCTGTCGCAGTTCATGGACCAGGTGAACCCGCTTTCGGAAATCACCCACAAGCGTCGCCTTTCGGCTCTCGGCCCGGGTGGTCTTACCCGCGAGCGCGCGGGCTTCGAGGTGCGCGACGTTCACCCGACCCATTACGGCCGCATCTGCCCGATCGAAACGCCGGAAGGCCCGAACATCGGTCTGATCAACTCGCTGGCAACCTTCGCTCGCGTCAACAAGTACGGCTTCATCGAGAGCCCGTACCGCAAGATCGTCGACGGCAAGGTCACGAACGACGTCGTCTATCTGTCGGCGATGGAAGAGGCGAAGTACCACGTCGCGCAAGCGAACTCGGTGCTGGACGACGATGGCTCCTTTGCGGAAGAATTCGTCGTTTGCCGTCACTCCGGCGAAGTTATGCTGGCGCCGCGCGACAACATCAACCTGATGGACGTTTCGCCGAAGCAGCTCGTGTCCGTCGCCGCCGCGCTCATCCCGTTCCTTGAGAACGACGACGCCAACCGCGCACTGATGGGCTCGAACATGCAGCGCCAGGCCGTGCCTCTGCTGCGTGCGGAAGCCCCGTTCGTCGGTACCGGCATGGAACCGGTCGTTGCCCGCGACTCCGGCGCCGCGATCGCTGCCCGCCGCGGCGGTGTGGTCGACCAGGTCGATGCGACGCGTATCGTTATCCGCGCCACCGAGGACCTCGATCCGTCGAAGTCGGGCGTCGATATCTATCGCCTGCAGAAGTTCCAGCGCTCGAACCAGAACACCTGCGTCAACCAGCGTCCGCTGGTCACCGTCGGCGACGTTTTGAACAAGGGCGACATCATCGCGGACGGTCCTTCGACCGACCTCGGCGATCTGGCGCTCGGCCGCAACGCGCTCGTCGCGTTCATGCCGTGGAACGGCTACAACTACGAAGACTCGATCCTGCTTTCCGAGCGGATCGTGCGCGACGACGTGTTCACCTCCATCCACATCGAAGAATTCGAAGTGATGGCGCGCGACACCAAGCTTGGTCCGGAAGAAATCACCCGCGACATTCCGAACGTCTCGGAAGAAGCGCTGAAGAACCTCGACGAAGCCGGTATCGTCTATATCGGTGCCGAAGTTCAGCCGGGCGATATCCTCGTCGGCAAGATCACGCCGAAGGGTGAAAGCCCGATGACGCCGGAAGAAAAGCTTCTGCGCGCCATCTTCGGTGAGAAGGCCTCGGATGTCCGTGACACGTCCATGCGCATGCCGCCGGGCACCTTCGGCACGGTCGTCGAAGTGCGCGTCTTCAACCGCCACGGCGTGGAGAAGGACGAGCGCGCGATGGCGATCGAGCGCGAGGAGATCGAACGCCTTGCCAAGGACCGCGACGACGAGCAGGCGATCCTCGACCGCAACGTCTATGCACGTCTGGTAGACATGCTGCGCGGTCACGTCGCTGTGGCTGGTCCGAAGGGCTTCAAGAAAGGCACCGAGCTTTCCAACGCCGTCGTCAGCGAATATCCGCGCTCGCAGTGGTGGATGTTCGCCGTCGAGGACGAAAAGGCTCAGGGCGAGATCGAAGCACTCCGCGCCCAGTACGACGAATCCAAGTCGCGCCTTGAACAGCGCTTCATGGACAAGGTCGAGAAGGTCCAGCGCGGCGACGAAATGCCCCCGGGCGTGATGAAGATGGTCAAGGTCTTCGTCGCGGTAAAGCGCAAGATTCAGCCGGGCGACAAGATGGCCGGCCGTCACGGCAACAAGGGTGTCGTGTCGCGCATCGTGCCGATCGAAGACATGCCGTTCCTGGAAGACGGTACGCATGTCGACGTGGTGCTGAACCCGCTCGGCGTGCCGTCGCGCATGAACGTCGGCCAGATCCTCGAAACCCATCTCGGCTGGGCTTGCGCCGGCATGGGCAAGAAGATTGGCGCGATGCTGGACGCGTATCACGAGAACGGCGACATCAAGCCGCTCCGCGCGACGATCGATGACGTCATCGGATCGGGTCCGAAGGGCGAGCCGATCAAGCAGTACGACGACGAGTCCGTCGTTCGGCTTGCCGAGCAGACCCGCCGCGGCGTATCGATCGCAACGCCGGTCTTCGACGGTGCTGTCGAGGCCGACGTGAACGAGATGCTGAACAAGGCAGGTCTCAAGGTGACCGGCCAGTCGACACTCTTCGACGGCCGTACCGGCGAACCGTTCGATCGTCAGGTGACCGTGGGCTACATCTACATGCTGAAGCTCAACCACCTGGTCGACGACAAGATCCACGCCCGTTCGATCGGTCCTTACTCGCTCGTCACCCAGCAGCCGCTGGGCGGCAAGGCGCAGTTCGGCGGTCAGCGTTTCGGCGAAATGGAGGTCTGGGCGCTGGAAGCTTACGGCGCCGCCTACACGCTCCAGGAAATGCTGACGGTCAAGTCGGACGACGTTGCTGGCCGCACCAAGGTCTACGAAGCGATCGTCCGGGGCGACGACACCTTCGAGGCGGGCATTCCGGAGAGCTTCAACGTTCTCGTCAAGGAAATGCGCTCGCTGGGCCTCAGCGTCGAACTCGAAAACTCGAAAGTCGACGACGTCAGCGCCGCGGCGCAACTGCCGGACGCAGCAGAGTAAGACGACATCAGGTGCGTGCCGCTTCAGGCACGCACCGTTTCCGCCGCAGGGCAGTTTATTGTCCACGGCAGGAACAGGGCCGCACCCGATGCGGTTTTAGCTGTTTATAGGGCAGGGGCTGGCGCCCGGGATTTGCCGGCACCCCGCCAAGCTCAGGGCGTAATGCCCGCAAAGGAGACAGGCATGAACCAAGAGGTCATGAATCTTTTCAATCCGCAGGTGCCTGCACAGACTTTCGATTCCATCCGGATTTCGATCGCCTCGCCGGAGAAGATTCTTTCCTGGTCTTACGGCGAGATCAAGAAGCCGGAGACGATCAACTATCGTACCTTCAAGCCGGAACGCGACGGTCTGTTCTGTGCCCGCATCTTCGGTCCGATCAAGGATTACGAATGCTTGTGCGGCAAGTACAAGCGCATGAAGTACAAGGGCATCATCTGCGAAAAGTGCGGCGTCGAAGTTACGCTGTCGCGCGTTCGCCGTGAGCGCATGGGCCACATCGAGCTCGCAGCGCCCGTTGCCCATATCTGGTTCCTGAAGTCGCTGCCGAGCCGTATCGCCACGCTGCTCGACATGACGCTGAAGGATATCGAACGCGTCCTCTATTTCGAAAACTACATCGTCACCGAACCGGGCCTGACTTCGCTCAAGGAAAACCAGCTCCTCAGCGAAGAAGAGTACATGCTCGCCGTTGACGAGTTCGGCGAAGACCAGTTCACCGCGATGATCGGCGCCGAGGCGATCTACGAGATGCTCGCTTCGATGAATCTCGAGAAGATCGCCGGTGACCTACGTTCGGAAATGGCCGAGACGACCTCGGATCTGAAGCAGAAGAAGCTGATGAAGCGGCTGAAGATCGTCGAGAACTTCATGGAATCCGGCAACCGTCCGGAATGGATGATCATGAAGGTCGTTCCGGTGATCCCGCCGGATCTGCGTCCGCTCGTGCCGCTCGACGGCGGCCGTTTCGCGACGTCGGATCTGAACGATCTCTATCGCCGCGTCATCAACCGTAACAACCGTCTGAAGCGGCTGATCGAGCTGCGCGCGCCGGGCATCATCATCCGCAACGAAAAGCGCATGCTGCAGGAATCCGTCGATGCGCTGTTCGACAACGGCCGCCGCGGCCGCGTCATCACCGGCGCCAACAAGCGTCCGCTGAAGTCGCTCTCCGATATGCTGAAGGGCAAGCAGGGCCGGTTCCGCCAGAACCTGCTCGGCAAGCGCGTCGACTATTCCGGCCGCTCGGTCATCGTGACCGGTCCGGAACTCAAGCTGCACCAGTGCGGCCTGCCGAAGAAGATGGCGCTCGAACTCTTCAAGCCGTTCATCTACGCCCGCCTCGACGCCAAGGGTTATTCCTCGACCGTCAAGCAGGCCAAGAAGCTCGTCGAAAAGGAAAAGCCGGAAGTCTGGGATATCCTCGACGAGGTCATCCGCGAGCATCCGGTTCTCCTGAACCGCGCACCGACGCTGCACCGCCTGGGCATCCAGGCCTTCGAACCGATCCTGGTCGAAGGCAAGGCGATCCAGTTGCATCCGCTCGTCTGCACCGCCTTCAACGCCGACTTCGACGGCGACCAGATGGCCGTTCACGTGCCGCTGTCGCTCGAAGCCCAGCTTGAAGCGCGCGTCCTGATGATGTCGACGAACAACATCCTGCATCCGGCGAACGGTGCACCGATCATCGTCCCGTCGCAGGACATGGTTCTCGGCCTCTACTATCTGTCGATCATGAACCAGAATGAGCCGGGCGAAGGCATGGCTTTCTCCGACATGGGCGAACTGCACCATGCTCTGGAAACCAAGGCTGTGACGCTGCATGCCAAGATCCGTGGCCGTTACAAGACCGTCGACGCCGAGGGCAACCGGGTTTCGAAGATCTTTGAAACGACGCCTGGTCGCATGATCATCGGCGAGCTTCTGCCGAAGAACCCGAACATCCCGTTCGACATCTGCAACCAGGAGATGACCAAGAAGAACATCTCCAAGATGATCGACACCGTCTACCGCCATTGCGGCCAGAAGGACACGGTCATCTTCTGCGACCGGATCATGCAGCTCGGATTCTCGCATGCATGCCGCGCCGGCATTTCGTTCGGCAAGGACGACATGGTGATTCCGGACACCAAGGTGAAGATCGTCGGCGATACCGAAGCGCTCGTGAAGGAATACGAGCAGCAGTACAACGACGGCCTCATCACTCAGGGCGAGAAGTACAACAAGGTTGTCGACGCCTGGGGCAAGGCAACCGAAAAGGTCGCCGAAGAGATGATGGCGCGCATCAAGGCGGTCGAGTTCGACGATAACGGCCGCCAGAAGCCGATGAACTCGATCTACATGATGTCGCACTCGGGTGCTCGTGGTTCGCCGAACCAGATGCGCCAGCTGGGCGGCATGCGCGGCCTCATGGCCAAGCCGTCGGGCGAAATCATCGAAACGCCGATCATTTCGAACTTCAAGGAAGGCCTGACCGTGAACGAGTACTTCAACTCGACGCACGGCGCCCGTAAGGGTCTGGCGGACACCGCCTTGAAGACCGCGAACTCCGGTTACCTGACCCGTCGTCTCGTCGACGTCGCGCAGGACTGCATTGTCACGCACACGGACTGCGGCACCGACAAGGGCCTCACCATGACGGCGATCGTTGATGCCGGTCAGGTCGTTGCCTCGCTCGGCCAGCGCATCCTGGGCCGTACCGCGCTTGACAACATCGACAACCCGGTCACCGGCGATCGCATCGTCGACGCCGGCAAGATGATCCTGGAAGCCGATGTCGTCGAGATCGAGAAGGCCGGCATTCAGTCGGTTCGCATCCGCTCGGCGCTGACCTGCGAGATCCAGACCGGTGTCTGCGGTGTTTGCTACGGTCGCGATCTTGCTCGCGGTACGCCTGTCAACATGGGCGAGGCAGTCGGCGTCATCGCGGCGCAGTCGATCGGCGAGCCGGGCACGCAGCTGACCATGCGTACGTTCCACCTGGGTGGCACGGCGACCGTGGTCGACCAGTCGTTCCTGGAAGCGTCCTATGAAGGCACGGTTCAGATCAAGAACCGCAACATGCTGCGCAACTCCGATGGTGCACTTGTTGCCATGGGCCGCAACATGGCGATCCAGATCCTGGACGAACGCGGTGTCGAGCGGTCCTCGCAGCGTGTTGCCTATGGTTCGAAGATCTTCGTCGACGATGGCGACAAGGTGAAGCGCGGCCAGCGTCTCGCCGAATGGGACCCCTACACCCGTCCGATGATGACGGAAGTCGAAGGTACCGTTCACTTCGAGGACGTGGTCGACGGCATCTCCGTGCTCGAAGCGACGGACGAGTCGACCGGCATCACCAAGCGCCAGGTTATCGACTGGCGTTCGACGCCGCGCGGCACCGACCTCAAGCCGGCGATCGTCATCAAGGACAAGAACGGCGCCATCGCCAAGCTGTCGCGTGGTGGTGAAGCTCGCTTCATGCTCTCGGTTGACGCGATCCTCTCGGTCGAACCGGGGCAGAAGGTCAGCCAGGGCGACGTGCTTGCCCGTTCACCGCTCGAAAGCGCCAAGACCAAGGACATCACCGGCGGTCTGCCGCGCGTTGCCGAACTCTTCGAGGCTCGTCGTCCGAAGGATCACGCCATCATCGCGGAGATCGATGGTACGGTCCGCTTCGGCCGCGACTACAAGAACAAGCGTCGCGTGCTGATCGAGCCGGCGGAAGACGGTGTCGAGCCGGTCGAATACCTGATCCCGAAGGGCAAGCCCTTCCATCTTCAGGATGGCGACTACATCGAGAAGGGCGACTACATCCTCGATGGCAACCCGGCACCGCACGACATTCTGGCGATCAAGGGCGTGGAAGCGCTGGCTTCCTACCTCGTGAACGAAATCCAGGAAGTCTACCGCCTGCAGGGCGTTGTCATCAACGACAAGCACATCGAAGTCATCGTCCGTCAGATGCTGCAGAAGGTCGAAATCACCGACGCCGGTGACTCGAGCTATATCGTCGGCGACAACGTCGACCGCATCGAGCTCGAGGACGTCAACGATGCGCTGCTCGCGGAAGGCAAGAAGCCGGCCGTTGGCGATCCGGTTCTGCTTGGTATCACCAAGGCGTCGCTGCAGACGCCATCCTTCATCTCGGCCGCTTCGTTCCAGGAAACCACCAAGGTCCTGACCGAGGCCGCAGTTGCCGGCAAGATGGACGGTCTGCAGGGGCTCAAGGAAAACGTCATTGTCGGCCGCCTCATTCCGGCCGGTACCGGCGGCACCATGACGCAGATCCGCCGCATCGCCACGGCGCGCGACGAGATGATCCTCGAAGAGCGCCGCAAGGGCACCGGTGCGGATGCGGCGACCCCGATGCTCGCCGACATGGCGAACGAGAACGCCGCGGCCGAATAAGCGCAAGGGGAGGGCGCGACGAGCGCCCGCCCTTTAAAAAACGAAGAAGCCGCTCCGAGCGATCGGGGCGGCTTCATGTTTCTGGGCGTTGAGATCGCGCGGCGCGCCGGGTTATGCGAAGCGAATGATCGCTACCTCGCCCTCGAGCGCGCCCTGGTAGGCGGAGGCGTGCGGCTCCTCGTCCGGGATATCCGTCAAGGTTCCGATCTGGTCGAGATCTGCCTGGAGGAAGCCTTCTTCGGCTAAGGCGTTAAGTGCCTCGCGCACGGCGGTGTCGTCGTCGGGCGCCCTGAGCATCACATGGATGTCGATACCCTCGTCGTCGCCGTCGGCTTCATAGGCCTTGCCGATGATGATGAAAACCAGCGGTTCGTCTGGCACGTTGTCGTTGTCCGGCGTAACGGGCATGGGATGTCCTTTCGAGTTTCGACGATCTTAGCGTGCTTTTCGACTGCGCGCGAAAGAAATAGGAAAAATAGGATAAGCAGGAGAGAATCAGCCGACCGGCTTCGCCGGCCCATGATCGTGGAAAACGTTCAGAAAGAAGTTGCTGATTCCTTAATTGCGAAGGACAATACCCGGGTTAAGGCGCCACGTTTGCGACCACTGCCGGACCGAGGCGCTGCCAAAGCCTTGTTTTCCAGGCATGGCAGGGCTGCGCGAGCCAGAATATTTCTTAATTGCCCTTGACGGATGGCCCCGAAATCAGTACACCCCGCCGCATCGGAGCCCATGTGAGGCTGGCTGGTTCGGAACGTCGCGTTCTGGAGTTCGCCTCAAACAAGGTTCGAAACGCACGCTGAAGACAAAATGCTGCACGCAAGACGCGCGAAATAGTGCGTCCTCTGCTTTTGGTGGGGCCATCTGCGAAAAGGCGGATCGGCCCTCGTTTTGCGCATTTCATAGGCGTTCGAGACCGCCGGCGACGGCAACGATCCGCCCGAAAGGGTAACGAGACAAGATTTTGCAAGGGATGGTTACATGCCTACCGTAAACCAGCTGATCCGCAAGCCGCGTCAGGCACAGGTAAAGCGCAACAAGGTTCCTGCTCTGCAGGAAAACCCGCAGAAGCGCGGCGTTTGCACCCGCGTCTACACGACGACCCCGAAGAAGCCGAACTCGGCTCTGCGTAAGGTTGCAAAGATCCGCCTGACGAACGGCTTCGAAGTTATCGGCTACATTCCGGGTGAAGGTCACAACCTGCAGGAGCACTCCGTGGTCATGATCCGCGGCGGCCGCGTAAAGGACCTTCCGGGTGTTCGTTACCACATCATCCGTGGCGTTCTCGATACGCAGGGTGTGAAGAACCGCAAGCAGCGCCGCTCCAAGTACGGCGCAAAGCGTCCGAAATAACATCGCAACCGGCGCCATTTCGCTGGTCAAGTTTTTAAAAGTTGAGAGACGAGAAGTATGTCCCGACGTCACAGAGCAGAAAAGCGTGAGATCAACCCGGATCCGAAGTTCGGTGATCTGGTTGTCACGAAGTTCATGAACGCAATCATGCTGCACGGCAAGAAGTCCGTTGCTGAAAGCATTGTCTATGGTGCTTTCGATGCGGTCCAGTCGAAGCTGAAACAGGAACCGATCGCCGTGTTCCACTCCGCGCTCGACAACATTGCTCCGCACGTTGAAGTGCGTTCGCGCCGCGTCGGTGGTGCTACCTACCAGGTTCCGGTCGATGTCCGTCCGGAGCGTCGCCAGGCCCTCGCCATTCGCTGGCTGATTGCGGCCGCACGCAAGCGCAATGAAACGACCATGGTCGATCGCCTCTGCGGCGAACTCATGGACGCAGCGAACAACCGTGGCAGCGCCGTGAAGAAGCGCGAAGACACCCACAAGATGGCTGACGCCAACCGTGCGTTCTCGCACTACCGTTGGTAATCTGGAACAGGTCCTGAAAGGCAGTCTCTCATGGCTCGCGAATATAAAATCGAAGATTACCGAAATTTCGGTATCATGGCGCACATCGACGCCGGCAAGACGACGACGACCGAGCGTATCCTCTACTACACCGGCAAGTCCCACAAGATCGGCGAAGTCCACGACGGCGCCGCGACCATGGACTGGATGGAGCAGGAGCAGGAACGCGGCATCACGATCACGTCTGCTGCCACCACGACCTTCTGGAAGGGCCGTGACGGCAAGATGCGCCGCTTCAACATCATTGACACCCCCGGCCACGTTGACTTCACCATCGAAGTCGAGCGTTCGCTGCGCGTTCTCGACGGCGCTATCGCGCTGCTCGATGCCAACGCCGGTGTTGAGCCGCAGACCGAAACCGTCTGGCGTCAGGCTGAGAAGTATCATGTTCCGCGCATGATCTTCTGCAACAAGATGGACAAGACCGGTGCGGATTTCTACCGCTCTGTCGAGATGATCAAGACCCGTCTCGGCGCAACGGCCGTCGTTATGCAGCTGCCGATCGGCGCCGAAAGCGAATTCAAGGGCGTTATCGATCTGATCGAGATGAATGCTCTCGTCTGGCGTGATGAATCGCTCGGCGCCCAGTGGGACGTCGTCGAAATTCCGGCCGACATGAAGGAAAAGGCTGAAGAATACCGCGAAAAGCTGATCGAGACCGTTGTCGAGATCGACGAAGCGGCAATGGAAGCCTACCTGGAAGGCAACTATCCGGACAACGACAAGATCCGGGAGCTGGTTCGTCGCGGCACGATCGACGTGAAGTTCCACCCGATGTTCTGCGGCACGGCCTTCAAGAACAAGGGCGTCCAGCCGCTGCTCGACGCCGTCGTCGACTACCTGCCGTCCCCGGTCGATATTCCGGCGATCAAGGGCATCGACGTCAAGACCGAAGGCGAAATCACCCGTAAGGCTGATGACAACGAGCCGCTCTCGATGCTGGCGTTCAAGATCATGAACGACCCCTTCGTCGGCTCGCTGACCTTCGCCCGCATCTATTCCGGCAAGCTCGAAAAGGGCACGTCGGTCATGAATACGGTCAAGGAAAAGCGCGAGCGCGTCGGCCGTATGCTGCAGATGCACTCGAACTCGCGTGAAGACATTGAAGAGGCCTTCGCTGGCGACATCGTTGCGCTTGCGGGTCTCAAGGAAACCACCACGGGCGACACGCTGTGCGATCCGCTGAAGCCGGTTATCCTCGAGCGCATGGAATTCCCCGAGCCGGTCATCCAGATCGCGATCGAGCCGAAGACCAAGGGCGACCAGGAAAAGATGGGCCTCGCGCTCAACCGCCTGGCTGCAGAGGATCCGTCCTTCCGCGTCAAGACCGACGAGGAATCCGGCCAGACGATCATCGCCGGCATGGGCGAACTTCACCTCGACATCATCGTCGACCGCATGCGCCGCGAGTTCAAGGTGGAAGCGTCGGTTGGTGCTCCGCAGGTTGCTTACCGTGAAACCATCACGCGTCAGCACGAAGAAGACTACACGCACAAGAAGCAGTCCGGTGGTACCGGTCAGTTCGCGCGCGTCAAGATCGTCTTCGAACCGAACCCGGAAGGCGAAGATTTCGTGTTCGAATCCAAGATCGTCGGTGGTGCTGTTCCGAAGGAATACATCCCGGGTGTTCAGAAGGGTATCGAAAGCGTTCTGTCCTCGGGTCCGCTCGCTGGCTTCCCGATGCTGGGTGTCAAGGCGACGCTCATCGACGGCGCGTTCCACGACGTCGACTCGTCCGTCCTGGCGTTCGAAATCGCTTCGCGTGCCTGCTTCCGTGAAGCCGCAAAGAAGGCCGGTGCTCAGCTCCTCGAGCCGATCATGAAGGTCGAGGTTGTCACGCCGGAAGATTACGTCGGTGACGTGATTGGTGACCTGAACTCCCGCCGTGGCCAGATCCAGGGTCAGGAATCGCGCGGCGTCGCCGTGGTGATCAATGCCCACGTGCCGCTCGCGAACATGTTCAAGTACGTGGACAACCTGCGCTCGATGTCGCAGGGCCGCGCTCAGTACACGATGCTGTTCGATCACTACGCGCCGGTTCCGTCGAACGTCGCGCAGGAAATCCAGGCGAAGTATTCCGGTCAGAAGTGACCGGAATAACCTCGCGCTGAAACAGAATGAAAAGATTTCCCCTCTAGGGGACAGAAAACGGAGAGCCGGAAATGGCAAAGAGCAAATTTGAGCGCAACAAGCCGCACGTTAACATTGGCACGATTGGCCACGTTGACCATGGCAAGACGTCGCTGACGGCGGCGATCACGAAGTACTTCGGCGAGTTCAAGGCGTATGACCAGATCGACGCTGCGCCGGAAGAAAAGGCCCGTGGTATCACGATTTCGACGGCGCACGTCGAATACGAGACGCCGAACCGTCACTATGCGCACGTCGACTGCCCCGGCCACGCCGACTACGTGAAGAACATGATCACCGGTGCGGCGCAGATGGACGGCGCGATCCTGGTTGTTTCGGCTGCCGACGGCCCGATGCCGCAGACCCGCGAGCACATCCTGCTCGCCCGCCAGGTCGGCGTTCCGGCGATCGTCGTGTTCCTCAACAAGGTCGACCAGGTCGACGACGCCGAGCTGCTCGAGCTCGTCGAGCTCGAAGTTCGCGAGCTGCTGTCGTCCTACGAATTCCCGGGCGACGACATTCCGATCATCAAGGGCTCGGCGCTCGCCGCGCTTGAAGATAGCGACAAGAAGATCGGCGAAGACGCGATCCGCGAGCTGATGGCCGCGGTTGACGCCTACATCCCGACGCCGGAGCGCCCGATCGACCTGCCGTTCCTGATGCCGATCGAAGACGTGTTCTCGATCTCGGGCCGCGGTACGGTTGTGACCGGTCGCGTCGAGCGCGGCATCATCAAGGTCGGCGAGGAAGTCGAGATCGTCGGCATCCGTCCGACGACGAAGACGACCTGCACGGGCGTTGAAATGTTCCGCAAGCTGCTCGACCAGGGCCAGGCCGGCGACAACATCGGCGCGCTCTTGCGCGGTGTCGACCGCAACGGCGTCGAGCGCGGCCAGATCCTGTGCAAGCCGGGTTCGGTCACGCCGCACACGAAGTTCAAGGCGGAAGCCTACATCCTGACGAAGGAAGAAGGTGGCCGTCATACGCCGTTCTTCACCAACTACCGTCCGCAGTTCTACTTCCGCACGACGGACGTGACCGGCATCGTGACGCTGCCGGAAGGCACGGAAATGGTGATGCCGGGCGACAACGTGACGGTTGACGTCGAGCTGATCGTGCCGATCGCGATGGAAGAAAAGCTGCGCTTCGCGATCCGCGAAGGCGGCCGCACCGTCGGCGCAGGCATCGTCGCCTCCATCATCAAGTAACAAGAAAACGGCTTGGCCGTTTCGGCAGGGACATGGTCTCCCATGTCCCTGCGATTTTTGAAAGAAGCGGCAGAGCGTAACGAATTCAGAAGTTTAAGTGTGTGCCTTCAAGGGCATACCGGAAACACGAGCAAGGACAAGTCGAATGAACGGCCAGAATATCCGCATCCGCCTCAAGGCGTTTGATCACCGGATCCTCGATGCCTCCACGCGCGAAATCGTGTCGACGGCCAAGCGCACCGGTGCGAGTGTGCGCGGGCCCGTGCCGCTTCCGACCCGGATTGAAAAATTCACGGTCAACCGGTCGCCGCACGTCGACAAGAAGAGCCGCGAACAGTTCGAGATGCGCACGCACAAGCGCCTTCTCGATATCGTTGATCCGACCCCTCAGACGGTTGATGCGCTGATGAAGCTCGATCTGGCCGCTGGCGTCGACGTCGAGATCAAGCTCTAAGGTCCGGCGCAAGCCGAAATAACAAGGAAGGTACGTGGAGTTTTCCAACGGCTTCCAGGAACAGGAAACCGGAAGGTGCAAGGCACCGGACGGGAACCCTAAACAAGAGGCGTGAACCGATGCGTTCAGGTGTGATTGCACAGAAGGTGGGAATGACCCGCGTCTACAACGACGCCGGCGAGCATATCCCGGTAACAGTATTGCGGCTGGAGAACTGCCAGGTAGTGGCCCACCGCACGGAAGAGAAGAACGGCTATACCGCAGTTCAGCTGGGTGCCGGCCGTTCCAAGGTCAAGAATACGCCGAAGGCCATGCGCGGCCATTTTGCCGCTGCAAACGTCGAGCCGAAGGCGAAGCTCGTCGAGTTCCGCGTTTCCGCGGACAACATGATCGACGTTGGCTCCGAGCTGACGGCCAGCCACTTCGTCGCAGGCCAGCTCGTCGACGTCACCGGTACGACGATCGGTAAGGGCTTTGCCGGCGCTATCAAGCGCCACAACTTCGGCGGTCTGCGCGCCACTCACGGCGTTTCCGTATCGCACCGCTCGCATGGTTCTACCGGTTCCAACCAGGATCCGGGCCGTGTTTGGAAGGGCAAGCGCATGGCCGGCCACATGGGCCAGACCCGCGTTACCACCCAGAACCTGGAAGTCGTATCGACGGACGAAGACCGCGGCCTGATCCTGGTCAAGGGTGCAGTCCCCGGCTCCAAGGGGGCCTGGATCGTCGTTCGCGACGCAATCAAGTCCGGCACCCCGGAAGGCGCTCCGCGCCCGGCCGGCGTGCGCGCCGAAGCATCGAAGTAAGGGAGCCGAATAATGGATCTCACCGTCAAAACCCTCGAGGGCAAGGACGCGGGAAAGGTTTCCCTTTCTGACGCCATTTTCGGCCTCGAACCCCGTGAAGACATCATCGCCCGCGTCGTTCGCTGGCAGCTCGCCAAGAAGCAGCAGGGCACGCACAAGGCCAAGGGACGCGCAGAAGTTTCGCGCACCGGCGCCAAGATGTACAAGCAGAAGGGTACGGGCCGCGCCCGCCACCACTCCGCTCGTGCTCCGCAGTTCCGCGGCGGTGGCAAGGCTCATGGCCCGGTTGTCCGCAGCCACGCTCACGACCTTCCAAAGAAGGTCCGCGCGCTCGGCCTGCGCCATGCGCTCTCGGCCAAGCTGAAGGCAGAAGAGATCATCGTCATTGACGATCTCGTTGCCAAGGAAGCAAAGACGAAGGCTCTCGCCGGCGTGTTCGCGTCGCTCGGCCTCACCAACGCTCTGATCATCGGCGGTGCCGAGATCGAGAGCAACTTCAAGCTCGCAGCCCAGAACATCCCGAACGTGGACGTTCTGCCGGTTCAGGGCATCAACGTTTACGACATTCTGCGCCGTGGCAAGCTCGTACTTTCCAAGGCTGCCGTACAAGCTCTGGAGGAGCGGTTCAAATGACGGATCTTCGCCACTATGACGTGATCGTGTCTCCCTCGATCACCGAAAAGTCGACGCTGGTTTCCGAACAGAACCAGGTCGTCTTCAACGTCGCCAAGGGCGCTTCGAAGCCTGAGATCAAGGCTGCTGTCGAAGCTCTGTTCGGCGTCAAGGTCACGGCCGTGAACACGCTCCTCCGCAAGGGTAAGCTGAAGCGTTTCCGCGGTTTTGCCGGGAAGCAGAAGGACGTGAAGAAGGCGATCGTCACGCTCGCCGAGGGTCAGTCCATCGACGTCTCCACCGGTCTCTAACGGATAGGCCCATTAGGGTAAAAACCCAAAAGGGAACAAGAAAATGGCATTGAAAAGTTTCAATCCGACGACCCCGAGCCAGCGTCAGCTGGTCATCGTAGACCGGTCCGGCCTCTACAAGGGCAAGCCGGTCAAGGCGTTGACCGAGGGCCTGTCCTCCAAGGGCGGTCGCAACAACCTGGGCCGCATCACCGTCCGCTTCCAGGGCGGCGGTCACAAGCGGTCCTACCGTCTGGTCGACTTCAAGCGTCGCAAGTTCGACGTTGAAGGCACGGTCGAGCGTCTGGAATATGACCCGAACCGCACCGCCTTCATCGCGCTTGTCAACTATGCCGACGGCGAACAGGCCTACATCCTCGCTCCGCAGCGCCTTGCTGCCGGGGACAAGGTCATCGCTTCGGAGAAGGCCGTTGACGTCAAGCCCGGCAACACGATGCCGCTGCAGTTCATTCCGGTTGGTTCCATCATCCACAACGTGGAGATGAAGCCGGGCAAGGGCGGCCAGATGGCCCGCTCCGCCGGAACCTACGCGCAGCTCGTCGGCCGCGACCAGGGCATGGCGATCCTTCGCCTCAACTCGGGCGAGCAGCGCCTGGTGCACGGCTCTTGCCTTGCTTCGATTGGCGCTGTATCGAACCCCGATCACGGCAATATCAATGACGGCAAGGCTGGTCGTTCGCGCTGGCGCGGTAAGAAGCCGCACGTTCGCGGCGTCGTCATGAACCCGGTTGACCACCCGCACGGCGGTGGTGAAGGCCGCACCTCCGGTGGCCGTCACCCGGTTACCCCGTGGGGTAAGCCGACGAAGGGTAAGCGCACGCGCTCCAACAAGTCGACCGACAAGTTCATCATGCGCTCGCGTCACCAGAAGAAGAAGTAAGAGAGGAAGTCTCGAATGACTCGTTCAGTATGGAAAGGTCCGTTCGTTGACGGTTATCTTCTCAAGAAGGCTGAGAAGGTCCGGGAAGGCGGTCGTAACGAAGTGATCAAGATTTGGAGCCGGCGCTCCACGATCCTTCCGCAGTTTGTCGGCCTCACCTTCGGCGTCTACAACGGCAGCAAGCACGTCCCGGTCAGCGTCAACGAAGACATGGTCGGACATAAGTTTGGTGAATTCTCTCCGACCCGGACCTACTACGGTCATGGCGCGGACAAGAAGGCAAAGAGGAAGTAACAATGGGCAAGGCAAAAGCCGAACGCCGGCTGAAGGATAATGAGGCGCAGGCAATTGCGCGCACGATCCGCGTCAGCCCCCAGAAGCTCAACCTCGTTGCTGCGATGATCCGCGGCAAGAAGGTTGACCGCGCTCTGGCCGAACTCGAGTTCTCGCGCAAGCGCATCGCAGATACGGTCAAGAAGACGCTTGAATCTGCGATCGCAAACGCGGAGAACAACCACGATCTCGACGTTGATTCGCTGATCGTCGCTGAAGCTTACGTTGGCAAGTCGATCGTGATGAAGCGCTTCCACGCCCGTGGTCGCGGCCGTGCATCGCGCGTCGAAAAGCCGTTCTCTCACTTGACGATCGTCGTTCGTGAAGTGGAAGCCAAAGGGGAGGCCGCATAATGGGCCAGAAAATCAATCCGATCGGTTTCCGTCTCGGCATCAACCGGACCTGGGACAGCCGTTGGTTCGCTGACAACGCTGAATACGGTCAGCTGCTTCATGAAGACCTGAAGATCCGTGCATACCTGATGGAAGAGCTGAAGGCTGCCGGCATCGCCAAGGTGGTGATCGAGCGTCCGCACAAGAAGTGCCGTGTGACGATCCACTCTGCACGTCCGGGCCTGATCATCGGCAAGAAGGGCGCCGACATCGAAAAGCTGCGCAGGAAGCTTTCCGAGATGACCAATTCCGAAACGCACCTCAACATCGTTGAAGTGCGCAAGCCGGAAGTCGACGCAACCCTCGTTGCGCAGTCGATCGCCCAGCAGCTTGAGCGCCGCGTGGCGTTCCGCCGTGCGATGAAGCGTGCTGTTCAGTCGGCCATGCGGCTTGGCGCCGAAGGCATCAAGATCACCTGCGCCGGTCGTCTCGGCGGTGCGGAAATCGCACGTACCGAATGGTACCGCGAAGGCCGCGTTCCGCTGCACACTCTGCGTGCGGACATCGACTATGGCACGGCCGAAGCGGAAACCGCTTTCGGTATCTGCGGCATCAAGGTCTGGATCTTCAAGGGCGAAATCCTTGAGCACGATCCGATGGCTTCCGAGCGTCGCGCGACCGAGAGTGACAACCAGGGCCCTGGCAGCCGTGATCGCGACCGCGATCGTGACCGCCGTCGTGAAAACGCGTAACATTCGCGTTTGGCAGCCAATATCGGAGAAGTAAAAAAATGTTGCAGCCAAAGCGTACGAAGTATCGCAAGCAGTTCAAGGGCCGCATCAAGGGCGTAGCCAAGGGCGGGTCTGATCTCGCCTTCGGCGAATTCGGCCTGAAGGCTCAGGAACCGAACCGCGTCAATGCGCGCGAGATCGAAGCGGCCCGCCGCGCGATCACTCGCCACATGAAGCGCGCCGGCCGCGTTTGGATCCGTGTGTTCCCGGACGTTCCGGTCACCGCCAAGCCGACCGAAGTCCGCATGGGTAAGGGTAAGGGTTCGGTCGAATACTGGGCATGCAAGGTCAAGCCCGGCCGTATGATGTTCGAGATCGATGGTGTCAGCGAAGAACTCGCCCGTGAGGCACTTCGTCTTGGCGCTGCCAAGCTCTCTGTCAAGACGCGCTTCGTGCAGCGTATCGCAGAGTAAGGAGTGAAGCTCATGAAAGCCGCAGATGTTCGCGCTCTGAGCGCCGATCAACTCAACGAAGAGCTTGCCAAGCTGAAGAAGGAGCAGTTCAATCTGCGCTTCCAGAAGGCAACCGGCCAGCTCGAGAAGTCTTCGCGTATCAACGAAGTCCGCAAGGACATCGCACGCATTAAAACAATTGCCCGCCAGAAGGCGGCAGAAGCCAAGGCCTAAGGACCAGAAAATATGCCGAAACGCATTCTGCAGGGCACCGTCGTCAGCGACAAGAACGACAAGACCGTCGTCGTCAGGGTCGAGCGCCGCTTTGCGCACCCGATCCTCCAGAAGACCGTTCGCCGTTCCAAGAAGTACAAGGCCCACGACGAGAACAACCAGTACAAGGTCGGTGACGTCGTTTCCATCGAGGAATGCGCGCCGATCTCCAAGGATAAGCGCTGGACGGTGGTTTCCGCCCAGGCTTGATTTCTGCAGGTTTTGACCGCGAGACCCTTGCGTCTCGGGCAAATATCTGTATGAAGCACGCAATTAAAGCTGAGGAACGCTCGAGTCCGGGCGTTCTTTTGCTTTGAGATGAGCACAGTAAGCCGGGCGAGGGGGTTTCGACCCAACCGGCCTGGTAACAACAAGAAGGCGACCTGACATGATTCAGATGCAAACAAACCTCGACGTGGCGGATAATTCCGGCGCACGTCGTGTCATGTGCATCAAGGTGCTGGGCGGCTCCAAGCGCAAGTATGCGTCGATCGGCGACATCATTGTCGTTTCGATCAAGGAAGCCATTCCCCGCGGCCGCGTGAAGAAGGGTGACGTCATGAAGGCTGTTGTCGTTCGCACTGCGAAGGACATCCGCCGTCCGGATGGCAGTGTCATCCGCTTCGACACCAACGCAGCCGTTCTTATCGATAACAAGAAAGAGCCGATCGGCACCCGTATCTTCGGACCGGTTCCGCGCGAACTCCGCGCCAAGAACCACATGAAGATCATCTCGCTGGCTCCGGAAGTACTCTAAGGGAGCGTTGAGAGATGCAGAAGATTCGCAAAGGCGACAAGGTTGTCGTTCTCACCGGTAAGGACAAGGGCCGTACCGGCGAAGTAATCCAGGTCATGCCGAAGGAAGACCGGGCTGTCGTGCGTGGCGTCAACATGGTGAAGCGTCACCAGCGCCAGACCCAGAGCCAGGAAGCGGGCATCATCAACAAGGAAGCCCCGATCCATCTTTCGAACATCGCGGTCGCCGATCCGAAGGACGGCAAGCCGACCCGCGTCGGCTTCAAGATCGACGGTGACAAGAAGGTCCGCGTGGCCAAGCGTTCGGGAGTAGTGATCGATGGCTAAGACCGCTTATGAGCCGCGGCTCAAGAAGGAATATGTAGAGCGCATCCGCAAGGCGATGCAGGAGAAGTTCTCCTACGCCAACGAAATGCAGATCCCGCGCCTCGACAAGATCGTCATCAACATGGGTGTTGGCGAGGCGACCGGCGACTCCAAGAAGCCGACCGTTGCTGCTGCCGACCTCGCTGCGATTGCTGGCCAGAAGCCGGTGGTCACCCGCGCTCGCAACTCCATCGCTGGCTTCAAGGTCCGCGAGGGCATGCCGATTGGCGCCAAGGTTACCCTGCGCGGCGTTCGGATGTATGAGTTCCTGGATCGTCTCGTGAACATCGCTCTTCCGCGTGTTCGCGACTTCCGTGGCCTCAATCCGAAGTCCTTCGATGGTCGTGGCAACTTCGCCATGGGCATCAAGGAGCACATTGTGTTCCCTGAGATCAACTACGACAAGGTTGATCAGATGTGGGGCATGGACATCATCGTTTGCACGACGGCAACTAACGACGACGAAGCTCGCGCTCTGCTCACAGAGTTCAACTTCCCGTTCCGTCAGTAATCCGTAACGACAAGCGTAAAGAAGGATAACTGTTATGGCGAAAACGAGCGCAGTCGAAAAGAATAAGCGCCGCCGCAAACTGGTTGCCGGGCAAGCGTCCAAGCGCGCTGCATTGAAGGCAATCATCATGAACCAGTCTCTGCCGATCGAAGAGCGGTTCAAGGCAACCCTCAAGCTGGCAGAACTGCCGCGTGATGGCTCCAAGACCCGCATCCGCAACCGCTGCGAAGTGACCGGCCGTCCGCGTGCCTACTATCGCAAACTTCGTATGTCGCGTATTGCGCTTCGCGAACTGGGCAACCTCGGCAAGGTGCCGGGCGTCGTCAAGTCGAGCTGGTAAGGAGACGGGCACATGGCAATGACTGATCCCTTGGGCGATATGCTCACCCGTATCCGCAACGGCGCCGCGCGCCGCAAGTCCAGCGTTTCGACGCCGGCTTCCAAGCTCCGCGCACGCGTTCTGGATGTCCTTCAGGCTGAAGGCTACATCCGCGGATACTCCGAAGTCGAATTCGGCAACGGCAAGTCCGAGCTGAACATCGAACTGAAATACTACGAAGGCTCGTCCGTGATCCGCGAGATCGCACGCGTCTCCAAGCCGGGCCGCCGGGTCTATGTCTCGGTCAAGTCCATTCCGCAGGTCGCGAACGGCCTCGGCATCACCATCCTTTCGACCCCGAAGGGCGTGATGGCCGATCATCAGGCACGCGAACAGAATGTTGGTGGCGAGGTTCTTTGCTCGGTCTTCTAAGGCCGGGCAGGATCTCCATAGCGAACAGACAGGTATAAAAATGTCTCGTATCGGTAAGAAACCCGTTCAAGTTCCGGCAGGCGTCACGGCTAGCGTTGATGGCCAGAAGGTAACGGCGAAGGGTCCGAAGGGCGAACTGTTCTTCGTCGCAAACGACGAAGTCTCGGTAAAGCTCGAAAACAACACGGTTGTCGTTCAGCCGCTCAATGAGAGCAAGGATGCTCGTTCGAAGTGGGGCATGTCCCGCACGATGATCGAGAACATCTTCAAGGGCGTGAAGGACGGCTACGAGCGCAAGCTCGAGATCAACGGCGTCGGCTACCGCGCATCGATGCAGGGCAAGAACCTGCAGCTGGCGCTCGGCTTCAGCCACGACGTGGTCTACCAGACTCCGGAAGGCATCACGATCGCTGTGCC
This sequence comes from Sinorhizobium chiapasense, assembly GCF_036488675.1. NCBI lineage: Bacteria > Pseudomonadati > Pseudomonadota > Alphaproteobacteria > Hyphomicrobiales > Rhizobiaceae > Sinorhizobium > Sinorhizobium chiapasense. The sequence continues at coordinate 1,256,779 of NZ_CP133148.1, forward strand.
GAAGCCGACGGAAATCGTCGTCACCGGCATCAACAAGCAGCAGGTCGGCCAGGTTGCAGCGGAAATCCGCGAATACCGCGGCCCCGAGCCCTACAAGGGCAAGGGCGTCAAGTATGCCGAAGAGCGGATTGTCCGCAAAGAAGGCAAGAAGAAGTAAGGATCACGCGAAATGGCTAGCAGGAAAGATACTCTTGTGCGTCGCGCCAGCCGCGTGCGCCGTCAAATCAAGGCGGTCGCCAATGGCCGCCCGCGCCTGTCGGTTCATCGCTCGTCGAAGAACATCTATGCGCAGATCATCGATGATGTTGCCGGCAAGACGCTTGCTTCCGCATCGACCCTCGACACGGATCTGCGGTCTTCGCTGAAGACCGGCGCTGACACCGCAGCCGCTACGGCTGTCGGCAAGCTCCTCGCAGAGCGTGCATCCAAGGCGGGCGTCAAGGACGTTGTCTTTGACCGCGGCGCCTTCATCTACCACGGCCGCATCAAGGCGCTGGCCGAGGCAGCTCGCGAAGGCGGCCTGAACTTCTAACGTTCACCGCCCGAGCCGCAACGCTCGGGCGGAAACCGGCTTCGTAATACCCCCGGCCGCTTCGATTTCGAAGGAAGTGAAGCGGCCTTCGTCAATCTGCCGATTGCACCCGGAAAAGAAAAAGGAAAAGGACAATGGCACAAGAAAGAAGAGGCTCTCGCGAAGATCGCCAGAGCCGCGAAGAGCGCGACAGCGAATTTGTCGATAAGCTCGTCGCTATCAACCGCGTCGCCAAGGTGGTGAAGGGCGGTCGTCGTTTCGGTTTCGCAGCTCTCGTCGTCGTCGGCGACCAGAAGGGCCGCGTTGGCTTCGGTCATGGCAAGGCGCGCGAAGTGCCGGAAGCCATCCGCAAGGCAACGGAAGCCGCCAAGCGCGACCTGATCTTCGTCCCGCTGCGTGGTGGCCGCACATTGCATCACGACGTCCATGGCCGTCACGGCGCCGGCAAGGTGCTGCTGCGCTCGGCTAAAGCCGGTACCGGTATCATCGCCGGTGGTCCGATGCGCGCCGTCTTTGAAACGCTCGGCGTTCACGACGTCGTCGCCAAGTCGACCGGTTCGTCGAACCCTTACAACATGGTTCGCGCGACGTTCGACGCGCTCAAGAACCAGATGCACCCGAAGGACATCGCGGCACAGCGCGGCATGAAGTACGCCACGCTCCAGGCTCGCCGCGTTTCCGCCGGCGTTGCTTCCGAAGAATAAGGGAGCTGACTGATGGCTAAGAAAGAAGTTGCCAAGAAGACGGTTACCGTCGAGCAGATCGGTAGCCCCATTCGCCGTCCGGCCGTACAGCGTCAGACGCTCATCGGCCTGGGCCTCAACAAGATGCACCGGGTTCGCACGCTGGAAGACACTCCGGCCGTTCGCGGCATGATCCGGGCCGTCCAGCACCTCGTTCGCGTCGTCGACGAGAAGTGAGGGGGATCCAGAAATGAAACTGAATGAAATCAAGGACAACGAAGGCGCGACCAAGAACCGCAAGCGTCTTGGCCGTGGTATCGGTTCCGGCTCCGGCAAGACTGCCGGCCGCGGTGTGAAGGGTCAGAAGGCTCGTTCGGGCGTTGCCATCAACGGCTTCGAAGGCGGCCAGATGCCGATCTACCGTCGTCTGCCGAAGCGCGGCTTCAACAACATCTTCGCTTCGGAGTTCGTTGTCGTGTCGCTGGGCCGCATCCAGGCTGCCGTCGATGCCAAGAAGCTCGACGCGTCGAAGACCGTCGATGCTGCTGCGCTCAAGGCTGCCGGGGTTATCCGCCGCGAGAAGGACGGCGTTCGCGTTCTCGCTGATGGCGAACTGAAGGCGAAGGTCTCGCTCGAAGTTGCCGGCGCGTCCAAGTCGGCAATCGAGAAGATCGAAAAGGCCGGTGGTTCGGTCAAGCTGCTTGCAGCAGCCGCAGAATAATGTGACTGATGAACCGCCCGGGGTGCTTCACTCCGGGCGGTTTTGCTCCCATATGTGAGCCTCACGTCCGAGGCGGCGAATCGCTCGCTGTATCGGACATAACGGAAACCACGGTGAGGCATCCGATTGCAGCGACAATCGCCTCGCGTCCGGTTTTCAAGAACGAAGACTTTCTTTTTCCGGAACTGACCGGGTTTTCCCGCTGATTCCGAAATTTGGTACGCGGAGAATCGCATGGCTTCTGCAGCGGAACAGCTTGCCTCGAACCTGAATTTTTCGACTTTCGCCAAGGCGGAGGATCTGAAAAAGCGTCTTTGGTTCACTCTTGGCGCGCTACTGGTTTATCGCCTTGGCACCTATATCCCGCTGCCCGGCCTCAACCCGGATGCGTTCGCGCAGGCCTTCCAGGGCCAGAGCGGTGGTATTCTCGGCCTCTTCAACATGTTCTCGGGCGGCGCGGTTGAACGCATGGCGATCTTCGCGCTCGGCATCATGCCCTACATTTCCGCTTCGATCATCGTGCAGCTCATGACTTCGGTCGTGCCGGCGCTCGAGCAACTGAAGAAGGAAGGTGAGCAGGGCCGCAAGATCATCAACCAGTACACCCGTTATGGCACGGTGCTGCTCGGCGCGATGCAGGCCTACGGCATTGCCATTGGCCTAGAGAGCGGCAGCGGTCTGGTCATCGATCCAGGCTGGTTCTTCCGCATTTCCACCGTGATCTCGCTGCTCGGCGGCACCATGTTCCTGATGTGGCTCGGCGAACAGATCACCTCGCGCGGCATTGGCAACGGCATCTCGCTGATCATCTTTGCCGGTATTGTTGCAGCGCTGCCGTCGGCGCTGGCCGGCACACTCGAACTCGGCCGCACCGGCGCCCTTTCGACACCGCTTATTCTCGCGATCATCGTCATGGTCGTGGCTGTGATTGCGCTGATCGTCTTTGTCGAGCGCGCCCAGCGCCGCTTGCTGATCCAGTACCCGAAGCGCCAGGTGGGCAACCGGATGTTCCAGGGCGATACGTCGCACCTGCCGCTGAAGCTCAACACGTCGGGCGTCATTCCGGCGATCTTTGCGTCTTCGCTGCTTCTCTTGCCGGCGACCCTGGCTGGCTTCGCCAACGCTGCCACGCTGCCCGGATGGGCGACGGCGATCGTCAGCGCGCTCGGTCACGGCCAGCCGCTCTACATGCTGTTCTACGGCGGCATGATTGCCTTCTTCGCCTTCTTCTACACCGCGATCGTGTTCAATCCGAAGGACACGGCGGACAATCTGAAGAAGCACGGCGGCTTTATTCCGGGTATTCGCCCGGGCGAACGGACGGCGGAATACATTGACTTCGTGCTGACCCGCATCACGGTGATCGGCGCGATCTACCTGATCTTCGTATGCATCCTGCCCGAAATCCTCATCTCGCAGACCGGCGTGCCGTTCTACCTTGGTGGTACGTCGCTTTTGATTGTTGTCAGCGTGACCCTTGATACGGTAGCACAGATCCAGGGTCACCTCATTGCTCAGCAATATGAGGGGCTGATCAAGAAGTCGAAGCTGCGCGGAGGAAAGAGGGGACGATGAGATTGATTTTTTTGGGACCGCCGGGCGCTGGCAAGGGGACACAGGCCAAGCTTCTGACGGAGAGATACGGCATCCCGCAGCTTTCCACAGGTGACATGCTGCGGGCGGCCGTGGCTCAGGCGACCGAAGTGGGCAAGCGGGCGAAGGCTGTCATGGATGCCGGCCAGCTCGTTTCCGACGAGATCGTCAATGAAATCGTCTCTGACCGGATCGACGCGCCGGACTGCGCCAAGGGGTTTATCCTCGACGGCTATCCGCGCACCGTGCCGCAAGCCGTGGCGCTTGACCGGATGCTCGAAAGCAAGGGCCTGAAGCTCGATGCCGTCATCGAGCTGAAAGTCGACGAGGCAGCTCTTGTGCGGCGGATGGAGAATCGCGTAGCGGAAACCGTCGCGGCCGGCGGCACTGTTCGCTCCGACGACAATCCGGAAGCCTTCAAGTGTCGCCTGACGGAATATCGCGAGAAGACGGCGCCATTGTCGGAATACTATGCCGGTACCGGTCAATTGAAGACTGTGGACGGCATGGCCGACGTGAATACGGTCACCGCCGAAATCGAGAAGATTCTGGCTTAGACATTCGTCTTTGCCAAAATGGAACCGCCGGGGGAGTTGACTTTTCCGGCCGATTCCTCCAAAGACAGCGTCAACTCGCGACATGAGAAGCGATCGGCGCGGTCTTCAAAGCAATGAAGTCCGGGTACGGTCGTTTTTGACGTGTCTCGAACCTCAATTAACGTGCGGCTCTTCGAGGTCGCGTAACGAAGCACCTATTGCCGGATGGCAACTGGAACGCAAGGAGAATAGACGTGGCACGTATCGCTGGCGTCAACATCCCGACGGCAAAGCGCGTCGTCATCGCGCTGACCTACATTCACGGGATCGGCCCGAAATTCGCGCAGGAAATCATCGAAAAGGTCGGCATCCCGTCTGACCGTCGCGTACACCAGCTGACGGACGCTGAAGTTCTTCAGATCCGCGAAACGATCGACCGCGATTACCAGGTCGAAGGTGACCTGCGTCGCGAAACCGCGATGAACATCAAGCGCCTGATGGACCTCGGCTGCTACCGTGGCCTTCGCCATCGTCGTGGTCTGCCGGTGCGCGGTCAGCGCACGCACACCAACGCCCGCACCCGCAAGGGTCCGGCAAAGGCGATCGCCGGCAAGAAGAAGTAATTTCCCGAAAAGGGAAAGCGGGAGGCTGGCGTCGTGCGCCGGCCTCCTTTTTCAGTTTGGGAAGGCGATTTCGCCTGACTGTTGCGGACCGGGATCGGTACCGCGAAATCTCCGCCGGGCCGGCGCGCTGGCTCGGCAAGAAGTGAAGATGCAGGGCAGGGGACGAACAATCCTTTTCCCGGTGGAGCCGCTGGAATTACGGCGGTGCAGAGATCTAAGAAAGGGATCCAATGGCCAAGGAAGCCACCCGCGTTCGCCGCCGCGAGCGCAAGAACATCACGTCTGGCGTCGCACACGTCAATTCGTCGTTCAACAACACGATGATCACCATCACCGACGCGCAGGGCAACGCAATCGCCTGGTCGTCCGCCGGTGCAAAAGGTTTCAAGGGTTCGCGTAAGTCGACCCCGTTTGCCGCTCAGATCGCCGCTGAAGACTGCGCCAAGAAGGCCCAGGAACACGGCATGAAGTCGCTGGAAGTGGAAGTTTGCGGTCCGGGTTCGGGTCGTGAATCCGCACTTCGCGCGCTGCAGGCTGCGGGCTTCATGATCACCTCGATCCGCGATGTGACCCCGATCCCGCACAACGGCTGCCGCCCGCGCAAGAAGCGTCGCGTCTGATCATATGCATTCAACATCCCGGTGAGAGCGTCCAGGCGCTCTCCCGGTCTTCGGGGCTCGGTTGTCACGATTGGATGGTGGCAACGAACGGAAGGCAGAAAACATGATCCAGAAAAATTGGCAGGAATTGATCAAGCCGAACAAGGTGGAGTTCGCCTCCTCCGGCCGCACCAGGGCAACGCTGGTCGCGGAGCCGCTTGAACGCGGCTTTGGCCTGACGCTCGGCAACGCGCTTCGCCGCGTGCTCTTGTCGTCGCTGCGCGGTGCTGCCGTCACCGCAGTGCAGATCGACGGCGTGCTGCACGAGTTCTCCTCTATCCCGGGCGTCCGGGAAGACGTGACGGACATCGTGCTCAACATCAAGGAAATCGCCATCAAGATGGATGGCGACGACGCAAAGCGCATGGTCGTGCGCAAGCAGGGCCCGGGCGTTGTAACGGCCGGTGACATCCAGACGGTTGGCGACATCGAAATCCTCAACCCGAACCATGTGATCTGCACGCTCGACGAGGGCGCCGAGATCCGTATGGAGTTCACCGTCAACAACGGCAAGGGCTACGTGCCGGCTGACCGTAACCGCTCGGAAGATGCGCCGATCGGCCTCATTCCGGTCGACAGCCTGTACTCGCCGGTCAAGAAGGTCTCCTACAAGGTGGAAAACACCCGTGAAGGCCAGGTTCTCGACTATGACAAGCTGACGATGTCCATCGAAACGGATGGCTCTGTCACCGGTGAAGATGCGATCGCCTTTGCGGCCCGCATCCTTCAGGACCAGCTGTCGGTTTTCGTCAACTTCGACGAGCCGCAGAAGGAAGCAGAGGAAGAGGCAGTCACCGAACTCGCCTTCAACCCGGCGCTTCTCAAGAAGGTCGACGAACTGGAGCTTTCCGTCCGTTCGGCCAACTGCCTGAAGAACGACAACATCGTCTATATCGGCGACCTCATTCAGAAGACCGAAGCAGAAATGCTCCGAACGCCGAATTTTGGTCGCAAGTCGCTCAACGAAATCAAGGAAGTTCTCGCTTCCATGGGCCTGCACCTCGGCATGGAAGTGCCGTCCTGGCCGCCTGAGAACATCGAAGATCTCGCCAAGCGTTACGAAGACCAATACTAACCATTAGACTGCGGGCGGATGCCTGCAAGTGAAGGAGAATAGCCATGCGCCACGGTAAAGCCGGCCGCAAGCTGAATAGAACCGCCAGCCACCGCAAGGCGATGTTTGCCAATATGGCAGCTTCGCTGATCGAACATGAGCAGATCGTGACGACCCTGCCGAAGGCAAAGGAAATCCGCCCGATCGTTGAAAAGCTTGTCACGCTCGGCAAGCGCGGCGACCTGCATGCCCGCCGTCAGGCGATCTCGCAGATCCGCGACGTTGCCGTTGTCTCGAAGCTGTTCGACACGATTGCGTCGCGTTATGCCACCCGCAACGGCGGCTACCTGCGCATCATGAAGGCAGGCTTCCGTCACGGCGACAACGCCGCGCTCGCTGTCATCGAGTTCGTTGATCGCGATGTCGATGCCAAGGGTGCAAAGGACCGCGTTCGCGTTGCAGCCGAAGCTGAGGCAGCCGAAGCAGCCTGATCGGCAATACAAGCGATCAAAAAGTTGGAGCGGCCGGGTGATCGTCACCCGGCCGCTTTTTCCATTGCGGGACGTGCCGGAACAGCCTGCCGGCGCCTCCAACGAAGGAGGCGCGTTCGAACCGCCCTCCAGGCAAGCAGCACCGCAACGAGGCTGAGATAAAGCATCTGCTCCGGCCCTACGACCTTCACAGCCATAGCGAAATGAAGAGCGCCGGCGGCCGCGATCACATAGACGAGCCGATGAAGTTTGTTCCATCGCTGCCCGAACCGACGGATCGACCAGTTGTTCGACGTGGCCGCAAGGGGAAGCAACATGACGAGCGCGGCCATCCCGATGGTTATGAAGGGCCGGCGGGCGATATCGGCGATGATCGGCTGGATGCGCAGCGTCTGGTCCAGCACCATATAGGCCAGGAAGTGCATCAGCACGTAGTAGAAGGCGAGCAGGCCGAGGGCGCGGCGGTATCTCAGCCAGTTTATTCCGAAAAGGTCGCGGATCGGCGTGATCGTCAGCGTCGCGACGAGGAAACGCAGCGCCCAAAGGCCAAGAAAGTGCTCGAACTCCTTGACGGCGTTGCCGGGGAGTTGTCCGGTTGCGCCGAGGTAGAAGGCCGATATTGCCGGGCAGAAGCCGAGCGCATAGAGCACCCAGACAGAAGGGCCATGGAAGCGTTTCGGCAAAGCGGGGAGGGCGGCCATCGTCAGAAATTCGCCTTGAGGTCCATGCCGGCATAAAGGCCGGCGACTTCGTCTCCATAACCGTTGAAGGCGAGCGTATCGCGTCGGTTGGCGCCGAAGAAGCCGCCCTCGCCGATGCGGTTCTCCGTCGCCTGGCTCCAGCGCGGGTGATCGACAGCAGGGTTCACATTGGCATAGAAGCCATATTCGTTCGGTGCAGCGAGGTTCCAGGTGCAAGGCGGGGGCGTCTCGGTCAGCGAGATTCGCACGATCGATTTGATGCCCTTGAAGCCGTATTTCCAAGGCACCACCAGCCGAATCGGCGCCCCATTCTGGTTCGGCAGCGTCTTGCCGTAGAGGCCGACCGAAAGGATCGTCAGCGGGTGTCGCGCCTCGTCCAGCCTCAGGCCTTCGCGGTAGGGCCATTCCAGCGGCTGAAAATAGCCAGCCTGGCCGGGCATTTCTTCCGGCCTCACGACGGTCTCGAAGGCGACATATTTGGCGCTTCCGAGCGGCTCGACCTTGTCGAGAAGGGTCGCCAGCGGAAAGCCTATCCACGGGATGACCATGGACCAGGCTTCGACGCAGCGCATGCGATAGATCCGCTCTTCGAGCGGGAAGGCCAGAAGTTCCTCGAGCCCGAATTCCTTCGGTTTGCCGACCAAGCCGTCGACCTTTACCGTCCAGGGTGAAGGCTTGAAGCTTGCTGAATTGGCGGAGGGATCGCCTTTGCCTGTGCCGAATTCGTAGTAGTTGTTGTAGCTCGTCGCGTCTTCTTCGGACGTCGTGGCGTCGTCGAGCTTATAGGGGCTCGTCGCTGCCTTGAGGGCGGCCGCATGAGCGGCCGCCGCTCCGCCTAAAACCACGCCGCCGATCGCCGTCGCCAGAAACGTTCGTCGATTGAGGAAGAAGCGTTCGGGGGTGATCTCGGACGCAGCGATACGCGGCGGGCGGTAGGCGGGCATGGAACCTCCTCGGTGAAGATCGGCGTTTATGAGCGATCAGATGAGCAAAGTTTCAATCACTGGAAAAGGTGCGGGAAACCACGTTTTCGTGTGTCGTCCGTGAGCGTTAGCCTGTTCGGCCGTTTGCCTTTTTTCTTGCGAAATCCTATCTGATCGTAGCGGCAACGAAAGGGAGAAATGATACATGATCTTTGGCCGTCGAGCACTGGTGACACTTGTCCTTGCCGCTGCAATGTCCGTCCCTGCGGTTGCGCAGGACGCCAGGGCCGTGCCCGAATCCCGCGCCGAGATGCAGCTTTCCTTTGCGCCGTTGGTCAAGCAGACGGCGAATGCCGTGGTTAACGTTTATGCCGAGCGGGCCGTCGAGCGGCGATCGATTTTTGCCGGAGATCCCTTCTTCGAGGAGTTCTTCGGCCAACGCATGCCGAACAGGACCGAAAAGCAGTCGTCGCTCGGCTCCGGCGTGATCGTCGGCCGGAACGGCGTCGTGGTCACGAACAATCACGTTATCGAAGGGGCAGACGACATCAAGGTCGCGCTTGCCGACGGTCGCGAGCTCCCCTGCAAGATCATGCTCAAGGATGACCGCGTGGACCTTGCCGTCCTGAAGATCCAGTCGGACGGCCCGTTCGACATCATTCCGATCGGCGATTCCGATGCCGTCGAGGTAGGCGATCTGGTGCTGGCGATGGGCAATCCCTTTGGCGTCGGCCAAACCGTGACAAGCGGCATCGTCTCGGCGCTTGCCCGCAACCAGATCACGTCCGGTGATTTCGGCTTCTTCATCCAGACGGACGCCGCCATCAACCCCGGCAATTCCGGCGGCGGCCTGATCGACATGAACGGGCAGCTGATCGGCATCAATACCGCGATCTTTTCGAGGGGGGGCGGCTCCAACGGCGTTGGCTTCGCGATACCCGCCAATCTGGTCAAGGCCTTTGTCGCCTCCGCGGAGGGCGGCGGCGGCTCGTTCATCCGTCCCTTCATCGGCGCCACCTTCGAACCGGTCACGTCTGAGGTGGCGGAGGCGCTCGGCCTTGACCGGGCGCGTGGCGCATTGGTGACGGCCGTCGCCGCTGACGGCCCGGCCGCAGCCGCCGGCATGAAGCCGGGTCAGGTTGTTACCGCAGTCAACGGCATTTCCGTCGAACACCCGGACGCGCTCGGCTATCGTCTGACGACCGTCGGCATCGGTCATGAAGCCCGTGTGACGATCTCTGAAAATGGAGAGACGCGCGACGTCGTCCTCAAGCTCGAGCAGGCACCGGAGACTTCGCCGCGTGACGAGCGGCTGATCGAAGGGCGCAATCCGTTCGCCGGTGCTGTCGTGGCAAATCTTTCCCCGCGGCTCGCCGAAGAGTTGCGCATGCCGACTTCGCTCAGAGGTGTTGTCGTGACCGAGATCAACCGAGGCTCGCCCGCAGCCCGCATCGGCCTCGAGCCGAAGGACATTGTCCGGTCGGTCAACGGAACGGAGATCGATACGTCGAAGACGCTCGAGAGCGTCACGGCCGAAGACGCATCCTTGTGGCGAGTCGAGATCGAGCGCGACGGCCAGACCATTCGGCAGTTCTTCAAATGAGCGACCTCTTCTCTCCAGTTGAACCACCGGAAATGGCATCGGCGAGGCCGCTTGCCGATCGACTGCGGCCGCGCACGCTCGCCGAAGTCACGGGGCAGGAGCACCTGACCGGCGAGGATGGTGCTCTCACACGCATGATAGCGTCCGGTTCACTGGGGTCGATGATCTTTTGGGGGCCGCCAGGGACCGGCAAGACGACCGTCGCCCGCCTGCTCTCCGGAGAGGCAGGCCTCGCCTTCGAGCAGATCTCGGCGATCTTCTCCGGCGTCGCGGATCTCAAGAAAGTGTTCGATTCTGCGCGTGCGAGACGGATGTCGGGCCGCCAGACGCTGCTGTTCGTGGACGAGATCCATCGCTTCAATCGCGCCCAGCAGGATAGCTTCCTGCCGGTCATGGAAGACGGAACGGTGATCCTCGTCGGCGCGACGACCGAGAACCCGTCTTTCGAGCTCAATGCCGCGCTCCTGTCACGGGCGCGTGTCTTGACCTTCAAGCCGCTTGACGAGGCGAGCCTGGAGGAGCTCCTGCGACGCGCCGAGCAGGCGGTGGGCAAACCTCTGCCGCTTGACGAGGATGCCCGCGCCAGTCTCCTCCGCATGGCAGACGGCGACGGGCGTGCGGTGCTGACGCTCGCCGAGGAAGTCTGGCGCGCCGCGCGTCGGGATGAAATCTTCGACGCCAATGCCCTGCAGAACATCGTCCAGCGTCGCGCGCCCGTTTACGACAAGGGGCAGGATGGGCACTACAATCTGATCTCGGCGCTCCATAAATCCGTTCGCGGCTCGGATCCGGATGCCGCGCTTTATTATCTCTGCCGCATGTTCGATGCCGGTGAGGACCCGCTTTATATCGGCAGGCGACTGGTGCGCATGGCCGTCGAAGACATCGGTCTAGCCGACCCCCAGGCACTGGTGATCTGCAACGCAGCCAAGGATGCCTATGACTATCTCGGCTCACCGGAAGGAGAGCTTGCTCTGGCCGAAGCCTGTGTCTATGTCGCGACGGCGCCGAAGTCGAACGCGGTCTACACGGCCTACAAGTCGGCGATGCGCGCGGCGAAGGAAAATGGCTCGCTGCTTCCTCCGAAACATATCCTGAACGCTCCGACAAAGCTCATGAAGGGCGAGGGCTACGGCGAGGGGTATCGTTACGACCACGACGAGCCCGACGCATTTTCGGGGCAGGATTATTTTCCGGAGAAGATGGGCCGAAGGACCTTCTACGATCCACCTGAGCGCGGCTTCGAACGCGAGCTGCGCAAGCGGCTTGAATGGTGGGCGAAACTTCGGCGCGAGCGAAACTCTTGAGAGCAATCCCAGAAAAAGTGTGTAGCGGTTTTCCGTCCGGAATTGCGTAGCTTCAAAGAGTTGGGTCCTTTCACTTAATGAAACGATGAAATGATCCAAGGAGAGATTTGCCCGCGGTGCAGGGCAGGCTTGCCGGAAGACAACTTGCTGCCCGCGCTCTCTCGTGGCATAGAAACCGCATTGCAGACGGCTGCACGGGTACGATTTTGTCGCCCCGAACATCCGCGGGGACGGCCTCGCTCCAGAACAGGAGTTTGAAATGGCCTGGATCACCCTTCTGCTTGCCGGCATCCTCGAAATCGGCTGGGCAATCGGTCTCAAATACACCGACGGTTTTACGCGGCTCACACCAACGGTGCTGACCGTCGGATCGATGATTCTGAGCGTCGTGCTTCTTGGTATTGCCGTTCGTTCGCTGCCGCTCGGCACGGCCTATGCCGTATGGACCGGCATCGGCACTGTCGGCACCGTCGTGCTTGGCATTTTCTTTTTTGCGGAGCCGGCGACGTTCATTCGTCTTGGCTGCATCGGCCTGATTGTTGCCGGTATCGCCGGTCTCAAGCTTTTCGCCTAACTCTGCGTGATTTGCCTGTCTTTAGGGCAGGCAAATCCATGCTCGACGCTATCTCAAGGCGTCGAGCGCCGCTGCGGCCGCCTGCGTTTCCTGCCACCGGCTTTCGCGGCGCTGGAAGGCTTCTTCATCGGTTCCCCAATGTTCGATCTGCCAGTCCTCGTCGACATGAGCGGCAGTCCAGGCTTCCGCTGCCGTCAGTCGTCCCATGGCGAAGGCGAGCGCGAGCAGCGCGGATCCGGTGAGTGTCGTCAAAGTGTGCAAGCAAGTAAGTCCGAGCGGCGTCGCGAAGGCGCGCAGACCCTCGGCATAGGCCGAGATTGCCTCTCGAGGTTGCTCTTGGTGGATCACGCCTTCGATCAGAATGAAACGGGCGCCGAGCGATTGAGCGGCCCAGTCGAGGATCGGGTTCCAGAGATCGTGCTGACGTGTGACCAGCCCCTCGGGGCTGTCGGCACGATAGCAAAGGAGGTCGCTGCCGGCGAAACGCAGGATATCGTCGAACACTGCGCGGTGATCGAGCGCCACTCCGTCGATAGCGGTATTGACGATGCGTGTAATCGGCATTCCCGCCGGATCGATGACGTCGGACTGCGCATCCCACTCGGCCACCAGCAGTTCTGCAAGCTTGCGGGTCGGAACCGCAAGCGGATGCTTTGCCGGTGTGCGCACGGCGCGGCCGTCAAGGAGGACGGCATGAGCACCATCCTCCGCGGCGCGGACGCTCACGACCTTGTAGAAGCGCTTTGCCAGCGGCTTTTGCATCTGGATCTGTGCACGCCGCACGGGATCTTCGTGGCTCAAGGCCGCGCTCAACTCATCGCGTATATCAGGCATGGTTGCGCTCCATCCATTCGATTATGTCTGCCGGTACGTGGGCAACGTGGTCGGCGCCAGCTTCGACCAGAGCTGGCACGCTTGCGTAACCCCAGGCGACCCCGAGAGCATGCGCGCCGGCCGCCTTCGCCATCTGCATATCATAGATGGCGTCGCCGATGACGATCGTGTCCCTCGCATCGACGCCTGCTTCCGCACAACATTCCATGACCATGGCCGGGTGCGGTTTGGACGGGCAGTCGTCGGCGGTCCGGGAAACGAAGAAGATCTTGTCGAGGCCATGCGTGGCCGAAATGTGCGTGAGCCCCCGCCGCGATTTTCCGGTAACGGCGCCGATCAGCAATTCATCGCGCGCGGCAAGCGTCTGCAATAGCTCGGCAATGCCGGGAAACAGCTCTTCTTGAAAGCCCGCTTCAGCCCGCACCGAAGCGAAGATCTCCTTGTAATGTGCCGTCATTGTGACCGCATGGTCGTCGACATGTTCACGGCCCAACAGGCGGGCGATCGCGATGTCGAGCGTCAAGCCGATGATCGCCTTGGTCGCCTCGGTCGTCGGGCGGGGATGGTCAAAGGCCTCAAAAGTGCGAGCCATTACTTCATGGATCAGCGCGACGCTGTCGACCAGCGTCCCGTCGCAATCAAAAAGCACGAGCTTCATCAATCGTCCTCGTCGGCGGTGTTCTCGTCGAAACCGAGCAGGTTCCAGCTCTGCACCATATGTGGGGGCAGGGGAGCCGTGACCTTCAGCCGACCGCCGTTCGGGTGCGGAATATCGATATGTCGGGCATGCAGATGCAGCCGATTCTGGATGCCGCCGGGGAAGGTCCAGTTAATGTCCGCCTCGAAGTATTTCGGATCTCCAATGATCGGGTGCCCGATGTGGGCGGCGTGGACGCGGAGTTGGTGGGTGCGTCCGGTATAGGGCTCCATTTCGAGCCAGGCCAGATTTTGCCCGGCCTGCTCGACGATGCGATAGTAGGAAATCGCGTGGTCCGCGCCCTCGTCGCCGTGCTTGGCGATCCGCATGCGGTCGCCGTCCGGCGTCTGTTCCTTGACGAGCCAGGTGGAAATGCGGTCCTCGCGCTTGCGCGGTACACCCTTGACCAGGGCCCAATAGGTCTTCTTGGTGTCACGCTCACGGAAGGCGGCGGTCAATTGCTGCGCAGCGCCGCGCGTACGAGCGATGACGAGGACGCCCGAGGTGTCGCGGTCGAGACGGTGCACCAGTCGTGGCTTTTCACCCTTCTGGTTCGTCCACGCTTCGAGCATCTTGTCGATGTGGCGACTGACGCCGGAGCCGCCCTGCACGGCAAGGCCGGCGGGCTTATTGAGCACGATCACCTTGGCATCTTCGTGGAGCACCATGCGCGACAGCAGTTCGCCATCAGGCGAATGGCGCAGGTCCCGACCACCGATCGGGCCTGTCTTGGTATCCTTGGCATCGACGCCGAGGGGTGGAATGCGGATCGTCTGGCCCGGCTGCACACGCGTGTCGGATTTTGCCCGGGCGCCATCCACGCGGATCTGGCCGGAACGCAGCAGCTTCTGCAGCGGACCGAAGCCGAGCCCGGGGAAATGCACCTTGAACCAGCGGTCGAGGCGCATTCCCGCCTCGTCACCGTCGACTTGCCTGTGTTCTATGCCTGCCATCTGCCGAAATCCTGTTCTTCTACAGCGCCGCGCGTCTTGTCAAACGCGCGAAGAGCGCTGTAGCACATTGAATTGCTGGCTTTAGACCATTGCGCGCATCAGGGCCAGTCCGGCGAAGACTGCAAGGATGGAAAGAACGACGCTTGCCAGAATATAGGCGACCCCGAGCGCCGGTTGGCCGTGCTCCAGCAGCGTTATCGTGTCCAGCGAGAAGGCGGAGAATGTGGTGTAGCCCCCAAGCACGCCGGTGATCAGGAACACGCGCATCTCCGGAGACGCCCCCATCTTGTGCATGATCAACTCCGCTAGGAAACCGATCAGGAACGAGCCGCTGACGTTTACCAACAAGGTGCCCCAGGGAAAGGCGGGACCGAACCGATGGAGCGTCCAGAGGCCGACGAGATAACGTAGCACAGAGCCCAGCGCGCCACCGGCGCCGACGAGCAGGATATGGAACATGAAGCCGATTTCCGTTGGGGAAATGAGGATGGTGGTTGGGATGGCGCTACGCGACCGGTGCAAAACCATTCGTTAAGCGGCGCTCGCTAGCATTGTGAGAAATGTCTTATGTTTCCGGTCCAGGTGGCGATGACAAAAAGAGCATTGAACTATACCCATTACGACCTCAAGGAACAAAGGGCCGGCACCACGATCGAAGTGACGCTGTCCGCCGTCGCCAACGTACGGCTCATGACTGCGGACAACTTCACCCGTTACACGGAGACACTGAAGCATCAGTTTGTTGGCGGCGTCGCGCGAAAATCGCCGCTTCGCCTGACCATCCCGGCAACCGCCCATTGGCATCTCGTCATCGACATGGAAGGTCACCACGGGCTTGCCCAGTCGAGCGTGCGCTTGGTCGAGACGGCTGGCCAGCCACGCTTCCAATCCATGTCGTGACTACAGCGCCGCGCGTCCTATCAGACGCGCAAAGGGCGCTGTAGCACTTTGAATTGCTGCATGTTTTTATCCTTAACTCGGCTACGATTTAAGGAAATATGCAGTGACGCTGCCGGCTCGCATCCCATACGATCGTTTCTCAGCCGAGCCGCTCGGCATGCCACTTCAGATGATCGTCCATGAAGGTCGATATGAAATAGTAGGAATGGTCGTAACGCTCATGCATCCGGAGCGTCAGCCCGATTCCGGTTCCCTTTGTCGCCTCCTCGAACAACCAGGGGCGCAGGCCGTTCTCAAGGAACCCGTCCGCCTTCCCCTGGTCGATCAGGAACTCCGGGAAACGTGCCCCATCCTTGACCAATGCACAGGCATCGTACTGCCGCCAGGCGGTTTTGTCCGGGCCGAGGTATTTCTCGAAGGCACCGACCGACCAGTCGGCCGTCGATGGTTCCACGATCGGCGCAAAGGCCGAGCAGCTCTTGAACCGCTCGGGATGCTTCAGGGCGATCGTCATCGCCCCGTGCCCGCCCATCGAATGACCAAAAATGCCCTGGCGGCTCATGTCCATGCGGAAATGCTGGCTGGCGAAGGCGGGTAGCTCTTCGGTGATGTATGTGTACATTTGATAATGTTCGGCCCAGGGCATTTCCGTTGCGTCGAGATAGAAGCCGGCACCCTTGCCCATCTGCCAGTTGGTCAGTTCGTCCGGCACATCGCTGCCGCGCGGGCTTGTATCCGGGCAGACGACGATAAGGCCGAGCTCCGAGGCCATGCGACGATATTCTCCCTTTTCCATCACGTTCGCGTGGGTGCAGGTGAGGCCGGACAGGTACCATAGAACAGGGCGCGGCTCGCTGATCGCCTGCGGCGGCACATAGACGGCAAAAGTCATTTCGCCCCTGCAGGCAGCTGAATCATGGGAAAAGACGCCCTGCATGCCGCCAAAGGCCGTGTTTTGCGAGATAACTTTCATGGGACTCTCCTTGAAATGGATCAGGCGTCAGCCGGCTAGCTGGACAGCCGCATTGACGGCCGCGGCGACCAGCACGGTGTTGAAGAAGAAGGAAACAACGGCATGTGCCAGATTGATCCGACGCATCGCCGTTGTGGTGATCGCCACATCCGATGTTTGCGCAGTCATGCCGATGACGAAGGCAAAATAGAGAAAGTCATAACCGCAGGGCATGTCCGTTTCCGGAAACATCAGTCCGCGCGCTGGCTCCATCGGCTGGCGGGTTTCATCGGCCAACCAATAGACGTGCGCGTAATGCATTGCGGCCATGGTGTGGATCGTCGCCCAGCCGAGTGCGACGGAGGCAAAGGCGAGGGGCAGTTCGATGGCAGTGCCCTGATCCTGTCGATTGAGCGCCAGGAAAAGCGATAGCAGCGAGACGGCAGCCGCAGCAAGCGTAACCAGGAAAATCGCCGCTTCAGGTTCGTCAGTGCTATGCGCATGATGTTCGAGATAGGTTCCGGTCAAGCGCCTGAGCCGCGCGACCGCCTTGATAAGGTAAACACAGAAGAACGTGATTGCCGCGATCTCCAGGGAAAAACGTGGAGCAACCACCAGCGAGACCGGCAGGCTCGCCAAGGCGCAGCCAAGCGCAGTGTAGAATGGCCAATGTCGCAGCCGTGTCGTCCGTGTCATCGAGCGGCCTCTGATCTTCGCGGGATTCAGCCTGCATTGCCGCGCGTCTTATCAGACGCGCAAAGAACGCTGTAGCACTTTGAATCGCTGCATGTTTTTATCCTTAAATCGGCTACGATATAAGGAACATGCAGTAGCTCTCATCTTTTGGCTTGGCGGCAGAGCCGGTCAATCGTGACCAGGAAGGCTGAGCGGTCCCTTGGTGTGAAGGCTGCATTGTAGCCTTTGCTTTCGCCGGTTTCCCGTAAGTGTGCGCCGAGGTCGCGCATGGCCGAGGCCATGCCGATGTTGCTCTTGTCGAAGAGCCGACCGGAAGGTCCGGTGACGAGGGCACCAGCGGCGACACAGCGTGCGGCGAGCGGAACGTCCGCCGTAACCACGATATCGCCTTCTCCCGCGCGTTCGGCAATCCAGTTGTCGGCGGCGTCAAAGCCTGCCGAAACGATGACGTTATGCACCATCGGGTCTCGCGATGGGCGCAGGCCGGAATTGGCGACGAAGGTCACCTCGAAGCCGTGGCGTTCCGCTACCTTCAGAATTTCCGCCTTCACAGGACAGGCGTCCGCATCGACGAAGATCATCTTGTACACACTTCCTAATAGCCACAAAGCACCGGAATTCAACCGATTCCGGTGCTTTGTTGGTTTGAGGCCGACAGCTCAGTAGATCACGACCGAGCGGATGCTCTCGCCGGAGTGCATCAGCTCAAAACCCTTGTTAATGTCGTCGAGCGGCAGCGTGTGGGTGATCATCGGGTCGATTTCGATCTTGCCCTCCATGTACCAGTCGACGATCTTCGGCACGTCGGTGCGCCCGCGCGCGCCGCCAAAGGCGGTGCCCATCCAGGTGCGGCCGGTGACCAGCTGGAACGGCCGGGTGGATATCTCCTGGCCGGCGCCGGCCACGCCGATGATCACCGACTTGCCCCAGCCGCGATGCGAGGCTTCGAGCGCCTGGCGCATCACCTTGACATTGCCGGTGCAGTCGAAGGTGTAGTCGGCGCCGCCGAACTGGTCGGCGCCGCGCTTGGTCATGTTGACAAGATGGGCCACGAGGTCGTCGCCGACCTCCTTCGGATTGACGAAGTGGGTCATGCCGAACTTCTCGCCCCAGGGCTTCTTGTCGTTGTTCAAATCGACGCCGATGATCATGTCGGCACCGGCAAGGCGCAGCCCCTGGATGACGTTGAGGCCGATGCCGCCGAGACCGAAGACGATCGCGGTCGACCCCATTTCGACCTTGGCGGTGTTGATCACCGCGCCGACGCCGGTGGTGACGCCGCAGCCGATGTAGCAGATCTTGTCGAACGGGGCGTCGGGATTGACCTTGGCGACGGCGATCTCCGGCAGCACGGTGAAGTTCGCAAAGGTCGAGCAGCCCATGTAGTGGTGGATCTTGTCCTTGCCGATCGAAAAGCGCGAGGTGCCGTCCGGCATCAGCCCTTGGCCTTGCGTGGCGCGGATGGCGGTGCACAGATTGGTCTTGCGGCTGAGGCACGACGGGCAGGCGCGGCATTCCGGGGTGTAGAGCGGGATGACGTGGTCGCCCTTCTTCACCGAAGTGACGCCGGGGCCGACGTCGACGACGATGCCGGCGCCCTCGTGGCCGAGGATCGCCGGGAACAGCCCTTCCGGGTCGGCCCCCGACAGGGTGAAATCGTCGGTGTGGCAGATGCCGGTCGCCTTGACCTCGACCAGCACCTCGCCGGCCTTCGGCCCTTCGAGCTGAACCGTCATGATTTCGAGTGGTTTGCCGGCCTGAGTGGCGACGGCGGCGCGTACGTCCATGTCTCTTCTCCCTTTGATTTTAAATGCTTTGCTGGCAGCGGCTGCGATCGTCAACGTTGTGGCAGTCGGGTGCGCTAAGCTGGAATCGGCGATAGACTATTCTACTACGTTAAATGGAATGCGGGCGGAAAACGCGCTTCAGCCTCCTCTTGGACGAACGGTCTGCTGAATGCGATCGAGTTCCGCTTCGAGCGCGGCGATGGCTTCGCCGGTCTGAGCATGCAATTTCTTGACAAGATCGAGTTGCTCCCGAAGGGCCTCTTTCGAGCCCATGCCGGCATCGTCATCAGGGGCGCGGCCGATGCCGGCAATCAGCCAGGCCGGCGTGACCCCGAGTACGCCGGCCAGCATGAACAGGCGATTGGTGCGAGGTTCGGCACGGTCGCGTTCCCATGCCGCGACGGTTTCGCACCGCACGCCAAGCCGGTCCGCAAGTTCCCTCATGGAAAGATTCGCGGCGTCACGCGCTCTCCAGATGCGCCCCCCAAGCGTGTCGCCGTCTCCTGTCTCGCGAAGGCGGGCGATCATGGTTTCGGTGGATAAGCGCATGGCTCTCTCCTTTGGCACAGTTACGTTCAAAGGTTCCGGATGATTGCCGGAAGCGCCCCTGGCTTCCAGCTGCGGGGCGAAGGTGGAATCAGCTTATAGGCATTGCCGTGTCGACGGACCACCTCGGAACGTCAAAAACGCGGCCAAATGCGGCTGTCTGTCCAGCGCGTCGCCAAGGCACATTGAAACCTCGACGAAACAAGCTAAGTTTCGGCACCGAAATCGGAAATCTGCCTGTGAACGAGTATTCTCCAACGGCCGTCGCGCCGCACAATCCGGTCATGCGCGGCGTGGCGATCATGATCTTCGCCATGCTCATCCTGCCCTGCATGGATGCGATTGCGAAATATATGGCGGTCTATGAGGGCATGTCGCCCGGTCAGGTGACCTTCTACCGCTTCTTCTTTCAACTGATATCGACGGCGCCGTTGTTGTTTTCGGCCGGCGGGCTGCGGGCGTTTTATCCGAAGCGGCCCTGGCCGAACATTCTACGCGGTATACTGCTCGCCGCGGCGGCGCTCTTTTTCTTCGTTTCCGTGAAATACATGCCGCTCGCGGATGTGTTCGCCATCTACTTCGTCGAGCCGTTCATTTTGACATGCCTTTCGGCGCTGATCCTGCGCGAGAAAGTGGGATGGCGGCGATGGTCGGCGATCGCAGTCGGCTTCGGTGGTGCGATGGTTGTCATCCAGCCGAGCTTTGCCGTCTTCGGCCTGAAGTCGTTGCTGCCGGTCGCCTGCGCCTTCCTCTTTGCCTGCTACCTCTTCCTCAACCGCGCCCTTGGCAGCGCCGATCCGCCGCTGACGATGCAGACGATCGCAGGCATAGGCGGGACACTGTTCATGGCGGCGGTGATCGCCGTCGGCAATGGGTTCGGTGCCGTCGATTTCGTACCGTCGCTACCGCAATCGGCGCTCGGCTGGATGCTCGTCGTGGTACTCGGGACCATTTCCGGCTGGGGACATCTCCTTGTCGTCAAGGCATTTCAGGCCGCGCCGATATCGCTCCTGGCACCATTCCATTATTTCGAGATCGTCTCGGCGACGGCGCTCGGCTACATCGTTTTTGGAGATTTTCCGACGCCATCGAAGTGGCTCGGCATTCTCGTAATCGTCGCATCCGGGCTGTACATCATCTGGCGCGAGAGGCAGGTGCAGAAGCGAAAGCGGGCGTAAGTTCGCCGGCCACCATTACGAATATACCGAATTATGCGCCGATAGCCCGATCTAGGCGAGCGGCGCCAATGGTTGGCGACAGTCGCCTTCGACGCGTGTCGGCCCAAAGACTGTTTCGAATGCCTCCCTCAGTCGAATGTCGACGTCGGGCATCATGACCGGCAGGCCAAGATCGACCAGGCTGGTGACACCGAAGCCGCGGATGCCGCAGGGCACGATACCGCCGAAGTGATCGAGGTCCGGATCGACGTTCAGCGCGAGGCCATGAAAGCTCACCCATTTGCGCAGCCGGATGCCGATCGCGGCGATCTTATCTTCGGCCGCGGATCCGTCGGGCAGTGGCGGCTTTTCCGGACGGCGCACCCATACGCCCACCCGGTCTTCGCGGCGTTCGCCTTTGACGTTCATCGAATCGAGCGTGTTGATGATGACCGCCTCGAGTGCTGCGACAAAGGCGCGCACATCCTGACGGCGCCGCTTTAGGTCAAGCATGACATAGACGACTCTTTGACCCGGACCGTGATAGGTGTATTCGCCGCCCCGGCCGGTCGCATAGACCGGGAAACGGTCAGGCATCACCAGGTCCGAGACGTCGGCGCTTGTGCCCGCCGTATAAAGTGGAGGGTGCTCGACCAGCCAAACCAGTTCGTCCGCTGTGCCAGCGGCAATGGCCGCGGCTTCCCGTTCCATGGTTTCGACCGCTTCTGGATAGTCGACGAGGGAAGGGGCAATGCGCCAGCGCACTGCCGGCGATCCTGGCGGTGCAAACATGTTTTGGTCGAGATTGTCGCGCTGCATGAGGCCCTATTCCTGGTTTTTCCGCCTCCGTAAATGGGATGGCGCGCGCCAAGAGTCCAGCATTTCCAGCGCTTCGCGAGGGTGCTGTTGAAATAGTTTCTTTTCTCGTCAAATTTCTGTCGTCTTGCCCTTGTGCACCCCAAATGCTTTTGCTACATGCAGCCCCGCCGACGCAATCGGCACCTACCACGATGCGGTCGTGGCGGAATTGGTAGACGCGCAGCGTTGAGGTCGCTGTGGGGCAACCCGTGGAAGTTCGAGTCTTCTCGACCGCACCAAATTGAATTGAAAAAGCCCCCGTAACCGTCCGGTTCTACGGGGTTTTTTATTTCAGACTTCGAATTTGCATGCGCCGATGCATGATCCTTTAAATCGGAATCGATTTAAGGACAAATCATGCGGAAACTCAAAGCTCCGCAGCGCCCTTTGCGCGTCTGATTAGACGCTCGGCGCTGTAGTGCCGTTGTTCCGGCACCGCCGCGCAGCGCCGCAGCTGCAGGACGTCACTCCTACTGCGACGCCGGAGCTCAAAGCGAACGTCTCCGGTAGCACCCGCGACCAAAATGCCATATTGTGTTGCTAAGGAGATCCACAGGCGGCGTCGCCGACGCAAGTCTACGAGCAAGCGAGTGGGGTCGCCGCCGCGCTGTGCCAGATCTGGCCATGGGGTCTCTGCAGCATTTCCGCCCGGCCCGAGTTCGGGCCACGGAGACGAAGGCGAGTTGTGTTTCGCCCGCGCACCGGTTCTGCAGGGACTCTGCCGCGGGGGAAATAGCCGTTCGTCGAAAAATCGGAAAAGTGGACAGAGACTGGACGCGAATCCGCTCGCCATCGCGGAATTGTGAAAAGCGGTCAATATGATGGGGTGACAGAGCGGCGAACCTGCTGCATGATTTCCTATATCCGATTCGACTTTACGGATAAGACCTGTAGCAATTCAAAGCATTACGGTGCCCGTTGCGCCATTTGGAAAGCGCCGCGCGCCGTAAGGAAGATGCGGGTGCTCACCGTTGGCCACTGCTTAGGCATCCGCTAGCTAAACCGCAACGTGTTGAGGAACTTTGGAGGCAGGAAACAGTTCACTGTAAGCAGGGAGCCAACAGGCAGCGAACCCGTCTCGGTTGACCGGCCTCCCGCGGGAGAGCGTGATGACAAGGAGTGAATCTGACGTCTTCGATCTCTTTTCAGAGATCTATACGAGTGCAGCGCAGGAAGAGATAAGTCTGCAAGAATATCTCCTCGCCTGCCGCGACGACAAGAGTATGTACGCCACCGCGCAGGAGCGCATGGTGGAGGCCATCGGAGAGCCGACCCTCGTCGATACGAGCGCGGACGAGCGTCTCGGGCGAATCTTCGCCAATCGAACCATCAAGATCTATCCCTCATTCTCTGACTTCTATGGCATGGAGGATACGATCGAGCGGATTGTCGGCTATTTCCGCTATGCCGCGCAGGGCCTCGAAGAGCGCAAGCAAATTCTCTACCTCCTCGGGCCGGTTGGCGGCGGCAAATCCTCGTTGGCGGAGCGGCTCAAGAAGCTGATGGAGGCGCGCCCCATCTACACTTTGATGGTCAACGGCAAGATCAGCCCGGTCTTCGAATCCCCGCTCGGTCTGTTCCACCCGGAACGCATGGCCGATCTTCTCGAGGACAAGTATGGAATCGCCAGACGGCGGCTCACCGGCCTGATCTCGCCTTGGGCGGCCAAGCGGCTGGACGAAGTCGGCGGCGACATTTCGAAATTCAGCGTCGTCAAACTGATGCCATCCCGCTTGCGCCAGATCGCCATCGCGAAGACCGAGCCCGGCGACGAAAATAACCAGGATGTCTCCTCGCTCGTCGGCAAGGTCGATATTCGCCAGCTCGAAAACTACAGCCAGGCCGACCCGGACGCCTATTCCTACAGCGGCGGGCTGAACCGCACCACACAGGGGCTGCTTGAGTTCGTGGAGATGTTCAAGGCGCCGATCAAAGTCCTCCACCCGCTGCTAACGGCGACCCAGGAGGGGAATTACAACGGCACCGAGAATTTCGGCGCGTTTCCCTACCAGGGCACCGTCCTGGCGCATTCCAACGAATCCGAGTGGCTGCAATTCAAGAACAACAAGAACAATGAGGCGTTCCTCGACCGCATTCTGGTGGTCAAGGTGCCCTATTGCCTACGCGTTACGGAAGAGAAGCTGATCTACGAGAAACTCCTACGTGAAAGTGAGTTGGTCGACAATCCTTGCGCGCCGGAAGTTCTGGAGTGCTTGAGCCGGTTCACGGTGTCGACCCGCCTTGCTCCCCATGAGAACTCTCCGCTTTATACGAAGATGCGGGTCTATGACGGCGAGAACCTGAAAGACACGGATCCGAAGGCAAAGTCGGTGCAGGAATATCGCGACGCCGCCGGCGTCGACGAGGGCATGACGGGCATCAGCACCCGCTTTGCCTTCAAGGTGTTGTCGGAGACTTTCAACTACGACACCAAGGAGGTCGCCGCCGATCCCGTGCATTTGATGTACATCATGGAGCAGGCGATCAAACGCGAGCAGTTTGCCAAGGAAATCGAGGCAGGCTATCTCGACTTCATCAAGTCGGAATTGGCGACGCGCTATGCCGAATTCATAGGCCATGAGATCCAGAAGGCCTATCTGGAATCCTATAGCGAATACGGTCAGAACTTGTTCGACCGGTACATCGCCTATGCGGACGCATGGCTTGAGGACCAGGACTTCAAGGATCCCGACACCGGACAGATCCTCAATCGCAAGGTACTCGACAGCGAACTGTCGCAGATCGAGAAACCGGCGGGAATCGCCAATCCGAAGGATTTCCGTAACGAGGTCGTAAAGTTCACGTTGCGTGCCCGGGCCAAGAACAGCGGCCGCAATCCTTCCTGGACGAGTTATGAAAAGCTGCGCGAAGTCATTGAAAAGCGTATGTTCGGCCAGGTCGAGGATCTGCTGCCGGTCATCAGTTTCGGCTCCAAGAAGGACAGTTCCACCGAGAAGCAGCATGCCGAGTTCGTCCAGCGCATGATCGAACGCGGATATACCGAACGGCAGGTTCGGCGGCTCGTCGACTGGTACATGCGAGTGAACAAGGCGGGCTAAAGATGCGTACGTTGGGGGTTTGCCAATGCCGAATTTCATCGACCGCCGCCTTAATCCAAAGGACAAGAGCCTTGGCAACCGGCGGCGTTTCCTGAAACGGGCGCGGGAAGAGCTGAAACGGACGATCAAGGAACAGATCAAAGCAGGCAAGATCGCGGACGTGGATGCGGAACACCGCGTGCCCATGCCCGAACGCGGCGTCGGCGAACCATCCTTCCAGCCTTCCCCAAGCACCGGCGAGAGACAGTATATCCTGCCCGGCAATCATGAGTTCACGCCGGGCGATCGCATCCCGAAACCAAGTGCACGCGGCGGCGCCTCGGGCGCCGGCGCAGGAACTGGCGAGAGCGAAGACGACTTCCAGTTCGTGCTGTCGCGCGACGAAGTCCTCGATCTTTTTTTCGAGGACCTTGAGCTTCCGGATATGGTGAAGCTCAATCTCAAGGAGTCGGTAGCGTTCAAGCCTCGTCGGGCCGGTTTTGCGACATCGGGATCGCCCACCAATATCAATGTGGGGCGCACGATGCGCAACAGCTATGGCCGCCGTATCGCGCTCAGGCGGCCCAGCCGTGCGGACGTGGCCACGATCGCCGACGAAATTGCCAGGCTGGAGGCGGAATCGAATGCCAGTAGCGCCCACCAGAAACGCATCGAGGCGTTGCGCCAGGAACTGGACAAGCTAGAGCGCCGCCGCCGCCGCATTGCTTATGTCGACCCGGTCGACATCCGCTTCAATCGTTTCGAGCCACAGCCGCTGCCGAATGCAAGCGCGGTGATGTTTTGCCTCATGGATGTCTCTGCCTCGATGGGCGAGCGGGAGAAGGATCTGGCCAAGCGCTTCTTCGTCCTGCTGCATCTGTTCCTCAAGCGGCGCTACAAGCGAATAGACATCGTCTTTATTCGCCACACGGATGAGGCGGGTGAGGTCGACGAAAATACCTTTTTCTACAGCAAGCAGAGCGGCGGCACGGTTGTTTCCACGGCCATCGAGGAGATGCTCCGTATCATTGAGGAACGTTATCCGGCGCGTGAATGGAACATTTACGCTGCTCAGGCCTCCGACGGGGAGAACAGCGCCGGGGATTCGGACCTTTGCGTTTCGCTTCTCCACCGGCAGGTGATGCGCCTTTGCCAATATTATGCCTATGTTGAAATCATAGATGAGCGCGAGACGGAGATTTTCGGTACGACCGACAACGGCACGTCCCTCTGGCGCGCCTATCGCACGGTCGACAGTGAATGGTCGAATTTCCAGATGACCCGGATTGCGAGACCGTCGGACATCTATCCGGTTTTCCGGAAGCTTTTCGCCAGGCAGCCAACCATGCAACTGCGCACTGAAAGGCGATAGGAATGCCCAAGGGCGCAGCCTCAAACCTTCTGTTTCACGATTCCGATTGGAATTTCGAGACGCTGTCGCGCACCTATGATGCGATCGAAACGATCGCGCTGGATGAACTGCATCTCGACGTCTATCCGAACCAACTCGAGATCATCTCCTCCGAGCAGATGCTCGACGCCTATTCTTCGGTGGGGATGCCGCTGATGTACCAGCACTGGTCCTTCGGCAAGCGCTTCGTTTTCGAGGAACACCTCTATCGCAAGGGCCGCCGCGGCCTTGCCTATGAACTGGTCATCAACTCCAACCCCTGCATCACCTATCTGATGGAGGAAAACACCATGGCCATGCAGGCCCTGGTGACGGCGCACGCGGCCTTTGGCCACAACCACTTTTTCAAGAACAACTATCTGTTCCAGCAGTGGACCGATGCCAGCGCGATCCTCAGCTATATGGAGTTTGCCAAGAAATATATCACCAAATGCGAGGAGCGGTACGGAACGTCCGAGGTCGAGGTCATCCTCGATTCCGCCCACGCACTCATGGATCAAGGCGTCTTCCGATATCGTCGTCCACCGCGGCTTTCATCCGAGAAAGAGCGCGAGCGCGCCCGAGAGCGGCTCGAATACGAAGAGCAGACCTACAGCGATTTATGGAGAACGCTGCCGCCCTCACCGGACGGGCACAACTCCAAGGAGGCGGAGCGCGACGCTTCGGAGCGGAAGAAGGCGCTCAACCTGCCCGAAGAAAATCTGCTCTATTTTCTGGAAAAAACCAGCCTGATCCTGGAGCCCTGGCAGCGGGAGCTCCTGCGTATCGTTCGCGTCATCGCCCAGTACTTCTATCCACAGCGGCAGACGAAGGTGATGAACGAGGGATGTGCGACCTTCGTGCACTACACGATCATGAACAGGCTTTTCGATCAGGGCAGGATCAGCGAAGGCTCCATGCTGGAAATGCTCCACAGCCACTCCAACGTGGTCTTTCAGCCATCCTTCGACGACCCGCGCTTTCCGGGCATCAATCCCTATGCGCTGGGATTTGCCATGATGCAGGATATCCAGCGCGTCTGCACGGATCCGACACCGGAAGATCGTGATTGGTTTCCCGAGATCGCCGGCAGCGGCAATTGGCGGGAGACGCTGATCGACGCCTGGGCGAACCACCGGGACGAATCCTTCATCCTGCAATATTTGAGCCCGGCATTGATCCGCAAATTCAGGCTGTTCCTGCTGACGGACGAGGCCGGCGACAACTACTGCGAGGTTGCCTCGATCCATAATGAGCGCGGCTACCAGACCATACGCACTGCGCTTGCGCGCAGCTATGATGTCGCGGCGAACCAGTCGGACATCCAGGTCGTGGATGTCGATCTCCTGGGCGATCGCCACCTTCGGCTGCAGCACAACGTGAAGAACGGCATACTCCTGGACGAAGCGAGCCGCGACGCCACGCTTCGTCACGTGCGCCATCTTTGGGGGTACGACGTCAGCCTCGCCGGCGTCGATGCGGAAACGGACGACGTACTCTATGAGTGCTCGACTGCGCCGACTTCCGAATAGATGATCGTTATTTCCCCGTGCCGCCAGGCGAGGTTTGCTGCGACGGCCCAACGGTTCCCGACGGCGCGGCAGGATCCCTGTCGGTCGGGTAGGCTTGGCCGTCGGCGGGGGCGGGTGTCTGGTTGCCGACACTGCCGGTGCGCTCGGACGATGGAGCAGGCGGCGTCTGCTCAGTTTGCGTCGCCCGATCGCTATCGTTGCTTTCGCCCCAGAGTTCGACAGCGCCCCACGCAAGCAGGACGAGAAACAGTCCGCCTGTGAGCACCGCCAGAACACGGAGGCCGAGGCCGCCCGGTCTGGTTTCCTGGGCCGAGAATTCTTCCCTGTCCGCATCATGTGTTTTCGAGACCGGATCGCCGCGTTCATCGAGATACTTGGCCATCAGATAATCTCCATTGATCTCTACCAATGGAAAACGAGGCGGCGATCACAATGTTCCGGGCCGCGACGACGTCGTGACAGCTTCGCCCTTGAACGGCTCGCCGTCAGGGCGCCCAGCTGTCCTGGACGTTGCGACGAACGAGCTTGTAGGAATGATCCGGCTGGACTTCGTATGTTTCGAAAACCATGGTGCCCTGATGCAGGAAACGGTGCTGTATCATCGTGCCGGGCGCTGCTTGCGTTCTGCGCGACGCCGCCTTCTCGCCATAAGTGAAGCTGCCGGGGAGGGGCTCCAGATCAGGTGAAGCGGCCGTGCACCCGGCCAGGGCTAATGCAACAATGGGTATCAGGCGTAAGGCTTTCATTTTGTATCCTTGATGAATCGTATTGTCGGCGATCCCAGCTGGACTACAGCGCCGCGCGTCTTATCAGACGCGCAAAGTACGTGGTAGCACTTTGAATTGCCGCATGTTTTTATCCTTAAATTGGATACGATTTAATGCATGTCGCTCAAAAGTGTGCAGCGGTTTTGGGACAACGACATGCATGAAAACAAAGACCAAAAGCGCGTCGCATGAGGCCGTTTGAAGGCGACGCGCTTAGGGGAACTGCAGTAGGGTCACCGCTCACCTCTGGTCATTTTTTCGAACCGCTTGACCGCGCGTTCGCGTTTTAGCCGGGAGAGGCGCTGCGTCCAGAAAATACCGGCGAGCTGGTCGATCTCGTGCTGCAGGCAGATCGCCATCAGTCCTTCTGCATATTCTTGCAGCGTGTCACCGGATAGCGATTGATAGCGCACGCGCACCGCGCACGGCCGCTCGACTTCCTCTGAAATGCCGGGCATCGAGACGCTGCCTTCCGCGTGCCGCATCAGGTCATGGGATTGCCAGATAATCTCCGGATTGGCGAAGACCCGCGAGCCGCTTCCCCGATCCAGCTCGATCACCGTCAGCCGTCGCAGAACGCCTACATGATTTGCAGTAATGCCGATCCCCGGGGCGGCGTGCATCGTCTCGAGAAGGTCGCTTGCCAGTTGCCGAAGATCGTCGTCGAAATGTTCGATCGTTTCCGCCGCGGTGGCGAGCGCCGCGTGCGGAAAGCGTACGATGGGGAGAATAGCCATCCTGGCCCCTACTGCATGTTTCCTTATGTCCTAGCCGATTTAAGAATAAGAACATGCAGCAATTCAAGGTACTACAGCGTCCTGATAAGACGCGCGGCGCCGTAGTCTCGGCAGGCATCTGCCTTTTCGGCTCCTTGACCTACGGCTTTCATATGCGTTTGCAACAGCTTGCGCAAAACTTTCGCCGGCTCTTCATTCGCACCCTCTGCCCTGTGGACCTCGCGGAAGCTTTGCGCTACTGCATGACTTCCGGGGTCGGAATCGATCCGAGGATAAAATCACGCAGCAATTCAAAGTGTTACAGCGACTTTGCGGGGAGGAGGCGGGGGCGTTGTAGCAAGGCAGGTCGCCGTTGCCTTTCGAGGGCGTGGCAGTCATTTGGAATGGCGCGCTCGCCTTTCGGGATCTTCGTCCCATTTGATTCGGGCGGCTTTGTTTTTCGAGGGCGGCTCAATGAGCAATATCGGCGACGACGACCGTTCGGAAGAAACCACCGCCTATGACGGCTCGGATATCTATGCCGACGACGGCTCTGTGCGCTCCGACTTCCTCATGCATGTCGGCGCCGCGATTGCCGATCGCGACACGATCTATCTGCGTCAGCACGTCGCTGGCCTTCACGCTTCCGAACTTGGCGATCTTCTGGAAGCTATCCAGCCGGAACAACGGCTGGCGCTCGTCTCGCTGCTCGGCAAGGAGTTCGATCTCGCGGCGCTGACCGAGGTCGACGAGGCCATACGTCTTGACATCGTCGAGCACCTGCCCAACGAGCAGATCGCCGAGGCGATCGGAGAGATGGACTCCGACGACGCGGTCTACATTCTGGAGGATCTGGATCAGGAGGATCAGGAGGAGATCCTCGCCAAGTTGCCGTTCACCGAACGCGTTCGGCTGCGTCGCTCGCTCGACTATCCCGAAAGCACTGCCGGCCGGCGCATGCAGACGGAATTCGTCGCGGTGCCGCCGTTCTGGACGGTGGGTCAGACGATCGACTATATGCGCGAGGACGAAGACCTTCCCGACAGTTTCACGCAGATCTTCGTCATCGATCCGACGTTCAAGCTTCTCGGAACCGTCGATCTCGACCGTGTGCTTCGCACCAAGCGGTCGATCAAGGTCGATGCCATCATGCGCGACACCAGCCACGCCATTCCCGCCGAGATGGATCAGGAAGAGGCGGCTCAACTCTTCGAACAGTACGACCTCCTGTCGGCCGCCGTTGTCGACGACAACGAGCGACTGGTAGGCGTACTGACCATTGACGACGTGGTCGACGTGATCCAGGAAGAGGCGGAAGAGGACCTGCTGCGCCTGAGCGGCGTCGGCGACGAGGAATTGTCGGACTCCGTTGCCGAGGCCTCGCGCTCGCGGGTGCCGTGGCTCTTCGTCAACTCGATGACGGCCTGCATATCCGCCTCGGTGATTGGCCTTTTCGACGCGACCATCCAGCAGATCGTGGCCTTGGCCATCCTGATGCCGATTGTGGCCGGCATGGGCGGCAACGCGGGTTCGCAGACCATGACAGTGACCGTCCGTGCGCTCGCGACCCGCGGCCTCGACATTCACAATGCGCCGCGCATCATCCGCCGCGAAGCGGGGGTAGGGCTCCTGAACGGCATGATTTTCGGGACGTTCATCGGTGTGGTTGCGGGCCTGTGGTTTCAGGATCCGAATATAGGCGGCATTATCGCGACGGCAATGTTGATCAACATGATGGCGGCAGCGCTCGCAGGCATCATGATTCCGCTTCTCCTTGAAAAATCCGGTGCCGATCCGGCCGTTTCTTCGGCGGTTTTCGTGACGGCGGTTACCGACATAACCGGCTTCTTCAGCTTTCTCGGCATCGCCACCTGGTGGTTCCACATCCAGTGATGGCCGCTGCGTTGTTTGACTTTTACGTCAAAGTCAACGATAGTGATGCCTCGGAGTTTGATGGGACGGCGGCGTGAACAAATACTATAGCATCACCGAGCTAACGCGGGAATTCGGCATCTCAACCAGAACGCTGCGCTTCTACGAGGATGAAGGCCTTATTCATCCGGAGCGCCGCGGCCGCACACGACTCTTTCGGCCGGCGGACCGTCACCTCATCAAGGAAATCCTGCGCGGCCGGCGCATCGGTTTCACCATTGCCGAAATTCGCGAGATCATCCAGGTCTACAAGGATCCGCCGGGCGAGATGGGCCAGCTCCAGCTCCTGATGACGCGCGTCGAGGAAAAGCGCGAGGAACTGCGGCAGAAGCGCAAGGATATCGATGATACGCTCGCCGAGCTCGACAATGTCGAGGAAGCCTGCCTGACGCGTCTCGCGGAGATCGGCGTTGGCACCTAATGCATGTTGCCCAAAAGTGTGCGGCGGTTTTGGGGCAACGACATGCATAAAAAACAAAGACCTGAAGGGCGTCGCATGAACTCGATTGAATGCGACGCGCTTTAAGGCGGGCGAATTGGTTTGTTCAAAGGTGGCCGGGTGCCACCTTTTTTGCTTTCGGCCTCAGATCCACCGAGCGGTGCGACGGCAATAGCGTTCGAATTCGAAACCGAAGCGCGACAGCAGATGTCTCTCTTCATTGCGGATGACAAAGACGGTCATCAGCGCGACAGCCGCCATCGCCGCGATAAAAAGCCATGGGTTGGCCGTTATCAATCCAATGCCGATCATCAGCAGCGTGTAACCGAGATATATCGGATTGCGCGTGAAGCGAAAAGGGCCGCAGGTAACGAGGCAGGTGGCGCACCGGGTTGGCAGGATCGCGGTATGCCGGTCCAGCAGCGTCTTGACGGCCCAAAGGTCGATGGAGATCGCCGTGAAGATCAGTGCGCCGCCAATGAGCCACGCAAACCAGCCGTGCCCATTCGCCACCGGGATCGGGAAGAAACGATTGACCATCAAAGCAGTCAGGACTGCCGCGCCATAAAGCACGGCGGGCCAGGGGAAATTCAGCGGCTTGGCACGATAGGCATTCATGTCCTAGTCCCCTGATTGCACGTCCATTGTGCATTGACGGGCGATTCGCGCAATGCGTTCGTCCGTGTTCACGTCGATCTTGCCCATGTTTAAGTCCTGGAAAAGGCTTTGTTCTTTCAACCGGTCGAGCGTGCAGCCGCAGAAGGCTTCGCACGGCGCGGTGGGGTCTGCGCGGTTGCAGGCCGCCACGCAGTTTGCGCGGTAGGCTTGTTCCGGGTCGGGCGCTGCGGCGGGTGCGATCTGGGCAACGAGATAGACGAGGCCGATGAGCAGCGGCTGGTGTGCGAGGTATATGGCCAGACTGTGACGGCCGCCGAAGGCGAGCGGCCTGATCCACAGGTTGCTTTCCTCCCGTTTGGTGGACGTCCCTCGGTTGACAAGCAAGGGGTGAAGCAGCTTTGCCGTTCCGATGCCGATCAGGAAGGGGGCAAGCCAGGGAAGGAGAGGCACGTAGTCGTTCGAACGCGGGATCGTCTCGGAAAGCCCAACCCACCACAGCAGCGGCACATCGAAGATCGCCGAGCGCAGGTAGAGCGGCGCAGCGAAGGCCGCCGCGGCGGCAACAAAGGAGACGATCGCGGGAAGTGGCAGGAACAGGAGGCCGACAAGGCTTGCCGCCGCGATCGAATGAAGGATTCCGAAGAAGATGAAAGAATTCGGGATGGCAAACCAGGTCGCAACGCTGATCAGCAACGCAGCGCCAGCGATCTTCACGAAGCGGCGCGCAAAGGCGCGCGGACGAAAATTCGGCCGCTGGCCGAGCACCAGGCTGTAGCCCGCCAGAAACAGGAAACTGCTCGCGATGAGGCGGGCGAAAAGCCGCCAGCCGCCCGTCGCCGCCGTCCCCGCCGCCACATAACCGAAGAATTCGAGATCCCAGACGAAATGATAAATCGCCATGGCGACGAGCGCCGAGCCCCGGAGCGCGTCCAGAAGAGCGATCCGATGACGCTTTTTGGTCTCGGGCGATGCGCGTCGAGTCTCGGTAACCGTTGTTGCTGTGTTTTCCGACATCGGCTCTTGCCATCCTGTTTTCGCGATAAGTTCGCATGTCTGGCTTGCGCCGGCCACGCGTGGATGTTCTTCGAATGAGGAGCAGCGCGTATTACTTTGGCGCAGATCTTAGTGCTTGGAAGCCTCGGAGGCATCCTCGACGAGAGCGTCTCTCGCCTCGGAGAAGAACTGTCGACGGACCAGCACGAAGATGACGAAGCCGGTCAGAACGATGAAGACATAGGGGCTGATGAACCAGCCGAGATAGCCGATCGACAGGAAGATCGCCCTCAGTCCGGCATTGAAATGTTTGGCGGCCAGGATGTTCATGCGGATTGCCCGCTCGGCGGCCTGCTCAGCCGCTTGCCGGTCGCGCGTCATGTCCGCCGTCATCGGAACGCCGCCCATCAGGATGGAGCAATAGTTGAACAGGCGATAGGACCAGCCGAATTTGAAGAAGGAGTAGCCGAAGAGGCAGGTGAGGCCGCCGACCTTCAGCTCGAAACCTGTCCGGCCGCCGCGGAAAACCTGCGGAAGGTCGTTGAAGATCATCTGCACCTGGTCGGTCGCTCCGAGCAGCGCGAAACAGCCGCCGAGCGCGAAGATGGTGGTCGAGGCAAAAAAGGCGGTGCCCGCCTGCAACCCGGCGATGATCTGCGTGTCGATCATTTTCAGGTCGCGGTTGAGCGAGTTGCGAATCCATCGTCGGCGGTTTTCGTTCATCAGCCGGGTCAGGCTGACACGCTTGAATTTGCGCCGGGCGTCGGTTGCCCAGTTGAAGCCGCCCCATAACAGGACGAAGATGCCGAGTGCGATGTAATCTTCGAAGGTCATGCACGCGTTTTTGGCATGGCTGTTTGAAAATGCAAGATCGGCGCCCCTGTATGCCTTGCCGATCGACTCTGTTCGGCGAATTAGGCGCTCTCCCGTGCTGTTTGGGGCCTCTGTCGCCTTGACACGATTTTGCCATATTTCGACGTTGCGGCGCTACACATTCTTCAGTATGCATGGCGCATGCGCGGGCAGCGAATGCAACGCCCGCCGACCTCTGGGCACTCGGAGACATCATGGACAATACAATACAGAAGTCGTGCTGGGGCGTGACTGTTCGCGCCTTGGCTGGCTTCGTCGGCGTTCTCGTCCTGGCCTATCTTTTCGGCGGCCTTTGAGATCGAGGCATTCCATCAGGGCGACGCGGTCCCAAGGACCGCGTCGTTCTGATTCTATAGCGACCTTCTCGCGACGCGCTTTGCATCATGTCGCACGAACAGAATCGGATGTCGGTTGATCGCCTGATCAATGGGGATGGGATAGCTTACGGTTTGATCCTATATCTATGGAATAGCCGACATCGCTGGCTCTCGAAGAGGAGCCGAGTGGGCGTCGGCCTTGTAATCATCGGCTGGCGCTTCGGGTGGCGTACCTGACGGCGTTTCCGTGCTCCGGGGCAGGCAGTTTATGTTTCTTTCCGTCTTCGACGTCTTCAAGATCGGTATTGGTCCTTCGAGTTCGCACACGATGGGGCCGATGTCGGCGGCAAACAGGTTTCTCGACCTCATCCTTTCCGATGACTGGCCGCGACCGACACATGCCAGCGTCGCCGCCATCAAGGTCAGTCTGCACGGTTCGCTTGCCCATACGGGCATCGGCCACGGCACCGGCCGCGCGGTTATCCTCGGGCTGATGGGCGAGCGTCCGGATCTCGTCGATCCCGACAGCATGGATGCAATCATCGACGAGGTGGAACGCTCTGGCCGCATCACGCCCGCCGGACATCCGCCTTACGCGTTCCAACCGAAGACAGACCTCGTTTTCGACAAAAAAGTCCCTCTGCCCGGCCACGCCAACGGTATGTCCTTCTCCGCCCTTGATCGCGACGGGCGGCTGCTCTTGAAGCGGATCTACTATTCGATCGGCGGCGGTTTCGTCGTGACCGACACGGAGCTCGAGGCGATGCGCGC
This sequence comes from Sinorhizobium chiapasense, assembly GCF_036488675.1. Lineage (NCBI taxonomy): Bacteria > Pseudomonadati > Pseudomonadota > Alphaproteobacteria > Hyphomicrobiales > Rhizobiaceae > Sinorhizobium > Sinorhizobium chiapasense. Next base: position 1,291,545 of record NZ_CP133148.1, read on the forward strand.
CGCCAAGAACAAGCCGGCGGCCGTAAAGGTGCCTTATCCCTTCGCGACGGCGCAGCAGATGCTCGATATGGCTGCTCGTTCGGGGCTCACCATTGCCCAGATGAAGCGGGCGAACGAAGAGGGCACTATGTCGAGGGAAAAACTCGACGCCGGCCTGGATCGCATCTGGGAAGCGATGAAGAGTTGCATCGACCGGGGTTTGAGCCAGGACGGCATCATGCCGGGCGGCCTGAAGGTTCGCCGCCGTGCGCGTTCGATCCACGACAAGCTTCAGGAGGAGTGGCGATCCAACAAGACCAACCCGCTGCTCGCAAACGATTGGCTGAGCGTTTATGCGATGGCGGTCAACGAGGAGAATGCGGCCGGTGGTCGGGTCGTGACCTCGCCGACGAATGGCGCCGCTGGCGTCGTCCCGGCGACCATCCGCTATTATCTCCATTTCCATGATGACGCCGATCAGGAGGGCATCCGCGATTACCTACTGACCGCCGCAGCCGTTGGCGGCATTATCAAGCACAATGCTTCGATCTCCGGCGCGGAGGTCGGCTGTCAAGGCGAGGTCGGCTCGGCTTCCGCGATGGCGGCTGCGGGCCTTGCCGCCGTGATGGGGGGCACGCCGGAGCAGATCGAGAACGCCGCTGAGATCGCGCTCGAACACCACCTTGGCATGACCTGCGATCCTGTCGCCGGTCTCGTGCAGGTGCCGTGCATCGAGCGCAACGCCCTTGGTGCCGTCAAGGCAGTGACGGCGGCCTCGCTCGCCCTCAAGGGCGATGGCAAACACTTCGTGCCGCTCGACGCCTGCATCGAGACCATGCGGCAGACCGGCGTGGACATGAATGAGAAATACAAGGAAACCTCCACTGGCGGTCTCGCGGTGAACGTCGTCGAGTGCTGACGCGTCCGCGTTGCGGGAGCGGTGAGGCGGGAGGCAACGCCTTTTCTGCCCCAATCCTGCCATAGGATCAGGAGGTCGGCTGGTGGGCGCTCCTGTGGACGAACTGGTTCAAGACGCTTGACCACGGTTGGCGGACGGGTGTTCAAAGTTTCTCATGGCGTTGCATCTCATAAAGCTCTGTGTCGGCGCAGAATCGGTCGAGGACTTGCGCGATTGGGTGTCGCGCAAGGCGCTGGCTGCGATTGCGGCCGGGCAGGAGCCCCACTCGTTCCATACGACCCGGATGGTTCCGAAACGTACTGAGGAACTCCTTGCCGGCGGTTCACTCTATTGGGTGATCAAGGGGCATGTGCAGGCCCGGCAGGCTTTGATTGGTATCGAAACATTCACTGACGGCGAGGGCATCGTCCGCTGCAATCTCATCCTCGGACCGGAAGTGGTTGAAACCGAACTCCAGCCGCGCCGGGCTTTCCAAGGATGGCGCTACCTGCAGGACAAGGAGGCACCGCGCGACCTGGCTTCGCTTTCCTCCGGCGAGGCGGACATGCCGCTGGAACTCAGGCGCGAACTGGCGGAACTCGGTCTTCTCTAAGCAATTTCAGGAAAAGTGTGTAACGGCTTTCCGTCCGGAGTTGCGTAATATCAAAGAGTTAGATCACTTCATGTTTCAGTGAAACGGTGAAATGATCTACTGCATGTCAGTGGATGCGCAATCGGAGCGGATAGCGACGGCCGGGCGCAGTCACATGCAGGTGGATGCCGGCGCGCGGCTGGGTCGAGCGCCATGCACGCGCACCATGCGTTAAAAGCATGCTGACGAGATCGCGCGTCTTCGCTTTCGAGCGGTTCAAGCCGATGTCGGCGATGCGCATTGCGGCCTCATGTAGGGGATGCAGACCAATGCGCGAAGACTTCATCTTCTTTCCCGGCATCGTGGTAACACCGGGAACATTCTCGTTCACTGCCATGACCAACCTCGTTACGCTGTACAAATCCGAGGAAGACGGCCGGGCGAAACGCACCCGGTCGTCAGAAAGTCGTGTTCGTTACTGCTGGCTCGCCCAGCAAGCGAAACCCTTCTTCTTCAAAACCTTGCATGCATTGACGGCCTTGTCCTGGTCGTCGAAGCCGCCGAAACGTGCGCGGTAGACTTGGCCACCGCCGTTCGAGAAGGCGACGGTAAACGGTGTCGCATTGCGCAGCATCTTGCCGCCCTTCTCCTTGGCGTTGCCGAGAAGCGTCATTGCCTGCGCTTTGTCGGGTGTAGCACCGATCTGGATGACCCAACCCTGCGGTTGCGCGTCTGCTTCCGGCTGGGTCTCAGCCCTGGCAGCAACCGAGTTGGTGATCTGCGTGTCGACATCCGCGGCCGCCGGCTGTGCGGCGAGCTTGGCGCTTTGGGCTTCGAGCGTGTTCGGCACGATCTTGCCGGTAAGCACCGGATTGTCGGACACCGGCTGCGTTGCCGCGTAGGCCATTTCCATACGGCTTGAGCTTTCGCCACTGTAGCGGAAATCCGGAACCGGGCCGGTGTTGGGCAGATCCATTGCAGCCGAGGCGACCGCGACGGGCGCTGCCGCCGGCTTCACTTCAGCCTGCGCGACGGCCGCGACGGGCGGTTCGGCGGTCGGCGCTTCCGCGATGAGGTTGCCCCCGCCGCGGCGTGAGGCGGCCGGCATGTATTTGGCGACGAGCTTGCGCATCTGGGCGTCGCGGGAACCACCGGACGTCCCGCCCAGTACGACCGCGACGATGCTGCGTCCGTCGAGCTGTGCCGAGGTCACCAGGTTGAAACCCGATGCGCGGGTATAACCGGTCTTGATGCCGTCGACCCCGCGGACACTGCCAACAAGGCGGTTATGGTTGCCGATGGTCTGCTTGCCGAAACGGAAGCTCCGCGTAGAGAAATAGTCATAATATTGGGGAAAGTGCTGCCGTAGTGCGATGCCGAGCCGCGCCTGGTCACGGGCCGTCGTCTTCTGGTCCGGGTTCGGTAGGCCGTTGGCGTTGCGATAGGTCGTGTGCGTCATGCCGAGCGCGCGCGCCTTGTTGGTCATCATCCGGGCAAAACGCTGTTCGGAACCGCCCAGAAGCTCACCGAGCGCCGTAGCAGCGTCGTTGGCGGAGCGCGTCACCAGCGAAAGGATCGCCTGCTCGACGGTGATCGACTGGCCGGCTCGCACACCCAATTTGGATGGAGGCTCTGCCGCGGCGTTCTTGGAGAACGTAACCGGCGTGGACTTGCTGATCCGTCCGGCTTCGAGCGCTTCGAACGCCAGATACAGCGTCATCATCTTGGTGAGAGAAGCCGGATAGCGCAACTCGTCCGCATCCTCACCGTAAAGCACCTTGCCGGTCTTGGCATCGACGACAATACCGGCGTATTTCGGATTGGCCATTGCCGGGGCGGTGAGAGCCAATACGGCAATGGCGCCGGCGAGGACAATCCGTCCTGCGATCTTTGAAAAGGCGCCAAGCGGGCGTTTCGCGATATCAAAAAAAACGGATTGAGACACTACGCTGCTCTTTATTCTCATGTCATGGATGCCGTCCGGACGCGTCGCCGGGAACGATCGTTCCTGCGACAGTATCGGGATAGCGTTACCAATCGGTTTATGATGAATGATTGGTTTCCCAGGGCGGGCCGTTTGTTCGGGAACGGCACCGGTCGACCCAAACGGGTCGGCGCTTCGCCTGCAACACGACTCTTGGACAAAATCAGGGCGCCAGTCGGCTGCGAACGAAGGTTTCCACGGAATCATCGATCATCCGCCATTGCGGCAGCAGCTTGCTTGAAAAGCGGTAGAGAACGGTGAGATCCTTGCCAACATGCACGTCGCGCTGGCAGTCGGCGCTGGTCGATGCCTCAGTGTCCGCGGGCAGGGTGCAGCGCAAGACGTAGGGCGATCGCCCGGCACGGTCCGCGGTGAAGAAAACTTCGCCAGCGTAGCTTGTAGTCGACTTGGCGTCGTGCCGGATCAGGTCGGCGGGGCCGGGCTGCACCTCTTCGCTGAGGATGTGGCGATATATAGGCTCCAGCCGTCCCGACATGTCTTGCGACATCGTGCTCTGCGAGAGTTGCAGAAAGATCAGGTTTTCCGGCCGGTTGATATAGTTGAACAGGTCCCGGCTGTTCTCGCCGTAGCCCTCTAGCGTCGGCCAGGTCAGGTAAAGGTCGATGCGCTCGGCAATGCTGGTCGCGCGCTGGCTTTCGAAGCGGATGATGTTGGCCGGTAGTCGCAGGTGATCCTGTCCGATGAAGATGTCGTAGATCTCTTGACTGGAGGTGTGTCCGGCGAGCACGAGCTTTTCTCCAAGCCGGTGTCCGGAAAACGAAACGATCGTGGTCAGTGCCGCCAGCAGAACGACGACGGCGGTAACCTTGTAGACAAAACGCGGCGAGAGGAGTGGCGAAAATTCCGGTTCGGGGCAACTCGATGGCGCATTCATGCAGGATCGTCCGTCGCGGCGGCTTGTTGCTTTTGTTGTGCGTTCTCTCCGGCCTTGAGGAAAGCAAGTGATCGGCCGGGGATGTCGCCATCGACGGTCGTTGAAGATGGTTAATTTTCGATGAAACGCGCCTCGGGTCAGGGCCGGCCGGGCGACGCCTTGGAAAAGAAAAAGCCGGTCCCGGGGACAACGGAACCGGCGGGCTTGGGTCTGACACGGGGACGCGGAATTGACCGAAGCCCGATAGTTTCGTCGGTGGATGGGAGTTCGATGGAGCGCCCCTATTGCGTCTTTACGCTGCCGACTGCCACGGCGCGGCCGTCCTGCAGTTTCACCCAACGCCCGGCATTTTCGGAAGACTGCCGCTTCAGGAACGTGTACTCGGTCTCCGACCAGCGAAGCACCTTGCTGCGCATGTTGTCGAGGATGAAGTCGCCGCGGTCGGTGCGAACGGTCAAAACCGCATGGCCGTCACCGTTCGGTTGCAGCACGACGGTGATCAACAGATCGGCGGCAGAAAAGCCGCTCTCGATCAGCTTGCGGCGCTTGAGGAGCACATAGTCCTCGCAATCGCCGACGGCGTCCGGATAGGACCATTCTTCTTCGACGCCATGGATTTCCATATCGGTCATCGGGGTCACGGCCCGGTTGACCTCATAGTTGACCTCGAGAATTTTCTGCCATCCCTCGCGGGTCAGCACCATCGGGCCGCCGTCGGTTCCATTGACGGTGCATTCGGACGCATTGCGCTTGCAAAATTCGTAGTGACCGATCGGCGGATTGGTGGTGCCGCCCACCGCGATGTTCGCCGGAAGGGCGAAGGCTGCCTCGGTCAGGAAGCCGACGAAAAGGGCGGCGACCGCAATCGTCTTGGTGATGGCTTTGTGCATTGTTGTCTCCCCGTTATGGTTCGACAATGGCACAGAGTTTTTTATCTGCGGCGAAGAAGCGAGGTAAAAACAAGTACAAATAAGAATAGTATGCGCAGAAAATAAGAATAAAAAACCGATCAAATAATAATAAATATCGATTCAAATTTTAATGAAATTTCCCCTGCTTGGAGAGCCTACGGAGCGGCGCAACATTGTTATCATGCTGAAAAACAGCGGTAATTTTAACGAGAAGAGCCGCTCGTGGCTGGAGTGGTTGTGCCGATGAGCTAGGCGTATTGCGAGATCTGAAGCCGCCGAAAGAGACTGCTAAGAACGGGATTTACGTCCAATTCTGCGCTGAAAGGGGCAAGACGCGGGAAATTATTCCGGAAAATATTTGAGAAACGCTCGACCGACATGTCAGGGTGGAGACATGCTCACGCCGGAAAAAGCTCATCGCGTTCACAATGGCTCCTATCGGACGGTCGCCGGTGAACGATCGTCATCGCGTGAAGACGCCATTGCCCGGCGGCCGCACCGTGGTGTCCACTTGGCGGAGCCGTGTGAAGCACGGGGAAATATCAGAGATATTCTCTGCGGCGGCCAACGGGGCATGCCGCCGATGGCTCAAAGGAATTCGGCCAGGGCTTCGCGAGATTGAATGCCGGAGAATTCGACCGCCACGCCTTCCTGGAAATGCCGGACGATCCTGCCCTTCATGTTGCCGAGCTTGACCGGGGTCCCGATCGCGGGCCGGGTTTCGATGTCGATCGCGGCGCCGGAGAGGGAGAGGTCAATAATGCGGCAGACGTATTTTTCGCCGGTACCGAACGTGAGTTCGGTCAGAATCTTGCGCGGTACGAGGCGGTCATGGCGCCGGTCCTCCGGCAGGCCGAGCTCATGCTTGTTGGCGATCCATGTGAGTTGCGCCGCCAGCTTCTCGCGCTTGCGCTCCGTCGCGTTGAGCTGGATGACGAAAGCGTGGTCAGCGAGCCGCGACACGGTGCCTTCGAGACGCCCGACATGCTCGATGTAGGCGATGATCCGCTCGCCGGCGCGTGGGCGGGCGGGCGAGGAAAAGAGCACGTCGCCTGGCGACATGTCGACCGCGGTGCAATCAAATTCATCGCGATTGGCAAGCATCAGCCTTCCCAAAAGATTTACCGAAACGCGCTGAAAGGCACTTTCCTGGTGCGGCTTCGGGCCGGTGTTTTGTGCGTGCTGAAACGAGAACATGGTCACTCTGCAATCGAAGTATCCTTGCCTGTGAAATTATAGGCGGTCTCGGTTAATAGAAGGTTGGCCCGCGATTGGCTGCCTTCTCAGGGCTCAGCGTTCCCGTCCGCCTTCGAAGATACGCAGATGCTGGACCTTGCGGCCGATTTCTTCACGTCGCGTTGTGGCACCGGCAGCATGGGCTGCCTCAGCCACGTCCGAACGACCGCCGCGCCCGCTGTCGAGAATTTGCAGGCCTTGTGCGACAAGGCATTCAATCGGCGTCATATGCAGCCATGAAGGGCGCGACAGCGGCGCCAGCGAACCGAGGATGCGGTCGCTGCCGCCCTGCGGCGATCCGAGCGGCGTCAGCAGCAACTCGGTCTCCAGCCGCTCACCGCCTGCCGTCAGACCGCAGGCAGAGAGGGCCGCGAGCGAGCGTTGCGTCATGACCTGATCGGCGATGCGGACGGCTTCGTTCGCTTCGCCGGCGGGCCACAGCGCGGCAAACGGCTGGCCACGCAATTCTCGACCGAAAAGAGCGCAGACATGGGTGCCGGCGAGCCGGAAGCGAATGTCACCGCTTGGCTGCCGTTCAAGGATGAACAGGCTTGGCAGCAACGCACAAATATCTTGAGGTTCTATCTCGTCGCGGCGGGGGAGGTCCCGTTCACCCCGCAATGTGTTCCAATATCGGAACAGCTCTATCGTTGTTTTGTTGCGCATGATGGCCCATTCATTCCGTCGATCCGGGCTCCGACTGCTCCTAATTGGCACAGCGGGCGCGGCCCCTTCGATTTCAGAAATGGTGGAGCGATTTTCGTGCCACGCCGATATTAAGGTTAACGATCGGTTTCGATTGCGCTCGGCGCCGCCTGCTGGCACTTAGACGTCATCACTTCACGAAGGTTTGCCTTCAGCACGCAATTGAAGCTCGGTATAAGGGCTTACCGGCCGTTCAGTTTTTACTGGACGGTCTTTTTTTGTTTGCATATGCCTTCGCGCTATCCGGTGGCGGTACTGCCGTAGAACCTGATCGCGAACGCGCAGCAGCGATGGAAGAGAGCAGGCATGGAACGAGATCAGTTAGCGACACCAGCGGAAACGGATGCCGAGAGTGACACGGCCCGCGGCCGCGAACCCGCGTTCAACCTGCCGGCGGGGCTAACCGGCATCCTCTTGTTTCTCATCGCTGTTCACGCGTTGAGAACCTATCTCCTCTCGGCGGCCGCCGATCAGGAACTGATCCTGAACTTCGCCTTCCTGCCCGTTCGTTACACCCTCCCGCTTTCGGAACAAGGGCTCGTCTGGCTCTGGACGCCGGTCACCTATTCGTTTCTGCATGGCAGTTGGGAGCATCTCATCTTCAATATCTTCTGGATGGTTGCTTTCGGGGCGCCGGTCGTGCGGCGCATCGGCATGGTGCGCCTGGCCGTGTTCTGGTGCCTTTCGGCGGCGGCCGCCGTTGCGTTGCACACGGTATTTCATTGGGGTGAAATTATCGTCGTGGTTGGCGCCTCCGGGGTTGTTTCCGGTTTCATGGGGGCGGCCGCACGTTTCGTGTTCTCGCCGAGCGGCCGCATCAGCCGCCAGTTCGCGCATCTCAACCGGCGACTTTCGCTAACCGAAACGCTTGCCAACCGCTCGGTGCTGGTCTTCACCGGTATCTGGTTCCTGACCAATTTTCTGGTCGGGCTCGGTGTGTTTTCCGTTGGCGGTGCCGGGAGTGTCGCCTGGGAAGCGCATATCGGCGGGTTCCTCTTCGGCTTTCTCCTGTTCGGGTTCTTTGATCCGCGCGACTAAGACTACGGATACCGCCCGCATCCGTGTATGGGCCTGGTCTGTCGCTGATGTCTGTCTGTAACCTGCGAAAAAACAGTCGCATTTATGATCCCGAATTGTTTCAAGACGGATTCACAAATGTGATGCCTGACGGACCCCGGCGCTTGAGTGACAAGGCTTGATTTCACAAGGTCGCTGGAGCACCATTCCCTACGGTCGCCTGCTGCATGTATCTTTAAATCGCAACCGATTTAAGGATAAACATGCAGCAATTTAGAGTGCTACAGCGTCCTTGTGCGTCTGATAAGGCGCGCGGTGCTGTAAACGGCGAGCGTGCAAGGCTGGGTGTCGGCCGGGTTTCGTGCAGGAGAGGCGCGAGGGCGATGATCGACATCGGATACTGGGGCGGGTTCCTGCGGCAACTCTGCATAGATCTTTGATTGTGCAGAGGCTCGGGGTGTTACAGCGACCATCAAGCTACGCTCGGCGCTGCAAGCACAAGAGACGGCCAGAACCTCTTCCCACCGGCCCGGCGTAGTATAACGGGAGATGTGTGGATGTCAGTAAGAGCGATTCTCAACGAAAAAGGCCACAACGTCGTGACTGTGACGCCCGATGTGACAGTTCATCAGGCTGCGACCTTTCTACATGACAATCGTATCGGGGCGGTCGTCGTTGTCGATCCGGACGATCAAATCGTCGGCATTCTGACGGAGCGTGATATCGTGGCTTCGATCGCCAAATATGGTGCTACCTGTCTCGATAGCCCGGTTTCTTCCGTCATGTGGCAGAACGTCTATTGCTGCCGGGAGGAAATGTCCATTGCTACGCTGATGGAAATGATGAGCAAGCTGCGCGCACGCCACTTGCCGGTGGAAAGGGAAGGTCGGCTGGCTGGCATCGTTTCTATCGGTGACGTGGTGAAGCACCATATCCGCGCAATGGAGCACGAGACCGAACAGATCAAGGCTTATATCGCAGGTTAAAGCGAAGGGCGGTGCGATGCCGCCCTCCACACGCACCTACAGCGCCGCGTGTTATCAGATCTCAATAGTGTCTCGAGACGCTATGCAGTTATGAAGATGCGAGGATCGGCCGGCGCGCTTCATGCGTTTAGCGTACCAGCACTTCCTGCATGCGTCGGATCTCCGCGAGCTTCGCCTTCGCTTCGTGATAGCCACGGTCGATCGCCTCGCCGGCGCGATGAAATTCCGAAAGACCTATGTCGTTGAGCTTTGGATGAAGGGCGAGATCGGGTGGATCGCCGGCAAGCCTGGCGCGCGAGATACGATCCTGGATGATGTTGAAGGCCTGTACCATGACGCTCGTCATGCCGAGACGCGCAGAGTAGGGGGTGCCGTCCTTGATCGGCGCATCCACGGCTTCCATGCCGGCGTTGTGCTTGACGACGGCCGACCGTCCGTAGAGATCGTAATTGAGGTTGACCGCGACGACGAGTTGCTGCTCGTGAGCGCGGCACACCGAAACCGGAACCGGATTGACCAAAGCGCCATCGACGAGGACGCGGCCATTGGCGCTGATCGGCTCGAAAATGCCAGGGAGCGCATAGGACGCGCGGATAGCGGTTATAAGCGAACCCTTTTCGATCCAGACTTCATGGCCGCTGTGAACTTCGGTGGCGACGGCAATGAAGGGACGATCGAGATCCTCGATATTGAAGCCCTTCAGGTGCTCCTGCATGCGTTTGGTCAGTCGCAGGCCGCCGAACAAACCGCCGCCCCCGATCGCAAAATCGAGCAAGCCGGCGATGCGCCGCACGGTGAGAGAACGGGCGAAGGCCTCCAATTCGTCCAGTTTGCCGGCGAGGTAGCAGCCGCCCACGAGGGCGCCGATGGACGTGCCGGCAATCATGCCGACCTCGATACCTTCCTCATCAAGTGCCCGCAGCACGCCGATATGCGCCCAGCCGCGCGCTGCACCGCCGCCCAGGGCTATCGCGATTTTCGGTTTCGTCGGTAGGGGAGCGGGTGCTGGTGGAGCAGTTGTGAGCGAAGATCCATCGGGGTCGGATAGATCGGTAATCTGGTTGCTACGCGTGAATGTCCAGTTCAACATCCGGCACCTCCAACATCGCCGAATAGACTAATAAATGCGCGCGTCTTGTAGGAGGCCCTGCCAAGCCGGCGATGGTGCCGTCTTGTTATAATTCATTGCTGAAAGACCGGCACCCCAACTGAGATATACCACCGATCCCGTCGTCAATCTTGGCGGGAGCGATAAACATTAGATACAGCCTGCAACACTTTTCGCTTCGCCGCAGTTTCGACGGTAACCGTCTTCATGATTAATGATTAGGCGCCCGTTTGGTTGCCAAAAAATAAATATAGCACGTGGTTGCACCAAGAAAACGCAGATGCTTAATTTTTGCTGTAAACCGTTGCCGGATCGAAATGCCGGTGGTTGTCCGTGATCGTCACCGTGGCTTTGCCCTCTTCGACGCCGACGGTGCGGTAGAAGCAAGAGCGGCGGCCCGTGTGGCATGTGGCGTCATGGCCGGCCACCGACACCTTCAGCCAAATGGCGTCCTGATCGCAATCGGTTCGTATTTCCTGAACGGTCTGCAGGTTGCCCGAACTCTCGCCCTTCTTCCACAGACCCTTGCGCGAACGGCTGTAGTAGTGCGCAACGCCGGTTTCAATGGTCAGGGCCAGTGCCTCGGCGTTCATATGGGCGACCATCAGCAACTCGCCGTCGTGCGCATCGGTGACGACAGCGGTAACGAGTCCTTTCTCGTCGAAGCGCGGGGTAAAGGCCGGCCCGGCCTCCAGCACGGCCTTGTCTTCCGAGGGGGCGTCGAAGGTGAGCGCCATAATTTAAGCTCCTTGGCTGGAGCTTACTTGAAGCCCCGCAGCATGGTCATGAAACGAGCCTGTTCGGCCGGATCGGTTTGGAAGCTACCGGTAAATGTCGTCGTCAGCGTTGTCGAGCCCTGCTTCTGAACGCCGCGCATCGCCATGCACATATGCTCCGCCTCGATCATGACCGCAACGCCGCGCGGCGCGAGCGTTTCGTCGATCGCCTTGGCGATCTGTGCCGTCATCGTCTCCTGCGTCTGCAGCCGGCGGGCATAGATGTCGACGACACGGGCGATCTTGGAAAGACCGAGCACACGACCGTTCGGCATATAGGCGACATGCGCCTTGCCGATGATTGGCACCATGTGATGCTCGCAGTGGGAGAAGAACGGAATGTCCTTCACCAGCACCATATCGTCATAGCCAGCGACTTCCTCGAAGGTCCTTCCGAGGACATCTTCTGCCGCGAGCTCGTAGCCGCCGAACAGTTCCTTGTACGCTTTGACGACACGTGCCGGCGTATCTTTGAGACCCTCGCGTTCCGGATCGTCGCCAGCCCAGCGCAGCAGCACGCGAACAGCTTCCTCGGCCTCCTTCTGGGTCGGCCGGCCGCTGGCATCATCGAGCAAAGGAAAATTCTTCACTATGGCGTCCATAATGGCCCCTTTAAGCAATACGGGATTGCTGACGTTTTATCTTTCGGACAACTCGCCACTGGCCATTCGCCTAACCCTGCAGGCTTGGGTTCCGTTGGCGGGCTCCGGGGCTTTCGGGTCCTGGCTTAGCAGTGCACTGGACCGTCCGGCACGGTTTCCCAAACAACAGGCGACTAGATGGTCCCTTGCGGAACTGTCGCCCCAACACGACATAGCATATAGTATGGTGCCACATGGATGAAAGAGGCCGGATGTGCAGTGCGGTGCTTTTTTCCTGTGTACCGGAGAAAATCATGCGCCAATTACCCAAAACCGCGAAAAATGAGCCGGATCGCGTCAAATGATGGATGACATCTACAACAACAGAATTCTCGAATTCGCTGGCAACATCCCCCGCATCGGAATGTTGGCGGAAGCCGACGCCGAAGCGGCGGCACATTCGAAGTTGTGCGGCTCGAAAGTAAGGATCTGGCTGAAGATGGAGGGCGACGTCGTGACCGACTTTGCCCACGACGTAAAGGCGTGCGCCCTTGGACAGGCTTCGTCCTCGATCATGGCGCGCCATGTCGTCGGCGCGAACGCCGGTGAAATCCGAAGAGCCCGAGAGGACATGCTGGCCATGCTCAAGGCGGACGGCGAGGGCCCGTCGGGCCGCTTCGAGGACATGCGTTTCCTGAGGCCCGTCCGGGACTACAAGGCGCGCCATGCCTCGACCATGCTCACTTTCGATGCCGTGGTCGACGCCATAGGCCAGATAGAAGCAAGGCGGCTTGCCGCCGCGGTCTGAGCAATGTGCGCTGAGCCTCACCACGATCATGCCGTCCGCCCGGCGGTTCGCACCAGGGGGCGGAACTGGTCCGGCCCGTTTCGCAAGACGCCGGGTCGGCTACTCGGCATGGCCCTCATTCGCGCCTATCAGCTGACGCTGTCGAGTTTCATCGGCAACGCGTGCCGGCATTTGCCGACCTGCTCGGAATACGGATTCGAGGCGATTGCCCGCCATGGCCTCTGGGCCGGCGGCTGGATGACACTCTTTCGCGTGGCGCGATGCGGCCCTGGGGGAACCCATGGATTTGATCCGGTGCCGGAAGAGCTGACATCAAGCCAGAACTGGTATGCGCCATGGCGCTACTGGCAGTAGACGAGGAGGCCCGGCTACCATGACGATACCGATGGAATACTGGCAGGCTTCTGCGGATTTCGACCGGTTTATTCTGGACGTGCGCGATATCGCCGGCCTTCAGACCACCAATGAGGCCTATACAATGGTGGAGGCGGTGCTGCAGACTTTCCGCCGGCGCCTCGATGTTCCCGAGGCGCTGCTTTTCGCAAACGTGTTGCCGCCGGTGCTTCGGGCGATCTTTGTCGCCGACTGGGATCTGGAGGAGCCGCAGATGCCCTTCGCCGGTCGCTTTGCGATGACGCGCGAGGTGCAATCGCTCCGCCCCGATCACAACCTTTCTCCGGATACCGCAATCGCTGACGTTGCGGCGGCGTTGCGTCGGAACGTTGACGAAACGACGCTGGATCGCGTGCTGGCGCGGCTGCCTGCGGGTGCGACCGATTTCTGGCGGGCGTGACCGGACGATGAGCTATGTGGCGTTGCTGCACAGCATTATCCTTGGCGACAAACGGCGTGTCGTCATGACTGACCTGCGGGCCATGGCGGAGCGTCTCGGCTATCTCGCGCCACGCACCCTTGTCGCCACAGGCAACATCGTATTTGACGCGCCCGACAAACCCATTGCCGACATCGAGGCCGAGCTGGATTCGGCGTTTGCCGTGACGTTCGGTCGCCACGTCGACATTATCGCGCGGCGCGGGGAGGATTGGCGGGGGCTTGTCGCCAGCAACCCGTTTTCCGCCGAAAGCGAGGCAGATCCGACCCGTGTCCATGTTCGGGTGATGCGCTCACCACTTCACCCGGACGTGCTCGAAATGTTCCGCGCCCATTGTTCGAGGGGTGAGCGTATGGAAATCGTCCGCGGCGACCTCTGGGTGGATTTCGGCGGAAAAGCAAGCGAGTCGAAGCTGCCTGGCATCTTGACCACCAAGCGGTTAGGCGTCGGTACATTCCGCAACTGGAACACGGTGCGGGGACTGCGCGACATGCTGTCCGGTTGAACGGGCTCTCCTTTACTCGACCGTCAAAAACATTTATCAGGCGCGCGTCAATAATCGGCGGCTGCAGTCATGCAGAAGCCCGGCAACCATACCACCCGCATTCGTTGGCGGGACTGGATAGGAGATCATAATGTCGCATACCGTTTCCCTTACATTTCCTGATGGCTCCGTTCGCGAATTCGCTGCCGGTACGACCGGTCGCGATGTGGCCGAGTCGATTTCCAAGTCGCTCGTCAAGAAGGCTGTCGCGATCGCGCTCGATGGCGAGCTGCGCGACCTTTCGGACGCCGTGACCGATGGTCGGATCGAGATCGTCACGCGCGAAGACAAGCGCTCGCTCGAGCTTATTCGTCACGACGCCGCCCACGTGATGGCCGAGGCAGTGCAGGAACTGTGGCCGGGAACGCAGGTGACCATCGGCCCTGTCATCGATAACGGCTTCTATTACGACTTCGCCAAGAACGAGCCCTTCACGCCCGACGATCTGCCCGTCATCGAGAAGAAGATGAAGGAGATCATCGCGCGCAACAAACCCTTCACCAAGGAGATCTGGTCGCGCGAGAGAGCGAAGGAGGTCTTTGCCGCCAAGGGCGAGGACTACAAGGTCGAACTCGTCGATGCCATTCCCGAAGGCCAGGACCTCAAGATCTACTACCAGGGCGACTGGTTCGACCTTTGCCGTGGGCCGCACATGGCTTCAACGGGCCAGATCGGCACGGCTTTCAAGCTGATGAAGGTGGCCGGCGCCTACTGGCGCGGCGACAGCAACAATCCGATGCTGACGCGCATCTACGGCACCGCATGGCACACGCAGGAAGAGCTGGACCAATATCTGCACGTGCTTGCCGAAGCCGAAAAGCGCGACCACCGGCGCCTTGGCCGAGAAATGGACCTTTTCCATTTCCAGGAAGAGGGGCCTGGCGTCGTCTTCTGGCACGGCAAGGGCTGGCGTGTGTTCCAGACGCTGGTCGCCTATATGCGGCGCCGACTTGCCAACACCTATCAGGAAGTCAACGCACCGCAGGTACTGGACAAATCGCTATGGGAGACCTCGGGTCACTGGGGCTGGTACCGTGACAACATGTTCAAGGTGACCGTTGCCGGCGACGAGACGGATGATGATCGCGTCTTTGCACTGAAACCAATGAACTGCCCAGGTCACATCCAGATCTTCAAGCACGGCCTGAAGTCCTACCGCGAATTGCCGGTCCGGCTCGCCGAGTTCGGCAACGTCCACCGTTACGAGCCGTCGGGCGCGCTTCACGGTCTCATGCGCGTGCGCGGCTTCACGCAGGACGACGCGCATGTCTTCTGCACCGACGAGCAGATGGCGGCCGAATGCCTGCGTATCAACGACCTGATCCTGTCGGTCTACGAGGACTTTGGTTTCAAGGAAGTCGTGGTCAAGCTGTCGACGCGGCCGGAAAAGCGCGTCGGCTCCGATGCCCTCTGGGATCGTGCCGAGGCAGTGATGACGGACGTGCTGAAGACGATCGAGGCGCAGTCCGAAGGCCGAATCAAGACCGGCATCCTGCCGGGCGAGGGGGCGTTCTACGGCCCGAAATTCGAATACACGCTGAAGGACGCCATCGGCCGTGAATGGCAATGCGGCACGACTCAGGTCGACTTCAACCTGCCGGAGCGGTTCGGTGCCTTCTACATCGACAAGGATTCGGAAAAGCGCCAGCCGGTGATGATCCACCGGGCAATTTGCGGGTCGATGGAACGTTTCCTAGGCATCCTGATCGAAAACTTCGCCGGTCACATGCCGCTCTGGATCTCACCGTTGCAGGTCGTGGTCGCGACGATCACGTCCGAAGCCGACGACTACGGCCGCGAGGTTGCAGCGCTTCTGCGTGAGGCGGGACTTACCGTGGAAACGGACTTCCGCAACGAGAAGATCAACTACAAGGTCCGTGAGCATTCGGTGACGAAGGTGCCCGTGATCGTCGTCTGCGGCAAGCGCGAAGCGGAAGAGCGTTCGGTCAACATCCGTCGCCTCGGCTCGCAGGCGCAGACGGCGATGTCACTCGACGAAGCGATCGCTTCGCTCTCGGCGGAGGCGATGGCGCCGGATCTCAAGCGCAAGGCGGAAAAGAAAGCCCGGGGCTAGCGCCCCGGACTTACTGCATGTTTCCTTAAATCGGAGTCGATCTAAGGACAAAAACGTGCAGCAATTCAAAGTGCTACAGCGACCTTTGTACGCCCGAAAAGGCGCACGGCGCGGTAGCTCTGTCAGAAAACTGTAATGTTCCGGGACTATTCCGATAAAGGGCGCCGCCCAGGACGGGCGGGCAAGTGTGAAGCGGTTTTCCGTGCAATTCAAAGAATTGTCCTATGCGAATGAGAATGATCCGCGCCTGAAGCGTTGGTTCATTCGTTCCGTCGAGGGCCTGTCCGGCCGCAACCGCTACGCCAGGCTCTATGCGCGCTGGCGCGCCGAAATCGTCGGCAAGAGCGATCGCGTCTTCGGCGACATGCTGCAATTGATCGACGTGCGCATGCGCGTTCAGGGTGAATGGCCGCCCCGCCAATTGCCCGATACGCCGCTCGTCATCGTCGCCAATCATCCCTTCGGCATCGGCGATGGCATTGCCGTTCTTTCTCTGGCCGAACAACTCGGCCGTCCGTTCCGGGTGTTGATTCACAACGAACTCCTCAAGGTGCCGGAGATCGCACCCTATTCACTCCCCGTATCGTTCGAGGAGACGAAGGAGGCGTTGGCGCTCAACATGGCGACGCGGCACGAGGCGGTGCGGCTGTTGAAGGAGGGGGTAACGATCGTCGTTTTCCCCGCCGGCGGCGTTGCGACGGCGAGGAGGGGATTCGGCAAAGCCGAGGATCTGCCGTGGAAGATGTTCCCGGCGAGGCTGATCCAGGCTGCCCGGGCAAGCGTCATTCCGATCTACTTCGAGGGGCAGAACGGGCGGCTCTTTCATCTCGCCAGCAAGGTATCGCTGACACTCAGGCTTTCATTGCTGATCCGCGAATTCCGGCGGCTGTCGGGCACGACGATCGCCGCTCGCATCGGCTGCGTCCTCCCTTGGGACGAATTGTGTGCACATGGCGATCGCAAGGACCTGCTTGCCCGGATCTACGATGCGGTGTTCTCGATGGCGCCGCCGCGCCGCCGTCTTCTCAAGCGCGCCGGGTGACGTAGCGTCAGTAGATTGCCGTTGGGAACGGTCGTTCGCGTCAATCTTGCGCTTCCGCGTCGGCGGCCGTATTGGCCGCGTCATTCCCGTTTAGCAGCACTTCCACGTCGGTGTTGACGCCGGCCTTCACGGCGAAATCGCGCTGATAGATCTTGTCCTTGTTGCGCGCCACGGCGGTGTAGCCCCCTTCGGCGAGAACGAGCGTCGGAAATGCGCCGACGCTTTCGCTGACGACGTCGCCTGAGGAGGTGAGGATCGACCAGGCCGTATCGGCGATCGCTTCGCCGCCCGCCTCCGAGACGAGCTTCAATGTCAGTTTCGCCGCGCGGTGCTGGATCGTCGCTTCGGTCAATTTGCCGCCTTCCACCTGAATGTCGGCGCGGATCACGGCATTGACCGAGCCGTAATCGGAGACGACGTGATAGGTTCCGGCATTGAGCCGGATGACGGTGTTGGGCTTGACGTCGGCGATGATCAGAGCGCGCTCCCCGTCTTCCTTCACGTCGGAGGAAAAGATAGAGAAACTGAGTTCGTTCGGCGGGATGCGGACGTCGCTGCCGGAGACGGCATTAAGCTTCACGCCGCCGGCGTCGAGCACCAGCACCTGCTTGTCGAGGTTGCCTTGTTCGGGAACGCGGATCTTGCGGGTGGCGCCCGCCCGGCCAAAGGCGACGTTGACGAAATATTCGCCCGGCACAAGCGTGAAGGCTGTCGAACCACCCTCGGACGTCGCAAGCAACGGCAGCTTTCCGTCGCTGCCGGGAATCGGGCTGAAGACCCGCCACGTCAGGCCCGATTCGACCGGCTCACCTTTCGCGGTCAACAAGGCCTCAAGCTTCACGTCCTTGACTTCACCGCCCTGAGTCGGGTCGGAAATCAGCGGGTTGAAACTTGTGAGCTTCGGCATTTTGCGAGTGCCGGTGATCGACGGGAAGCTCTTGAAGGCGTCGGTCGGATCTTCCGCAAGCGCATGTCCGACACCGGCACTGACGAGCATGATCGCCAAAACGGTACTCGGAAAAATACGATGACGGACGCGCATGAGACCTGTTGACTTCCTGACTGGGTGACTCCACTTGAGACGCCGGTATGGCATTTTCGTGGCTGTCGGTCCGGCGGCAAATTAGTGGAATTCAGGCAATATGAAAACCGAAATAAAACTTGTCGATTACCTCGCCTCCCGCAGGTCCATCCCCGCTTTCCAGATGGGCCTCCCGGGCCCAAGCAAAGCGGAAGTCGAAGAGATGCTGAAGCTCGCTTCGCGCGTGCCGGACCACGGCAAGCTCACCCCATGGCGCTTTATCGTCTACCGCGGTGAGGAAAGGGCACGCATCAGCGCCGAACTGAAGAAGATGGCGCTCGCCGCCAGGCCGGATCTGCCAGAGGATCTGATCAAGGTGGAAGAGACGCGGCTCACGCGCGCTCCGGTCGTTGTCGCCGTGGTCAGCAAGGCCGCGCCGCACTTCAAGATCCCCGAATGGGAGCAGGTGATGTCGGCGGGCGCTGTCTGCCTCAACCTGCTGATGGCTGCGAATGCGCTCGGTTATTCTTCCAACTGGCTCACCGAGTGGTTCGCCTTCGACGAAAGGGCCTATCCGCTGCTGGGTGTCGAGCCGGGCGAAAGGGTCGCCGGGTTCATTCATATCGGCACGGCCACGGTGCCGCCGACTGAACGCCCACGGCCCGAACTCGCCGACATCGTCACCTGGGTCGGAGACGAAACCTGATGTTCTACGACACGGCCGCGAATCGGCATGGCCTGCCGCACGATCCCTTCAAGGCCATCGTGTCGCCGCGGCCAATCGGCTGGATCGGCACACGGGCTGCGGACGGCTCGCAAAACCTCGCGCCCTATTCTTTCTTCAACGCAATCAGCGATCGCCCGAAGCTCGTGATGTTTTCATCGAGCACTTACAAGGATTCCGTGCGCAACATCGAGGAAACCGGCGACTTCACGGCAAGCTTTGCCAGCCGCAACCTGAGTGCGGCCGTCAATCTGACTTCGGTTGCCGCACCGCGCGGCGAAAGCGAGTTCGAAATCGCGGGTCTGACGCCCGTCGAGGGCACCCTTGTCAAGGCGCCGTTCGTCGGTGAGGCCTTCGCGGCACTCGAATGCCGAATGACGGAAATATTGCGGCCCAAGGGCCTCGATGGCGTGACCTCCGACAGCTACGTCGTTTTCGGTGAAGTCGTGGGCATTCATATCCGCGACGAGGCGATCCGCGACGGCCGGTTTGACGCAGCGACCGTCCGGCCGCTTGCTCGGCTCGGCTACATGGATTACTGCGACGGCGGCGACGTCTTCGAAATGGTGCGGCCCAGGCGCTGAAACCATATTGCTGTCGGCCTGCAGTGCCGGTTCTATCGATGGGCGGCGGGGCAGGGCGACAGCTGTGTCGATGCGCCGAGCAAGGTAACCTGCCGCGGCGACCGCGCTATGACGGCCGCAAAGCCGTTCCTTAGACTCATCGCGCAAAGCCGTCTGACGGCAGCCTCGTCGGTCGCGTGCTCCGGCAGCATGTCATAGGCTGCAATGCCGGCCTCCCGTGCCCTAAGCACGGCCGCCACGCGGCCGGCGACAATAACGGATACCGTGTCCCCTTCGTCGGACGGCTCGCTGCATCCGGCGGACTCGGCAAGCAATGACGCACTGAAGATGAGCGCCTTGAGGCGCGATGACGTTCCCGTCAGCGCGTGAGGCGACAACACGCTTTGCGGTGTCGTTGCATATTCCGGCAATATCGCCACGCTCCCGGCCGCGATACCGGCGATCGCTTCGGCGACGTTCAGAAGCACATCCAGCTTCTGGACATCGGCTGGCCCGCGACATCCGGCAAGGACGATGCCGTCGATCGTCGACGCAAGGATCCTGTCGAGTTCCGTTTCGGTGACGTTCTCGACCGGTCCGATCCGGACGAAACGGCGCGGCGAGGCCGTACGGGTGGCGGTCGTGTCTGAAGCCATATCCCGCATGGCGTCGCCGCCGGTCGCGTCGAACACGATGGCCTGAACTGCATCGAGGATATCCGCCTCCGGGAGCGATGCCGACGCTGGCAGGTAGAGGAGCGGCTTCATGGTTTGCTGGCGGTTAACAGACATGGTGAACCAATCTTAAACCTTTGACCGCTAGGCTTCGAACATTGGGGCTGTTCGGTGTCTAGTGGGGCATAGGTGATCATACAAGCATTTCTTCGCTGGGCGGAAACGGCGAGAACGAACGATCGCGCCCGCGCCGCAAGCGCGCTCGGCCGAGCCTATATCGAAGCAGAGACAAACGGGATCGACCGGCGCGCCGCCGAAATGGCGATGACCTTTCTGCTCGACGATCCTTCGCCGAACGTGCGGCGCTCCTTGGTCGAGGCGCTTGCCGATTGCTCCGCGGTGCCGCGTGCCATTATCTTGGCGCTCGCGGAAGACCAACCCGAGATCGCCTATGTCGCCATTTCCCGTTCGCCGGTGTTGACCGATGAAGACCTCGTTGATTTGGCAGCGCGAGGAACGGCCGAGACGCGCGCCTTGATCGCAGCCCGCAGTGTCGTGTCCCGCTCCGTCGCGGCGGCTATCGCCGAAATCGGCGGCGAGGAAGAGGTGTTGATCCTGCTTGAGAACGAAGGCGCGATGCTGTCGCGCTGGTCATTGAAGAGGATCGCCAACCGTCTTGGACATGCGGCGGCCGTGCGTGATCGATTGCTGGCACGCGCCGACCTGCCGGGCGAGGCCCGCCATGAGCTTGTCGAAAAGGTCGGCGCGGCGCTCGCGCTTTGCGGACTCGTGCAAGCCGCAATCGGGGAAGGGCGAGTGCAGCGCGTCGCCCGAGAGGCCTGCGACACGGCTGCCCTCGTCATCATCGAGGCGGCCTCGCAAAAGGAGTTGCCTGAACTTGCCGCCCATCTGCGCGAGGCAGGTCGCTTGACGCCCGCTTTCCTCCTGCACGCGCTCTGCAGCGGCAGAACAGAATTCTTCTCCGCCGCTATCGTCGATCTTTCAGGTGTCGCGGAAAAACGCGTGCGTGCGATCCTTTCTGGTGGTCGCGTCCATCCGATCCGCGCTCTTTTCGAATGTGCCGGGTTGGGTCGGGACGTGAGCGAAGCCTTCGCGGAGGCCGTGCTTCTCTGGCGAAAGGACTTGGGCGCAGACCCGTATGGCGCTCAGCAATCAGTGGCCGCTGCCCTCCTTGCGCACATTCGCCGCCAGCCGAGGCCTTCGGCAGCCTTGAGTGCGATAGCCGAACTCGTGGAACGCCTCGCCTTTGCCGAGCAGCGGCAAACGGCTCGCAACTATGCGCTCCTGGCTGCCCGCCACGCTGCTTGACCAGTTCGACTGCGGATTGAGGCTGAAAGTGTCAGTCGCCGAAACGGCGCGCGACCCAGGAATAACCATCCTCGATGTAGTGGACGGGCGCGCTGACGATCGCCCTTAGCCTCTCCCGATCCGGAACTGCGCCGCTGAGCAATGCCAAGGCGCGCTTCGGCATGCCCGGTTTCGCTCCGGTCGGCTGCGGTTGCGCTGGTGCTTGCGGCGGCAACGCGGCCGTCTGCTGCGGGGCGGCGGCAATGTCCGGTTGAGGGACGGTGGATGCCATCATATCCGGTCCCGAGGTCTCGCAGACGGCAACGACGACCGGATAGTTGTTGTTGGAAAACTTGGGAAGCTCCTGCTGGGATTCCGTGTCGCAATGGGCGATCGACTGCCAGCTGCCGTTGACGGTCGAGATATAGTGGCACTGGCTGACATTGTCGTCGCATCCGAGGATGGTCATGACGATGAGTGCGGCTTTCATGGTCTCTCCGGTGTTTGAGCGGCTGCGACTGCACAGTCTGGCCACCGTTATGACTGACCGATTCTCTCCGGAGTAGGGCAAAGTTATTGCGGTGCCAAAAAAAAATGTTTCCGCTTGTTATCCGTTTTGAGATCTCCAATCCGCAATCTTGCGTCATTTGTCGTATTGGACAGTTCGAAATCAGGAGCTATCCATTGCGGCGCGATCCAAGTGTCGCGCCGCAAGACTTCTGTTGAGGATATGAAAATTGACCGCTGTCACCATTGCCGAGGAAAACCCCCGCCAGCCGGCCGTCGTCCGTCTGCTTGAACTGTCCGATGCTTACGCGGCATCGCTTTATCCTGCCGAAAGCAATCACCTGGTCGATCTCTCCACGCTGGAAAAGCCGACAGTTTCCTTTTTCGTCGCGAGGCGGCATGGTGAAATCGTCGGTTGCTGCGCGCTCGTGGAAGCGGGCGACGGCACGGCTGAAATCAAGCGGATGTTCGTCGATCCCGAAGCGAGGGGCCTCAAGGTCGGCAAGCATCTCCTTGCGGCCCTTGAAGCCAAGGCCGAGGCGATCGGAGTTGGCGCAATCCGGCTGGAGACGGGCATCTACCAGCCGGAAGCAATAGGCCTCTACAAGGCGTTCGGCTACGTGGAACGCCCGCCGTTCGGCAGCTATTTGCCCGATCCCCTGAGCCTGTTCATGGAAAAGCCGGTGCGGCGGGCAGCCTGAACGCGAAGACAATCCTTACCGATCGCCCTCCGCCCCCAACCTCCTGACGGAAAACGGTTCCACGCTTTTCCTGGAATTGCTCTAGATGTCCAGATTGTCGGCAAATACGGCACGTTCCTGGATGAAGCGGAAGCGGGCGTCGGCCTTGGTTCCCATCAGATTGTCGACGGCCTCGCGCGTGCCCTCGAAATCGACGTCGTCGATCTCGACCTTGAGCAGCGTCCGGTTTGCAGGGTCCATGGTGGTTTCCTTGAGCTGCGCGGGCAACATCTCGCCAAGACCCTTGAACCGGCCGACTTCAACCTTGCCGCGGCCGTTGAACTCGGTGCGCATCAGTTCCTCGCGATGCGCATCGTCGCGCGCATAGAACGTTTTCGAGCCTTGGCTGAGGCGATAGAGCGGCGGAACCGCGAGGTAGAGGTGACCGCCGCGGATGAGCTCCGGCATCTCCTGATAGAAGAAGGTGATGAGCAGTGACGCGATGTGTGCGCCGTCGACATCGGCGTCGGTCATGATGATGACGCGCTCGTAGCGCAGATCCTCATCCCGATATTTCGATCGGGAGCCGCAGCCAAGCGCCTGGATCAGATCGGCGATCTGCTGGTTGGCGCTGAGCTTTTCGCGCCCGGCGCTGGCGACGTTCAAGATCTTGCCGCGCAGCGGCAGGATGGCCTGGTTTGCGCGATTGCGCGCTTGCTTCGCCGAGCCGCCTGCCGAGTCGCCTTCCACGATGAAGAGCTCGGCGCCTTCCGCCGTGTTCTGCGAGCAGTCAGCGAGCTTGCCCGGCAGACGCAGCTTGCGCACCGCCGTCTTGCGGTTGACTTCCTTTTCCTTGCGCCGGCGAACGCGCTCCTCCGCGCGCTCGATCACCCAGTCAAGAAGCTTCGCCGCTTCCGCAGGATTGTCGGCGAGGTAGTGGTCGAAGGGATCGCGCAGGGCGGTTTCGACGATGCGCTGCGCCTCGACGGTCGCCAGCTTGTCCTTGGTCTGGCCGACGAATTCCGGCTCACGGATGAACACCGAGAGCATGCCGGCCGCCGAGATCATCACGTCGTCCGTTGTGACGATCGCCGCCCGCTTGTTCTGGGTCAGCTCGGCGTAGTTCTTGAGCCCCTTGGTAAGCGCAATGCGGAAGCCCGCCTCATGCGTTCCGCCTTCCGGGGTCGGGATCGTGTTGCAGTAGGAGTGGATCTGCTGGTCGCCGCCATACCAGGTGACGGCCCATTCAAGTGAACCGTGGCCGCCGGATTTTTCCGATTTGCCGGCAAAGATTTCACGCGTGACGGTGAATTCCTTGCCGAGCGTCGCGGCGAGATAGTCCTTCAGACCGCCCGGGAAATGGAAGACCGCCTTGTCCGGGATCTCCGAACCTTCCGGCAACAGCGATGGATCGCAGGACCAACGGATTTCAACGCCGCCGAAGAGATAGGCCTTGGAGCGGGCCATTCGGAAGAGCCGCGCCGGCTCGAAATGCGCGTGCGGCCCGAAAATCTGCGGATCCGGATGGAAACGCACTTTCGTACCGCGACGATTGTGAACGTCGCCAAGGTCCTCGAGGCCGCCCTGCGGGATCCCGCGCGAAAAGCGCTGACGGTAGAGCTTTCGGTTGCGCGCGACCTCGACCTCGAGAGAGTCCGACAACGCGTTGACGACCGAGACACCGACGCCATGCAGACCGCCGGAGGTTTCGTAGGCCTTGCCGTCGAACTTGCCGCCGGCATGCAGCACCGTCATGACCACTTCGAGCGTCGACTTGTTGGGGAACTTCGGATGGTTTTCGACCGGGATGCCGCGGCCATTGTCGGTAACGGTCAGGAAGCCTTCGGCATCGAGGCTGACCTCGATGAAATTCGCATGTCCCGCGACCGCCTCGTCCATCGAGTTGTCGATGACTTCGGCGAAGAGATGATGCAGCGCCTTCTCATCCGTGCCGCCGATATACATGCCGGGACGGCGCCGCACAGGTTCCAGGCCCTCGAGCACCTCGATCGCCGAGGCGTCATAGTCGCTGCCATCGCTGCTCCTCGGTGCAGGGCGCGGTCCTTCGCCGCCGGCAGGTGGTGCAGGCTTGCGCGAAGGCGCATTGGCTTCCGCCGGCTTCGGCTTCGGGGGCATTGCGGAAAAGAGGTCGCTGCTGTCGTCCATGGGGTCGTTCGGATCGTTCCTGTCGTCTGGCGTCGCGAAGGCACATAGCAAGAGCCGGACGCTGCCGCCATCTTTGTGTCGCGCGAATCACCCGAATTTTGCCAGAGTATTGCGCCAGGCGCGAACAAAAGGCGAATTCCGGTATCTTGGGCAGGCAGAATACCGTAAGAGCGTCGGCAATCTGCTTCAGTGTTGCTTTGCGGAAATGGCAATGGCAAGGCACCTGCCTAATGAGGGAGCCCGTCGGCTGTTTATGTCCACAACTGTTTTTTCCGCCCGGCGCTTGATGCCCGCACTTATGCTCCCGAGCCTTCTTCTTGTCGGCTTCGCTGCCGAGGCGGCGGCCCTGAAGCCATACAAGGACGAACTGTTCGCCTATGGCAATGTGCTCGAAGAGGCCGATGGCGGCGATTTCCGTGTCATCGACTACAAGGAACTGCGCGATATCAACGGCCGCGACCAGATCCCGGAACGGCGCGTCAAGCGCGCCTACGTCTCCCTTGGCATCAAGAGCGCACAGGTCAATGAGACGCTCGACCTTGGGGGGCTCTCGCTCGATGTCATGCGCGTCGGCCCCGATCGCGGCGCCGCATTCACGGTGATCTTCATCCACGGCCGCGGTGGCGACCGGCGTCTCGGTGCCAACGATTTTTCCTTCGGCGGTAACTTCAATCGCCTCAAGAATCTCGCCGCCGCCAATGGCGGCACCTATTATGCGCCCAGCGTGCGGTCCTTCGATGCCGCAGGCGTGGCCGATGTCTCGGCGCTGATCCGCTTCGCGGCCGAGCGTTCCGGCGGCGGGCCGGTCGTGCTCTCCTGCGCATCGATGGGGAGCTTCATCTGCTGGGGCGTCGCGCGCGACCAGACAGCGGTGTCGGCTCTCGGTGGCATGATGATCATGGGGGGCGCCTCCGATCCGAGCTTTGCAGAGAGTGCCGCCTATAAGGCGCGGTTGCCGATGTTTTTCAGCCACGGCAGCCGCGACAGCGTTTATCGTGCCGAGGATCAGGTTGCGCTCTATCGCTCGCTCAAGTCGAAGGATTATCCGACACGCTTCGTGCTGTTCGAGACGGGTTCGCATGGCACGCCGGTACGCATGACCGACTGGCGCGATGCACTGAACTGGATCGCGAGCCGATAGGAAATTCTGAAGTGGACCCGCGATGAAGATGGATGAGTTTGGGCGTTCCGATCCGACAGAGCGTCGGCCGCAGCGGACCGTGTCGCCGGACGATTACGAGGATCGGATCGGCTCGATCGAACCGATGGCATACCTGCCTTTGGGCAGTGGTCTAAGTTTCGGCGACAGCCGCCGCAACGATCGCGGCACTCTCATTGACGGTTCGAGACACAACCGCATTCTGGCCTTCGATCCGGGAACGGGGCGGATTTCGTGCGAGGGTGGCGTCACACTCCACGACATCCTTCTGCGAGCGATCCCGCACCGCTTCTTTCTGCCGGTGACTCCGGGCACGGCTTTCGCGACAATCGGCGGTGCCGTCGCCAATGACGTCCACGGCAAGAACCACCATGCTCGCGGCACCTTCGGCAATCATGTCCAGCGCATTACGCTGCTGCGTTCGACCGGCGAACGGCTGGTTTGCTCAGCCGAGGAGAACGCCGACCTCTT
Source organism: Sinorhizobium chiapasense (assembly GCF_036488675.1). Classification (NCBI taxonomy): domain Bacteria; kingdom Pseudomonadati; phylum Pseudomonadota; class Alphaproteobacteria; order Hyphomicrobiales; family Rhizobiaceae; genus Sinorhizobium; species Sinorhizobium chiapasense. The sequence goes on from NZ_CP133148.1 coordinate 1,317,786, forward strand.
TGCCGCGACGATCGGGGGCATCGGGCTGACGGGCCTGATACTTACGGTCGATCTTCGGCTGATGAAGGTGCCGTCGCCGCATATCCAGCAGCATGTGATCCGCTTCGACAACCTCGACGACTATTTCGCACGCGTCGAGCGCGTCGACGAAGAGCATGAATATTCAATGGCCTGGATCGACCAGCTCGCGACCGGGCGTCGTATGGGAAGGGGCCTTTTTCTTGCCGGTGATCACGCAGATGGATCCTGCGAGTTTCCCGATATTCCCAAGAGATTGCCGCTTTCCGTACCGTTCTCCCTGCCGTTCAATCCCCTGAACACGGTGACCATGAGGGCAGTGAACGAATACCGCTTTCGTCGGGAAAGGCGCGCTGAGACCATTTCGACGATGACATGGAACTCCTACTTCCATCCGCTGGATGAGATCGGTTCCTGGCATCGGCTCTATGGCCCAGGCGGGCCGCGCCAGCATCAGAGTGTCTATCCTTCGGAGAATGCGCCGGAAACCACCGCGCGGCTACTGGAGACAGCGCGCCGCGCCGGGCATGCATCGTTTCTGACGGTGCTGAGACGCTTTGGAGACATCGCCTCGTGCGGCCCTCTTTCATTTGCGCGACCCGGTTTTGCCTTGACGTTGGATTTAGCCAATCGAGGTGAAGCAACGGCTACCCTCTTGGATGCTCTTGACCGCATCGTCGTGGACGCTGGAGGCGCGGTAAATCCCTGCTTTGACACGCGGATGAGCCCGGAAGTCTTCGAAGCTTCGTTTCCCCACTGGGAAAAGCTCGAGGCGTTGCGCGACCCCGCCATGGCGTCGGACTTCTGGCGGCGCACTGCGCTGAGCTTGAAGAGATGAGGGCAGGGATCAACGCCTCTGCCCTCTTATGTTCATGTCGAACTTGACCACGTTGGAGTAGATCGGTGTTCCGACGTCCATGCCGTAGGGTGCGCGGCGGATGCTGCCGCGGATGGTAAAAGCGATCGAGCGCTTGTTCCAGTCGGTGAGCGTCACCTCAAAGCGCTCCTTGCGGGCCTTGCCGCGAGCCGTCAGCGTACCCACCACGGTTGCCGAATCGGCTCCGGTCTGTGTGACGCTGGTGGATCGGAAGGTCACCGTCTGATAGTTGGCCGTGTCGAAGACGGCGCTTGAGCGCAGGAAGTCCTCGACCCGTCGCTCACTGGACTTTACGCTCTCCGGATAGAGGGTGAACTCGACCGAAGACCGTTCGATGTTGCTGCCATCTATCCGGAAGCCGCCGGAGAACTTTGCGAACTTGCCGGCAATGCCGCCGCCGCCTCCGGCCTGCGCGACGCTGAACTGGACGGTCGAAGAGCTGGCGATGCGGTAGTTGCCGGCCGCGTCGGCAAGCGCCGGAGCGGCCGCTGCAGCCGCCGGCGTCGTTGCCATGGCGAGAAGCGCGAACGACCATATCGCATTAAAAAAAGGCCTGCGTGGAGTCATCATGGATCATTTCCTCTCGACGATGGTGTCGTCGTTCTCTTGAGTGTTGAATGTCTTGGCATCGCTTGGGCGGGGGCTAGGGCGAAGCATGCGGACGAGGACTTCGTCTCGCCGCAGGAAATGATGGTAGAACGCCGCCGCCGCGTGCCCCGCGACCAGCCCAAGCGTAAGATAGGCGAGCAGCGCGTGGGCGAAGGTCCAGAAAGCCTCCGAAGCTTCCGATTGCCGGAGCGGCAGATGCGGAATGACGATCAAATTGAAATAGAAGCTTGGGATATTCAGCGTCGAAGTCGACACGACGGCCCAGCCGCCCAGCGCCACGATCAGCGCGAGAACAATCAGCGCCCTATGCATGATCTGGGCCGCCGTATGCTCCAGCGGGCCGAGGCCCGGAGGGGGAGCCGGACTGCGTTCGATGGACCACCACACGGCCCGAAGGACCGCCAGTCCCAGCACGGTGAAGCCGAAGGATTTGTGCCACTGATAGAGGGAGAACTGCAAAGCCGGATCGATCTCGGTGCGTCGCATGACGAAGCCGAGAAGGATGAGGCCGAGGATCAGCACCGCAATCGTCCAGTGGAGGACGATCGTCACCGCGCCATATCCTCTCTCGCTGTTGCGCAACATAGCGCTCTCCGGGTGAAGAAGCCAATTCCTCCTCGCCACCGTACAGTCACCCTTATGAGACGCCCAAAGCTTGGCTTTTATTCGCTCCGTGGTTCAATTCGCGTTGAACGAACTGGCACAACGGCGGCGCGAAGGCCGGAATAATCCGGTCCGGGTGCTTTTTTTTGCCCGGGCGATTTGCTAGGCCGCTTGCCGGAGAAGAGACCCGACACGGAGGAATTTCATGACGCCCGATATCCGCCCGCTCGTTGCCGGAAACTGGAAGATGAACGGAACACGCGCCTCGCTCGGCCAGATCAAGGCGATGGCGGAGGGCGTCAAGGGCAGTCTGTCCGAGAAGGTGGAAACGCTGATCTGCCCGCCGGCAACGCTGCTCTACGTCGCAACCGCACTTTGCGACGACAGTCCTCTGATGATCGGCGCCCAGGATTGCCATCAGAAACAATCCGGTGCCCACACGGGAGATATTTCCGCCGAGATGATCGCCGATTGCTTCGGCACTCATGTCATCGTCGGCCATTCCGAACGCCGCACAGATCATGCCGAGAGCGACGCACTGGTGCGCGCCAAGACCGAAGCCGCTCATGCGGCCGGCCTTCTCGCCATCGTTTGCGTCGGCGAAACCGGCGAGGAGCGCAAGGACGGCAAGACACTCGACGTCCTGAAGCGCCAGCTCGCCGAAAGCGTGCCGGATGGCGCGACTGCGGAGAGCACCGTCATCGCCTACGAGCCCGTCTGGGCGATTGGCACAGGCCTGACGCCGACGGCGTCCGATGTCGAGGAAGCTCATGCCTTCATGCGCAGCGAACTGGTCTCGCGCTTCGGCGCCGCCGGCGCCAAGATGCGGATCCTCTATGGCGGTTCGGTCAAGCCCGGCAACGCCAAGGAGTTGATGGGAGTTGCCAATGTGGACGGTGCCCTGATCGGCGGTGCGAGCTTGAAAGCGGAAGACTTTCTCGCCATCTACAGCGCATATGAAGAATTGACCGCCTGATTGCTCTCCCGCGCCGGCAGGGGCTTGGAATAGCGAACGGCTTGGTATAAACAGGCGCCAAATTTGCGCCCGGCCTTGCCGTGTTTCGCGCCGGGTTTGATTCGTGTGCCCAAGAGGGCAGGACTGGAAGCTGATGCAGACCGTACTACTCGTCATTTATCTCATGGTCGTCGTCGCCCTGATCGGCGTCGTTCTCATCCAGCGTTCCGAAGGCGGCGGTCTCGGTATTGGCGGCGGTTCGGGCTTCATGTCTGCTCGCGGTACGGCCAACGCGCTGACCCGCACGACAGCCGTTCTCGCCTTGCTCTTCTTCGGCCTGGCGCTCGCAATGGGCATTCTCTCCCGCTATGAGCCGCAGGCGACTGACATTCTCGACCGGATTCCGGGCACGAGTTCGAGCGGCGGTGGTGTCCTCGATTCGCTGGGCGGTGGTCAGACGCCTCCGGCTGGCGGCAACACGCAGCAGCCGGCTAACGGCGCCGCGCCGACCGATGGTGCTGCTCCCGCGGGTCAGGCACCCGCCGGTGCCGCACCGGCGCCCCAGGCGCCCGCAAACGGCGCCAACGGCAATACGGGATCGCAAGTTCCGAGCGGCCAGTAACGCCGCAAATCAGAAGAACCCACCGGCGGATGCTTCATCCGCCGGTTTTGTTTTGTGTGAAATCCGTCCCCTCCCAAGACGAAAAATTCCTGAAAGCGAATTTTTCGGTGGCGGAATCGTTTGTGAAAAGGTATCCGGTGACTCCCATGGCGCGATATGTATTCATCACTGGCGGCGTGGTTTCCTCCCTCGGTAAAGGCATCGCTGCGGCCGCTCTTGGAGCGTTGCTGCAGGCGCGTGGCTACCGGGTGAGACTGCGTAAGCTCGACCCCTACCTCAACGTCGATCCGGGCACGATGAGCCCGACCCAGCACGGTGAGGTGTTCGTCACCGACGACGGGGCGGAGACAGATCTCGATCTCGGTCACTACGAGCGCTTCACGGGGCGTTCGGCCACGAAGACCGACAACATCACGACCGGTCGGATCTACAAGAACATCATCGACAAGGAGCGGCGCGGCGACTATCTCGGCGCGACGGTTCAGGTGATCCCGCACGTCACCAATGAAATCAAGAATTTCGTCACCGAGGGCAATGACGATTACGACTTCGTCATTTGCGAGATCGGCGGTACCGTCGGCGACATCGAAGCGATGCCGTTTATGGAGGCGATCCGCCAGCTCGGCAACGATCTGCCGCGCGGCACCGCCGTCTACGTCCATCTGACGCTGATGCCCTATATCCCGGCGGCGGGCGAGCTCAAGACCAAGCCGACGCAGCATTCGGTCAAGGAACTGCAGGCGCTCGGCATCCATCCGGACATCCTGCTCGTTCGCGCCGATCGCGAGATCCCGGAAGCCGAGCGTCGCAAGCTGTCGCTCTTCTGCAACGTTCGTCAGTCCGCCGTAATCCAGGCGCTCGATGTCGCCTCGATCTATGATGTGCCGATCGCCTATCACAAGGAGGGCCTCGACAACGAGGTTCTCGCCGCGTTCGGTATAGAGCCGGCGCCGAAGCCGCGCATGGAGGCCTGGGAGAACGTCGCCCATCGCATCCGTACGCCGGAAGGCGAAGTCACGATCGCCATCGTCGGCAAGTATACCGGCCTCAAGGACGCCTATAAGTCGCTGATCGAGGCGCTCTATCACGGCGGCATCGCCAATCAAGTCAAGGTCAAGCTTGAATGGATCGAGTCGGAAATCTTCGAAAAGGAAGATCCGGCGCCTTATCTCGAAAAGGTTCACGGCATCCTCGTCCCCGGCGGGTTCGGCGAACGCGGCTCCGAAGGCAAGATCAACGCCGCCCGCTTTGCGCGGGAGCGGAAGGTGCCCTATTTCGGCATCTGCTTCGGGATGCAGATGGCGGTGGTCGAGGCCGCCCGCAATCTCGCCGGCATCGAGAAGGCCTCTTCGACCGAATTCGGCCCGACCAAGGAGCCGGTCGTCGGCCTGATGACCGAATGGGTGAAGGGCAACGAACTTGAAAAGCGTTCGGCGTCCGGCGATCTCGGCGGCACCATGCGGCTCGGCGCCTATCGGGCAACCCTCAAGCAGAATACCAAGATAGCCGACATCTACGGATCGACGGATATCTCCGAGCGGCATCGCCACCGTTACGAGGTCAATATCGATTACAAGGAGCGGCTGGAAGCCTGTGGCCTCGTCTTCTCCGGCATGTCGCCAGACGGCGTCTTGCCTGAGACGGTCGAATATCAGGACCATCCCTGGTTCATCGGCGTTCAGTACCACCCGGAACTGAAGTCTCGGCCGCTCGATCCGCACCCGCTGTTTGCGAGCTTCGTCGAGGCGGCGCTGGAGCAGTCACGTCTCGTCTGACGCGTCACTGGTCAGGCTCTCGTTCTTTGCGGCCGGTCCTCGAGGACCGGCCGTTTCCGTTTTCGGTATGGCCCGGCGCCTACCGAACGGCCGCGCTTGCAATCAGCTGGCAAAAGTTGCAAACAGCGACGGAACCGGCCATCAGGGAACACGCCATGAGCTTATCCAAGCGCACCACCCGCCCGCTCGATCATCTCGTGCTGCCGGTGGTCGAGCTTGCGCAAGCGAGGCGGCGTTTGAGCGATCTCGGCTTTGTGGTCGCCGACGATGCACGCCATCCCTTCGGCACCGAGAATGCGTGCGTGTTCTTCGCCGACAACACCTATCTGGAGCCGCTTGCCATCGCGTCACGCGAGGAGTGTGAGGAGGCGGCGCTCGCGGGCAATGCCTTTGTCGCGCGCGACCAGGCGTTCCGCTTCCGTCAGGGCCCCGAAGGCCTGTCGGCGATCGTTGTTGGAACATCTGATGCCGCGTCCGATCATATGCGGTTTCGCGCAAGCGGCATCTCCGGCGGCGACATGCTGGAGTTCTCGCGGCCGATGCGGCTGCCGGACGGCCGGGAAGGCCTTGGCTCCTTCCGGCTGGCTTTTGCCGCCGATCTCCGCTCCCCGGATTTCTTCCTCTTCAGTTGTCAGCGCATTCGTGCCCTGCCGGTCGACCAGACCGCGCTTCAACGTCATGAAAACGGCGTCCTTGGCATTGCCGAAGTCGTGCTGTCGGAACCCAATCCCACCGATTTCCAGTATCTGCTGCAGGAGGGCGTCGATGACCGTGAGGTTTCGGCTCACTCCTTCGGCATGGATATTCAAACCGGCAATGCCAAGCTTACGGTGCTGAACGTTGCCGGAATGGAGGCCTTTTTCGGCCGTTCGGTTAATGGCGCCGAACGCGGCCTGCGCGGGCGCGCCGTCGTGTTCCGTGTCGCCGATATCGAGGCGACGCGCGCGCTCTTCGCCAGGAACGATATCGAGTTTGCAGAAATGGGCGGGCGCCTCATTGTCCCGGAAGCGCCGGGGCAAGGGGTGATTTTCGCATTTGGAGTGTGATGATGGAAACCAATGCCAGGGTTGTCGTCGGCGAGGGTGCCGGCCAGGTGGTCTTTTCGCAGAAGGAGCGGCTGGCGCTGATTGCCGGTCCCTGCCAGATGGAGAGCCGCGACCATGCCTTCATGATAGCGGGAAAGCTCGTCGAGCTCTGCAAGTCGCTCGGTCTCGGTCTCGTGTACAAGTCTTCTTTCGACAAGGCGAACCGCACCTCGCTCTCCGGCAAGCGCGGCATCGGACTCGAAAGCGCAATGGAGATTTTTGCCGACCTCAAGAAGGAGTTTGGCTTTCCGGTATTGACCGACATTCACACCGAAGAGCAATGCGCGATCGTCGCTGAGACGGTCGATATCCTGCAGATCCCGGCCTTTCTGTCGCGGCAGACCGACCTGCTCGTCGCGGCAGCCAATACCGGCCGCACGATCAACGTCAAGAAGGGCCAGTTCCTCGCGCCCTGGGATATGAAGAACGTGCTTGCCAAATTCACGATGAGCGGCAATCCGAATGTCCTTTTGTGCGAGCGCGGAGCTTCGTTCGGCTACAACACGCTGGTCTCCGACATGCGCTCGCTGCCGATCATGGCGGCACTGGGCGCGCCGGTGATCTTTGACGCCACCCATTCGGTGCAGCAGCCGGGCGGGCAGGGCGGATCGTCCGGTGGCCAGCGCGAGTTCGTCGAGACCCTGGCGCGCGCGGCGGTCGCTGTCGGCGTGGCCGGTGTCTTCATCGAGACCCACGAAGACCCTGACAACGCGCCTTCGGATGGCCCCAATATGGTGCACTTGAAGGATATGCCGCGGCTTCTCGAGAAGCTGCTTGCCTTCGATCGGATCGCCAAGGCCTGAGTGGGCCTTCGTGAAATTTTTATGAACCGCAAGGGCGCTTTGGCATTTGCATTCCGCGCGCCGTTGTAATTTCGGGGCCATGAATTAAGACAGGCCCGACCATACCGTCGTCCTAACCAGGGAAGAGATCATGACTGCAATCATCGACATCATCGGCCGCGAAATTCTGGATAGCCGCGGCAACCCGACCGTCGAGGTCGACGTTCATCTCGAAGACGGTAGTTTCGGCCGTGCGGCTGTTCCGTCGGGCGCCTCGACCGGTGCCCACGAGGCAGTCGAGCTGCGCGATGGCGGCACCCGCTACCTCGGCAAGGGTGTCGAGCGCGCGGTCGAAGCGGTCAATGGAGAGATCTTCGAGGCGATCGGTGGCCTGGACGCCGAAAACCAGATTCAGATCGACAAGACCATGATCGAGCTCGACGGCACGGCGAACAAGTCACGCCTCGGCGCCAACGCCATTCTCGGCGTCTCCCTGGCGGTTGCGAAGGCCGCGGCCGAAGCGGCAGGCCTGCCGCTCTACCGCTATGTCGGCGGCCCCAACGCACATCTCCTGCCGGTTCCGATGATGAATATCATCAACGGCGGTGCGCATGCCGACAACCCGATCGACTTCCAGGAGTTCATGATCATGTCGGTCGGCGCGGAAACGCTGAAGGACGCCGTGCGCATGGGCTCGGAAGTCTTCCACACGCTGAAGAAGCAGCTGGCTGCCGATGGCCACAACACCAATGTCGGCGACGAAGGTGGCTTCGCGCCGGGCCTGGCTTCCGCACCTGCTGCCCTCGACTTCATCATGAAGTCGATCGAGAAGGCCGGCTACAAGCCGGGCGAGGATATGTATGTTGCGCTCGACTGCGCCTCGACGGAGTTCTTCAAGGACGGCAAGTACGTGCTGGAAGGCGAGGGCCGCACGCTCGAGCCGGGAGCCATGGCGGAATATCTCGCCGAACTCGCCGCCAAGTATCCGATCATCTCGATCGAGGACGGTATGGCCGAGGACGACTGGGACGGCTGGAAGGCGTTGACCGACAAGATCGGCTCCAAGGTTCAGCTCGTCGGCGACGATCTCTTCGTCACCAACTCGGCTCGCCTGCGCGACGGCATCAAGATGGGCGTCGCCAACTCCATCCTGGTCAAGGTCAACCAGATCGGCTCGCTCTCCGAAACGCTCGATGCGGTCGAGACGGCCCACAAGGCCCGCTACACCGCCGTGATGTCGCACCGTTCCGGCGAAACCGAGGACTCGACGATTGCCGATCTCGCCGTCGCTACCAATTGCGGGCAAATCAAGACCGGCTCTCTCGCGCGCTCCGACCGGCTTGCCAAGTACAACCAGCTGATCCGCATCGAGGAGCAGCTCGGCCTGCAGGCAAAATACGCCGGCCGCTTGATCCTGCGCGGTTAATAGCGTCCGGCAGCAGAATCCGGGCATTCAGTCCGCTGATTGCCCCTCATCCCGCTGCCGCGACCTTCTCCCCGTCTAGACGGGGAGAAGGGACTCGTGGCGCTGCCTCAGTCCCCTCGGGGAGAGGGTTAGGGCGAGGGCGGAGTCACATCCGTTTCCGCTTGTCTTTATCCCGTCTGCCTCATGGCAGGCGGGTTTCCTTTTCCTTGCCATTCATGGTCAACGGTCGGTTAATCAATCGACGTTAGTCTTCCCTCGTATTGCGTATCAGGGCATGGACCATGTGGACACGGCATCACAAGAAACGGAGATTGGGGCGGCTGGTTGTGCCGGTCATGGCGGTCGCCTTTCTTTCCTATTTCGGCTATCATTCGATCCATGGAGGCTACGGCCTGAGGGCGACGGAGGAGTTCGACCGCCAGATTGCCGTGCGGCAAGCCCGATTGGATGAGCTCACTCATCAGCGAAAAATCCTGGAAAAGGAGGTCCAGCTGATGAGCGACGGTTCGCTGGAACGAGACATGCTGGATGAGAAGGCTCGCCTCGCGCTCAACATGTCGCGGAGCGACGAGATCGTTATTTTTCATCGCGAACAAAATTAACCTAAATTCGGTTAATTTAAAATTCAGAATGAAAATCAAATAGTTACACAGAATGATAGCCATGCAAATATGGCATTGCTGTGTTGCTCTTCTTTCCCTATGGTACGGCAAAGGCTAACCATTGGGAGGAATGAATGGCTCCGCGAAAAACCGCGTCCGTCTCCAGCCGCAAGACCGCTGCCAAGTCCGCAAAAAGGGACTTCGCCGGCGGCACGATCGCCGAATTCTCCAAGGAAGATGATCTCAAAGCCTACCGCGAAATGCTGTTGATCCGGCGTTTCGAGGAAAAGGCCGGCCAGCTTTACGGCATGGGCTTCATCGGCGGCTTCTGTCACCTCTATATCGGCCAGGAAGCCGTCGTGGTCGGCATGCAACTGGCGCTCAAGGAAGGTGATCAGGTCATCACCGGTTACCGTGATCACGGCCACATGCTCGCCTGCGGGATGAGCGCACGCGGCGTGATGGCGGAACTGACCGGCCGTCGCGGCGGCCTTTCCAAGGGGAAAGGCGGCTCGATGCACATGTTCTCCAAGGAAAAGCATTTTTATGGTGGCCACGGCATCGTCGGCGCGCAGGTGTCGCTCGGCACGGGCCTTGCCTTCGCAAACAAGTACCGCGGCAACGACAATGTCAGTCTCGCCTATTTCGGCGACGGTGCTGCCAACCAGGGCCAGGTCTACGAGAGCTTCAACATGGCTGCTCTCTGGAAGTTGCCGGTGATCTACATCGTCGAAAACAACCGTTACGCCATGGGAACGTCCGTGTCCCGTGCATCGGCGCAGACCGATTTCTCGCAGCGCGGCGCCTCCTTCGGGATTCCCGGTTATCAGGTGGACGGCATGGATGTTCGCGCCGTCAAGGCGGCAGCCGACGAAGCGGTTCAACATTGCCGTTCCGGCAAAGGTCCGATCATCCTCGAGATGCTGACCTATCGCTATCGCGGCCACTCGATGTCCGACCCGGCGAAGTACCGGTCGAAGGACGAAGTGCAGAAGATGCGCTCCGAGCATGACCCGATCGAGCAGGTAAAGGCCCGGCTTACGGAAAAGGGCTGGGCGACCGAGGACGAACTGAAGCAGATCGACAAGGATGTTCGCGACATCGTTGCGGACAGTGCCGATTTCGCCCAGTCTGATCCGGAGCCGGATGCGTCCGAGCTCTACACCGACATCCTGCTTTGATCCGGGGAGGCACAAACATGCCAGTAGAAATTCTCATGCCCGCCCTTTCCCCGACGATGGAGGAAGGCACGCTCTCCAAATGGCTGAAGAACGAGGGGGACAAGGTGTCCTCGGGCGACGTCATTGCCGAGATCGAGACCGACAAGGCGACCATGGAAGTGGAAGCGGTCGATGAGGGCACGATCGGCAAGCTCCTGATCGCCGCCGGCACCGAAGGCGTGAAGGTCAATACGCCGATCGCCGTGCTGCTGCAGGATGGCGAGGCTGCCGGCGACATTGCAACGGCGAAGGCCGAGGCGCCGAAGCCGGCTGTGAATGAAGCGCCCGCCGCGGCGCCAGCCCCGGCCCCTATTGCCGCTCAGCCGAAGGCGGAAATTCCTGCCGACCCGGCGATCCCCGCGGGAACGGAAATGGTGTCGATGACGGTGCGCGAGGCGCTTCGCGATGCGATGGCCGAGGAGATGCGCGCCAGTGACGACGTCTTCGTCATGGGTGAGGAAGTCGCCGAATACCAGGGCGCTTACAAGATCACCCAGGGTCTGCTGCAGGAGTTCGGCCCGCGTCGCGTGGTCGACACCCCGATCACCGAACATGGTTTTGCCGGCGTCGGCGTCGGCGCGGCAATGACGGGCCTGCGGCCGATCGTCGAGTTCATGACCTTCAACTTCGCCATGCAGGCGATCGACCAGATCATCAACTCGGCTGCCAAGACGCTCTATATGTCGGGCGGGCAGATGGGCGCGCCGATCGTCTTCCGCGGCCCGAGCGGTGCGGCAGCCCGCGTCGCCGCACAGCACTCGCAGTGCTATGCCGCCTGGTACAGCCACATCCCGGGCCTCAAGGTCGTCATGCCGTACACGGCCGCTGACGCGAAAGGCCTCTTGAAGGCGGCGATCCGCGATCCGAACCCGGTGATTTTCCTCGAAAACGAAATCCTTTACGGTCACTCGTTCGAGGTCCCGAAGCTCGATGATTTCGTGCTGCCGATCGGCAAGGCCCGCATTCATCGCTTCGGCAAGGACGCAACCATCGTTTCCTTCGGCATCGGCATGACCTATGCGGTCAAGGCAGCGGCCGAGCTCGAAGCGCAGGGCATCGACGTCGAGCTCATCGACCTTCGCACGATCCGCCCGATGGATCTTCCGACAGTGATCGAGTCAGTGAAGAAGACCGGCCGTTTGGTCACCGTGGAAGAGGGCTACCCGCAGTCCTCGGTCGGCACTGAAATCGCCACCCGCGTCATGCAGCAGGCCTTCGACTATCTCGATGCGCCGATCTTGACGATCGCCGGCAAGGATGTGCCGATGCCCTATGCCGCAAACCTCGAAAAGCTGGCACTGCCAAGTGTCGCCGAGGTCGTCGATGCCGTGAAATCCGTTTGCTACAAATAATGGGAGGGCGCTTCGATGCCAATCAACATCACGATGCCTGCCCTCTCTCCGACTATGGAAGAAGGCAATCTGGCCAAGTGGCTGGTCAAGGAAGGCGACAAGGTCAAGTCCGGCGATGTCATTGCCGAGATCGAAACCGACAAGGCGACCATGGAAGTGGAAGCCGTCGATGAAGGCACGGTTGCCAAGATCGTCGTGCCGGCTGGCACGGATGGCGTCAAGGTCAACGCCCTGATCGCCGTTCTGGCCGCCGATGGCGAGGACGTGGCGACGGCCGCGAAGGGCAATGGCGCGGCCGCGCCGGCACCCGCAGCAAAAGCCGAAGAACCAGCTCCGGCAGCACCAGCAGCTGCGCCGGCACCGGCCGCGGCACAGCCGGCAGTATCGCCCGCCCCCGCCCCCGCCGCAGCCGATGGCAAGCGGGTCTTCTCTTCGCCGCTGGCGCGCCGCCTTGCCAAGGAAGCGGGCATCGACCTCTCGGCAATCGCCGGGTCCGGCCCGTATGGCCGCGTCGTCAAGAAGGACGTCGAGGCCGCCGTCGTCGGCGGCGGCGCCAAACCGGCCGCAGCGCCCGCGGAAGCGGCTGCACCCGCTCCGGCGGCGCTCGCCAAGGGCATGTCCGAGGATGCCGTGCTCAAGCTCTTCGAGCCGGGTTCCTACGAACTCGTCCCGCATGACGGCATGCGCAAGACCATTGCCAAGCGCCTGCAGGAATCGAAGCAGACAATCCCGCATTTCTATGTTTCGATCGATTGCGAGCTCGACGCCCTACTTGCGCTTCGCGCACAGCTGAATGCCGCTGCTCCGGAGAAGGATGGCAAGTCCGTCTACAAGCTCTCGGTCAACGACATGGTGATCAAGGCGCTGGCGCTGGCGCTGCGCGACGTTCCGGACGCCAACGTCTCCTGGACCGACTCGAACATGGTCAAGCACAAGCACGCCGATGTCGGAGTTGCGGTCTCGATCCCCGGCGGTTTGATCACGCCGATCATCCGCCAGGCAGAGTTGAAGAGCCTTTCGGCCATCTCCAACGAGATGAAGGACTTCGGCAAGCGCGCCAAGGAGCGCAAGCTGAAGCCGGAAGAATACCAGGGCGGCACAACGGCCGTCTCCAACATGGGCATGATGGGCGTCAAGAACTTCGCCGCCGTCGTCAACCCGCCGCATGCGACCATCCTCGCGGTCGGTGCCGGCGAGGAGCGCGTCGTCGTCAAGAACAAGGAAATGGTCGTCGCCAACATGATGACCGTGACGCTCTCCACCGACCATCGCTGCGTCGATGGCGCGCTCGGCGCCGAGCTGCTCGCCGCCTTCAAGCGCTACATCGAAAACCCGATGGGCATGCTGGTCTGATGCGATCCGGACCGGCTATCCAAGCCGGTCCATTCCCCTAAATGCGGGCACAAGCGATGAAGACAGTCCTTTGCTATGGTGACAGTCTGACCTGGGGCTATGACGCGAGCGGCCTCGGCCGGCACGCGTTGCAGGATCGCTGGCCGAGCGTGCTGCAAAAGGCGCTTGGTTCGGACGTGCACGTGATCGCGGAAGGGCTGAACGGCCGCACGACAGCCTATGACGATCATCTCGCGGATTGCGACCGCAACGGGGCCCGCGTCCTGCCGACCGTGCTCCACAGCCACGCGCCCATCGATCTCATGATCTTTTTACTTGGCACCAACGACATGAAGCCGATGATCCACGGCACGGCCTTCGGTGCTGTCAAAGGGATCGCGCGCCTCGTCAATCTCGTCCGGCGGCACGACTGGCCGGTGGAGGCCGAGGAGGGGCCGGACATCCTCATCGTCTCGCCGCCGCCGCTTTGCGAAACCGCGAACAGCGCCTTCGCAGCAATGTATGCGGGCGCTATCGAGCAGTCGGCGATGCTGGCGCCGCTTTACCGCGATCTCGCCGACGAGCTCGATTGCGGCTTTTTCGATGCCGGCTCCGTGGCACAGACCACGCCGCTCGATGGCGTGCATCTCGACGCCGACAACACCCGCGCGATCGGCCGGGGATTGGAACCGGTCGTGCGGATGATGCTCGGGCTCTGACCATGACGGCTGGCGTGACCCTCAGGCCGGCAAGGCGAAGCGAGGCAGCGGAGCTCGCCGTCCTGATTGACATCGCCTCGCACGGATTTGCCGCGTGGCTCTGGTATGGCGGTGTTTTGCGCGGCGTTGCCGAGACGGCGTTCGAACACGGACGCAACAAGCTTCGCGAAGATGTGGGGCGGGGCACATGGTGCGACGCGATCGTTGCCGAAGTTGAGGACGAAATCGCGGGTGTAGCCGTCTCCTACGCAATCGACCCGTCCGTCCACGAAATCGAGGCGAAACATCAGGTGCTCGTCCCGCTGCTTGCTCTGCAGAAGCAGGTTGTCGGCCATTGGTTCATCGATAGCCTCGGGGTCTACAAGCATCGCCGCGGCCGGGGAATCGGCCGCGCATTGCTGGAACATGAGATTGCCCGCGCCGGATCGGCGCCGGTGAGCCTGATCACCGAAAGCCACAATGAAAGGGCTCAGGCGCTTTACAGGATCAACGGCTTCGAGGAGGTGGTGCGCATTGAAGCCGTGCCGCTTTTCGAAGACAGCAGGAAACACGACTGGGTGCTTTTCACCCGAAAGGTCGCTTGAGACAAAGGCAGGAAACATATGGCTGAGAATTACGACGTCATCGTTATCGGTTCGGGTCCGGGGGGCTATGTCACTGCCATCCGTTCGGCGCAGCTTGGCTTGAAGACGGCGATCGTCGAGCGCGAGCACCTCGGCGGCATTTGCCTGAATTGGGGTTGCATCCCGACCAAGGCACTCTTGCGCTCGGCCGAAATTCTCGACCATGCCAACCATGCCAAGAACTACGGCCTGACGCTCGAAGGCAAGATGACCGCCAACGTCAAGGAGGTCGTCGGCCGGTCGCGCGCCGTCTCTGCGCGGTTAACCGGCGGCGTCGCCTTCCTCATGAAGAAGAACAAGGTCGATGTGATCTGGGGCGAGGCGAAGCTCACCAAACCCGGCGAGATCGTCGTCGGTGCGCCCTCGAAGCCGGCGGTCCAGCCGCAAAATCCGGTTCCGAAAGGCGTCAAGGGCGAAGGCACCTATACGGCCAAGCACATCATCATTGCGACCGGCGCCCGGCCGCGCGCACTTCCCGGCATCGAGCCGGACGGCAAGCTGATCTGGACCTATTTCGAGGCGATGAAGCCCGAGGAGATGCCGAAGACTATGCTGGTCATGGGCTCCGGCGCGATCGGCATCGAGTTTGCAAGCTTCTACAAGTCGATGGGCGTTGACGTCACCGTCGTCGAGCTCTTGTCGCAGGTCATGCCCGTCGAGGATGCGGAGATTTCCGCCTTCGCCCGCAAGCAGCTCGAAAAACGCGGCATGAAGATCTTCACCGATGCCAAGGTGACGAAGGTCGAGAAGGGCGCGAACGACGTGACCGCGCATGTCGAAACAAAGGACGGCAAGGTCACGCAGATCAAGGCGGATCGCTTGATTTCTGCCGTCGGCGTCCAGGGCAATATCGAAAACTTGGGCCTCGAGGCGCTGGGCGTCGAGACCAGCCGCGGCTGCATCGTCACCGACGGCTACGGCAAAACCAATGTTGCCGGGATCTATGCGATCGGCGACGTCGCCGGGCCGCCGATGCTGGCACATAAGGCCGAACATGAGGGTGTGATCTGCGTCGAGAAGATCGCCGGCGTGCCGGGCGTTCATGCGCTCGACAAGAACAAGATCCCGGGCTGCACCTACTGCGACCCGCAGGTTGCCTCCGTGGGCCTCACCGAGGCGAAGGCCAAGGAACTCGGCCGCGAGATTCGCGTCGGCCGCTTCAGCTTCGGTGCCAACGGCAAGGCGATCGCGCTCGGCGAGGATCAGGGTCTGGTCAAGACGATCTTCGACAAGAAGACCGGCGAGCTTTTGGGTGCGCACATGGTCGGCGCCGAGGTGACCGAACTCATCCAGGGCTTCGTCGTTGCCATGAACCTGGAGACGACCGAGGAAGAGCTGATGCACACGATCTTCCCGCATCCGACTCTCTCGGAGATGATGAAGGAAAGCGTGCTCGACGCCTACGGCCGGGTATTGAACGCCTGATGACGTGCAGTCGCCCGGAACTTGCGGTATACTCACGCACTGATTGTGTGGCATCTTCAGTGCTCGGAGGTTGTCATGAGCGTGAACGGCGTGGGTATTCTGGCGGCGATCATCATCGGCGGGCTGGCGGGTTGGCTTGCGGAGAGATTTATGAACAGTCAGATGGGACTGTTCGCCAATATTATTCTCGGCATCATCGGCGCGGTCGTCCTGAACTTCATCCTGGCCGCCTTCGGCATGGCCTATACGGGCTGGCTCGCCTATTTGGTCATCGGCTTCATCGGCGCCTGCCTGTTGATTGCCGCTGGGCGCGCCGTCCGAAGGTAGCGCCACGCGAGCCATGCGTCTGCTGTCAGGCCGCCTTGCAACTGGTGGCCTGACTTTTCCTGTCGGGCCGTCTATATAGATCGAAAATGGGCAGTCGGCGCCAAGCCGCGCCCGCCGCGACAAAGGAAAACACATGGTAACGCTTTTCGATGCTGTTTCGGATCGGGCGCAACGCGTCCGTCACCCGGAAAAGGCGCACAAGCCCGACACGGAAGTCCTGCGCAAGCCGGATTGGATCCGCGTTAAGGCGCCGATGTCGAAGGGATACATGGAAACCCGTTCGATCGTGAAGGGCAACAACCTCGTCACCGTCTGCGAGGAAGCTGGCTGCCCGAACATCGGCGAATGTTGGGATAAGAAACACGCGACCTTCATGATCATGGGCGAGATCTGCACGCGCGCCTGTGCTTTCTGCAACGTCTCGACCGGCAAGCCGAATGCGCTCGACATGGAGGAGCCCGCCAACATCGCCAAGGCGGTCAAGCAGATGGGGCTCAGCCACGTCGTCATCACCTCCGTCGACCGCGACGATCTCGATGACGGTGGCGCCGAACACTTTGAAAAGGTTATCTTTGCGATCCGCGAGGCCTCTCCGGAAACGACCATCGAGATCCTGACTCCCGACTTTCTGCGCAAACCCGGCGCGCTGGAGCGCGTGGTCGCCGCCAAGCCAGACGTGTTCAATCACAATCTCGAAACGGTCGCCTCGAACTATCTGACCGTCCGTCCGGGCGCCCGCTATTTCCATTCGATGCGGCTCTTGCAGCGCGTGAAGGAACTGGATCCGTCCATGTTCACCAAGTCCGGCATCATGGTCGGCCTCGGCGAGGAACGGAACGAGGTGCTGCAATTGATGGACGATTTGCGCACCGCCGACGTCGACTTCCTGACGATCGGCCAGTACCTGCAGCCGACCCGCAAGCACCACAAGGTCGAGAAATTCGTGACGCCCGAGGAATTCAAGTCCTACGAGACGGTCGCCTACACGAAGGGCTTCCTGATGGTTTCCTCAAGTCCGCTGACACGCTCGTCGCATCACGCCGGCGATGATTTCGCACGGCTGAGGGCGGCACGCGAGAAGAAGCTCCTGGCCGAAGCGGAATAATTCAGTCTACTGCCGGTGAAAAACAGCCGCGGCGTATCTTCGTCGCGGTTCTTCTATTTGAGGCGAAAGCGGGCAGATGACGGACACGACGCGAGTTGCATCGATTCTCTCGGACGCAAAACGTGTGTTGGTCATTGGCTGCTCGGGCGGTGGCAAGACGACACTTGCCCGCCGGCTGTCGGAACACTGTGACCTCCCTTTTGTTTCGATGGACAGAGAATTCTTTTGGCTGCCGGGATGGACTTCCAGAGCGCGGGAGGAACAAAGAAACCTCATCGCCGCCAAGGTCGCTGAAGCGCGGTGGGTGATGGACGGGACCAATCCGTCGACCTTCGATCTGCGACTGCCTCGCGCCGACGTCGTGCTCTGGGTGAGAATGCCGCGCTTGCTGTGCCTGATAGGTGTGACGCGGCGTTGGCTGAAATGGCGAGGGGCGGCACGGCCGGAAATGGCCGAAGGATGTCCGGAGCGGGTGAGTTGGGAGTTCGTCCGCTACATCTGGACTTTCGAGCGCAAATCCGTTCCACGGATCGAAGAAGGCCTGCAGGAGCACGGACCAGGCGTTCCAGTCCTGCAGATAAGAAGCCGGGCACAAATGCGCGCGCTGCTTGAACTTCTCGCGGCGCGCGCTTAACTGCAAGTCATGCCGCACTTTGAAACCAACCACGTCGTCAAGCATTCGGCCGACCAGATGTTCGATCTCGTCGCCGACGTCGAGCGCTACCCGCAGTTTCTGCCGCTTTGCGAGGCCTTGAGCGTGCGCTCACGCAAGGAGCGCGATGGCAAGGTATTGCTGCTGGCCGATATGACGGTCGGTTACAAGGCTATCCGCGAGACCTTCACGACTCAGGTTCTGCTCAACAAGGCCGAGCGGAAGATCGACGTCAATTATATCGACGGACCGTTCAAATATCTCGACAACGAGTGGCGCTTCGAACCGACCAGCGAGAAGCTGTCGATCGTGCATTTTTACATCGATTACGAATTCAAGAGCCGGCTTTTGGGCGCCTTGATGGGTTCCATGTTCGACCGGGCGTTCCGCATGTTTTCGGAAGCCTTCGAAAAGCGCGCCGACGAGGTCTACGCTTGCTGAGAGATGTCTGCGAGGAGCTCGAGTGCGGTTCTGACGGTTGCCAGTCGAACCACGTCGCGGCCGACCTCGCCATAGCGCATCTCGCGGTGAAGCGTCGCGCCTTTCCGGCTCGCCGCGGCCAGGTGCACGAGCCCTACCGGTTTCTCCACCGAGCCACCACCGGGGCCGGCGATCCCCGTCACGGCGACAGCAACATCCGCCCCTGAATGGAAGACTGCGCCGCGTGCCATTTCGATAGCCGTCTCGCGCGAGACGGCGCCGTGGGCGGCAAGCGTCGCGAGTTCGATCCCGAGCATCTGTATCTTGGCGTCGTTGGAATAAGTGACGAAACCACGGTCGACGACGAGCGACGAGCCGGCAATTTCCGTCAACGCACCCGCAATCAGACCGCCCGTGCAGGACTCCGCCGTCGCGACCTTCAGGTTGCGTGCGGTAAGATCCGTGACGATCTCCCGCGCTTTCTGTTCTATATCGGCTGGCCACATCATGCGTTGCTCCCAGGTACATAGACGACCGTTGCAGTGGCGATTGCCGCGATACCTTCGTTGCGGCCGACGAAACCGAGCTTTTCGTTGGTGGTCGCCTTGATCGAGCAGCGGTCGATGGAGATGCCGAGCATTGCTGCCAGGTTCTCTCGCATCTGGTGGCGGTGTGGCCCGACCTTGGGCGCTTCGGCGATCAGCGATATGTCCGCATTGGTGATTATGCCGCCACGCTTGCGCACGATGCGCGCCGCGTGCTCCAGGAAGATACGCGAAGGCGCACCCTTCCATTGCGGATCCGACGGTGGGAAGTGATCGCCGATATCGCCTGCGCCGCAGGTCGCGAGAAGTGCATCGGTCAGCGCATGCAGCGCGACGTCGGCATCGGAATGGCCCGAGAGTTTGCGGTCGTGCGGGATGAATACGCCGCAAAGCGTGACGCCGTCGCCTTCGATGAGTTGGTGCACGTCGTAGCCATTGCCGGTTCGCACGTCGGGAATCGCGCTGCCTTTGAGCCTTTCATCAGCCATCGAAATATCCCTCCGCAGCGTCAGCTTGATATTGTCCACCGCACCCTCGACCAGGACAACGGGAATGCCCGCCCATTCTGCAATGGACGCATCATCGGTAAAATCCACTTTTGCGCCGGCATTGGCTGCGCGGTGCGCGGAAAGGATCGCTTCCAGCATGAAGCATTGCGGCGTCTGTGCCGCGTAGAGACCAGCCCGCGCGACAGTCTCCTGCACGACTCCATCTGCGCCGGCGCGCTTCAATGTATCGGCGACCGCTATCGCCGGTAGGACCGCATCGGCACCGCCCAGCAGCGCTTGACGGCAGCGATCGAGCAGCGCGTGGTCTGCAAACGGGCGCACCGCGTCGTGGATCATGACGTACTTGGCGCCGGCAGCCGCAATCGCCTCCAGGCCCGCAAGGACCGAAAGCTGTCGCGTCGCTCCTCCATGCACCACGATCAAATCAGCCGGCGCGGGCACGCCCTTCAGAGCAGAGGCAAAGAGTTCCGTGTCGTCCGGATGAATGACGACAACGATCGGTCCCGTTCCGGCCCATGTCGCGAAAGTGTCAAGCGTATGGGCGATAACGGGGCGCCCGCCGATCGTCCGGTACTGCTTTGGCCCTTCGGCCGATTGGCCGGCGCGCTCGCCGCGGCCGGCCGCGACGATGACGACACCACAGGAGAACTGTTCTTCAGGCTGCATCTTATGTATGTGGTCCCGCATTTCGACGCTCTTTCGCTCTGGTCTACCGCGACGGCCCGGCCATTGCCAGCCCTACAGCGCCGTGCGTCTTTTCAGACGCACAAAGGTCGCTGTAGCACTTTGAGTTGCTGCATGTCTTCGTCCTTAAATCGGCTCCGATTTAAGGTGGCATGCAGTACCCATTGCCGGCCATGTGGGGAATTTTGTCGGGGGCGTGGAAATCGCTTGGCAAGCCGAATAACAATGTCTAAAAATAGTGCAAGAAGAACATGTGCCTGAAAGATATGCATTTGCCACCATCGGCCCTGTCATCGTCGCTCCGGATTGGGAAAGTTGAAATCCGCAACCGGGTGGCGCTCGCGCCGATGTCGGGGGTGACCGATTTGCCTTTCCGTATGCTCGCCTGGCGTTTCGGCGCCGGATTTGTGGTGACGGAAATGGTCGCCAGTCGCGAACTGGTCTGTAACGCCACCGAATCCTGGGCGCGGCTGAAGAATTCCGGCATCGAGCCGCATATCGTCCAGCTCGCAGGCCGAGAGGCGCACTGGATGGCGGAAGCCGCAAGGATCGTCGAGGCGAATGGTGCTGACATTATCGACATCAATATGGGCTGCCCAGCCAAGAAAGTGACCGGTGGCTATTCCGGTTCGGCACTGATGCGGGACCCCGATCATGCCTTGTCGCTTATCGAGGCGACCGTCGGGGCCGTTTCCGTGCCGGTAACGCTGAAGATGCGGCTCGGATGGGATGAAAATTCAATCAATGCTCCATTGATCGCGCGAAGGGCTGAAGAGGCGGGTGTGCAGGCCATCACCATCCACGGACGCACCCGGATGCAATTTTACAGTGGCAAAGCGGACTGGGACGCGATCCGTGCGGTTCGTGACGTCATCTCGGTCCCTCTGATCGCCAACGGCGACGTCGATACCGTGGCGGATGCCACGGAAATCCTGCGCCGGTCGGGTGCCGACGCCGTCATGGTGGGGCGGTCATCGCAGGGGCGGCCATGGCACGCCGGTGTTCTTGCTGGCGCTCGTCTTCATCCCGATGCGTTGGAGATCGCGCGGATTTTCGCCGAGCACTACGACATGATGCTCGAATTCTATGGGCCTCAGATTGGCCTTCGGCACGCTCGCAAGCATGTCGGCTGGTACACCGAGCGTTTCGCGCCGAACCTCTCGTCCGCGGACAAGGCGGCGATCCTGACGTCCACCGATCCGGCTCTGGTCAGCGATCGGGCCGCTGCCGCGATCGCGAATTGCGACGTCGCACCGGTCAAGGAGGAGTTGGCGGCATGACGGACAAGGCAACGGCGATAGAGCCGACGGGCGATGCGAACGACCTTTCCATGGCGGTGCTGAACGCGATCCAGAACCCCGTCATCCTGGTCGATGAAAATGGCCTTGTGGCCTTCGCCAATTGGGAGGCCGAGTCCTTCTTCGGCGCCAGCGCCAATCATCTCGCCCGTCACAATATCAGCGCCTTCATTCCATTCGGCAGTCCGCTTCTGACTTTGATCGATCAGGTTCGCGAGCGGCGGGCACCTGTCAACGAATACCGCGTCGATCTGAGTTCGCCGCGTCTCGGCGCCGACAAGCTTGTCGATCTTTATGTCGCGCCGGTTCTTTCCACGCCAGGATCTGTGGTCATCGTCTTCCAGGAACGCTCGATGGCCGACAAGATCGACCGGCAACTGACCCATCGAGGCGCTGCGCGATCGGTGACCGGTCTCGCCTCGATGTTGGCGCACGAGATCAAGAACCCGCTTTCCGGCATTCGCGGTGCCGCGCAACTTCTCGAGACGTCGGTCAATGACGAGGACCGGGCCCTGACGCGGCTGATCTGCGACGAGACGGACCGCATCGTATCGCTCGTCGACCGTATGGAGGTCTTCTCTGACGAAAGGCCTGTCGATCGCGTACCGCTCAATATTCATTCCGTACTCGATCACGTGAAGGCGATCGCCAGGGCTGGCTTTGCCCGCGGGATCAAGGTTTCGGAGAACTATGACCCGTCGCTGCCGCCGGTCTACGCCAATCGCGACCAGCTCGTTCAGGTATTCCTCAATCTGATCAAGAATGCCGCCGAGGCGATCGGTGATCGGGCGGACGGCGAGATCATGCTGACGACGGCCTATCGCCCCGGCATTCGCCTTTCTGTTGCCGGCACCCGCGAAAAGATCTCGTTGCCGCTGGAGTTCTGTGTGCACGACAACGGACCCGGCGTTCCCTCGGACCTGCTGCCGCACCTTTTCGACCCCTTCATTACAACGAAGACGAATGGCTCGGGCCTCGGTCTGGCACTGGTCGCCAAGATCATTGGCGGCCACGGGGGCATTGTCGAGTGCGACAGCCAGCACAGCCGCACTACCTTCCGTGTTCTGATGCCGGCGTCCAAGGGACCCGCGGCGGATGACGACGAAATTCCGATGACAAAAGGAAACATTGCATGACGGGCGCTACGATTCTCGTCGCGGATGACGATGCCGCCATTCGCACCGTGCTCAACCAGGCCTTGAGCCGCGCCGGCTATGATGTGCGCATCACCTCCAATGCGGCGACGCTGTGGCGCTGGATTGCCGCCGGCGACGGCGATCTCGTCGTGACTGACGTCGTGATGCCGGACGAGAACGCCTTCGATCTCCTGCCACGGATCAAGAAGGCGAGGCCGGATCTGCCCGTGCTCGTGATGAGCGCGCAGAACACGTTCATGACGGCCATCAAGGCGTCCGAAAAGGGAGCCTACGACTACCTGCCGAAGCCCTTCGACCTAACGGAACTGATCGGCATCATCGGCCGGGCGCTCGCCGAGCCGAAGCGCCGTCCCTCCAGGATCGACGATGATTCGCAGGACGGGATGCCGCTTGTTGGTCGCTCGGCTGCAATGCAGGAAATCTACCGCGTGCTCGCGCGGCTGATGCAGACGGACCTGACATTGATGATCACCGGAGAATCGGGAACCGGCAAGGAACTGGTCGCGCGAGCATTGCACGACTACGGCAAGCGCAGGAATGGCCCCTTCGTTGCGATCAACATGGCGGCGATCCCTCGCGACCTTATCGAATCGGAGCTGTTCGGCCACGAGAAGGGTGCCTTTACCGGCGCCCAGACGCGCTCGACCGGCCGTTTCGAGCAGGCCGAAGGTGGGACGCTCTTCCTCGATGAAATCGGCGACATGCCGATGGATGCCCAAACCAGGCTCCTGCGCGTGTTGCAGCAGGGCGAGTATACAACCGTTGGCGGGCGGACGCCGATCCGTTCGGACGTGCGGATCGTCGCCGCGACGAACAAGGACCTGAAACAGTCGATCAATCAGGGGCTTTTCCGCGAAGACCTCTACTATCGCTTGAACGTCGTGCCGCTGCGCTTGCCGCCGCTCAGGGACCGGGCGGAAGATATCCCCGATCTTGTCCGCCATTTCGTCCAGCAGGCCGAAAAGGAAGGGCTCGACGTCAAGCGTTTCGACCAGGAAGCACTGGAACTGATGAAGACGCATCCGTGGCCCGGCAATGTGCGAGAGCTCGAAAATCTCGTGCGGAGACTGACGGCGCTTTATCCCCAGGACGTGATCACCAAGGAAATCATCGAGAACGAGTTACGCTCCGAGACTCCCGACAGCCCGATCGAGAGGTCGGCGAACCGCTCCGGTTCGATGTCGATCTCGCAGGCGGTCGAAGAGAACATGAGGCAGTATTTTGCCAGTTTCGGCGATGCCCTGCCGCCATCGGGCCTCTATGATCGGGTACTCGCCGAGATGGAGTATCCGTTGATCCTCGCAGCCCTGACGGCGACCCGAGGCAATCAGATCAAGGCCGCCGATCTTCTCGGCCTCAACCGAAACACACTGCGCAAGAAGATTCGCGAACTCGGTGTCTCCGTGTACCGCAGTTCACGCAGTGCTTGACTGAGATGCAACACCGTTGCATTTTCGCCACAATGCGTTGCTTGAACGTCCAATAGCGTCGATTCGTTGTGTTGTCATTGGAGGCGACCCAACCGGTTGAGGCACGCCGATGCTGTTTGGGGTTGGGCGTTACGGTCAGTTTCTTTGACCCGGGAAAGTTCGCATATGCCGGTGCCGTCGGGCGCCGGTTTGGGGGAAGCGTTTTACATGGTGGACGGAATGGCCCTGCCATTGGGCACAGAGGACAGGGTCGCAACTGTCCAGGATCGGCGGGCGTCCTTCGCCCTGCCTGGATTGATGCTCGCCACCGGCGCGCTGATCTGTGCCACCTTGTCGCTGCTCGTTCTCCTCGGCCTCACCCCCATTCGGCCGGAACGAAACATCGTCATCGCCTGCGCGGGCATCAACGGCGTCTTCGTCGTGGGCCTGATCTACCTGATCGCACGCGAAATCCTCAGACTGCTGAGGGCGCGCAGCAAGGGAAGGGCGGCAGCACGGCTGCATGTGCGCATCGTCGCGCTGTTTTCGATCGTCGCGATAACGCCGGCGATTCTGGTGGCAATCTTTGCCAGCATTACGCTCGATGTCGGGCTCGATCGCTGGTTCTCGCTGCGCACACAGGCGATTGTTCGCTCGTCGCTGAACGTTGCGCAGGCCTACGTGCTCGAGAACGCCAGCTACCTGCAAGGCCAGACAGTGTCGATGGCCAACGATCTCGAGCGCAACCGTCAACTCTACAGCCTCGATCGCACGGGCTTCACCGAATTGATGACGCGCCAGGCGAGGGGGCGCGGCATGCTTGGCGCCTTCCTGGTACGCGCCGACGGCAGCGCCATCCTTCAGGCGAATATCTCGACCGAGAAACCGCTGCCGGCTATTCCGGCCGATGCCCTCAAAAGCACCGTTTCCGGCCAGCCGACGCTTATTCCTCCCGGTGTGACAAACCTCGTCGGCGCCGTCATTCCGCTCGACAATATACCCGGAACGTACCTCTACACGGTCCGCAACGTCGATCCCGAAGTGATGCGTTCGATGCGGCTGATGGAGGAGAACACGGCCGAATACAAGGCGCTGGAAGCGGGCCGCACCTCGCTTCAGATCGCCTTCGGCGTCCTTTATATCGGCTTTGCTCTCATCGTCCTGCTGGCGGCGATCTGGACGGCGATAGCGGTTGCCGATCGCATCGTGCGGCCGATCCGGCAACTGATCGGCGCCGCGGACAGCGTTGCCTCCGGCAATCTCGATGTGGTCGTTCCTGTGCGTGCCGTCGACGGCGACGTGGGCAACCTGTCGCGCACCTTCAACAAGATGGTCAGCGAGATCCGTACGCAACAGGAGCAGATCCTCGTGGCGAAGGACGAAGTGGACCAGCGCCGCCGCTTTATCGAGGCGGTGCTTTCGGGCGTCACCGCGGCCGTCATCGGCGTCGGCAAGGACCGTCGCATCACCATTGCCAATCCCTCGTCGGAAGAGTTTCTGCGGAAGGCCGCGCCGGGACTGCTGGGCGCTAGCCTCAGCGAGGTTGCGCCGGAGATCGATGCCGTGCTGGTCGAGGCTGAAAGCCGGTATCGTAACGATTACCGCAAGCAGATCAACATCATGCGCGGCGGAACCGAGCGCACCCTGAACGTCCAGGTGACGAGGGAGGAGGGCGATGAGTCGCACGGTTCCTACGTCATCACCATCGACGATATCACCGATCTGGTGATTGCGCAGCGGTCGACCGCATGGGCCGACGTGGCCCGCCGCATCGCGCACGAGATCAAGAATCCGTTGACACCGATCCAGCTTTCGGCGGAGCGCTTGAGGCGCCGCTATGGCAAGCAGATCGACCAGCAGGACAGGGCCGTCTTCGACCAGTGCACCGATACTATCGTGCGCCAGGTCGAAGATATCGGCCGGATGGTCGACGAATTTTCCGCCTTTGCGCGGATGCCGAAGCCGACGAAAGAAAAATCCGATCTGCGATCGATCCTCAAGGATGCCGTTTTCCTGCGCGAGATGGGCAACAATCACATCACCTTCGTTCGCGATTTCGGCGACGAGCCGCTCGAAGGCCAATTCGACGGCCGCATGCTCGGCCAGGCTTTCGGCAACATCGTCAAGAATGCGGTGGAGGCGATCGAGGCTGTCCCTGCCGGAGCGTCGCGGGGGGCGCCGACAATCGCCGTCCGTTCCCGTCGCGACGGCGCTTCCGGCCGTTTCGTTGTCGACGTCATCGATAACGGCAAGGGGCTGCCGACCGAGAACCGGCACAGAATTCTGGAGCCATACATGACGATGCGCGAAAAGGGCACCGGTCTCGGTCTCGCAATCGTCAAGAAAATCATCGAGGACCATGGCGGACAATTGGAACTGCACGACGCACCGGTGGATTTCGACGGCGGCGTCGGGGCAATGATCCGCGTGATCCTGCCGCCTGCCGGGGAAACCGGGGGCGAAGGTACTGTAAAGGACAAGGGTAATACCAATGGCGGCTGATATTCTGGTTGTGGACGACGAGGAGGACATCCGGGAGATCGTCTCGGGGATCCTGTCGGACGAAGGTCATGAGACCCGGACGGCTTTCGATAGCGACAGTGCGCTTGCGGCGATCAACGATCGCGTGCCGCGATTGGTTTTCCTCGACATCTGGATGCAGGGCAGCCGTCTTGACGGACTGGCGCTGCTCGACGAGATCAAGAGCCGCCATCCCGATCTGCCGGTGGTAATGATTTCCGGTCACGGCAACATCGAGACGGCCGTTTCCGCCATCAAGCGCGGCGCTTACGATTTTATCGAGAAGCCGTTCAAGGCGGACCGGCTGATTCTCATCGCCGAACGGGCTCTGGAGAATTCCAAGCTGAAGCGCGAAGTCTCGGAATTGAAGAAGAAGTCCGGCGACCCGGTGGAACTCATCGGAACGTCCGTCGCCGTGTCGCAGTTGCGCCAGACGATCGAAAAGGTGGCGCCTACGAACAGCCGGATCATGATCCAGGGGCCTTCGGGTTCCGGCAAGGAACTCGTCGCGCGCATGATCCACCGCAAATCCACGCGTGCCTCCGGCCCGTTCGTCGCGCTCAACGCCGCGGCGATCACCCCGGATCGCATGGAGGTCGCGCTTTTCGGCACGGAGGGCACGCCTGGCCAACCGCGCCGCACGGGCGCGCTGGAAGAGGCCCATGGCGGCATTCTCTATCTCGACGAAATCGGCGAAATGCCGCGGGAAACGCAAAACAAGATCCTGCGCGTGCTGGTCGACCAGCAGTTCGAGCGCGTCGGCGGTTCGAAGCGCGTCAAGGTGGATGTGCGCATCATCTCCTCGACCGCCTACAATCTCGAGAATATGATTTCCGAAGGCCTGTTCCGCGAGGACCTGTTCCACCGGCTCGCGGTGATTCCGGTGCGTGTCCCGGCGCTTGCGGAACGGCGTGAGGACATTCCCTTCCTTGTGGATATGTTCATGCGCCAGGTGAGCGAGCAGGCCGGCATCCGCCCGCGCAAGATCGGCGAGGACGCGCTCGCCGTCCTGCAGGCGCATGACTGGCCGGGCAATATCCGCCAGTTGCGCAACAACATCGAACGTCTGATGATTCTCGCCCGCAGCGACGGCCCTGACACGCCGATCACTGCCGACATGCTGCCGACCGAGGTTGGCGACACGCTGCCCAAGATTTCCGCACAGGGCGACCAGCACATCATGACCTTGCCGCTGCGCGAGGCCCGCGAAATGTTCGAGCGCGATTATCTGATCGCCCAGATCAACCGATTCGGCGGAAACATCTCGCGTACGGCGGAGTTCGTCGGCATGGAACGTTCCGCGCTTCATCGCAAGCTGAAGTCGCTGGGCGTCTGATCCGGAGCGGCTTGCGGCGGTTTTTGCCGCTACAGCGCGGCGCGTCCAATCGGACGTGCAAACGCCGCTGTAGCACTTAGAATCGCTGCATGATTCTGTCCTTAAATCGGTTCCGATTTAAGGAATCACGCAGTAGCCGCTGCAGCGTGTGGGATGAAGGAACGGCGATGAAAGTGGTCATATGCGGCGCAGGACAGGTCGGCTACGGCATTGCCGAGCGCCTGTCGCAGGAAAACAACGACGTCTCGGTGATCGATACGTCCGCCGCACTGATCGCCCATATCACCGAAACCTTGGATGTGCGCGGCTATGTCGGCCACGGTGCGCATCCGGATGTTTTGGCGAAAGCCGGTGCCGATCAGGCTGACATGATCATCGCCGTGACGCTTTTCGACGAGGTCAATATCGTCGCCTGCGAGGTCGCGCACGCGATCTTCAACGTGCCGACAAAGGTTGCTCGGATCCGCGCACAAAACTATCTCGCACCGGAATATTCGGACCTTTTCTCGCGGGAGAATGTCCCGATCGACGTGACGATTTCGCCCGAGATCGAGGTTGGGCGTCTTGTTCTTCGGCGCATTTCCTTTCCGGGCGCGACCGACGTGGTCCGCTTCGCCGAAGACCGCATTGCGATGGTCGCGATCGAGTGCATGGAAGACTGCCCGGTCGTCGACACGCCGCTACAGCAGCTGAGCGAGCTTTTTCCGGACCTTCTGGCGACCGTTACGGGCATCTTCCGGAACGGAAAGCTCATCGTCCCCCACTCCTCCGATCAATTGCAGACGGGCGATCTCGCCTATGTCGTCTGCGATCGGGATCATACCCGCCGCACGCTGGGGCTGTTCGGACATGAGGAGCAGGAGGCGCGACGGATCATCATCATGGGCGGCGGCAATATCGGCTATTTCGTCGCGCGCATGATAGAGGAGCAGCAGCCCCGCATGCGCGTCAAACTCATTGAGAACGATCGCGACCGAGCGGTGCTTCTGGCCGACAAGCTCAGCAACACGGTCGTCTTGAACGGTTCGGCGATGGACCAGCGGATCCTGATGCAGGCGGATGTTCAGGAAGCCGATCTCGTGGTCGCCCTCACCAACAATGATCAGATCAACATTCTCGGCAGCATGATGGCGAAGCGCCTGGGCGCGAAGTCGACCCTGGTCCTGATCAACGAGCCGGCCTACCAGGGTTTCGCCGGCACGGCCGGTGTCGACGCGTATATCAACCCCCGGGCAGTGACCATCTCCCGCGTCCTGCAGCATGTCAGGAAGGGCCGCATCCGGTCGGTCTATGCGGTGCAGAACGGCATGGCGGAAGTGATCGAGGCCGAAGCGCTCGAGACGTCGCCGCTGGTTGGAAAGGCCTTGCGCGAGCTTGAACTGCCGGACGGCATCCGCATCGGTGCGCTCTATCGCGACAGGACTTTCATTCGGCCTGACGGCACTACGAGGATAAAGGCGAGGGATCGCGTCGTTCTTTTTGCAGCCGCCGACGCCGTGCGCCACGTCGAACAGCTTTTCCGAGTCAGTATCCAATATTTCTGAGGTCTCGCCCCAATGCCGAGAATTGCCTATGTCAATGGCGCTTACGTGCCGCATTCAGAAGCTGCCGTTCACGTCGAGGACCGCGGCTACCAGTTCGCGGACGGCGTCTACGAAGTTTGCGAGGTCCGGCACGGCTTTATCGTGGACCTCAGCCGGCATTTGAACCGCCTCGACCGATCCTTGAGGGAACTGCAGATCGGCTGGCCGATGAGCCGCGCGGCGTTGACCCACGTCATTCGCGAGGTGTTGCGCAGGAACCGGGTGCGCAACGGGCTTTTTTACCTGCAGGTGACCCGCGGCGTGGCGCGCCGCGACCATGCCTTCCCGGCAAAGGACACACCACCGTCGCTTGTCGTTACGGCCAAGCGGACGGATGCCGCCGCAATCGCGAAGAAGAATGCCGAAGGGATCGCGGCGATAACGGTGCCGGAAAATCGTTGGGATCGGGTCGACATCAAGTCGGTCGGTCTTCTGCCGAACGTGCTCGCACGCCAGAAGGCGAGGGAAGTCGGAGCCCAAGAGGCGATTTTCGTCGATGCCGACGGTCTCGTTAAAGAGGGGGCGGCGACGAATGTCTGGATCGTCGATGGCGACGGCACCCTGCGCACTCGTCCGGCGGAACATGGCATTCTACGGGGCATAACCCGGAGGACGCTGATGGACGTGGCGAAGCCGCTTGGCCTGAAGATCGAGGAAAAGCCATTCTCGGTGGAGGAGATGCTAACGGCACGCGAAGTGTTCGTTACCGCGGCGACCAGCATCTGCTTTCCCGTCGTCTCCATTGACGGAAAGACGATCGGCAATGGTCATCCGGGAAGCATAGCACAGAATATTCGCGAAGCCTTTTTCGACATTGCGGAAAAGACATTGATTTGATACCAAACTTGGAGAGGCGTCGGGGACGGATACTGTGACGCTTCGAAACGCAGAATTTGACAAAATGCACCGGCGTCAAAAAGGCCGGCAAATAAGAAAGAAGCGGCGCGATGGCGGAACGTTCTCAAAACTTGCAGGATCTCTTTCTCAATACGGTCCGCAAGCAAAAGATTTCATTGACCATTTTCCTGATTAACGGCGTCAAATTGACGGGTGTGGTCACATCTTTTGACAATTTCTGTGTATTGCTGCGCCGCGACGGCCACTCTCAGCTCGTCTACAAGCACGCCATCTCGACGATCATGCCGGGTCAGCCCTTGCAGATGTTCGAGAATGAGGAAGCCGCATCCTGACGGGACGTGAGGACCATTACCAAGCGTGATTCAAAATCGTCGTCGATCATCCCGGAGCTGGAACGGCTCCGTGATGACATGCGCGCGGTCGTCGTCGTTCCGGTCCTGAAGAAGACCGGAAAGCCAGCGGCCGAGATTCTGGCTGTGCCAGTGACGCGCTCCGACGAAAGCCGTCTGGAAGAGGCCACGGGCCTCGCGCTTGCCATCGATCTCGACGTCGTGCACGGAACGATCGTTCCGGTCGCCCAGCCGAAGCCCGGCACCTTGCTGGGCAGTGGCAAGATCGAGGAGATCGGCCATATCCTGAACGAAAAGGATGCCGGGCTCGTGATCGTCGATCATCCCCTGACCCCGGTGCAGCAGCGCAACCTCGAGAAGGAATGGAACGCCAAGGTCATCGACCGGACGGGCCTCATTTTGGAAATCTTCGGGCGGCGCGCCTCCACCAAGGAAGGCACGCTTCAGGTCGATCGCGCGCATCTCAACTATCAGAAGGGCAGACTGGTCAGAAGCTGGACCCACCTTGAGCGCCAGCGCGGCGGTGCGGGCTTCATGGGCGGTCCCGGTGAAACGCAGATCGAGGCCGACCGCCGCCTGCTGCAGGAGAAGATTGTTCGGCTGGAGCGCGAATTGGAGCAGGTGCGGCGCACCCGGCAGCTTCATCGTTCGAAGCGCAAGAAGGTGCCGCACCCGATCGTGGCGTTGGTCGGCTACACGAACGCCGGCAAATCGACGCTCTTCAACCGGATGACCGGCGCCGGCGTGTTGGCCGAGGACATGCTTTTCGCAACGCTCGATCCGACGCTCAGGCGTCTCAAGCTGCCGCATGGCCGAATGGTCATTCTTTCCGACACGGTCGGTTTCATCTCTGATTTGCCGACCCACCTTGTCGCGGCCTTCCGGGCGACACTTGAAGAAGTGCTCGAAGCGGACCTGATTCTGCACGTGCGCGACCTTTCCGATGCGGACAACCAGGCACAGGCGAGCGACGTATTGCGCATCCTTGCTGATCTTGGCATTGACGAGAAGGAAGGCGCTGCGCGCATCGTCGAGGTCTGGAACAAGATCGATAAGCTCGAGCCGGAGGTGCGCGAGGCGCTCGTGAAGAAGGCGGCAAGCACGCCGAATACGGTCGCCGCTTCTGCGGTGACCGGCGAGGGCGTCGATCACCTGCTCGCCGAGATCGGCCGCCGTCTTTCGGGTGTCTTGACCGAGTGCACGGTCGTACTCGGCCTCGACCAACTGCAACTGTTGCCCTGGGTCTATGAGCACTCGATCGTCGACGGCCGAGAGGACCTTGAAGACGGAAGGGTCAGCCTTGACCTGCGCCTGACCGAGGGCGAGGCTGCAGAGCTTGAACGGCGGCTCGGCAACGGACCGAAACCGGTCGAAGAGGACTGGTAAGGAAGCTGACGCACCGGCATCCCGTTACGTCAGCTGGCGCTCGATGGCCTTTGCTGCCTGCCAGAGTTCCTCCATGCGCTCCAGCGAGGCGGCGTCAAGCGTCTCGCCACCTGCTTCCAGCTCCTGTTCGATATGGCCGAAGCGGCGGCGGAACTTGGTATTGGTGCCGCGGAGCGCCATTTCCGGATCGGTGCCGACATGGCGGCCGATATTGACGACGGCGAAGAACAGATCGCCGAGCTCGTCGGCGACCTTTCGCTGGTCGCCATCCTTGAGCGCCTGCCGCAGTTCGGTGATCTCCTCCTCGATCTTGTCGAGGATCGGCTCGGGCTTCGACCAGTCGAAGCCGACTTTTGCCGCGCGTTCCTGCAGCTTGAGCGCTTCGACCAGGGCCGGAAAGCTGCGTTGCACGGAACCGAGGTGGCCGGCATCGGGATCCTGCGGCAGACCTCGCCGCATCCGCCGCTGCCGCCGGTCCGCCTTTTCCGCTCGCTTGATCTCATCCCACTGCAGCTTGACCGCCTCGGGCGTATCGGCGTCGGAGCGGGCGAAGACGTGCGGATGGCGACGGATCATCTTGCGGGTCACGGCTTCGACGACATCGCCGAACGAGAACTCGCCGGCTTCTTCCGCCATGCGGGCGTGAAAGACCACCTGGAGCAGAAGGTCACCGAGTTCGTCGCAGAGATCGTCCATGTCGTGGCGCTCGATCGCGTCGGCGACCTCGTAGGCTTCTTCGATCGTGTAGGGCTTTATCGTCTCGAAGGTCTGGACGATGTCCCAAGGGCAGCCCGTGTCCGGCTGGCGGAGCGCCACCATGATGTCGAGCAGGCGTTGAATGTCGCGAGAAGGTTCCATGGCTCAGTTCAGCGGTATGGCGTTCTGGTCCTTGCCGGCCTGATAGTCCTCAGACAGGCGGTGATAGCGCTCGCGGATACGAGCGTCCTGCGCGGCGAGTCTTTCCTTGGTCTGTGGGTCGGCGTCGCGCGTCAGTGCCGCTATCGACGCCGATTTCCAGAAGGCGTTTTCCTGTGCATAGCCGCCCGGCTCCAGCCGGAAGACCTCCTTCAGGATCTTCAGGTCGTGAGGGATAGAGAAGCTATCGCGCGAATCCTCGTGGCTGAAGAAATAGTAGAAATTGTCGAACCCCGCCCAGGTGATCGCGGAGAGACACATCGAGCAGGGCTCATGGGTCGAGAGAAAGATGAGCTCCCGCGTATCGGACTTGTCGGACATCTCGTAAAAGCGCTTGAGCGTATGGACTTCGCCGTGCCACAGCGGATTTTCCGTCTCGTTGTTGGTTTCGGCAAGCACCAGCGAAAGATCGGACTTGCGCAGGATCGCCGCGCCGAACACCTTGTTGCCGGCAGCAACACCCTTTTCGGTCAGCGGCAGGATATCGTCTTCGATTACCGTCAAGAGGCGTTCGGCCAATTCCGACTGTTTCATCTTCTCTGCTCCCCGCGAATATCGCCGGCATTTAACGGAGGTCGGCCCCCCGGCGCAATGGCCGAGCCCGGCCCGCAGCGCCCGTGTGTCGCCGGAGATATTTACTCAAAATGGCTGACTGTCGAGCAAAACAATACGTGGCCGGAAAAGCATTGAAATTTCTGTTTCTTCAATTGTTGCCGGCTATGGGAGATATTCGCCGCAGCCTGTAGAAGGAGCCGTTCTCTCAGTGATGTCGCAGCAACTGTCCTTTTTCCCGACATTCTTTAGCGTCGCGCAGAAGCGTGTGGCGGTGTTCGGCAATGGGGACGAGGCTTTCGCGAAGGTGCGGCTGCTTCTGAATACTGAGGCGCGCATCGTCGTATACGCGGATGCGCCGGAGAATGCCTTCGAGAAATTCCTCACGGCCAACGGCCTCGAGACCATCCGAGAAACCTTTGCCGCGCATCAGGTTGAGGGCGCCGTCCTGGTGTTTGCGGCGACTGGCGATGCATCTGCCGACCGGGCGATCGTCAGCGCCGCGCGGGAGCGAAAGATCCCCGCGAATGCCGTCGATCAGCCGGACTATTGCGATTTCCTGACGCCGGCACTCGTGAACCGGGCTCCGGTCGCCGTGGCGATCGGAACCGAAGGGGCCGGCCCCGTTCTGGCGCAGATGATTCGCGCCCAGATCGATCAATTGCTCTCCCCGTCGCTTGGCATGGTCGCGTCCCTGGCAGCGAACTATCGTGATGCGGTCGAGCGACTTGTGCCGCGCGGTGTTGCGCGCCGCGTCTTCTGGCGGCGTTTCTTTTCGGGGCCGGTCGCCGATCAGGTTGCGCTTGGCGATGTCGCCGCGGCGCGCCGCGAGGCGTCGCGGCTGCTCGATGGCGCGGGTAGCGTTCCTGGCCACGTCTGGTTGGTCGGCGCTGGTCCGGGTGCGGAGGATTTGCTGACGCTTCGCGCGCAGCGCGTGATGATGGAGGCCGATGCGATCGTCTACGATGCGCTCGTGCCGCAGGCGATCGTCGATATGGGGCGCCGCGATGCCGAGCGCCTTTCGGTCGGCAAGCGCAAGGGCTGCCACACTAAATCGCAGGACGAAATCAATCAGTTGCTGGTGAAGCTCGCCGGCGAGGGCAAGCGTGTCGTGCGGCTGAAATCCGGCGACCCGCTGATCTTCGGTCGAGCCGGCGAGGAAATGGCTGCCCTGCGGGACGCCGGGATCAGCTATGAGATCGTCCCCGGCATCACCTCTGCATTTGCGGCGGCAGCAGACTTCGAGCTGCCGCTGACGCTTCGTGGTGTCGCGTCGTCGCTGGTCTTCACGACCGGACATGACCTTGCAGGTGATGTGCTGCCCGACTGGGCGCGGCTTGCCGTGTCGGGTGCAACAATTGCAGTCTATATGGGGCGTAGCGTCGCCGCTTCGGTTGCCGGGCGGCTCATGCAGGCGGGCCTGCCTCCGGAGACGACTGTGGCCGTGGTCGAGAACGCCAGCCGCGCCGAACGGCGGCTGTTGCACGGAATTCTGCGTGACCTGCCGGACCTCGAGACCCGCACTGAACTCGACGGCCCCGTCATGGTGATCATTGGTGATGCGGTTGCGGGTGCAAATTTCGGCCGGTCGGAGCCGCTTGCTGCCGGGCGGCGGCAGGGCACTGGGGCCAGGGATGCTTCTGGCGCTGAACGCGCCGAACAGATTTGATTGAGGATGACGCGAATGGTGGACAAGGTCTTGACGGCAAACCGACTGGCGGATGGCATATCCGTCTGGCTCGACGCCTCCGGCAATTGGGTGGAGTCGCTACAGGAGGCCTTCGTCGCGCGCCATGCCGAGGCCGTCGCGGCGCTTGAAGCGACTGGAAGGCGCTCCTTCGACGAGAATAAAGTGGTAGACGTCAACGTTATCGACGTCGAGGAAGTCGATGGCACGCTTCGCCCGGTGCGCATGCGCGAGCGCATCCGCGCCGAAGGCCCGTCGATCGCCTATGCTCCGGGATATCGTGGGCTTTCCGGCCCGAAAGTTGCTGCCTGAGGACCTGACACCCTATGTACCGTTACGACGAATTCGATCACGCCTTCGTTTCTGCACGCGTCGAGCAGTTCCGCGATCAGGTCCAGCGGCGGCTGTCCGGTGAACTGGCCGAGGATGCCTTCAAGCCGCTGCGCCTGATGAACGGCGTCTATCTGCAACTGCATGCCTATATGCTCCGCGTTGCCATTCCCTATGGCACGCTGTCGAGCCGGCAGATGCGGATGCTCGCTCATATCGCCCGCAAATATGACCGCGGCTATGGGCATTTCACCACACGCCAGAACATCCAGTACAACTGGCCTCGTCTTTCCGACACGCCAGACATCCTCGAGGAACTGGCAAGCGTCGAAATGCACGCGCTGCAGACCTCGGGCAACTGCATTCGCAACGTGACGGCGGATCACTTTTCCGGCGCGGCTGTCGACGAGGTTGCCGACCCGCGCCCCTACGCGGAGATTCTTCGTCAGTGGTCGAGTGTGCACCCGGAATTCTCGTTCCTGCCGCGCAAGTTTAAGATCGCCGTGACCGGTGCCGAGCGCGACCGTGCGGCGATCCAGGTGCACGATATCGGCTTGCACCTGAAAAAGGACGAGCAGGGTAGGCTGGGCTTTGCCGTCTATGTGGGTGGTGGGCAGGGCAGGACCCCGCTGATCGCCAAGAAGATCCGCGACTTCCTGCCCGAAGAGGACCTGCTCTCGTACACGACGGCGATCATGCGCGTTTACAACCTCTATGGCCGCCGCGACAACAAATACAAGGCGCGCATCAAGATTCTGGTGCATGAAACCGGTGCCGAGGAGCTTGCTCGCCAGGTGGAGATCGAGTTCGCCAAGCTCAAGGACACCGAGCTGAAGCTGCCGGATGCCGACATCCAGGCGATTTCTGCCTATTTTGCGCCGGCAGCCCTACCGAACCGCCCGGAAGGCTGGGGCAATCTCGCGCGATGGAAGAAAGCCGATCCGGAGTTCGCGCGCTGGGTTCACCAGAACGTGCAGCCGCACAAGCATCCGGACTACGGCATGGTGACCATTTCGCTGAAGCCGATCGGCGGTATCCCGGGCGATGCGAGCGACGCACAGATGGATGCGGTCGCGGACATCGCCGAGGAATACGCGTTCGACGAAATCCGCGTCAGCCACGAGCAGAACCTGATCCTGCCGCATGTGGCGCTCGCCGACCTGGAGCCGGTCTACCGCGCGCTCGTCGCAGCGGGTCTCGCGACGGCCAATGCCGGGCTGATCACCGATATCATCGCCTGCCCGGGGCTCGACTATTGCGCGCTCGCCAATGCGCGTTCGATCCCGGTCGCTCAGGAGATCTCGAACCGTTTCGGCTCGCCCGAGCGGCAGGCCGAGATCGGGGAACTCAAGATCAAAATCTCCGGTTGCATCAATGCCTGCGGACACCATCACGTCGGCCATATCGGCCTCTTGGGCGTCGAGAAGAAGGGTGCGGAGCTCTACCAGATCACGCTTGGCGGCTCTGGAGACGAGAACACGTCGATCGGGGAAATCATCGGCCGCGGTTTCGAGCCGGAAACAGTCACCGATGCCGTCGAAACGATCGTCGATACTTATCTTGGCCTGCGCCGGGACAAGACGGAGACCTTCCTGGAGGCTTATCGCCGGGTTGGACCACAGCCGTTCAAGGATGCGCTCTACGGCGGCAGTGCTCAGGAAGCCGCTTGAGGCAGGGACGAGAACATGACGAAAATTTGGAAAGAAACCGGCTTTGTGAACGATGATCCCTGGGTCGTCGAGACGGAGGAAGCCAAGGCCGGGTCGAACGAAAAGGCGATACTCGGTCTGGACGCCTTCATCGACGTGGTCTCCACCAGCGACGCGCGTGAGCTAGGCGTATTGATCGCGCCCGCCGACGACGTCACGCGGTTGGCGCCACACCTCGATCGGATCGCCCTTGTCGCCGTTGCGTTTCCGGCTTTCAATGACGGTCGCGCCTTCAGCCACGCGTCGCTGCTTCGTTCGCGGCTTGGCTTCGAAGGGGAAGTCCGGGCGGTCGGCGATGTACTGATCGACCAGATCCCGCTGATGCTGCGTTGTGGTATCGGGAGTTTCGCGGTGACGAATGCGACGGCGATCAAGCGGCTCTCGGATGGCCGCTTGCCCGGCATCGCCAATCACTATCAGCCGACTGCCAGGCCATCTTCGGACGCCAAATCCTACAGTTGGCGGCGCGTTTCTTAAAAAAGACGCACCCGCGACAGTGTGAAGCAAGCCGAAATCTTCGAAAGCGACTATATTTGGAAGGGATTTCCTTTCAATCGAGTGCGGCTTGGAATATCCGCTCATACTTGATAGACAGGGTCACCATTACAGGACTGTAGCCACGATGAATGCTCCGGCAAAAACGGAAGATTTCGCGATCCAGGCACCGGCAGGTGTCTTTGTCGAGACGGTCACGAGTGTTGCGCACTATACGGACCGGCTCTTCCGTTTCCGTATGACGCGTCCCCAGGAGTTTCGTTTCCGCTCCGGCGAATTCGCGATGATTGGCCTGATGGTCGGTGACAAGCCCGTCTATCGCGCCTATTCGGTTGCGAGCCCGGCATGGGACGAGGAACTCGAGTTCTTCTCGATCAAGGTTCCGGACGGTCCGTTGACGTCGCACCTGCAGAAGATCAAGCCGGGCGATCAGGTCCTGATGCGCAAGAAGCCGACCGGCACGCTCGTGCTCGACGCGCTGGTCCCCGGCCGCAGGCTTTACATGTTCTCGACCGGTACCGGCATTGCCCCCTTTGCGAGCCTCATCCGCGACCCAGAGACATACGAAAAGTTCGAGGAAGTCATTCTTACGCATACCTGCCGTGACGTGGCGGAGCTGAAATACGGCTTCGACCTCATGGACGAGATTCGCAATCATGAGTTCCTGAACGAGATTGTCGGCGGCAAGCTTCGCCACTATGCGACGGTGACGCGCGAGGACTATCCGTTCAAGGGCCGGATCACCGACCTGATGACCAACGGTAAGTTCTTTGCGGATCTGGGTCTCCCGCCGCTTGATCCGGCGATCGATCGCGGCATGATCTGCGGCTCCACGGCAATGCTGAAGGACACCAAGGAAATTCTGGAAGCTGCCGGCTTGACGGAAGGTGCGAACAACAAACCTGCCGAATTTGTCATCGAGCGCGCATTCGTCGGCTGACGTCGTGGCTGCTGAGATATCGTATCAACAAAGAGGCGTGTCTCCGGATGCGCCTCTCTTCGTTTGTGCCCCCGGGGTTCACGTCCGTGGGGCCGCGCGCTGCAAGGGTGATCTGAAACTGTTGCCAGCGCGCGATGTCGGGGTCCTCATGGATCACCTCAAGAGCGCTGCGGCGCCGCGCAGCCGGGCGGCCGCCAAAATCGGTCTTCGGCCAGCATATGCGGGGCTGAAGATCGGCGGCCTGTTGTCGAAGGCTTGAGCCGTAGACGACATCAAGCCTTCGCCAGATAATCCATCAATCCGCACATAGCATCAGCGGCGCCGTCGCCGTCCGCCGCCTGAATCGCGCGCATCACCCTGACGTGGCGCTCTACCGATGCCTTCATTTTTTCCGGTGCGGCCGACGCGAACCATATGCGGCGCGCGTGGGTCTGCAACGGTGCGAGCGCCGCCGTCAAAAATCGGTTCGGACAGGCGTCTTCCATGATCTCGTCGAACATCTTGTCGGCGACGAGGAAACCCTCCATGTCCCCTTGATCCGAACACGTTGTCATCGCCCACTCGCAGCCGTTGATCGCCTGGCGAATCTCGGGGGACGCGTTCTGTGCCACAAGGGCGGCTGCCAGCGGCTCCAGCCGTTGGCGCGTCTCCATCACATGGGCACGATCCTCCGGCCGGATCGTCGTGATCTGCAGTCCCACTCGAGCACGAATGTCGATGAGCCCTTGCCAGGCCAGTTTTTGGATCGCTTCTCGGACGGGGGTGCGGCCATGCTCGGCAAGTTCGATGAGTTGGCGCTCGGTAACGAGTGATCCGGGCTTGAGCTTCAGCGTGACGATGAGGCGTTCGAGCGCGAGATAGGCGAGGTGGGCCTGGGACTGGACTAGCATATGCATCCCGCAGTTTCTGATATATCAGAGATTGGCACAGATTGGAAAGGGTAGCAAGCAAGCTGATATATCAGAGCCGAGGAGGCCTCTGGCGCGGAGTATTTCCGGCAGTAATCACCAAATTCACGCCCGAAGGCAAGTTCGACAGAGCGGAGATGGCGTGCCTTGCGCTGCAGTCCGACGCCCATGGCGAGGGCCGTGTGGCGACAATGAAACGAGAACGGCCCGCCAGGTGTTGGCGGGCCGTTCTCGTTCGACTCATATCGTCGATGTCAGTGCAGGATCTGACTCAGGAACAGCTTGGTGCGCTCGTGCTGCGGATGGTCGAAGAATTCGGCCGGCGAGTTCTGTTCGACGATCTGGCCCTGGTCCATGAAGATCACGCGGTTGGCGACCTGACGCGCAAAGCCCATTTCATGGGTCACGCAGAGCATCGTCATGCCTTCCTCGGCGAGGCCGACCATGGTGTCCAGCACTTCCTTGATCATTTCCGGGTCGAGCGCCGAAGTCGGCTCGTCGAAAAGCATGATCTTCGGATTCATGCACAGCGAGCGTGCAATCGCCACACGCTGCTGCTGACCGCCCGAAAGCTGGCCAGGATACTTGTGTGCCTGCTCGGGAATCTTGACGCGTCTGAGGAAATGCATCGCGATTTCCTCGGCCTGTTTCTTCGGCATCTTGCGCACCCAGATCGGTGCAAGCGTGCAGTTTTCGAGGATCGTCAGATGCGGAAACAGGTTGAAGTGCTGGAAAACCATGCCGACTTCCCGGCGCACTTCATCGATCTTTTTCAGGTCGTTGGTGAGTTCGATTCCATCGACGACGATCTTGCCCTTCTGGTGCTCCTCAAGGCGATTGATGCAGCGAATCATCGTCGATTTGCCGGAGCCCGACGGGCCGGCAATGACGATGCGCTCGCCGCGCATCACCTTGAGATTGATGTCGCGCAACACGTGGAAGTCACCGTACCACTTGTTCATGTTGGTAATTTCAATCGCAACATCCGTGGTGGACACGGTCATTTTCGACGCGGCGGCAGTGTTTGCCATTTGTTTCCCCTTTTTATCGTTGGCTCTTGTCGAGCACGCGTTCCATGAAGCCTGAATAGCGCGACATGCCGAAGCAGAAAAGCCAGAATACGAAGCCTGCGAAGATTAGACCCGTCAGCGGTGTTACAGCGCTCGACCAGTTTGTATCGGCAAAGTTCAGTTTGACGATCCCAAGCAAGTCGAACATGCCGATGATCGAGACGAGCGACGTGTCCTTGAACAGGCCGATGAAGGTGTTGACGATGCCGGGAATCACCAGCTTCAGCGCCTGCGGCAGAATGATGAGGTTCATCTTCTGCCAATAGCTGAGGCCGAGCGAATCGGCACCCTCGAATTGACCCTTCGGAATGGCCTGCAGGCCGCCGCGCACGACTTCCGCCATGTAGGCGGACGCGAAGAGCGACACACCGATGAGCGCGCGCAGGAACTTGTCGAAGGTGACGCCCTGCGGCAGGAACAGCGGCAGCATCACGCTTGCCATGAACAGAACCGTAATCAGCGGAACGCCGCGCACCATTTCGATGAAGGCGGTGCAGAGCATCTTGATCACCGGCATGTTGGATCGCCGCCCGAGCGCGAGCAGAATGCCCAACGGCAGTGATACCGCAATCCCGACAAACGAGAGCGCGAGGGTGACCATGAGGCCACCCCACAGCGGTGTCTCGACGTGCGCGAGGCCAAGCCAGCCGCCGGGCAGCAGGATGGTGGCGATGATCGGCAGGACGACCAGCAGCAGAACAGCGTTCAACCCCTTGTAGGGAACCTTCGGGATCAGCATCGGCACTAGGAACAGCACGAAAAGTATGCCGACGAGCGCCGGGCGCCACCGTTCATCGAGCGGATAGCGACCGAAGACGAACTGTCCGAACTTGGCATTGACGAAAGCCCAGCAGGCACCGCTCCAATCTTCCGGCTGCGAGCCGCCTTGCGCAAGGGTGGCGCAGACACCGCGACCGCCGCCCGTCCAGGCCGCGTCAATGAAGAGCCACTTAATCGCCGGCGGCACCAGCCATGCCAGGATGAGCAGGCTGATGATCGTCAGGATCGTGTCCTTCGGCGTGGCGAAGAGGTTCTTCCTGAGCCAAAGCGCAATGCCGGTCTCCAGCGCCGGGGCGGGTGAGGCTTCGACCATCGAAGCGCGAACGAAACTTGCTTCGTGTGTGCTCATGATCTCACCTCTCCACCAGCGCCATACGGGCGTTGTACCAGTTCATGAACAGCGACGTCGCAAGGCTCAAGCTGAGATAGACGATGAGCCAGATGCTGACCACTTCGATAGACTGTCCGGTCTGGTTGAGGATCGTACCGCCGACGGCGACGAGATCCGCATAGCCGACGGCAACCGCCAACGAAGAGTTCTTGGTGAGGTTGAGATACTGACTGGTCAATGGCGGGATGATGATCCGCATTGCCTGCGGCACGATGACGAGCCGCGTTGTCAGCCTCGGGCGGATGCCAAGTGCATGGGCCGCTTCTGTCTGCCCCTTTGAAACGCCGCGGATCCCGGCCCGCACGATCTCGGCGATGAAGGCAGCGGTGTAGAAGGACAGAGCGAGGTAAAGGGCCATGAATTCCGGCCCGACGACAGAGCCGCCCGTCAGGTTGAATTTGCCCGCAATCGGGACGTCGAACGTGAGCGGTGCGCCGGTGGCGAGGAACGTGACCAGCGGCAGGCCGATGACCAACCCGAGCACCGTCCACAACACCGGAAAGCGCTGCCCGGTCGCTGCTTGTCGCTGCCTGGCATACCGCGCGACGAGAAAGCTCGCAGCAACAGCAATAAGGAACGCGAGGATCGTATATTGAGACCCTTCTCCGAGGATGGGTCTCGGGAAGGCCACGCCGCGATTGCTCACAAAGATATTGAGGGGCAGGGCGAGCGCGTCCCGCGCCTGCGGCAGGATCGCCAGAACGCCGCTGTACCAGAAGAAGATGACAAGCAGCGGCGGGATGTTGCGGAACACCTCGACATAGGCAAGCGACAGCTTGGCGATGATCCAGTTGTGCGAAAGGCGTCCGATGCCGACGACGAAGCCGATGATCGTCGCGGTGACGATACCGGTAATCGCCACCAGCAGTGTGTTGACGAAACCGACAACCAGTGCGCGGCCGTAACTGGAATCGCTCGTGAAGGCGATCAGCGACTGTCCGACATCGAACCCCGACCGGCTGTTCAGGAAGCCGTAGCCGGATGCGATATTTGCACGCCTCAGGTTCTCGACCGTGTTATCGACGATCCAGTAGACGAGAGCCGCGAGTATGATGATGGTGATCGCCTGGTAGAATATTCCGCGCACCTGAGGATCGTTGATGATCGATCCCGAGGATTTGCTTTTGTCAGGCGCATTCGTGACGCCAATGGCCATGCAATGCCTCTTTCCCCAATCCGCCCTTGCCGGGCGTTCTTATTCTTAAAACGGAGGAGCGGCTTGCCACTCCTCCGAGATCGTGAGAGCGATCAGCGAACCGGCGGAGCGTACTGGATGCCGCCCTTGTTCCAGAGCGCGTTCAGGCCGCGCTCGATCTTCAGCGGGCTGCCGGCGCCGATGTTGCGATCGAAGATTTCGCCGTAGTTGCCGACGGCCTTGATGACGTTGACGGCCCACTCGTTGGTGAGGCCGAGGTCTGTACCGATCTTGCTGTCGGCTTCGACGCCGAGGAAGCGCTGTACGTCAGGGTTGGTCGACTTCTTCATTTCTTCGACGTTCGCCTGGGTGACGCCGAATTCCTCGGCCTGTAACAGCGCGAAGTGAACCCAGCTCACGATATCGAACCACTGGTCGTCACCCTGGCGGACGGCCGGGCCAAGCGGCTCCTTGGAGATGATTTCCGGCAGGATCACGTGATCGTCCGGCTTCGAGAGCGTCAGGCGCAGTGCATACAGACCGGACTGGTCGGTCGTGTAGACGTCGCAACGGCCCGCGTCATAAGCCGCGTCCACCTCTTCGAGCTTCTCGAAGACCACCGGATTGTACTGCAGGTTGTTCGACTTGAAGTAGTCGGCGAGGTTCAACTCGGTCGTCGTGCCGGTCTGGACGCAGACGGCGGCGCCGGAGAGTTCGAGCGCGGACTTCACGTTGAGTTCCTTGCGCACCATGAAGCCCTGGCCGTCGTAATAGTTGACCGGGCGGAAGTTGAAGCCGAGCGCCGTGTCGCGGTTGATCGTCCAGGTCGTGTTGCGCGCCAGGAGGTCGACTTCGCCGGACTGCAGCGCCGGGAAACGCTCCTTTGCGGAGGTCGGCGTGTACTTCACCTTGCTGCCGTCACCAAAAACGGCCGC
The DNA here is from genome assembly GCF_036488675.1 of Sinorhizobium chiapasense. Taxonomy (NCBI): domain Bacteria; kingdom Pseudomonadati; phylum Pseudomonadota; class Alphaproteobacteria; order Hyphomicrobiales; family Rhizobiaceae; genus Sinorhizobium; species Sinorhizobium chiapasense. The sequence continues at coordinate 1,361,797 of NZ_CP133148.1, forward strand.
CGCGATCGCCTTGCAATAATCTACGTCGAAACCAGCCCAGTTACCCGAAGCATCGGGTGCGGCGAAGCCGGCGAGACCCGTGTTCACGCCGCACTGGACGAAGCCCTTGGCCTTCACGTCATCAAGGGTTGCCGCAGATGCCGCATTTGCGCCAATCCCCATGACAGCAGCGCCAACAAGGGCTGTCAGAATTCTTCTTGCCATTTTTTTGAACCTTTTCGGTTGTCGTTTGTTCCCGTCTGCACAGGCGCGCTCCGTAGGCGCGTGCAGCCTCCGCCACCCTCCTGGCGTGAGTGCAATCTATCTCATGCTCAAAATCCACAAGGGTCAAGAGATGTTGCCGATTTTCTGATTTTGCATGTGAAAAACCCGAACTTCGCCAGAAGTTTAGGCAGTTTCTTGCCAGAAAATCGTTTTCTTTGAACAAAAAACGGCCAGTCCGGCATTTTGCAGAGACCTCGCCGTTCACAGGAATTTTCCCTTGACCCGGCGGGTGCCGCGTTCGATGAGTTAGCGTCGAATTTAAACAGCGGATTTTTCAATGGCAGACAAGATCAGCGCGCTCAAGGAATCGGGCATCAACACCCGTCTGGCGCACACTGGCAACAACCCCTCGGACTTCCACGGTTTCGTCAACCCGCCGGTGGTGCACGCTTCCACCGTGCTGTTTCCGAACGCCAGGACCATGGAAAGCCGGGCGCAGAAATATACTTACGGAACGCGCGGCACGCCGACGACCGATGCGCTTTGCGAGGCGATCAATGAGCTCGAGGGCGCTGCCGGAACGATTCTCGTGCCCTCGGGCCTGGCGGCGGTCACGGTACCGTTCCTGACCTATCTGTCGGCCGGGGACCACGCGCTCATCGTTGATTCGGTCTATTTCCCGACGCGGCATTTCTGCGACACGATGCTGAAGCGCCTCGGCGTCACCGTCGAATACTACGATCCGATGATCGGTGCCGGCATTGAAAGCCTGATCCGGCCGAACACGCGCCTGGTGCATACCGAGGCGCCAGGCTCGAATACGTTCGAAATGCAGGACATCCGCGCGATCGCAGCCGCGGCGCACCGCCACGGATGCGTCGTGACGATGGACAATACCTGGGCGACGCCGGTTTATTTCCGCCCGCTCGATCATGGCGTCGATGTTTCGATCCATGCGGCCACGAAATATCCGTCTGGCCATTCGGACGTGCTGTTCGGAACCGTGTCGGCCAACGTCGCCCATTGGCCGGCGCTGACCGAGGCGATGGTCACGCTCGGCGTTTGCGTATCGCCGGACGACAGCTACCAGATTCTCAGAGGCCTGCGCACGATGGGGATTCGCCTGGAACGGCATCAGGCGAGTGCGCTGGCGATCGCAGAGTGGCTGGAGAGCCGCGACGAGGTTGCGCGCGTGCTGCATCCGGCGCTGCCGAGCTTTCCGGGTTACGACCTCTGGAAGCGCGACTTCGGCGGGGCGAGCGGGATCTTCTCCTTCGTGCTGAAGGCCGACAGCCCCGAATTGTTCCGTGCCAAGGCCCATGCCTTCCTGGATGCGCTGTCGCTCTTCGGCCTCGGCTACTCCTGGGGCGGCTTCGAAAGCCTCGCCGTTCACGTCAACCTGTCCGACCGCAAGGTGGCGAAGGCTCCGTCGGAAGGGCCGGTGATCCGATTGCAGATCGGGCTGGAAGACGTTCCGGATATCCGTCGCGACATCGAAGCAGGCTTCGCTGCCGCCAACGCTGTCTAACAGTTCAGCGTTCCGGGGCACCGTAGCCGTAAAGCCAGTCGAAGTCGGCGGCGAGCGATTCGGGCCCCTTGAGCGCGAGGACCAGATCACGGCCGAGACGGACCGGCCCCCGGGCGTGATAGGCGAACCGGTTGAAGGCGGCCCGCTTTCGCACGCGATCGATCCGCGACCTTCGCGCGCGATCAAATCCGGCAAATGCGGAGGGGACATCCTGGCTTTCGGCGAGGCAGCGCGCGAGTTCCCGGGCATCCTCGATCGCCATCGCGGCGCCCTGGGCGGCAAATGGCGTCATCGCATGGGCTGCGTCGCCGATGAGGATGGTTCTCGTCCCGTCGTGCCATGCACCGTCCCCGACGGTGCACAAGGGCCAGTAGCTCGCTGCGGTCGCGTTCGTGAGCAGCGCGCGCAGCTTGGGATGCCAGCCGTCGAAGGCTGCTGCAAGCTCACGCCGTCTCTCCTCGGAATCCTTGCCGATCCACACGCTGTCGCCTGCCTTGCCCTCGACGATCGCCACCAGGTTGAAGGCGCCGACTTCCTTGATCGGATAGGCGACGAGATGCGCATTCGCGCCGAGAAAGGCGGTGACACGGTCCTCAGACAGAGGCGCGGTCACCTCCGCGCGCGGCACCATCAGGCGCCAGGCGATGTTGCCCGAGAACTGTACGGGGCCGGCGCCGGCGATGGACGTTCTTGTGCGTGACCAGATCCCATCGGCGCCGACGATTACCGACGGGCGTCGTGCCATCGCGCGATCGATTGCCGCTTCCGGGTCGCTCTCGATCCGGAATCCGAGGTGAACGCGGCAGCGTGGTTCGGCTGCAACTGCGTCCAATAGGATCTTTTGCAGGCTGGCGCGGTGCAGGACACCATAGGGAGCCGCCCAGCGGTTGCGGGCGAAGGAGGCGGCCGGCACGCTTGCGAGCGAGCGCAGCGAACGGCCGTCGAGAAGTGCGACCGAATCCGGCTCGCTCCAGACAGCTTCAAGGGCAGGGAGCAGGCCGAGATCGATCAGAACACGTGACGCGTTCGGCGACAATTGCAGCCCGGCGCCCACCTCTTTCAAGGAGTCGGCCTGTTCGAATATTTCCGTCTCGAAACCCTGCCGGGCGAGACAGAGAGCCGCCGTCAGGCCGGCGATACCGGCCCCGACAATCGCGACCGGACCAGCGTGTTGCATCGATCTCGTACCGCTAAGCTGCGACGACTTAGGCCGCCTTGCTGGTGAAGAGGCATCCCGGAGGGTTTGTCTCCGTTGCCTTCAGCGAAGGGTTGTAGCGATAGAGCGTCGAACAATAGGAGCAGACCTTCTCGTTGTCGTCGCCCATGTCGATGAAGATGTGGGGGTGGTCGAAGGGAACGGATGCGCCCGTGCACATGAATTCCTTGACGCCGATTTCGATCGCCTGGTGTCCGCCGTCATTCTGAAAATGGGGGATGCTGTGGCCGGCCATGTCATGCTCCGCTGAATGCAAGTCTTTGGATTATAAATTTGGCGGCACCATAGTGAGCTTTGCCGCAAATGTGTAGCGGCAAACATGCCGCGCCTGTGGGTTTTTGAAGGCCCGGGGGTTTCAAGCGACGGCGTTACAACCTAGTTTGCGCCAAAAACAGAACACCCTTCAGGAAATGAAACATGGATCTGACCCCGCCGCCATTTACGCGCTTCGTGCATGAGGGACTGGAGATCGCCTTTTTCGACGAAGGCGACCCATCGGGAGATCCCATCCTGCTCATTCACGGTTTCGCTTCGAGCGCCAATGTCAACTGGGTGTATCCGGGTTGGTTGAAGACGCTGGGCGATGCCGGCTACCGGGTTATCGCGCTGGACAATCGCGGCCATGGAAAGAGCAGCAAGCCTTACGATCCTTCGCTCTACCATCCGCAACAGATGGCAGGGGACGCTGCGGCACTTCTTGCGCATCTCGGGATCGGCGAAGCGCATGTCATGGGCTATTCGATGGGCGCGCGCATTTCGGCATTCCTGGCGCTGGCACATCCCGATCGCGTGCGCTCGCTTGTGTTTGGCGGCCTCGGTATAGGCATGGTGACCGGGGTCGGAGACTGGGACCCTATCGCCGACGCGCTGCTTGCGCCGTCGCTGGAGAGCGTGACGCATCCGCGCGGACGAATGTTTCGCGCTTTTGCCGATCAGACCAAGAGCGATCGCCAGGCGCTAGCGGCTTGCATTTCCACCTCGCGCGATCTTCTGTCGCCCGAAGATGTGGCCCGCATCGACGTGCCGGTACTGATCGGTGTCGGTACGAAGGACGAGATTGCCGGATCGGCGCAGGAACTTGCAGCGCTTATGCCGAAGGCAAAGGCGCTCGACATTCCTGGGCGCGACCATATGCTGGCGGTCGGCGACCGGGTGTTCAAGAACGCCGTGCTCGAATTCCTTGGCGAGGTTGGGCGAGCGTAAAGCCGTTCCACGACTCGTGGCTGAAATGTGGCGCACCCATTTATGTCGACCGGGAATTACCCTATATTCGAATAATTGATCGATCATGAAAGGGAGAGCGACTATGGTCGCCAAGACCGAACTGCGCCATACGGAATCGTTCAAGGCGATAGACCCCATCTGGGACAGCCTGCGCGAGGAAGCCCGCGTCGCTGCCGAGCGGGATCCGATGTTGGCAGCGTTCTTGTATTCGACCGTTGTCAATCAGCACTCCCTCGAAGAGGCTGTGATTTACCGGATCTGCGAACGGCTGGATCATCCGGACCTGCAGGCAAATCTGCTCCACCAGACCTTTTCCGAAATGCTGGAGGACTGGCCTGAATGGGGCACGATCCTTCGCGTCGACATCCAGGCCGTCTATGATCGTGATCCGGCGTGCACGCGGTTCATCGAACCCGTGCTCTATTTCAAGGGATTCCACGCAATCCAGACGCATCGCCTTGCCCACTGGCTGTGGAAGCGCGGACGGAAGGATTTCGCGTTGTATCTGCAGAGCCGTTCCTCGAGCGTTTATCAGACCGACATCAACCCTGCCGCCCGAATCGGGCGCGGCATCTTCCTTGATCACGCAACCGGGCTGGTGGTCGGTGAAACGGCAACCATCGGTGACAATGTGTCGATCCTGCATGGGGTGACACTCGGCGGCACCGGCAAGGAGGGCAGCGATCGCCATCCCAAGATCGGTGACGGCGTGTTGATTGGCGCGGGCGCAAAGATACTCGGCAACATCCACATCGGGCATTGCTCGCGCGTTGCGGCTGGCTCAGTGGTCCTGAAGCCGGTACCTCCAAAGACAACTGTGGCAGGCGTTCCGGCAAAGGTCGTCGGCGAGGCTGGATGTTCCGAGCCGTCGCGCCAGATGGACCAGATCCTGGCCAGTTTCGACATCTGAGCGCCGGCGCTGCCGCGCCTCGCAAATTCCGGCGACCGGATGCGATTAGGCGGCATGACGACCGTGCGGGCGGTTTTCCGCCCGCGTCGAGTTCGCGCTTTGCAGAAAATCGGACAGAAATTCAAAACGATAAGATGACTTCGCTAATCTGAAGGGGACGTCCGGCACTCAAGTGGGTTTACACTTGGTAATTCCGCATGCGAGAAGCGCCGCAAATCAAACATCTACGGAGAGAAGATTTGAAGCCCGAAGAGATCCGAAAGCTTGAAGCCTATTTCAAGCGCACCTTCAACCAGTCGATGGTCGTCAAGGCGCGGCCGAAGAAGGACGAGTCCGCGGAGGTCTATCTCGGCGACGAATTTCTCGGTGTCGTTTTCCGTGACGAAGAGGATGGGGAGCTTTCGTACAATTTCTCGATGGCAATTCTCGACATCGATCTGTGAGATTAAGATTATCCGTCGATCTTTCGACCCGGTTCTGAGCGATCAGGCCGGGTTTTTCATTAAAAGTCATATTAATGCGCCCGCGCGAAAAAAAATCGCAGGATTAGCTGCGGATTTTCATCAAGTCGTTGCAAGAACAGTGTTTTATTGCGTTGCACACAGAACTTGACTTTTTGTGCACCGCACATAGACTGACAAGCAGTTAAGCCGTCTAAAGGAGACACCCCGATGTTTAACTTCGACGATGCCAACAAGAAAAGCAAAGAAGCTATTGATGTCGCTGTCAAAAGCTATTCGGCCCTGACCAAGGGTTTCCAGGCCATTGCGACGGAAGCAGCGGACTATTCGAAGAAGTCCTTCGAAGACGGAATTGCCCATTTCGAAAAGCTTACCAATGCCAAGAGCATGGAAGCTGCTTTCGAGCTTCAAACCAATTATGTGAAGGCAAGCTACGAAGGCTTTGTGGCAGAGGCAACGAAGATCGGCGAGATGTATGCCGATCTCGCCAAGGATGCCTATAAGCCTTACGAGGCGCCGGTCGCCAAGGCGACCGCAGCAGTCAAGTCTGCCGCCGCGGCCTGACGACAAGGACCATCGCCATCGCAAGAGGGCCGGTCGCGGTTGCCGCGGCCGGCCTTCTTGCGTTTCGAAATACTGCCGCTTGTGACCGAAGAAAGTTGATCAATCTTGTGTTTCGCCGTGCGAATATGATTGCAGTGCGTTGGTTCGGCCTTAAAATTCAGAAACGAACCATTAGATAAGGACAAGCATGCCGCAGCCACGTTCGTTGGAAGCGCGGCTGTACGAGGAATGAACAAGAATGATCGCCATGCCGGTCCGGATGCAGCAGGGAAGCGAAGGAGACGGAGGCGGCGCCAGTCGTGGCACCTCCGTTATCACGCGCACCAAGCAGAAGACCAAAAAGCCGAGTTTGTATCGCGTTCTGCTTTTGAATGACGATTACACGCCGATGGAATTCGTCATCCATATTCTGGAGCGCTTCTTCCAGAAGGATCGGGAAGAAGCGACCCGCATCATGCTCCACGTCCACAACCACGGTGTGGGAGAGTGCGGCGTCTTCACCTACGAAGTCGCCGAAACCAAGGTGACGCAGGTGATGGATTTCGCCAGGCAGCACCAGCATCCGTTGCAATGCGTCATGGAAAAGAAATGAGGAACTAACGTGCCAACATTTTCGCCCAGCCTCGAAAAGGCGCTGCATCAGGCACTGACTTTTGCCAACGAGCGCCACCATGAATATGCGACGCTCGAGCACCTGCTACTGGCATTGATCGACGATGCCGATGCGGCTGCGGTGATGGGCGCGTGCAACGTAAATCTCGAAGCGCTTCGCAAGACCGTGACGGACTATGTCGACAACGAACTGTCGAATCTTGTCACAGGCTATGACGAAGACTCCAAGCCGACCGCCGGCTTTCAACGCGTGATCCAGCGTGCGGTCATCCACGTGCAATCCTCCGGCAGGGAGGAAGTGACGGGCGCCAACGTGCTGGTGGCGATCTTCGCCGAGCGCGAAAGCCACGCCGCCTATTTCCTCCAGGAGCAGGAGATGACCCGCTACGACGCGGTCAATTTCATTTCCCATGGCATCGGCAAGCGACCGGGGAGCTCCGAATCGCGGCCGGTGCGCGGCGCCGAAGATCAGGACTCCGAGCAGAAGGCGCCCCGCGAAAGCGATGAGGCCGGTCCGAAGAAACAACAGGACGCGCTGACCGCCTACTGCGTGAACCTCAACGAGAAGGCGAAGTCCGGAAAGATCGATCCGCTGATCGGCCGGCATGCCGAGGTCAATCGCACGATCCAGGTGCTTTGCCGTAGGTCCAAGAACAACCCGCTCTATGTCGGCGACCCTGGCGTCGGCAAGACGGCGATTGCCGAGGGCCTTGCCAAGCGCATCGTCGAAAAGAAGGTGCCCGAGGCGCTCGAGGACGCCACGATCTTCTCGCTCGACATGGGAACGCTGCTTGCTGGAACGCGCTACCGCGGTGACTTCGAGGAGCGCCTGAAGCAGGTCGTGAAGGAACTTGAGGACTATCCGGGCGCCGTGCTCTTCATCGACGAGATCCACACCGTGATCGGCGCCGGCGCCACGTCGGGCGGCGCGATGGATGCGTCCAACCTTCTGAAGCCGGCGCTCTCCACGGGGGCGATCCGCTGCATCGGTTCGACGACCTACAAGGAATACCGCCAGTTCTTCGAGAAGGATCGCGCACTTGTGCGCCGGTTCCAGAAGATCGACGTCAACGAGCCGACGATTGCCGACGCGATCGAGATCATGAGGGGGCTGAAGCCGTATTTCGAGGACTATCATCACCTCAAATACTCGAACGACGCCATCAAGGCGGCGGTCGAGCTTTCCGCCCGCTACATCAACGATCGGAAACTGCCGGATAAAGCGATCGACGTGATCGACGAGTCCGGTGCCGCCCAGATGCTGCTCCCCGCTGGCAAGCGTCGCAAGCTGATCACCGAGAAGGAGATCGAGGCGACGATCGCGACGATGGCGCGCATTCCGCCGAAGACCGTTTCCAAGGACGATGAAGCCGTTCTCGCCAACCTCGAGAAGGAGCTGAGGTCCGTGGTCTATGGCCAGGACCTGGCGATCGAGGCGCTCGCCTCGTCGATCAAGCTGGCGCGTGCCGGCCTTCGGGAACCGAACAAGCCGATCGGCTGCTATGTCTTCTCCGGCCCGACCGGTGTCGGCAAGACCGAAGTGGCCAAGCAACTGGCGGCGTCGCTCGGTGTCGAGCTTCTGCGTTTCGACATGTCGGAATACATGGAGCGGCACACGGTGTCGCGGCTGCTCGGGGCACCTCCCGGCTATGTCGGCTTCGACCAGGGCGGTCTCCTGACCGACGGCGTCGACCAGCATCCGCACTGCGTGCTGCTGCTCGATGAGATCGAGAAGGCGCATCCGGATCTGTTCAACATCCTCCTGCAGGTAATGGACCATGGTTCGCTGACCGATCACAACGGCAAGAAGATCGACTTCCGCAACGTCATCCTGATTATGACGACCAATGCGGGCGCCTCCGATATGGCACGGCCGGCGATCGGCTTTGGCTCGTCGAAGCGTGAGGGCGAGGACATCGAGGCGCTGAACAGGCTGTTTACGCCGGAATTCCGCAACCGATTGGATGCGGTCATTCCGTTCAGCTCGCTGCCGACGCCGGTCATCCACCAGGTCGTGCAGAAGTTCGTCATGCAGCTCGAGACGCAGCTTGCCGAACGCAACGTGACCTTCGACCTCGCGCCGGACGCCATCGCCTGGCTCGCCGAGAAGGGATACGACGAAAAGATGGGCGCTCGGCCGCTGGCTCGCGTCATCCAGGAAAACATCAAGAAGCCGCTCGCCGACGAAATCCTCTTCGGCAAGCTGAAGAAGGGTGGCGTCGTCAAGGTGACGATCGGCACGAAGGAGGACGGCAGCAAGGGGCTGATCCTTGATGCGGTGCCGGAAACGGCACCCATCAAGCCGAAGGCTGAAGTCTCGCGTCCGGCAGGCAAGGGGGCCAAGCCCAAGAAGGGCGACGAGAAGGAAACCGTTGCCGCCGACAGCGAGCCGAAGACAAAGGCAAAGAAGGGTGCGGCGAAGGCATCCTCCAAGGACAGCAAAGCCGGCGCGGCTCCGCTGAAGGGGCGGACGGTTCCCAAGGTACCGCGCAAGAAGTAACGCCATTGCCATTGAACCAGACAGTGCCGGGTGAAGCTCACCCGGCACTGTCGCGTTTTACAGTCATTCGAAGTGCTACAGCGACCCTTGTCCGTTTGATCGGATGCGCGGCGTTGTAGGTGAGTAAGCGTCGCTTGCAGGTATTCATGGAACGCGTTGAAGACGATCGATCATCTCTTGCCTGGTTCCTGACCGGCGCACGCGGCATTTTCAGCATGCCTGCCATCATCCTGATGCTTTCCTTTGTCGGGTTTTGCTCGCTGACTGCACAGGCCGGCATCCCGCCCGAGCAGGTGGTGTTCATGACGGGTATTGTCTGGGCACTGCCGGCAAAAGTTATCCTCGTCAGTTCGATCCTCAGCGGCGCGAGCCTCGCCACGGCGTTTCTCGCAGTGACGCTCTCGTCGGTGCGGCTTATGCCGATGGTCGCGGCCCTCGTCCCGGAACTGCGCACGCCGAAGACGCCGACATGGCTGCTGCTCGTGTTGTCGCATTTCATCGCGATCACAGCGTGGGTGTTTGCGATGGAGCACGTACAGCAGGTGCCGCGTGCGCACCGGGCAACCTTCTTCGCTGGCTTCGGGATCACGCTCGTCGCTGCAAACATGACGCTGGTGGCGGTCGTCTATAGTCTCGTTGCGGACTTCCCTCCGATCATTGCCGGTTGCCTCTTCTTTCTGACGCCGGTCTATTTCCTCACTTCGATCTGGAGTTCGGCGCGTCACCGGGTGGTCTATCTGGCGCTTGTCGTCGGCCTCGTTGCGGGACCGCTTTTCTATTGGCTGCTGCCGGAGTTCGACATCCTGCTCGCAGGCGTCGGCGGCGGAACGCTGGCCTGGTTCGTCGAACGGCGCTGGCGCTTGCGACGAGAGGCGGGCGCATGACGTGGCTGGAGGGTTGGTGGGCCTATATCTTCATTGCGATTGCAGGCTGGCTCGCGACCGATGTTTGGCGATGGCTAGGCGTGCTCGCCGGCAAGCGGCTCCGCGAGGATTCCGAGGCGTTGAACTGGGTGAGGGCGGTGGCGACGGCGCTGGTCGCGGCGGTGATCGCGAAGCTTGTCCTCTACCCGACCGGCGTGCTGGAGCAGTCACCTCTGTGGCTGCGCCTGGGGGCCGTGGTGCTTGGCGCAATTGCGTTTTTCCTCGCCCGTCAAAAGCCGGCGGTCGGCATCGCAACGGCAATCGCGACACTCGCCGCCGGACTCTGGTGGCTGGGGTTTTAGGCCGCTTCTCCCGCCTCAGAGAGCCTGTCGAATCTTTTCCGCGTTCGCCGCAAGCACCGCACCGTCTTCCATACTGCCGGAATGCGGCTTCAGCGGAATGCCGTGGCGGCGCGGGATGACATGGAAGTGCAGATGGAAGACCGATTGGCCGGCGGGCGCTTCGTTGAACTGCATGATTGTCACGCCGTCGGCGTCAAAGGCTTCCTTGGCCGCAATGGCAATCTTTTGAACCGTACCGATCAGCGAGGGCAGCGTTGATGCGTCGGCGTCGAGGATGTTGCGCGAAGGGGTTTTAGGCAGCACCAGGACATGGCCCTCCGCCTGAGGCATCACATCCATGAAGGCGACGGTGGCATCATCTTCGTAGACCTGGTGCGATGGAATTTCGCCCCGCAAGATCTTTGCAAAGATGTTGTTCGTGTCATACGCGCTCATTTTCGTTTCCTCGTATTGTCGCGCCGGCACCGGCCGGGGTCCCGTCAGTCGTCCCAGATCACGATGATTTTGGGTCGAATCGGCCTAAAATCAAAAACGTGATCGATTCTAATAAGTTAGAGCGGGATGTGGGCGGAAAACCGCGCACACTTTTCCTCATCCCGCGCTAGCGCTCACCTTTGCGGAAAGGTCCGTGCTCCGCAAGAAACTCGCTGGTTTCTTCCACATCGCGGCGTTCGCGTTCGAGATAATCGGCGACGGCGCGGGCGAGTCCCGGGTGAGTGATAAAGTGCGCCGAATGCGTGGTGACGGGCATGTAGCCGCGGGCAAGCTTGTGCTCTCCCTGCGCCCCCGCCTCGACGCGCTTCAACCCCTTGGCTATCGCGAAATCGATCGCCTGGTGGTAGCAGACCTCGAAATGCAGGAACGGGTGGTCCTCGATACAGCCCCAGTGCCGGCCGTAGAGTGCGTCACCGCCGATGAAGTTGATGGCGCCGGCGATATAGCGGCCGCCGCGCTTGGCCATGACAAGCAAAATGTCGTCGGCCATCCTTTCACCGATCAGCGAATAGAAGGAGCGAGTGAGATAGGGTCGGCCCCATTTGCGCCCGCCGGTATCCATATAGAAGGCGAAGAACTGGTCCCAGATCGCCTCGGTCAGGTCCCCGCCGGTCAACCAATCGATGGTTATGCCGTTTTCGACGGCTGTCCGGCGTTCCTTTTTCAGCGCCTTGCGCTTTCGGGATGCGAGGGTCTCCAGAAAGTCGTCGTAGGATCCGTAGCCTTCATTGGTGAAATGAAACTGCTGGTCGGTTCGATGAAGGAAGCCCGCCCGCTCGAAGGCCGGCATTTCGTCGGCCGGTACGAAGGTGACATGAGCCGAGGAGACGCCGTGGCGGCGCGCAAGCTCCTTCAGTCCTGCGGCGAGCGCATCGCGAACCGGACGCGGATCGCGCCCCTCTGTCGTAAGCAGGCGCGGTCCGGTGACCGGCGTGAAGGGTACGGAGGATTGCAGCTTCGGATAATAGCGGCCGCCCGCCCGCTCGAAGGCGTCCGCCCACCCATGGTCGAAGACGTATTCGCCCTGGCTGTGGCTTTTCATGTAGCACGCAAGGGCGCCGCGCAGGAAACCATCCGCATCTTCCATCAACAGGTGTTGCCCGAGCCATCCCGTTTCCGCGGTCGCGGAACCTGATTCCTCCAGCGCCGACAGATAAGCGTGCGAGAGGAAGGGATTGTAGGGAACGCTTGTACTCGCCTTCGAAGCACCGGCGAGCCGATTCCAGTTCGCCGGCGAGATCGAGGTGAAAGAGTGTTCTATGCGGATGTTGATGGCGTCTGTCATGACCTTAGGAAATCATGGTTTCCCTTGGATCGAAACCCTCGAACGTCATCTGGTCGGCATGCGCGAAGCTGTACTCCTCTGCCTGCCGATCGCGCACTGTCCAGGTAATGATGGTGCGTCCGAGCGCACGTTCCTTGCTGATAAAGGGGTTCGGCAGATCGCCGTAGAAATAGGAGATGAAATCGAGGCCGAGCTGCATCGCCTCCTCGTGCACGAAGAAGGTTTCCGGATCGCGGCCCCCTGCCGTGAGGCCGAGCGGATAGGGCGCCTCGAGCGCCTTCAGGTCCTTGAGCAGCCAATGATCGAAGCTCATCAGCGCCACGTGGCCCTTATAGCCCTCGAGCGTATCGAGCACCGCGGCTGCAAAGCCTTCGTCGTCGTCCCTTCGCCCCTTGAGTTCGATGATGAGCGGCACGCGACCATCGACGAGGCGGAGCATCTGCGACAGCGTCGGCACCTTGTCCTTGGTGCCGCCGACCGACATCAGCCCCAGTTCCCCCGCCGTCCTTGCCCGGACGTCTCCTTTGATTCCGCAGAGCCGCTCGGTGTTGTCGTCATGAAAGACGACCGGAACACTGTCGGCGGTATATTGCAGGTCGCATTCAATGGCGAACCCTGCTTCGGCGGCGCGGGAAAACGCCGAAAGCGTATTTTCCCAAACCTCCCGGTTCATGTCGTGAAAGCCCCGATGGGCGATCGGTTGGGCCTTGAGCCAGGAAATATCCTTCATGAGATTCCCCGGATCAGGCGATTTCGATGGCGGCATCGATTTCGACGGCCGCGTTGAAGGGCAGGGCAGCCATGCCCACCGCTGCTCGCGCATGTTTGCCGGCTTCGCCGAGCACGGTGGCGAGCAGGTTGGATGCGCCGTTGATGACGAGGTGTTGTTCGGCGAATTCGGGAACGGATGCGACAAAGCCGTTGATCTTCACGAGACGACGAATGCGCCCGAGGTCGCCGGAAAGCGCTGCCTTCGCCTGCGCCAGGATGTTGATCGCGCAGAGTTCTGCAGCACGCTGGGCGGTCGCGACATCGACATCCTTGCCGACATGTCCCGTTATGGCAACGTTGCCGCGTTCCATAGGCAACTGCCCGGAAATATAGAGCATCGAGCCGCTGATGACGTAGGGAACATAGTTCGCTGCAGGTGCTGCGGCCTGGGGCAGGGTGATGCCAAGGTCGGCAAGGCGCGTTTCGATCTCTGCGGACATGGAAGGCTCCGTTGTTGTCTTTTGTGATAAAATCCGGCATGCAAGCTGGATCGGGACAGGCATCATCTTTTTCGTCGCGGATCTGCCTCGCTTCTGCCGACAGTTTGTTTATAGCATTGCCGGCGAGTGCAACAGGAGGAAACGGATGTTTCGTACAGGCTTCGGTCTTGCCAGTTTTGGAAGCGTCTGTCTCGCGGCAATGACGGCCTTGGGCGCCGATGCTGCCGATGCGAGCGCGCTTGCGCCCCACCGCGCCGTTTACGATCTGGAGCTGAAGGATGCGTCCGATCGCTCGGGCATTTCGAGCATGTACGGTCGCATGGTCTATGAATTCAACGGCTCGGCCTGCGAGGGTTACACCGTCAGTTTCAGGTTCATGACCCAGGTCGATACCGGAGAGGAAGTTCGCCTCACGGACCAGCAGACGACCACCTACGAGGATATGCGCAACCGCAACTTCCGCTTTCTGACGCGTTCTTTCACCGACGAGAAGCTCGACAAGGAAGTCCGCGGCAGTGCGCATGAAGACAAGACCGGGGTCAAGGTCGAACTGACGGCACCGGACAAGCGCGAGGTGGCGCTCGCCGAAAGCCGTTTCCCGACCGAGCACATGTTGGAAGTGATCGCTCGGGCGAAGAAGGGTGACGCGTTTTTCGAGTCGCGCATCTTCGACGGGTCCGATACGGGCGACAAGACGCTGATCACTTCGACCTTCGTCGGCAAGCCGCGCAAGCCGGCGCCGGATGACGCCGATGTCGGCAAGGCCGGAAAGCTCGCGGCCGAGAATTACTGGCCAGTGACGATCTCCTACTTCAACGACGACAGGAGCGGAGACGCGCAGCCCATCTACAGCATGTCGTTCAAGCTTTATGAAAACGGAGTCACGCGCGACCTGACGATGGATTATGGAGATTTCGTGCTCAGCGGAAAGCTCGCCAACCTCGAAGTCTTCAACGCGGAAGACTGCAAATAGGAAAGAACCGCACAAAACTGACTTCCAGTCTTGATTTATCGGGCAGTTGCGGTTAAGGGGCTGCCCATTCCACACGTGAGGCATGGGATTTTCCGGGAGAAATCCGGATTGTTCCGCCGGTGGGCGCAGCAATGATGCGCTCGACGCCTTGCGGAGGTTCAACCGGAAAAGGAGACAAAGGCATGGCATTGCCTGATTTTACTATGCGCCAGCTTCTCGAAGCCGGCGTTCACTTCGGCCACCAGACGCATCGCTGGAACCCGAAGATGAAGCCGTACATCTTCGGCGATCGTAACAACGTCCACATCATCGACCTCGCCCAGACCGTTCCGATGCTGTCGCGCGCCCTGCAGGTTGTCAGCGACACCGTCGCCAACGGCGGCCGCGTGCTTTTCGTCGGCACGAAGCGCCAGGCTTCGGAAATCATCGCCGACGCCGCGAAGCGCTCTGCCCAGTACTACGTCAATGCTCGCTGGCTCGGCGGCATGATGACCAACTGGAAGACGATTTCCAACTCGATCCAGCGCCTGCGCAAGCTCGACGACATCCTCGCTTCGGAAGCCTCGGGCTTCACGAAGAAGGAGCGCCTGAACCTCGAGCGTGAGCGCGAGAAGCTGAACCGTGCACTTGGCGGTATCCGCGACATGGGCGGCACGCCGGACCTGATGTTCATCATCGACACCAACAAGGAATCGATCGCGATCGACGAAGCCAAGCGCCTTGGCATTCCGGTCGTTGCCGTCATCGACTCCAACTGTGATCCGGACCAGATCGACTATGCGATCCCGGGCAATGACGACGCATCGCGTGCCATCGCTCTCTATTGCGATCTCATCGCTCGCGCCGCCATCGACGGCATCGCCCGTCAGCAGGGTGCTGCTGGCCGCGATCTCGGTGCATCGGTCGAGGTTCCGGTCGAGCCGGCTCTCGACGAATCGTCCGAGGCCTGATCTGGCCGGACGGTGGCTCTACAGCGCCGCGCGTCCACCAGACGCGCAAAGGACGCTGTAGCACTTTGAATTGCTGCATGTTTTATTCCGAGATCGGGCTAAACACGCAGGGCCGCCGTACCCAATGACATGTCGGATGAGGCCGTTTGTGATGGAAATCTGAACGGCCTCGTTCTTTTCAGCCGGAAATGGCGCGATCGGGCCCGAGAATATCTCGCCCATGCATCATCGCGATGGAGCGTTCATCACGATGTCACATTGAAAAGCCATTCCCTGCCAAAACCTCCTGGCATTGCGCCACTGACAGTGAGCGCGCCAGCCAAACAGACAAAGAGGCAAAAAGATGAGTGTTACTGCCGCAATGGTGAAGGAACTGCGCGAAAAGACCGGCGCAGGCATGATGGATTGCAAGAAGGCGCTTGCTGAAACCAATGGCGACATGGAAGCGGCGATCGACTGGCTGCGCGCCAAGGGCATCGCCAAGGCCGACAAGAAGTCTGGCCGCACGGCTGCCGAAGGCCTCATCGGCATCGCCAGCGCCGGCAACAAGGCCGTAGTCGTCGAGATCAACTCGGAAACGGACTTCGTCGCCCGCAACGACGCCTTCCAGGACCTCGTTCGCGGCGTTGCAGCTGTTGCTGTCGGAACCGACGGATCGGTCGACGCAATCGGCGCTGCCAAGTATCCTGCTACCGGCAAGTCCGTTGCCGATACGATCACCGACGCGATTGCGACGATCGGCGAAAACATGACGCTGCGCCGCGCCGCGCTGCTGTCGGTCGACGATGGCGTCGTCGCGACCTACATCCACAATTCGGTTGCCGACGGCCTCGGCAAGCTCGGTGTACTGGTCGCTCTCAAGTCGACCGGTGACAAGGAAGCCCTGAACGTGATCGGCCGTCAGGTTGCCATGCACGTTGCTGCGACCAACCCTCTGGCGGTTCGCCCGAGCGAAATCGACCCCGCAGTCGCCGAACGCGAGCGCAACGTCTTCATCGAACAGTCGCGCGCTTCGGGCAAGCCGGACAACATCATCGAGAAGATGGTCGAAGGCCGCATGCGCAAGTTCTTCGAGGAAGTCGCCCTTCTCTCGCAGGCTTTCGTCATGAACCCCGACCAGACCGTCGAGGCGGCGATCAAGGACGCGGAAAAGACCGTCGGTGCGCCGATCGAGGTTGCCGGCATCGCGCGTCTGCTGCTCGGCGAAGGCGTTCAGAAGGAAGAGTCCGATTTCGCTGCGGAAGTCGCCGCGGCTGCCAAGGGCTGATTTCTTCACCCTTATTGGGAAAACATGGGGGCATCGCGTGACAACGCGATGCCCTTCGTGTATCCGGCATTCGTCAAAGCGTCGGACCCGCCGGTTTTTTGCCCGAGCGGTCGATACCGCGCAATACAATATATCCCTATGCCGCTGTGCACCCCCTTCCGCACAGGCGTGCCGATCTGTTCAGGAGCGATGATGTCGGCCAAGCCAATCTACAAGCGTGTTCTTCTCAAAGCCTCCGGTGAAGCCTTGATGGGAAGCCAGGGCTTCGGCATCGATGTGGCGGTCGCCGACCGGATCGCATCGGATATCGCCGAAGCGCGCGCCATGGGCGTCGAAGTCGGCGTGGTTGTCGGCGGCGGCAACATCTTCCGTGGCGTCGCAGTCGCCTCGAAGGGGGGCGACCGGGTAACCGGCGACCACATGGGTATGCTGGCGACGGTGATCAATGCGCTCGCCCTGGCGACGTCGCTGCGCAAGCTGGACATCGACACCGTCGTGCTTTCGGCCATCGCAATGCCGGAAATTTGTGAGAGTTTTTCGCAGCGCGCGACCCTATATCATCTCTCGCTTGGCCGCGTGGTCATCTTCGCCGGAGGCACCGGCAATCCGTTCTTCACGACGGATTCCGCCGCAGCGCTTCGCGCAGCGGAGATGGGCGCAGAAGCGATCTTCAAGGGAACGCAGGTTGACGGCATCTACTCGGCCGATCCGAAGAAGGACCCGACGGCTACCCGGTTCGATCGCCTCACGCACAGCGAGGTTCTGGAGAGGGGATTGGCCGTGATGGACGTTGCCGCGGTGGCTCTCGCACGCGAAAATGCCATTCCGATCGTCGTTTTCTCGATCCACGAGAAGGGCGGTTTTGCGGAGATATTGACCGGCGGCGGCCATGCCACCATCGTTACGGACAATTGACAGTTTGAAGGCCTCCGGGCCACTGAAGACAGAACGGGAGTCTTGAACCATGAGTGAAGGTGTGGACCTGAAGGAATTGAAACGCCGCATGGACGGAGCGATCTCCGCATTCAAGCATGACATCGCGTCGCTTCGCACCGGCCGCGCATCGGCCAATGTTCTCGATCCGGTAACCGTCGAAGCCTACGGCTCGCGCATGCCGTTGAACCAGGTGGCCAACATCACGGTTCCGGAGTCGCGGATGCTGTCCGTTTCGGTATGGGACAAATCCATGGTTGGCGCCGTTGAGCGCGCCATCCGGGAATCGAATCTCGGATTGAACCCGATCGTTGACGGCCAGAACCTGCGTATTCCGCTGCCGGAACTGAACGAGGAGCGCCGCAAGTCTCTCGTCAAGGTGGCGCATGACTACGCCGAGAAAAGCAAGGTGGCGGTCCGCCATGTTCGCCGTGACGGCATGGACGACCTGAAAAAAGCCGAAAAGGATGGCGAGATCGGGCAGGATATCCACCGCGCTCAGTCGGAACGCGTACAAAAGATGACCGACGAAACGATTTCCGAGATCGACCGCTTGCTCGCCGATAAGGAAAAGGAAATCATGCAGGTCTGACGCGTCGATGATCTGAGTCTCTTTTTTCGGACCGCCAATGCAAGAGTTCATCCCCGCAAACGTACCGAATCACGTTGCCATCATCATGGACGGCAACGGACGATGGGCGAACGCGCGTGGACTGCCGCGCACGATGGGACATCGAAAAGGCGTTGAAGCCGTGCGGGCCGCGGTAAAGACGGCCGCCGAACTCGGCATTCGCTATTTGACGCTTTTCGCATTCTCGTCGGAAAACTGGAGCAGGCCCGAGGCCGAGGTCACGGACCTCATGGGCCTGCTTAAGGCGTTCATACGACGGGATCTCGCCGATCTGCATCGCGAGAACGTCCGCATCCGCGTCATCGGCGACCGCGCAAATCTCAGGGGTGACATTCTGCCGTTGCTGATCGAGGCAGAGGAAACGACGAGTGCGAACACCGGGATCACCTTGGTGATCGCATTCAACTATGGCGCGAGAGACGAGTTGGCAAGGGCGATGCGCCGTCTAGCGACAGAGGTGGCAGCCGGTCGCCTCCGCCCGGACGAGATCACAGCGGAGACGATCTCCGCAACGATCGACACCGCGGGCATTCCCGATCCGGACCTCATCCTGCGGACGAGCGGCGAAGAACGCCTCTCCAACTTTCTGCTTTGGCAAGGAGCCTATTCGGAATTGCTGTTCATTCCCGAACTTTGGCCGGATTTCACGCGCGAGACATTCCTTGCCGCCATCGAAAAATATGCCAGCCGCGAACGCCGTTTCGGCGGCCTCTCGCAACCGACGCTGGCGGTCGGCTCCTGATGCAGGCTGAACTCAAGCTACGCATCGCCTCCGGGGTAGTGCTTGCGGCGGTCGCCCTTGGTGCGACTTGGGCGGGTGGCCTTGCCTTCCAGCTCCTGTCCGTCGCGATCGGCCTACTGGTCTATTACGAATGGTCGACCATTACCAAGCTCAGTGAGAGCGACTTTCAGGGCAATGCGTTCGGGTGGCTTTCCCAGGCCGTGATCGCAATCCTCGTCCTGTTTGACTATATCCATCTCAGCCTGCCGGTCCTAGCGGCCTGTTCGGTTCTCGCCGGGCTTTGGGTGGTGATCCGCAAGACGAGCTGGTGGCTACCCGGTGGCATCGTCTATGCCGGTTTGACGGCGGTTTCGCTCGCGGCAATCCGCGGCGCCGATTATCTCGGCCTGGTAGCGATGCTTTTCGTGTTCGCAGTCGTTTGGGGGACGGATATCTTCGCTTATTTTACCGGCAGGGCAATCGGTGGACCGAAGCTGGCGCCGGCCATCTCGCCTGGGAAAACCTGGTCGGGAGCGCTGGGCGGGACGACCTGCGGCGTCCTTGCGGGTGTTGTCGTCTTCATGGCTCATTTCTCCCTGCAGGATTTGCGCATTCCGATCATCGCGCTCGTGCTGTCCGTCGCCAGCCAGATCGGGGATCTGTTCGAGTCTTTCATCAAGCGTCGTTTCGGCGTCAAGGATTCGAGCCGGCTTATTCCCGGACATGGCGGGGTCATGGACCGGGTCGACGGATTGATATTCGCCTGTGTCGCCGCGTTGGTTCTGGTGTTGGCGCAGATCCTGTCTGCCGGCGGGCGCGCCGTCGCCTTCGGTTCGGTCCTGTTGGGCCTTTGAGGCCGGTTGTTTAATCCCTTAAGTCGAAATTGGATTGAAGGTAGATTATATAAGGATGCAACATGTGACAGCGGCGGCCGCGCATCTCGAGGACGCGCGCGATGCCGCAGCAGCGGATGCGTTAGGAAATGCCAATGAGCCTTCTGCTTGAAAATCTGCAATACGCTATGCCCACCTTCCTGTTCCTGCTGACCCTCTTGGTGTTCGTTCATGAGCTGGGACACTACCTGGTGGGCCGCTGGTCCGGCATCCGTATTCTCGCCTTTTCCGTCGGCTTCGGACCAGAGCTTTTCGGCTGGACCGATCGTCACGGCACCAGATGGAAATTCTGCGCGATTCCGCTCGGCGGCTATGTGAAATTCTTCGGCGACGACGATGCAGCGAGTACGCCCGACTATCGGCGTCTCGAGTCAATCGCGCCGGAAGATCGGGCGCGCACGTTCCTGGGAGCGAAGCTTTGGAAGAGGGCCGCGACCGTCGCCGCCGGACCAATTGCCAATTTCGTGCTGGCCATTGCAATCTTTGCCGTTCTCTTTTCCGTTTACGGGCGGGCCGTTGCCGATCCGGTCGTGGCCTTGGTCGCGCCGGGGAGCGCGGCAGAGAAGGCAGGCGTAAAGCTGGGTGACAGGCTTGTTTCAATCGACGGAACGCCGATTGTCACCTTTGACGACGTGCGACGTTACGTCAGTGTCCGCCCCGAACTGCCGATCACGGTGCGCGTTGAGCGCGATGGTTCCCCGATCGACCTGCAGATGGTGCCGCAGCGCACCGAATCGGTCGACCCGCTGGGAAACAAGGTGGAAGAGGGCAAGATCGGCATCGGTACCAACCAGGAGGTCGGCAACTTCCGAATCGAGACCTATGGGCCGCTGGAGGCGGTCGGGCAGGGAGCGCTGCAAAGCTGGCGCATTGTCACCGGCACGTTCGACTATCTGTCGAACCTGGTCGTTGGCCGGATGAAGGCCGATCAGGTGGGCGGACCGATCCGCATTGCCCAGATTTCCGGGCAGATGGCCAAGCTTGGCGTTGCCGAAGTGCTGAATTTCGCAGCCGTTCTCTCAGTTTCTATAGGATTGCTTAACCTCATGCCCGTGCCCGTGCTTGATGGCGGCCATCTCATGTTCTATGCGGTGGAGGCGTTGCGCGGCAAACCGGTCGGGCCTGCGGCACAGGACATCGCTTTCCGCATCGGATTTGCGATGGTGCTGATGCTTACGGTCTTTGCGGCGTGGAACGACATCAACTGGCTTTTCGGCTGAAACGGGATCCCGAAGACGTGAGGCGTTGTCTCTGAAACGCCGCGCGTCCAATCAGACTCGCAAAGGACGCTGTAGCACTTTGAATTGCTGCATGTTTCCTCAAATCGGCGACGATCTGAGGAAACATGCAGCAGGCTTTTGGCTCTTCCTGCCTTCCGGGGTCCTTGGGAGGGACGGAACAACCTTTCGGATATTGTGAACGAGCGACGCGCAATGGCTTGCGCGGCAAGGATTTGTTTACGATAAGTCGAATCCGTAGTGGCGGTTAAGCCACGGTTCGAATTGAAGTAAACAGAATTTAACTAGCTGGCTTGCTTGTATGGCAAAAGCGGGTAAAACGGCAACCGTGACCGGAGTCGGTACGAAATTGCCGCGGGACGTTGGGAAAAGGTAAGATTTAGCATGAAAGCTGGTTCAAGGTTTTTGAACGCGGTGTCGGCGTTTGCGCTGTCAGCAAGCATGGTTGCCACGGGTACCGGTGTTGGGGTGTTCGCAGGCACGTCCGTTGCACAAGCCGCGGTCATCAATCGGGTTGAAGTGCGGGGCGCAACGCGCGTAAGCGCGGACACCGTGCGCGCAAACATAACGATTGTCCCGGGTAGGAACTTCAGCAACGCCGATATCGATGCTTCGGTGAAGCGCCTTTATGCCACGGGATATTTCTCCGACGTGAGCATCAATGTCGCCGGCGGCACGCTCGTTGTCACCGTCAGCGAAAACCAGCTCGTCAACCAGGTCGTCTTCAACGGTAACCGCAAGATCAAGGACGATAAGCTCCAGGGTGTGGTGCGGACTCAGTCGCTCGGTCCTTACAGTGAGGCAACCGTCGAAAGCGATATCCAGGCTATCAAGGCCGCCTATGCTGCGATTGGTCGTAGCGACGTCACCGTCACGACGCAGGTCGTGCCGATTGCCGAAGGCCGCGTGAACATTGCCTTTGTCATCAACGAGGGCGAGCGCACGAAGATTTCCCAGATCAATTTCGTCGGCAACGAAGCTTACAGCGATGGCCGGCTGCAGTCGGTGATAGCGACCAAGGAATCGGGCATTTTCTCGTTCCTGACCCGTAAGGACGTTTACAATCCGGACAAGCTGCGCGCCGACGAAGAGCTGCTGCGTCAGTTCTATTACAACCGCGGCTATGCCGACTTCCAGGTTATCTCGTCCGACGCGACGCTGAATGAAGAGACCAACGAATACGCGGTGACGATCACCGTCGAGGAAGGTCCGCGGTACGACTTCGGTGCAGTCAATGTCGAGTCGACGGTCGAAGGTATCGACGCCGAAGAGTTGAGGGGGCTGATCCAGAGCCGGGAAGGTTCCGTCTATAAGGCGAAGGATGTTCAAGACACGATGAGCGAAATTTCGAAGCGTGTTGCTTCGGAGGGCTATCCGTTCGCTCGCGTGACGCCGCGTGGCAACCGTGACCTTGCCAATCACACGATCGCCGTCGACTATCTGGTCGACCAGGGTGAGCGCGCCTACGTCGAGCGCATTGAGATCCGTGGCAACACGCGCACGCGTGACTACGTTATTCGCCGCGAGTTCGACGTCGGTGAAGGCGATGCCTTCAACCAGGAGATGGTCGCTCGCGCTAAGCGCCGGCTCGAGGCTCTCGGCTATTTCTCGAGCGTAAACATTTCCACGCAGCCAGGCAGCGCTGCGGACCGTGTCGTGATCGTTGTCGATGTGCAGGACCAGTCGACCGGTTCGTTCGGCATCGGTGGTGGTTATTCCGCCGGCAGCGGCGGTGGCTTCCTCGTCGAAGCCTCGATCGAGGAAAAGAACTTCCTTGGTCGCGGGCAATATATTCGTCTTGCCGCCGGCAAGGGTGAAGACAGCCAAACTTACAACGTGTCGTTTACCGAGCCTTATTTCCTCGGTTACCGTCTGGCCGCGGGTTTCGATCTGTTCAAGAACGAAAACGACTTTGACGACGATAACTACAGCTACAACGACCAGGGCTTCAGCCTGCGCGTAACTGCGCCGATCACGGAGGCCCTGTCGACGACGCTGCGCTATAACTACACGGAGTTCGAATACTTCGGTGACAAGGACGAGTTGTCGACGCCCTATGACCGCGCGATCGATGGCAGCCCGTGGACCCGCTCGTCGATCTCGCAGTCGGTCACCTACAACACGCTGGATGACGCTCAGCTTCCGCACGAGGGTATCCTCGCGTCGGTCACGCAGGAATTCGCCGGCCTTGGCGGCACGTCCGATTTCTACAAGCTGACGGGTAAGGCCAAGTGGTATTACACGGTGAACGACGAGGCAGACATCATCGCATCGCTCAGCGGAAGTGCTGGTCACTTGTTCGAGACGTCCGGTTCGATGGAAGTCTTCGACCAATTCCAATTGGGTAGTAACGATATCCGTGGCTTTGAGCGCAACGGTCTCGGTCCGCGCGTCAACAACGGCGACGCGCTGGGCGGTACGACCTACTTTACGGCCTCTGCGGAAGCGTCGTTCCCCTTGCCTGGTATCCCACGTGATAGCGGTTTCCGCGGTGCGCTGTTCGTCGATGCCGGCACGCTTTATGGCAACGACGTCGACGTTGGTCCCGGCGAATCCGTTCGTGGTGACGATGCCTCGTTGCGCGCCTCTGTCGGTGTCGGCCTGATCTGGGCGTCGCCCTTTGGTCCGCTGCGTGTGGATTACGCTGTCCCGGTCGCGAAGGAAGATTTCGACGAAATCCAGAACTTCAAGTTCGGCATTAACTCGTCGTTCTGATAAAGAGCAGTCCAGAACTGCTGTCCAAAATCGTTCTGGAGTGTCTATGGAACAGAACTGGTTTTTTCCGCCCCATCAAGGGATTCGTTTGGGTGACCTGGCGAATCGGATTGGGGCGGAGTTGTCGGATGCCGCTGCGGCGGATCGCTTGATCCACGCGGTCGCGCCAGTTTACCGCGCCAAATCGGGCGATGTCTGCTATATGCTTTCGCGTAAGAACCGCGACGAGCTGAACGATTGTCATGCCTCGGCAATCATTTGCGACAAGGCGATATCTTCGATTGTTCCGGATCACGTTCCGGTTCTCCTGACCGCGAAGCCGCATACGGCCTTCGCTCTCGCGGGCGCCCTGCTCCATGAAATGGCCATGCGCCCATCCTACAACACAAGCGAGCGGGGCATCGCTGCGGGTGCGTTTGTCGATCCGACAGCCCGACTCGAGGCGGGTGTAGATATTGAGCCGATGGCGGTGATCGGTGCCGGCGCCGAGATCGGCGGCGGAACGCGGATTGCTGCGGGAGCCGTCATCGGGCCGAATGTCCGAATTGGCCGTGATTGCACGATTTCCGCCGGAGCCAGTGTTCTTTGTGCGCTGATCGGCAACAACGTCATCATTCATCCCGGCGCGCGCATTGGCCAGGACGGCTTTGGCTACGCACCAGGCCCCCGGGGCGGAATGATCAAGATCGTTCAGGTCGGTCGCGTGATCATCCAGGATCACGTCGAGATCGGTGCCAACACCACAGTCGATCGCGGCACCATGGATGATACCGTGATCGGCGAGGGCACGAAGATCGACAACCTCGTCCAGATCGGGCACAACGTCCGCATCGGTCGCTATTGCGGCATCGTCAGCCAGGTCGGCATCGCCGGTAGCACGAAGATTGGCGACGGCGTGATGATCGGCGGCGGAACCGGCGTCAATGGCCATATCACGATCGGAGATGGCGTGCAGATCGCCGCGATGAGCGGTGTGGCGAGCGACGTGCCGGCCGGAGAGCGCTACGGCGGCATTCCCGCACGCCCGATGCGGGATTTTCTCCGTGACATCGCCGAGATGGCGATGCGCGCCAGCGAACGACAGAAGAACAAGGGTGGCAAGGATGAATGAGGCTGCAACGGTACTCGGCACGGCGGATATTCAGGAAATCCTGACACTTCTTCCCCATCGCTACCCATTCCTGCTTGTCGATCGCATCATCGCGATCGACTCCGACAATTCGGCGATCGGGATCAAGAACGTGACGGCGAACGAACCGCATTTCACGGGACATTTTCCGGAAAAGCCGATCATGCCGGGCGTACTGCTGATCGAAGGCATGGCGCAGACCGCCGGCGCCATCTGCGCCCGCAAGACCGGGATCGGCGACAACCTCGTGTACTTCATGACCATCGACAATGCCCGCTTCCGCAAGCCCGTCGTGCCGGGAGACCGGGTCGAATTCCATGTCGTGAAGCAGAAGCAACGTGGCAATATCTGGAAATTTCACTGTGATGCAAAAGTTGACGGGCAACTTGTCGCGGAAGCTGATATCGGCGCGATGATTGTCAGCAAGGAAGACGCCTGAAAATGATTGCATCGACTGCCAAGATCCACCCGTCGTCTGTTATCGAAGATGGGGCGGTGATCGGAGAGAACGCGAAGGTCGGTCCGTTTTGTCATATCGGGCCGAACGTCGTTCTGGGAGAAGACGTCGAACTCCTGAGCCACGTCGTTGTCATCGGGCGTACGACGGTCGGCAAGAGGACGAAAATCTTCCCGTCCGCCGTCATCGGCGGTGACTCGCAAAGCGTGCATCACAGCGCCTTGAACACGACGCTGGTCATTGGCGAGAACTGCACCATCCGCGAAGGTGTGACGATGAACACGGGCACCGTTGAGCACGGGGGCACCACTGTCGTTGGCAACAACAACCTGTTTCTTGCCAATTCTCACGTCGCGCACGATTGCCGGCTCGGAAATAATATCATCCTGTCCAACAATGTGATGCTGGCGGGGCACGTGATCGTTGGCGACCGCGCCATTCTCGGCGGTGGGTCGGCGGTTCACCAGTTCACGCGCATTGGCAGGCAGGCCTTTATCGGAGGGCTCTCGGCCGTCAGCTACGATGTCATTCCTTATGGTATGCTCAACGGCAACCCCGGCGTTCTGAGCGGTCTCAATGTCGTCGGCATGACGCGCGCTGGCATCGAGCGCGCGACGATCCATGCCGTGCGGCGGGCGTACAAGCAGATTTTCGAGGGTCCGGAATCGATCCGTGCCAATGCTGCGGCGATCCGGCAGGAGTACCTCGATTGCGCGCCGGCGC
This sequence comes from Sinorhizobium chiapasense, assembly GCF_036488675.1. Taxonomy (NCBI): domain Bacteria; kingdom Pseudomonadati; phylum Pseudomonadota; class Alphaproteobacteria; order Hyphomicrobiales; family Rhizobiaceae; genus Sinorhizobium; species Sinorhizobium chiapasense. The sequence goes on from NZ_CP133148.1 coordinate 1,387,862, forward strand.
TCGAGATCCTCGATTTCATCACCGCAGAAAGCGATCGCGCGCTGTCATCGCCGAACCGCGGCAATAGAGGTTGACTGCAGTGGTAGCCCGCACCCTGCCGGGTACAGGGGGCAGGTTGGCGATCATTGCCGGCGCCGGCGCGCTGCCGCATCACGTGGCGGAGGCCGCGCGGCGACAGGGCGAAGATCCCTTCATAATTGCGCTGTCGCGCGAGGCGGACGCCGACTGGACGGGGTTCGACCACTCCATTCTGGCAATCGGCGATTTTGCCGGGATCAGCCGAACCTTCGAGAAAGAGGGCATCGATCGCGTTGTGCTCTCCGGCGGGGTTCGACGTCGACCGGAATGGCGTGATATCCGCCCCACCTTAAGGACACTCGCCACGGTCCCGAGCGTGCTTCGGACTCTGATGTCTGGTGGTGACGACGCGGTCTTGCGAATGGCAATGGATCTCATCGAAGCGAGTGGCGCCCGCGTCATCGGCGCACAGGAGGTCGTGCCCAATCTTCTCGCAGACACCGGGCCGCTCGGAGCCCACATGCCGACGGATGACGATCGGCGGGACATAGAAGCGGGGATCGCCGCTGCCAACGCACTGGGGGCGCTCGACGTCGGGCAGGGCGCCGTCGCCGTCGGCGGCAGGGTGGTCGCACTCGAGGGCGCTGAAGGCACTGATGCGATGCTGGCTCGCGTTGCCGCGCTGAAGGTGGAGGGGCGGGTCTCGACCCGCCGTCGCGGGGTTCTCGTCAAGCTTTGCAAGCCGCAGCAGGATGAACGCGCGGATCTACCCTCTATTGGTCCCTCCACGGTCGCCGGCGCCGAGGCAGCAGGCCTTGCAGGCATCGCGGTCGAAGCGGGCAGGGCACTTGTTCTCGAGCGTTCGCAGCTCGTCGAGAAGGCGGATAAGGGTGGCCTGTTCATCCTGGGTGTCGAGCGTGGAGGCTAGAGCGGGATGAGGAAAAGAGTGTTCGGTTTTCCGCCCGCATCCCGCTCCAACTCTTTAGGATCGATGACGTTTATGATTCTGGGTCGGTTCGGCCCAAGATCATCGTGATCAAGGAGCCGTCGACGATGGGCAAGGGCTACAAACTGGCCGTAATAGCCGGAGAAGTCTCCGGAGACTTGCTCGGTGCCGATCTGGTGCGCGCACTTCGCCCCCGCCTTGGAGGCTCGCTTGAACTCGTCGGTGTCGGTGGCGAGGCGCTCGAAGCCGAGGGGCTGACATCGCTGTTCGACTATTCCGAATTGTCGATCATGGGCTTTTCGCAGGTCCTTGCACGTTTGCCGAAGCTCATCCTGCGCATCCGCCAGACAGCGCGCGCAATCATCGCGGCTCGGCCGGATGCATTGCTGATCATTGACAGCCCGGATTTTACCCATCGGGTGGCGCGGCGTGTACGCACCGCGCTGCCACATCTGCCGGTGATCAATTACGTTTGCCCGAGCGTCTGGGCGTGGAAGCCCGAGCGCGCGCCGCGCATGCGTGCCTATGTCGATCACGTGCTCGCGGTCCTGCCGTTCGAGCCGGAGGTGATGCGCGCGCTCGATGGCCCGCCGACTACCTATGTCGGGCACCGCCTTGCGTCCGACATCAATGTATTGGCGGTTCGCGCCCGCCAGCGCGAAAAACAGCAGGCGGAACGGCCGCAGGGGCCCGCGACCTGTCTCCTGCTTCCGGGGTCGCGCGGGAGCGAAGTCAGCCGCCTATTGCCGATCTTTGGTGAGACCGTCGAGGAACTGGCGGCGCGCCATCCACGCACGCGCTTTCTGCTGCCGACTGTTCCCCGGCAGGAGCGGCGCGTGAAGGAACTGACGGCATCGTGGAAGGTGCAGCCCGAAATATCGGTTGCGACGGACAGGAAGTGGGAGGCCTTTGAAAAGGCCGATGCCGCGCTTGCCGCTTCCGGAACGGTCGTTCTCGAGCTGGCGCTTGCCGGCATTCCCGTCGTTTCAACCTACAGAGCCGATTGGCTCGTCAGTTTCCTGCATTCTCGGATTCGGATATGGACGGCGGCACTTCCAAACCTCATCGCCGATTTTCCCGTCGTACCGGAATATTTCAACAAGACGATCCGGCCAGCGGCGCTGACGCGTTGGTTCGAGCGGCTTTCGAGCGACACGCCACAACGGCGTGCGATGCTTGACGGTTTTGCCATCGTGCAACAGCGCATGGCTACCGACCGCCCGCCCGGCGACAAGGCCGCGGAAATCGTCTTCGATTATCTCGAAAGGAAAAAGCCCGGCCATCTCTGACCGGGCTTCTTGATTTAAAGGGATATCCGCTCAGCGCTTCGAGACGGGGACGTAGTCGCGCTGCGGCGCACCGACATAGAGCTGACGCGGGCGACCGATGCGCTGTTCCGGGTCCTCGATCATCTCGTTCCACTGCGCGATCCAGCCGACGGTGCGGGCGAGGGCGAAGAGCACCGTGAACATGGTGGTGGGGAAGCCCAGTGCCTTCAGCGTGATGCCGGAATAGAAGTCGATGTTCGGATAAAGCTTCTTTTCGATGAAATATTCATCGGTCAGCGCGATGCGCTCGAGTTCCATCGCCACTTCGAGCAGCGGATCGTCCTTGTGGCCGAGCTCGGCGAGAACCTCATGCGTCGTCTTCTGCATGATCTTCGCGCGCGGATCGTAGTGCTTGTAGACGCGATGGCCAAAGCCCATCAGGCGGAACGGGTCGTTCTTGTCCTTGGCCTTGGCGATATATTCCGGAATGCGGTCGACCGTGCCGATTTCCGCGAGCATGTTGAGTGCCGCCTCGTTGGCGCCGCCATGCGCCGGTCCCCAGAGGCAGGCGATGCCGGCCGCGATACATGCAAACGGGTTTGCGCCCGACGAGCCGGCGAGGCGGACGGTAGAGGTCGATGCATTCTGTTCGTGATCGGCGTGCAGGATAAAGATCCGATCCATCGCGCGCGCGAGAACCGGGTTCACGACATATTCCTCGCAAGGAACCGCAAAGCACATGCGCAGGAAGTTCGACGCGTAGTCGAGGTCGTTCTTCGGATAAACGAACGGCTGGCCAATGTGATATTTGTAGGCCATGGCGGCAATCGTCGGCATCTTCGCGATCATGCGCAGCGACGCGACCATGCGCTGGTGCGGGTCGGTGATGTCCGTCGAGTCGTGATAGAAGGCAGACAAGGCGCCGACGCAGCCGCACATGACGGCCATCGGGTGCGCGTCGCGACGGAAGCCGGTGAAGAAGCGCGACATCTGTTCGTGGACCATCGTGTGGTGGGTCACGCGATAGTCGAAGTCGTCCTTCTGAGCCTTGGTCGGTAGTTCACCGTAGAGGAGCAGGTAGCACACTTCAAGGAAGTCGCCGTGCTCGGCAAGCTGTTCGATCGGATAGCCGCGATGGAGAAGCACGCCCTCGTCACCATCGATGTAGGTGATCTTGGATTCACACGACGCCGTCGACGTAAAGCCGGGATCGTAAGTGAACATCTTCGTCTGCTTGTAGAGCGATCCGATATCGACGACGGCCGGCCCAATGGATCCCGATCGCACTGGCAGTTCCGCCGATTTTCCATCGAATGTTACAACCGCGCCTTTTTCTGTCATGGGAGCCTCCGTCTTATGGCAACGTGACACAGCGAAATGCCACGAAAATTGAACGTTGCGAATTTGCTATATGATTTATTTTCGACTGCCAAGCTGTACGAAAGGCAAATTGGTGCGATGCGAAAACGTGCATATGGCGACGCAATAATCGCATGTTATGGGCAGATGTCCAATCAGATCAATGATCGTTAATCTGATAATGCGGTACCATTCTATATAGCTGTGCTGATTTTTTGTGCAGTTTATCTTCCGGTTGCAATGTGGCGACGTTGACTGCAGGATCGGCCGACAGCCGCAGTGGGGTAGAGCGGACGGGAATGGGGACGGAAGAGCGAGGGCCGACGACGCGCGACGCGATGTACTGTGCATCGCCTTTTATCGGCAGCCAAGTCGCCGTTCATGCCACCGACGCGCTGATAATGCGGGCCAGTCGCCGGCTGTCACTAGCACTGAATGGTTCGCCACTGGGGTACAGGATCCCTGCGGCTGCCGCTTCGATCGTCCGGCGATTGCGCGCTGCCGCAGAGGAGGAAGCCGATTTTGGGCACGGCTTCGTGCTGATCCCGGTGCTTCTGACGCTCGGCTCCCTCTTCTGGTTCGCGCTGCCGTATGACGTCGGAATCGCCAAACTTGCACCGCTGCTTTGCGTTTTCGGCATATCGGCGCTTCTCTGCCGAGGGGGCTTCGCGCCTTGGCGACCGATCGCGGTCGTGCCGTTCGCCGTCGTTGCCGGCATGTTGCTGGCAGCCGCGGAGACCGCGCGCCTCGGCACGGTCATTCTCGATGACCCGGTGACGACGAGCATTCGCGGAAGCGTGTTGTCGCGCGAGCAGGATGATAAGGGGCGTTGGCGATATCTGGTCGAGATCGAGGAAACGTCCAGACCGCGGCTGCGCAGGCCGCCCGCGAGGGCAACACTGCTGGCGCGAAGTCGCCACGAAGGGCTCCCGGTCGGGGCGATCATCGAGGGAAAAGCGCGCCTTTCTCGGCCTTCGGGACCCGCGCTGCCCGGCTTGAACGATTTTGCCTTCGACGCCTTCTTCAAGGGCGTTGGAGCGGTCGGGTTTTTCTACGGCGCTCCACGACAGATGCCGGACGCCGATGTTGCCTCGTCTCGCAGCGACACGTCGTCGTTGGCCCAAGGCAAGGCTTTTCTTGCTGGCGTGCGTGAAGCCGTTGGAGACCGGATCCGCACTGTGGTCGGCGGCGATACGGGTGCGATTGCGGCGGCGCTCATCACTGCCGAAGAGCGAGCCATCAGCCGCGATACCGTCGAAACCCTGCGAGCCGCCGGCCTGTCGCACGTCCTGGCTATTTCGGGGCTGAACATGGTCCTGGCGGCAGGGACCTTTCTCGTTGGCGCGCGGACGCTGCTAAGCCTGGTTCCGGGTCTCGCCGAGCGGCTGCCGGTCAAGAAGATCGCCGCAGCGGGCGCCCTGGTGATGGTCCTGCTCTATATACTGATCGCCGGTGGTGCAGTCTCGGCGCTTCGCTCCTGGATCATGATCTCCATCATGCTCGTGGCAGTCTTTTTCGACCGCGTTTCGATCAGCCTGCGGAATGTCGCCCTGGCGGCAATCGTCATTATCGCCTGGACACCGTCCGCGGTTGCCGGGCCGGGCTTTCAGATGTCCTTCGCGGCCACCCTGGCCCTTGTGGCGGGCTACGCTCGCTGGCGCGAATATCGAATGCGGGAACGGGAGAGCATGACTGGCGGGCACCGCTGGGAGCCGGCGTCCAATTTTGCCATAGGCAGCGTCGCCACGTCTCTCATCGGCGGCTTGGCGACGGCAGTCTATGCCGCCGCCCATTTTCATCGGTTGCCGGCCTATGGATTGATCGCCAACGTCCTCGCCACGCCATTGATAAGCATTCTCATCATGCCGTTCGGCTTGTTCGCCATGCTGCTTATGCCGTTCGGGCTTGAATACTATCCCCTGGCGGTGATGGGGCAGGGGCTGGATTGGATGCTCGCGGTGGCGCGCTACGTAGCGTCGTTCGATGGAGAGTGGGTGACGGGGCGGGTGGGCGCGACCGGTTTTGCGCTGACGGCGTTCGGCGGCATTGTGCTGTGTGTGCTGCGAACGCGGCTGGCGCTCTTTGGTGCGGTATTGATCGTGTTCGGCGGCACGGTGATCGCCTGGGAGCGCCAGGCCCAACGTCCCTCGGTCGTGATATCGGAAGATGGCCAGTTGGTTGGGCTGATCGCCGAAGACGCCATCGCCACCAACCGGCCCCGGCCGCCGGACTTTATCTTCTCGCAATGGCAACGGGCGCTTGCCGTCCGCAATCATGTTGCGCCTGTCGTCGAAATTTCCTCCGCTTCAGCTGCAAAATCGGAACCGCGTAGCCATACGGAAAGCGCAGCGAACGTGGCTGAAATCCTGTCGTCCGTCAAAGCGGGCGGCTTTCTCTGCCGCAAGGGCGAATGGTGCGTCGGCCGCAGCCACGAGGGCTGGACCATCGCCATCGTCGACGCCCCCGAACTCTTTCCGTCCTTATGCGAGGCAGCAGACATCGTCATCGCAGCCACCCGTCGGCCGTTGCCGGCCTGCAGATCGAGCCGGGCACTGATTGTGACAGCCGAGACTCTGCGGCGAAGCGGCGCGATCGAAATTTATGTCGATGAGACCCAGGCCGTAGCGCCGCCCCGCATGCGGGTGGCGAATTCGTTCGCGTCCACTGAGAGGCCATGGCAACGTCATCGCCGGTATGACTGGCGCAGCAACGACTTCCACGACGAGCAAGGCACTCTCTAGACTTGCCCGATAGCGTCGGAAGATGCGACCGGGTCATTATTCTTGATTATTTTACTCCACAAATCCTTGCCATTCGGTCATAGTTCGTCGTAAAGAGCCTGCGAAGGCACGCAGGCTTGGCCGTCCCCTGGTTGCATCGCAGCCAGGCGGCAACACAGGCGCACAATATGTGAGGAACGAGATGTCACACCGGACCCGGCCGCAATTGATTCTGTTGTTGGCGGCAACGCTCGCCATTTCACTTGTCGGCGCGGTTTCGACAGGCTTCGCCCAAGCGGTGCGGCAAGATCCCTCCGCAGCGGTTGCCGGGCAAACACAGGACGCGGCGGCGCCCGCCGTTACGGGACCGGCTGCCACCGACGGCGGCCAAGCGAGTGTCCCGGCTGCGCCAGCGCAGCCTGCGTCTGTCGACGCGTCGGGCGCAAGCGCCAATCCGGTCCTTCCGCATGATCTTTCGCCGATCGGTATGTTTCTTGCTGCCGATATCGTCGTCAAGAGCGTGATGATCGGCCTGGCGCTGGCATCGGTCATCACCTGGGCGATCTTCCTGGTGAAGACGATAGAACTCGTCGGTGCAAAATCACGGCTGAAGCGCGCGGTCCGAGTGCTCAGCGCAGCGAACGGCCTCGCCGAGGTCAAGATCGGGGTCGACCGCAAGGCCGGCGTTGCTGCGGAAATGGTCGCGGCAGCGGTCGACGAAATGGCCCGTTCGGAGGCGGTTCTGGATCATGCGCCGGCCACCGGCATCAAAGAGCGCGTGTCGTCACTACTCGGCCGCATCGAGATTCGCGCTGGCAAGAGGATGAGCGGCGGCACCGGCATTCTGGCATCGATCGGCTCGGTTGGTCCCTTCGTCGGGTTGTTCGGTACGGTTTGGGGGATCATGAATTCGTTTATCGGCATCAGCAAAGCGCAGACGACCAACCTGACGATTGTAGCGCCCGGTATTGCCGAGGCTTTGCTGGCGACGGCCATCGGCCTCGTCGCGGCCATCCCAGCGGTGGTGATATACAACTACTTCGCCCGGTCCGTGGGCGGCTACAAGCTCATCCTGGCGGATGCGGCAGCAGCGGTGGAGCGATTGGTGAGCCGCGACCTCGACCATCGACATGTGCGCAAGACGCAGCCGCACAGGCGCGACGGCTATGTCGACGCTTCGATAACCAGGATCGGATAAGGCGATGGCGGGAAGGATTTCCGAAAGCGGCGGCGATCTCGACGAGAACAGCGAGATCAACGTGACGCCCTTCATCGACGTCATGCTCGTCCTGCTGATTATCTTCATGGTTGCTGCCCCCTTGGCGACCGTCGAAATGAAGGTCGACCTGCCGCAATCCGTGGCCAAGCCCACGCCAAGGGACGACAAGCCGATTTTCGTGACGCTGAAGTCGGACTTGACGCTGGCGATCGGCAACGAGGAAACGGCGCGCGAAAGCTTCGTTTCGGAACTCAATCGGATAACCAACGGGAGCACCGAAACACGCGTGCTGCTGCGCGCGGATCGCTTGGTCGATTACGGCGAACTGATGACGGTGATGAATCTCATTCAAGGCGCAGGCTATGGCAAGATCGCCCTTGTCGGTCTCGAGGCGGCGCCCGGGCGCTAGGCACCCGCAGCCCTTGGCTTTGTTGTCGCGACGCTCCGAGGGAGTGTTTAATTGAAAGCGAATCTTTGAGCGATCCGCTCTGAGTGGCCGCCCGATTACCAGGCACGTCGTTGCCCTCTTTCGTTACAGAGATGCTGCGGTTTTTGTCATGAGCCGTTGCCATCCTTCCCTTTTTGCTAGCCGAAATGCCGCTGTCGCTTGAAACCGGCGGTGCGCCGATTTATGAGCTTAGGCAACGGGCTGCGCATCGGCAGCCAGATGCAAGATCGCGCGGAATTCCCGGACACCGGCGCCGCGCCTATCCGGGACACGAGGGCAGTATCATGAACTTCGAAGCAGCGCGCATTAAGATGGTCGACAATCAGGTCCGGACCACGGATGTGACCTCCCATTCGGTGCTGTCCGCCTTCCTTTCCGTTCCTCGCGAGGAGTTCGTGCCCGCGAAATTAAAGGAACTGGCCTATATCGATGCCGACATCGAACTCGTTGGCGGCACCGAGCCGCGCTATCTGATGGAGCCATCGCCGCTTGCAAAGCTGTTGCAGCTCGCCGGTATCTCCAAGTCTGACGTTGTGCTCGAGATTGGTTGCGGAACCGGTTACGCCTCGGCATTGCTATCTCTGATTGCCGGCTCGGTCGTCGCATTGGAGAGCGACGAGGGGCTGGCCGCGACGGCGACGGCGACGCTCGCGCGCCTGGGCTATGACAATATTGCGGTGGTGACCGGTAATCTTGCCGAAGGCTACGCCGCAGAATCGCCCTATGACGTGATTTTCGTCAACGGCGCCGTGGAAACGATACCCGCTGGCCTTTTCGGGCAACTGCGCGACGGCGGGCGCCTCGTGGCGGTTGAAGGATTTGGTAACGCATCTCGTGCGAAAGTTTATGTGCGCGGATTCGGCAGGATCTCGGAACGGTCGGACTTCAACACGGCCGTCAAGCCTCTTCCCGGGTTTCGCCGCGAGCGTTCTTTTATTTTCTGAGGCACCTCATATTGGTGACGCTCAACATAGAAGTGTTGTCACCAAAATCGCAATGTTGCCAATTGGCAACGTATCCTCTGTTTCTTTTTGAAATGACTGCTGAGAGCGTCAGTGGACTGTTGTCGCAAGACCGAATCCGGGGTTCAAAGAGCGCAGGGGTAGTGATTTGCTCGCCAACGGGTGGCACGAGCACGTCACCTCGGTAGTTGTGCAGGCCGCCCGGAGCGGACTTGCTGGTATTTGCGGGGCGGCGCAGCTGCCTCGGCTGATCGGAGGGAAGATGGTGTCGATTGTCCGCAAAGCAGCCTTGTGGGCGGCTGTCTCGACCAGTGTGCTGATCGCGCCGCACGCGGCGCTCGCAGAGACGATCGCCGGCGCAATGGCGAAGGCCTATGCGAACAACCCGGATCTCAACGCCGCACGCGCCGGACTTCGCGCCACCGATGAAGGGGTTCCGATCGCCAAGTCCGCCTTCCGGCCTCAGGTTGCGGCCTCCGCGACCGGCACGCTGACCCGTTCAGACATTGAGAAAACCGGCACGCTCGATACGCACAGCGGTCAGATCGGGATTAGCATCACCCAGATGATTTTCGACGGATTTCAGACGCTGAACAACGTCAGAGCCGCCGAATCGAATGTCTTCTCCAGCCGTGAGACGCTGAAGGCGAACGAGATCCAGATCCTCCTTGCAGCGGCGCAGGCCTATGCCAACATCGCACGCGACCAGCAGGTCGTTTCAATTCGCAGGCAGAACCTTGCGTTCCTTAGAGAACAGTTGAACGCCTCGCAAGCTCGCCTCGAGGTCGGTGAAGGCACCCGCACGGATGTGAGCCAGGCGGAGGCGGAACTCGCCAACGCGCAGTCCTTGCTGGTAAGCGCGATCGCCCAGTTGAAGCAGAGCGAAGCGGTCTACGTGCAGATTGTCGGCGCGGCTCCCGCGGGAATCAGGCAGCCGGCGCCGGCCAGCAAGAGCATGCCGAGATCCCTCGATCAGGCCGTGGCTACAGGCTTGCGGGAAAATCCGCAGATTTTGGCTGCGCAATACGCCGTCGATTCGGCAGGCTTCCAGGTGAAGTCGGCAGAAGGCACGATGCTGCCCGGCGTCGTCCTGCAGGGGGCGGTGACGCGCAACACCGGCAATGTCGGCAGCGGCTTGGACGATACCACCGCGAGCGTAACAGCGCGGCTGGAAGTGCCGATCTATCAGGGCGGCGCTGAATATGGACAGATCCGCCAGGCGAAGGAAATCCTGGGACAGCAGCGGATCCTCGTCGATTCCGCGCGCGCTTCAGTTCAACAGACCGTCGTCTCGGCCTACGCCCAGCTTGATTCCGCTCTCGCCCGAATCACCGCAAGCCGGTCGCAGATTTCGGCTGCCAATCTCGCCCTCGAGGGCGTCATCGAAGAACGAAAGGTCGGCCAGCGCACGACACTCGACGTGCTCGACTCACAACAGGACGTTCTGGACGCGCAAGAGGCGCTCGCTGGCGCGCAGCGCGACGCCGTCGTCGCGAGCTATTCGCTGCTCGCCGCCATGGGCCGGTTGACTGTCAAGACGCAAGGTCTCGCGGTTGCCGAATATCGCTCCGAAGAGCACTACGAAGCCGTCAAGGACAAGTGGTTCGGTTTGCGGACCGTCGATGGCCGCTGAGCGCATGTTATCGCGCGGGGGCAGACGGCATCTGCCCCCAAAAACAAATCTGTGCAAGAATCTCCATGGTTGATTCGTGACGTTTGTTTCGTTCGCGAACTCACCTAAGGTCTGTTTGAAATCGGCACGCGGACGCTTTGCAAGTCCGTGATTGGCCGCACCAAACGAGGATGGAAATGGCACAGCTCAATGTCGCGCGTGAACCTTCGATGGACGAGATTCTGGCGTCCATTCGCAAGATCATCGAGAACAACGAGCCTGGGCAGATAGGGTCCTCTGTCCGGCACGAGTTCGAAGACGAAACCGATGACGACATCGAACTGACAATCGACTCGGAAATCGAGGCCGCCGCGTTTGGCGCATCCGAAGAGCCCCGTCCGTCGACAAAGACGCAGCCCTATGTGTCTGCTGCCGATGCAACCGGCAATACGGCAGAAACCCAGGCTTCGCCGCAGCCGCCGCTTTCCCTCGCCGACGTCGCGGCAAGGGTGAGAGCCGCCTCCGAACGTCACGCGGTGAACTATGCTTCAAAGGATCACGTCGGCCCGGCCCCTACGTCTCCGGTGCAGGATAATCCGGTAATTACTTCGCGAATGGCGGCGGTCTCTTCGCCTGCGACTCCGGTAAACGCGGGCGTCAGGAAGTCGGAAGACGAGCCTGTCGGGGATGTTGCTGCAGAGCGGATGGTTCCCGAGCCCGGCGCGTCGTCACAGGCGGCGACCATTCGGGAGAAAGTGGCCGACACCGAAGAGACGCCGCTGGGCGCGATCGTGTCGCCGGCGGTCAGCCGCCAGGTGGCGCGCTCATTCGAAGACCTTGCCCATGCTGTCGAGCAGGGACCCAGGCGTTCCTTCGACGAGATTGCGGAAGCGATGCTTCGACCAATGCTGCAGGAGTGGCTGGATGATAATCTGCCAACCTTGGTCGAGCGTTTGGTGCGCGAGGAAATCGAACGCGTCGCGCGCGGTCCTCGTCGCTGACGCGGGCTTCTGCGGAGAGCCAAAGTCGCGGGCGTAATCGCTTGCGGCTTTTTTGCCGTTTGTGTTGACTTGCGCTGGGCCTTCCGGTTTACAAAACGCTGACATCAATCTCCAAAAAACTGGCCGAAAAATGCTTGATAAGACCTACGATTCCGCAGCCGTCGACCCGCGTATCGCCAAGAAGTGGGACGAAGAAAACGCGTTTCGTGCGGGCGCCGGCTCAAAGCCCGGCGCCGACAGCTTCTGCATTGTGATTCCGCCGCCGAACGTGACGGGCTCGTTGCATATGGGCCATGCGCTGAACAACACGCTGCAGGACATCATGGTGCGTTTCGAGCGTATGCGCGGTAAGGATGTGCTCTGGCAGCCGGGCATGGATCACGCCGGCATCGCCACGCAGATGGTCGTCGAGCGTCAGCTCGCGCAAAGAAAACTGCCCGGCCGGCGCGATATGGGGCGCGAGGCGTTCGTCGAAAAGGTCTGGGAGTGGAAGGCCGAGTCCGGTGGTCTGATCTTCAACCAGTTGAAGCGGCTGGGGGCGTCGTGCGACTGGTCGCGCGAACGCTTTACAATGGACGACGGTTTGTCCGAGGCCGTAATCGAGGTCTTTGTCAGCCTCTATAAGGAAGGCCTGATTTATCGCGACAAACGTCTTGTCAACTGGGACCCGAAGCTGCAGACGGCGATCTCGGATATCGAAGTCGAGCAGGTCGAGGTCAATGGCCATCTCTGGCATTTGCGGTATCCGCTGGAAGAGGGCGTTACATACCAGCATCCCGTGGCCTTTGATGAAGACGGCAACGCGACGGAATGGGAGACCCGCGACTATCTCGTCGTTGCCACGACCCGTCCGGAGACGATGCTCGGCGATACCGGCGTTGCGGTTCATCCGGATGACGTTCGCTATAAGGGTATTGTCGGCAAGCACGTAATCCTGCCGATCGTCGGGCGACAGATTCCGATCGTTGCGGATGAATACCCTGATCCGGCGACTGGCACCGGCGCCGTCAAGATGACGCCGGCCCACGACTTCAACGACTTTGATGTAGGCAAACGGAGAGGGCTTCGCCAGGTCAATGTCCTGACGGCGGACGGGCGGATCACGATCAAGAACAACGAGGACTTCCTTGAAGGCCTCGATCACCCGGCTGCGCTTCACGGCGCCTGGGATCAGCTCGAAGGCAAGGACCGTTTCGAGGCCCGCAAGCTGATCGTCGAGATCCTCGAAGAGGCGGGGCTCGTCGATCACATCGAGCCGCACAGGCACACCGTGCCGCATGGCGACCGCGGCGGCGTGCCGATCGAGCCGCGGCTGACCGAGCAATGGTATGTCGATGCCAAGACCTTGGCCAGGCCCGCGATCGCCGCGGTCAGGGAGGGCCGGACCAACTTCGTTCCGAAGAGCTGGGAAAAGACCTATTTCGAATGGATGGAGAACATCCAGCCCTGGTGCATTTCGCGCCAGCTCTGGTGGGGGCATCAGATACCCGCGTGGTACGGTCCCGACGGCCAGATCTTCGTCGAGAAGACGGAGGAGGAGGCGCTGCATGCCGCGATCCAGCATTACATCGCGCATGAAGGGCCGATGAAGGCCTATGTCGAAGATCTTCTCGAAAACTTCAAGCCGGGCGAAATCCTGACGCGCGACGAGGATGTGCTCGACACATGGTTCTCGTCGGCGCTCTGGCCGTTCTCGACGCTCGGATGGCCCAACGAAACGTCGGAACTCGAAAGATACTACCAGACGGATGTTCTGGTGACGGGCTTCGACATCATCTTCTTCTGGGTCGCCCGCATGATGATGATGGGTCTTCATTTCATGAAGGACGCCGACGGCACGCCCGTCGAACCGTTCCACACGGTTTATGTCCACGCGCTCGTTCGCGACAAGAACGGCCAGAAGATGTCGAAGTCGAAAGGCAACGTCATCGATCCATTGGAACTGATGGACGAATATGGCGCCGACGCGCTGCGCTTCACCTTGGCGATCATGGCGGCGCAGGGGCGCGACGTGAAACTCGACCCGGCCCGCATTGCCGGCTACCGCAACTTCGGCACCAAGCTCTGGAATGCCACGCGTTTCGCCGAGATGAATGGCGTGACGAGCAGCGAAGGGTTCATTCCCGAAGCTACGTCGCTGACCATCAACCGCTGGATTCTGACCGAGCTTTCGCGAACGATCCGCGACGTGACGGAGGCGATCGACGGATACCGCTTCAACGAAGCGGCCGGCGGCCTCTATCGTTTTGTCTGGAACCAGTTCTGCGACTGGTACCTTGAATTGCTGAAGCCCGTTTTCAACGGCGACGACCAGGAGGCCAAGCGCGAGTCGCAGGCCTGCGTCGCTTACGTATTGGACGAGACTTACAAGCTCTTGCATCCGTTCATGCCCTTCATGACGGAGGAGCTTTGGGAGAAGACCGCTGGCCCCGGACGCGAGCGTGATACGTTGCTGTGCCATGCCGAGTGGCCCTCCGCTTTCTACGCGGATGATGCCGCCGCCGACGAAATCAACTGGTTGATCGATTTGGTCTCGGGCATTCGCTCGGTGCGGGCGGAAATGAACGTTCCGCCGGCGGCGACGGCGCCGCTCGTGATCGTCGGTGCAAATGGACTGACGAGCGAGCGCCTTGACCGGCATGCCTCCGCAATAAAGCGCCTGGCGAGAGTGGAGAGCGTTGAGCACGCTGCTGTGGCGCCGCGCGGCAGCGCCCAGATCGTCGTTGCCGAAGCGACCGCCTGCCTGCCGCTCGGCAACCTTATCGATCTTGCGGCAGAGAGGATCCGGCTGGAGAAGGCAATCGCCAAGGTTGAGGTCGAGCGCGAGAGAATTCTCGTCAAGCTCGCCAACGCGAAGTTTGTCGCCAACGCGAAGGCCGAGTTGGTCGAGGCGGAGCGCGAAAGGCTCGTGGAACTGGACCAGCAAAAGGATTCGCTTGGGGTCGCGCTCAGCCGCGTGTCGGAAGCGGGTTAAAGCAAGGAACAGGCAACGTATTTTCGCCTGGAGTTTCGTCGCTTTACCACAATATGCAGAAGAAATCGCAATCCGCGGTAGAAATGCCGCGGATTTTCTATTCTGTACCAGGATATTCGAATCAGCCGTGGATCCAACGCGATTGAACGCTGCAATACACGCTTTAGTTTTATTGACCGCCTGTCCAAAGATGCTTGCGTCTTGATGGCGCAAAAAGCGAAATTGTTGTTCCTCGGTCACACTTCGGCGTAGAAGTGGAATATTTTTTTCAACTATCCCGTATGTTTGCCTGTCGGTTGGAAAACCGTTCCGGGATTCTCAGATTGTGTCTAGATCTTGAAATTCTTACGTAAATTTGATGGCCGATCCGCTGGCGAATCCCGTCAGTCCGCGGTTTGCCATTTCACGTAATCGTGAGGATACTCCCCGCCAAGCGCGACATGAGGTGGATTGTCGCACACTGAAAGTGCAGGGGAGGAGCTTAATGGCTCAAATTGGAATGAAGAAGGGCGTTTTGGCGATCGTCGCCGGAATGCTCGTGGTATCGGCTGCGCACGCTGGGGGGCTTGAGCGCAGCGGTTATAATATCGATCTGTTGTTCGACCCGTCGGATTATGCCGCCGAAGCAACGGCGACCTACGTCAATCCGCAGCGCGAACTGAACAACGTTACGGACATCAACCCTGCGAATGGTATCGGATCCAACGGGATAGGCGGCGGCAGCACCACCGTGGAAGATACCGAAAGTTATTGGGCGCCCCGCATAGGTGTAAAGGCTGGTTTGGGTGACAGTATTGACTGTATGGCGGACTACTCTCAGCCTTGGGGCGCCCACACCAATCCCGGCAAGAACTGGATGGGGGCGAACGACAATATTGAAACGAAGGTCGAAAGCGACAACTACGCGGCGACTTGCTCCTACAAATGGGAAATGGGGCCGGGCTTCGTTCGCGTTATTGGCGGTGGCTTCTACCAGGAAGTTAGTGGCTTCAAGGATCGGCTTGTCGCGCCGGCAATTGCAGTTGCGCCGCTGACCGGTATTGGTCGGCTCGAGCTCGAGGGCGACGGCTGGGGATGGAGGGCCGGTGTAGCCTATGAGATTCCGGAATACGCGATGCGCGCGAGTCTCGTTTACAACAGCAAGGTGGACCTGGACAATTTATCCGGATTCATCGACCTGACGCAGTTTGCATTTCCCACTCCGTTCGGCCCGATCAGGGGTACCAAGTACGACGTTTCCGGGTCGGCCTCGATGCCGGATTCGTTGGAGCTCAAGGTGCAGTCCGGCATCGCTCCCAACTGGCTGGCATTCGGTTCTGTGAAGTGGACCGATTGGAGCCAGTTGCAGGTACTTGAATTCTGCCCGGCGACGGTATCGCCACTCACGCCGTGCACGAGCCTTGATCTCTTGTATCGTGACGGCTGGACCATCACAGGCGGTATCGGTCACAAGTTCAACGACCAGTGGAGCGGCGCCCTCAGCCTTACGTGGGACCGTGGAACTAGTACAGGCGTCGGCACACAGACTGACACCTGGACCCTCGGCACCGGCGTATCGTACACGCCAACGGAGAATGTCGAACTCCGGCTTGCAGGTGCCGTCGGTATTCTGACAAGCGGCGAGTCCGGCCCGACGACCCACAATGGTGAGGTGTTCGGTGACGAGGTGACCTACGACTTCGACAACGATTTCGTCGGTGCGATCTCAACATCGCTAAAGGTCAGGTTCTGATCCCATCGATCGGAGTGTTTGAGGCCCGGTTTTCCCCGGGCCTTCCTTTTATCGGCGCGGGGTATTTTTCGGCTGACGGCACCACTTATGAGCGTTCGCGAATGTGACGATTCAGCAACACATTTGCTGCTATGGTTTGCTAGTATCGTGGCCGGTTCAACAATGTCCATTTCCCGCCACAAAATGAGAGCAGCGATGATAGCAGCAAATGTGCGATCGAGTGCAGTACCTGCGTTTTGAGGTGAATTGAGTTTGCGTGCTGTCATGACATCCCGTCGCAATTGGCATCAAACGCCTTGCCGATCGTTGGTCGGCGTTGGGGGAGGAGATGCGCGGGAAAATTTAGCGACAGATGCGCATGGTCTGAGCCTTGCTAGGGATTTGTGAGCACTCGAATGGCAAGCAACCGTGCACAGATTGATGTTTGCAGCGGTGGTGAGTTCGGCGTTGCCGGCTGGAACGGAAGAAATTGATTGTGATGCTCGCGGGTGAATTCAAGTCGCTTAGGGTTGCGGTACTCGGTGTGTCGCTGGCGGTTGGTGCCTCCACCGCAGGGCCGGCGCGAGCGTTCGATCCGGGAGCCGGCATTTCCAAGGAATCGGGCCCTTTTGCTCTCTTCAAGTTTGGCTTCTCCGCCTACAAGAACGGCAGGAAAGATGAGGCGGTCGAGGCCTATCGCTATGCCGCCGAAAAAGGGCATACGGGATCGCGCTGGGCGCTCGCAAATATGTACGCCTATGGCGACGGGGTCACCGAGAACGATCTAGAAGCGTTCAAGATCTACAGCGAAATTGCCCAGCAGGGCGTCGAACCCGGGTCTGAAGACACGGGTTATTTCGTCAATGCGCTGATCTCGCTTGCCGGATACTATCGGCGCGGCATTCCCGACAGCCCGGTGAAGATCGACCTGGCACAGGCCCGACAGTTGTATTTCCAGGCGGCGTCGACGTTTGGTGTCGCGGAGGCGCAGTTCCAGCTGGCGCGCATGCTGCTTTCGGGCGAGGGCGGCAACGTCAACGTTCAACAGGCCAAGAAATGGTTGAACCGCGCACGCAAGAATGGCCATGCCGGAGCCATGGGTGTTTTCGGAAACGTCATCTTTCAGGAAGGCCAGACCGTTCGTGGCCTTGCCTATATGACCGCCGCGCTCGACCAGTGTTCGCCGAAGGACAAGCCCTGGCTGCAGTCGATGCAGGAGCAGGCTTTCTCGCTGGCGACTGAAGACGACCGTCGCGTGGCGATCACCATGTCCCAGAACATGCACCTGCAGGGCGACGACGACTAGATCAGCCCTGCGGCTATGCCGGTTCGAAGGCGAATTCGCCTGCTACCGGCACATGGTCTGACGGTTTTTCCCAGGAGCGCACGTGCTTTTCTATCGACGTGGACAAGAGCTTGTCGGCTGCCTCGGGTGACATCATAAGGTGATCAATGCGAATGCCGAAATTTTTCGGCCAGCATCCGGCCTGGTAATCCCAGAATGAATAGAGCGGCACGTCGTCCGAGGTGGCGCGCACGGCGTCCGTGAATCCGAGATTGCGAAGGCGCCGGAAAGCCGCCCGCGTTTCCGGCAGGAAGAGCGCGTCGTTCTGCCAGACCTTGACGTCCCAGCAGTCGTGGGCTTCCGGTATGACATTGTAGTCGCCGGCGAGAATGAGCGGTTCTTCGAGCCTCAGCCTTTGCGCCGCGAAGGTCGCGAGACGCTGCATCCAACTCAGCTTGTAGGGGTATTTTTCGCTGTCGACGGGATTTCCGTTCGGCAGGTAGAGGCAACACACGCGGATCACGCCGTCCTTCACCGAGAAGACGCCCTCTATGAAGCGTGCCTGCTCGTCCAATTCGTCTCCCGGCAGGCCGCGGTTGACTTCGTCTGGCCGTATTTTCGAGAGCAGTGCAACGCCGTTGAAACCCTTCTGGCCGTGCGTTTCCACGTGGTAGCCGAGTGATTCGATCTCACTCCTCGGGAATGCCTCGTCCACTGACTTGATTTCCTGGAGGCAGGCAATATCCGGGTTCGATTCCTTCAGCCAGGCGACGAGGCCGTCGAGGCGCGCCTTGGCGCCGTTGATGTTCCAGGTGGCAATCTTCATGGGCCAGCATCGCCTTTCTTATCGCTGAATCCTTGCGGACGTTTCGTTGTAGCGGCTGCGGATTCTTTTGACAAATCCGATACCTGCAACTTCGGTGGCGCCTACAGCGCCGCGCGTCTAATCAGACGCGCAAAGGACGCTGCAGCACTTTGAGTTGCTGCATGTTTTTGTCCTTAAATCGGCTAAGATCTAAGGAAACATGCAGTAGAGACGCCATCGGACGCGGCGCGACCTCGCTCGCCGTCGCGTCGCATTTCTGCTCGCGGTTGCAGGAATTGATTCCGCCCTGTCTCGGTCTATAGTCCCGCGCATGATCGCGTTCGTCGAAAACTACTGGCCGCATTTTCTGGCGCTGCTTTCCTTCGCCTTGGGCATACCGGCGATCGTTCACGCAGCGATGACCAAGGACGATGTGCGTGCCGCCGCCGGCTGGGTCGGCGTCGTTCTCCTGTCGCCGGTGATAGGGGCGGTGGTCTACGCGGTTGCGGGCATCAATCGCATTCGTCGTACATCCATCGGCCTGCAGCGCTCGTTGTTGCGCCCGCGAGGTGCTGATCAATTCGGCCGTTACGACGTGACGCATGACGAAATCGCCAGCCGCTTCGGACATCGCTTCGCCGCAATGAAAATGCTGGGCGACAGGGTCGCGCGGCACGCGATGTCGACGGGAAACCACATTACCATGTTGGAAGGTGGTGACACCGTCTATGCCGCAATGCTTGAGGAAATTGCCGGTGCGCGCCGCAGCATCCTCATCGAAAGCTACATATTTGACAGGGATGCGATCGGCCTGCGCTTTGCCGATGCGCTTATCGCTACCGCTAAGCGCGGCGTCAGCGTCAGGGTTTTGATCGATGCGGTCGGCGCGCGCTATTCGGTGCCGAGCATCGTCAGCTATCTGAAGGAGGGCGGAGTACCGACCGCGGTCTTCAACGGCAACATCATCATGGGGCTGAGACTGCCCTATGCGAATCTCAGAACCCACCGGAAGATTCTGGTGGCCGATGGCGTTGTCGCGTTCGCCGGGGGCATGAACATTCGCGCAGGCTTCACGACCGAAGTGGCGGGAAAGGAGGCCTCGTTCGACACGCATTTCCGTGTCACAGGACCCGTTGTTGCCGACATTTTTCAGGTCGCTGCGGAGGATTGGCAATTTTCAAGCGGAGAGAGCCTCGAGGGCGACGAATGGAAGATCGGGGTGCCGGAGGACATACCGGATACGCCTCCGCTCCTCATGCGCGCGGTTCCGTCCGGACCGGACAGCACGAATGAGACCAATCACAAGATGCTGATGGGCGCCTTCTCGGTTGCGCGCAAGCATATTCGCCTGATGTCGCCGTATTTTCTTCCGGACAAGGAACTGGTCAGCGCCTTGGTGACCGCCGCCCGCAGGGGCGTGGAAGTGGACATCGTCGTGCCGGCAGTCAACAATCTGACGCTCATCGACAGGGCAATGACCGCCCAGTTCGACCAGGTTCTCAAGGGCCATTGCCGAGTGTGGCGGGCGCAGGGAGCGTTCAACCATTCCAAGCTGATGGTCGTCGATGAGCGTTGGACCTATGTCGGTTCGAGCAATCTCGACCCGCGCTCGCTGCGCCTCAATTTCGAATTCGATCTCGAGGTCCTCGACGACGCGTTCGCGCAGGCCGTCAGCAACAAGATCTGTGCGGCATTGACTTTGGCGCAGGAGGTTACCCTTGCGGGATTGCGCAATCAGCCTTTCCCGAATCGTCTGGCGAACCGCCTGCTTTGGCTGGGGTCACCCTACCTTTAGCCACTGCATGTATCCTTAAATCGAGCCGATTTAAGGATAAAACCTGCGGCAATTCAAAGTGCTACAGCGTCCTTTGTGCGTCTGGAAAGACGCACGGCGCTGCAGGCCTTGCTTGCGGGAGGTGAAGCGCTGACCTTCG
Organism: Sinorhizobium chiapasense; assembly: GCF_036488675.1. Taxonomy (NCBI): domain Bacteria; kingdom Pseudomonadati; phylum Pseudomonadota; class Alphaproteobacteria; order Hyphomicrobiales; family Rhizobiaceae; genus Sinorhizobium; species Sinorhizobium chiapasense. Next base: position 1,408,124 of record NZ_CP133148.1, read on the forward strand.
TCAGATTGAAAAGCTCGTCCCGCAGCCGCAGCTTGCAACGGCATTCGGATTCTTGATCTGAAAGGACTGGCCGAGCAGGTTATCGACGAAATCGATTTCCGAGCCGCCCATATAGATGAGGGACAGGCTGTCGATCAGAACCTTGGCGCTTCCCTTTTCGAGCACCAGATCATCATCGTTTTCAGCGTCGACCAGATCGAATTTGTAGGAAAAACCGGAGCAGCCGCCACCTTCGACGGAGACGCGCATCGCGCTCTTGTTCTTCTCCGCCTGGAGAATTGCGGCGATGCGCTTGGCAGCCGCATCGGAAAGGGTGACTGTTTCCTGTGTCATCGGTGCCTCCTGCCGGGGTCAAGAACCGGAGAGATTCGTTTTCGCGCTTGGCCCCCAAGAGTTCAGCCGAAAAATCGGCCTGAAAACTTCCTGCCAAACCATTGATCTGTCTTCAGGACCCTCACGACAGTTCGCCGCGGCTTTCCTGTAGCGTACACTATAGGTATGAAGGCTTGAATGTCTCGTCAATGGGACGGCCGGCACAGGTGAGAAATGACTTTCGACAGACAGGCCCTCGGCTTCGGTTACGGCGAGCATGCCGTCTTTGCGTCTGATCCTTGGGTTACGCGCGGCAGGCTCTATCCCGAAGCGGGGAGCCCGACACGCTCCGATTTCCAGCGCGACCGCGATCGCATCGTCCATACGACGGCGTTCCGCCGGTTAAAGCACAAGACGCAAGTATTCATCGCTGCGGATGGCGACCACTACCGCACCCGCCTTACGCACACGATCGAAGTTGCGCAGATCGCACGCGCGCTGGCACGCGCCCTGAAGCTGGACGAGGATCTCGCGGAGGGCGTCGCCCTTGTACATGACTTCGGCCACACGCCCTTCGGGCATACCGGTGAGGACGCGCTGCACGAGGTACTGAAGCCCTATGGCGGCTTTGATCACAACGCGCAGTCGCTGCGCATCGTCACCAAGTTGGAGCGACGCTACGCGGAATTCGATGGACTGAACCTTACGTGGGAAAGCCTCGAAGGTCTCGTCAAGCACAACGGCCCGCTGATGACCCTGGCCAGTGAGGGCACGCGAGGTCCGGTCCCGCAGCCGATCCTCGACTATTGCGTCCTGCACGATCTCGAGCTTGCGAGCTTTGCAAGCCTTGAGGCCCAGGTCGCGGCCATCGCCGACGACATCGCCTACAATACCCATGACATAGACGATGGGCTGCGGGCAGGATATCTCACCTTCGATATGCTGCAGGAGGTTCCATTCCTCGCACGGTTGATGCGCGAGGTCCATGATCGCTATCCGGGACTGGAAAGCAGCCGCTTCACGCATGAGATCATGAGGCGCCAGATCACTGCGATGGTGGAGGACGTCATTGGCGTGGCTCAGGCGCGCCTGCGCGAGGTCCGGCCGCAAAGCGCGGGCGACGTGCGGCTGGCAGGCCGGGTGATCGCCACGTTCTCGGAGGAGATGAGCGAGACCGACCGGCAGATCAAACATCTTCTGATGACACGAATCTACCGCCATCCGGAGGTGATGCGGGTGCGGCAGGGAGCAGCCTCGATCGTCACCGATCTCTACTGTGCCTTCATGGCCGATCCGCTCTTGATGAAGGAACACTACTGGATCGACCAGATCGTCGGGATGGCGGAACCGGCCCGGGCGCGCCACGTGGGAGATTACCTCGCGGGGATGACGGACACTTTCGCGATCAGTGCGCATAGGCGCTTGTTTGACCACACGCCTGATTTGCGCTAGTGACGCCCCCGCCCGGAGGCTGCAGGTTCATAGGAACCCGGCCTCCTTTTGAATTTTGCGCCATTCTCCAGTTTGGCTGGAAAAAGCGGACGGATCAGATGAACCTTTTCACAGACTTCGAATCAAGAATTAAAAATATTCTAGAAGCGCTTGATATCGTGCGTGAAAAGCGATCTGAACTTGATTTCGGGCGTATCAATATCGAGCCACCGCGCGACGCAAGTCACGGCGATGTGGCGACCAATGCCGCCATGGTTCTCGCAAAATCGCTCGGCATGAATCCGCGCGCGCTTGCCGACCTCATCGTCGAGAAGCTGCGGCAGGATCCGGAAATCACCGAGGTTACCGTTGCCGGACCGGGCTTCATCAACGTTCGCTTGTCGGTTTCCTATTGGCAGAAGCTCCTGGCCTCCGTCGTGAGGGCCGGCACCGACTACGGCCGCAGCACCGTCGGTGCGGGACGCAAGGTGAATGTCGAATACGTTTCCGCCAACCCGACGGGGCCGATGCATGTTGGGCATTGCCGTGGCGCGGTTGTCGGCGATGCGCTGGCCAATCTTCTTGCCTTTGCCGGCTACGACGTGGCCAAGGAATATTACATCAACGATGCGGGCTCGCAGATCGATGTTCTGGCGCGTTCGGCGTTCCTGCGGTATCGGCAGGCACTCGGCGAGGAGATTGGGGAGATCCCGGCGGGCCTCTATCCCGGTGACTATCTCGTGCCGGTCGGTGAGGCGCTGGCGGATGAATTCGGCACAAGCCTGCGGATCATGCCGGACGACAAGTGGATGCCGCTCGTCAAGGAGCGCGTGATCGACGCGATGATGGCGATGATCCGCGAGGACCTGGCGGCGCTGAACGTCCATCACGATGTCTTCTTCTCCGAGCGGACGCTGCACGACAACAACGCAACGCGAATCCGCACCGCGATCAACGACCTGACTTTCAAGGGACATGTCTACAAGGGCACGCTGCCGCCTCCGAAGGGACAGTTGCCGGAGGATTGGGAGGACCGCGAGCAGACGCTGTTTCGTTCGACGGAAGTCGGCGACGACATCGACCGTCCTTTGATCAAGTCAGACGGCAGTTATACCTATTTCGCGGCCGACGTTGCTTACTTCAAGGACAAGTTCGACCGCGGCTTCAACGAGATGATCTATGTGCTTGGCGCCGACCACGGCGGCTACGTCAAGCGGCTGGAAGCACTGGCGCGCGCCGTGTCGGGCGGGACGGCGAAGCTGACTGTGCTGCTTTGCCAACTCGTCAAGCTCTATCGCGGCGGCGAGCCGGTGAAGATGTCCAAGCGGTCCGGCGACTTCGTGACGCTCCGCGACGTTGTCGATGAAGTCGGCCGGGATCCTGTTCGCTTCATGATGATCTACCGGAAGAACACCGAGCCTCTCGACTTCGATTTCGCCAAGGTGACCGAACAGTCGAAGGATAACCCGGTCTTCTACGTACAATATGCGCATGCACGCTGCAGCTCAGTGTTCCGCCAGGCGGCGGATGCGTTCCCTGATCTTGATTTCTCGTCGCTTGATCTTGCCGCGGCAGTGACGGGAGCGATCGTTGATCCTGCCGAGATGCAGCTTGTCGCCAAGCTCGCAGAATATCCGCGCGTCATCGAGGCTGCGGCACTCTCGCAGGAGCCTCACCGAATCGCTTTTTATCTGTATGATCTTGCCGCAGCCTTCCACGGACACTGGAACAAAGGTAAAGAAAATCCAGAATTACGTTTTGTTAACGATAAGAACAGAGAATTAAGCATTGCCAGACTCGGGCTGGTGCATGCTGTCGCCTCGGTATTGAAGTCGGGCCTGTCTATTACGGGCACCTCAGCACCGGAAGAGATGCGGTAGGTATTGTCACCATTTCCCCACAAAGCACTGGCAAACGAACGCAGGCAATTGTGAGTGGAGAGTATGGCAGACAAACAATTCGCACGAAGCGGGCCGGCAGAATTCGATGTTTTGGCCGACGATGATCCGTTGAGCGAACTTGCCCGCATTGTCGGTTACGATGCTCGGCCAGCCGTTCAGCAATTGCAGGAACTGCAGCGACACCAAGAGGCCGTTCGGCGGGACCCCGCGTTCGATCTCGAGGAAGAGCTTCTTCGCGAGTTTGATAGCTATGACGCTCCGCGTGCCGTTGCGGTTCACCCGGATAGCGGGCTTGTCGAGCATCCGGTCGCTGGCGGCGTGACGGAGCAGCATCGCGCCGACGCTTCCACTCCCGTTGAGCCCGTTGCCGAGCACGCTGTTGCTGCGGTTGAGGATCGCGGTTCTCCGGTTTCCGAACCGGCCGAGGATCGACACAACGACCTTGCTTCGCTTGCGCCCGCTATCGATGCGGTGACGCCGGCCGATCTCGATGCCGTCGACGTCGCGGACTTGGCGGAAGTCGATCCGCCGGTCGATCTGGAACGCGAGCTCGAACTCTCGCTCGGTTACGAAGATCTGTCGCTTCCGCAGGACACGCAAGCTTCCGAAGCCAGCGGCGCGAGCGGTACCATCCAGTCGCACTCTGCACGGAATGACGCGTTCGAAGCGCCCGCCTTTGAGGCCATGCATGTACCGCTTTCACTCCATGCAGCTGTCGCTTGGACCGCCGAACCTGCCGCGAGCTCAGACGCTCTCTTTATCGACATGGCTGATGAGCTTGCCAGAAGCAATGAAGCGGTGGTTGCGCCGGTCGACAATGCGGCCGCAGCACGGGCTGCGGTCTCGTTTGGCTCCGCGGACGAGGTCGACCAACTGCTTGCTGATGTCGAGCGTTTTCCTGTGCCGGTCGCGACAGGTCTGGTGGCGGCAGCCGTGGAAGCCCATCCGGCGATCCATGCACGCCCCGCTGCGCCTGTGAACGCTGCGCCCGTAAAGAAGAGCAGCTATCCTTTCAAGCCCACCTTCAGTCGTGCGACGCCGGTCGCGTCTGCCTCCGGCGCATCGCAACAGCGCGCCTTTGCCGCTCCGATCGTCGAGCCGGTCGTCGCAAAAGTTTCTGCCGCGCCAGCCGCTTCGACAGTGCCAACGCCGGAGCCGGTTCAGGAAGTGGCTGCGGTCGAGCCGGAACCCAGCTTCGACATCGAGGATTTCGAGCTGGAACTGTCGGATCTCGCCCTGGATATCGACCCGCCGAAGGCTGATGCACGGCAAGACGTCCAGGCAACAGTGGCGCAGCCCGTCGTCGCGCATCCTGCATTGGTCGAGCCGGCGGCGCAGCCCTTCCTGCAGGCGCTGTCGGTCCCAGCTGAAGCCGAAGTCCCCCGCGACGAGCCGCAGGCATCAACGGAGGTGATTGCAGAGGAAGAAGAACCCGCCGAAAGCGCGTTGCCGTTCGATCCCGCAATGATCGCCGAGCCGGAAAGCGGCGTGACGCCGATCGCGGAAGTCGACGTGCCGCAGTTGCCGGCGCTGGAAGTCGAAGAAAAACCAGCCGCCTATGCGACTGACTACGATCTCGATATCGACGCGGAAATGGCGCAGCTCTTCGGAACCCCTGCGGCGGCGCCCCGGGATGGTTCGCGCGTCGAGGATCACGGCGCTCATGCAGCAGCACTTCCAGCCGCAGCGAAGACAAGTCCTCAGGCGTCGGTAGTCGATGATTTCGACGAATTCGAAAAGGCGATGGAAGAGGACTTCCAGCGTTCGATGGCTGAACGTCAACACGCGACACAAGACACGGAGCGTTTGGCACCGGGACCGGGGCGGGCTTCGGAATATGCAGAGCAGGGCTATGGCCGCCGCGCCCAGCGCACGATGCTCTTGGCCGCCAGCGTAGCGGGCGTCATCATCCTCGGCGGTGCGGGGGTCTATGCCTGGATGGGGGGCAGCACTGCAGCCCTGACTGGTGACGGTCCGAAAATCATCCTGGCGGACAAGAACCCGGTAAAGGTCGTCCCGGAAGAAAAGGGCGGCAAGACCGTACCGAACCAGGACAAGGCCGTCTACGATCGGGTCGCCGGAGCTCAGGGAGATGCCCCGCGCCAGGAGGCGTTGGTCTCCTCGACCGAAGAGCCGATGGATGTGGTCCAGAAAACGCTGACGCCGGAGACTTTGCCGCTGGAAGGCAGCGATGATGCCGACGCAATGACGGCCCCGGCAGATGATGGGGAAGTGGCGCGCCTGCTGCCCGATGGAGACACGAGCGATGCCGCTACGGCCGAGGAGGAAAAAGCTCCTGCCGTGGCGCCGCGCAAGGTCCGTACGATGATCGTCAAGCCCGATGGCACGCTGGTCGCTCGCGAAGAGCCGGTGGCTCCGCCGACCAACGACGCGACGGCGAGTGTTGACAATCAATCCATTCCCGCGACCGCTTCCGGACAGGCTGCGGCTGTGGGGTCCAAGGGTGAGGCGATTGTCGCGGATGCCGGATCTGAACTGCGTCCCAGCGGGCAACAACAGGCCGCCGGTGTCGAAAAGGTTGCGCTGGCTGCGCCAAGCGATGCTCCCATCGAGGAGGTCGCTGTACGCAGCGTGAAGACAACAGCGATCGGTGGCCAACCGGCCCCTGTGCCACAGACGCGTCCGACGAGCCAAGCCGATGCCGGTGCCTCGGCGAATGTAGCGAAAACGCCGGCGGAAAACGAAACAGCGATGACAGCGGCGAATGCAGCGCCGGCCGCGCCGCTTGCGACCGCTTCCGTTCCCGCCGGCAGCTACGTGATCCAGATCGCCTCGCTGCCTTCGGAAGCCGAAGCGCAGAAGAGCTACAACAGCCTTTCCGCGAAGTTCGCCAGTGTCATCGGCGGCCGCGGCGTCGACATTCGCAAGGCCGAGATCGCCGGCAAGGGAACCTACTATCGCGTGCGTATTCCGGCCGGTTCTCGGGAGGAGGCCAATGCCCTTTGCTCTCGCTACAAGAGCGCTGGCGGAAGCTGCCTGGTTACGAAGTAAGTCCGGCAAAGATCAACAAGACGGGGCGCGGCAGAAATGTCGCGCTCTTTTCTTTTGGAACGACGCTTTGTCTGTGAATGATCGAGGAACTGCGGCTTTGTGACTTCGCGTCGAACGGTGCGCGCACTATGATTCTGACATGAGCGAATCAAAAGCATTTATCTCCGGCTGCAAAGGCCTTTCCCTGACCGATGAAGAGCGTAGGTTCTTCGACGGCGAGCGCCCGTGGGGCTTCATCCTTTTCGGCCGCAACATCGGCGAAGAAAATCAGATCTCCGATCTCGTCGCCGCGCTGCGCGACACCATCGGCAATCCGAATGCCCCGGTGCTGATCGATCAGGAGGGCGGCCGCGTCCAGCGCATCCGGCCGCCGCTGGTCCAGCAATACCCGAACGGTGCCGCGATCGGCGAGATATATCGCCGCGACCGGGAGCAGGGCCTGCGCGCCGCATGGCTCATGGGACGCCTCCATGCTTTCGACCTGATGCGGTTTGGAATCACGGTCGACTGCCTGCCGGTCCTCGACGTGCCGGTGCCTGGCAGCCACGATGTCATAGGCAACCGGGCCTATGGGCATGATCCGGAGACAGTGACCGCGATCGGCCGTGCGATGAGCGAGGGACTGAAATCGGGTGGCATGCTGCCGGTGATGAAGCACATGCCCGGCCATGGCCGCACGTTCGTGGATTCACACCATAACCTGCCGGTTGTGGAAGCTGGTCTCGAGGAATTGCAGCGAAGCGACTTTCTTCCCTTTATCGCCATGAAGGACGAAGTCATGGCCATGTCGGCGCATATGGTCTTTACTGCGATCGATCCCGACAATCCGGCAACGACCTCACCAAAGGTTGTCAGCGAAATCATTCGCGGCCATATCGGTTTCGACGGGCTTTTGATGTCGGACGATGTTTCGATGAATGCGCTTGCCGGGGACATGGCTGCTCGCGCCCGCGGCATTATTGGCGCCGGTCTTGATCTCGTCTTGCATTGTCATGGCATAATGGAAGAGATGAGGGCCGTTGCGGATGTCGTTCCGGTCCTGTCGGGCGATCGGCTGCGTCGGGCAAGGGCCGCGGAGGCGGCTTTCCGGAAACCGGACAATGCGGACCAGGATGCGTTAAGGGCGGAGTTCAACGCCATGTTCGCCTTGGCTTAGGGGAAGGCGACGGAAAGGCAAGTTGGTGAGCAATCCGGGCGAATGGCAGGGACAAGCTGGCACAAAGGCGCCGATGGAGCCTTTGTGGGAAGCCGAGGCGGCCGATCGCGGACTGCACGAGGAAGCCCTCGTCGTCGACCTTGCCGGGTTCGAAGGCCCGCTCGACCTGCTTCTGCATCTTGCGCGCAGTCAACGCGTCGATCTTTCCCGTATCTCCGTGCTGGCGCTTGCGGAACAATACATCGCCTTCATAGAGCGCGCCCGTTCGATCCGCATCGAGCTTGCGGCCGACTATCTCGTCATGGCCGCGTGGCTTGCCTACCTCAAGTCCCGCCTTCTGCTTCCGCAACAGGCCAAGGATGAGGGGCCCTCCGGCGAGGAGATGGCTTCGGCGCTGGCGTTCCGGCTGAAGCGCCTCGAAGCGATGCGCGATGCCGCAACGAGGCTCGTCAACGGAAACCGGCTCGGCCGCGATGTCTTCGCGCGCGGTGCGCCGGAACATATCGTTGCCGAAAAGAAATCGGGTTACGACGCGTCCCTCTATGACCTGCTGACCGCCTATGCGAGCCTCAGGCAGCGTCAGGCGATAACGCAGGTGACGATCGAAAAGCGCCATGTCTGGTCGTTGGCCGATGCACGCCTGATCCTGGCGCGGATGATCGGCGGTCTCGACGAATGGACTGCGCTCGATCATTTTCTCATCCGCTACATGACGAACCCGAAAGAACGCGCAACGGCGATTGCGAGCTCGTTTGCCGCGTCGCTCGAAATGGTTCGCGAGGGAAGGTTGGAAATCCGGCAGGACGGCGCCTTCTCCCCCATATATCTTCGGCGTGGACCAAAGCCGATCGACGCGGCGACCCTGGCGGAAATGGAGGCAGCGCGTGGCTGAAGCGCAGAAGTACTTGCCGGGAATGCCCGACGAAGAGGAGGCGCACGAAGCGATTACCCTCGATCCTAGGCTGGAACGGGAAGCTGAACGGATCGCGGAGGCGCTGGTCTTCGCATCGGCCCAGCCCGTTTCCGAGACCTATCTCGCGAGCCGGCTTCCCCGTGGCGCCGACGTCGGGCGGATCATGGCAAGGCTGAAGGCAGCTTATGCCTCGCGCGGCGTCAATCTTGTCCAGGTCGCCGACCACTGGGCGTTCCGCACCGCCGGCGATCTCTCCTTCGTCGTTCAGACGGACGAGCAGGAAGTCAGGAAACTGTCGCGGGCCGCCCTCGAGGTGCTGGCGATCATCGCCTATCACCAGCCGGTTACGCGCGCGGAAATCGAGGACATACGCGGCGTACAGACGTCGAAGGGGACACTCGACGTGCTGATGGAGGCGGGCTGGGTGCGTTTTCGCGGGCGCAGGCGGACCCCGGGACGGCCTGTCACATTCGGAACGACGCGGGATTTCCTCGATCAGTTCGGCCTCGAGGAAATTCGCGATCTCCCCGGTATCGAAGAATTGAAAGGTGCCGGCCTCCTTTCCGGGCGCGTTCCCTCCAACCTGCATATTCCGGTTCCCGCCAGCGAGGACGAACTCTCCGAGAACGAGGATCCCATTACGCAAATGGACCTTGAAGAACTCGGCCTCTTGACACCGAAGGCTGAAGAAGACGATTAAAATCCTGACTAGGAATATCGGCTTTAGATCCGGGTACCGGCATTTCGCCGCGAACCTTCGGTTCAAGGAATGAGTGAGCATGGTTTCAGACCCACACAACGGCGCCGTCATGGCAACGCGACGGTCCGGGGTGTCTTTCGCGGCAAGCCTGGCATTCGAGGATATCAGCCACCGCTATCATTCCAAGGAAACGATCAAGGGCGTCACACTCACGGCTAAAGCCGGCGAAGTGCTTTGTCTGCTCGGCCCGTCGGGATCGGGCAAGACGACATTGCTGCGCATCGCGGCAGGCATCGAGATGCAGACCGGCGGCCGCCTCCTCCTGAACGGACAGGAAATTTCCGGCCCGTCCGTCTTTCTGCCGCCCGAGAAGCGCGGCGTCGGATTGATGTTTCAGGATTTCGCGCTTTTTCCTCACTTGACGATCCGCGACAACGTCAGCTTCGGATTGACGGCCTTGCCCAAGAAGGAGGCGCTGATACAGGCGGATGCGGCTCTGGAGCGTGTTGGCCTCCTGCATTACGCCGACCGTTATCCTCATGTGCTTTCGGGCGGCGAGCAACAGCGCGTGGCACTTGCCCGCGCTCTTGCCCCGCGGCCTGCCGTGTTGCTGATGGACGAACCCTTCTCGGGTCTCGACTCTCGCCTCAAGGATTCAATCCGCGCCGATACGCTCGCCATTCTGCGCGAGACCCGTGCAACGGCGATCGTCGTGACCCATGACGCCGAGGAGGCGATGCGCATGGCCGATCGCATCGCCCTGTTGAAGGACGGGCGTCTGGTTCAGGTCGGTACGGCCGATGAGCTCTATCGCAAACCGCGCAATCTTTTTGCGGCCGGCTTCTTTTCCGAGATAAATGTCTTTGATGCGCGTGTGCAGGGCGGCCGCGTCGAAACGCCGCTCGGAGACGTGCCCGCGGGGCACTACAAAGAGGGTCAGCCCCTGAGCGTCGCAGTCAGGCTCTCGGGCGTTCACCTCAAGGAGGAGGGCGGCGACATTCCTGCGCGCATCCTGTCGAGGCGCTTTCTGGGCGTCGTCGAACTGTTGGAGCTTGCCGTGCCGCAATTCGAGCGTACAGTGCGGGCACGTATCCGCGCCGATCTGTTGCCGCAAGGATTGCGTGACGTCACGCTTTCCGTTAACGAGCGCGACATATTGCTGTTTGAAAAAGACGCCTCAACATCCTAGGGTCCGTCGGGAATGAGGGCTTGCCAGGGGCACGCCTGAAAATTGACAACGTGATGGGCTCTGATTGAATGAGGCCCTAAGGGAGTAAGTGCATGGGTTCCTTTAGCATCTGGCATTGGCTGATCGTCCTGGTGGTGATCCTGCTGCTGTTCGGCCGCGGCAAGATTCCGGAACTGATGGGTGATGTCGCCAAGGGCATCAAGAGCTTCAAGAAGGGCATGAGCGAAGACGAGGCCGCTCCGACCGACAAGACGATCGACGGCAAGACCGTCGAGCACAAGTCTGACGAAGTCCGCTAACGAACAAAAGCTGGCGAGACCAGGCGGACTATTCCGCCCGGTCGATCGCGTCACGGTTTTTTAGGGCACGTTGGATGTTTGATATCGGCTGGACCGAGCTTGTTGTTATCGCAATCGTCCTGATTGTCGTCGTTGGACCGAAGGATCTGCCGCCAATGCTGCGGGCCTTTGGGCGCATGACGTCCAAGATGCGCGGGATGGCCGCGGATTTCCGCCATCAATTCGACGAGGCCTTGCGCGAAGCCGATCTGGATGAGGTGCGCAAGACGATCAGCGATGCGCAGAGTCTCAATCCGACTACGGCGCTGCGGGACGCCATGAACCCGCTGCGCCAGCTCGGAAACGAGATCAAGTCCGATCTGCAGAGGGCGACAACGCCGGACAAGCCTGCGCAACCGGAGCCGGTGCAGCCTGCGGCCGCAGCGGCGAAGGCCGAAGCGCCCGTGGAGGCCACGGCAAAGCCTGCGGAGGTTCCCGCTGTAGCCGCAAGCGAACCGAAAATAGAAGCGAAAACGGCGAAAAGCGTCGGCAAGACCAAAGCCGCGCCCGCACTATCGAAGAAGTCTGCCGCGGTAACGGCCCGGAAAACCGCAACCAAGCCGCCGGCAAAGAAAGTAGCGCCGACCGGCGAGGGGCAGGCTGAGACCAAGACCAAGACGCAGAAGGCGCGCGCGACTTCGCGCAAGAAAGGTGACGCATGAGCGGCGATATCGAGGACCGGCCGCAGCCACTGATCGAGCACCTCATCGAGTTGCGCACGAGGCTGATGTGGGCGGTTGGCGCATTTTTTATCGCCTTTCTCGTATGCTTTTATTTTGCCAAGCAGCTGTTCAACTTTCTCGTCCTGCCGTTCAAGTGGGCGGTGAGCTGGGCCGGCCTCAGCCATCGCAATGTTGAGCTTATTTACACGGCACCGCAGGAATTCTTCTTCACCCAGATCAAGGTTGCGATGTTTGGCGCTCTGGTGATTGCCTTTCCGGTCATCGCCTCGCAGATCTACAAGTTTGTCGCGCCCGGTCTCTACAAGAACGAACGCGCAGCCTTCCTGCCGTTCCTGATCGCTTCGCCGGTTCTGTTTCTCATCGGCGGCGCGCTGGTCTATTTCTTCTTCACGCCCATGGTCATGTGGTTCTTCCTGGCCATGGAGCAGGGCGGCGGCGAAGGGCAGGTTGCAATCCAGCTCCTGCCGAAGGTATCGGAATATCTGAGCCTGATCATGTCGTTGGTGTTCGCCTTCGGCTTGGTCTTCCAGCTGCCCGTTGTCACCACGCTGCTAGCGCGCGTCGGTTTCGTCACGGCTCAGGGGCTCGCCGAGAAGCGCAAATATGCGATCGTCATCGCCTTCGTCGTCGCGGCCGTTTTGACACCGCCCGATCCCGTGTCACAGATCGGTCTTGCGCTGCCAGCCATCCTTCTCTACGAAATTTCCATCTATACGGCGCGACTCGTCGAAAGGCAGCGCGAGCGAGACGCTCTCGCACGCGAGGTCGCATCTTCGCAGGAAAGTTCCTCCGAGACGACCGGACCCGCGAAGGGCTGACTGTCTGACGTTCTCGCGCCGTGACCTACAGCACCGCGCATCTCTTCGGACGCGCAAACGTCGCTGTAGCACTTTGAATCGCAGCATGAGTTCTCCTTAAATCAGGCCCGATTTGAGGAGAACTCATGCCGTAAACAACGCGTGGGACGATTATGCTCGATATCAAATGGATCCGTGAGAATGCCGCTGCGCTTGACGACGCCTTAGCGAAACGGGGTGCGGAGCCGTTGTCTCAGTCCTTGATCGCGCTCGATGAGCGTCGTCGCGCCATTCTTCTGTCGCTGCAGGACATGCAGTCGCGCCGCAACGCCGCCTCCAAGGAAATCGGTGCGGCCATGGCGCAGAAGAACAGTGAACTTGCCGAAAAGCTCAAGGCCGAAGTTGCTGACCTCAAGGACACCATGCCTGCGGTCGAGGAAGAAAGCCGTCGGATCGAGGCCGAGCTTTCGGATGCCTTGTCGCGCATTCCGAATGTCCCGCTCGACGATGTTCCAGTCGGTGCCGATGAGGCGGCCAACGTCGTGACACGGATTGTCGGTGCAAAACCGACCTGGAACCACAAGCCGCTCGAGCATTTCGAAATCGGCGAGGCGTTGGGGCTCTTGGATTTCGAAGGTGCCACGCGGATCGCCGGCTCGCGCTTCACGATTGTGAAGGGGCAGCTCGCCCGCCTGGAACGGGCGCTTGGCCAGTTCATGCTCGACCTGCATACGCAGGAACACGGATATGTCGAGATCCAGCCGCCGCTGCTCGTCCGTGACGACGCGATGTACGGCACCGGGCAGTTGCCGAAGTTTGCGGACGATCTCTTCCGCACGACGGATGAACGTTGGTTGATCCCGACGGCGGAAGTTCCGTTGACGAACATGGTTCGCGAGCAGATCCTCGATGGAGAGAAGCTGCCGTTGCGGTTCACCGCCTTGACACCGTGCTTCCGTTCGGAGGCGGGTTCTGCCGGGCGCGATACCCGCGGAATGCTGCGTCAGCATCAGTTCAACAAGGTGGAACTGGTCTCGATCACCGATGCGGAAAGCTCGATTGACGAACACGAGCGGATGACCGCCTGCGCGGAAGAGGTGTTGAAGCGCCTGGGGCTGCACTATCGGGTCATGACGCTCTCGACCGGCGACATGGGCTTCGGCGCGCGCAAGACCTATGATCTTGAGGTCTGGCTGCCGGGACAGGATACCTACCGCGAGATCTCGTCCTGCTCGGTCTGCGGTGATTTCCAGGCGCGCCGCATCAACGCGCGATACCGCACCAAGGAGGAGAAAGGAACGAAATTCGTTCACACGTTGAACGGCTCCGGTGTTGCGGTTGGCCGCGCGCTGATAGCCGTCATCGAGAATTATCTGAACGAAGATGGCTCCGTCGCGGTGCCGGATGTTCTTGTTCCCTATATGGGCGGCCAGCGGCGCATCGAAAAAGCCGCCTGAACGCGAGGAAGCGGATGAAAACCGGAATGCGCATCCTGCTGACGAACGACGACGGCATTCACGCCGAAGGGCTCTCCGTGCTGGAGAGGATCGCACGGACGATTTCCGACGATGTGTGGGTGGTTGCCCCTGAAGTGGATCAAAGCGGTCTCGCCCATTCGCTGACGCTCTCGGAGCCCTTGCGCTTGCGGCAGGTTTCGGAGCGGCATTTTGCCCTCCGGGGAACGCCGACGGATTGCGTGATCATGGCGGTGCGGCAAATTCTCGACTGCAAGCCGGATCTCGTCCTTTCGGGAGTGAACGTCGGAGCGAACCTTGCCGATGACGTCACCTATTCCGGAACCGTCGCCGGGGCTATCGAAGGCACTCTGCAAGGCATCCGTTCGATCGCGCTCAGCCAGGCCTATCAACATACGACCGACAGGGCCGTATCATGGGATGTGGTCGAGACCCATGCGCCGGCCCTCATCCGTACGCTGATGAACGTTACGTTGCCCGACGGAACGTTGATCAATCTGAATTTCCCCAATTGTCCGGCCGACGCGGTGGCCGGAACGGACGTCACATCACAGGGGAAGCTTGAATTCGGATTGAGCATCGACGAGCGCGTGGATGGCCGCGGATTTCCCTATTTCTGGCTGCGCTTCGGCGAGCGCGCCGGCGATTTTCGCGCCGGAACCGACATTTACGCTTTGCGCGAGAATCGGATTTCGGTAACCCCGCTTAAACTGGATATGACCGACTATACCGTCCAGGATCGCATCGCGCGCGCATTGCGGGAAGGGACTGTCGCTTGAACGGACGCGTTTCGCAGCAGGAGGGCTTCGCAGCGATGGTGCTGCGACTGCGCGGAGAAGGCATGGCAAATCATGACCTGCTGAAGGCGGTGGAACAGACACCGCGCAGTCAGTTTGCCCCGCCGCAATACCAGGCTGATGCCTATTCCCAGCGATTGATACCGCTCGATTGCGGGTCGTTCATGGAAGGCTACGATTTCGCCGTGCGGCTGCTGCATTGCCTCAACATCAAGCCGGGGCAGCGTATCCTGGAGGTCGGCACAGGCAGCGGCTTCACCGCGGGGGTGATGGGGCGTATTGCCGAACGGGTATTGACGATCGATCGATATCAGACGCTGGTGAGTTCTGCGCAAAAGAACCTGGAAAAGGCCGGCATTCGCAACGTCGTCGTCAGGCAGGCCGACGGTAGCGCGGGCGTACCAGGTGAGGGCACGTTCGACCGCATTCTGATAACCACAGCATTCAACAGCTTGCCCCGCATGTTTTCCGACCATCTGGTCTCTGGCGGTACCTTGCTGGTCCCGATCATGATGAGCGAAACGCTCTGCCGGATCGTTCGCGTCAACCGCACCGGCAGCCGGTTCGATCGCGAGGATCTTTTCGACGCGCCTTACCTTCCGATCGTGCCGCAACTAGCATCATTTCTTTGATGCGCATGGCCGACCCTATCTACACAGATGACAGGCTGGCCGCACTCTACGATCACCTTAATCCCGCTGGGCCAGGGAGCTCGGAAATCATCGTGGTTGCCGGTTGACTCCGGTGGACACATTGTTCCTGGCCATTTCTCCGATAGCGAATGGTTAATGCGCTCTTAACAAAATACAGTTTCGCGCAAGCTTGCCGGCCTAGGCCAGAGTAGCACGACGGATTTTGGGCGCGATACGCGCTTGTTCTGCATTTCTTGTTGGATCGTGCATATGACGGAGACGGCAGATGCAGATTGCAAACAGGTTGACTGCGGCAACGGCCGGCGACGGCTTGGGCAATCTCGCTGGGCGCTCGGCCGGCCAGGTCGCAACCGGCAACAAAGATGAGAACAGCGCGCAAGCCGCGCAAACGGGTTTCTTCGATCCAACGCCGCGGATCTCTCTTTCGGTTGACGCACTCCTCTATCTCAGTCGAACAAAAAAATCGCCGGAACGATTGCCAGCCCTAACGAGGGAGGAGTGGAACAACAATCCTTCGCCCCAGTTGGCATCACGCGAGTACCAGGCCTTTGGTAGATTCGCGGAGACCGGCGACTACAAGGCTTACTATGGAGCCTTCATCGATTATTACGACAGTCTTCGTCCGGAGGACCAGAACAGCCTGCGCTATTTCGGGACACGCGAGGCAGCTGTTGCCGGTTTGCGATCGCTTGAATACGACGCCGAAAGCGGTCTCGATGTGGAAGCCAATTTCCAGGCCCTGGTCAGCGTTTTCCTCGACGAGGATAAGGCTGTCCATGCGGACGCACCGTCCTCGGCTTTGCGGACCGAAGGTGGGGGTCTTGACTGGAACAAATCCAACATCAGCTACGAAGACCAGCCGCCGGAGCCCAGATCCGTGTCGGAGATGGAGCGGCTTTATTCCAAGCTCTTCTAAGCCGTGTTTCATGTGTCTTTCCGCGCCAGGCAAGGAAAGACGCGCCGGCTATGGTTAGCATTTCGTCAAATTGAGTGCCGCCCTTAACCGGGCGGTAACTCTAATGCGCTTTAATCATTCCACAGCGAGTTGCGTTCGGAGTGGGTAAGCGTCATGCGTAAATTTGTATCTCCTAGTGCAGGGAAGTCCACGATCCGCCTGTGTGCGGCGATCTTGCTGGCAGGCGCTGCCACCGGTTGCAGCTCGGATGTCAGCCGCTTCAGCGGGCTTTTTTCAAGATCTGACGACATAACGACCAGTTCCATCCCGCAGAGTACGATGCCGGTGCCGCGCGGTGATGTGGCCGCCGGGCAGTTTGCGGCTGCCCCGTCTGGTGGAGCCGATGCGTCCTACGGTCAGCCATATCCGGTTGCTGGTCAGAACGCTGGTTATAATCCGGCGCCCGTCTCCAGTGCGCGTGTCGCCTCGACGCCGATGAGTGTTCAGCGCACGGTGCTGGCGGATCCCTCCACGACAGCGCCGCAACCGCAACCGCAGGCGCTTCCAACGCAACGGCAGGCGCAGCCGGTCGCCGTCGCCAAGGCCGAGACTCTACCTGCAACGACCAGGGAGGCGGCGAGCAAGGGCGGTTGGGGCACCCAGAACGCGCCCTCCGTCATGGTTCGTCCAGGCGATACCGTCGCCACCCTCTCCAAGCGGTTTGGAGTTCCGGAGAAGGAAATACTCAGGGTAAATGGATTGAAATCCGCCGGTCAGGTAGAGCCCGGTCAGCGCCTTGTGATTCCGACGTTCGGTGTCGCGAGCAGTGCTGCGAAGGCGGCCGCCTCCAACTCGATCGCCGATATCGAGAACGGAAAGCAGCGGCCGTCGCCGCTGCCGGCGGACAAGCGCGAAGCGGCGATCCTTCCCGGCCAATCGCAATCCCGTGAAAAGAACGAAAGCCGCAGCGATGTCGCCGCAGGCAAGCTTGCGTCCAAGGGCGAAGGCAGCGGCGACGGCCTCTATACCGTCAAGCCGGGCGACTCGTTGAACCGCATCGCCAAGGCGAACGGTGTACCTGTCAGCGCCTTGAAACAGGCAAACGGCCTGACCGCCGAGGCGATCCGCATCGGCCAGAAACTGAAGATGCCGGGTGCCGCCAATGCTGCGACGGATCCAATGGCGACGGCCTCGATGCCGACCAAGAAGGCGGAGACCAAAGTCGCTTCGCTCGACCAGGGCAAACCTGCGGAATACAAGCCGCCAGTGGCCAAAGAGAGCGTTTCGGAAGTCGCAACCAAGACGGATATCGACGAGGACCTGCCGAAGTCGACCGGTATCAGCAAGTACCGCTGGCCGGTGCGTGGCGCGGTCGTTGCCGGATACGGTGCGAATGTCGACGGCAACCGCAACGACGGCATCAACATCTCTGCGCCGCAAGGAACACCGATCAAGGCAGCCGAGAACGGTGTGGTCATCTACTCCGGCAGCAGTTTGAAGGAACTGGGCAACGCCGTTCTGGTGCGCCATGACGACGGCACGGTCACGGTCTACGGCAATGCCTCGGAACTCAAGGTGCAGCGCGGGCAGAAGGTGCAGCGCGGACAGACGCTTGCTGCCTCCGGCATGAGCGGCAGGGCGACCCAGCCGCAGGTGCATTTCGAGGTGCGCAAGAATGCGACCCCGGTGAACCCGGCGACCTATCTCGAATAGAGCAATTCTACAGCGCCGCGCGCCTTACCAAAATGTGTAACGGCTCTCTGCTCGGGAACTGCGTAGTTTCAAAAAGTTAGCCGAAGCTATGCCGGATCGTCGAGCTGCCGGCGGAGCCGGCCGGCCAGATCCTGAATGAACTGCCAGGCGACGCGGCCGGATCTCGATCCCCGCGTCGTTGCCCATTCCAGCGCGTCTGCATGGAGCATCTCTCGCTCGACGCTCAGATCGTAGTAACGGGCGTATCCGTCGATCATTGCCAGGTAATCGTCCTGGCTGCACTTGTAGAAACCCAGCCATAGGCCGAAGCGGTCCGACAGCGAGACCTTCTCCTCGACCGCCTCCGATGGATTTATCGCGGTCGATTGTTCGTTTTCCATCATGTTGCGCGGCAACAGGTGCCGGCGGTTGGAGGTGGCGTAGAGCAGAACGTTGGCGGGGCGGCCTTCCACACCGCCGTCGAGAACTGCTTTCAGCGACTTATATGAGGTGTCGTCGTGGTCGAAGGAAAGGTCATCGCAGAAGACGATGACAGGCATCGGCGCCGCCTTGAGGATCTCCATCAGTACCGGCAGAGTCGAGATGTCTTCGCGGTGCACTTCGACAAGTTTCAGGGCCGCGCCGGTTTCGCGTGCGACCCGCGCATGGACCGCCTTGACCAGCGAAGACTTGCCCATGCCGCGCGCGCCCCAAAGGAGCACGTTGTTGGCCGGATAACCTTCGGCGAAACGAAGCGTGTTGTCGAAAAGGATGTCACGAACGTGATCGACCCCCGTGATCAGGGTGAGGTCGATGCGGTTAGGCTTCGCCACCGCCTGCAGGTGGCGACTAACGGGCGCCCAGACGAAACATTCTGCCTGGCTCCAGTCGTTCACGGCAGGCGCCGGGCCCGCGATCCGTTCGATAGCCGCCGAAAGCTTCTGCATCTCGTTGATCAGTACGTCGATCTTGTTTTCCTGCATCTGCTTGTCTCCGGTATTCACTCGGCGCTCCACCTGGCGCTTCGCATATTTGTAATTCATTGAATTGCCGTACGGTTTACCTCCGGAAAGTGTCCGTGGAGGAAACCGCGCGGCAGCTTTTTTCCGGTAGCACGACGGTTTGCGCTGGAAAAGGCCAAGCACGAGTGCTCGGGGGGTTCTCCTCCCGCGGAATTTGTGTCAGAGGCAGGTGAAACGGATAGGGGGCCGCCGATTTGCGTCGCGGCATTGCGTCCCTATATTCCGGCGGATTTCGCGCGGGGAAGATCCGCGCAACTTGAACTCAAGGAGCGATCGATGTTCATTACCGAAGCTTTTGCGCAGACCGGTGCCCCGAGCGCGGGCGGTGCAGACATTTTGATGTCCATTCTGCCCTTCCTCCTGATCTTTGTTGTCATGTATTTCCTGATCATCCGGCCGCAGCGTGCGCAGATGAAGCGTCGCGAAGAGTTGTTGAAGAACATTCGTCGTGGCGATCAGGTAGTCACCGGTGGCGGCATCGTTGGCAAGGTTACCAAGGTGGTCGATGATGCGGAACTCGAAGTCGAGATCGCCGATGGCATCAAGGTTCGCGTCGTCCGCAGCGGGATTTCCGAAGTTCGCGTAAAGGGCGAACCGGTCAAGGAATAATCCGGGCACGAACCGCAACCGGCAGAGCCGGCGAATGGAGCATTCAGAGCATGCCCAAGTTCTCGCCGCTGAAAAACGCGATCATCTGGCTCGTCGTCCTGGCCGGTTTTGTTTTTGCTCTACCGAATCTGTTCTCCAGGGAAGAGCTTGCGGAATGGCCCGCGTGGTTGCCGCAACGGCAGGTACCGCTCGGGCTCGATCTCCAGGGCGGTTCCGACTTCACGCTGAGGGTGGTCCGCGACGACATCATCGCGGAACGGCTCGAAACCACGATCGACGCAATCGGCAAAGCGCTCCGGAATGCCGATATCGCCTATATGGGCCTGTCCGGCAGCGGCCAGGCGATCCAGTTCCGGGTTCGCGATGCGACGAAGGTCTCGGTCGCGCGCGATGCATTGCGCCAGCTGACCGCTCCCGTCGATAGCGCCGGCCTCATTCGGAATCAGATTCAAGAACTGGTTTCGGAAGGGGCGGAGCAGGGCGAGGCGGTTCGGCTGCGGCTTACCGACGAGGGGATCGACCTTAGGGTGGCGTCGGCGGTGACCGAAGCCATCGATGTAGTTCGCCGACGTATTGGCGAAGTCAGTATTGCTGAACCGTCGATACGGCGGCGCGGAAACGATCGTCTCGTCGTTCAAGTGTCCGGATTGGACGATCCGCAACGACTGAAGGATCTCCTCAGCCAGCGCGCCGAGCTCACCTTCCGGTGGCTCGATCCATCGATGCCGGTACAGCAGGCTGTCGATGCACGGCCGCCGGCGGCAAGTGAAATTCTCTATTCGCTCGACGATCCGCCGGTTCCCTATCTGGTCGAAAGACGAGCATTCGTCGCGGCCGACGATTTCGTCGAGGCGCAACCCGATTACGATCCGACAACCGGAGATCCAGTCGTCAGTTTCAAGCTCGGCGCCGACGCGCTGGCACGCATAACACCGCTTTTGGAAGCCGATTCCAGACGGCAGTTTGCGATCGTGCTCGACGGGCAAGTGGTGTCGACACCAGCGCTCGCCGACGCAATTACAGGCGACGTCGGCCGGATCTCGGGAAATTTGTCCGAGGACGGTGCTAAGAACCTCGCCGCCTTGATGCGCGCGGGACCGCTACCGGCGAACCTCACCGTGGTCGAGGAGCGTACCGTCGGCCCCGGTGTCGGAACTGACGCCATTACAAGCGCGCTCAAGGCCGGCATGATCGCCGCGCTCGCTGTCGCAGCGTGCATGATCGCGTTCTATGGCTTCTTTGGCGCGATCGCGGTGGTCGCGGTCATCGTGAACGTGGTGCTGATCATTGCGGCGCTCTCCCTTATCGGCGCGACTTTGACCTTGCCGGGGATTGCGGGGATCATCCTCACGATCGGCGTGGCGGTCGACTCGAACGTTCTCATCTACGAGCGCCTTCGCGAGGAGGCGCGCGGTCCCGGACCGCTGCGAAAGGCGCTCGACACCGGCTTTTCACGAGTCTTCAGCAGCATCGTCGATGCCAACCTGACGATGGCGATCGCCGGGGCCATTCTTTTCTATTTCGGCTCCGGCGCCTTTCGCGGTTTCGCCGTGACGCTTGCGATCGGAAGCGTGACGACGATCCTGACCGCCCACAGCCTGACTCGCCGTCTGGTCCGCGGATGGTATCGCCGCCGCCGGCCCCAGCGATTGCCGAGGGGCATCCGCACAGGCTTCTTCAGCGAGGCGGACTTTCGGTTCATGGCGATCCGTAATCCGGTCTTCATCCTGATGGCAGCGCTATCGCTTGCTTCGCTCATCTTGCTGGTCAGCCTAGGCCCCGACTTTGGGGCGGATTTCAAGGGCGGGTCGATAATCGAGCTTCGGGCGAAGTCCGGTGTCGCCGATAGCACGGATATCCAGGCTCGTCTTGACGAGTTGAACCTCGGGGAAGTCCGGGTTCAAGAACTCGGCACGGAACGAGACGTCCTCGTCCGCGTTCCCTCACAGGAGGCCGGTGACAATGCCGAGCAAACCGCGATCGGATTGGTGCGCGCTGAGCTGGAGGATCAATACACCTTTCGTCGGGTGGAGGTTGTCGGGCCGGCCGCTTCCGACGAGTTGACGCGAGCCGGCAGCCTCGGCATCGGTGCGGCGGTCTTGGCCATTCTGCTCTATGTCTGGATCCGGTTCGAATGGCGATTTGCGCTCGGCGCGATGATAGCAACCGTGCATGACGTGTTGCTGACCGTTGGCTTTCTTGTCGTCACGCGTACCGAGTTCAATCTTGCGAGCATTGCCGCTTTGCTGACCATCGTCTGCTATTCGCTGAACGATACCGTCGTGATTTACGATCGCATCCGTGAGAATTACGTGCGCTATCAAAGGATGTCGCTCTCGGTACTGATCGATGCGTCGATCAACCAGACGCTTTCGCGCACCGTTCTGACGGCTGTAACGACGATACTGGCGCTTGCAGCGCTCTATCTGTTCGGCGACGGCTTGCTTCGCTCTTTCGCCATGACGTTGCTTTTCGGTGTGGTTGTCGGAACGCTCTCGTCGATTTATATCGCTGGCCCGGTTCTCATACTCTTCAACCGCCGAGGCGGCCGGGCCAAGGGCGGGCAGAGTCCCGCTCGCGGTGACGATGAGCCGGCGAACACGGCAACAGGGACGGCCTGACAATGGCAAAAGGCATCGAAATTCGCGAAGCGCACTTCCCCGGGCGGGCGCCGATAGACGCTTATGGAAACGGCGGCTTCCGCTTCGCCGACATGTCTCACCGCGGTTCGGTCCTCATGTTGCCGTCCGGTATCTATGCGTGGGACGTGGTTGAGGGTGATCCGCTTTCTGTGGACAAATTCAAGCGTGTGCTGGACGAAGCGCGTGAGATCGAAGTGCTGCTTGTGGGGACGGGTCGCGAAATCCGCCCCTTGCCGGCGGAGCTGAAAGCGGCCTTGCGAGCGCAGAACATCTCCTCCGATCCGATGAGCACCGGGGCGGCGGTTAGAACCTATAACGTGATGCTCGCCGAAGCGCGTGCTGTCGCCGCGGCCCTGATCGCGGTGTGATTTCGAAGGAAGCTGTGCGTGCAAGAGGCCGATACCCAGATTCTCGCAACCTTGCGGGACACAGATCGCGATCGTTACCTGGCTTGCCTGCTTTCCCCACCTGAGAAGCGACGGTCGCTTGCGGCTCTCTATGCGTTCTACGCGGAAATCGCCCGGGTGCGCGACTTGATACACGAGCCGCTACCGGGCGAAATTCGCTTGCAATGGTGGCGTGACGTTCTCTCGAACGAGCAATCGAGCGGCGAGGGGCATCCGCTCGCGGAGGCGCTTCTGCAATGCGTCCGCGAACATCATCTGCCCGTCGCAGTGCTCGAGAACATGATCGATGCGCGAATTTTCGATCTTTACGACGATCCGATGCAGGACAGGTCGGCGCTGGAAGGTTACGCCGGTGAAACGGCATCTGCCCTCATCCAGCTTTCTTCGCTGATCCTTGATCCGTCGAACGCGGCGAAATCGGCTGAGGCCGCCGGGCATGCCGGTGTCGCGCAGACGATCGCCGGCCTCCTCTTGCTTATGCCAATTCATCACCGGCGCGGCCAGGTCTATCTTCCTGCAGATCTCCTGCGCGCGACAGGGTTAGACCGGGAAGCTTTTCTGGCCGCCGGCGACAGCCATGCCGTCGATAGGGCGATCCAGGCATTCTGCGGCCTGGGCAGGGATCATCTTACGAAGGCGCGTCAAGGCATCGGCTCGATCTCTTCGCAGAATTTCTTCGCCTTCCTTCCGGTGGCATTGGCCGAACCGGTGTTCGACCGGGCGGAAAAGGCGGGAGCGCGTCTCCTTGAGCAGCCTATCCAGCCGCCCCAATGGCAGCGGCAATGGCGAATGTGGCGCGCGACCCGGAGCAAGCGCTTCTGAGCCGGGCTTGGAGTTGCATTTGGTCAAGCTGGCGCAAGTCTCACATCGTATAGGCAGGAGCGACTGGATTCATGCCGTCCAAAAGGGGCCCGTGTGATGTTGTGGCTGTTGCTCATCGTGGTGGTCGTCGCCGTCGGAGCGTTCTACATCAGGATGAACGCCCGTGCCGAACGGGATTTCGACAATCCTGACGCGGGCTTGGCAATGGTGGAGTTTGGCCGCGCTTTCCCTGATGAGGCCATCCGCGCCTTGCATTCGACGATCGACCGGAAGGCGATCTTTCTTCGACTGCACGATGGCAAGGCCGGGTTTATCCAATCGCACGGCACGCATTACGTCTGCTACGTCATTCATCCGGGCAAGGTGCGGGTGAACAGTTCCGACAGCGGACGCGGATTGATCGTGCACTTTCCGGATTTCGCCTATCTGGATAACGACTTCGAGTTCCGGACCGCCGCCGAGGCGGCAGAGGTCTCGCTCTGGCTGCTCGGCAGCTTCAGCCCGAAATCGGAATTCAGCGATGAGCCGCCGGCAGCCCAGGCGGCCCAGGCGAGCGACTAAGCGGTCTTCAGTGCAGGAACGGCGAGCCAGTTTGCGCAATCGCTGAGCGCGCGCGATGCCGTCGCCTGCTTTTTTGCCAGGGCCTTCTCCTTGCCGCGAAAACGCTTGGCGCCTTCCGGCTTGGTCAACGCGCCCGGTTCCAGCGGCGGAAACAGACCGAAGTTGACGTTCATCGGCTGGAAGGAGCGCTTGCCCGGTTCGTCGTCGGAGACGATGTGTCCGCCGGTGATGTGATTGAGCAACGCGCCGAACGCCGTCGTTTGCGGCGGCGGCACTAACGGCTCGCCCTTTCGCTCGGCGGCCGCGAACCGACCGGCAAGCAGGCCGATGCTGGCGCTCTCCACATAGCCTTCGCAACCGGTGATCTGGCCGGCAAACCGTAGGCCCGGTCGGGACTTGAGCGCTAAGGTCGAATCGAGCAGCGTCGGCGAGTTGATATAGGTATTGCGATGGAGGCCACCGAGCCGGGCGAACTCGGCCTTCTCAAGCCCGGGGATCAGCCGGAAGACCTCCGCCTGCGCACCGTATTTCAGCTTCGTCTGGAAGCCGACCATGTTGTAGAGCGTGCCAAGCGCGTTGTCCTGCCTGAGCTGTACGACGGCATACGGCTTGACCGCGGGATTGTGCGCGTTGGTCAGCCCCATGGGTTTCATCGGGCCGTGGCGCAGCGTTTCGCGTCCGCGTTCTGCCATAACCTCGATCGGGAGGCAGCCGTCGAAATAGGGGGTGCCTTCCCATTCCTTGAACCCGGTCTTGTCGCCGGCGATCAAGGCATCGACAAAGGCGTTATATTGCTCCTCGGTCATCGGACAGTTGATGTAGTCCTTGCCGGTGCCGCCAGGGCCGACCTTGTCATAGCGCGACTGGTGCCAGCAGATATCCATGTCGATCGTATCGGTGTAGACGATCGGGGCGATTGCGTCGAAAAACGCGAGCGCATCGGCGCCTGTTTCCTCGCGGATCGCCTCAGCCAAGGCCGGCGCGGTGAGGGGACCGGTGGCGATGATCGCAAGATCCCATTCCCTCGGCGGCAGCCCGGTGACCTCCTCACGAACGACCGTGATCAGGGGGTGACTGTCTATCGCGGCGCTGACGGCCGCCGAAAAACCGTCGCGGTCGACGGCAAGCGCTCCACCGGCGGGAACCTGGTTACGGTCGGCAGCCTGCATGATCAGCGAGCCCGCGAGCCGCATTTCCGCGTGCAGCACGCCCACGGCGTTGCTGGTCGCGTCGTCGGAGCGGAACGAGTTGGAGCAGACGAGTTCGGCAAGGCCGTCGGTCTTGTGCGCGTCGGTGCCGCGCACACCGCGCATCTCGTGCAGGATTACCGGAACGCCGGCCTGGGCGATCTGCCACGCGGCTTCCGACCCGGCGAGGCCGCCGCCGACGACATGAATGGGGGAAAAGGAAGTGTTCGCTGTCATGGGCGGCTTCCTATCACAGCCGCCTCCCGGTTCCAATTGCGAAGAAACGAAAACGGCGCCATCAGGCGCCGTCTTGTATGATTGGATGTTCGCTCCGATTAGCGGAAGGAACGAGCCGCAATGTTGCGGATATCGTAGCGGGTGATGCCGATATCGCTGAGCGCGTGGTTCGAGAGATTGCCGAGCTCGGCGACGGTGCGGCGGTAGTTGATCCAGCTTTTTGCAATGCGAATCGGGTTCATCGTCGTGTCCTCAAGATAAGTTTGTCGCGACAGTGATTTGTCTGCGTCGTTGGGGTCCTTATACGCTTGTCTAATTGGAAGATGGAGTGCAAAGAAAATGCATCTGCTATGCGTTTGTGCAGAGCATCGCCGATTTCGTAAGCACCGCGCTCTCGCCGCTCGAAAACGCGTCACAAGTTAAAAGTTGGCTAAATTACTCGACTACGCGTTAATCTCTTGTGTTTTCGACAGTTTTTGCGCTGCGCCGGCGCCGAAGGCCTTTTTCAGAAGGGAGCGGCCGATGAGCGCTCGATCGGTGCGCCGAGCGACTTTTCGCAGTCGCAAAACGGCGGCGTGTACGCGTCGGCCAGGGCGAAAGAAAAACGCCCTCCGGCGGGACCGAAGGGCGTTCCAGAAATGGGTGGTCGTGCTTTGGCTTACTTGACAGCCTGACGAGCAACGTAGGGAATGTCGCCGCGGCCGATGCCGAGGTCGTTCAGTTCACGGTCGCTCATGCGGCCGAGTTCGTTGCAGGTCTGACGATACTTGCGCCAGTTGTTGAAAGAACGTGCGAGGTTCATGATCCTATCCTTTCTAGGGTCGTTTGCCAGCGCTTTGTCTCTCTTGCTGGCCGTCATCTGATGGTTTGAAATATAATCGATTTGATCGGCAGTTACAGAGACAATGCTGCATCGCACCCATGCGTCAATTGCAATCCTTTACCTTCCCGTTAACTCGCCTTTAACGATTGCCGCTTTGCCGCGTCGCCGGTGCGGTCCGACGGCTGCAGGAGCATGGGTTGAAAACGGGTGAAGACGCGCAAAAAACAACGCCCGCTGGGGGAGGAGGTCCAGCGGGCGTTGCTTGTCCTGATTGGCAACCGGGAGGAGGAGTGTCGCCAATCCGTATCGGGTTGCGCTGGGAGGAGGAGTGCGCTGCCCGATCGATGGTTGTAAAATATGCTGTGGTACGCGTTTTGTGTAGAGGCGCACACCGAATGGCACCCATGCATTTCACGCATGCCTTGAGCGCGCAACACGGCAAAACTGCTGCAATATTGTGCAATCGGGCAGGTTTCTCGCGACTTAATGGGCAGGCAGGAGGGGCAAAGCAAAACGCCCGCTGGGGGAGGAGATCCAGCGGGCGTCATGTAAGTGATTGGCAACCGGGAGGAGGAGTGTTGCCAATCTTATCGGAGAAGCGTTGGGAGGAGGAGTACGCTGCTCCGAATTCATCGAGCTTCCGCTCGGGTCTTTCCGGGTTCCGGAGGCGGGCGACCAGTCCCGCCGGCGTCCGTTTGGCTCATCACCTCTCGTCGCCTTGGATGGTGTGAATATAGCCATCCTAAATCGATTTGTGCAGTGCAATATATGCATGGAAGATATGCGGCGCGCGCAATCCCGTTGCAGGCTCGCATAAGTGAGGTGATCTCGCGGCAGCAACGAACGCCCCATTGTTTTCTCTCGCCATTTTTACTGATTTGTTATTCTCTAAAACCGGCTGAGGCGTTGGGATGGCGCCCACATGGCCGGGGGCACAGGTCCGGAGGTGAGATGTATCGCGGACGCATGGAACGAGATCTGAAGCGCTGGGTGGATCTCGGCCTGCTTCCCCAGTCGTCGGCTAGCGCGATGCTCGCAGAATATGATGCGCGCGAGTCCACTTTCAGCGTCGGCCGTGTCCTGTTGGCGCTGGCGGCGCTATTGCTTTCGGCCTCGCTCTTGCTGCTCCTCGCGGCGAATTGGGAAGCGCTGCCGCGTCTTGCCAGGGTCGCGGGCGTCGTCCTCTTGATCTGGCTCTTCCATTTTCTGGCTGCCTATTTCCTCGGGCGTGGAGCCAAGGCGGTTGGCGCGGCACTGCTCATTCTCGGCACGATGTCCTTTGGTGCCGGCATCGCGCTGGTCGGCCAGATGTACCATCTGTCGGGCGACGCGGCGGATGCGATGCTTCTGTGGTTCGCCGGGGCGTGCCTGTCAGCAGCGGCCTTCGCGTCGGCTGCCGTCACGACGATTGCCGCATGCCTTGCCTGGGCGTTTCTTGTTACGCTGTTCGAAAGCGGAGGACTTGTTCCGGTGGTCGAGTCCTATTTCTGGCTCGTGCCGGTCCTGGCGGTCATCGTGCTCACGCTGGTCCGCTACACCGATGCGGGGCGCACGCGCCATTTGGCTTATCTTCTAGGCGTCGCCTGGCTGGGCGCGCTCTACGTCGACAACCCGGAGATCTGGCTCGCAACCTCCTTCTTCGCCGCCGGCTTGATCGCCTTTCTGCTCGCGTCGCTGCCGCGATCGCCGCTGTATGGCCTGGCTTCCGAGGCTGGTTCCGCACCTTCGTTCTATCCGTTTGCGGTCGCCGTCATCGGGCTGGTGGCTTTGCAAAGCGAAGCAAGAGGCGCTTGGGCAGAGATCGCCGTCGGCGTCGGCCTGCTTGCCTTAGCGCTCGTAGGCATCGGTATTGCCGGTGCGCGCAACGGCGCAGTTCGGTACTTGGCCTACGCGGTATTTGCCGCGGAGATATTGTATCTGGCTTTCGAGACGCTTGGATCGATCCTTGGCACATCAGGATTCTTCCTCATTGCCGGAGTAGTCGTTGCGCTTGTGGCGTGGCTCGTCATCCGAGTTGAGCGCAGGCTTGGGCAAGCGGGGGAGGCTTCCCGATGAGCGGTGCTTGGTTTGTCGCGCGCCGGCGCAATCCCTTCGTGGCGGCCCTCGTGGTCGCTGTGCTGCAGACCGTCGTGCTTGGATACATGATCGAAAGCCGCGCTTCGATCCTGCGCAACGGCAAGGATGTGCATCTCAGAAGTGCGCCTATCGATCCGCGCGACCTCTTGCGCGGTGACTATGTGACTCTAAGCTACGATATCTCTCGCATTTCGCCGGACATCATCGCAGGCGGTTTGCCCGAGGAGGCCACGAGGGCGGTGCTCTTCGTGCGGCTCAAAGAGCAGCCGGACGGCTTCTGGGGGCCGGTAGAGGCATCGTTTGGTCCACTCGCGCAAGCCACGGACAGCATCGTGATCAGATCGCTGCCGTTCTCGTACTATCCCTCGTCCGGCGCGCCACCGCCAACGTTCTTTCCGAACTACGGAATCGAGCGCTATTACGTGCCGGAAGGCGAGGGCCGTGTCCTCGAAAACGCGCGCAGCACCCATGCGCTTTCGGTCAACGTGCGTGTGGATCCGGATGGGCGCGCCCAAATCCGGCAGGTTTCCATAGATGGGGCGCAGGCGTACGAGGAGCCGCTTTATTGATGGCGCACCGCCGCGAAGGAACTTCATTTTCTTGCCGGTTTCTTGGTTCAGAATAATCAAGGCAACGGCGAAGACGCGGGCGTGCATGGTCGCGCATTTTCTCTTTGATCCGGCATAAACGAGTGATATAGAGACGCCGCGCTCGGGAAAGCCCGAACCCTTCGCATGTCCAGAATATCCGCGGTGCTCCCGCTGGTTGTCTTGCGGGAAATGCGATCAGGCGGTGTGGTTGTCTGAACGCGGGTATGGTGAAATTGGTAGACACGCCAGATTTAGGTTCTGGTGCCGCAAGGCGTGGGAGTTCAAGTCTCTCTACCCGCACCAGGACAACAGGTAGCCAAACGTCGGAATTCGACGGTGAAGAGGGTAGGCGGAGTGCCATTTTGCTTGCAAAACGGTCAAGGAATTGCGTAAAGCCACTCCCGGCAAATGGATCGGCTCACGTGCTCGCCAGGCCTTTCGAGGCAAGAGCACTGTCAACGTGAAATGAAGGTTTGAACATGCAGGTTATCGAAACGCTCGCTCAAGGGCTGAAGCGCGAACTCAAGGTCGTTATCCCGGCCAAGGACATGGAAGCTCGGATGAATGAGCGTCTGGCCGAAGTGAAGGACCGCGTCCGCATCAACGGCTTCCGTCCGGGCAAGGTGCCGGTTGCGCATCTGAAGAAGGTTTACGGCAAGTCGATCATGGCTGATCTCGTCAACGAGATCGTTCGTGACAAGCCGACCGAAATCCTGACGGAGCGCGGCGAAAAGTCGGCAACGCAGCCGGAAATCGCGATGACCGAGGACGAGGCGGAAGCCAACAAGATCCTCAATGCCGAGGCCGATCTCGAATTCACGGTTGCCTATGAGGTTATCCCGAAGTTCGAGCTCAAGGATGTAAGCGGCATCAAGGTTGTTCGCGAAGTCGTCGATATCGCGGAAGACGAGGTCAACGAGCAGATTCTGCGCATCGCCGAAAGCGCCCGCACCTACGAATCCAAGAAGGGCAAGGCCGCCAATGGCGACCGCGTCACCATCGACTATCTCGGCAAGGTCGACGGCGTTGCCTTCGACGGCGGCAAGGATGAGGACGCGGAACTGGTGCTCGGCTCCAACCGCTTCATCCCGGGCTTCGAAGAGCAGCTCGTCGACGTCAAGGCCGGTGACGAAAAGACGATCACCGTAACCTTCCCGGCCGACTATCCGGCCGCAAACCTTGCCGGCAAGGAAGCAACCTTCGACATTACCGTGAAGGACGTCGCCGCCGCCGCTGCGCTCGAAATCAACGACGAACTCGCCACAAAGCTTGGCCTCGAATCGGCCGACAAACTGAAGGAAATCGTTCGCGGTCAGATCGAAAGCCAGTACGGCTCGGTCACCCGCCAGAAGGTCAAGCGCCAGATTCTCGACCAGCTTGACGAGCTCTACCAGTTCGAGACGCCGGAGCGCCTCGTCGACGCCGAATTCGAAAACATCTGGCGCCAAATCAACACCGATCTCCAGCAGGCCGGCAAGACCTTCGCCGATGAAGAGACGACGGAAGAGGAAGCGCGCGCCGAGTATCGCAAGCTCGCCGAGCGTCGTGTCCGCCTCGGTCTCGTTCTCTCCGAAATCGGCGAAAAGGCTGGCGTTCAGGTGAGCGATGACGAAATGCAGCGCTCGCTGTTCGAACAGCTGCGCCAGTTCCCGGGCCAGGAAAAGCAGATCCTCGACTACTTCAAGAACACCCCCGGCGCCGCCGCTTCGCTGCGCGCACCGCTGTTCGAAGAGAAGGTCGTAGATCACCTGCTTTCCGAAATCTCGGTAACCGACAAGTCGGTTTCCAAGGAAGAGCTGATGGCTGACGACGAGGAAGCCGAAGGCAAGCCGGCCGCCAAGAAGGCGCCTGCCAAGAAGAAGGCTGCGGCAAAGGCCGAAGCTGCTGAAGGCGAGGAAGCCGCGGCACCGAAGAAGAAGGCCCCGGCGAAGAAGAAGGCTGCTGACGAGAGCGCCGAATAATCGGTTCCTTCTGCGAGAATTCGAAGAGGCCGCCTTTCAGGGCGGCCTTTTTCTTTGTGAAAGAAGAAGCGCCGAAGCGGCGGCTGAAGAAGAAGCCATGAAAGCGGCGTTAGGCCGTCTTGATTTCGCCCATGCGGTTCCAGGCGTCGAGACCGGCGATCTTGTAGGCTTCGGCGAGCGTCGGATAGTTGAATGTGTTTTCAACGAAATACTCGACGGTGCCCTTCAGATTGAGGACCGCCTGGCCGATGTGCACCAGCTCAGTCGCGCCTTCCCCGATGATGTGGACACCCAGCAAACGCCGGGTCTTTAGCGAGAAGATCATTTTCAGCAGACCGGCATCAAGCCCCATGATGTGCCCGCGCGACGTTTCCCGGAACCGCGCGATGCCGCATTCGTAAGGAATACCACGCTCCTTGACCTCTTCCTCGGAGAGGCCGCAGGTCGAGATTTCCGGCACGGCATAGATGCCGTAGGGGAAATATTTCTGCGGCTCCTTGGCAATCGCCCCGACTGCGACGCGGGCGGCGACGCGCCCCTGTTCCATCGAGGTCGAAGCGAGGCTCGGAAAGCCGACGACGTCGCCGGCGGCGTAGATGTTCGGGACCGAGGTCTGGAACGTTTCCGGATTCACCTTCAGCCGTCCGCGGCTGTCCGCCGCGAGCCCGGCTGCGGGGAGGTTGAGCGCATCGGTCGCGCCGATGCGGCCAGCGGCAAACAAGACCATCTCCGTCGTGATCTTGCGGCCATTGTCGAGCGTAAGCAGAACCTTACCATCTTCGAGCCGCTCCACGTTCTCTGCCTTCTGGCCGAGATTGAGCTTCATGTTACGATCGCGCAGTTGGTAGATGAAGTCCTCGACGATCTCCTTGTCGATGAAGTCGAGCATTGTCGTCTTGGGATCGATGACCGTGACCTGCGTGTCGAGCGCGCTGAAGATCGTCGCGTACTCGATGCCGACGACACCCGCGCCGATCACGACCAGCGAACGCGGCAGTTCCTCGATATCGAGCAACTCATCGCTGTCGACGACGGTCTTGCCGTTGAAGGGAATGTAGTCCGGGCGGAAAGGTTTCGTTCCGACGGCGAGCAGGACGCTCGTTGCGGAAACCGGAATGCTCTCGCCGTCCTCCTTGAGGATCTCGAGCGTCGTCGGGTTCACAAAACTTGCGCGGCCGCGGATATGTTGGACGCGGTTTCGCGCGAACTGGTGTTCGAGCACCTCGACCTCGTGATTGAGAGTGATGATAAGGCGGCGGCGCAGATCTTCGGCGCTGATTTCCTGTTTCACCCGGTAAGAGCGGCCGTAGAAGCCCCGCTCGCGCCAGCCCGACAGGTTGAGCGCGGTCTCGCGGAGCGTCTTTGACGGAATAGTTCCGGTATGGACCGAGACGCCGCCGACGCGCTTGCCCTGCTCGACGACGAGCACCCTCTTACCGAGTTTCGCGGCCTGGATAGCACCCCTGCGCCCCGCTGGGCCGCTTCCGACGACGATGAGATCGAACTGGTTCATGAACGCTTCCCGTATGCTAGAGCAATTCCAGGAAAAGTGTGCAACGGTTTTCCGTCCGGAATTGTGTCATTTCAAAGAGTTAAGAATCGTTGTGCGATGCGGCAAATTCCACTCGCACGCGTTTATAGCGTCAATTGCGCGGTTTGATGAAGCACCATGCGCATTGTTCTATCGTGGATGCGCCTGTGCTGAAATAAAGCTATGTTTGCGTATGACGTCGCCCTTCGGTTTTTTCGCGGCAAAAGCAAGGTGGAGTCTAGGAATGGCATCGAAAGCGACGGCGCTCCCTGGTCATGCTGATCGCGTGGCGAAGGCCGACGCGGCAGTTCCAGCGACACGCCCGGGGGTCGTCGCTGCTGCGGTCTACCAGAACGGGAAGCGCCTGCGTGACATTCAGGTCGAAGAGGCGGGACAATGGCGGGGCCGCGAAAACGTCGTCGTCTGGATCGGCCTGCACGAGCCGGATGAGGCGCTGCTGCGCCAGGTTCAGGCTGAATTCGATCTCCACGATTTGGCGATCGAGGACGCCGGAAAGGCGCACCAGCGCCCAAAGCTGGAAATCTACGGCGACGCAATCTTCGTCGTGGCGCGCACCGCCCACATGGCTGACGATCAAATCGCATTCGGGGAAACGCATCTTTTCGTCGGTCGCGGTTACATTATTTCCGTTCGCCACGGGGCATCGACCTCTTATATGGCGGTCAGGCAGAGATGCGAATCCTCACCAGCAGCACTTGCCCATGGTGAGAATTACATCCTCTATTCGATCCTCGATTTCATCGTCGACAACTACATGCCGGTGGTCGAAACGATCCATGCGGAGGTCGAGGAACTCGAGGACAGGCTCTTGCGCGACCGGTTGGATAAGGCCGATATCGAACGGCTTTATCTGCTGCGCCGAAATCTGTTGCGCCTGCGCAATTCCGTGGTGCCACTGGTGGATGTGTGCCGAAGACACGAGCACCTCGAACTTCCAGGCATGGACGCGGCGATGCAGCCCCTGTTCCGCGATGTGACCGATCATGTTCGACGAGTTCAGGAAGACATCGATGCCTTGCGCGAAGTTCTTGCCTTCACCTTCGAGGCGAGCCTGATGATCGGCCAGTCGGAGCAGACGGAAATCTCGCGCAAGCTTGCTTCATGGGCAGCCATTCTTGCGGTTCCGACGGCGATTGCCGGAATCTACGGCATGAATTTCGAAGATATGCCGGAGCTTAGGTTCCGCTACGGCTATTTTGTCGTGCTGGCGGTAATTGTGGGGCTGTGTGCCACGCTCTACCGCTTCTTCCGGCGAGCTAGATGGCTTTGACTGGAAGGCTGAGCGGGTGGGATTTTCAGGCGCAGTACGCGTTAGAACAACCGAAGGCCCTTGAGGCTCGCGTGCCCGTCCTTGCCGATGATGATATGGTCGTGAAGAGCGATGCCGAGTGGCTTGGCGGCTTCGGCGATCAACTTGGTCATCTCGATATCTGCACGAGAAGGCGTCGGATCGCCGGAGGGATGGTTGTGGACCAGGATCAGCGCGGTCGCGGATAGCTCAAGTGCACGCTTGATCACCTCCCGCGGATAGACCGGCGTGTGGTCGATCGTGCCTCGCTGCTGGACTTCATCGGCAATCAGCACGTTGCGCTTGTCGAGGAAGAGAATGCGGAACTGCTCCTTGGTCTCGTGCGCCATCGCTGCATGGCAGTAGTCGATGACCGCGCTCCAGGATGACAGGACCTGCTTGTCGCGCAACTCGCTCTTCAGCATCCGGTGGCTGGCGGTGGCAATGAGCTTGAGATCAAGCGCGACCGACTCGCCAACACCCTTGACCTCCTGCAACAGATTGAGCGGCGCGCCGAAAACGCCTGCAAGTGTTCCGAAGCGGGCGAGCAGCGCCTTGGCGGTCGGCTTGGTGTCGCGACGGGGGATCAGCCTGAAGAGGATGAGTTCCAGCACCTCGTAATCCGCGAGCGCTGCATCGCCATGTTCACGGTAACGGTCGCGCAGGCGATCGCGATGGCCGTGATAATGTGCTTCCGCGGGAGGGGCAGCGTTTACTTCCGCGTCGCGGACGCGCGGCTTTTGCTGTGCAAAGAACTGCCGCTCGTCCGTCGGCTGCAGTTCGCCTTCGGAGAGGGGCGGGGTTCTCGTCACGCGTTGCCCACTGCAGCAATGCCGGGCTTGAACAGGCCGGCTGGTGAAAGCGTGAAGATCTCGCAGCCTTGCGCGGTGACGCCTACCGTGTGCTCGTATTGTGCCGAAAGCGAACGGTCGCGCGTGACGGCGGTCCAGCCATCCGACAGAACCTTCACGTGCGGCCGACCCAGATTTATCATCGGCTCGATCGTAAAGATCATGCCCTCGCGCAGCTCGGGGCCTTCATTGGCGCGACCATAGTGCAGGATGTTCGGAGCGTCGTGAAACAGCCGGCCAACGCCGTGGCCGCAGAAGTCGCGCACCACCGAACAGCGCTCGGACTCCGCATAGGCCTGGATGGCCTCGCCGATCGCACCGGTGCGTGCCCCGGGGCGCACAGCCGCGATGCCGCGCATCAGACATTCGTGCGTGACATCGAGCAGCCGTTCTGCGGCACGCTTGACCTCGCCGACGGGATACATGCGGCTGGAATCGCCATGCCAGCCATCAACGACATAGGTGACGTCGATATTGACGATGTCGCCTTCGCGTAAGGGCTTTTCATTCGGAATACCGTGGCAGACGACGTGATTGATCGACGTACACGACGATTTTGTATAGCCGCGATAGTTGAGCGTCGCGGGAAGCGCGCCATGGTCCATGCCGAATTCGAAAACGAAGCGATCGATCTCTTCTGTCGTTACGCCTGGCCTTACGCGGGGCACGAGTTCATCCAGGCAACGCGCGGTCACCTGACAGGCCTTGCGCATACCTTCGAAATCATCCGGCCCGTAAAGACGGATAACGCCGGTGTTCTTGTAGGGGGCAGCGCCGGCCTCGATATAGGTTACCATTACAGAACTTTCATTGTTTCATGCGCATGTCATAAATCAGCGAGGGCGGTTTCGTCCACTAACATTGCCGCCGTCGGTGCTATTTGCGAGGGCGATATCGCGCATTTGATGGCATAGGCCTCGACGCCGCGTTTGGCAGCGCGTTCGAATGCACGAGCATAGACCGGATCGAGTTCGCGGCATATCCGGAAGACATCGCAATCGTGTCTTTGGACAAGATAGAGCATGATTGCGCGGTGGCCGGCTTCCACCATGTCGCCGAGTTCTTCGAGATGTTTGGCGCCTCGCTCAGTCGGACTATCGGGGAATTCGGCGAGGCCCCGGTCGCGGCTGAAGTGGACGTTCTTCACCTCTACATAGGCAAGTCCCTTTGTCGGGTCGCTGAGAAGGATGTCGATCCTGGAGTTGCGGCCGTATTTCTGCTCGCGCCGAAGTGTCCCATAGGTGTGAAGGTCACCCACAAGTCCTGCAGCGATCGCTTCCTCGGCAAGCCGGTTCGGCAGTCCGGTGTTGATGCCGACGAGTGTTCCGTCGGCTTCGACGATCTCCAGCATATGGCGGTATTTCCGCGTCGGGCTGTCGTGCTCCGAGAGCCAGATCTGCGAACCCGGGGTGGTCAATCCGCGCATCGAGCCGGTGTTCGGGCACGAGCCGGTAATCCTCGTTCCATCGGTGAGAACGGCGTCGAATAGAAAGCGCTTGTAACGCTGCACGAGCGTGGCTGGAACGAGCGGGCGGGAGAAATTCACGTGTGATCCGATCAGGCCCGGGCGCGCACGTAGGAACCCGGTGCTTCCTCAAGCGAGTTGAGCGGGCCGCCAGGTTTACGGGCCGGAACGCGCTTCCTGTCGAGCTTTTCAACCCAGCCATGCCAGTGCGGCCACCAGGAGCCCGGTGTTTCCTTTGCCCTGCCCAGCCATTCCTCGACGTCACCCTTGGCCGGACCACCAGTCCAGTATTGATATTTGCCCTTGTCCGGCGGATTGACGACACCGGCAATATGACCCGAGCCCGACAGAACGAAGGTGACCTTGCCGCCGAAGGAACTACTGCCGAGGAATACCGATTTGGCAGGCGCGATGTGATCTTCTTTCGTCGCCAGGTTGTAGATGGGGATCTTGACGTCACCGAGCGATATTTTCCGGCCGGCCAGCACCATCTCTCCCTTGGAAAGCTTGTTCTCCAGGTAGCAGTTGCGAAGGTAGAAAGAGTGGTTGGCTGCCGGCATCCGCGTTGAATCGGAATTCCAGTAAAGCAGGTCGAAGGGGAGAGGTTCCTGTCCCTTCAGATAGTTGTTGACGAAATACGGCCAGATCAACTCGGACGCCCTGAGCATGTTGAAGGCGGTGGCCATCTTCGAGCCTTCGAGATAGCCGGTCGCACTCATCTTGCGTTCGATCTGGCTGATCTGGTCATCGTCGACGAAGACCTTGAGGTCTCCCGCATAGGTGAAGTCCACTTGCGTCGTGAACAGTGTCGCAGAGCGGATACGGTCATCGCCTTCGGCGGCGTGGAGCGCCAGCGTCGCAGCAAGCAATGTGCCGCCGACACAGTAACCGATGGCATTGACGTCACGTTCGCCGGTCGCCTGCTCAATGATGTCCAGGGCAAAGCCGATCCCTTCGCGCGCATAGGCTTCCCAGCCCTTCGAGGCATGGCGTTCATCGGGATTGACCCAGGAGATGACAAACACGGTATGGCCCTGGTCGACAGCCCATTTGATGAAGGATTTCTGCGGGTTGAGATCGAGCACGTAGAACTTGTTGATCCACGGCGGGCAGATCAGCAGCGGCCGCTTGAGCACTGTCTCCGTGCTCGCTTCATACTGAATAACCTGGCAGACATCGCTCTGAGCGATCACCTTGCCTGGTGTGATCGCAATGTTTTCGCCGATGGCGAACTTGCTCGTATCCGTCTGCCGCAACCTGAGATCACCGCGCCCGGCAGCGATGTCTTCCGCAAACATCTGCATTCCCTTGACGAGGTTGGCACCGCTGGATGCCACGGTTTCGCGATAGAGTTGCGGATTGGTCGTTACGAAATTGGTTGGCGACAGGGCGCTCGATATCTGGCGCACGTAAAATGCCGCCTTGTGCTTGGTGTGGTCGTCGAGCCCCTCCGCATCGTTGACCATTCTCTCCGCCCAGTCCGAGGTTGCGAAGTAGGCCTGGCGAATGAAATCGAAGAACGGATTCTTCACCCAATCCTCGTCCGCAAAGCGCTTGTCGGTGCGCTCGATGCTCGTCGGATCCGCGGCGATATCGCCGGCCATGCGCTGGATCGTACGTGACCAGATGTCAAAGAAGCTGCCCATGAGATGCGTCTGGGCTTCGAGTGTCCGACGCGGATCGGAAAGCCAATACTCCGAGATCTTGGAGAGCGTCTTGACCATGTCGGACACGGGCTCGGCAAACACATCGGTCTTCTCGCCGGTTTCGCGCGGGGCAAGCCATGCGGAGGCGGCCTTGCCGAGTTGTTCTGCTGCGCGGGCCAGGTTGACGGCCAGGCCTTCCGGATCCCTGACGATGTAAGGCTCGACCGATTTCGGATCAAAGCCGGCAAAACCGCTCTTACCACCGCCGTCCTCGGCCTTCCTGTCTGCTGTCACCCGGCGTCCTCCACAGCATCTTATCTGTTTTGCATTTTTACATTCTGCCCGAAAATGATTACAAGGGCTAGAGCGTTCAGCTTTCCAATGGAATCACAGGAAGCGAGTAAATCGCTTTGAATTCAAGCGGTTAAAGTGTCACCGGCGTGTCTTTTTCGGGCGTGGGTGCACTGGTCCATCGTCGCGCCGGAAAAACAGGGGTCATCGCCAGCATGCTTGTCGTCGGAAAACAGGGCTCGGGTTCTTGGGTTTTGGGGTTGCTTCTCGCGAGCGCCCTTGCCGGATGCAGTTCGACTGCCAATCTGGCTACCTTTCCATCCGTCTACGGGCAAAAGCCGGCCGCCGCCGCCCAAATGAGCGATGAGGACGCGGTCTCGATGCAAACCCGGTTGACGGCGCTTGCCGCTGCCCGCCAATCCGGCTCGATCTCCGAGGCCGAATACCAGCGGCGCTTGAAGGAATTGCAGTTGCTGGCCGAGCAGCACGGCGCCGACACGCTGAAACAGATCGAGAATTAGCGCTTGCCTTTCAAGTGATTTGGACGCAAAGCGTTGAATGGCCGCGATGACGGCCGTTCACCACCGCGTTTGCTTCCGCGAAAGCCGAACGGCTCGTGGAGGCTTGCGCCAAACGAGGTTTGGAGATGGAAGAGTTTCACAAAGTCCGGCGTTTGCCGCCCTATGTTTTCGAACAGGTCAACCGTTTGAAAGCAAGCGCGCGAGCGGCCGGTGCTGACATCATCGACCTCGGCATGGGCAATCCGGATCTTCCGACCCCGCAATCGATCGTCGACAAGCTTTGCGAGGTCGTCCAGGATCCGCGCACACATCGTTACTCGTCATCGAAGGGTATTCCCGGGCTGCGTCGGGCTCAGGCCGCCTACTATGCCCGTCGCTTCGGCGTCAAACTCAATCCCGAGACCCAGGTCGTCGCGACGCTCGGCTCCAAGGAGGGATTCGCCAATATGGCGCAGGCGATCACCGCGCCCGGTGACGTCATCCTGTGCCCGAACCCGACCTATCCCATCCACGCCTTCGGTTTCCTGATGGCAGGCGGCGTCATCCGCTCCATTTCGGTCGAGCCCGATGACAGCTTCTTCGGACCGTTGGAACGGGCCGTGCGGCATTCGATCCCGAAGCCTCTGGCGCTGATCCTCAACTACCCGTCGAACCCGACGGCACAGGTGGCCACGCTCGACTTCTACAAGGAAGTCATCGCGTTTGCGAAGAAGCACGACATCATCGTGCTCTCGGATCTCGCCTATTCGGAAATCTACTTCAATGACGCGCCGCCACCCTCCGTGCTGGAAGTGCCTGGCGCGATCGACGTCACGGTCGAGTTCACGTCGATGTCGAAGACGTTCTCCATGCCCGGCTGGCGCATGGGCTTTGCCGTCGGCAACGAGCGGCTGATCGCGGCGCTGACGCGGGTCAAGTCCTATCTTGACTATGGCGCGTTCACGCCGATCCAGGTTGCCGCGACGCAGGCGCTCAACGGTGACGGCAGCGACATTGCCGAGGTGCGCAACATCTACAGGCGCCGGCGCGACGTGATGGTTGAGAGCTTCGGCAAGGCGGGCTTCGAAGTGCCGCCGCCTCCGGCGACCATGTTTGCCTGGGCAAAGATCCCCGAGAAGTTCCGTCATCTGGGTTCGCTCGAGTTCTCGAAGCTTCTCGTCGAAAAGGCGGATGTCGCCGTCGCACCCGGTATCGGCTTCGGCGAGCAGGGCGACGATTATGTCCGCCTGGCGCTCGTGGAGAACGAACACCGGATCCGGCAGGCGGCGCGCAATATCAAGCGCTTCCTGTCTGCGGCCGATGAGACGATGCACAACGTCATCTCGCTTAACGCACACCGGTAGGAAATCGGGTAAGCCCCGATATCCAAACCAGAATAGCCCCGCCACATCTGGCGGGGCCTCTACATGTTAGGAACTTGCTATGTCAGATGCCCTCAAAATCGGCATTGCGGGCTTGGGGACCGTTGGTGCCTCGCTCGTGCGGATTCTCCAGGATCGTCATGAGATGCTGGCGACCACGTGCGGGCGGGCGATCGAGATCATGGCGGTGACGGCGAGGGACCGGTCCAGGGACCGTGGCGTGAACCTTGCAAATATCAAGTGGTTCGACGATGCGGTTTCGCTGGCGTCCGGGGCGGATATCGACGTTTTCATCGAATTGGTGGGCGGTGCCGGAGATCCGGCCTATTCCGCCGTCAAGGCCGCGTTGCAGCGGGGCATTCATGTTGTCACCGCCAACAAGGCGCTGCTGGCCGCCCACGGCATCGAGCTTGCAGGCATTGCCGAAGAGCATGGCGCATTGCTCAACTATGAGGCCGCGGTTGCCGGCGGCATTCCGGTCATCAAGGCACTTCGCGAATCGATGACGGGTAACACCGTCTCGCGTGTCTATGGCATCATGAACGGCACCTGCAACTACATCCTGACGAAGATGGAGAAGGAGGGGCTTTCGTTCGAAGATTGCCTGAAGGAAGCCCAGCGCCTGGGCTATGCCGAGGCGGATCCGGCCTTCGACATCGAGGGCAACGATACGGCGCACAAGCTCTCGATCCTGACCAGCCTCGCCTTCGGCACCGCAATCGCCGCCGATGACATCTATCTCGAAGGTATCACCAACATCTCGATCGAGGACATCCAGGCGGCCGCCGACCTCGGTTACCGGATCAAGTTGCTCGGTGTTGCGCAACGCACCGAAAGCGGCATCGAGCAGCGCGTTCATCCGACGATGGTGCCTTACGATTCCGTCATCGCGCAGGTCGACGGTGTAACGAACGCGGTCGCGATCGAGTCCGATATTCTTGGCGAGTTGCTGATGGTCGGCCCGGGCGCCGGCGGCAATGCGACCGCTTCGGCTGTGCTTGGCGACGTCGCCGATATCGCCAAGAGCCGCCCCGGCGCGCAACACGTACCGGCTTTCGGGCGCCCGGCGACCGCATTGCTGCCGTACAAGCGGGCCCGCATCCAAAGCCATGAAGGCGGCTATTTCATCCGGCTGAAGGTTCTCGACCGTACCGGCGTCTTCGCCAACATCGCGAGGCACATGGCCGAAAACGATATCTCGCTCGAATCGATCATGCAGCATTCCAAGCACTACGTGGATTCTGCAGAACCGAAGACGATCATCCTGGTCACCCATGCCACGCATGAAGCTTCCGTGCGCAAGGCGATCGTCGCCATCAAGGGCGAGGGTTATCTTGTCGGGGAGCCGCAGGTCATCCGTATCGAGCGCCCAAAGGCGGGCTGATCGCCGTCTGACGCATTAAAACTGTTGAGAAACGGCTCCGACAGGCCTTCGGCCCGCCGGAGCCTTCTTCATTCGGGTTCTTCCAGCCCGAAATGTCCGCTAAGAACAGAGGAATGCAGGCGGACAAATAGCATGGACGTATTGGCGGATCCGATCCAACGGGCATTTCTCGGCGTCGAGCGCTCGGTCAGCGGACAGCGTTGGGTATCGCGTCTGGATCAAGCCGGGCAGAACCGGGCGTTGGCGATCAGCCAGGTCCACGGCTATTCCGAGATGATCGCCCGCGTGTTGGCCGGCCGCGGCGTAGCGCTCGACGATGCCGCCGCCTTTCTTGACCCGACGCTTCGCGCGCTGATGCCCGATCCGGACACCTTGACCGACTGCCGCAAGGCGGCCGAGCGGCTGGCGCTGGCGATACGCCGCCGCGAGAGAGTGGTGGTATTCGGGGACTATGACGTCGACGGCGCCGCCTCCTGCGCGCTGATGGTCCGCTTCCTGCGCCATTTCGGAGTCGAGGCTGACATCTACATTCCTGACCGCATCTTCGAAGGTTATGGCCCTAATCCGCAGGCGATCGAGCAACTGCTCGACAACGGCGCCAATCTTATCGTCACCGTCGACTGTGGTTCGACCAGCCACGAGTCCCTCGCGGTTGCCGCCCACCGCGGTACCGATATCGTCGTCATCGACCACCATCAGGTGGGTTCTTCCCTTCCACCTTGTCACGCGCTCGTCAATCCGAACCGCGAGGACGACCTCTCCGGCCAGGGGCATCTGTGCGCAGCCGGCGTTGTCTATCTTGCGCTCGTCAACACCCTGCGGGTACTGCGCGGCCAAGGTGACCCGCGTGCAGTTTCCTTCGATCTGTTGGCGCAGCTTGATCTTGTCGCATTGGCAACTGTCTGCGACGTGGTGCCGCTCAAGGGGCTCAATCGCGCCTATGTGGTCAAGGGCCTGATCGCCGCCCGTCATATGGGCAATCCGGGGCTCGCAGCGCTCCTCCGCAAGGCTGCAATCGGCGGCCCTGTGACGCCCTATCACCTTGGGTTCCTGATCGGCCCGCGTATCAACGCGGGCGGACGAATCGGTGACGCCGCGCTCGGTAGCCGGCTGTTGACGCTCGACGATGCGGTGGCCGCCGAAGCGATCGCCGGCCGGCTCGATGAACTCAACCGCGAGCGCCAGGCCATGGAGGCGGCGATGCTCGCCGAGGCCGAAGCGGAGGTGCTGGCGGAATACGGGACCGGCGAGGGGGCATCGGTGATCGTCACGGCGCGGGAAAGCTGGCACCCTGGAATCGTTGGCCTCATTGCAGCACGCATCAAGGAAAAATTCCGCCGGCCGGCCTTCGCAATCGCCTTTGATCCGAGTGGACGAGGCACGGGATCGGGGCGTTCGATCAATGGTTTTGACATGGGCAGGCTGGTGCGGGCGGCGGTCGAAAGCGGTCTTCTCGTCAAGGGCGGCGGCCATGCGATGGCTGCCGGCTTAACGGTCGAACGCGCGCATCTCGGCAGGCTTCGTCAGTTTTTCGAAGAGCGGGCCGAATCGGTGGTGCGCGATCTTGTGTCCACGGAAACCCTGAAGGTAGACGGCGCGCTTGGCGCGTCGGGCGCTACGATCGAGCTGGTCGATCTGCTGGAGCAGGCCGGCCCTTACGGTTCCGGACATCCGCAGCCGGTCTTCGCCTTTCCGCAGCACCGGCTGCGCGACTCCCGGCAGGTCGGCTCCAATCACGTCAAGGTAACGCTCGAGGGCCAGGATGGCAGCCGGATCGACGGTATTGCCTTTCGCGCCGCGGAAACACCTCTCGGCGACTTCCTGCTCCGCGGCCGCGGCTCTACCATGCATGTCGCGGGATCGGTTTCCGCAGACCTCTGGCAGGGAACCCGACGCGTCCAGCTGCGCGTGACCGACGCAGCAAAGGCGATCTGACGAATTCGAGAATCGATGAAGGTTTTGCGCATCGTGCTCTTGAAGCGCGGCCGCATCATCGGAGATGGATGCCTTCGGGTGCCCCGATCTGCGGTACGATCGTTGGGTCGGAGAAATTGCGGTAGCCGAGAAGCGGAACGTCGCATTTCAGATCAAACTGGCCGACGGGGGCCTTGCGGACACAATCATTCATCGTTCGGTACGGATGGCCCGCTATCTGATGGGTTCCAGGCGTGGGCTTGATACTTCCTGTCATGGCGGTGCACGAGACGAGCGCCGCACCATAAAGCACGCAGGCAGCAATCAATCTCGAAGCGAGATGCTCCATGGATGGCCCCCTGTTTCAACCCGGCCGCGCTGGAGCCGGCCCGGGCCAAGCCTCGCAGTATATCAGAAAGCGCTCAAGATAGGGGCGTATGCGCCGAAAGGCGCAAGGTGTCCGGCTGCCTTGACCGGAATCTTCGGTCGGCTTGCGCCGAGCCCGTGTAACTATTTGATTTGATTGTATTGGAATATGGCACGCCCAACGGGACTCGAACCCGTGTTTCCGCCGTGAAAGGGCGGCGTCCTAGACCGCTAGACGATGGGCGCCCAAGACGAGGTGGCTTATAGAGAGCACTTCGGATTCCCGCAAGTGAGCGAGAGACATTAAGTTCAATTTTTTGCGGGAAACTTGTGGAGGTTCGGCGCGATCGGAAGCGGCAAGCGTTCGTTCGCTGCCACGTGTCATTTACATCGCCAAGAGCGAGATCGGATTGGTACGCCCAACGGGACTCGAACCCGTGTTACCGCCGTGAGAGGGCGGCGTCCTGACCGCTAGACGATGGGCGCGCTAGACGAAATGCACATATAGCTCAAGCTTTCGAATTTCCCAAGCCCCGCCGCAAGCGACGATGCGCAAAAACGCTTTGCAACATACAAAAAAGAAACGGAAGCAATGGCACGCCCAACGGGACTCGAACCCGTGTTTCCGCCGTGAAAGGGCGGCGTCCTAGACCGCTAGACGATGGGCGCCCAAGACGAGGTGGCTTATAGAGAAGCCTTTTGGTTCCCGCAAGTGATCAGCTGCCGCCAAATCGATTTTTCCTGCGGAAAAGTTCTTGAAAGTTTACGTCTTCTTCGGGCAAGCATAAACGCGATGCGAAAACGCACCCCAGAAGTATCCAGTAACTATATCGAAG
This sequence comes from Sinorhizobium chiapasense, assembly GCF_036488675.1. NCBI lineage: Bacteria > Pseudomonadati > Pseudomonadota > Alphaproteobacteria > Hyphomicrobiales > Rhizobiaceae > Sinorhizobium > Sinorhizobium chiapasense. Next base: position 1,452,480 of record NZ_CP133148.1, read on the forward strand.
AAAGAATGGCACGCCCAACGGGACTCGAACCCGTGTTTCCGCCGTGAAAGGGCGGCGTCCTAGACCGCTAGACGATGGGCGCCCAAGACGAGGTGGCTTATAGAGAGGCCTTTGGATTCCCGCAAGCGGCTAAATTCATTTTTTTAAAAAAAATGACAGCACGATCGGACGGGCTTTCTTCACGCTTTGCGAGCGCTTTTGCCAGCGCAACGATCGCGAGCCGTCAACCCTTACGCCGGCGGCAGCGCCAGTTCCAGTCGCGCTCGGGACCGATATCGATGTGAACCGATTCCGTGTGGCAATAGGTGCCGACGCCGCCTCGGCCCGGAATGCTGCGCAGGAAGCTCGCGAGCTCCCACTTGTTGACACCCTTGACCTGGATGTCGGCGGCTTCGCATCGCGTGTGGAGAGACTGGCGTTTCCGGTTGACCTTGATCGCCCTCAGGCCGGAGGTCACCATGACCCTCTGGCCGTAGTGTCTCTCGACCGTCCTCAACATCTCGAGAAGTTCCGGCTTGAAGCAGCCGGTCTCCACGCTCTCTGTCTGCAGCACAAGGCCGTTCGGCGCGAGACGGGCGAGACCGGATAGAGCCGCCGTCTGGACTGGTGCGTCCTCCTCGTCGGCGACGTGATCTTCATGCTCCATGCTGAAAAGCGGATTCATGTTGACGCCAGGCAACGAACTGTAGGCGAGCGAGGCGACTTGCGGCTGGCTCGCGTTGCTGGCCGTGATGGTCTTCTTCTCCGCCTGCTGGACGGTGCGTTCGCCGTCGGCCCGCGGCTTCTCCTTTCGCTTCGGCGCAAAGAGGCTTGCGAGCGTCCAGGTCTTTGTCCTTTGCTGCCTCTCGCCCTCTTTTTTCGCCGGATCGGCCGGTTGACCGGGATTCGCATGCGGAAGTGCCGCCGGATCCACCGAGGCAACTTCTACAGGCTGCAACTCCACTGGCATTTTGCCGGACAGTGCCGCTTGCGCGCTGAGCGGGAGCGGAACGACGAGAGGAAGGTCGTTTCCGGCGCCTGTCGCCGGTTCGCTCGCGGCCGGGTCTGCGACGGTCTGCACTGCTGCCGGCGTCTCGTTGCTGGCGCCCTCTTGCGATGGAGCGGCGGGCTCGGTCACGGTTTGCCCGTTGCTGAAGAGACTGTTGTTTGTGGCATTGACCGTTGTTGGTTGCGGCAGGATGGCGTTGCCGGGCGCTGCACCCGCCGCCTGGTTGGCATCCGGTTGCCCTTCAGCCGTGGCGGTGGGTGTTTGTCCGTAAATGCTGGACGAGGTGGCGCGCAGGCCCGTGCTTTGCATCGTCAACGATTGCTGTGTCGCCGCCGGATCGGCCTGGGCAGCAACGCTCGTAGCCTGCGGCGCGACTGTTCCCTGCTCAGCCGCGATCTGCGCCTCGCCGGCATCGCTTTCGGTCTCAGCGGTCTGCGACGGTGTCGCCGATTGCTGCGGCTTCAGGGAAGCCACCTCGTCGCCGGTAGACGACATGCAACCTGCCAATGCGAACAATGATACGGACAATGCGACCGCGCGTCCGAACGTCACGAACGAGCATTTCCCCTCCAGATGTTGCAACGTCTTATCCCCGCTCTCCGTGCAGGTCCGAGGCTTTCGCCGTCGCACATGCATTAAGTCTCAGTTCCGAAACATCGCCCCAGAACAAACAACTCATTTTCCTCGCGGTGAGCAAAAGCCACACCACGGGAAAGGTCAGGCCAAGTAAAGGGCTTTGACGCCGCAATTGATTGCGAAGCAGAACCCCGTTTCAACGTCTGGTGCGCAAAGTTAATGAACATCGCGCAATTTGTAAACCTGCACTAACCTTTTTGTGCCTTCACAATAGATACGCAAAGGCCCGGCATCCTGGCCGGGCCTAAGATCATTCGCCGATGTTTCCGATCTTTGGGGCTTCGCCTTGGGTGCCGTGCCAAACGGACCGAGCCGAAGGCACGGTTGGACGCTAGTCAGCCGAAATTGCGCGGAGCTTACCAGCTGCCGGTATTAGCCATCGAAGCCCAGGGCTCCTGCGCGGGCAGATGCTCGCCTTTCTGCAAGATCTCGATCGAAATTCCGTCCGGTGAGCGCACAAAAGCCATGTGCCCGTCACGCGGAGGACGGTTGATGGTCACGCCATTGTCCATCAGATGTTTGCAGAAGCCGTAGATGTCGTCCACTTCGTAGGCGAGATGGCCGAAGTTGCGGCCGCCGGTGTAGTCCTCCGTGTCCCAGTTATAGGTGAGTTCGAGGCAGGGGGAGCCCCCGTCCTTGGCCTGGTCGAGATCCGCAGGCGCGGTGAGAAAGACCAGTGTGAACCGGCCTTTTTCGTTTTCGTACCGACGGATTTCCCGGAGGCCGAAGAGCGTGCAGTAGAAGTGAAGAGCCTTGTCCAGGTCCTTCACACGAACCATCGTGTGCAGATAGCGCATTGGGTTGTCCCTGTTTCTGAGAATATGGCGTATACTTAGCCTGCAGCAAGCCAGAGGCAAGGCTGCGTCCCCATAAATGACCCCGGCCAAAATATGTCGAGGGACTTGCGCATGCGCGGCGGGACGATGTTATTCTGGTCAATAAGAATCAGTTAACCGTATCAAGAGTTGCGCGTAAACGAGGGGCTGGGAGAATGGCGGATAGAACATCTTCGAAAGACGTCATCCACAATGACGACTTTGGCAATGACGCCCTTGACCTCATCGAAATTACCGGCGTTATCAAGTGGTTCGACGTTGCAAAGGGCTTCGGCTTTATTGTGCCCGACAACGGCATGCAGGATGTATTGCTGCATGTTACCTGCCTGCGGCGCGACGGCTATCAGACGGTTCTTGAGGGTGCGCGCGTCGTCGCGCTTGTTCAGAAACGGGACCGCGGATACCAGGCTTTCCGCATTCTCTCGATGGATCAGTCGACTGCCGTTCATCCTTCGCAGCTTCCCCCGGTCAGAACACATGTTCAGGTCACGCCGACCAGCGGCCTGGAGCGCGTGCTCGTAAAGTGGTTCAACCGCACCAAAGGTTTTGGTTTCCTGACGCGCGGTGAGGGGACCGAAGACATCTTCGTGCACATGGAGACGCTGCGCCGTTTCGGGCTCACGGAACTGCGGCCCGGGCAGGTGGTGCTGGTGCGCTTCGGCGACGGCGAAAAGGGTCTCATGGCAGCGGAAATTCATCCCGACGGCCCGACGCCAACCAACCGGTCGCATTGATGGCTTCGTCTCTCAACATATTTGCAAGAAGCGCCGTCGCGGCGCTTTTTTTGTTGTCGCTGTTCGTTTCCGCGGTTTTCGCCGACGTTTCCTTTGGGCGTGACAAGGTCCGTCTTTTGACAGCGGCGGGCGCCCACGACCTGACGGTCGAACTCGCGGTCGACCCGGGCCAGCGCGAGCAGGGACTCATGCACCGCCGGCAGATGGCGCCCGACCACGGCATGCTGTTCGATTTTGGCGAGACGCGCCGGGTAATGATGTGGATGAAGAATACCTATTTGCCTCTGGATATGCTCTTCGTTGCGCACGATGGAACGGTACGCACGATTCATGAAAACGCGGTGCCGTTGTCCGAGGCGATCATCGATTCCGGCGAGCCGGTGGCATTCGTGCTCGAGCTCAACGCCGGTACGGTGAAACGACTCGGTATAAAGCCGGGCGACCGCCTCGAAGGTTCCCGGATCCCGGCCGCAAACTGAGCGCGACGGGTTTGCCGTGCCCTTCCGCCGAGCACAAAATTCATGTTGCAGGCACGAGGCGAAGCGTGTATCTCCGGGCCTCGTTGGTACGGAGTGTAGCGCAGTCTGGTAGCGCATCTGGTTTGGGACCAGAGGGTCGGGAGTTCGAATCTCTCCACTCCGACCACCTAATTTCATGAAATCATTGATATTTTGGCGTGTCGTTTTTAGCGACTCGCCTGCGCCCGTGTGAGAGAGCACGGCGCGCGCTCTGAGGCACAAGAGAAGCTCTGCTCTGATCCGTTCCCACTGGTTCGCAACCAACGGGTTGGACGCGCCGGTAGCGCATTTCCAGTCGGCACCGCAAGCTGTCGGAAAAGCGTCATTTTCCCATCATCGGTCATTCCGTTTTGGATCAATCTGCGCTAAGGGAAGACGCACGGCGGGACCAAAAGCCAGGCTGTGCTGCTGCACAATTCCTTAATTCGAGTCGATTTAAACTCAGGAATTATGCAGCAAATAAACGTGTTTCAGCGATCGTTGGCATGTGAAAGCCGCGGCGCTGCGATGGAATAAACGGGAGCCGTTCGAGACAATGTCCGCGAAGATCTATCGTCCTGCAAAGACAGCCATGCAGTCCGGCAAGGCCAAGACGCATCTGTGGGTGTTGGAGTTCGATCAGGAAAAACCGCGTACCATTGACCCGATCATGGGATATACGAGCTCCGGCGACATGCGCCAGCAACTGCGGCTCACCTTCGAGAGCGCGGAACAGGCCATCGCCTACGCTGAACGCAACGGCATCGACTACCGCGTGATCGCGCCGAAGGATTCGACGCGCAAGAATGTGTCCTATTCGGACAATTTCCGTTTCAACCGGATGCAGCCCTGGACCCACTAGAGGTTCCTGGTAAGTCCGCGAGAGGGCAACGCCCAACGGCCCCTTAGCTCAGCTGGATAGAGCACCTGCCTTCTAAGCAGGTTGTCGCAGGTTCGAGTCCTGCAGGGGTCGCCAAACTACCATCTAAATAATTGAGTTTGCTACAGGTTTGACTTTGGTGCAGCTAAAGCTTGTTCGTAAGGCCTTCCGAAGCGGCTCGCGAGACGCTCCCTATAGTCTTCCTTCGTGCAGACCTCGGCCATCGCGAGCCGGGTCCAACCGTACATGGCCATCGTCGGGCTGGCGTTCCCCTGTGGCTGGTCGCTCATCGTAGGGGCAGCCTTCTGGGCTGTGCCCGGCCGCCTGATGTAGATCGCCGTCTGCGGCCCGACTGAATTTGAGCGGCAGTTCCTCCTCCTCGAACTTCCTCACGCGCTGGTCGTAGTTCGGCGAAATCGTGCCCAGCACGCGATCCCAGAACGAGAAATAGTTGCCGTAGTTGTATCGAAATCCCGAATGATGCTGGTCGTGGAAAGTCGTGCACAGCAAGGGGGACGGATAACGGGTTGTCGATGAGGCGAAATATTCGAACCCGCAGTGTCCGAACATGCCGTTGAAATGTTCGAACAGCCTCTGTGCGATGAGAATCGCTGGCGGAAACGGCACAACGAACACGATTGCGGCTGAGAACCCCTGCAATAGAAAATTGTCGAAGACATCCTCCGAATAGGTGCTCCAGATCGTTGGCGCGACACTCTTATGATGAAGTGCGTGCAGCGGGTAGAGCCACTTCGTATGGAGCAATCGGTGCATGAAATAGAACCAGGTATCGTAGAGAAACATGCACAGGATAAAAAGCGGGACCGCGGCCCACCAAGTGAAAGCCCAGGGCGCCGGCGTCCAGCCCTTTTGCTGGGCGTAAAGGCCGATGGTCAGCGGCAGGCAAGCGCTGAACATTGAAGCCAGGCTCTGGCGGATTTCCGCATTGCGACGTTTGTCGGAACCGCGCCCCTTCTGAATCTTTCGTTCAGGATTGCGGTTGTTGACCCAGGTGAGACCATAACCAAGGGCGAAATAGGTAGCGACCGTCGTGGCGTAGAATCCGAACAGAAACAGAAGATGGGACAGTTCGTCCGACATCGGCACCCGCAGCCCCCGAGCTAAAATCGCGCCGCCGGAACATGCCATGCCGTTCTGGCAATTCAAAGTGGAAATGCGCGCGTCGGCAAGACTGCGGGAGGTCGCCTCGGCCGCGGCCTCCACGTGGAGGATCTTTATTTGGGAGATATTTCTCGATTCCCGCCTGCGCACCCTCCGGGCCGAAGCCGGCTTGCTGTTCCGGCTTGTTGGCGGCTGATTCGGGCTCCAGGGCCCGTCAACACGCAGCGACAGACAAAAGATCAGCCGTCATCGTGGCGCGAGAGGCTAGCCTGCGCAGTAGCTTCCGCTGTTCACGTTGACAAATCTAGATTTAGCGATCTCTAAACATTGAATGAACGCAAAGCGAACAATCGCCAAACGGTTGCAGAACATGACATATTCGTCACATTGGTGTAGTGTGTGCGCCCCTTCAGCGGCACTGAACCACTAAAATCTGAGAGTTGAGCCGACATGATCGAAGCGCCAATATTCCTTCTGCCTGAATTCGGGGAGATGACTATGGACGCCGATCTGACCGAGTTGTTCATGGGGATAGGTGCGGCATTGCTCGTGCTTGTGACATTGGTCGCGATTGCACCCGAGGTCGGGGGGCCGACTGATACCGTTGCAGTCTCTATTGCATCTGCATCGTAGAAAGTCTTTCCCGCTGGCGTTTTGACGTGTTGGTCGGCGTCAGACCCCTGCCTGCAACGGGAATGACCTCCGATTTCTCGCTTGTGTCCTTTGCGCCCAGTGGCTGAACGGTGGTCGGCGCGATCGACTTCGTCTGGGTGTTTCTTGCGACCAGCGGGTTGATGGACGCAGGCAGACTTTCTCTGCTCCGCTTGGTTTCCGCGGTGGCCCAACTTCTCCTTCTGAGTTGAGGAAGGCGAAGGCGGGTTGCTCATCGGCGACCCCTCCGCAGTGGCACCATTCAACAAAAAAGGCCGGGCTGAACCCGACCTTCCTGCAGCCATTGCCAGTACATCCGTGGTCAATGACAGTATGGCTATTTTCTTAGCTGCTGAACGTGACGTGAGCGTGACAGAGGCGTGATGCGATCAGTGGTCCCGATATTGCAGATCAATGTGGATGAAGCCGACGAGAGCGTCTTGATGCCGAGCCGCTGATCGACCATCACAGTTGAGATGAGCCCGCAGGCGCGTAAACGTTGCCCATGCGGCACCGCCGCTGGTCGAAGCTCGATATCGCGCCCGAGTTCGGCTTCCTGACGCACCGCGCCGAACCATCGCCTCGGCGCGAGAAAGAGATGGAGGTCCCAGAACGGGGCAGAAGGGACTATTGGGGCGTCGCTCTGGGACCTCGCGCGTTCACGCCGGCATTGGGGATAACCGCCGTTGGCGCTCAACGGCTGCAATATGTGTCAGGAGCGACATTCCGCAACGGCCTTAGGACCTATGGCTGTGCCGCGTGGGACTAAGGTCCGATACATGCCCTTTTTGGGGCTGCCTTCGACGGGATCGCCGGAACACTCTTGAACCCGACGGGTTCGGCTTCGGAAGGGATTTTATTTGGAGTGCTTCCGATGATGAAAGGTATCCTTATAAAGAGCGCAATTGCTTTGAGCCTGGGCGTCACCTACACGCCTGCTCTCGCGCAGACCGAGCAGCCGGCACAAGGTCAATCCACCGAATGCCCGGCAGGCACCGAATGTCCGCAAGGCGGTGCCCAGGGCCAGCAGCCTGATGCGCAGGGCGGCACAGTTCAACCGGACGGTGAAGGTACCGGACAGGGCCAGCAGCCTATGGACGAGCCGCAGCCTGACGCTGAGCAGGGCGGAACCGGACAGCAGCTGCAGCAGGATCAGCAATCGCAACCCGATACCGGCACGCCCGAGCAACAACAGCAGCAAGATCAAGTCGCGCCCGAACCAGAGCAGCCGGACCAACCCGACGCCGAACAGCAGCCTTCGGAAGGACAAACGGACCAACAGCAACCCGATCAGGGTCAGACCGAGCAGCCGCAAGGCGGAACCGGTCAGCCCGCTGAGGGTGAATCGCAGCAGACCCAGCAGGGTCAGGACTCTGATGGCGGCGATGTCAACGTGACGGTGGAGCAGAAGACGGAAATCACGCAGATCGTCAAAGAGGAGAACGTCGAGCCCGTCGACGTTGATTTCAACGTGACGATCGGCACGGCCGTTCCCGAAACCGTCGAACTGAGGCCTCTCCCGCAGCGTATCGTGAGGATCGTGCCAAGATACGAGGGCTACCGCTTCTTCGTCTTGGCCGATGGCCGGATCGTAATCGTTGAACCCTCGTCGCTTAAAATCGTCGTGATTCTGGCATAGCGCTTCCGGACCAGGACGCCCGTTACGATTTCAGCGGAGCCCGATTTCGCACCCGCCCATGTGGTTTTTCGGCCTTGGCGCATGGGCAGCTGCGGAGCAAGGCGGCGGAAGTTCTGGGCTTTGGTCTTGTTAGTCTGGTCAGGAGGAGTGCGCATGCCACCGCCAAAAGAGATGGATTTCGTGTTGGCCAGTCTTCCCTTGAGGATAGGGACCTACGTTCCCGATGATCTCATTGAGGACTGGTTCGGTCCAGGCACAGGAATGAATCCGCCGGCTCACGCGGCACTGGCGGAAGCTGCGTCCTATGGCCGGCGATTCGAGTGTGAATTCAAGCATTATCCCGAACGCAAGGAGGGCGTTTTCTGGAAATGGGTACCAGCGATTTAAATCAGGGCGCGTTGGAGGCGAAAGCGATCGCTGCGGTCGCTGAAGAACTTGAGCGGCAAGCCGCTGAAGATCCTTCGAAGCTGCGTGTCAGCCGAACCAGGGGCAAACTCACTGTCAATGGCGAAATCGATGTCGACGCGGTGGTGATGGTGGTCGTCGGATCAATGGCAGGTGGTCCGTGAGGCACAGAATTGACGGGCAGCCGGAGAGGCTGACGCGCCAATGCGGTGTTCATGCAGTGGTGGTCGGCGGACTGGCTTCGGGCGGCCGCACTGGAACTTTATCCGTCCAGCATCGTTGAGGTTTAGCAACGACTTAAATGAGGACATGGAGGAGAAGCCATGAACATCGGTAAGGTTCTTGCGACCGGATTGACCATGGCCGGCGCCCTTATGGCCCTGCCATCCGCTTCGCCGGCCCAGTCTCTGGACTTGTATATTGGCCCGGGCGGGCCTGACGTGCAAATGCGCGATCGGGAGTATGACCCCGACAACTATGGATCTTATCGCGGTTGCAGCGAACGCCAGGCCATTCGCCGCGCCTACAGGCTGGGGCTAAGTGATCCCGAAATTGAAGCCGTTACGCGCAGGCAGGTCGTCGTCGACGGCGTCGGACGCCGCGGCCTCACGACCGTATACTTTGCAAATCGGCCAGGCTGCCCCCGTATAGGCTGAGGCTGAGCGATCGCCTCCCGATCTGCTACCGAGCAGGGTCGGGGGAGTCGGTCACGTGTATCGAAAGGCCGCTGGCCGATCGAATGGAACCGGAAGGCCTGCCGTAGCGCTTGCGCGCAATGGCAGGCCTCTCACTGAGTCGACACTGCAGCGCCGCGCGTCGTATCAGATGCTCAAAGGTCTCTAAATCGAGGTCGATTCAAGGAGGCATGCAGTAGCAGCCAAGATATCGCCCGCTGCCAGGATATTGCGGATCCGAGCTGCAAATCACTCCGTTCGCCAGAAGTCTGACCGCAGTCGCGCCCGGCGATTCCACCGCACCGAGTCGCGAATGCAGCCTCATTGGTCTCCAATTTCCTCACGATGTGCATCGTCATCGACTTCTGTGGGCGTTCATGCCCGGTTCAGTCGCGGCAAGGAAAGATCGCCCGATCGGAAACAGATTCGGTGATATGAATGAAGAAGATCGGTGTATTCGTCCTTGCGGCGCTTACGGCATTCACCAGCTACGCGCCGGCGCAGGCCATGCCCTTTGCGCCGGTGTCGCAGCCGAACCCGAGCGGGATCGAATTGGTCCACCATAAGCCCTGGCACCATGGCGGACCGCGTCACGGTTGGCGCGGCGATCACGGGCCTCGTTACGGTCATTACAACGGCTATCGCGGTTATCGCCACCACCGGGACGGCTATCGTCGGCACAGTGACGGATGGTGGTATCCGGTGGCGGCGTTTGGAGCGGGCATGGTCATTGGGGGTGCGATCGCAGCGCCGCCACCGCCGCGACGCGTCTATGCGGATGGGAGCCGCGCTCATGTCGATTGGTGCTATGCGCAGTACCGCTCATACCGGGCATACGACAACAGCTTCCAGCCGTACTACGGCCCCCGCCAGCAGTGCGTCTCGCCCTACTACTGAGCGTGCCCAAGCTGATTGTTACGCGACGTACTGAATCGGATCAGCAGCTCAAAGTCACCGCGCCGTGCGTCTCAATGACGTGCGGCGCGGTCTCATCCGCCAGGCGAGCGCAGCGAGTAGGAAAGCCTACTGTGGTGTCGCGGGTTGCTGTGGCGTTGCCGGTTGGGCTGGCGTTTCCGGTTGCGCTGGCGTTGCTGGTTGCGCTGGCGTTTCAGGTTGTGCTGGCGTTTCCGGTTGCGCTGGCGTTGCCGGTGGCTCTGGTGTTGCCGGAGGCGTTGCTGGTTCCGTCGTCGTTGGAGCGGGAGTCGTTTCGGTTGTCTGTGGACCGGTTCCTGGCATCAGATATATTACGGCAAGGATGATGAGTGCGACAACGATGATGCCGATGACCACATTTCTGTTCATGGCGACTCCTCCTCAGGTTGGTCGTCTCAACGTGAATATTGGGCCAGAAGTCAGATTTTTCAACCAGTAGAATTAAAGGCGCCCTCAATCTACCGAAGACTGCAGCGGCGTTCTTAGGTCATGCTAGCAGTAGAGGGCCTTGATTTTACAATGATTCGCGCGGAACTTGTACTGCGGCGGCTGCCCCGCAGGCAGGATTCTTATTCGGTTTTTGGCGGAACTCGTCGATCCAAGAGCTTCTGGAAGATCTCCGCCTGTTTTTCCGCAGCTGAACGAATCGCGGCGAGATGATCGAGCATCGAGCCGAAGGCAACCAGAATGAGTCCGCCGGCTATTGCAGGGAACGCCCAGGGGAGCACGGTGAGCAGGGTCCTGATATCGAGAGAGGGTATCAGCGTCATTGCAAGCAAAGCGAGCGTGCCGATCGCGATGACGCCGCCCAGAAATTCGAGAAACTTTCCCATTGTTCCTCCCGGTTTTCATTTGCCTTCGTGCGTTGGTTCCCCGGGCCGCATCGCCCGCCACCTGGCGCCCGGCCGGTGGTCTTGTCCTCAGAAAAAACCCCCGGGAGTGGCGGCCGGGGGCGTCGATCGAAACGATCTTACTGCATGATTCCTTAATTCGTAGCCGATTCAAGCATAAAAACATGCAGCAAATCAAAGTGCTACAGCGTCCTTTGCGCGTCTGATAAGACGCGCGGCGCTGTAGACGTCAGAATTTCACGCCGACGCCCACGGTGAACTGATGTTGGTCGAGATCGACATTGACACCGTTGACGTCCTCGTCGCCGAAATCATTGTAACGATACTCGGCGCGACCGAAGACGTTGTTGGTGAAGCCATAGTCGACGCCGCCGCCGATGGTCCAGCCGTTGAAGGTCTCCTTCTCCTTCGGCGCGCCGGGAACATCGACGAAGCCGCGGGTCACCGCCCAGCCGCCGGTCGCGTACAGCAAGGCTTTTTCATTCAACGTGTAGCCGACGCGCCCGCGCACCGATCCGGAGACATCGGTTCCGACCTCGGTGTTCGCGCCAAAGACGTTGATGGTCTTGTCGTTCCAATTGTAGGTGACATCTCCTTCGATACCGAGAACCCAATCACCCTGCTGGTAGTTGTAACCGGCGAACGCGCCGAAGAGGCCGCCGCTGAAGTCTTCAGAGGCACTTGCCCCGGGGACACTTAAATCGCTGTTGAGCCATCCGCCGCCGCCCTGAAGGCCAACATAGCCGCCGGTCCAGACGAATGTGGGGGCAGCTTCGACAACCGGCGCTGGCGCTGGAGCCTCCGTCAGGTCTGCTGCGTTAGACGTTCCCGCCAGCAGCGACGCGCCGAAGATCGCAACAAGCACGGTTCTGCTCATTCCAGATGCCTCCTGTTGTCTAATTGCGGAGAGTATCAACTAATAGGGAACGAGTCTGCCAAAAATCAGTTCGGTCGCATCCCATGCATCGCGCAAAGAAAAAACGGACCGGCGGGTTGGATTCCGACCGGCCCGTCCCGGAAAAATCGCGGAAAGGGGAACGTCTCTGCGCGGGGCTGCAAAATGCCGCGCGAAGGGAGATCGATTGCCTATCGATAATGCCTGAATGGTGATTTTGGAATTGACATATCACGCATCAAATTTGACGTTATCCGCATGTCACAACGCGTCGAAAAACAATCTCCGATTGAGGTCGTGGTCGTCGTCCTGCCGGAGTCGTCGATCATGTCGCTGGCCTCGGTATTGGATCCTATGCGCGCAGCAAATCGCGTGGCCGGCAGACAGGTCTTTCGCTGGCGGCTCCTGTCCGGCGATGGAGAGGCGGCCATGCTGACCTGCGGCGTTCCGATCAATGTCGAAGGTCGGTTCGCGCCGCCGCTCGGCGGTGATCTTCTCCTGGTGATCGGCGGCTTCAATCTTCATAGGCACGCCGGGAAGCGGTTTCTGGCGACGCTGCAGGAGTGCGCCCGTCACTTCGATATCGTGGCGGGGATCGAATCCGGCTGTTGGCTGCTCGGGCGGTCGGGGCTTATCAATGGCCGCAGGGCAACGGCGCATTGGGAAGAACTCGAGGATTTCAGCCAGACTTTCCCGGCGCTTACCGTTATCGGTGACCGCTTCGTAACCGACGGTAAATATTGGACCTCCGGCGGCGCTTCACCGACATTCGACATGATGCTGCACCTGATCACCGAGAGGTTGGGGCCGGCCCTGGCGCTCGATGTGGCAAGCATCTTCGTTTACGACCAGATGCACAGTGCCACCGATGTGCAGCCTTTCGTGTCGCTTGGCCGCATCGAGGCGAGCGATCCGGAGCTTGCCGGCGCGATAAGGCTGATGGAGCGCACGCTGGAGCGGCCGTTGACCGTTGCGGCGTTGGCGCGGCGGCTATCCATCTCACGGCGCAAGCTCGAACTCCTCTTTGCAAGGGGGCTCTCGATCAGTCCCGCGGCCTATTATCTCCGCCTGCGGCTTCAGGTGGCGCACCGGCTTGTTCGCGATTCGGCGATTCCGATACGCGACATCGCCCTGCGTTGCGGCTTCGATAGCCTCTCGGCCTTCTCGCGCGCTTACAGCCGCGAATATCAATCGAGCCCGTTGAAGATGCGAAGTGTCAACCGCGGAGAAATTTCTCTACGCGGGGAAGTGGCACACGGTCGTGGAGGCAATTCGCTCCCGGCTTCAGACGCGGGATAGGCGTCAGCGGGGCGACCGGGACGACCGGGCCGACTCGCTCGCCGCGCAGGCCCGTTCGAACTCCTTGACCGTTTCGGGCGTGTTGTCCCCGGGCAATACGGCGTCGGCGGCGTCGGTCTGGGCCGTGGCGTCGCCTTCATAGACATAGGACTGTATGTAATAGGCGATTTCACCCTTCCAGACCTTGCGGCCGTCTATCTGCTCACAGGCGACGGCGTGTTCGAAATCCGCTTGCAAGTCGTCCACCGAGGCGACGTTCGAGAGCACGTTCGTGGGCGCCAGGAGCGAAGCGACGAACAGGGCGGTGAACATGGGGGCTGTCCTTTTGACGCAAGCTTGAGGGGAAACAGTTGGAGGGCTCATTGGTTCCAACTGATAGAGACCGGATTGCGCACGTAAGGAAGAGCGAATTTATCGAGCCCGAGCTTTATCCGCCGCGCGATGTGTATGAGCCACAGTTCGAGATTCGTCGAACGTTAGGTGTCATTTCGATCATCGTGATTTCGAAACACGGGACAATTGCCGGGTCCAATTGTTGTCCTGACGCGGAGCAAAGGTGATGCTTTACCTGAAGTATCTTCAGTAAACTATTGATATATTTGGTGAGCGCGCAGGGATTCGAACCCTGGACCTACTGATTAAAAGTTTGACGGTCCCGACGTGCTGCGATTGGATTGAAAATCAATAACACGCGGAAATGCTTTGAAAAACACGGGATTAATGTCCGTGTGGTTCCCGGAGATTCTTGAGCTTTCCGCCAGATTCGCTTACTATGTGCTTACTGAACCAATTCTAGTAAGCAGGATCACATGTCCAAGATTACGAAGCGGCTTGTCGAGTGCACAAACCCCGAAGCCAAGGACGTTTTTGTTTGGGATGAGGAGCTGGCGGGCTATGGCCTGAAGGTCACGCCGAAGGGGCGAAAGGTTTTCGTGCTGCAATACCGTATCGGACGACAGTCGCGGCGTATGACACTTGGCCTCTTTGGTCATATCACGGCCGATCAAGCCCGGTCGCAGGCACAGGCGGCATTGCGCAAGGTTTCCAGGGGTGAAGACCCCATGGCCGAACGAGAGGCGAAGCGGGAGGAGCAGAACACCGGCGAACTACTGGACCAGTTCCTAGCGCAACATGCAGACGCGAAGCTTAAAGGCCGCTCCAGTGAGGAATACCGGCGCCTAGTCGAGAAGCTAATCCCGAACAAATTGCGCCGAATGCCGATCACGGAGGTCTCGCGCCACAACATCGCGCAGCTCCACAATCAGCTTTCGGCCACGCCCTATCAGGCTAATCGCCTCTTGGCCGTGCTGCGGAAGTTCTTCAATTGGTGCGAAAAGAACGGATTTCGTGGCGATTTGACGAACCCGGCTCTTCACGTCGAGCTTTTTAAGGAACGGAAGCGGGAGCGGTTTCTTTCTCCGGCTGAACTTGCCCACCTGGGAGAGGTCCTGACAGAGGTCGAGCGTGAAGGAAGTGCAAGCCCGTTTGTCATTGCAGCAATCCGGCTTTTGATCCTGACGGGTGCCCGCCTCAATGAAATTCTGACGGTGCAATGGGATTGGGTAGATTTCGAAAATTCATGTGTCCGCCTGCCAGACTCTAAGACCGGCGCGAAGACCATTTATCTCAGCCCGCCCGCCTCACAGGTGCTGGCGTCAGTCCCGAGGCTTGAAGGCAATCCCTATGTGATCTGTGGCCAGCGCGTAGCCTCCTGCCTTGTAAACCTGCAAAAGCCATGGAGCGCCATACGGCAACGGGCAGGGCTGGGAAACGTCCGCATCCATGATTTGCGCCATTCCTTCGCGTCCATTGCGGTCGCCAGCGGCATGTCTCTGCCGATGATTGGAAAGCTTCTTGGGCATTCGCAACCGCAGACCACGGCGCGCTATGCACACTTGGCAGATGATCCGATGAAGCATGCAGCCGGCCAGATTGGGAAGCAGATCAGTATCCTTCCTGGGCTTCGCGTTGTCTCTTCTTAGTGTGCGAAGCAACATGACGAAAAGCTTATGTCTTTCTCGGTGGCTGCGTGAATCTTCGTGGGATAACTGGGCATAAAGCATTGATTTGGATGAAAAGTCCGCACGATTCTTCTATAGTCCTGGTGTTGCCGCCTCCCAAGGCAGACCGGAAAAAGGAAAATCGATGGACCATCTTATTAGCGCCGATGAAGCAGCGAACATCCTCAATATTTCACCTTCCACGCTGGCAAAAATGCGTCTCTCCGGCGCGTCGCCGCGTTTCGTGAAACTTGGAAGGCGGGTGGCCTATCGCCCGTCTGATCTGGAGGCCTGGATTGCAGCGCAAAGCTTCAATTCGACTTCAGAGTACGGCGGAAAAGCTATCGTCTGAAGTTCGCACCGGCCAGCAATCGGACGTCGCCAAACAGACCGATTGCCGCCGGAGGTCACAATCACCCCGCATTGGAAGAAAGGCTAAGTGCTTGAGTGCGTTAGCATTGTGTCCCGGTAACTGCAATAGAATTCAGGTCATTCTTGTTGCTGGAGGGTGCCGATGAACAGGCTCTCCCGCACAATTGAACAAAAGGTTTCCGCTCGGGTTCCGGTGGAGGAAATGGAGCGGTTGTTCTCGTTAGGGTATCATCTCATTCCCTGCGGAGGCGAAGACGGCAAGAAGCCGCTTCGCAGCGGTTGGAACGCTCCGAAATCCAGACGGATGCCGCTAGAGACCGTATTCAAGATCATGCGGAAGCATGACTCCTGTACCTATGGCGTCCGCTTGGACGGGTTGGCCGTTGTCGATTGCGACACCTGGGACGATGGAACGCGGGAATATGTTTCGAAGCGCTTTCCCGAGCCGAACGCTAGAGTTTGGACTTCGCGCGGTGCTCATCTTTATTTTGGCGCCGGTCAGGCGATGCCCACAAATCTGAGAACTGCTGAAATGAGCATCGACTTCAAGGCAGGTCACAATCATTTCGTTATCGGCCCCGGCTCCGTTCGCCCGGATGGGCGGACATACGATCCTGACGGACACCCGTTGCCGCCAATTCGGGAGCTGACGCGTTTTCGTGTCATCAATGCCGTTGGCGACACGCCGACTTCCGCGCTGCCCAATGTTGCCAACGTGGTGCCGACGCAGGCCTTTACTCGCCAACTGATCAAGATAGGCGACCGCAACGCCGCGCTACTCAAACATGCCGTTTCGCTCGGGCACGCCAGCGTTTCGTTAATCGAACTGGTCAAGGACGTGACACTATGGGCCAGCATCCATTGCGATAACCCGCAAACGGTAACCGTTGCTGAAATTAAGAAGGCTTGTTCTTCCGTTTGGCGAATGCGCCAAAGCGGCAAGCTTTATGCAAGCCGCCAATCTGAGTTCCGGATGCCGCGCGCGGCCTTCGATTTGATCAATGCCGGGGCCGGCTCGGGTGCCGGCAATTGCCTGCTGCTCTATAGCTATCTTGTGCAAAGCCACGGCCATACGGCCGCCAAGCCATTTGCCGTGGTTTCCGAGGCAATCGCCAGATCGAAAAGGGTTGCCCTGTCGAAGAGTACCATCGATCGCTGCAAACAGACCCTGCGCGACCTGGGTCTGATAAGGCTCTTGCGTAAAGGCAAGCACATGGAGCCCGATCTTTACATGCTGACGCCCGTATCCCAGATCGGAAATCCCATTCCCACCGCCCAATGAGAAAGAGGAGAGGGGGAGAAAGAGGAGAGGGGGAGGAAGAAGAGAGGGTGTCTATTTATATTGATCCCACCGATGGGAGCTTGGTTGTCGGGCGGTGGGGTAAAATCTAAAGTCGTATGAGATTCGCAGGCTTCTGGTTTTTACTGATTGCGGAGGCCCTTACCCATTTTAAAAACCGGTCCGCTCGGGCCATCGTGATTGGAACGGCATGTACGATAACGCATTCTGGTCGTTGCAATGAATGATGCAGGCCGGCGGTCGTTATGTAACCGAACCTCCGGCTGCTTCAGCGACCCTTGTGCGCTGGACGCACGCGGCAGACCGATGAACAGGGAGATCGGGCGGTCGGCGCGTTCGATCTCACCGTCTGCGCGGCAGTAGTCAGCCGGGGAGCGCTCATTTGATTTGCTTCACCTTCGCAGCCTGATCGGGAACCAGATGCACCTTGTAGGTCGCGTTCTCGCATAGCAGGACGTAGACCGGCTCGTCAGGGCGTGATTCTGCCGCCACAGGTTCCGCCGAGGTCGGATTTATGCAAGCATATCCCTGGCTGCGGATCTGAGCCGCAATGACGGTTATGTCGGCGTTCTCTTGCGCCTCGGTTGCGCTGACGATGCTCACGCACGCAGATACTGCGAGCGCCGCCGACAGGGCTCGGTAGACGAGCATCATCGAAGAACTCTCCTCTTAACCTCGGCCTCCAATCCCAGATTCGTATCATTCACTGCCTCAGCAATCAACGATCGGGGCCGGAACCTCTTTGACTGTTCGCCTTGGCAGAAACGGCGCGTCGTCGGCCAGATTGTTTCGCAGGGCGCTGCCGTGCGGCGTCTGACCTTCAATCTGGAAGCGAAGCCAGTTTTGTGCGATACTCTTACGAGAGGGTGTAAGCCAACAAAAGCGATTGCGATAGCATCTCCCTGTGGGGTCAAAGGCGAGGTTGAGAGCGAGGCCTGGGCTCCCATACCCGACAATCGCACGGATGTCCCAATGCGGCTGGTCACGGTGGCTGTTTCAGGAATTAGCCGCGAGCGCGCATTCCCACGATTCCTTGCGTCATACCAATGCGTTAGCAGACGGGAGGTCGAATGAGTGGAACAACGTATCTCTTTATTCTGACTTAATTAGTCTCAGCGATCCAAAGCCAGGTGAAATGCCAGACAATGCGGAGGAATACCGTTCGTCTCGGAGACTCTGGTCATTTTCTTGGCCCCATTGAGGGAGGGAAAGATGACGCGAAGAGCCGGCATCTGCAATCTCATTGCATTTACATGTGCAGCAGCTCTTTGGGGAGGGGGCGCGCAGGCTCAATCCCAAGAGTCGCGAAAACCCAACATCCTGTTCATCGTATCTGACGACACCGGGTATGGTGACCTTGGCCCCTACGGGGGCGGCGAGGGGCGCGGCATGCCGACGCCCAGCATCGATAAGTTGGCAAATGAAGGAATGACCTTCTTTTCGTTTTATGCGCAACCGAGTTGCACTCCTGGTCGTGCGGCTATGCAGACAGGGCGTATCCCCAACCGCAGCGGCATGACCACGGTTGCCTTCCAAGGCCAGGGGGGCGGGCTGCCAGCGGCGGAATGGACGCTTGCGTCAGTCTTGAAGCGTGGCGGCTATCACACCTACTTCACCGGCAAGTGGCATTTGGGCGAAGCCGACTACGCGCTGCCGAATGCGCAGGGCTATGACGAGATGAAGTACGCCGGGCTCTATCATCTCAATGCCTACACCTATGGAGATCCGACCTGGTTCCCGGATATGGATCCGGAACTAAGGGCGATGTTCCAAAAGGTCACCAAAGGAGCGCTCTCTGGCAAAGCCGGCGGGCCGGTGACCGAGGACTTCAAAGTGAACGGTCAATATGTCGACACTCCCGTGATCGACGGAAAGCCAGGTGTTGTTGGCGTTCCCTTCTTCGACAGCTATGTCGAGAAGGCGGCGATCGAATTCCTCGATGAAGCGGCAAAAACTCCAGATGAGCCGTTCTTCATCAATGTGAACTTCATGAAGGTTCACCAGCCAAATATGCCGGCTCCTGAATTCGAGCACAAATCGCTATCGAAGTCGAAATTCGCCGACTCGATAGTGGAACTCGACACACGCATCGGCCGGATCATGGACAAGCTGCGTGAAACCGGCATGGATCGGAACACCCTTGTCTTCTACACGACCGACAACGGGGCCTGGCAGGACGTCTATCCGGATGCCGGCTACACGCCCTTCCGTGGCTCAAAAGGTACGCTTCGCGAGGGTGGCAATCGGGTTCCGGCAATCGCGGTGTGGCCCGGCAAGATCAAGCCTAATGCAAAGAACCATGAAATTCTGGGCGGGCTCGACCTAATGGCGACTTTCGCCTCTGTCGCTGGCGTGCCACTTCCCGACAAGGATCGCGAGGACAAGCCGATCATCTTTGACAGCTATGACATGACGCCAGTTTTGCTGGGGTCTGGGAAATCACCGCGCAAAACGTGGTTCTACTTCACCGAGAACGAACTGTCTCCCGGTGCAGTCCGCGTAGGCAATTACAAATTTGTCTTCAATCTGCGCGGTGACGACGGTCGCGCCACGGGTGGCTTGGCGGTTGACTCCAATTTGGGCTGGAAGGGGCCGGAGAGCTACGTTGCCACTGTTCCGCAGGTGTTTGATCTCTGGCAGGACCCGCAGGAACGCTACGATATCTTTATGAACAACTTCACCGAACGCACGTGGATGGGTGTCGTCATGGGCGAGGAGATCAAGAAGATCATGGCGACATACGTCGAGTACCCCCCAAGGAAATCTCAAAGCCTGACGTATAACGGCCCCATCACGCTATCGGACTACGAGAAGTTTGAATGGGCACGAGAGCAACTGGCGAAAGAAGGCATTCGCATTCCCATACCGACAGGGAATTAACCATGGCAGGAGTGGCCCGATCGTGAGTGAGGGCCGCTTTGCTCTAGGTCACGCTGCGCGCGGCGGCTTCGGTGGTGTCGCAATGGCCGGCGGCGCCGGCTTTCATGCGCCGGTCTGGCATGGCGGCTGGTACGCCCATCCCGCGTCTATTACGGCGCGGGCATCGCCACCGGCGCTGTGATTGGCGCGGCGACTGCCTCGGCCGCTCGGCCGTATTACCCCTATCCTCCGTGTTATTAGGGCCCGTTAACACTACAGGATGAGATGAACGAGGCGAGATGTAGCAAGGCTCTTAAGGTCCACGTCGAGCTTTTCGAAACGCGGGAAGATGCGTTTGTTGCCCTTGAGCTTGCGGATGAGCCGTTGCGGCGCTTCAATGGATGAACAGTCACCGACATGAAATTTGGATGGAAAGAGATATTCGCTCTGTATAGATCGGGTTGCATCCGGGCGGAGGTGTGACGGTGATCAGAGCATGGTCCACGAACGTAAGAGATGCGCTCGTCGCCTTTCTTCTCCCCTTTGCCACCCTTGCCACGACAGTGGCCGCGGAGACCCGCTCGGTGTGGCCCGATCCGCTGGTCGCTCCTCACGTCGGGTTCGCTGACGAGACGATTTGCGCTTCCTGTCACGCTGAGCAGACAGCCGCGTTTGCAAGGTCCGACCATGCCAAGGCAATGGCCGTCGCCGATGAAACAACGGTGCGCGCCAGCTTCGACGACACCCGGTTCGAGCACGATGGCGTCGAGACCCGCTTTTTCAAGCGAGACAACCGCTTCTTCGTCCGCACCGAGGGATCCGACGGCGCGCTTTCCGATTTCGAGGTCAAATACACTTTTGGATACCACCCGTTGCAACAATACTTGGTCGATATCGGTGGCGGCCGGTTGCAGGCGCTGGACATCGCCTGGGATGCCGCAAAGGAAGAGTGGATCTGGCTCGGCAAGGGCAGCGCTCCCAAGCCCGGATCGACCTACCATTGGACCGGACCATTCTATCGTTGGAACCGCACCTGCATCGACTGTCATTCCACCGATGCGCGCAACAATTTCCAGCCAGAGACAGGCAAATACAAATCGACCTATGTAGCGACCAGCGTCGGGTGCCAGTCCTGTCATGGCGGCGGTGCCCGCCATGTGAATTGGGCGCAAAACCCGTCGATGGGCTCGGCAGCGCAGTCCGGAGCTGTCATGCCAAAGGGTGATGCGGGTACCTGCTACGCCTGCCACTCGCGACGCATCAAGCTTCTCGACGGTTTTGGGCCTGGAAAGGCCTATCTTGATTACTTCTCGCCAGCCCTGATGCGACAGGACCTGTATTTCCCCGACGGCCAGATCCTGGACGAGGTGTTTGAATACGGCTCCTTCCAGCAGAGCAAGATGGCCAGAGCGGGCGTGGTCTGCGTCGACTGCCACGATGCCCATGCTGGCACGGTGCGTGCGGAGGCAAACGCCCTGTGCACGCAATGCCACGCCGAGCCGGGATCGCGGCGATTTGCCGGCTACGACCCAACGGGTGCGTTCGACACGATTGCCCATACGCGTCATCCAACGGGATCGGAGGGCGCGCAGTGCGTGAATTGCCACATGCCGCAACGAACCTACATGAAAGTCGATCCACGTCGGGACCATTCCTTCGTCGTTCCTCGCCCCGACCTCTCGGAAAGGTACGGCATTCCAAACGCATGCACCTCGTGCCACGAAGGCAAGACTAACAGCTGGGCGGCCGCGCAGATGGACGCGTGGTATGGCAAGACGTGGCGCGATCGTCCGACGGTGGCCCATGCGTTCGCGTCCGCAGCCAAGGGCGATCGATCATCGGTCGAAGCCCTGCGGAACTTCCTGGCGGACCGGAAACAGTCGGGGTTCGTCAGAGCCAGCGCGGTTGCCGAGATTGCGCGGGTCGCTGGATCGGCGTCAGCCCCTGACGTCAAGGCGGCCGCGACAGACCATGATGCACTCGTCAGGTTGGGGGCTGCCGAGGCCGCGACCAACCTGCCGCCGGACTTTCGGCTCGACGCAATCGGCGTCCTGCTCGAGGACCAAGCTCGGGCGGTACGTGTGGCGGCTGCCACCGCGCTCGCCGGAACGCAGTTGGAACTGCTCGGAAACGAGCGGCGTGCCTTCGGCAAAGCCGCCGACGATCTGAAGGCTTACGCCGAAGCGAATGCCGACGTCGCTGAGGTGCAAGGCAGGTACGGACTGTTCCTGTCTGGGCAGGGGCGCGTTGATGAAGCCGAAAAGGTCCTTCTGCAGGCTATCGTGCTCGATCCGACGCTTGCAGGTTCCCACGTCAACCTTGCAGAACATTATCGCCTCGCCGGCCAGAATGACAAATCAGAACGTGCATATGCCGCGGCAGTCAGGAGCCTGCCCGACAACGCCGATCTGCGGTACGGGCACGGGCTGGCACTCGTTCGCACGAAGGTAATGACCGAAGCGATCGAAGAACTCGAAGCAGCTCTTCGCCTTGAGCCCAGCGACGCTCGGTATCGAACGACACTTGCACTTGCCCTCGATGCGGTAGGTCGGACGGAGGAGGCGTACGCACTGCTGGACAAAATCATCGTCGATCGGACGGAAGACCCCGACCTCATGGGCACCGCGATCGGATTGGCGTTGAAGCTCGGACGCCACGGCGAAGCTCTGACGATCACAGAGCGGCTCGCAAGGCTGCAACCGGACAACTCGAAAGTGGCTGCGCTCTTAGCGCGACTCCGCAATGCTTTGGGGAAGTAAAGCGATACGTCTCAGGCGCGAGGTCTGCTTTGGCCGACACCAGATATCCACGAGCGACCGCAACGGGTCGAAACCGGTATTTCGGCTCCGGTACCAAGCGTCAGATTTTTCACACTAGAGGTTTCGACGTTAGGTCTTTAGGTTACGGATAACAATGCGCTCACCTTTGCAGAGAATACATTGGCCACGTTCCCGCTCAAAATCGCTAGTTGTTCCAAGAGCACCGGTAATCTGGGCTGAATGCGCATGAGAATTGAATTTCATTGCAAGGCAAATGCACTTGTCGCACACAGCATTCGGGAAATGGGATGTAATGAAATCGTTTACCCGTTGAGCAACCAGCATAAATCCTAAACCTCAACTTTATTTGTTGCGGCAACCTTCTCGAAAGATCCCTTATTTAGCGACTTCATGCTAAAGTTGCCACAAGATTTCGGCAAAATCTGAGGTGGACGTGGGCGGCGTGGGATCGGGAAATCAATGGCGATGGAGTTCGCGTGCAACATGCGAAGCCAGCTTACGTATCGATATCCGCTACATGCGCGAACAGGGGATGTTGCGACCCGGCTCGCAAGGAACACTGTCCTGGTCCCGTGGCGGTGAACAGACCGGATGGATAGGATACAAGGTTCACGCGGAAACTCTGGAACTCGATTACAGAACGAGGCCGGCGGGTGGCGACTGGGTGCCGGTAAACGAACATATTTGGTTTGAGCGCTTAGAACAGCCGTTCGGGGGCTCGCGCCTATTCCTGAGTTGCCCACGCTGTCAGCGGCGTTGTCTGGTGGTTTATGGCGGTTGTCACTTCCGGTGCCGTAAGTGCTCGGGCCTAGCCTATGCTTCGCAAAACGAGGACGCATCCGGTCGTGCAATGTCCAAAGCGCAAAAGATACGAAAGAAACTTGGATGCGATGGCGGGTTTGACGATCCGTTTCCACCGAAGCCAAAGGGCATGCACTGGGCGACCTACGATCGAATGGAACGGGAATGCTCTGCTTATGAGGATAGAATCGCTGTCGAGCTGACAGGAATGATATTGCGGATGGGTAGATCATTGTAGCGAAAGCCAGCACCAAACTTTTGCAAGTTGCTTACTATGTGCTTGCTATGTGAAAATCAGCCAGCGGAAACGTCCGATAAGTGCTTGATTTTTATGGTGAGCGCGCAGGGATTCGAACCCTGGACCTACTGATTAAAAGTCAGTTGCTCTACCGACTGAGCTACGCGCTCCCGCGCCGCGGCCGCGAAGCCCGGCGGAAGTGGGCGGACATATGCACGCGAGCCCGGCTGCGGTCAACCTAAAAAATGCAGTTGCACATGCTTATGCATCAGGAGCAAAGCGATCGCAAATCGAGAATGCGGCCGATTCGCATATATGGCGTGGCTGCACGCCGCGGAGCCTGCTTCCATTGATCAGCTTTCCGGTCAGAGGCCGGACGCGTGCGGCAAAATGATCGCCAAAAGGTGATTGGTTTCACTGTATACGTATACGTATAGAAAGGGCGATATGCCGAGTGCCGGAGTTCTAGCCGTTGTCGATTGCCGATATTTCCATCTGGACCGCCATCCTTGCAGGCGCTCTGTCCTTTCTTTCGCCCTGCGTGCTGCCACTTGTCCCACCCTACCTCTGCTATATGGCCGGGGTCTCCGTTGACCAGTTTCGCGGTGGTGACGCCGTCGCGATTGCCAGCACCCGGCGCGCCGTGCTGCCCGCAGCATTGTTCTTCACGCTCGGATTTGCGACTGTCTTCGTGGCGCTTGGGGCGGGCGCCTCGTCGGTCGGCTTGCTGTTGCGGCAGTATATCGATCTGCTGTCGCGCATCGGCGGCATCATCATCATCGTCATGGGGTTGCATTTCCTCGGCGTCTTCCGCATCGGACTGCTTGCCCGCGAGGCGCGCTTTCAGGGCGGCGGCAAGCCCGCGACATTGTCCGGCGCCTATATCATGGGCCTGGCCTTCGCCTTCGGCTGGACACCCTGCATCGGTCCTGTTCTCGGTACCATTCTCGGGGTCGCTGCGGCGCGCGACACCGTAAGCGACGGGGCACTGCTATTGGCGATCTATTCGCTCGGCCTTGCCGTACCGTTCTGGATCGCGGCCGGTTTTTCCGGGGCGTTCATGCAGTTTCTCTCACGCTTCAAACGCCATCTCGGTCTCGTTGAAAAACTGATGGGCGCACTGCTCGTCGCCGCCGGGCTTGCTTTCCTTTTCGGCTTCATCAGCGCGGTGGCGATCTGGTTCCAGCAGACCTTCCCTGTCCTATCGCAAATCGGGTAAGCACGGGCACGGACAGGGGGAGGGGACATGACGGAAATTGCAGGCCTCGTGCTGCCGTTTTTCGGGCTGATCTTTCTCGGCTATCTCACTGCACGCCTTGTCGATCATCCCGGCGAAGCGATGGGCTGGCTGAACACGTTCATCGTCTACCTGGCCTTGCCGGCGCTCTTCTTCAAGCTGGTCTCGCGCACACCTGTCGAAGAGCTGACGCGCGCAGACTTTATCCTGACCAGTGTCGGGACGACCTATGTCGTCTTTGCCCTGATCTTCTCGGTCGGCCTGCTTCTGCGCCGGAACACCGTCGCGGAGGCGACGATCCAGGGATTTGCCGCGGCCTATGGCAACATCGGATACATGGGACCGGGGCTGGCGCTGCTTGCGCTCGGTGAGGCCGCGGCCGTTCCCGTCGCGCTGATCTTCTGCTTCGAGAATGCGGCGCACTTTACCGTTGCGCCGGCAATGATGGCGGCTACGGGTGGTCGTAAGGAGCCGCCCGTGGTTCTCGCGCTCGGCATTATGCGGAGGATCGCGCTGCATCCCTTCATTCTGTCGACATTGGCCGGTGTCGTCGCGGCGTTCCTTGCAATACAGCCTGCAGTGCCCTTTCAGCGGCTGATCGATTATCTGGCGCAGGCGGCCGCTCCTTGCGCGCTGTTTGCCATGGGCGTTACGCTTGCGCTGCGGCCGATCAAGCGGATCCCCGTCGAACTCGGCTACATCGTACCGGTGAAGCTCGTCCTTCACCCGGTGATGATGTATGTCGCGCTCAGCCTCGGCGGTGGCTATGATCCTATCTGGGTGCAGACGGCTGTGCTACTCGCATCGCTGCCGACGGCAACGAACGTCTTCGTAATCGCCCACCAGTATCACGTCTGGCAGGAGCGCGCCTCGGCGACAATCCTCATTACGACGCTGCTTTCGGTCGCGACCGTAACCGGCCTGCTTTTTCTGATCCGGTCAGGCGCTCTTCCGGCTGATGTTTTCCCGTAGAGCCTCCTTAAGCGCGTGAATGGCGCTGCCCGGATGAATGCCTTCGCGCATCAGCAGCCCACGAAGCGGACCGGCGGACGAGAGCAAGTGCAAGCCGACTGCACGCAGCGCCTGAACCGGAAGGAATCCCGACAGCAGAGAGCGATTGAGAAGATCGACGCTCGCGGTTCTGGTGACGATATCGACCCGCCTGCGGCTGTCGAACCGATCGCCGGTGTCCGCCGGCAGCCTGTCGCCGGTCGAAGATCCGACGAGTTCGACGAGCGTCATGACATCGCGCAGACTTAAGTTGAGGCCCTGGGCGCCGATCGGCGGGAAGGCATGGGCCGCCTCTCCGACCAGCATGGTGCGCCCCTTGCCGAAGCGGCGGGCCGTCATGCCCGAGAGCGGGAAGGACTGCGGGATGCCTTCTGCGGTAACCTTGCCGAGTATCGATTGCAGCCGATCCTCGATCGTCCGCGAAAGCACATCCGGTGCAAGCTTCAGCGTCTCTTCCGCATCGCGCGGCTTCTGCACCCAGACGAGGCTCGAGCGGTTGCCGGGAAGCGGAACCTGCGTGAACGGGCCAGCTTCGGTGTGGAACTCGGTCGACACGTCCTGGTGCGGAAGCTCATGGCCGAAATTCAGCACGACAGCCGTCTGCGGATAGGACCATGTGTGCACGGAAATCCCCGCCGCCTCGCGCACGGCCGAACGCCGGCCATCGGCACCGATGATCAGGTCGGCGGTGATCGTTCGCCCGTCGCCGAGGCCGATCCGGACTTCCTCCTCCTCCTCGAGGTCGAAGGCCGTTGCCGCCACCGTTATTCGGTCGAGCGTCGGCAGCCTGGCTTCATGCTTCTCGAGAATTTCGAGGAAGGGCGCGTTCGGAATATTGTAGCCGAAGGCGTCCAATCCAACTTCCGATGCCCTGAAGTTGACCGGCGGCGCACGCAGCAGACGCTTAGTGCCGTCGATGATATGAATGGCGACGAGCGGCGCCGTCAGCGGCACGGTCTCATCCCATAGATCGAGCTTCTTGAGATATTCGATCGACTGGTCCATGAGGGCGGTGGTGCGTCCGTCCGCGATCGCGGGCTTCGGCCCGACCAGCGCGACTCGGTGGCCGTTTCGCGCCAGCGCGATTGCGGCGAGCGAGCCTGCAAGGCCCGCCCCGATAATGACGATGTCATAGTGATCCATAGCCGACAGGGGCCTCTTCCCGTGCGCATCCCTGCGCATTCTCTTACTGCATGATTCCTTAAATCGGAATCGATTAAGGACAAAATCATGCAGCAATTCAAAGTGCTACAGCGACCTTTGCGCGTCCGATTGGACGCGCGGCGCTGTAAAGTCTCGGTAGTCGTTTCTACTCGTACAGCTCATTGAAATAAATGGGCAGAATCAACGCGGAGGCAAGCACCGCGTGTCCACAAGACAATTCCATCGCGATGCTTTTACAATTGAATTTTGCTGGCGATGCATTGCAAACGGTGCATATTACGGCCAAAGCGCCGCCGATGCGGTCAAAGTGTGGCTTCGGTCGCGCAAAAGGCGGGGAATGTAGGGGATAGGCGGCGTCGCCCATGAAGTTCTTTAATTACAGAAGAGTGCCTTACGCCGAGATAAGGGCCTTCTCCGTACACATTCTGACGGCCTCCGGTTCGTTCCTCGCCTTCCTCGGGGTCGTGGCCGCGGCTGAACATCGCTTCGTCGATATGTTCTGGTGGCTCGGGCTGGCGCTGCTTGTCGACGGCATCGACGGGCCGATCGCGCGCAAGGTTCAGGTCAAGGAAGTGCTACCCAACTGGTCGGGCGACACGCTAGACAACGTCATCGACTACGTAACCTACGTCTTGCTGCCCGCATTCGCGCTCTATCAAAGCGGCATGATCGGCGAACCGTGGTCATTCGTGGCCGCGGGCGCCATCGTCGTTTCAAGCGCCATCTATTATGCCGACATGGGAATGAAGACGGACGAGTATTTCTTTTCCGGTTTTCCGGTCGTCTGGAACATGATCGTTTTCACGCTCT
The DNA here is from genome assembly GCF_036488675.1 of Sinorhizobium chiapasense. Taxonomy (NCBI): domain Bacteria; kingdom Pseudomonadati; phylum Pseudomonadota; class Alphaproteobacteria; order Hyphomicrobiales; family Rhizobiaceae; genus Sinorhizobium; species Sinorhizobium chiapasense. Next base: position 1,480,092 of record NZ_CP133148.1, read on the forward strand.
TCGTCATCCAGGCGAGCGAAGTGACGGCGTCGATCGTCGTTTTCCTTTCCGTCGTGCTGACGTTCCTGCCGATCAATTTTCTCCATCCCGTGCGCGTCGAAAGGCTAAGGCCGCTCAATCTCGGCGTTTTCCTGGCCTGGTCCGCGCTCGGCATGTATGCTCTGCTTCTGCATTTCGAGACACCCGATTGGGTGGCCATTGGCGTGGTGGCGACCGGACTCTATCTCTACGTCATCGGTTTTGTTCTGCAGATATTTCCCAATCTCGGCCGCGCGTAGGAGTTGACCATGGCACAGGCGATCGTTGTTCGCGAACTCGGTGGACCTGAGGTCCTGAAGCTGGAAGGCGTAACGCTTTCGGCGCCCGGGCCTGGCGAAGTCCAGATCCGGCAAGTGGCGGTCGGCCTCAATTTCATCGACGTCTATTTCCGAACCGGCCTCTATAAGTCGGCGACCGGCTTGCCTTTCATTCCGGGCAAGGAGGGAGCGGGCATCGTCACCGCCGTCGGCGACGGGGTGAGCCTATTCTCGATCGGCGACCGGGTTGCCTACGCGTCGGCGGATGGCGCCTATGCAAGCGAACGCAATGTCGAGGCATCGCAATTAGTGAAGGTCCCCGACGGGATCAGCCTGGAAACGGCCGCTGCAATGATGCTCAAGGGCATGACGGCCCAGTATCTGCTCAACCAGACGTTCAAGGTTGGCCCGGAGACGACATTGCTCTTCCATGCGGCAGCCGGTGGTGTCGGCCTGATCGCCGGGCAATGGGCGAAGGCGCTGGGCGCGACCGTGATCGGCACGGCCGGCTCGCAGGAGAAGATCGAGCTGGCGCTCGCGCACGGTTATGACCATGTCATCAACTATCGGACGGACAATTTCGTCTCGCGCGTCAAAGAGCTGACCGGCGGCCGTGGCGTCGATGTCGTCTACGATTCGGTCGGCCGCGATACCTACCCGGCGTCGCTCGACTGCCTGAAACCACGCGGGCTCTGGGTCAGCTTCGGCAATTCGTCCGGGCCGGTGGAGGCGTTCAACATCGGTATCCTGGCGCAGAAGGGCTCGCTCTTTGCAACACGCCCGACGCTCTTCGCCTATGTCGCAACGCGACCGGCATTGGAGGCATGCGCAAATTCCCTGTTTGATGTTGTGCAAAGCAACAAAGTGCGTATCAATATCAATCAGACCTATCCGCTCGCCGAAGCCGGCCGAGCACATACGGATCTGGAAACAAGAAAAACGAGTGGAACGACGTTGTTGATTCCATGACCGAAACCTGAAGGTGGGCGGGGATCAATAGAGGGGAAAAGAGGGCAGCGTGCCTGGTAAGGGACAAATTGCGAGCGGTCCGTTGTTGACCGTGAGCAACCTGACGAAATTGTTCGGCTCGTTCGCAGCCTGCAACGCGATCAATCTGCAGATAGAGCCGGGAGAAATCCACGCCCTGCTTGGCGAGAACGGGGCGGGCAAGTCGACCCTGGTGAAAATGCTGTTCGGGGTGCTCGCGCCCACGGCCGGCGACATCACGTGGCAGGGTGAACCGGTCCGTATCGGCAGCCCCGGTGACGCGCGCAAGCTCGGCATCGGCATGGTTTTCCAGCATTTTTCCTTGTTCGAGGCGCTGACCGTCGCCGAGAATATCGCGCTTTCGATGGATCGGAACGTCTCGCTTGCCCGCGTTGCCGACGAGGCGTCGCGGCTTTCGCGTGCCTATGGCTTGCCTCTCGACCCGAAGGCGCATGTCGCGGACCTTTCCGTCGGCGAGCGCCAGCGGATTGAGATCGTGCGTGCGCTTTTGCAGAATCCGCGGCTGATCATTCTCGACGAGCCGACCTCGGTGCTGACGCCGCAGGAGGCCGACCGCCTCTTCGAGACACTGCAGAAGCTTAAAGCGGAAGGCCGCTCGGTCCTCTATATCAGCCATCGTCTCGAGGAGGTTCAACGCATCTGCGACCGCGCGACGGTTCTAAGACACGGCAAGGTGACGGGCGCTTGTGATCCCCGCGCCGAAACTCCGGCCTCGTTGGCGCGGATGATGGTCGGAAGCGATGTCGCGCCGGTAACCCCGGAAGGCACGAACACCAAGGGTGACGTGCAACTGGAGGCGCGCGATCTTTCGGTCGCAGCGCGCACGCCATTCGCGGTTTCGCTGAAGAACGTCTCTCTCAAGGTTCGGGCGGGAGAAGTGCTGGCGATTGCCGGCGTGGCCGGCAATGGCCAGAGCGAGCTTTTCGACGCCTTGTCGGGCGAATATCCGGTCGCGGATGACAACGCAGTGCTGATAAGGCAGAGACCCGTCGGAACAAGGAATATCAACGCGCGGCGTCTGATGGGCGCCGGCTTCGTTCCCGAGGAACGGCATGGACACGCGGCGGTCGCAGCGCTTTCCCTGTCGGACAATCTGGTCCTGGCACGCAATCAATCCGACAAGCGGGCGTTTCTCGGTGGTGGGTTCCTGAGGGTCATTCGTCAGAGTGCGGTGAAGGCCGCGACGCGGCGGATTTCCGAGGCGATGGATGTTCGTAAGAGCGGTGAGGACCCTCCGGCGGGTTCGCTCTCGGGCGGCAACCTGCAGAAGTTCATTGTCGGCCGCGAACTCGATCGCCAGCCGTCCGTACTGGTGGTGAACCAACCGACCTGGGGCGTCGATGCGGGGGCGGCAAGCCGCATTCGCCAAGCTCTGGTCGACCTCGCCAAAACAGGTTCCGCCGTGCTCGTCATCAGCCAGGACCTGGACGAAATATTCGAGGTGGCGACCGAGATCGCCGTCATCAGCGAAGGGCGTCTTTCCGATCCCTATCCGGCACGGGAACTGTCACGTGAGAAAATCGGTCTGTTGATGGGGGGCATGCACGCCAAGACGGAAGGTGCGGGAGCGGCACATGCGCATTGAACTCGAAAAGCGCGCGAAGGTCTCGGCGCTGTTCTCAATTCTTTCGCCGTTTATCGCTTTCGCGCTGACCATCTTCTTCGGCGGCATCATGTTCGCGCTGCTCGGCAAAAATCCGGTGACCGCGCTCTACAGCTTCTTCGTCGAGCCGTTGAGCGAAGTCTGGTCGCTGCACGAACTGGCGATCAAGGCTGCGCCGCTGATCCTGATCGGTGTCGGCCTCTCCGTCTGCTTCCGTTCCAACAACTGGAACATCGGTGCCGAAGGCCAGTTCATCATGGGGGCGATCGCCGGCTCGATCCTGCCCGTCGTCTTTTACGACTGGCAATCGCCGCTGACGCTGCCGATGATGATGCTGCTCGGCATGCTTGGCGGTGCTCTCTTTGCGGCCATACCTGCCTTCCTCAAGGCACATATGAACACCAACGAGATCCTGACGAGCCTCATGCTGGTCTATGTCGCCCAGCTCTTCCTTGACTGGCTCGTACGCGGTCCCTGGCGCAATCCCCAGGGCATGAACTTTCCGGAAACCCGCATCTTCACCGCCGATGCGATCCTTCCTGAAATGCTCGCTTCCGGGCGCACGCATTGGGGCTTCGCCTTCGCGATCATTGCCGCGATCCTCGTCTGGTTCATGATGCGTTACACTCTCAGGGGTTTCGAGATTACCGTGCTTGGTCAATCCGAGCGGGCAGGGCGTTTTGCTGGCTTCTCGTCTCGCAAGATGATCTGGTTTTCGCTGCTGTTCTCCGGTGCGCTGGCGGGCCTTGCCGGAATCGCGGAAGTCAGCGGCGCCATCCAGCAATTGCGGCCGGTGATATCGCCCGGCTACGGCTTCACGGCAATCATCGTCGCCTTCCTCGGTCGCCTCAATCCGCTCGGCATCATCGCCGCTGGTCTCGTCCTGGCTTTGACTTATCTCGGCGGCGAGGCAGCGCAGCTTTCGATCGGCGTGTCGGACAAGGTCACGCGTGTGTTCCAGGGGTTGTTGCTGTTCTTCGTGCTGTCCTGCGATACGCTCATTCACTATCGCATAAGGCTCGTGTGGGAGAGGTTAGCCGCGATAAAGACGGATGGAAACCGCTGATGGGCATCGTTGAAGCAATCCTTTTGAGCGTCATCACAGCCGCGACGCCGCTCGTCCTCGCGGCCATCGGCGAACTTGTCGCCGAGCGATCAGGCGTCCTCAATCTCGGCGTCGAGGGCATGATGATCATGGGTGCCGTCAGTGCCTTTGCCGCAACGCAACTCACCGGCTCGCCCTATGTCGGCCTGCTTGCCGGCATCGCTTGCGGGGCGCTGTTTTCGCTCCTCTTTGCCTTTCTTACGCTGACGCTTGTCGCCAATCAGGTGGCGACCGGCCTGGCATTGACGCTCCTGGGGCTCGGCGTGTCTGGCATGCTCGGCGAGAGTTTCCTCGGGATGCAGGGGATCAAGCTGCAACCGATCACCATTCCGCTGCTCTCGCAGATTCCGTTTCTTGGGCCGCTCCTGTTCCGCCAGGATGCGATTTTCTATCTGTCGATCGCGGTGGTTGCCGGCGTACACTGGTTCCTGTTCAGGAGCCGTGTGGGCCTGAAGTTGCGCGCCGTCGGAGACAGTCACGCCTCCGCGCATGCGCTCGGCGTCGATGTCATCAAAACGCGCTATCTGGCGGTCTTGTTTGGCGGTGCCTGTGCCGGTCTCGGCGGCGCGCAGCTGTCACTCGTCTATACGCCGCAATGGGTAGAGAACATGTCTGCGGGGCGCGGCTGGATCGCGCTTGCGCTGGTGGTCTTCGCGTCCTGGCGCCCCTGGCGTGTCGTCGCCGGCGGATATCTCTTCGGGGCGGTTTCGATCAGCCAGCTTCATGCTCAGGCTTTCGGCATAGGCATTCCCTCGCAATTCCTTTCTTCTCTTCCCTATGTTGCGACAATTGTCGTACTGATCCTTATCTCACACAACCGGCGCATGACCCTGATCAACACGCCGGCATCGCTCGGCAAACCGTTTGTGCCGGACCGATGAACAACGACGACCCAGACGGACGTACTCAACCGACAGAGGTAAAAATGAAAAAACTACTACTCGCCCTCGCAACAACAACTGCCGTGCTCGGCTTTACGTCCGCGGCAAGTGCCCAGGAAAAGGCGAAAATCTGCTTCGTCTATGTTGGCTCCAAGACCGACGGCGGCTGGACCCAGGCGCATGACCTTGGCCGCCAGCAGCTAGAGAAGGAACTGGGCGACAAGATCGAGACGCAGTTTCTCGAAAACGTGCCGGAAGGTCCTGACGCTGAGCGCGCGATCGAGCGGCTGGCGCGGTCGGGCTGCGGGCTGATCTTCACCACATCGTTCGGCTTCATGGATGCGACGGTCAAGATTGCGCAAAAGTTCCCGGACGTGAAGTTCGAACACGCAACCGGCTACAAGACCGCCCCGAACGTCGCGACATACAACAGCCGTTTCTACGAAGGCCGTTACATCCAGGGCCAGATCGCAGCGAAGCTTTCGCAGAAGGGCGTCGCCGGCTACATCGCTTCGTTCCCGATCCCGGAAGTCGTGATGGGCATCAACTCCTTCGTGATCGGCGCCCGCTCGGTCAATCCGGACTTCAAGATCAAGGTCGTGTGGGCGAACACCTGGTTTGACCCCGGCAAAGAGGCCGACGCCGCCAAGGCGCTGGTCGACCAGGGTGTCGATATCCTGACGCAGCACACCGATACGACCGCGCCGATGCAGGTCGCGGCCGAGCGCGGCATCAAGGCATTCGGCCAGGCATCCGACATGATCGCCGCCGGCCCGCAAACGCAGTTGACCGCTATCGTGGATACTTGGGGCGCTTACTATGTGAAGCGTACGCAGGACTTCCTCGACGGAAAGTGGGAAACGAAGTCGAGCTGGGACGGCTTGAAAGACGGCATCCTGACCATGGCGCCCTATACCAATATGCCGGACGACGTGAAGGCGATGGCCGAGGCGACCGAGGCCAAGATCAAGTCGGGCGAACTGAAGCCGTTCACCGGTCCGCTCAACAAGCAGGACGGCAGCGCCTGGCTGAAGGCTGGCGAAAGCTCGGACGACGCGACACTGCTCGGCATGAACTTCTACGTCGAAGGCGTCGACGACAAGTTGCCGCAATAAGCCGACCTGACACGCTCCAGGCGGTAACGTCACTGAGTTTCCAGAGCCGGCAAACCCCGCGTCGCCACGCGGGGTTTGCCAATTTTCGGAGGGCGATGTCCGGTGCGACAAACCGACCTTCGCCGTGGTGTCGGACCGGCTTTGAGGAATCGCTTATTCGAACTAGAGTTGAATTACTTTCGCGCCGGGGATGAAGATGGCGGTGAACGCCACCCATCGATTGACCAGTGCGCGGCCTCCGCGGAGGTATTCTTGGGAGGGGAAACGGGTTGAGCAAGAGCCTGTTTGAAACAATGATATCCGGTGCACCGAAGCGCACGAGCCATGCGCAAGTGGTGGACCAGCTCGGAAAAGCGATCGTCTCAGGGGAATTCCCGGTTGGCAGCATCCTGCCCGGCGATCCGGAGCTGGCGGCTCGCTTCAGGGTTTCAAGGACCGTCCTGCGCGAAGCGATGAAAACCTTGGCGGCCAAGGGGCTTGTGGTACCGCGCGCGCGCATCGGCACGCGCGTGAGGCCGAGAAATGACTGGAACCTCTTCGACAGCGACATCCTGACCTGGCATTTCGTATCGGGCGTCGATGACGAGTTCCTCTATCACTTGAGCGAGGTGCGGCTTGCGTTCGAGCCGCATGCCGCGGCGCTGGCGGCGCGAAACGCGACCGACGCGGAGATCGCTGGCATGATGCGCCTTGCCGTTGCCCTGGGTGACGCGAAGCATACCGCGGAAAGCCTCGCCGTTGCCGACCTCAAGTTCCACCTTTCCGTTCTGGACGCTTCGGGGAACCCCTTCCTGCGAACGGTCGGCAGCTTGATCGAGGCAGCACTTGTCGGCGTATTCAAGTTGAGCTCGCCCACGGCCGAAAAAAGCGGCATCGACGAGGTTGCCCGCAATCACATTCGAATCGTCGAGGAAATCGGAAGAAGGGACGAGGCGGGCGCGCGTTCGGCAATGGAGCATGTCATCCGGGTCGGGCGCGATCGCGTTCGACAGGCGCTGCATGCGGACACCGCATGAGAGGCGGCGCCTGCCGTCGCTCGCCATGAAATTGTAGCGTGACCTTGCCCGATCTCCGTGCGTAGCCTATCTGGGAGATGGTCGTTCCGTGCGGGGCGGCCCTGCACAACGGCGACCTGGAGACCATGTCCGAGATTTTTGTAATTTTCGTTTTGCTTTTGATCAACGCTTTCTTTGCGCTCTCGGAAATGGCAATCGTCTCGGCAAGCAAACCGCTGCTTCGCCAAATGGTCAAACAGGGAAATCGACGGGCGGAGGCCGCACTGAAGCTGGCCGAGGATCCCGGCAAGTTCCTGTCGACGGTGCAGGTCGGCATAACCCTTGTCGGCATCCTGGCGGGTGCCTACGGCGGTGCAACGATCGCTGCCAAGATAGCTCCGTTCTTCGATGGAGTGGCCTGGATCAAGCCCTTTGGCCACACGGTCTCCGTCGGCCTTGTGGTGACACTCATCACCTTCCTTTCGGTCGTCATCGGCGAACTCATCCCGAAACAGCTCGCGCTCAGGAACTCCGAGGCGCTTGCGATGTTCGTGGCGAGGCCGATGACGGTGCTCTCCCGCATCGTGGCACCCGTCGTCTATCTTTTCGAGACGTCGGCCGCGGTTGTCATGCGCCTGTTCGGTATGCGCCCGGACGATCCGGACCACGTGACGGAAGAGGAAGTTCAGGCGATCATGGCGGAGGGCGTGGAAAGCGGAGCAATCGAAAAGACGGAACATGAAATGCTCCGCCGGATCATTCGGCTTGGTGATCGCAACGTAAAGTCAATCATGACACACCGCACGGAGATGCGCTTCATCGACGTCAATGACGACCTTGAAGTGATCCGACGCAAGGTTCGCGAGTTCGGCCACTCCCGCTACCCCGTCGTCGATGGTCCCACAGGCGATGTTCTTGGCGCGATTCTGGCCAAGGAAGTTCTGAACATTCCCGCATCGGCGTCCTTCAACCTACGTGGCCACCTCCGCGAAATCCTGACGCTGCCGGAGACGGCCTCGTGCCTGAAGGCGCTCGATGCCTTCAAGACATCGAGCATTGACATGGCAATGATCGTCGACGAGTACGGCAGCACGGAGGGCATCATCACGACGGCTGACATCCTGGAGGCGATCGTCGGGGTGCTGCCGTCGAACTACGACGATATCGAGCACGCGCACATCCGGATGCGCGAGGACGGCAGCTATTTTGTCGATGGACGCACGCCGATCGACGAGATTCACCTGGCAATCGGCATCGAAGGCATCGACGCGGACGGCAATTTCGAAACGATCGCGGGTTTTCTCGTTCAGCAGCTGCGCAAGACGCCGGAGGAAGGCGACATCGCCGAGGCCCATGGCTATCGCTTCGAGGTGGTCGACATGGACGGACGTCGGATCGATAAGATTCTCGTCTCCCGTTATGTCGACGACGCAGCCTGATGCGCAGCACATAGCCAAAAAAGCAAAAGGCCGGGCAATACCCGACCTTTCCTCAAGCTGTCTTGGCGTCTGCTAGTCCATCCGTAGTCAGCCGCCGGGACAGATGACTGAGTGATTTCTTTCCTATACGCATTCCATGTCTGCCGTATGACAAGGCGGCGCAAATCTACCGCACATTTCCTTAAATCGTAGCGGATTTAAGGATAAAACATGTGGCATTTCAAAGTGTTACAGGTTCCTTTGCGCGTCTGGCACGACCCGCGGCGCTTTTACGGGGAGTGCGACAATGGGGGTTGGTGAGGGTGTTCAGCGCAGCCGCAGGACGTTGCATGGATCGCCGCTCGAAGCGGCCGTGGCATGCGGTGCGCGCACGATGAGCCCGTCGGATTGCGCGAAGATGTTCATCATCGAGGAATCCTGGCGCGCGAACGGATGGGCGACGAGCGAGCCGTCTGGCTCGACTGTCAGTCGCGCGCGGATATAGTCCTGGCGACGGTCGTTGGCCGGCAACGGGGTCGCAAGGCGCGCCGTCGTCGTGCGCGAACGAGGCGGCAGGTGCGCCAGATGCCGCGTCAGCGGCTCCAGAAAGAGCAATGCGCACACAAGGCTCGAGACAGGATTGCCCGGTAACCCGAGGACGGTCATGCCGGAGAGCTCGCCCACCATCAGCGGCTTGCCCGGGCGCATGGCGATGCGCCAGAAATCCAGCACCATGCCGCGCGACAGAAGAGTCGATTGAACAAGGTCATGATCGCCGACGGAGGCTCCGCCGAGCGTCACCAGCACGTCCGCTCCGGCTGCCTGAGCCTTTTCGACAGCGGCCGAAATTGCCGCCTCGTCGTCCGGCACGATGCCAAGATCAAGGACTTCGCCGCCGCTCTCGCGTGCAATGGCGGCCACGCCATAGGTATTCGATGCGATGATCTGGTCCGCACCGGGGACGCTTCCGGGTGGCAATAGCTCGTCCCCGGTGGCGATGATAGCAATCCTCGGTTTTTTGAACACCGGCAGGCGTTCGTGACTCATCGCCGCGGCGAGCGTCAGTCGCCCGGCGTCGAGCACGCTACCGGCGACCAGCGCAATGTCGCCCTCGACGAAATCCTGTCCCGCAAGGCGGATATGACGACCCTTTGCCGGGGCGAACAACGTGCGGATTTTCCCGCCCGAAAGCTTTTCAGTGTCCTCCTGGATGATGACGGTGTCTGCACCGGCGGGCAGGGGGGCGCCGGTGAAGATGCGAACGGCTTCACCGGCACGAACTCCTCCCCGAAATCCATGCCCCGCAGCCGACTGGCCGATCACGACAAGCTGCGCGCCAATGTTGACAATGTCCTCGTGGCGAACCGCATAGCCGTCCATCGCGGAATTGTCGAATGCGGGATGCGTGACGCGCGCCGCGATATCCTCGGCCAGCACGCGGCCGAAGCATTCGTGCAGAGCGAGCCTTTCTGTCCACCGGTGCGGGCGAGCCTTGTCAATTACCCTGGCGAGCGCATCCTCAACCGAAAGCAGCGACATCAGCGGTTATCTCCTTGGCGCCGGTAATCGCCGGAACGCCCACCCGATTTGCTGACCAGCCGTACGCCGCCGATCTCCATTTCGCGATCCGCAGCCTTCGCCATGTCGTATATCGTCAGACAGGCGATGCTGACGGCGGTCAGGGCCTCCATTTCGACGCCCGTCCGCCCCGTTAGCTTTGCCATCGCCTCGACTCGGAGCCCCGGAAGGGCGTCATCCGGCACGATGTCCACCGAGACCTTCGTCAGCATCAGCGGATGGCAGAGCGGAATGAGATTGGATGTCTGCTTCGCGGCCAGGATCCCGGCAAGCCGTGCGGTTCCGATCACATCGCCTTTCTTGGCGTTGCCCTCACGGATCAGGGCGAGTGTTTCCGGGCGCATTCGCACATAGCCTTCGGCGACGGCGACGCGTACGGTCTCGGTCTTGTCGCCGACATCGACCATGTTCGCTTCGCCGGCGCTGTCGATGTGGGTGAGGGATGGACCGCTCATTACTCTGCCGCCAATACGCTTCCGGAGCCTGTCAGCAGTGCCCGCGTCGCCGCCTCGACGTCATCCTTTCTCATCAGGCTCTCGCCGACAAGGAAGGTGGTTATGCTGCTCCGTTCCAATCGCCGGCAATCCTCGTGGGTGAAGATGCCGCTTTCACCGACGAGAAGTCGATCTGGTGGAACCATTGCCGCCAGCTGTTCGGACACGGCGAGGTCGACTTCGAATGTCCTGAGATTGCGATTGTTGATGCCAACAAGCGGGGAGGTCAACGCCAGCGCGCGTTCCATTTCCCGGGCGTCATGCACTTCGATTAAGACGTCCATGCCGAGCGCAAGGGCGGAGTCCTCTAGGCGGCGTGCATCGTCGTCGCTCAAGGACGCCATGATCAACAGGATGCAGTCAGCCCCCCAGGCTCGTGCTTCGAACACCTGGTAGGCATCGAACATGAAGTCCTTGCGCAACGCCGGCAGTTCACAGGCAGCCCGCGCTGCCGTCAGGAACTCCGGCGCGCCCTGAAAGCTCGGCTTGTCCGTCAAGACCGATAGGCAAGCCGCGCCGCCGGCCGCATAAGCCTTGGCAAGCGCCGGGGGATCGAAGTCGGGACGGATCAGTCCTTTCGAAGGACTTGCCTTCTTGATCTCGGCGATCAGGCCGAATTCGCCTTTCTTGCGGCGCGAGCCGAGGGCGGTGTGGAAGCCCCGCGGCGGCGATTGATCAGCGATCCGCGCCTTCAACTCCTCAAGCGGAACGCTCGATTTCGCTGAGGCGATCTCGTCGCGCTTGTAGGCTTCGATTTTGCGCAGGATATCCGTCATGGGGCCACCTTCTTCTCAAGCGGCATTGGAGACGCTGATCAGCCGCTGCAGGGCAGTTTTCGCCGCACCGCTCGAGAGCGACTGCGTGGCGAGCGCCATGCCTTCGGTGAGATCTTTGGCGCGCCCCGCTATCATCAATGAAGCGGCGGCATTCGCAAGCGAAATGTCCCGATAGGCGTTCTCCGCGCCGTCAAGAACGGCCTGCAACGCAACTGCATTATAAACTCCGTCGCCGCCTTTCAGCGCCTCGAGCGCGGCCGTCTGAAGGCCGAAATCGGCGGGCGTCAACTCGAAGCTCGTGATCTTCCCGTTCTGCAGCGCGGCGACCTTGGTCACGCCGGTCGTCGTGATTTCGTCGAGTCCTTCGCCGTGGACCACCCAGACGTTTTCCGAGCCGAGATCGCGCAGAACTTCGGCAAGCGGGTCCACCCATTGCGGCGCATAGACGCCGACGAGCTGCCGCTTGACGCCGGCCGGATTCGACAGTGGGCCGAGCAGATTGAAGATCGTTCGCGTACCGAGTTCGACCCGCGTCGGGCCGACATGCCGCATCGCCGAATGGTGCTGTTGGGCGAACATGAAGCCGACACCGGCCTCCCTGATGCAGCGCGCGATCGCTTCGGGTTCGATATCGAGTTTGACGCCCAGGCAAGACAGCGCGTCGGCCGTACCGGATTTCGAACTCAGCGCCCGGTTGCCGTGCTTGGCGACCGGGACGCCGGCGCCGGCGACGATCAGCGAAGCGAGCGTCGAGATATTGTAGGTGCCGGCCCCGTCACCACCCGTGCCGACGATATCGATCGCGTCTTCCGGGGCCTCGACCGGCAGCATGCGTGCGCGCATTGCGCCAACCGCCCCGACGATTTCGTCGACGGTTTCGCCGCGCACCCGAAGGGCCATCAGGAAGCCACCGATTTGCGAAGGCGTCGCTGCTCCGGACATGATGATCTCGAATGCCGCGCGCGCGTCTTCACGATTGAGTGCCTCGCGAGTTGCGACTTTCGCGACGAACGGCTTCAAATCACTCATGAGTTCGTCCCCCTGTCCGTGAGCTTCTTGTCCGTCAGCGTTGCGCCAATGCGGTTTCGGCGAGTGTCTGGTTGATAGCCACACCGTAAGCTGTCTGCAGGGTGGAGACCATCTGATCAAGGATGTCGTCTCCGCTCGCGCGAGCGATGGCCTCTATTTGACGGCTGTCGTTGTCGAGGACGTTTACGGGATCGCTATCGTCGACAGCCGTTACCTGGAGAAGGACCTGCCCTTCTCCGCCGATGCCCGGCGCGTTGGCAACATGGCCGTTGGCGCCGCCAAAGGCCGCCGCGACGGCGGCTGGGCTCAACGCAGCATCTTCGGTCGAGCGGGTCAGGCCAGCTTTCGTTTCTACGACAAGGCCAAGTTCGCTCGCAATGTCGGCCAGCTTCGCGCCCTTCTCGATGCGTTGCTTGAGTTCGGCTGCCTTGGTGGCGAGGGCTGCCCGCTGCTGTTCGGCAGTCCAGTCTGCCGCAACCTCGTCGCGAACCTCATCCAGCGTGCGGTCGCGGGCGGGGATGATCTCTTCGAGATCGAACCACGCAGAGCCGTCACGGCCGATGTTGACGGAAAGCGTGTCGAGCCCCACTTCCGCCTTGAAGACTTCCTGGACAAGCGCGCGCGCCTCCGGAATTCCCTGGACCTCATCGCCGTTTTGATCCTTGCCCGTGGCGTCGATCGCGTCGATCGTGACAAGCTTCAGTTTCATCTGATCGGCCACTTGCTTGACCGTTGCGCCGGCGGCGCGCTCGTCCTCGATCCGATCGTGAAGGTTGACGACCTCTTCGCGCGCTGCCGAAAGGGCGATTTCCTTCCGCAGTTGCTCCTTAACCTCGTCGAAGCTGCGCGTGGCTTCCGGCTTTATGTTGGTTACGCGCAGGATAACCGGGCCGAACGCACCTTCCACAACCGGCGTAACTCCCCCTTCGGCCGGAACGGCGAAGGCGGCATCGGCGATTTTCGCGTCGGGCATGCGATCCTTCGTGAATTCGCCGAGAAGAACGTCCGCCGCGGTCTTGCCTTCGGCCTTGACCAGATCGTCGAAGGAGGTGCCGGCGGAGAGCTTGGTTGCCGCCGCGTCCGCCGCCTCACGTGACGGGAAGGCGAGCTGCTCGACGGTTCTCATTGCCGCCGTGCGGAAACTCTCCTTGCGCTTGTCGTAGTCGGCGCGCAACTCCTCTTCGGATACCGTGTCGGTCGCGACCAGATCTTCCGGCACCAGCTTGATATAGCTGAACTTGCGATATTCGGGAGCGCGATAGTTCGCCTTGTGGCTTTCGAACCAAGGCGCAAGCACGTCGTCGCCCGGAGCCTTGACCGCATCGATATTCGCGTTCGACAGCAGCAGGTAGTCGATCGAGCGCTTTTCGTGGCGATACTTGCCGACGGCGTCGGTCAGTACCTTGGGAGCGGTGTATCCGTCGGACAGTGCATCGACGATCTGTGACCGGACCGCAACCTGGCTGCGGTTGTTGATGTAGTCCTGCTCACTTAAGCCCGCGTTGCGCAAAACGCTCGAGAAAGTCAGCCGGTCGAACTGGCCGTTGACACTGTGGAAGGCAGGATCCTCGCCGATGAGCTTCGCGAGCCGATCCTCGGAGAGGCCGAGGTTCATATCCTGTGCGAGCTGATCGAGCGCGGCACCGGCGACCAACTGGGAGTAAACCTGCGACTCGATGCCGAAGGCACGGGCCTGCTGGCGCGTCAGCGGTGTCCCGAGCTGCCTTGAAAGCAGGCTCAACTGGCGCTCGTATGCCAGACGAAAGTCGCTCGGAGAGACCTTGATGTCACCGACCGTCACCACCGCGTTGGGAGTGCTTGCCACCATCAACGTCTGACCGCCCCATACCATGAACGACATGACGAGAATGGCCATCAGGCCTTTGACGATCCATGTCTGGGAAGCTTTTCTGAGCGATTCGAGCATAGGGGCAGAAACCTTGTTGCAGTACGGTGGCGTCACGCCAAAAAACGAATTCGTTCCTTAGAACAAACCAAACAGGAATTGAAGGGCGCTTCGCGGCAAATTGCGACACGTCCGTTCGGGCCGCCAGCATTCATTGCTTCCCGGAGATTTTGCGGCGCCACAACGTCCGGCGATGTGCTCGCCGTACCGGGAAATCACCGAGCCCAGCAAGATCGGACGCGAACGAGAAAGTCGATGTCGGATTCGTTAGCCGGCAAGAGAAATCGATCTGCGAAATTGTCGGTTTCGAGCGGACATCGTGTGGCGACGAAACGGGAATCCTGTGCTCGATAATGGAGTAAACTATCCTGATTTCAGTGGCGGTTACGGGAAAATCATGCCATGCAGTCAACGATCGTGATGGTCAAATTGTTCGGTGCGGTGGCGCTGCTTTTATTCGGCCTGTCGCTCGTCAAGGACGGGGTCACGCGTGCATTCGGATCGAGGCTGCGCACCGGTCTCGCACAGGGAACGAGCGGCGCGGTTCGTTCTTTTGTGACAGGCCTGGTCGCGACCCTTGCACTGCAGAGTTCGACGGCCACGGCCTTGATGACGGCGTCCTTCGTGGAGAGGGGGCTGGTGCGCGCGCGAATGGCGCAGATCGTGCTTTTGGGTGCCAACGTCGGCACGGCGATGACGGCCTGGATCGTTGCCATCGGGATCGGGTGGCTGTCGCCGGCAATTATTCTCGCGGGCGTCGTTGTGCACCGGATGAGTCGGTCGAGTGCGCGTCAGGGTGCCGGCTTCGCCCTTGTCGGCATCGGTTTGATGCTGCTGTCGCTCGACTTGCTTTCAGCGGCAACGGAACCGATGCGCGAATCTCGCGCGCTCGCGGCGTTTCTCGGCATGCTCGACAGCGCCTGGCCGGTTGCCCTGATCATCTCGGCAGGCCTGGCCTTCGCGTCATCGTCCAGTCTGGCGATCGTGATGCTTGTGCTTTCCCTCTCGTCTGCCGGAGTGCTTTCCGCGGGACTGACCGTCGCATTGGTGCTTGGCGCCAATCTCGGGGGAGCGATCCCGCCGGTTATTGCCACCCTCGGTTCGGCACCCCCTGCGCGCCGTGTCACGCTTGGCAACCTCGTCGTGCGCGGCATGGGCTGCCTCGTTGCGCTTCCGATCGCAGGGATCGGCGCTGACTGGCTGCAGCATCTGCCTTTGCCGCGGCAGAACCTGCCGGTCGACATCCATCTCCTCTTCAATCTCGTTGTCGCGATTGTCGCCTGGCCGTTCGCAGGGTTGCTCGCACGCGTGATGAGCCGGTTCGTTCCCGACGAAGAAGCTGGGGAGACGGGGCCGCGTTATCTCGACGAAGCGACGCTCGACACCCCCGTGATGGCGCTTTCCGGGGCGACGCGCGAAGTGTTGCGTGTCGGGGATCTGGTCGAGGCGATGCTGACGCGCGCATCGAATGCCTTCAACAACAACGACCTCGGTGAGCTGCATGACATCGCGAAAATGGAGAAGCAGGTCGATCTCCTCCAGCAAGAGGTGAAGATATTCCTGTCCCGGCTCGGGCGCGACGGACTCGGTGCCGAGGACGGTCGTCGTTCGATCGTCATCATCGACTATGCGATCAATCTCGAGCACATGGGCGACATCATCGAAAAAGGCCTCTGCGAGCAGATCGGCAAGAAAGTCACCAACGGATTGAAGTTCTCCGAAGACGGCTATCAGGAGCTGAAAAGCCTGTTCAACCTGACGATCGACAACCTACGCATCGCGCAGTCGATCTTCGTCAGCCGCAATGCAGACCTCGCTCGCCACCTGGTCGAGGTCAAGGTCGACGTCCGCCATATGGAAAAACGCTCGGCAGAGCGGCATCTCGAGCGCCTACGCGACGGCCTGCTTCAGAGCCTGCAGACGAGTTCGCTGCATCTCGACATGTTGAGGGACCTGAAGCGCATCAACGCTCACATAGCGTCTGTGGCCTACCCCATTCTCGAAGAAAGCGGTCTTTTGACGGAAAGCAGGCTGCGTCCGGAGGCTTGAGTGCGCGGTCTGCGGCCTTTGTCAGGTTTTAACCAGGGGTTACGCGACGTGATTGTGAGAATTGTGTTTCTCGCAATACATTGCCTATAAGAGCATCGTCGAGTCAGGCGATAGGGCATTCCGCCTGCGATTAATACCAGGGAGAAATCAGAATGGAACGGACGTGCCTGGCAATCATCCTGGCGGCTGGAGAGAGCACGCGGATGAAATCGTCCGTATCGAAGGTGCTGCATCCTGTAGCGGGAAGGCCGATGATCGCCCACGTCGTCGACGCGCTCGCCAGCGCCTCGATCTCGGATGTGGCGCTCGTCGTCGGCCGCGATGCCGATGCCGTTTCCGCTGCCGCCCAGAAAGCCGGCGTTACCGTGGCCTCGTTTCTGCAAAAGGAGCGGCTTGGCACCGGCCACGCCGTGCTTGCGGCTCGCGAGGCCATCGCCAGGGGTTATGACGACATTCTAGTCGTCTTCGGTGACACACCGCTCGTCACGGCAGAGCCGCTCAAGGCGGCACGTGAGGGGCTCGCTGAAGGCAACGACGTGGTCGTCATTGGGTTCGAGGCTGCCGACCCGACCGGTTACGGGCGCCTGATCATCGAGGATGGAGCCCTGGTCGCGATCCGTGAGCACAGGGATGCTTCCGAGGCGGAGCGTCGGATCACCTATTGCAATGGCGGGTTGATGGCCATAAACGGCCGTACCGCCCTCGACCTACTTGGTCGCATCGGCAATGCCAACGTCAAGGGCGAATACTATCTGACCGACCTCGTTGAGATCGTTCGCACCATCGGGGGCAGGGCAGTCGCTGTCGAAGCGCCCGAGGAGGAATTAACCGGCTGCAACACGCGGGCGGAACTCGCTTATATCGAGCGTCTCTGGCAGCAGCGCCGACGGTACGAACTGATGCTTTCAGGCGTGTCGATGATCGCGCCGGAAACGGTTTTCCTATCATGGGATACCGAGCTTTCTCAGGATGTCCTGGTGGAGCCGAACGTCGTCTTCGGCCCCGGTGTGAGCGTTGAGAGCGGGGCCATTATCCACGCCTTCTCGCATCTCGAGGGCGCGTTTGTCCGCGCTGGCGCGACCGTCGGCCCGTTTGCGCGCCTTCGTCCCGGCGCCGAACTCGGCCCAAACTCGAAGGTCGGCAATTTTTGCGAGGTGAAGAAGGCTGAGATCGGTGCCGGCGCCAAGGTCAACCATCTGACCTATATCGGCGATGCCTTCGTCGGTGCCGGATCGAACATTGGAGCGGGAACTATCACCTGCAACTATGACGGGGTGAACAAGCATGTGACCCGCATCGGCGAGAATGCCTTTGTAGGCTCGAACTCGTCGCTTGTGGCTCCCGTCGCGATCGGCGATGGCGCGCTTGTTGCGTCCGGCAGCGTCATTACCGAGGACGTTCCCGCGGACGCAGTCGCCTTCGGGCGCGCGCGCCAGGACATCAAGCCGGGCAGGGCGCGGATCCTGCGTGAGCGCTACGAAGCGGAAAAGGCCGCCAAGAAGAAGGCGAAGGCGGCCGAATAGACCTCGTTAAATACTGAAATTGAAAGTGAAAACGAACCGGATTGCCTCGCGCGGCAATTTCGCTACCAAGGCCCAAGGGCGGCAAGGGTCGCCTCGGGTGACGACTGCGCTGTGACAGGCGCGAAGAGAACGCGGAGAGGGATATGTGCGGTATTGTTGGCATCGTGGGTAGTCAGCCGGTATCGGAGCGGTTGGTCGATGCGCTGAAGCGGCTGGAATATCGCGGCTATGATTCGGCCGGCGTCGCAACCATCGACGGGGGCCGGTTGAAGCGCCGCCGTGCCGAGGGGAAGCTGTTCAATCTCGAAGCGAAGCTGAATGAGGAGCCATTGGCGGGCAGCATCGGCATCGCCCACACGCGCTGGGCAACGCATGGCGCACCGACGGAACGCAATGCGCACCCCCATTTCACCGATGGCGTTGCCGTGGTCCACAACGGCATTATCGAGAACTTCGCGGAATTGAAGGATGAACTTGCTGCGTCAGGCGCCGAGTTCCGCACCGATACTGATACGGAAGTCGTGGCACATCTCCTGGCGAAATACCATCGGGACGGCATGGGGCGCCGGGAAGCGATGCATGCGATGCTGAAGCGCGTCACCGGGGCCTATGCGCTTGCCGTGCTCTTCGAGGATGATCCGTCGACGATCATGGCGGCACGAAACGGGCCGCCGCTCGCGATCGGCCACGGCGACGGTGAAATGTTCCTCGGGTCGGATGCGATTGCCTTGGCGCCCTTTACTAATGAAATCACCTATCTGATCGATGGCGACTGGGCCGTTATCGGCAAGAGCGGCGCGCACATCTTTGACATTGACGGCAACGCCGTCTCGCGGCCGCGTCAGATTTCGATGGCAGCGGCCTATATGGTCGACAAGGGCAATCATCGCCATTTCATGGAGAAGGAAATCTACGAGCAGCCGGAGGTCATCTCCCACGCGCTCGGCCACTACATCAACTTCATCGAAAACCGGGTAACGGCTGTTTCCGATACTATCGATTTTACCAAGGTGCCGAGTCTTGCTCTTTCCGCCTGCGGTACCGCCTATCTCGCCGGGCTGATCGGCAAGTACTGGTTCGAGCGCTACGCGCGCCTGCCAGTTGAAATCGATGTCGCGTCCGAGTTTCGTTATCGCGAGATCCCGCTCTCGCCGCAATCGGCCGCTCTCTTCATTTCGCAGTCGGGCGAAACGGCCGATACGCTGGCATCGCTCCGGTACTGTAAGGAACACGGCCTGAAGATAGGTGCCGTCGTCAATACCCGCGAATCGACAATCGCGCGCGAGTCCGACGCCGTCTTCCCGATCCTTGCCGGTCCCGAGATCGGCGTCGCATCGACGAAGGCCTTCACCTGCCAGCTTGCCGTACTTGCCGCGCTCGCTATCGGGGCGGGCAGAGCTAGAGGCGCGGTCAGCGAACAGGAAGAACAGGCGCTGGTGAGAAGCCTCGCCGAGATGCCGCGCATCATGGGCCAGGTGTTGAACAGCATCCAACCGAAGATCGAGTTCCTGTCGCGCGAATTGTCGAAGTGCCGCGACGTGCTCTATCTCGGCCGCGGTACCAGCTTCCCGCTGGCGATGGAAGGCGCGCTGAAGCTCAAGGAGATTTCCTACATCCATGCGGAAGGCTATGCGGCCGGGGAACTGAAACACGGTCCGATCGCTCTGATCGACGAGAACATGCCCGTCATCGTCATCGCGCCGCACGACCGTTTCTTCGACAAGACGGTCTCGAACATGCAGGAAGTTGCCGCTCGTGGCGGGCGCATCATTCTCATCACGGACGAGGCGGGGGCTGCCGCGTCGAAGCTCGACACCATGCATACGATCGTGCTGCCGAACGTGGACGAGATCATCGCGCCGATGATCTTCGCGTTACCGATCCAGCTTCTTGCCTATCACACGGCCGTGTTCATGGGCACCGATGTCGATCAGCCGCGTAACCTGGCCAAATCGGTAACGGTCGAATGATCATCCGGCCGGAGCGGAGCGACGATCACGAGGCTATCCGCGACGTAACCGCGGCCGCCTTCGCCGAACATCCGTACAGCGATCAGACGGAACCGCTCATCGTCGAGCGTCTGCGCGCCGCCGGCGCGCTTGCCCTGTCGCTTGTTGCGGAAGACGCGGGCGAGGTGATCGCGCACGTCGCTTTCTCGCCGGTGACGCTCACCCCCTCCGCCGCCGGATGGTATGGCCTTGGTCCCGTTTCAGTCCGGCCGGACAGGCAAGGGCGCGGTGTGGGCAGTGCGCTCATCCGCCAGGGCCTTGATATGTTACGAAAATCCGGTGCGTCGGGCTGCGTCGTCGTCGGCGAGCCGGAGTTTTATAAAAAGTTCGGCTTTCGACATGAACGCACTCTTGTTTTTCCGGGTTGTGCGCCGCAATATTTTCTAGTTCTGGCCTTGTCGGAGACGGCGGTTTCCGGCAAGGTCGCTTATCATCCGGCCTTTGGGCCGATGTAACGAATTGATGGCAACGGCATGACGGAAGGCTCCAAAAGCGGCATCATCGCAGCCCGGCTGCGCAATTATTTTCTGACCGGGCTTATCATCTGCGCACCCGTGGCGATCACGGTCTGGCTAGTTCGTTCCTTTATCGAATGGGCCGACAGCTGGGTCAAACCTTACCTGCCGAACTTCTACAATCCCGACACCTATTCGCCGGTTGCCATACCCGGCTTTGGCCTTCTCGTTGCTGTGATCGTCATAACGCTCGTCGGATTTATGACCGCCAATCTTGTAGGACGGTCGATCGTCGCTTTGGGCGAGTCGCTCCTCAACAGGACGCCGCTTGTCCGCACAATCTACAAATCGCTGAAGCAGATTTTCCAAACGGTTCTCCAGGAGCAGTCTTCATCCTTCAAGAAGGCAGGGCTGATCGAGTATCCGAGCCCGGGCCTCTGGTCGCTGGTTTTCATCGCGACCGACGTCAAGGGCGAAATCGCCGCGAAGTTCGATGAACGGGGCATGGACATGGTCACGGTCTTTCTTCCGCCCACGCCGATCCCGACCGCTGGCTTCCTGTTGTTCGTGCCGCGCGAGAAAATCATACCGCTTCAGATGAGTGCCGAGGACGCGGCCAAACTCCTCATTTCGGGCGGCCTTGTCGCGCCCGACCACAAGCCGCTCGCCAACGCCCCGCCGCGATCGATTCCCCATCAGAAGACCGCCTAGAGCATCCCGCTTTCATGTGGAATCACTGAAAGCGGATAAGATGCTCTAGGATCAAAGTGCTAGAGCGTCCTTTGTGCGTTCTCTTGAACGCACGGCGCTCTAGAACGTGGCGCTAACCGGCGCGCAGGAAACGAATCGCCTCGTCGCGTCGGTAAAGATAAAGGAGCGTTCGCAGCGCTTCGCCACGCTCCGAAGTCAGTTCGGGGTCGCGCGCTATGACATGGGCAGCGTCCCTGCGGGCGACCTCGAGAAGATCTCCGTGCGCCTCCAGGCTTGCGATACGGAAACCGGGCGTGCCGGATTGCCGCGTTCCAAGAAGCTCGCCTTCGCCGCGCAATTTCAGGTCTTCCTCGGCAATCAGGAAGCCGTCCTCGGTCTCGCGTAGAATGGAAAGACGCGCGTGTCCTGCTTCGCTAAGCGGGCTCTTGTAGAGGAGAATGCAGGTTGATGCCTCATCGCCTCGGCCGACGCGGCCCCTCAACTGGTGTAGCTGCGCCAGACCGAAACGCTCCGCGTGCTCGATCACCATGATCGTCGCGTCGGGAACATCCACGCCGACCTCCACCACGGTCGTCGCCACGAGCAGGCGAATTTCGCCGTTCTTGAAGGCAAGCATCACGGCATCCTTGTCCGGACCGGACATGCGGCCGTGAACGAGACCGACATCATTGCCGAAGCGCTGGACCAGAGTTTGATAGCGTTCATCGGCGGACATCACGTCGCTTTCCTCGGACTCCTCCACCAGCGGGCAGATCCAATAGGCTTTCTTGCCTTGGCCGAGCGCCGCATCGAGTCTGTCGACGATCTCGTCCGTGCGCTCGGTGGGAATGGTCACCGTCTGTATTGGCTTTCGCCCAGCCGGCTTCTCGGTAAGCTTGGAGACATCCATGTCGCCGAAGGCCGCGAGTACGAGCGTGCGCGGAATAGGCGTCGCCGTCATGACAAGCATGTGTGGCGAAATGCCTTTGGCGGTGAGCCGCAGCCGCTGGTGGACGCCGAAACGATGCTGTTCGTCGACGATGGCGAGCACAAGTTGAAGATAATTCACGGCCTCCTGGAACAGAGCATGCGTTCCGATCACCATCTGCGTTTCGCCGGAAGCAATGCGTTCCAAGATCGCATCGCGCTCCTTGCCTTTCGTGCGTCCAGTCAGGACATCGATGCCGATACCGGCCGGCGCGGCCATTTTGGAGAGCGTGGCATGATGCTGCCGCGCAAGGATCTCGGTTGGCGCCATCAGCACCGCCTGGCCGCCGGATTCGATCGCGGCGAGCATGGCCATCAGCGCCACCGCCGTCTTGCCGGAACCGACATCGCCCTGCAGCAGGCGCAGCATGCGATCACTGCCGGACATGTCGGCAAGTATGTCGCCGATCGCGGCCGACTGGCTCGCCGTCAGCGAGAAAGGCAGCGCCCGGATGACCGGCTCACTCAATTTACCGGTCGGATGAACAGGGGTTCCGGCGACCTTGCGCAGCCGTTGACGCACCAGCGAGAGCGACAATTGCCCGGCAAGAAATTCGTCATAGGCGAGCCGCCGCCGCGCGGGAGCCTGCGCATCGATATCGGTTTCATCGCGGGGTTCGTGCAGGCGGTGGAAGCTTTCCCTTGCGCTTTGAAAGCCTTGCTGACGGAGGAGCGCCTCGTCGAGCCACTCGGGCAGGTCCGGCACCCGCGCCACCGCCGCCTCGATGGACCGCCGCAACGTTCGCGGGGAGAGGCCGGCAGTCAGCCCATAGACGGGCTCGACGAGCGGCAGATTTTCCGCCTCGGCGACCCTCACCATATAGTCGGGATGCACCATCGACGCTCGACCGTTGAACCAATCGATCTTGCCGCTGACGATAACGGTTTCATCGACGGGTAGCGTCTTTTCCAGCCAGTTTCCCTTGACGCGGAAAAACGTGAGCGCCAGTTCGCCGGTGTCATCGTGCAGGAACACGCGATAGGGTACGTTCGGTCTGCCGCGAGGCGACGGCTGATGCCGGTCGACGCGGCCGGTGATGGTGACGACCGACCCTTGCGGTGCATAGGCAACACCAGGTTGCTGGCGCCGATCGATCAGCGAATGGGGCGCATGAAAGACAAGATCGATCACCCGGCAATCGTCGATCGTTTCGCGGCCAAGCAGACGTGCATAGAGCTCGCCGGTTTTCGGACCAATGCCGGGCAGCGTGTCGAGAGGCGAAAACAGCGGGTCAAGGAGGGCAGGGCGCATGACGATGAAATTGCGACGATAATTCCGGCTTTGGCAAGGCTGACAACCCGCCTTCCAGCGTTTATAGAGCCCAAAGACTAAAAACCCGCTGCCATGGCTGCGGGCGGCAGGAAGGATTTCCATGACCGGCATCACACGTACAAGCGCCGATCTCGACCCGCGTCGGCGCAGGATCCTCTTTCGCTCCTGGCATCGCGGCATTCGCGAGATGGATTTGATTCTTGGGCAATTCGCCGAAACGGAGTTGGCGAGCCTGTCGGATGCGGAACTCGATGAACTGGAAACGATCATGCGCGAGGAAGACAACGATCTCGTCAGATGGATCACCGGCGAACAGCCCCTGCCGGAGCGTTATGCGACGCCGTTGTTCAGCCGGGTCGCGGCTTATCGCCCGGACTTCGACAAGCTTCATCAGGAAACGAAATAGATTCAAGCGATGATATCTGGTCTTGACCCGAAGAAGATCCTTGCCGCGACACGGGAGGTGACGATCGGCCCGGTGCCGTCCGGCGCCGAGGCCCTGATACTTGCCGAGCTAGCGCGCGCGGGGAACCCGGTCGCCTACATCCTTTCCGACGGTCAGCGGATTGCGGACCTTGAGCAGGTTCTCGGCTTCGTGGCCCCGGACATTCCCGTTCTCACCCTTCCGGGCTGGGACTGCCTGCCCTACGACCGCGTGTCCCCGAGTGCTGACACATCCGCGCGGAGGCTCGCCGCCTTGAGTGCGTTGATAGCGCACCGGACGAAACCGCATCCGGCGATCGTGCTCGTCACCGTCAACGCGGCCCTCCAGAAAATCTCGCCGCAGGATGTGATTGAAAGCCTTGCCTTTGCGGCAAGGCCGGGCAACCAGGTCCGCATGGACGACATTGCGGCGCGACTGGAGCGAAACGGTTTCGAGCGCGTGCCGACCGTGCGTGAGGTCGGCGAGTTCGCCGTCCGAGGCGGCATTCTCGACGTTTATGTGCCCGGCAGCGGCGAACCGTTGCGCCTGGATTTCTTCGGCGACACACTTGAGACGATCCGCTCGTTCGATCCGGCGAGCCAGCGCACGACCGGCCAAGTGCGCTCGCTCGATCTCAACCCGATGAGCGAAGTGTCGCTAACCCCCGACACCATCAGCCATTTCCGCAAGCAATATTTGTCACTCTTCGGGGCCGCGACGCGGGACGATGCACTCTACCAGGCGGTATCGGAAGGGCGCCGCTACGCCGGCATGGAGCATTGGCTGCCGCTTTTCTATGGCGGCCTGGAGACAGCCTTCGATTATCTCGACGGTTTCCGCATCGTCACGGACCATCTGGTGCGCGAGGCGGCGGCGGAGCGGTCGAAGCTCATCCTCGATTATTATGATGCGCGCCTTGCCTCCGCATCACCGGGCAAAAGCCAGATCTCCCAAGGCACACCGTACAAGCCCGTGCCGCCGGAATTGCTGTACCTGAGCGCCGAGGGCTTTGGCGCGATGCTGTCTGAACGCAGCGCCGTCCGCCTGTCGCCATTTAACGAACATGAAGGGGAAGCGCGCCAGGTCGTTGCCATCGAGGCGCGCCAGGGACTGCGTTGGGCAAAGACGGCGGGCGAGGTCGAAAGTGACGGCGAACGTGCGAATGTCTTCGATCAAGCCGTGAAGCACATTGCCGAGAAGCGGGCGAGGGGCGCGAAGGTCGTCATTTCGGGGTGGACGGAGGGATCGCTCGATCGCCTTCTGCAGGTTCTCGCCGAACACGGACTTGCGAACATTCGTCCGATCAAGGCTTTGTCCGATATTCGCTCGCTGAAGCCGGGCGAGGCGGCCTCTGCGGTCCTCAGTCTCGAAGCCGGCTTCGAGACCAGCGACCTCGTGGTTATAGGCGAGCAGGACATTCTTGGCGACAGAATGGTGCGCCGGTCGAAGCGTCGCAAACGTGGCGCCGACTTCATCGCCGAGGTGACCGGCCTCGACGAGGGAAGCTATGTCGTCCATGCCGAACACGGTATCGGCCGTTTCGTCGGCTTGCGCACGATCGAGGCGGCCGGCGCGCCGCATGACTGTCTCGAACTCGTCTATGCGGAGGATGCCAAGCTCTTTCTGCCGGTCGAGAACATCGAGCTTCTGTCGCGTTATGGCTCCGAAGGCACGGATGCGATCCTTGACAAGCTCGGTGGCGTCGCGTGGCAGGCGCGCAAGGCCAAGCTCAAGAAGCGGCTGCTCGATATGGCCGGAGGCCTTATCCGCATAGCTGCCGAACGGCATACCCGCCACGCGCCTGTTCTGGTCGCCCACGACGGGGTCTATGACGAGTTCGCCGCGCGCTTCCCTTACGATGAAACAGAGGATCAGATGAACTCGATCGACGCCGTGCGCGACGATCTTGGAAGCGGTCGCCCTATGGACCGCCTGGTCTGCGGTGATGTCGGCTTCGGCAAGACGGAAGTGGCGCTGCGGGCTGCCTTCATCGCGGCGATGAATGGCGTGCAGGTCGCTGTCGTCGTTCCGACGACCTTGCTTGCCCGGCAGCATTTCAGGACGTTCAACGAGCGGTTCCGCGGTCTGCCGGTCCGCATCCAGCAGGCGTCGCGGCTCGTGGGCTCGAAGGACCTCGCGCTGACGAAGAAGGAAGTGGCCGACGGCAAGACCGACATCGTCGTCGGCACGCACGCGCTGCTCGGCTCCTCGGTCACGTTTGCCAATCTCGGCCTATTGATCGTCGACGAAGAGCAGCATTTCGGCGTCAAGCACAAGGAACGGCTGAAGGAGCTGAAATCCGACGTGCATGTGCTGACTCTGTCGGCAACGCCCATTCCGCGCACGCTGCAGCTTGCCTTGACCGGCGTTCGTGAATTGTCGCTGATCACGACGCCGCCGGTCGACCGCATGGCGGTGCGCACCTTCATCTCGCCCTTCGACGCCCTGGTGATCCGCGAGACACTCATGCGCGAGCACTATCGCGGCGGCCAAAGTTTCTATGTCTGCCCGCGCTTGAGCGATCTTTCGGAGATCCACGATTTCCTGAAATCCGACGTTCCGGAACTGAAGGTAGCGGTGGCGCACGGCCAGATGCCGGCGACCGAACTCGAAGACATCATGAACGCCTTTTACGAAGGACGCTATGACGTGCTCCTCTCGACGACGATCGTCGAGTCGGGTCTCGATGTGCCGACCGCCAATACCCTGATCGTGCATCGTGCCGACATGTTCGGCCTCGCCCAACTCTACCAGCTCCGCGGACGGGTAGGCCGGTCCAAGGTCCGCGCCTTTGCGCTCTTTACCTTGCCTGTCAACAAGACTTTGACAGGGCCGGCAGAGCGCCGCCTGAAAGTGCTGCAATCGCTCGACACGCTGGGTGCCGGCTTCCAGCTCGCCAGCCACGATCTCGATATCCGCGGCGCCGGCAACCTGCTCGGCGAGGAACAGTCCGGCCACATCAAGGAAGTCGGCTTCGAGCTTTACCAGCAAATGTTGGAAGAGGCCGTTGCCGAACTCAAGGGCGAGGAGGAAATCCACGACACCGGCTGGTCACCGCAGATATCGGTCGGGACGCCGGTCATGATACCGGAAGACTATGTGCCGGATCTGAACCTGAGGCTCGGACTCTACCGCCGCCTTGGCGAGTTGACGGACCTCAAGGAGATCGACGGCTTCGGCGCAGAGCTGATCGATCGCTTCGGGCCGTTGCCGACCGAGGTTCAGCACCTCTTGAAGATCGTCTACATCAAGTCGCTGTGCCGCACGGCAAACGTCGAAAAGCTCGATGCCGGGCCGAAAGGCGTGGTCGTTCAGTTCCGCAACAAGGAGTTTCCGAACCCCGCCGCTCTCGTCGGTTACATCTCCAAACAGGGGACGCTGGCGAAGATCCGCCCGGACCAGAGCATCTTCTTCCAACGCGAACTTGTGACGCCGGACAAGAGGCTTTCCGGCGCAGCTATGGTGATGACGCAGCTTGCCGGACTTGCTAAGCCCGCATGAAAACGAAGATGCCGCCCGGATTGCGCGGCGGCATCGTGATCGATTCCAATAAGTTAGAGCGGGATGCGGGCGGAAAACCGTCCACTTTTCTTGATCCCACTTTAATGCGTGGGGCCGCTGGCTTTCATCTGCGCGATCTCCCGCAATGCATTCGTCAGCACATCGACCGATTGGGCGCCCATCACCGCATATTGCTGGTCGATGATGAAGCAGGGGACGCCACTGACGCCCATCTCGCGGGCAATGTCGATCTCCTGCTTCACGGCATCCTTGTCCGCGTCGGAGGTCAGAAGGGCGGCGATGACCGGACCGTCGAGACCGGCCTGCTCGGCAATCTCCAGAAGCACGGCGTGATCGCCGACATTTCGGCCCTCTTCGAAATTGGCCTTGAACAGCAGGCGCACGACCTCCGCCTGGGTTTCCTCGCCATTGGTTGCCGCCCAGCGGATCAGTCGATGGGCGTCGAGCGTGTTGGGACTGATCTTCACGGCCTCGAAGTTGAAATCGATACCATCTTCTCGGCCGAGTCCTTCGAGCGTTTTGTGGGCCTTGTCGACCGCGTCCTGGCCGCCGAGTTTTGCGGCGAGGTGTCGCTTGTGATCGACGCCCTCTGCCGGCAGATCCGGGTTGAGCTGGTAGGGGCGCCATTGGATCGTCACATGGACGTCGCCGGCGACATTGGCAACGGCCTGGTCGAGGCGGCTCTTTCCGAGGTAACACCACGGACAGACAACGTCCGAGACGATATCGATTTTGACGGTTTCCATCGCTCCAGCCTTTCTTGCTTCATAAACCTGCGAGATAGGCCGGTTGGGCGATAGTTTCAATGCGTTACCAAAAGGGAACCTACAGCATGTTTCCCTAAATCGAATTCGATTTAAGGACAAAAACATACGGCAATCCAAAGTGCTACAGCGACCTTTGTGCGTCTGAAAAGACGCACGGCGCTGTAGTTACTGCGCGCGCTCGTCCCACCAGGTCGGCAGCTGGTAGCCGTAGAGCGGAACCGTGGCAGGACGCCCGATATGTTTCCATCGTGCGATCCATTGGGAGTCGAGATGGTAGAGCGGCACCACATAGGCGTTGGATACCAGCAGCCGGTCGTGGGAGCGGACCGCGGCTGTGAAGTCTTCGGTCGTGCGCGCCTGCAGGATGTTGCTGATCAGCCTGTCTACGTCCTTGTCGGCGACGCCGGCGAAGTTCTCGCTCCCCTGCCTGTCCCGCGATTGCGATCCCCAACGGCCGACTTGCTCGACGCCCGGAGAGAGCGAGGACGGGAATGATTTTATAATCACGTCGTAGTCAAACGATTGGCTGCGCTGCTGGTACTGGGAATCGTCGACCGTGCGCACGGTCGCGACGATTCCAAGCGGTGCGAGGAACCGCTGATAGGCGAGGGCGATCTTTTCCTGCCCGGCGTTCTGGCTCATGATTTCGAATGCAAGCGGCGTGCCTTTGGCGTCGACCATCTTGCCGTCCTTGATGGCGTAGCCGGCTTCGCGAAGCAGCGTCACAGCCTCCCGCAGCACATTGCGATCACGACCGGACCCATCGGTGACGGGCAGACGGTAGGTCCCATCGAGAATGGTCGGATTGATCCTCTCTCTGACGTCGCCCATGAGCCCAAGCTCACGGTCGTCTGCGGCGGCGCCGAGGAAGGAAAGCGACGAGTTCTGCCAGTAGCTCTGGGTTCGCGTATAGGCACTGTCGAAAAGATTCTTGTTCACCCATTCGAAATCAAAAACGAGCGCGAGGCCCTGGCGTAGCTTGATGTTGTTGAACATCGGCCTGCGCGTGTTGAAGACGAAGCCGAGCATTCCGGAAGGGGTTCTCGGAGTGAAACTGTCCTTGATCACGTCCCCCGAGCGCACTGCCGGAAAATCATAACCGCGTGCCCATTTGGTTGCGCTACCTTCCGGATAGACATCAACCTCGCCCTTCTTGAAGGCCTCGAAGAGCGAGTTCTCCTGGAGGAAATACTCGACGGAGATCTCGTCGTAATTGTCGAAGCCGATCTTGGAGGGCAGATCCTTGCCCCAGTAGTCGGGATTCCGGCGATAGACGATGCGTTCGCCTGCCTTCACGTCGGCAACACGATAGGGGCCGGAGCCGAGCGGCGGCTCGAGCGTTGTCCTGTCGAACGCATCGACATTGATCGCGTGTTTCGGCAATACGGGTGAAAGCGCGAGCAGCAGCGGGAATTCGCGATCGACATCCTCGTTGAAGGTAAAGCGGACACTGCGGTCGCCGACCTTTTCCATCTTCGAGACCTTGGAGAGGCGGTTGCTGAAGGGAGCGCGTCCCCTATCGCGCATCAACTCGAACGTGAAAATGACGTCTTCGGCGGTCACGGGCTGGCCGTCGGCCCAGCGCGCCCTGGGATTCAGGTTGAATTGGATGAAGGTGCGATCTTCGTCCCATTCGACGGTTTCAGCAAGCAGTCCGTACATTGTGAACGGCTCGTCCTGGGAGCGCTGCATCAGCGATTCATAGACGAGGTTGCCGAAGGCCGGATCCCACATCCCTCGGGCGGTCGTCCGCATGCTCTTCAGGATGAAGGGGTTGAGGCTGTCGAACGTGCCAACGACGCCATAGGAAATCTTTCCGCCCTTCTTCACGTTGGGGTTGACGTAAGGGAAGTTCTTGAAGTCGGCGGGCAGGGCAGGCTCGCCGTGCATGGAAATGGCATGCACGGGCGCCGCCAGGGCCTCATTGCCGAATGTGCTGGCGGCCACAAGCATGGCAAGGCCGGAAAGAACTGCGCGCAACTTCACCTCCCGAGGGATTTCTACAGGCCGATTCCCGTCACGTTACCAATGCGGGCCCACATTTCCAACCTGCACGAGGAAAAGTGTGAAGGTGCCTGCCGCCCAGGTCCCCCTTAGACTCTGATGCGGTTTTCCGTACGGGTCGCGCATACGATGCCCAAGAATCGGCCGTCGCGATTCCCGGTGGGTTCGATCGTGAAAGAACGCAAAACCCGGGTATTTCCCGCTTCGGCGGCTGCAAAAAATGCAACGAAACACTGGATAAACGCCACGAGCCAATGTAACAGGTGTTTCCGGAAACGGGGCCATTCAAATGCCTCATTTGGCCAACAGGACAACGGCGGCTGACGATATTCACCATCGGAACAGTTTGTTCCGGAACCGGATTTCAGGAGACGGAATCACAATGATCTTCAAGTCGAACTTCACCAATCGCGCGTCAATGGCAGCGCTGGCGCTCTCTGTTGCAGCCGCCGGCGCTCCGAGCGCTGCTTTCGCGCAGGCAGGCAAGCCGCCGCAGGGTTGGTTCAAGGTTTGCACCAAGCAGGAAGACAACGACGTCTGCATCGTTCAGAACCTGCTCACAGCCAACAATGGTCAGCTCATCACTGCTGTCGGCCTCATCACCGTCTCCGGCAAAATCAACCGCAAGGTTCTGCAGGTTTCCGTACCTTCTGCTCGTATGATTCCTCCGGGTGTCCAGATGCAGATCGATGGTGGCAAGGGTGTCAAGCTCGACTATGCGATCTGCATGCCGGACAAGTGTGTTGCCGAAGCACCGCTTTCCGATGCGCTGATTGCCAATCTGAAGAAGGGCAACGACGTCGTCTTCACGTCGGTCAACTTCCAGCGCGCCCCGAACCCGATCAAGATGACGCTGGAAGGTTTCACCGGCGTCTTTGACGGCGAGCCGATCGAACAGTCGCAGCTGGAAGAACGCCAGCGCCTGTTGCAGGAAGAAATGCAGAAGAAAGCAGAAGACGCCCGCAAGAAACTGGAAGAGGCCCAGAAGGCCGCTAAGCAGCAGTAATCGCGCTCATTCCTGGATCAAGAAACGCCCGGTAATTTGCCGGGCTTTTTTTGTCGGGGACCCATCGCCCGGTTCCCGAGATCATTTCATTGTTTCTTTGAAACAGCGAAATGATCCAACTATTTGAAATTACGCAATTTCGGACGGAAAACCGTTACACACTTTTCCTGGAATTGCTCTAGGTGGGCGAAGCTTGCGCCGACATCACGGACTGCTCCTGCCTCTGTCGGTCGCGCAACAAAACGCTCCGGGACCAAAGTGCCGGAGCGTCTCAGTTGGCAATCGGCGGAACGCCCCGATATCCTCAGTGCTGATAGGTCGCCTTCGGCTTGTAATGCCCGATGGCTTCCTTCTTGAACAAGGCGCTCACCTGCGGGTGGCGGATCGGCCTATCACTTTCGTCGGAAACGAGGTTCTGTTCGGAAACATATGCGACATATTCGGTGTCGTCATTCTCGGCGAAGAGATGATAGAAGGGCTGGTCCTTGCTTGGCCGAATTTCCGGCGGGATGGCATTCCACCATTCCTCGGTGTTGGCATATTCCGGATCGACGTCGAAGATGACGCCGCGGAACGGGAAGACCCGGTGGCGAACCACCTGTCCGATCTCAAATTTCGCGTTTCTTTGTTTCATGACGCAACACATCCTTTCAGACAATAATCTGGGTTGCCGCGTGCCGAACATCAATAGGTCTGCGGTGAACCGTTCTTAGAGGCACTGCCCATGAAAAAGGCGGGCTTCGAACGAGGCCCGCCTTCTTCTACTGTCGTAAACGGACCGGGCATGCCGACCGGTCCATTTTCTTTAGACCGAATAGTACATGTCGTATTCGACCGGATGCGGCGTCATTTCGAAGCGCATGACTTCCTGCATCTTCAATTCGATGAACGAATCGATCTGGTCGTCGTCGAAGACGCCGCCGGCCGTCAGGAACTTGCGATCCTTGTCGAGGCTTTCAAGCGCTTCGCGCAGACTGCCGCAAACCGTCGGGATTTTCTTCAGTTCCTTCGGAGGCAGGTCGTAGAGGTCCTTGTCCATCGCCTTGCCCGGATGAAGCTTGTTCTTGATGCCGTCGAGACCGGCCATCAGCATGGCCGCGAAAGCGAGGTAGGGGTTCGCACTCGGGTCCGGGAAGCGGACTTCGACGCGCTTGGCCTTCGGGTTGCTGCCGAACGGAATGCGGCACGAAGCCGAGCGGTTGCGGGCCGAATAGGCGAGCAGAACCGGCGCTTCATAACCCGGGACCAGGCGCTTGTAGGAGTTCGTCGACGGGTTGGTGAAGGCATTCAGCGCCTTGGCGTGCTTGATGATGCCGCCGATGAAATAGAGGCAGGTCTCCGAAAGCCCGGCATATTCGTCGCCGGCGAATGTCGGCTTGCCGTCCTTCCAGATCGAGAGGTGGACGTGCATGCCCGAGCCGTTGTCGCCGAAGACGGGCTTCGGCATGAAGGTCGCGGTCTTGCCGTAGGCATTGGCAACCTGGTGCACGACGTATTTGTAGATCTGCATCTTGTCGGCGTTGCGCACGAGCGCATCGAACTTGACGCCGAGCTCGTGCTGGGCAGCGGCCACTTCATGGTGATGCTTTTCAACCGTGACGCCCATTTCGGCAAGTACGGTCAGCATTTCGGAGCGCATGTCCTGGCAGCTGTCGATCGGCGGTACCGGGAAGTAGCCGCCCTTGATGCGCGGACGGTGGCCGAGGTTGCCGGTCTCGTAATCGGTATCGTCGTTGGACGGCAGTTCGGAGGAGTCGAGCTTGAAGCCGGTGTTGTACGGGTCGGCCTTGTACTTCACGTCGTCGAACACGAAGAATTCCGCTTCCGGGCCGACGAAGACCGTGTCGCCGATGCCGGAGGCCTTGAGGTAGGCTTCCGCCTTCTTCGCCGTGCCGCGCGGGTCGCGGTTGTAGGCCTCGCCCGAAACCGGATCGAGAATGTCACAGAGGATGACCATGGTCGACTGGGCGAAGAACGGGTCCATGTGAGCCGTCTCCGGGTCAGGCATCAGCACCATGTCGGACTCGTTGATAGCCTTCCAGCCGGAAATCGAGGAGCCGTCGAACATGACGCCGTCGGCGAACATGTCTTCGTCGACGCAGACGACATCCATCGTCACGTGCTGCAGCTTGCCCTTGGGGTCGGTAAAGCGCAGGTCGACGAACTTGACGTCGTTGTCCTTGATTTGCTTCAGAACTTCACTCGCAGTCGTCATTTTTTGTAAGTCCCTGTTTTGAGATGACGAGGTTTGAAAAATCGGGGCCGGACGGCCCCTCGGGATTTGATGGCGTGATTAGGTGATTAGATGGCGTCGAGGCCTGTTT
Source organism: Sinorhizobium chiapasense (assembly GCF_036488675.1). NCBI lineage: Bacteria > Pseudomonadati > Pseudomonadota > Alphaproteobacteria > Hyphomicrobiales > Rhizobiaceae > Sinorhizobium > Sinorhizobium chiapasense. The sequence goes on from NZ_CP133148.1 coordinate 1,513,329, forward strand.
CGCCGGTGCGGATTCGGATTACTTCTTCCACATTGGACACGAAAATCTTTCCATCACCGATGCGGCCGGTTTGCGCGGCATTGCGAATGGCCTCGATGACGGCCTCTGCGTTTTCGTCTGCCAGCACGACTTCGACTTTCACCTTCGGCAGGAAGTCCACGACATATTCGGCGCCTCGGTAAAGCTCCGTATGTCCCTTCTGTCGTCCGAAGCCCTTTGCTTCCGTGACGGTGATCCCCTGCAAGCCGACTTCCTGAAGAGCTTCCTTCACTTCGTCCAGCTTGAAGGGTTTTATGATCGCTTCGATCTTTTTCATGAGAAAATGTCTCTCCGCTTCTCCCTTTAAAGCAGGTTCATGCCCGCTCGGCCTCCAATATGCACGTAGCGTGCCAGTTTTGTCGCAGAATGAAACCCCGGATAGTGAATTTTCACAGCTTCATCCGGCCTACTGCATGTCTCCTTAAATCGACGTTGATTTGAGGACAAAGACATGCAGCAATTCAAAGTGCTACAGCACCCTTTGCGCGTCCGATAAGACGCGCGGCGCTGTCGGCGGGATTGCCCTCCACCTCCTTGGCCATTCTGCCTATTTTTTATGAAAGATGATCATTTGATGTTGGCAACATTGCTGCGACGTGCTCCATAAGCACGTTATTTGAGCACCAATAATGTGCAAATGCATAAAAAATTATCATTTGGTTTGGTGCGCACGCCTTCTTGCCTTGAGGCCTTCGGCGCGGTTAGATCTGCTTCATGCTTGACCCGCTCCGAGACGTTCTGGTGACCCCGGCCGAAATGACGGCGATCGACAATGCGGCCGCCGCTTCGGGCATCGATAGCTTCGCGTTGATGCGTTCGGCCGGAATGGCGGTGTCGGCAGCGGCCCTTCGGCTTTTTCCGGAAGCGCTTCGTTTCGTTGCGCTTTGTGGACCCGGCAACAACGGCGGCGACGGTTATGTCGCAGCTTCCGCACTCGCGGAAGCGGGTGCCGACGTGGCGGTGTTCGCGCTCGGTAATCCGGAAACGCTGAAAGGCGACGCCGCGCGAGCGCACGGTGCTTGCCCACTGGCCGTGCAACCGCTTGCTGCATACGAGCCTCAGCTTGGTGACGTTGTCGTCGATGCCTTATTCGGGGCAGGGCTTACGCGCGATCTTCCGGCAGAGGCACAAAGGACCATTGCGCGGGTGAGTGAGAGCCACGTGCCGGTAATCGCCGTTGACCTGCCCTCTGGTGTCGACGGGCGCACGGGGGAGATCTGCGGTGCGACCTTCGCTGCGGCACACACCGTCACATTCATGGCTCGCAAGCCCGGCCATCTGCTCATGCCCGGGCGCGTCCGCTGCGGCACCCTGGAGGTATTCGACATCGGCATCCCGGCGCGGCTGGTCAGCGAGATGGCCGGTGACTTGCGGCTCAATACACCAACCACATGGGGATCGCACGCCAGCGCCCTTGATCCGGCCACGCACAAGTACCGACGGGGCCATTTGGGCGTGCTTTCGGGCGGTTCACTCGCGACTGGTGCGGCGCGCCTGTCGGCGACCGCCGGCCTTGCGGCAGGAGCCGGTCTGGTGACGCTGGGGTCACCGGCAGAAGCGCTCGCTGTCAATGCGTCCCACCTTACGGCGGTTATGCTGAAGGAAATTGAGGGCGCTGAAGACCTTGCGGCTTGGCTCAAGGACAAGCGGGTGAACGCGTTCGTGCTGGGGCCTGGCTTCGGCGTCGGCAAGAAGGCGAGGGACTTTGCCCTGATGCTTTGCGATCGGGCGCTGGTCCTCGACGCCGATGGAATGACGTCTTTCGAGAAGAGCCGAACGGAACTCTTCGAACGAACCGCCGGCAGCGGGGGGCGGCTGGTGATGACGCCGCATGAGGGCGAGTTCGCGCGGCTATTCCCCGAGATCGCCGCAGACACCGCGCTGTCCAAGATTGAAAAAGCGCAAGCTGCCGCGAGACTGAGCCACGCGGTCGTCGTTTACAAGGGACCTGACACGGTCGTCGCCGCTCCATCGGGCCGCGCCGTCGTCAACGCCAATGCTCCGCCATCGCTTGCCACGGCAGGGTCGGGCGATGTCCTTGCCGGTATCGTCGGTGCTCACCTGGCGCAGGGCATGCCGGCCTTCGAGGCCGCCGCCGCGGCGGTCTGGCGTCACGGGGAAGCCGGTACGCGCGCAGGTCGCGGCATGACGGCGGAGACGCTCGTCGAATGCATTCCGCCGCTTCCGTGACTAGCGCATGTTTCCTTAAATCGCAGCGAAAGTGCCATCGTGTCGTTTGCGCGTCTGATTAGACGCGCGGCGCTGCCGTACCGCGAAGGAGCCTCAGCCGCGCGTGCCCTTGGCGATCGGCTCCTGATAGGTGAAGCCCATGTCCCAGGGGAAATAGATCCAGGTATCCTGGCTGACTTCCGTCACGAAAGTGTCGACGAGCGGGCGTCCCTTCGGCTTTGCATAGACAGCGGCGAAATGGGCTTTCGGCAGCATTGCGCGCACTTCGACGGCAGTCTTGCCGGTATCCGTCAGGTCATCGACGATCAACACGCCTTCGCCGCCATCCTTGGCGATTTCCGGGGAAATGCCCTTGAGGACCTTCATCTGCCCCTGCGTGTCATAGTCGTGATAGGAGGCAATGCATACGGTCTCGATCATGCGGATATTGAGTTCACGGCAGATAATTGCAGCCGGGACGAGCCCTCCGCGGGTGATGCAGACCATTGCACGCCATTCCTGTCCGTTGTCGGCCAGCCGCCACGCGAGCGCGCGGGCATCGCGGTGGAACTGATCCCAGGATACTGGAAAGGCTTTATCTGGAAGAGACATGTGCGGGCTCCGGCTTCAAGTCGAATACAGGTTGCGAAGCGCCGCGGCGGACCGAAGGGTCGCGCAGCGCGCTTCGCCACGATTTGGATATGCAATACTGAAAATGAAGCCCGGAACGCAAGGGGCGGCAAGAGTTGTCATCCATCGCTTGGCGTCCTGCGCTCGTCCGCTTGTCGAGCGCCGGACCGTGCTGGCTGACGGTCAGCGGGAACGGGCGATTGCCTCGATCATTGCCATGACATCGACTTCGGCCGCAGCGAGCACGGCAGCGTCGCGAGCGCGGATGACGATATCGGTCGAAAAGTTCTTGCCGTCGAACTTGGGGTAGGAGCCGATGCTCGTTTCCGGATGTTTCTTCTGGACCTCTGTCAAGGGGCCGCCAATTTCGCCTTCGCCATAGGGCGAACGGACGGTGCGTGAAAGCACCGGTGTCCCCGTCTGGAGGCTGGGCAGCAAGCTGTCGAGCATCGCCTGGAAGACCTGAGGCACGCCGGCCATGACATAGACGTTGGCGATTCTGAAGCCGGGCGCAGTCGACACGGGATTGGAAATATGGGTGGCGCCGACCGGCATGCGCGCCATCCGTCGGCGCGCATCGGTAAACTCCATGCCACGGCGTTCATACATGGCGCCGAGCAACGCCATCGCTTCGGGATCGTGCACGCATTCGACTCCGAATGCCCTGGAGATGGCATCTGCGGTGATGTCGTCATGTGTCGGCCCGATGCCGCCTGATGTGAAGACATGGTCATAACGGCCTCGCAACCCGTTGACCGCGTCCACAATTGCCTCCTCGTCGTCCGCCACGATGCGAACCTCACGCAGATCGATGCCGACCATGGTCAGCATCTCCGCCAGATGGCCGATATTCTTGTCCTTCGTTCGGCCGGAGAGAAGCTCATCGCCAATGGCAAGCATGGCTGCGGTGACGATCCTGGCAGTGGTCATTGGTGCTCCTGAATTGTTGGCGATCGTCCGGTCGATCTCATCGCTGTTGAAGAAGCTTGACAGTCCGTCGACCGCCCACGCTCTGGCGACGATATGCCATTTGATAAATCCTGTGCGAGGCGACGATCAAGTGGAATTGCCTGACAGGAGTATCATGATGGCTAAGATACTGGTTTTCCACTATTCGGCCTATGGGCATATCGAAAGATGGCTTATGCCGCCGCGGAAGGCGGTCTCGGGGATCGCTGCAAAGCTCGCGTCCTGATGGCTCCGTTCCAGGCACCTTTGGCACAGTCCGGCGAGGGCTGCGCCTTGAAATTTCACGAAGGTTCGAAAGGCGCCAAAATCATCGCGGAAGTGGCCTAGCGGCGTCATTCTGTGCTAACATCGCCCCCGCTCGGCATGAAAATGCCATTGATGAGGAGGAGCAGCAGGGACCGTGCGGCGACGGTCTGCCCCAGGGACAGGAACTGTCCCGGGAAATCCAGGGGAGTGAAGAATGGCGCGGATCACTTATTCGATCGTTCCACACGACGGAGGCTGGGCCTACAAGGCAGCCGACGCGTATTCAGAGCCCTTTCCCAGTCGCGAGATGGCGATGGCGGCCGCAAAAGCCGCAGCGGCCGAACAGCAAGTCGGCGGCGACGACGAGGAAATCAGCTTCCAGGATGAGAAGGGAAATTGGCATTTCGAGCACGCCGATGGGGGAGATCGACCTGAAGCAACCGTCGAGGATGGCTGAAGATGCTTGAAGGGGCAGTTGGGTTCGAGCGTATCTGCCCCTGACGACGCCATCCCGTACGCGGTGACAACGCGACGGAGGATTTCCAATTGCATTATAGCGTTCAAATCTTCACCTGGACCGCCCGGTTGGGCGTTCATCAGGTCGGATCGGTTATCGAAGTCGACGCACCCAACCCGAAGGCAGCGGCGGTGTCGTTGCTTGGGTTGAGGTTGGACGACAGCGGAAAATCGTCGAAACTGGCGGTCAGAGTCTGGCGCGGAGAAGACGCCTACAAGGCCGACTGCGACTGCTTTTATTACCACTGAGACCGGCCCGGAATCTCACCGCGAGATGTTGTGATGTGTCGCCTCGCGTCAGCCCGTTATCCCGCCATTCGTGCTGAGCGAATGACGGGACGTTTTCTGCGCGGCTGCTGAGCGCTGCCGCCGGCCTTCAACCGTCCGGCGTACAAACCCTAAGCCGATGGCCGTCGGGATCGAGAGCGACGAATGTGCGGCCGAAGACTGCCGTCATCAGTTCCTGTTCTATCGTCACGCCCTCTCGGCACCAGGCGTCGTAGAGCCGTTCAACTGCGGCATCATCCTCCACCATGAAAGCGAGTTCGGTGCGGTTGCCTTCTCCGGACGCTTGGAAGTTCTCAGCACTCATCGACCACAGCCCAAAACTGAGGCCGCCATCAAAATCAAACGCGACGTAGGTGGGAAACGACGCCGACGGTTGGCGGCCGAACAGGCGCGAATAGAACGCTGAGCTTTCCGCAGGATTTTGAACATATAAGAGGATGAGATTGGGCTTGAGCACAGTTGTCTCCCTTTTTCCAACGGCGGGGTTATAGGAGCCGATGCTGTCAATTTCTGTCAGCATTCCCGGCTGTGCCACAGCGATTTGCGATGATCGGTTCGCGTATAGATGGGTTATCTCGTTTTGCGAATAAAATCTCGCAAAACGTTGAATCTTTGAGAAAACCTTACAGCGCCTCGTGGCCGTTCATGATTTCTTGCCGAGGAGGAGGACCCTCCAGACCGAGCGCCGACGGAGCGTTTTCTGCGCGTGCAATTCTGCCTGGCGCGCAGCGATGGCGCTGGCAAAAGCTTCCTTCACCGCAACGATGCGACGGCGCCTTTCGTCCATTTCGTCGCGGTTGACCCGGACGTCCGTCATCACACGAAACTCCTTGCCTCGCGCGACCTGTTCACGAACAGGCGGCCGGCCATGAGAAGGTGACGCTCATTGGTGGTTCCGGCCTGATAGGCCTCGATCAGCATTCTGCCGTACCTTTGGGCAGGCGCGCTGTCGCGCGGCCATCGATGCTCGTCGCAGAGGCGATCGAATACACGCTGAAGCGTGTCCAGGTCTTCCGGAAACAAAGGCACATCAGATGACGCTTGCAGCGGACGCACGCCAGTACCCTCTGTCATCAATGTAAGGACAAAATTTCGAGGCAGCCTAGCTTGCCAGCAACGGGCGGTGATTGAACCCCTGGCGAATCAGGGGTTCGTGCAATTTTTCGCTCAGGATGATGACGCGGCATCTGGCCGGCGCTAGGGAGCCTCCATGGCCCGAACAGACTTCAGAATGGACGCCACAGAAAGCAAGGGCATAAGCCGCAAAACATTCGCTTGACTGAATCTCCTAAGTGTTTGATCTAGGCCGCAGGCGGACGTGGCGAAACTGGTAGACGCAAGGGACTTAAAATCCCTCGGGCTTGCCCGTACGGGTTCGATTCCCGTCGTCCGCACCATATTGAAATAATTACATAAAACGGAAACATTTGAGATCGCTTGCGAAGGCTCGAAAATTTCTAGGGTACGGATTAGGGTACGCCGAAGGGAGAAAAATATCTCCTGGTCCCTCTTTTTCGCCTCGCCGAACCGGGGCTTAGCGCATTTGACTCGGTTGGCGACCTTTGCGCCTCGACCAAAAGCGTTTCTTGCAAGCGCCTTGCGGCCTCGATCATCTGGCCGGTTCATGCAACAGCGCGCCCGCAGCCCCATTTCGTTGATAGGCCAGATTTAGCCACGGCCTAGCTCACCTGACTTGCCGGTCTCTGTCGCGGTGGCGCAATCTAAGGCTGCCGGGTAATATTTTCTTCCCGCATGGGGCTTTGCTTTTCCACCCAACATGGCAGTCATGTTGCCGAGACGCCCCTTGGAACCCAGAGGAGCCGAGCACCTAAATTTCGCTGTCTTCCCCTAATTTTCACTGTTTCAACGAGGCTGTCTCGGTGGCATAATATTAGGGACGGGAAATATTCTGCCCGCATCGCCCGCGTCGCGCCCGGCCCCTCCCGAAAGGGCGGCTGCACGGCGAGATCTTAGAGAAGCCCCGGCTTCCCCCCTCTGGCTGGGGCTTTTTCATGCTTTGTGGGATATCGGCACGGCGGCAACCCGCTACTTGGTTTTGCGCCGTCGAATGCCATCATGACCGCGACGTCTGAGGACTTCTTCCCGAGCCGTCCGCCGAGCGACTGCTGCAACTTGTCGAAGTTGGCACGTCCGAGTTTCATCCAGAACGACAGCCTCGGCATCTAGGATCGCAGTCCTTTCACACTGTCTTCGATGGCCGGGAACCGGTGCGTCCAATCGTGCCCATCGCGTGTCAGGGTTCGCACCTGCCGATTCTCGAGATGAACGCAGATTCTGCAACCGTCCCACTTGATCTCATATGTCCATTCATCGCCCCTCGGGGGTCTCCGTTTACTGAGGGCCAGGCAGGGTTCGATGCGCAAGGGCATCGGATCGAGAGGAAGGAGTGGCTGCGAAAGATCAGTCTTTAAAGGCGGGATGTTCAGCGGAAAGGTTCGAATTAGTCGCTGAAACGACCCGGTCCGGCGGTTTCGGGCCGCCGGGCCGGAATGTCATCATCATGAGGCAGTCAGGTCCTCGACCCAGGTGTTGAACAAACACGCTTACACCACCTGGCGGCGGCGAAGTCTGCGGTAATGATATCCAGGCCGTTTGCTACCGCTGCTGGGACCAACCTTCGTCGGTCCCGGTATCTCGCGCCGCCCGATCAGGTGGTTTGACCGCCGTCGACCGTAAGGATCGCGCCGGTGATCTGCCTTGCCGCGGGGCTTGCCAGGAAGGCTACGGCGGCGGCGATGTCATCCGGTTTGCCAAAACGGCCAAGGGGACTGAGCGAGCGCTGGAAATCGGCGAATTCACCATTGGCCGGGTTCATGTCCGTATCCGTCGATCCCGGCTGGACCAGGTTGACGGTGATGTCACGGGATCCGAGTTCGCGCGCAAGGCCGCGTGTGAAAGAATGCAGCGCGGATTTCGTCATGTAGTACACCGTGCCGGTGTCGCCGACGATGCGTTCGGCGCCGGCCGAGCCGATGGTGACGATACGGCCGCCTTCCTTGAGATGCGGAATGGCGGCCTGCGAGGCAAGCAGGGGCGACCGGACATTGACGCTCAGCAGGGCATCGATGTCGCCGACACTGATATTGGCAATCGTATCGTAGAGCGCAATTGCGGCGTTGTTGACGAGAATGTCGAGGCCGCCGAGCGCCTGGAACGCCTCATCGACCGATCGCTTCACCGCCGCCGGATCGGCGCTGTCCGCCTGGATGGCAACCGATTTGCGACCCTTGTTCTCGATTGCCCTGACGACCTCCGCGGCACGGTCCGCCGAACGCTCGTAGGTGATGGCGACATCCGCGCCCTTGTCGGCGAGCATTATTGCGATGGCGGCGCCAATCCCGCGCGAGGCGCCGGTGACGAGCGCCCGCTTACCACTCAATTCAGTCATCATTAAACCTTTCTGTAATGATCGACACATAATAACTGGGGCAACGGTTGCAGCGTGTCAAGATATTTATGTATCGATCAGCACAAAATGTGGAGCGTTGCCGACCGGAGGGCGAAAGATTATATAACGTTCGATGCAGAAATCTGACCAAGACCCTCGGAAATGCGAATCCTCGCCCACTCGCTCGCGGGGCCGCCGTCGCGCGTTTGATCGCGAAGCCGCCTTGGCTCAGGCCACCCGCCTTTTCTGGCTCAAGGGTTTCGAGGCCACCTCAATGGTCGATCTGACCGAGGCGATGGGGATCGGATCGCCCAGCCTTTATGCGGCCTTCGGCTCGAAGGAGGCGCTTTATACGGAGGCGCTGGGATTTTATCACCGGAGCAACGAGGCGCTGGTGTGGGGTGGGTTCTCCTCCGCGGCCACGGCACGCGAGGCGGTCGCCTCCTTACTCATGGACTCCGCTGCCGCCCTGACGGGCTGTGTCGCGGATCTTCCGCTGGGCTGCATGGTGACGCTCTCCTCCGTCGGCAGCGAAGGCCATGCGGAACTCGGCGAACGTGTTCGCACCGCGCGCGCCGCGACGCTCGAGCGCCTGGAGGCGCGCCTCGGCCGGGCCGTAGAGGATGGCGAAATTCCAGCCTCGACCGACATCCATGCGCTCGCTCGCTTCGTGCAGACCATTCAGTTCGGCATGTCCATCCTGGCGCGCGACGGGGTCGGGCGCGCCGAGCTGGAAGCGGTTGCGCAGGTCGCGCTGACGGGCTGGGACGCTCGCACCAGGCCGCTTCCGGCGTCTTGAGGGGGACTGCGACCCGGCGAAGCGGTGCGATCTCAGCGCGTTGCTTCTGCCAGGAGCAGCGCGGCCAGCTCCGCCGGACAATCGAGCATGATCGAATGGCCACACGGCACCGTGTGGACCTTCCACCGCGGATGGTCTTTCAGCCGGGCATGGGTCGAGACAAACCAATCTCCGCCGTTTGCGGTCGCGAATACGTAGGTGCGATTGGCGACAGGCGCCGAATCCGCGCCTGCCTGGACACCTTGAACGAACGTCGCAAGCGGCTGCGGCACTGACAGCGCATCGACCCAGGCAGCATCCGCCTCGTTCACGTTGAATATGGCAGCCGGAATAGGTGGGATCATGCCATTGTGTCCGTTCGCTTGGTCGAGAAAGGCCAAGGCGGTTTCGGCGCCTGTGATGTCGACGAGCGACTGCCCATCGGCCGGCGCATAGGCGTCGATGTAGAAGAGCGTACGGATGCGCTCACCGATTTCATGGGCGACGCCGGTTATCACCATACCGCCATAGGAGTGGCCGCACAGGATCGCATCGTTGATATCCTCGTATTTGAAGACATTGGCTATGTCCCGAATGTGTGTGTTGAGGTTGATCGCGCTGTCAGCCAAGTGGGACCGTTCGCCAAGCCCGGTCAAAGTCGGGGTGTAGACCTCGTGCCCCGCCTCCCGAAGGATACGGGCAATGCGCGCATAAACCCAGCCACCCTGGAACGCGCCATGTACCAGAACGAATTTCGCCATCGTTTTTCCTTTTGTTGGATATGATCAGTTGGATCCGCGGCCCGAAAGCCGGGGAGCTTCTGTGGCGTGGAGAATGAACCCCGTCATCTTTCCACGACCGGTTTTTTGCGCGGGCTTTCTGCAAGTCTTCTCCCGGCAAGGACAAGGGCGACCCCGAAGGTCACCAGGAATACGCCTGCGACGTTTCCCAAGTGCGGCGGTTCCCCCAGCACCGGTATTTCGAGCCCAAGCGTCACGACCGGGATGAGGGCTGGCAGGCTGGTTCCCGCGACAGGACCCAGCAGTTCTGCGGAGCGGCTGAAGGCATAGACCGCGATGGTGGTAACAAGGACGCCCTGAAAGCCGGCTTGCAGCAGGATAGTCGGCAACGATGCATCGGCGATCTGTTTCGGTAACGCCAGCACGTAGACCGGCAGATAAAGCGCTGCGGAACCGACAGCGACGAGAGCTGTCGCGGTGAGGGCCGGGACGCGTCTTGAACGCACAATGACCGCGTAGCCCGCCCACATGATGCCTGTGGCCAATAAAATAGCGTGGCCGAACGCAACATCTCCCTCGAAGAGGAAACCTACGACACCCAGAGCGGTTAAGGCGATGCCGAGCGCGCGCGCCGCCCCCAGCGTTTCGCGGTAGATCGTCCGGGCCATGATCACTGAAGCGATCGCCATGACACCTGGGTTGAGGGCGCCCGCCGCAGCGGCTGGCGCTGTCCTCACTGCCAGCGACAGCAGCAAGACGTAGGGTGCTCCGAACATGGTGATCATCAGCAGCACGCTGATCAGATTCGGCCTGTCGACTCCCGTACCTTTCCGGATCAAAACCGGCAGCAAGAGCGCCCCGGCCACGCCGAACCTCAGAGCCGTCAGGTCATAGGCCGTTAGGCCGGTGGTGACCCCCACGCGTAGAAGGACGAGTGAGCCGGACCAGATGAGGATCGCCAGCCAGGCCCAGAACAGGCCGAGAGCAATATTGCGAGAAGAAGTCATGTGTGCCTCCACGGGTTGGCAACGTGATAGGAGGCGACAAAGGATTATAAAAGCGATATTATATGGCTCTATAAATGAGAAAGACTCAATCATGAATGCGACACCGGCCCGGACCATGAACCTCGATGCCTTGCGCAGTTTCGTGGCCATCCATGAAACAGGATCGTTCCGGCACGCTGCGGAAAGGGTCAATCTGTCGCCATCCGCGGTCAGCCTCCAGATCGGCAAGCTCGAGGAGGTGCTGGGCTACAGGTTGCTGGAACGGAACGCGCGCCGGGTCGCGCTGACCGAGCACGGCGATCTGCTGTTGCATCAGGCGCGCAATCTCCTGTCTCTCAATGACGTGACATTGGCGCTGTTCCGCGGATCAGCCCTTGAAGGGCGGCTGGCGCTCGCGGCGCCACATGATCTTGGAATTTCACTTGTGCCGGACTTGCTTCGCAGGGTGGCGGAGCGCTATCCGCGCATCCGCGTAGATGTGCGGCTCGGCGCGTCTACGGACATCATGAACTGTTTTTCGGCAGGCCAAAGCGATGTCGTTCTCTTCAACGATGTCGGCCCGCCGGTCATAGCCTCCCGGAAAATATGGTCCGAACCGCTGGTCTGGCTCATGGCGCGCGGCGGTCGAGCCTCGTCGGAAAATCCGCTGCCGCTGGCCGTCGCTGCGACCGGATGCGCGTGGCGCGCGGTCGCGCTGAAGGCGCTGGATGCGTCGGAGCGGGCGTACCGGATCGCCTATGACAGTGATACGCTCATGGGACAGGCTGCGGCTCTCCGGGCCGATCTTGCCATTGCTCCGTTGCCCCTGTCTCTGGCGCAGGGTGAACTTGTCGAGGTGCCAAAAACCGTTGGCTTGCCCGACCTGCCTCAGGTTCATATCCGAGCGTCCCATAATGACGGGGAGCTGGCAAAAGCGGTCGTCTCAATGGTTGAGGAGGTCGCGAGGGCTAGACAGTCGCGGCAATTCACCAGTCTGGCTGATAGCACGTAAAGCGAGCAACAGAAAACTCAGGCCGCGATGGTGTCGATCGGCTTGCCGAAGCGACCGATATTGTCGTCACCCCAAGTCTTTAAGGCGTTGAGGATCGGTTCAAGGCTCCTGCCTAAAGGCGAAATGCTGTATTCGACCTTTGGCGGCACCTGAACGTAGACCTTCCGCTGGACGAGGCCGTCCTCTTCCAGTTCCCGCAATTGGTTTGTGAGCGTGCGTTGCGTAACGCCGCTCACCTGTCGACGAATTTCGTTAAATGGCATCGTCCCCCCAAGCAAATGGAAGAGGATGACGCATTCCACTTTCCGTCGCCTCCACGCGAAATATGCTGCCTGTCCGGGGGCCACGGGTGGGCATTGGTCAAGCTAAGCCAGAACAGCAGGCCGAGCGTGCCGAGGCAGGACTGTCAGACGATCGTCAGGACAGACGCAGGCGGAAAGGCGTTGCGCCTATGTTGGTTATACCCCGTGACACGGATAGCGTCCGCACAGCGCGATCCGTGTTCTGACACCAAAGCCGTCAATCCGGAGTGATCCTAGTGTAGGCTCGTGTGTGCTAGGACGTCCACCCACGTGGACATTTCAAGAATCGCCAGCCATAGTTGGTTCGAACTTTCTCCCGTTCGCTGCACCAAGGCCTCCTTGCACGGCCGGCCATCAATCATCTGGCAATTTTGCGCAATAGCGTTTCAAGCTGACCGAGGTCGGCGATTTCATGAAAACGCGGATGGGATTCCGGTCTCTCGTGATGTTCGAAGGACCAGGTGAGGGCGTGCGGGACATAGACGCCCCAGCTGCCCGCCGCCAGCGCAGGGACGATGTCCGACTTCAGCGAATTGCCGACCATGAGGCTCCTCGACGGTCCGTCGCCGTGTTGCGAGAATATCCTCTCATAGGTGGACGTGGTCTTGTCGCTGACGATCTCGATGGCGGCGAAGAAGTCGCCGAGACCGGAGGCGGACAGCTTTCGTTCCTGATCGAAGAGGTCGCCCTTGGTGATCATGACGAGGCGGAAGCGACCGGCGAGGGCCTCGAGCGTTTCCTGGACGTTCGGCAGCGGTTCAACCGGATGGCCAAGCATTTCCCGTCCGGCGGCGAGAATTTCGGCAATCACGGACGGCGGCAGGTTGCCGCCGGTTACCTCGAGCGCGGTCTCGATCATCGATAGGGTGAATCCCTTGATGCCGAAGCCATAGAGGCCGAGATTGCGCTTTTCGGCCGCGAGCAATCTCGCGGGCAACTCCTTCGGGTCGGTGTGGTCCTTCAGCAAATCGACGAAGCGCTCTTCGGTGAGGCGATAGAACTGTTCGTTCTGCCACAGCGTATCGTCGGCATCGAAACCGATTGTCGTAATTCTGTTCAGCATGACCTATTGCGCGGCGATCTTGAAGGGCTGGTCGACGGTCGCGCTCTTGCCGCTGTTGATATCATTGAAATGGAAGCGCAGCACATAGTCGCCGGCCGGCGCGCCGGTCACGTCGATTGTCAGGGTCGAGTAGATTTCCTGATTGCGCAGGTAACCGGTGAAGGTGAAATCGCCGAATGCCTTCTGACTGGCGAGGATTTCGCCCTTTGGGTTGAGGATATCGAAATCCACCGTGAAACGTGTCTGGATCTTGCCCTTGGCGCTCGCTTCCTTCCAGGTGAGCCCAACCGGCTCTACGTAGGATACGATTGCTTCTCCGGCCTTGAAGGTCGGGTCGGCCTTGGGCTCGTACATGGCATAGCCAGCCGGTTCGGCCGTGACGAAGACCGCTTTGCCGATCGCGAACGGAAGCGTTTGGGAAAAATCGCTCACTGCCTGCCTCAACGTCTCCCGCGCACCCGCCGCATCGCCCGAGGTCGCCTGCTGTTCTGCTTTCGTGGCGGCTTCAGAAAGCGGACCTGCCAGAGCTGCCACGTCGGGCGTCGCAATGCTCGCGGCAGTCACTGTTACAAGCAAGAGCAGGTGTTTCGGCATCGAGTTCCTCCCCTGTGCCCATTGCCTCAAGACTTTCGGTATTTGCCACGCCAAGTCAAGGCATTGCCAAGTCGATGCTAATCAAGGCACTCAGTGCTTCCAGAAGACCGGGGTCAGGATCACGAGAACGGTTAGGACCTCGAGGCGTCCGAGCAGCATCATCAGCGACAAGAGGTAGAGTTCGGGGTCCTCGAGCGTCGAAAAGTTGCCGGCCGGGCCGATAATGCTGCCGAGGCCGGGACCCACATTGGAGAGGCAGGTGATGACTGCCGAGACCGCCGTGATCAGATCATAGCCAAGCGCCCCCATCGCCAGGCTGCCGAAAACCCAGAGCAGAATATAGGTTATGAAAAACAGGAAGATCGCGCGCTGCGTATCCGCATCGACGGTGTTGTTGCCGTAGCGCACCGCATAGATCGCATTCGGATAGACGAGTTTGTTCAATCCGGAGCGGATTGCGTTGAAGAGCACGACGAATCGATAGGCCTTGATGCCGCCGGCGGTCGAGCCGGAACAACCGCCCATGAAGGTGGCGATAAACGCGGTCATGACGACGAAAGGCCCCCACAGGCTATAATCTTCGCTCGCATAACCGCTGGTCGACAGGATCGAACTGATATTGAAGAACGAGTGCGCCAGCGCGAGATGAAATTCGACGCCGTTCGCCAGCCGGTGATAGACCGCGACGGCCACCGAAAACACAGTGAGATAGCCGAGGAAGACGCTGATTTGCGGGTCGCGCAGTGCGTCAAGGCGCCCGCGGACGACGAGCACGATCAGGATGGAGAAGGGCAGGCTGCAAAGCGCCATGAAGAAAGTGCCGGTCCACAGCAGTGAAATGCTGCCGAAATAGGCGAATGACGCATCATGGGTCGAAAAGCCACCGGTGGCGACGGTCGACATCGCGTGATTGATCGCATCGAAGCGGTTCATGCCAGTCATATCGTAGCCGATCGCGCAGAGCAGCGTGATCGTCACATAGACGACGAGAAAGGCGCGGCTGAAGCTTGCGATGCGGGCAAACGGCTTGTCGCTCGTGTCGGAGGATTCCATCTTGAAGAAGGACATGCCGCCGACCCGCAGATAGGGAATGATGAAGAGACCGAGAACGACGATACCGATACCGCCGAGCCAGCAGAGGAGCGAGCGCCAGACGAGAAGGCCGGGCGGTGCGTTGTCCAGCCCGACGATGACCGTAGAGCCGGTGGTCGTAATCGCGGAAACGGACTGAAGAGCGCTTGAGCGAAATCAAGGTCGAGCGAGGAGAGCCAGAGCGGGATTGCGCCGACGACGGAGAAGGCGAGCCAGAGCAGGTTGACGAGAAGAAAGCCGAACTTTTTCGAGAACGGCGGAGGTCCCGCGCGGGTCGCCATGAAGGTCGCCGCCGACAGGCCACCGGTCAGGAAGGCCGTTACAGCGAAAATCTCCCAATCCGCATGTCCATAGTAGAGGTCGACCAGTGCCGGGACCAACATCGCGCCGGAAAGATAGAGGCCGAGGATCGCCGCGATGTGGACGGAACAGGGTTGCATTCAAGCTTCGATTTCCCGGAAACAATTGTCGAACAGGCCGGCGGTCGCCCGCAGCAGTGGGCATACTGGCTTGCCCTATCGATTCGTGTCAAATCGATGGCCTCGCGCGAGGCAATGTGCGATAGCGTCAGGCATCGGTAACGCAACGGATGACCCTAAGTGATGAAGCAGGATGTTGAAAATGCAGCGCTCGCGCTCCGTGAAATCTTTCCGGCGACGCCGCTGCAACTCAACGATCACCTCAGCGCCCGCTACAATGCGACCGTCTACCTGAAGCGCGAGGATCTCTCGCCCGTACGCTCCTACAAAATCCGCGGCGCTTTCAATTTCTTCCGCAAGGCTCTTGCCGCCGGGGCCGCGGGGAAGACCTTCGTCTGTGCTTCGGCCGGGAACCATGCGCAGGGCTTTGCTTTTGTCTGCCGCCACTTCGCCGTTCCGGGCGTCGTCTTCATGCCGGTGACGACGCCGCAGCAGAAGATAGACAAGACTCGCATGTTTGGTGGCGAGTTCATTACGATCCGCCTCGTCGGCGACATTTTCGACCAGTGCTATCAGGCGGCGCGCGATCATGTCGAAGCGATTGCCGGCGTCATGGTGCCGCCCTTCGACCATGCGGACATCATCGAAGGACAGGCGACGGTGGCCGCCGAAATCGCTGAGCAGTTGCCGGGAGGTGTCGTTCCCGATCTTGTCGCCCTGCCGGTCGGCGGTGGCGGGTTGTCCGCGGGCGTCACCGGCTATCTCGCCGACACGCTTTCGAGCGATCGTTTCGTATTTTGCGAACCGGCGGGAGCGCCAAGCCTGAAGCGGAGCCTCGAGACCGGCAGTGTCGTCACACTCGACCAGGTGGACAATTTCGTCGACGGGGCGGCTGTCGCGCGCGTCGGCGACCTAAACTTCGCTGCGCTGGCTGCCTTTGCGCCGGAGCAGGTGATGTTGCTGCCGGAGAATGCGATTTGCCTGACGATCATAGACATGTTGAACGTCGAGGGTGTGGTTCTGGAGCCCGCCGGCGCACTTTCCATAACTGCGCTGGAGGTCCTCGGGCGCGAACGGCTGGAAGGCAGGACGGTGGTTGCCGTCGTATCCGGAGGCAATTTCGACTTTGAGCGCCTTCCCGACGTCAAGGAGCGGGCGATGCGGCATGCCGGGCTCAAGAAATATTTCATCCTGCGCATGGCCCAGCGCCCCGGCGCGCTACGCGATTTCCTCAATCTGCTTGGCGACGAGGACGATATTGCGCGGTTCGAGTATTTGAAGAAGTCGGCGCGCAATTTCGGCTCGGTCCTCATCGGCATAGAGACCAAGCACGCAGAAAACTTCCCGGCCCTGAAGGCGCGCTTCGATGCGGCTGGCCTACGCTACCAGGACATTACCGAGAACGAGATTCTCGCCAATCTCGTCATCTGATCTCTGCGTCGAGCAGGTGGACGGCATTGCCGTGCACTTAGCCTTTGACAGCACCGGCGGCCACCGCTAACTGTGAGACATGGCATCGTTTTTCTCGAAATTGTTCGGCTTCTCCGGTGGTTCCAAAGAAGAAGCGGCGCAGGGCGCTGGCAAGACGGAATCCTATGGGGATTGCTTGATCCGCGCGACTCCGATGCGCGAGGGGCCGCAATATCGCCTGGCAGGCAGCATCGAAAAGACGATGCTCGATGCCGGCGTGAAAGTGCGCACCTTCATTCGCGCCGACCTTTTCGCGTCCGAACAGGATGCCATCGACGCGGCTCTGCGAAAGGGCCGGCAGATCGTCGACGAGCAACGCGCCGCGCTCTTTCAGGACGACTCGCCGTCCAGGCCGGTGTAACGCCACACTGCATGACGTCGGCCAACGAATATCATCGTATAATGGTGGCTTAGAGAGCTTTCCTCAACGTTTGCGTTAGCTTCCGGCCGCGGGTCGTATCCGGCGACAAGATACCGAATGCGAATACGGCGGGCCGGCTTCTCGCTATAGCGCGTGCCGGCCCACCTCCACGTTCGGTGCCTCAGAGCTTGATACGGAATCGGGCGAATCCCTCGGCGCCTTCGCCGGCGTCTTCGATCGCAACGGCCTTCACCTGTGACAGGAACTGTCTTGCCTTGGGGCTACTGTCGAATAGCACGCTCGTGTCCTTGAGCGGCACAAATCTCCAGTTCGCATCGGCCGACGGGTTGATCGTTCCCTGTTCGACGATGTAGCGGACGATGACATCGCGATTGGTGTCTGGCGCGACGAAGATCACCTTATCGGAAGCGATATCCGGGAAGTTGCCGCCACCGCCGGCCCGATAGTTGTTGGTCACCACCACGAACCTTTGCGTGGGATCGATCGCCTTGCCGTCATATTGCAGGTTCTGGATGCGCTTTGCCGCAGTGCTCACGAGATTGCCGTCCTTGTCGAACTTCGCCGGTTGTGAGAGGTCGATCTCATAGGTGACGCCGTCGATCACGTCGAAATTATAGGACGGGAAGCCCGCGTTGATCAGTTCCGCGTCGACGGATCCGGGAGCAACCTGATTGAAGATGCCGGCCGACATCTCGAGCCAGTTGGCCACTTGGTCGCCATTGATAACGACGGCCTGTACCGTGTTCGGATAGAGGTAGAGATCGGCAACGTTTTTGATGGCAATATCGCCTGCCGGCACATCGGTATAATAGTCGGCGCCGCCACGACCGCCTGCCTTGAATGGAGCCGCCGCGGACAACACCGGCAAGTCCTTGTGCTCGGTGTCCTTGAGCATGTCGCGGATGTACCAGATCTGCGCCTGGCTGACGATCTGGACCGAGGGGTCGTCGGCGACAAGGGCGAAATAGGAATAGAGCGGTGCCGAAGTCTTGCCGACCGGGGTGCGGACATAGGCAAGCGTCGCCTCGTGATCCTTCGCTGCGGCTGCCAGCACCTCCGGCTTATCGCCGACTTCGGCGATCACCTTCTTCTCTTCCCGCCGATAGATGGGGCGAGCTTCGCTCGTTGAACTGATCACCCGCCACGCGCTGCCGTCACGCTCGAGGAGCAGGTCTATCAGACCGAGATGCGAGCCCCAGAAGCCGCCCATCACACCCGGCTTGCCGGAAATCAGTCCCTTCGTATTGTCGACACCGGCGAAGCCCTCGAATTTCGGTCCGGGAAAGTCGAGGTGGCTGTGACCGGTCACGATGGCGTCGATGCCGTCGATGGCAGCCAGAGGCACCGATGCGTTCTCGAGGTTTTCGGCATAATTTTGCCGTCCCATCCCGGAGTGGGAAAGCGCGATGACGATGTCGGCGCCTTCCTCGCGCATCTGCGGCACCCAGGCTTCAGCCGTCTTCACGATGTCTCGCGCATTCGCCTTGCCCTCTAGGTTCTTCGCATCCCAGGTCATAATTTGCGGTGGAACGAACCCGATCAGGCCGATGCGAATTGTATGGTCCTGGCCGGCGCCATCCTTCACCTTGCGGTCGAGGATGACGTAGGGCTTGAGGAACAGCGCGTCCTGGCGTGCGTTCGCCGCAAGCGCGCCCTTGGTCAGGTTGGCGCAGACGATCGGAAAATTGGCCCCGTTCAGCACCTTGAACATGAAGTCCAGGCCGTAGTTGAACTCATGATTGCCGAGCGTGCCGCAATCATAGCCGAGCACGTTCATCGCGGCGATGATCGGGTGCAGATCGCCTTCCTTCATGCCGCGCTCGTAGGCGATGTAATCCCCCATGGGATTCCCCTGAAGGAAGTCGCCGTTGTCGACGAGAACGGAGTTCGTCGCTTCGGCGCGGATCGCATCGATGATGGAGGCGGTGCGGGCAAGGCCCACCGTGTCGTTCGGTTTGTCGCCGTAATAGTCGTAGGGAAAGACGTGCACGTGCAGGTCCGTCGTTTCCATGATGCGCAGGTGTGCCTGGTTCGCCGCTGCGCGCGCGGAAAAGGGATGAAGCATCGCGAGGGCAGAGGAGGCGGCGAGGCCGCCAAGCAGCGAACGGCGCGAAATGGGGGGAAGGGCAGTCATCGACGGCATCGCTGTCTCCATGTTGAAAAAACTCTCCGCGGACGCGTGGCAAGTCTGCAGCAAGTGGGAATACACTTGGAATACCGGAGACTATGGCGGAAGGCACCTGCAAGGCAAAGCGGCGGAATCTTGCCCATTCGACGCCGCCCCAGCGCGGAATGGGATTGGCGACGCTGGATACGCTCAAATGCCGACATTCGGCCGATCGATGACCTCGCGGAGCGAAAAGCTCGAATTGATCTTGACGACATGCGGCAGCGCCGACAGCCAGTCCCGGTGAATTCGCTCGTAATCCTCCAGATCCTTGGCCGCGACGCGCAGGATGTAGTCGTATTCGCCAGACATCAGATAACAGACCAGCACATTGGGGCAGAGTTTTACGGCAGCCTCGAATTCCGCAAGCGTCTTCGCGAACTGGCCCGACAGCGAGATGTGGACGATGACCATGATCTTGTAGTCGAGCGCCTTGTGGGCAATGCGGGCGTGGTAGCCGCTGATCGTGCCCGATTTTTCGAGGATGTCGACGCGTCTGGAGCAGGCAGAGGGGGAAAGGCCGACTTTCGCCGCGAGATCCGCATTGGATATCCTGCCGTTCTGCTGAAGGATGCGCAGAATCGCATGATCAATGGTGTCGAGCTCGCTCATTCGGGATTTCCTTCATCATTTTGCCTTGGCGCGCAACAATATTCGAAAACAATGCGGTGGTAGACATCTCTTTGCAAGGACATTCGCAAGACCATCTGTTTTGCTGGGCGCGTCATCAATGCGGCGCAAAGCCCACAGACAGGAGAGGAACGCTAGATGCGTGTCGGTTGCCCGAAGGAAATCAAAAACCATGAATACCGTGTAGGTCTGACGCCCGGTTCGGTACGGGAATATGTCGCCCATGGTCACGAGGTGATCGTCGAAAGCAAGGCCGGGGCAGGGATCGGGGCAGACGACGACGCTTATCGCGCCGCAGGAGCGCGGATTGTTTCGACGGCCAAGGAAGTGTTCGAAAAGTCGGACATGATCGTCAAGGTCAAAGAACCGCAGCCATCCGAATGGACCCAACTGCGAGCAGGCCAAATTCTTTACACATATTTGCATCTGGCGCCGGATCCCGAGCAAACCAAGGGACTTCTCAACTCTGGCGTTACGGCGGTCGCCTACGAAACGGTGACGGATGAACGCGGTGGACTGCCGCTGCTCGCGCCGATGTCGGAGGTCGCCGGGCGGCTTGCCATCCAGGCTGGCGCGACGTCGCTTCAGAAGGCGAATGGCGGCCGTGGTATCCTCCTTGGCGGCGTGCCGGGAGTGTTGCCCGCCAAGGTCGCCATCATCGGCGGTGGCGTTGTCGGGCTGCATGCGGCCAAGATGGCCGCCGGTCTCGGTGCGGACGTTTCGATCCTCGACCGCTCGATCCCGCGCCTGCGTCAACTCGACGATATCTTCAACGGCCGCGTTCACACCCGGTTCTCGACGATCGATGCGCTCGAGGAGGAAGTCTTTTCCGCCGATCTGGTGATCGGCGCCGTACTCATCCCGGGGGCGGCGGCCCCCAAGCTCGTCACGCGCGAAATGCTTTCCGGTATGAAAAAGGGTGCGGTCATTGTCGATGTCGCCATCGACCAGGGCGGTTGTTTCGAGACTTCACACGCGACGACGCATTCCGATCCGACTTACGAGGTGGACGGCGTCGTGCATTATTGCGTCGCGAATATGCCGGGCGCGGTGCCGGTGACCTCGGCACAGGCGTTGAACAACGCCACGCTTTACTATGGCCTGCAACTCGCCGATCGCGGCCTTAAGGCGATCGCTGAGGACCGTCACCTGCGTGCCGGTCTGAACGTGCACAAGGGCCGGGTGACGAACGGGCCTGTGGCAGAGGCGCTCGGCTATGATGCCTACGCGCCGGAGGCTGTTCTCAACGTCGCCTGACGCGATCCTTTGAAGGCCCGGCGTTCAAGCGCCGGGCCTTTGTGTGCCTCATAAGGCGCGCGCTTTTTCTCAGGCAATCTCGATACGGCACTGATAGCAATTGTATTTGGCGGAACGGACGTGCACGTAGGCGACGTCCGCCCGAGCCAGCAGTTCTTCGGCGCGCTCTGGCAGCCTATCCGCCGCAACGACGCCACCGGTTCCGTATACGATGCGATGGTCGATCCCATATCCCCGCAATAGATATTCCTTGCTGGATGCGAGAATGGGTGGCAGCGCATGTCTGTCGTGCGCGGCGCATTCGTCCGCGTGCAGGAAGATCGGTCCCGTCTCCGCGTAAGCCTGCACTGACGCAAAGGGTCGATAGGCGAGCACAAGGTAGGGCCGGCCGCGATCGACGTTGCGCAGGCAGTGCCGGCAGGGAACGCCGTCCCCGTCCGAGACGCGACGCTCAGGCGGATTGCCATAGGCATCAAGGCCGCCGTCGCGCAGTCGTTCCGCGTCACCGTCGGACATGGGGATGTAGCGTAGACTCATGGCGGTTCTCCTCGTCGAAAAGAAATCTTGAAGGAGATGGATGCGCCGTTTCGGTTCGTTTCGACACCCGAAACTTGCCTGCTGCACGTTTCCTTGACCCGGAGCCGATTCAAGGAAAAACAAGCAATTCAAAGTGCTGCAGTGTCAGGAGACGCACGCATCGTGGCCATCAGAGCTCTTTGGCCAAGGCAAGCAACTCGGCGTCACTCAACGGTTCGACGATTGCCTCCCGCGTCGCGACCGGCGAAAAACCGAACTGCTGATAGAGCTGAAGAGCGCGCGGGTGGTCGAGATTGTTCGTCGTCACCCTGACCTTGCTCGGGTTCATCGCCCAGGCCGCCAGCAACGTCTGCAGCAGGAACCATTTGCCCAGGCCGAGACCGAGCGCGTGTTCCATGAGGCCGAAATGGGTGAGTTCAATGACTTCGTTCTCGCGTTCGTGCAGTTCGAAGAAGCCTGCCGGCGCACCGTTGACGTAGAGTACGGTGACCGTCGTCGCCTTGTTGTGGAGCACATCCGCCAGTTCCTCGTCGCTCATACGCAGGCGCTCCGTCCAATGCCAGCGCTTGCCGACGCGAAGGTAAAGGAAGCGATAGTAGGCGAGCGGGATGTCCGATACACGCAATACGGCCGTGTGGATGTTGACGGGTATCGGCAGGCTTTGTTTGGGCGGTGACGTCATCTCGAGTTCGGTCACGTGCGCCGTGATCGCTGCAGGCTTCGATCCTTGCATGGCATTCACTCTCTGCCGGTCGCTACCGGCGTGTCGGGCCGCCCGCCCCATTCCGACCAGGAGCCATCATAGAGCGTATTGTCCGTGTGCCCCAGCGACTGAAGGGCAAGAGTTATGATTGCCGCGGTGACGCCGGACCCGCAAGTGGTGACGACCGGCTGTGTCAGGTCGACGCCGGCATCGCTAAAGGTCTGGCGCAAGGCGTCGAGGCTCTTGAGCTTGCCTTCTTCGGAAAAAACGCCGGATGGCAGGTTCCTGGCTCCAGGCATATGCCCCGAGCGCATGCCTGCTCTCGGCTCCGGCTCCTCGCCGGTGAAGCGGCCTGCGCCGCGCGCATCGGCAATCTGCAGGAGCCGCTTTTCTACGACCTCCTTCATGCGCTCGAAGGAGGTGACGGCAGCCGCATCGAACGTAGCGTTGAAAACGCGTGGCGTCGGGGTAGGGATTTCCGTGGTCGCCGGCCGCCCCTCCATCTTCCAACCATCCATCCCGCCATCGAGAACGAAGACGTTCCTTGCGCCCATGATCCGGAACATCCACCAAACACGCGGCGCGGTGAAGATGCCTGGCCCGTCGTAAACGACGATCGTATCGTCGTCGCCGATGCCCATGGCGCCAACGGCCTGGGCGAAGGCTTGCGGTGAGGGGAGGGTATGCGGCAGACCGCTTGATTGATCGGCGATGGCGTCCTGGTCGAAGAATATAGCACCGGGGATGTGCGCGGCCGCGTATTCCGACTTCGGATCCCGGTTCTGCGCCGGCAGGTACCAGGCGGCGTCGAGGATCTTCACCGACGGATCGGCAAGGCGCTGCTGGAGCCAGTCCGCAGAGACGACGAAAGCACTCTTGTTCTCGTTCTTGTTATCCATTGTCGTCACTCCACAGACTCAAACAGCCGGACAATCTTCCGGCGTTCCGAAGCGTATCCGAAAACGCCGATTCTCCTTACCCTTCTTTTCTATCTTGGCGATGTGAATCGCGCCTACTTCCTGGGTCTCGGAAACGTGTGTGCCACCGCAGGGTTGGCTGTCGACGGCGGAGTCTTTTCCGATGCAGACGAGGCTCACCCTGCCAAGACCCATCGGCGGGCGGACATTCTTCGATTTGACGATGCCCGGGTTGGCGGCGAGTTCCTCGTCGGTGATCCATTGCACGTAAACGGGGTGGTTCTCTTCGACGAGTTTGATGAGCGCTGCCGTCACCTGGTCCTTGTCGATCGTTTCGCTCATGTCGAAATCGACGCGGCTTTCGTCCTCGCCAACAGCCGCCCCGGTGATCGGGAAGGGGCAAACGACGGAAAGCAGGTGGCAGGCGGTGTGCATGCGCATCAATCGGTACCGGCGCGGCCAGTCGATGTGGAGGACGAGCTTTTCGCCGATCGCCGGCGAAGGCTGACCTTCCGCCGGGACGTGTATGATGACGTCCTTGGTGGCGCCGTGCCGGGTGCCTGCGATCGCGATTCGGCCTCCGTCACCACGCTCGAGAAAGCCGGTATCCCCCGGCTGCCCGCCGGAGGTGGCGTAGAAGCATGTCTGATCAAGCTCGATTCCGCCATCATCGAGAATTCCGGTCACGCTTGCCTCGCAGGTCGAGAGGTAGAAGTCTTCTCGGAAGAGGGCGGTAACGGTCTTGGTCATCGCGAATGTTATCCGACGGGTTCGTATGGCACGGTGATGTTCGAAGTGGTCTTGAGCCAGCTTGGCACCGGCAGGCCCTTGGAGGTCAGAAAGTCCGGGTTGAAGAGTTTCGACTGGTAGCGGTTACCATAGTCGCAGAGAATCGTCACGATCGTGTGGCCGGGGCCCAGGTCCTTGGCGATCCGTACCGCGCCGGCAATGTTGATGCCGGTTGAGCCCCCGACGCAGATCCCTTCCTTTTCGATCAGGTCGAAAACGTAGGGCACGGCTTCCGAATCGGGAATCTGGTACGCGAAGTCCGGCGTGAAACCTTCAAGGTTGGCGGTGATGCGGCCCTGCCCGATCCCCTCGGTGATCGAGCTTCCGTTCGCCTTGAGCTCGCCATGTGCATAGTAGTTGTAAAGTGCGGCCCCTTCCGGATCGGCAATACCGATCTTGACAGC
Organism: Sinorhizobium chiapasense; assembly: GCF_036488675.1. Classification (NCBI taxonomy): domain Bacteria; kingdom Pseudomonadati; phylum Pseudomonadota; class Alphaproteobacteria; order Hyphomicrobiales; family Rhizobiaceae; genus Sinorhizobium; species Sinorhizobium chiapasense. The sequence goes on from NZ_CP133148.1 coordinate 1,537,837, forward strand.
AGGATTCTTGGCCCGCAACCCTTGAGCCACGCCGGCGAGCGTGCCTCCAGAGCCTACCGCGCAGATGAAACCGTCGACCTTGCCGTCTGTGTCGCGCCAGATTTCCGGCGCTGTCGTTTCCACATGCGCGTCGCGGTTTGCGACGTTGTCGAACTGGTTTGCCCAGATCGCGCCGTTCGGTTCTGTCTTGGCAAGTTCGGCGGCCAGTCGGCCCGAAACCTTCACGTAGTTGTTGGGATTTTTGTACGGCACCGCGGGAACTTCGACTAGCTCGGCACCCATGAGGCGCAACGCGTCCTTTTTCTCCTGAGTCTGCGTTTCGGGAATGACGATGACCGTACGGTATCCGAGCGCGTTGCCTACGACCGCGAGACCGATTCCGGTATTGCCGGCAGTGCCTTCGACGATGACGCCGCCGGGTTTCAACTGCCCGGATTTTTCCGCCTGCCGGATGATCCACAAGGCTGCGCGGTCCTTCACCGATTGCCCCGGATTGAGAAATTCCGCTTTGCCCAGGATGGTGCAGCCGGTGGCTTCGGAAACGGCTTGGAGCCGGATCAACGGCGTGTTGCCGATCGCTTCGAGCACGGACGGAAGAACGGTCATTCTGAAAACCTCACGCTGGACGGAACGGACGCCGGGTCCGAACCCAGCATAATCCCTGATGAACGGCGATCCGATAAACATTTGGTTTACAGGCAAGATCGCCGAAATATTGGCGTGTTTTCGGCTCAGCCTGTGTACGAGGCAAGAAATAGCGTTTCGCAGCTTACCTGTCCCGGGCAAAATTCGTCTCGGTCGTCAAAAGATCGGTCGAAAGAGAAAAATGTGGGCAGGCGTTGCCGTCGGAGAGGTATTGAGCCCGGGCCGGGGGAGACAGCCACGGGTCTTGGAAGGCAAAGCCCTTCCCGATGGACGCGAGGACAAAATGACGACTGCATTCACAGCCCGACCCGAGCATGGACTGGTGTGGATAACGGGGGCGAGTTCGGGCATCGGCCGCGCCGTGGCCCTCAGGCTGGTGGAGGAAGGCTACTCGGTGGTCGTCACGGCGCGCAGCCACGAGAGGCTGGTGGCACTTCAGCATGAGGCGTCGGGCCCGGGTAGGATTGTCGTTCTCGATGGGGACGTCGCCGATCCGCGTGATATGGAACGTTTGCTGGCAGCCGTCGAATACGACCACGGGCGGGTGGCTCTGGCCGTGCTCAATGCGGGGGTGGCGATTCCGGTGCGTGGCGATGATCTTGGTCGGGAAGCCTTCGATAAGAGCTTCGCCGTCAATCTTCATGGTGTGGTCAATTGCCTCGTGCCCGTTGTGGAGCACATGAAGGCGAACGGGCATGGCCAGATCGCCGTCGTCTCGTCAGTGGCGGGATACTGCGGCCTACCGATGAGCGCCGCTTACGGAGCGACCAAGGCGGCGCTCATCAATATGGCGGAGAGCTTGAGGTTCGACCTCGATCGTATCGGCATCCGCGTGCAGTTGATCTGTCCGGGCTTTGTCGATACGGCCGCTTCGGCGAGAGGCAGGTTCCCGCGACCGGCGATGGTGAGCGTGGACGAGGCGGCGGAGCGCATATGCCTCGGCTTGAAATCCGGGCGCTTCGAGATCACCTTCCCGAAACGCTTTGTCTATGCCGTTAAGCTGCTGCGGTTCCTGCCTTATGGCGCCTACTTTGCGCTTCTCAACTGGCTCGTGCCGGGGCGTGCACCCGCCACCGCCGCAAAGAAAGAGCGCTCCGGTTCAAAAGGCAGGCCGCGTCAGGCGGTGTGAAGCACCAGAACCGCACCAAAGACCAGCGACAGGCCGACCCAGCCGACTGGCCTTAGCTTTTGGCCGAAGAAAAGGCGCCCGCAGATCGCGGTGCCGAAAATGCCGGTGGCGCCAAGTACCGCATAGGCCATGGCGAGTTCCATACCCTTAATCGCTTTCGCGAGCAGTGCGAAGGCGGCCAACACCAGGAGAATCGAAAGCGCGCCCCAGCCGCGCCGGGCAAAGCCGTTCGACTTCGTGGAGGCCAGATTCGCTGCGACGTCGAGAATGCCGGCCATAACCGCGAAAGCGAAATAGAAGCCATCGGCGCTCATCGGGCGGCTTCTCCCGCCGCTTCCTCTTGCTCGACCTCACCGGCGTTGACGAGCAGTATGCCTGCAACGGCCATCGACAGGCCCAGCATCTCGCGGCCGCTGAGTGCATGGCCGAAGACGAACACGGAGACGATCGTGATGAGGGCCACACCGGACCCTTCCCAGATGGCATAGGCGACGCCGACGGAGATCGTCTTCACGGCCTTGGCAAGGAACACGTATGAGAGTGCAATCGATGCGTACATGATCGCATGCCCGGCATAGGAGCCGGAGGCGGAAGCAGCTTTCATCGCCGTGAGGCCGGCGACCTCTGTCGTGATCGCGAGAACCAGGAAAAGCCATGCAACACGCATGAGGAACCTTCAGAGACTATGCCGACAAACGAAAAAAGAGCCACTCGGGCCTTTGCCGCGAATGGCTCTTTGAAACTGGCTCCCCGGGCCGGATTCGAACCGGCGACCTATCGATTAACAGTCGAGTGCTCTACCGCTGAGCTACCAGGGATCATCTGCGCCGCAGAAGTGAGGCTGCTAATACAAATGCTTTTTCGATTTGCCAAGCGGTTTTTCAAAAAAAATGACAACGTCCGTTGCGCGGCTGTGGAGAAGGCCCCAATTCTGGGGAGGAGCATGAAAGAGGAATAATGACGAACGGCAGGAAAGAACGACATTTCGGCATCGACCCGCAGACCCACGAGCTCGTCCTCGGCAAATGGCGTATGAACTTGCCCGACTCACCGGTGCTGCGAATTCTTGTTGGGACGCTCCTTGTGGTGGGCGGCGTATTGGGCTTCCTGCCGGTGTTAGGCTTCTGGATGATTCCTCTGGGGCTGCTCGTGCTTTCTCACGACATACCGGCCATCCGCCGTCGTCGCCGCAAGCTGGCGGTCTGGTGGGCGCGCTGGCGCGGCCAGCAAAATTCTTCCGACAAATCCTGAAAGGCACATGCGGCCGCGGGGTGCCAAGCGCGCATTAGCGGAGCGCTGGGGGGAACGTGGATGACCTGGCGCCGTCCCACCTTTTTCGAACCACTCCCCTTGCACTCCTCATAGATTCGTTCTAAACGCCGGCCATCGCTTGATCGATCGAGCGTGAGAGGCCTCGTGGCGGAGTGGTGACGCAGAGGACTGCAAATCCTTGTACCCCGGTTCAATTCCGGGCGAGGCCTCCAAAGCTTTTACTTCAAGAAAATCAACGATGAATGTGTAGCCGGACGCTGTGTGAGTGTTTGGCTTACGGCAAAACCGTTTGGCCCGCGCAAACGCGATTCGCGGCGATCAGTGCCATCATTAACGGATTGGCCCTCTGCAAGGCGGTAGAGCAGGGCCTTTGGTTTTGGCCACCCGAGTTGCAGTGTGATTTTCTCCAGCGCCGCGCGTCTGCTCAGGTGCGGAAAGGGCGCTGTAGCAATTTGAATCACTGCCGCAAGTCGCATTGCTGAGCCCGACTCACCAGCCCGTCTCAACTAGTGATAGCGGCGAATAAGGCCGACGAGCTTGCCTTGGATCTTGACGCGGTCCGGTCCGAATATCCGCGTTTCATAGGCCGGGTTGGCCGCTTCGAGCGCGATGGATGCGCCCTTTCTGCGGAACCGCTTGAGCGTTACCTCCTCATCGTCGACAAGCGCAACGATGATGTCGCCGGGATTGGCCGTGTTCGTGTTCCGAATGATCACGGTATCGCCGTCGAAGATACCCGCCTCGATCATCGAGTCGCCCTTGATCTCGAGCGCGTAGTGTTCGCCGTTGCCGATCATCTCGGCCGGGATGGAAATGTCATGAGTGTTGTTCTGGATCGCGGAAATCGGGACGCCGGCCGCGATCCGCCCCATGACCGGCACGGAAACCGATGCAGTATCGCTCGGTGGCGCCGATTTCGTCGTGGCGGCAGGCGCGGCAGGTGGCTTGCCCAGGCTGCCTTCGATCACGCTTGGCGAGAAGCCACGCCGTGGCTGCGGGCTCGTGGTGTAGGCCTCGGGCAGCTTGATGACTTCGAGCGCGCGCGCCCGGTTGGGAAGACGGCGAATGAAGCCACGCTCTTCAAGCGCGGTGATCAACCGGTGGATGCCCGACTTGGAGGCGAGGTCCAATGCGTCTTTCATCTCGTCGAAGGACGGCGGCACCCCGGATTCCTTCATTCGCTCGTGAATGAACAGAAGCAATTCCTGTTGCTTGCGGGTTAGCATGGCGCGTCACTCCAGAGTCGCGAAACAAATCAAGAACAGACACTATCTGTTCCATATGTGTTCCGCAAGTACCTAAAATTCCGTGAATTTCCCTGGCCGTTGCGAAATCCTCCGGCAAAGCGGGCGGTTGCTCCGCCGACGCCTCGCCGTGAACCACGTAAAGGGCGGGCTACGCCGGTTTCACATCTCCGTCAGCTTGGTGAGAGCTCCGGAGTTTGCGCGTGTTGCGGCTGTGATCTCCTGGATCAGGGCCTGGCTCGCCACCGGAATCGAGACGTCCGATCGGAAGATCAGTCCCACCTTCTGCGGCGGCACGAACTCGTGGATGTCGAGCTGAGCGGATATGTCGATCTCGACCAATGAACCTGTCTCGAGCTCGATGCGTACGGCGTCCTGGCGCACAAGGCCGATGAACTCGCTCTTCTGGAGAATGTTCTTGACGAACATCGGGGAGCCGCTGCGCAAAACCGATCTCTTGAATTCCATGCCTACAAGCTTGCGCAGCGCGCCTTCGAGATCGCGGTTGCCGGTCAATACCACCCAAGGATACTGCGCCAGTTCGTTGAGTTCGATCTGATGACCGTCAAGCATCGGGTGACCGGCGCGGACGACGAGGATCATGGAATCGAGATAGAGTTCGCTCTGTTCGACATCGGGTGGAAGGTCCTCCGGCTCGAAGAGGGTCGCGATCAGGAAATCGAGATCCCCCAGCAGCAATGGGCGGATCAGGTCGCTGCGGGTGCCATTGGCAATGTTGATGGTGAGGCGCCGCTCGTCGGTCACAAGTCTGAGGATCGCGAATGCCAGCGTGCGGCTGTCCGGGCCAAGCGGAGCGCCGACGTTGATCTCGCCTGATCCAAGTGTGCGGATCGCTTTGATATCGCTCTCCATCTTGCGCATCTCCGCCGCAATGCGCCGGGCATGATCGAAGACCGCCTCGCCGAAAGACGTAAGCGTGATGCCGCGCGGCCCGCGATCGAGCAGCGGCACTCCAAAAGCATATTCGAGCATCTGGATGCTTTTCGAAAGCGCCGGCTGGGAAAGATTGAGGCGTTGCGCAGCCTTGTTCAGGCTCCCCAGTTCAGCGACTGCAAGGAATCGATTGACCGAACGCAGATCCATATTTCACCTCCCCGAGAAACTGGATTTGACGATAATCAGTTCTAACTTTTGGTTTGAACGATATCAAATCATTCTTCTTGATTTTAGAACTTCCGGCCCGCAGACTTCGATCATTCCCGGCGGCTACCAACGATTTGCGCACGGGAAGGCCGAAGCGAGAAGTCCTTCAGGACGGGGTTGTACGAAGCCGTGAGGAGACGGCGTCGCACAACCGAAGCGACGGTCGAGGAGGAGCATTTCCGGACAGTCCGGATTCAATCATCGCCTGATCATGGTCGGCCTTCAGGGAGCGCGCCGCGCGTCCCAACGGTTTCGGCTGGCTTTTTTCAAGGCACGGGGAGGATTGCATGTCAGTAAGAGTTGGATTCGTGGGCGTCGGCGCAATGGGATTGGCCATGGCATCACACGCGCTGAAGGCGGGATTCGCAGTAGCGGCCTACGACCTCGACGCGGAATGTCTCGCCAAGGCGTCGGCCGCGGGTATCACGGCTGCGAAAGACCTCGCTGATCTTGCCACGATGGCCGACGTCTTCATCGCCGTCGTCGCGACCGATGACCAGTCGCGCGCCGTGACCAGGGAACTGGCGCTCCACGTCAAGAAGAGCTCGGTCATTGCGATCGCCGCCACCAACAATCCGGGCACGATGCGCGAACTCGGAGAGTATTGCGACAGCTATGGCGTAAACTTCATCGACGCGCCGGTTGTCTACGGCCTGGAGGGCGCGCGCGAGGGGACGCTGCTTTCGCTTTGCGGTGGCCGGGAGGACGCCGTCGAAATGGCGCGTCCGGTGCTGATGAGCTACAGCCGCGATGTTCTGCACGTCGGCGATCTCGGCTCCGGACAGCTCGCCAAGGCCTGCAATAATCTGCTGCACTGGATCCATTGTGTCGGCAACTACGAAGCGCTGCTCCTTGCCAAGCGCTACGGCGTCGATGCGCAGCGCATGCGCGAGATTCTGCTGAAGAGCCCCGGCTACAACAATACCTTGGAGCGCTGGGACGGAACCCGCTTCACCTGGCACGAGAAAGACATGGACGTCGTTCTCGACCTTGCGCAGGCGGGCGGGCTGGTGCTGCCGCTGAGCGGCCAGACAGACCAGCTCATCAAGTTGCTGTCGCCAGCCGATGTGCGCGACCTGCTCTACGGTCCCGAGGCTCACTATCTCGGCCGCCGCGTCGTTCCGTTCAACAGCGAGGCCCGAACCGCCTGAGAATTCTGCTCTGCCGACGTTTTGCGCAACGGGAGCTGAATCATGGAAATTGTCGCATTCGATATCGAGCCGGTGGTCCTGAAGAAGGACGATCCGGAATGGAAATTCGCGCTTGGCGCCAATCCGAACACGGAAGGCGTGATCCTGCGCATCGCAACGGCAGATGCCGAGGGGTTCGGCTATGCCTCGGCCACTGCCCATATGGGCTCGATCAAGTCCACGCTCGTTGCCGAACTCGGTCATTTCCGTCCCCTGGTGCTCGGCAGGCACGCTGACGAGATCGGCGCCATCATGCAGGGGCTCGACCGCAGGCTCCGTGGAGCTCCGCAGGCCAAGGCCGCTGTCGACTGCGCGCTCCACGACCTTCTGGCACGGACGCTGAATGTCCCGCTGACGACGCTGCTAGGCGGTAAACTGCGCAGCGAGGTGCCGATCCTGCGCATTCTTGCCATCAAGTCACCGGATGAGATGGCCGCTCAGGCGAGGCGCCTTGTCGACCAGGGATACCGTTACCTGAAGATCAAGGTGCACGGCCATGTCGACGAGGATGTCGCGCGGGTCGTGGCTATCCGTGCCGAGGTCGGCCCGCACGTGCACCTGACGATCGATGCCAACCAGTCATATTCGCCGAAAGATGCGGTAACCGCGATCCTCAAGATGGCGGATCATGGCATCGAGCTCGTCGAGCAGCCGGTGCCAGCCGAGGATCGCGAAGGCTTGTCGCTCGTGACGAGGATGGTCCCGATCGCCGTCGAGGCCGACGAGGCGGCAGGCTCTCTCGCAGAAGTCTACGACCTGGCAAAACACCGGCGCGTGGATGCGATCAGCCTGAAGATCCCGAAGCTCGGCGGGATCCGCAATACGCTCACGGCGGCTGCGCTCTGTGAAGAGGCGGGCATCCAGTACCGGATGGGTGCCGCTGTCGGCAGCCGGCTGCTCTCCTCCTTCGCCATTCACCTCGCCTGCGCACTTCCGGGAGCCGAATACGCCTGCGAGCTCGGCGAGTTCGAGCGGCTGCTCGGCGATCCCTTTGGCGGCCTGTCCGTCGACGGCGGAATGCTCCGACTACCGTCCGGCCCTGGAACCGGAGTGCAAAAGGCCGATGCCGGGGACAGGGCGACCGAGAATTACGAAGCTTCACGATGACGAAAGGATGACCGAGGTGGGAAAGCATGCATCTTCCGGAAAATACGCGATCGTTGGCCTCGGCGTTGTCGCCGGGCCGCAGCCGGACCGATCGGAACGAATGATCGCGGCAGAGGCGGCGAGGCTTGCGATCGCCGATGCGGGCCTGACAAGGGCCGATATCGGTGGCGCGATCGATCTTAGACGTACGGGCGGCGGCGGTGATCGCGCCAGTTATTCGGACGCCTTTACGCGTGTTCTCGGCATCAAGAACAATTTCTATTTCACCTGTGGGCGCGGCGGCGCGCTGGCCGGCCTCGGCATGGCTGCCACCATGTCCTATCTCGATAGAGGCATCGCGGACTACGTCGTGCTGATGGGTGCCGTGACGGACTGGTCGCAGTCGCAGGAGACCCGCAAGAAGGGGTTTCGCGGCATGGCGCATGCCGAAAAGCGTGGCTACTGGGGCAAGCCGCTCGGTGACTCCCGCGCCGTCAGCCACCATAGTTGGATGGCGGCTCGCCACATGGCCGTCTACGGCACGACGAGCGCCCAACTCGGCGCCATTTCCGTCGCCGAACGGCAATGGGCCTGCATGAATCCGGAAGCCAAGATGTATGGCCGGCCGATCACTGTCGAGGACCATCAGAACTCCCCGCTGGTCGCCGAGCCCTATCACCTGCTCGACATGAGCCAGGTATCCGATGGCGGGATCGCCTTTATCCTCACGACGGCGGACCGCGCCAAGGATTGCGCCAAGCCGCCGGTCTATGTGCTCGGCCAGGGATTTGGAGAAGTCTCCGCCGACTTGTGGTGGGAGAAGAAGAATTTCACCCACATGGCCGTCGAGCCAGCCAAGAAGCAGGCGTTCGGTCAGGCCGACATTACGCTTGACGATGTCGACTGTGCCCAGCTCTACGACTGCTTCACGGCAGAGGTCCTGTTCCAACTCGAGGACTACGGCTGGTGCAAGAAAGGCGAGGGGGGTGCCTTCGTCGCTGACGGCAACATGGCGCCCGGTGGCTCGATCCCGGTCAACACCGGCGGCGGCCTGCTCTCCTGCTACCACCTCGGCGATCTGACCGGACTGGCCGAGTCCGTCCGGCAGCTTCGCGGCGAAGCCGGCGAACGCCAGATCGAGGATTGCGACATCGTTCTCACCACCGGCCATGGCGGCGAACTCGTCTCTCCCGGCATGTGCTCCATCCACACCTGCACGCTGCTCGGGAGGCACGCATGAACATCAATCCGCAATCCTACACGGTCGACCTCGACTGGAAGAAGCCCTATCCTAGCATCGACCATGACAATGAAGCTTTCTGGGACGGGCTCAAAGAGCACAAGCTGCTCGTCTGGAAATGCAAGCAATGCGGCGCGGTCTACTGGCCGAAGGCCTATTGCCAGAACCACGACAACGAGCCCTTTGCCGCGAATTGCGAATGGACGGAGGCGTCCGGGCGCGGAAAGATCTTCGCCTTCAACATCCATCACTGGGCCTTCCATCCGGGGTTCAAGGAAGAGGTGCCCTACGTCTATGCGCTGATCGAGCTCGACGAAGGGCCGTTGATCAGCTCCCAGCTCGTCGGCGGTGACCTGCCGACCGACATCCACACAGTCGGGCAGACGGTCGAGATCGTCTACGAGGACCATCCCGCTCAGGGCTTCACGCTCCCCAAGTTCCGTGTCGTGAGGGAATGAGGAAACACATGGCTGGCCAGATACACTCCCTTCCTGCCAGGAGCCTGCTTGCGCCTCGTTCCGTTGCCTTTGTCGGGGTATCCGCCAAGGGTGGCGCTGGCAACAAGATGCTGAATTCGGCGCTGCGCTCCGGGTTCGCGGGCGAGATCTGGCCGGTCAATGCCAATGCCGGGGAGATCGCCGGCGTACCCTGCGTCCCCAGCCTCAGTGCGCTCCCTGCCGTGCCGGACTGCATCGTCATATCGGTTCCGGCCGAAGGCGTGCTCACGCTTGTCGAGGAGGCCGCATCGATTGGCGTTCGCGCCGCTCTCGTCGTGTCCGAAGGCTTTGCCGATGCGGGCACGCCCGAGGGCCGGGAGCGACAGGAACGTCTTCAAGCCATTGCGAAGGCTTCGGGCATGGCGGTCGCCGGACCCAATTGCATGGGTATCGCGACGCTCGCCCACCGGTTTGCGGCGACCATGGCCGACATTCCCGCAAAGCTCGATGCCGGCGGCATTTCGCTCGTCTCGCAAAGCGGCGGCCTGCTCAATGCGGTTGCCGAGCTCAGTGCCAATCGCGGCATCGGCATGAACTATCTGATCTCCATCGGCAATCAGGCGGTGCTGGACCTCGCGGACTATATCGACTTCCTTGCGGATGACCCGAAGACGAGCGTCATCGCCTGCATCATGGAGGGTGCCAAGGACGGGCGACGGTTCCGTGCCGCCGTCGAGCGGGCCTCGAGGGTCAAGCCGCTGGTCATCCTGAAGCTCGGCCAGAGCACCGCCGGCCAGGCCGCGACCTTCGCCCACACCGGCACGCTTGCCGGCCGGCACGAGGCGTATGAGGCACTGTTCCGCGCAAACGGCGTCGCCGCCGTTTCGAGTCTCGACGATCTGGTGGAAACGGCAGCGCTTCTTGCGACGGCGCCCCTGCCTGCGGGGAACCGTGTCTGCCTTCTGACGGTCTCGGGCGGCGCCACGTCGCTGATCGGTGACCTCGGCGAGCGGGCCGGCGTCACCTTCGGGCGGATCGACGAGGAGACCAGCCGCCGCGTCGGCGAGGCGCTCGGCGTCGCACGCGACTTCGGCAATCCGCTCGATACGGTCGGCATGCCGCGCCTGCGCCAGGATGGCGCGATCGAAGGCGTCGTCGGCGCGCTTCTCGATAGCGCCGAGATCGACGTCATCGGTCTTGTTCTCGGCATGCGCCTCGAGGGCGCCGAGAATCACGACAAGCTCGTCGGGCGCGTGGCCGAGATCGCCAGGACGGCAAGCAAGCCGTTGCTCGTCCTGTCCTTTATCTCGAACAGCCTGACCGCGCATTGGCGCGGCTATGCGGGAGAGAAGGGGCTACCGCTGGTCGAGGATGTCGAGCTCGGATTGCGCGCGATCCGCCACCTGACCGATTACGCGGCATTTCGGCACAACATGTCCGCTGGCCGCGAGCCATCGCAGACGCGCCGCGCGCCTGGGAATGGCCGCGCCGGCGTTGCCCTCAACGAGGCGGAAAGCAAGCGCATCCTCGGGCGGGCCGGCCTTCCGGTAACGCGGGAATATCTCGCAGCGACGCCAAAGGAAGCAAAAGCGCTGGCTGAAAAGGTCGGCGGCCGCGTCGCCCTGAAAATACAATCGCGCGACATTCCGCACAAATCGGATGTCGGCGGCGTCCATCTTGGCGCGACCGTCGACGATGCCGAAACGATGTCGCTGAAGATTTTGACGAATGCCAAAACGGCCTGTCCAGAGGCCGCCATCGACGGTATCCTCGTGCAGGAAATGGTTGGTGAAGGCGCGGAATTCATTATCGGCATGACGTATGACGAACAATTCGGCCCGCTGGTTGTCGTGGGCGGCGGCGGCGTAATGGTCGAGGTGTTCAAGGATGCAAGTGTCGGTTTGGCTCCGCTAACACGTCAGCAGGCCACGGAAATGGTCGCCCGGCTGAAGATTTCCGTTCAGCTTGACGGTTTCCGCGGCACTCCCCCACTCGATAGAGAAGCCCTGATTGATTGTCTCGTCGCGTTTTCGAACTTCGTGGCGTCGACCGATGGCCAGTTTGCGGCCATCGATCTCAATCCGGTCTTCGTTCGCATCCGCGGGAGGGGTGTGAAAATAGCCGACGCCCTCATCATCACCAGCGGTCTTTGGGAGGAAGACAATGAACAGACGGAGCCACATTACGCAGTCAGTTAGCTTATTTATGGCGTTCCCGCTCTTGGCGGGTCTCGGAACACCGGTGTTTGCGCAGAGTCAGGAGGAGATCCTGCATTATGCCGGTGCCGATCGAGAGAAGGTTCTCGCGGAAGGTGCTGCCAAGGAAGGCGAGCTCGTTGTCTATTCGGCAATGATCGCCGATCAGGCCCTGCAGCCGCTCACCGAGGCCTTCATGAAGAAGTATCCCTCGGTGAGCGTGACCTTCTGGCGCGGTGACTCCGAGGATATCGCGCAGCGTGTGCTTGCCGAAGAACGCGCCAACAATGTCGTCGTCGACGTCGTCGAAGGCACCAGCGTCAGCGAGAACCTGATCAAGGCCGAAGCGGTTCAGACCTTCACCTCGCCGATGCTCGATCAGTATCCGGATTCCTACCGCGATCCCAACCACCTGTGGGCCGCGACACGGGTGAGCTATTACTGCATGGCCTATAACACCGACATGGTGAAGGCGGCCGACGTTCCGAAGAGCTACGAGGACCTTCTCGATCCGAAGTGGCAAGGCCAGATCGCCTGGCGGATCGGCAGCGAGAGCGGCACGCCGTTGTTCATCACGAATCTTCGTTCCGCCTGGGGCGAGGAAAAGGCGGAAGACTACCTCAAGAAACTTTCGGCGCAGAAGATCGTGAATTTCGGTGCCGGCAGCGCACGCACGCTCGTCGACCGGGTGATCGCCGGCGAATATGCGATGGCGCTCAATGTCTTCTGTCATCATCCGCTGATCAGTGCGGAGGACGGCGCGCCCGTCGCGTCGCAGCTCATGAGCCCAGTCGCCTCGACGACGGCTACGCTGCTGATCCCGAAGAACATCCAGCATCCTTACGGCGCGGCGCTCTTTACCGATTTCCTCCTGTCGGAAGACGGTCAGAAGATCCTGCTTGGCGCGGACTATTTCCCCGCCCATCCGAAGGTGCTGCCTTCGGAGATGCTTCAGAAGATCGTGCCGCATGAAGTCGGCTACGAGGAAAACCTCGTTCGCCCGGAGGCGCTCGTCAACAACGGCAAAAAGTCGGACGAACTGTACCAGACGTATTTTAGATGATTGGAGCGAGGCCGCCGATCGGGCGGCCTCTCTGACCGGCAATAGACGAGAGAGTTCTAAGCGATATGAAAACGCTTCAATTATCCGCCGCAACGGTGCCGACGGTCAGGAAGATCAATTTTTCGCCCGTCGTGCTCATTCTGGCCGCCATTCTGTTGGTGCTCATCATTCCGCCGGCCGCCTACCTGGTCGCCTCGAGCCTCTACACGACCAATTTCGACGGTTCTTTCGATCAGTTCACCTTTCAGTTTTTTGCCGATCTCCTTCGCAATCCCTATTTCCTGCGAAGCCTCGTGCACACCGCCGTCTATTCGCTCGGTTCCGGCTGCGTCGGGATCGTCCTCGGTACTGTGCTCGCCATCATCGTCGAACGGACCAATACGCCGGGCCGCAAATATGCCTTCCTCGGTGCCGTCATCTCGCTTGCGATCCCGCACGTGCTCTACACCGTTGCCTGGCTCATGATTCTTGGCAAATCAGGCCCGTTCAACCAGATGCTGAAGGCGATGTTCGGGGCGTCGGCGCCGACATTCGACGTCTATTCGCTGCCAGGGATGATCCTGATTGAAGGCGTCGGATTCGTGCCGCTGACCTTCCTGATGATGTCCGCGGTCCTGCGCTCGACGGATGCCGCCTTCGAGGAAGCATCGATGATGAGCGGGGCAGGGCCGATCGCGACCTTCTGGAAGATAACTCTGAGGATGGGCATGCCCGGCGTGCTGGCGTTGCTGCTGTTGAGCTTTATTCGTGCCTTCGAATCCTTCGAGGTTCCGGCAATCGTCGGTCTTGCAGGAAATATCGAGGTCTTGAGCACGAGCATCTACCAGAGTTCGCGTGCGACAACGCCGCCGAATTTCGGTCAGGCCGGAGCCTATTCCGTCTGTCTGCTCGCGTTCCTTGCCTGCCTGCTCTATTTCTACGGGCGCCTTTCCCGGCACGCGCATCGGTATCAGACGATAACCGGCAAGGGATACCGTCCGCGCGTGATCGATCTCGGGCGTGGCCGCTATGTCAGCATGCTGGCCCTCGTCGCCATCCTGCTCTTGGTCATCGGCCTGCCGCTGGCGATCATCGTCTTCGTGTCCTTCCAACCCTTCTTCGGAAGTTTCAGCATCGCCAGCCTCTCGCGCTGGACGCTGAAGAACTACGCGACGGTGATCGGTCCAGGCTTTTTCCGCTCGACGCTCGTCAACACGCTGGTGCTAGGTACGATCACGGCGAGCCTTGTCGTGCCATTCACGGCCCTTTGCGCGTGGCTCGCCGTTCGCCGCAAACCTGCAGCATGGGTGCTTGACCAGCTCGCCACCGCGCCGCTGACATTTCCTTCGATCGTCATGGGCGTCGCTTTCCTGCAGGTCTTCGTCAATCTGCCGTTCCCGTTCTACGGGACGCTGAGCTCGGTGATCGTTGCTTCGGCCGTCGCCTATCTGCCCTACGGCATGCGCTATGCCTATGCCGGCGTGCTGCAGATCCATTCCGATCTCGAAGAGGCTTCGACAGCTTCCGGCGCGCCACAGATGCAGACCTTCATCAAGATCGTCCTGCCGCTGCTGTCGGCATCGATGATCAGTTGCTGGCTGTTCGTCTTCCTGCTTGCTGTGCGGGCCATGTCGCTGCCGCTTCTTCTCGTCGGACCCGGAAGCTCGCTCGTCGCCGTGAGCCTGTTCGATCTCTGGCAGAACGGGCAGGTCACCGAGCTCGCCGCCATGGGCACGGTCTGGGTTGCCCTCATGACATGCGTTAGCGGATGCTTCTATCTGGTGGCGCGCCGTTACCGGATTCTCACTGCATAGTCGCGTTCCAGGGAGGTGGATTTTATGCTGAGGGTTGCCAATCTCGTAAAACAATACATCAACGAAGCAGGGGAACAAAAAGGCGGGGTGTCCGGCGTCAGCTTCGACGTCAAGGAGGGCGAACTCTTCACGCTTCTCGGCCCCTCCGGTTGCGGCAAGACGACCACGTTGCGGTCGATCGCGGGTCTCGAACATCCCGATGGCGGGGTGATCCAGCTTGACGGCCGCGACCTCTTTGACAGCCGTTCCGATATACAGTTGCCGATGTACGAGCGCGACATCGGCATGGTCTTCCAGTCCTATGCGATCTGGCCGCATATGAACGTCTTCGAAAATGCAGCCTATCCCTTGCGCACCCGCCGCAACGGTCATCTTTCGCGCGAGGAGATCGAATCCCGCGTGATGCGCTCGCTCGAAATGGTCGGGCTTTCCGAATACCGCAACCGTTCTGCTACGAAGCTTTCAGGCGGGCAGCAGCAGCGCCTTGCGCTCGCCCGCGCCCTGGTGCGCGAGCCGAAGCTGCTGCTGCTCGACGAGCCGCTCAGCAATCTCGATGCGCTTCTTCGCGAGCAGATGCGCTCTGAAATCAAGCGCCTGCAGACCGAATGGGGGGTCACGACGATCTACGTGACCCATGACCAGAGCGAGGCGATGGCGCTTTCCGACCGGGTGGCCGTGCTGAACAACGGCGTGATCGCGCAGATGGGAACGCCCATCGATATCTACGACAGGCCGAGATGCGAGTTTGTCGCCAACTTCATCGGTCGGACAAATCTTCTGCGCGGCAAGCTCGCAAGTCAGGTGAGGGCAGGCGACATCGCCGCCGTTCACACGTCGATCGGCGCGATCAGATGCATGTTTTCCTCGAGCATGACGGCCGGCCACCAGATTTCCTTCGTCATCCGGCCGGAGAACATTGAGCTCCAGCCGCTCAACGGCATCGCGAGTGATGCGGCGCCGAACAGTGTCAACGGCCGCATTCAGGGCAAGGTCTTCCTGGGAGAGGTCGCCGAATATACGATCGGTGTCGACGGCGATCAGAACCTGATTGCTCGCACGCATCCCTCGATCGGCCTCAATCGCGGCGACCACGTTCGCGCGTCCTTCCCCGAGAATAAGGTGATCGCGATCTGCGACTGAGTTAATGTCTTTCGGCGCTCGCTAATGCATGTCGCCCAAAAGTGTGCAGCGGTTTTGGGACAACGACATGCATGAAAACAAGGAGCTAATGCGCGTCCCATGAGGCCGCTTGAACGCGACGCGCTTTAGATCGTGCGGATCATCTGCCAAATCTGATCGGGGTCCCTGACGCCGGTCTGGTAAAGCTTGATGATTCTTTGGGCGACTTCTTCAGCCTCGTCACTGCCCGCCGTCAGGTTGCGTTCTTCGAGCGCCTTGTGCAGAACGCCATCCAGGACTGCGACTTCTCCGGGAAGTATGGGATAATCTCGGAAGTTATTGAAAGGGTTCATGGCCGATCTCCTCTCGGGGCAAATCTGCCGGTGGAAACAGTCTACGCGCTTTTTGAGAGGGTGCGAACGGGAAACAGTCGCGGACATGAGAGCACTTCGGGCTTATCGGCGTTGCCGCAATGGCGTTTGGCGCGACCACAGCGCCGATAGGACGCGCGGCCCTGTAGGTGTGCTTTCAATGCGCAAACGTCCACACTGCGAAGCGAAAGCCCTCTCGCGTCGCGAACGCTATCACTCCCATGCCTCCGCACCCTGCTCCGGGACAGCGCGGAGGGGTTTGGCGGGCGCTGTCCCAAATTCGCCTCTTGCAACGACCCTTATTTGCTCGACGCTGGATGAGGCAGCATCTTCGGCATCTCTTCCAAGAAGGTATAGGGTCCTTCGGGGCACTTGACGTCCGGGTTCACCGGGTGGAACAGGCCGAGCGGGTTCGGTTTGAAGATCCACGCATGCAGGTCGTAATGGTGGAGCTGCGCCGGCAGAAGCGGTTCATGCCCCTCCATGGGGCCGTCGAAGGGATGCCCGAAGAGTTCGGGATTCGGTTTGACGCCAGTGGCGAGCGGGATCAGCCACTCGACGGCAACGAGTTCCAGCTTGTCGCCAGTTGGCTCATACACCAGCAAGGTTGGCTTCATTGGATCGGGCACCGGACCGATCAGCGCGGGGTTCAGAAAGTGCACCCCCATCGTGCCCGACGCGTAGGTGACACATCCCAATGTCGAG
The DNA here is from genome assembly GCF_036488675.1 of Sinorhizobium chiapasense. NCBI lineage: Bacteria > Pseudomonadati > Pseudomonadota > Alphaproteobacteria > Hyphomicrobiales > Rhizobiaceae > Sinorhizobium > Sinorhizobium chiapasense. The sequence goes on from NZ_CP133148.1 coordinate 1,554,490, forward strand.
AAATAGCCGTCGTGCACAGCGGCGACGGGGTCCTTGTATTTCTCAAGTGCCGACTTCAGCTTCTCCAACTCGGGTGGAAGTGGGTCGTTTGCAATGACCAATGGTGCAGACATGAAAGAAGCACCCGCTGCAAGACAAACTGTCCGCAGCAAACGCAGTACCGAAGACATACGCATGGCTTGTCCTCCCTCGCTCAACTCGCCTCCCGCGAGGAGCATGGCCGGCATGATACAGCGGGCGAGATCGCCGTGCTATTCGCGAAAGGGGATTAGGGACGCGCGCAATTAGGGAGAACCGGGAACCGGCGCAGCTGGGTGATCCGGCGCCGCACGTCGACGGAAAACATACGGCAATACGCCTAAGACCTTTGCCGACATTGCGCCGGACTAAGGTCCCATAGATCGACGATCACGACACCCTAGGTTTTCGTGGGTTGTCGGCAATGCGCACGTACAAGAACCTAATTATTTCAGAAGCGATTTAGGGCGGGGCCTGTCCGTAGAAGCATAGGCCCCCGCCTGTGTTCACTGCCGGCAAAATATGCGACCCGCAACAAAAAAGCCGGGCGGACCCGACCTTTCGTCGTCACCCCATGCCGCTGCCAGTACATCCGTGGTCAACGGCACGGGGGACGCTCTGAGAATGAATGTAGGCGCCGATCATGACAGTGGCAAGTCGGGGTTTCGACACCTTGACAGCTGCGCGCCATCCGCGACTTCCAAGGGGCGACCGGTTTTGCGGATCCAACGTCACTGGATGTCTGACACTGCGCGGCCGGTTGCCAATTGTCCTGCGACGGTAGGGCGCGCAACCATTCATCGGAGGTTCAGGCTCGGTGGCTCAAGCTGGTAGCCAGAGAGGAGGAGTTTACTATGAAGAAGCTCTCATCCGCCCTCACAGCCGCAGTCCTGGCTGCGTCTTTCGTGTTACCGCTAAACGCCGCGCCGATCTTCGTGCCGACACCCGAAGTACAGGCCGGCGCTGTCGAACAGGTCAGTCACTGGCGCCATCGTCACTGGCGCGCGGATCGCCACTGGAACCGGCGGTACGCTTGGCGTTCCTGCCGTTACTACGGCAGGTGCTACCCTCGCCAATACGGGTATTATGGCTATCGCGACTATTACCGCTACCACCGGCGGCCCGGAGTCAGCCTCTATTTTAATTTCTAACCGGCAGCCCCCCGCAGGGTAGGGAAGTCGCAATAGTCGCAGCTCAAGCGGCGATCCAGAACGCTTCGCCGCTCAATATGGCCGTTGCGCTTGCAATACTGCTTCCGAGGCCGTCATCCGGGGGCTTTCATGGACTGCGGGAGGCGTGATTTCATCATCGGCCCGCATGCCCGGAAGTCGCCGAGGCGGGGGATCTGGACTTGGCAAGAAAGCACCGGAATGCAAGCTCCGTGTTCCGATCAACCGATCCACCGGCGGAGCAGAATGCTGGCATTTACGCCACCAAAACCAAATCCGTTTGAGATGGCATATTCACACGACATTTCCCGTGCTCGCGCAGCGACAAAGTCTATTCCATCTGCAGCGGGATCGGGTGTTTCAAGGTTCAGGGTCGGAGGAGCGATCTGATCGCGTAAAGCAAGTAAGGTGAAGATCGCTTCCAGACCTCCCGCTGCCCCAAGCAAATGTCCGGTCGCGGATTTCGTCGCGCTGACGGCGATTCCGCCGTCGCCGCCAAAGACCGATTTGATTGCCACTATTTCACCCCTGTCACCGACCGGCGTCGAGGTCGCATGAGCATTGAGGTGGCCAATGTCGCTTGGCTGGATACCCGCCTGCGCGATGGCGAGTTCCATGGCGCGCCGAGCTCCGGCGCCATCCTCCGGACCGGACGTGATGTGGTGGGCATCGGCCGTCGTGCCATAGCCGACCAGTTCTGCGATGGGTACGGCCCCTCTCGCAAGGGCGTGGTCGAGCGCCTCTATCACAATGACACCGGCGCCTTCACCCATGACGAAGCCGTCACGGTCGGCATCGAAGGGCCGGGAGGCACGGTGGGGCCTCTCGTTGAAGCCCGTCGACAAGGAGCGTGCCGCCGCGAAGCCGCCCAGGCTGACGGTGTTGATGCAAGCTTCCGCCCCGCCACAGACGGCAATGTCCGCCTCGCCTGCCCGGATAAGTCGCGCGGCGTCGCCAATCGCCTGGACGCCCGCGGCACAGGCCGTCACCGGTGCGCCTATTGGTCCTTTGAAGCCGTAGCGGATCGAGACCTGACCAGCGGCGAGATTCACGAGAAACGAGGGGATCGTGAAGGGCGACAGCCGCCGCACGCCGCGCTGGTCCGCCGTGCGCACTGCCTCTGAAATAGCCGGAAATCCGCCGATACCGGACGCAATCACCGTGGCCGTTCGGTGCTTTTCGCGCGCCGTTGCGGATTTCCAGCCAGACTGCTCGATCGCCTCCTCCGCCGCTGCCAGAGCGAAGAGGATAAAACGGTCCATCTTGCGTTGATCCTTCGGAGGAACGATCCGATCTGGGTCAAAGCCGGCTGTGGGATCATCCGTTCGGGAAGGCACGACTCCGCCGACCTTGCAGCCGAGATCAGCAACAATTTCCTCCGGCGCGTTCGACATCGACTCCATGCCGCCGGCGACGACGATACCTGCTGATCCGGCGCGAATGAGATCATGCGCGAGCATGGTCGCCTTGATGCCCGAGCCGCAGACTTTATTGATCGTGGTGGCGCCGACTGCGTCGGGCAGTCCGGCACCGCGCGCGGCCTGGCGGGCTGGGGCCTGCCCCTGGCCCGCGGGAAGCACGCAGCCCATGAGCACCTCGTCTGCCCGTTCGGGGGCGAGACGCGCGCGTTCGAGGGCGGCGCGGATGACATGGGCGCCGAGCGCACTCGCCTCTATCGGCGCAAGATCTCCCATGAAGCGACCAAGCGGCGACCGAACGGCGGATACGATGACGATGGGATCGGATAGGTTGGACATGCATGGCCCCTTCCGGCTGGAGCGATGAAGGTCTTGTCGGACTGCCCGTCATTGGACCGAGCCATGCGGAGCACCGTCGTCGGCCCTTTCCAGAAGCATGCCATCTGCGGCGGCCTGCAGGATCCGTTTTGACAACCGCTCGTCGTCCACGGCCCGCGAGAGGACCAGCGCACCCACCATGGTCGAGAGCGCGACGATCGACCGGTCTCGAACATTTTCGCCTGGAGTAGGCGAAAGCAGACCGTCGAGAATGTCGAGATGGTTCTTGATTCCAGTCTCAAAAGCCTGACGTAGGGCGGGGCTGCGGCGGGCAGCATCGGGACCAAGCGCGGCCAAGGCGCACCCTTCCGCTTTCGCGTGGCAATGCCGCTCGGAGAGATAAAAGCGAACGAGAGCGCGAAGCGGTTTTCGGGCTGCCTTGGCGACGACCGCGGCCCAAGTCGCTGCGCCGTTCTCAAGGGCCTTGGCAGACGCCTGAACGACGAGATCGTCCTTGGATTGGAACTGCTTATAGAAGCCGCCTTGTGTAAGGCCGGCGCCTTTCATCAGGTCATTCAGGCCAATGCCGTCAAAACCGCGCTCCCGAAAGAGGCGACTTGCAACGTCAATGACCGTTCGGCGGTTCTCGTCCGCCTGAGCGCGGCTGACTCTCACGGCTAACTCCTGCAAAATGTGCTCAACGATATATGGCAATCACCATCTATCAGTCATAGATGGTGATTGCAATCTTATAGAGCGCTGCCGGGGCGGCGGACCGGTCGGGCTACTTGCTTTTTGAGGGATTAGGTGACTGACGGTGGGAGGCGGTGTGAAATACAGAATCCGGAAAAGTCCTCGTGTTCAAGGCTAATCGGATGTCGATGGGGCTTGGGAAGGTCTGATGGCGGAGGAGGTGTCCGTTTCAGACTACTGGCGATCGTCGTCTTCTGATGTTCGGTGAGGTCGATTGCGGTAAATAGGTTAAATAATTTCAGCACGTTAGCACTGAAGCATATAGCCTGTTTCGTTGACGTAGGTTCACCTTTGTTTGCAGCAGTCTTGAGATTGTGCTAGGGAAATCGCTAGGGACAATTTGTCTGTCAGCCTATGCGGAGCCAATCTTCGATTCATGATTTACAGCACTGATCTCCAGGCAAAATCGCTGCTCAATTCTGAACACCCCAGGTACCCAGCCTATCCCTGCTTTGGGAACAATCTGCACCTGCGGGTATCTAAGAAGGGTGTGGCTTCATGGATATTCAGGTGGAAGAGCGGGGGGAAACAAACCGACTTGGGACTGGGCTCTTTCACCGGCAAAGGAAAGGCGGGCCGTGTCTCATTGGCTGTCGCGCGCAGGAAGGCTGACGCGATTCATGAAATGATTGCTAATGGTATTGATCCGAAGGCACAACGTCGGAAGGATAAGGGTCCGACGTTCGGCAAATGCGCGGACGAATATATCGAAAAGGAGAAACCCGCGTGGAAGTCGGCGATCCACGCTCGGCAATGGGAGACAACGCTACAGGTAGATGCTGCCGCGCTCAGAGGAAAGCGCGTGGCCACCATTCAGGTTGAAGATGTTCTTGAGGTCTTGCAGCCGATCTGGCTCAAGAAGCCCGAAACTGCCAAGCGACTTCGCGGTCGAATTGAGAGGGTATTGGATTTCGCGAAGGTGAGGGGATTGAGGGAGGGCGAAAATCCCGCCCGTTGGAAGGGTAATCTCGACCACGTTCTCGCTCGCAAGCAAGAATTGGTGCGCGGACATCATCGCGCGATGCACTACGATGACGTGCCGGATTTCATGAAGCGCCTGCGAATGACAGCAGGTGCCGGAGCGCGGGCCTTAGAATTCACTATTCTGTCTGCCGCCAGAACAAGCGAAACACTCGGGGCCCGATGGTCTGAATTTGACCTGGAGCGAAAATTGTGGGTCGTTCCTGCTTCCCGAATGAAAACCGGAAAAGATCATGTCGTTCCGCTGACTGAAGGGATGCTGGCGATCATCGCGAGGGTGCACGCGGAAGATTCCAGCGGCTTTGTGTTCAGATCGGGTGATGAAGATAAGCCGTTGAGCAACATGGCGATGACGGCAGTCTTGCGGCGGCTGAACGTTCAATGCACGACCCACGGCTTTCGCTCTTCGTTTCGCGATTGGGCGGGCAATAAGACCGCGCATCATCGCGAAACGGCGGAAGAATGTTTGAGTCACCTTGTGGGGAACAAGGTCGAGCGTAGCTACCGACGCGAACAGGCAATCGACAAGCGGCGCGAGCTACTCGGGGCCTGGGGACAGTATGCTACTGAGGCGGGACGGGAAGGATGAACATCTGGGAACAGTTCTACACAGACCTCCGGCCCGAAGAGCGGCAGAAGGTCGATCGAGTGGCGCAACTCATTGAGGCTAGCGAGCGCGCGGCACCGAAAACCGGCGAAAGTGAGCTTGGGCTGTCCAGCGCGAAACAACGTCGAGCAGAGCTACGGGCGCGAGCAGGCCATCGACCAGAGGCGCTTGAGACCTGGGAAGAATTCTACGCAAATTTTCCGCCCGAGGAGCGGCAGAAGGTCGATCAGGTGGCGCAACTCATCCGGGCTAGCGAGGGTGTGGCCTTAAGAGCCGGCGAAAGCGAGGTTGGGCTGTCCAGCGCGAAACAGCGTCGAGCAGAGCTACGGGCGCGAGCAGGCCATCGACCAGAGACCCTTGAGACCTGGGAAGACTTCTACGCAGACCTTCCGCCCGAAAAGCGGCAGAAGGTCGATCGGGTGGCGCAACTCATCCAGGCCAACGAGGGCGCGGCACCGCGAAGCGGCGCAGCCATGCTTGCGCCGTCCAGCGGGAAACAAAGTCGGGCAAAGCTACGTGCGCGAACAGGACATCGACGTGCGACGCTGAAGACTTGGGAGAAGTTCTACGCGGACCTTCCGCCCGAAGAGCGGCAGAAAGTCGATTTGGCAATGGCACTCCTTGTGTTTGACCAGGGGACGCCGGACGAGAAGCTTCAAAGTATTATGACGTGCCTGAGGGTCAACCACCACGCGGCGGCCTTAATGGGAGTCAAACTAAAATTAATCGAGGCTCCCAAGAAGCGTGGCCCTAAGCCGCAGAAAATTGATGAGCTTTTTGTTCCCGACCGGAAGTTCGAGGCAAATATCGCGCGTGTCAGGGCTTTATATGGAGTTTCCCGATCTACCGCCTGTCGCATGTTCCGGAACTGGCGGCTGGAAAGGCGATATCAGAAAGCCAGGGAACGGTCCTTAATTAATTCTGAGAATTCTGAACCCGAATATTACTGACGACGTCAGACTTACCTGTTTATCGTTGGACGATCCAAAACAGATCTGGATGACGACAATGGCGAAAAGAGCTGACAGTAGTGCCGTGGCTGCCGGCGAAGAACGTGAACGCCTCGTTTTGGTGCCTCAGCGCGAGGCTTGCGCGATGGTCGGTTTGTCTAGGGCAACCATTTGGAATCTGAGACAGACAGGGAGCTTTCCTGAGCCAGTTCCTCTCGTGGGGCGACGTGTCGCTTATGTCCTTGGAGAATTGCAGGATTGGATGCGGTCGCGCATCAAAGACCGCGAGCGGCTGAAATCCCAGAATAGAACGTCCTCACCGGAAGGTGACCAAACGGTGGACCATCCAGACACCTAGGCAGCAGCTATTTTTGCGGCCGGGAGTGATGAACCAAATGAAGCAACGCGGCACCTGTTGGCGCGCGTTGCAGGTGTTAAAGCTGCGCTTATGGATGCGTTTTGCAACACGACAGCCGCGGCGAGATGTGTGCCGCGGCACCTCCGACGGAGGAGTTCACATGGTGACCATTTCTCGGAAGAATTCCAATCGGGTCTTCTCCATTGGTAAAACGACGATTGCGGTTAGAAGTCCCCTGCAGCGTAACGCCACTGGATTGCAGCGGGAGGAGACGCAGCACGCCTTGCTCGATGTTGCGCAGAATGATCTGGACCGCCTTTTTGTCCGCAATGCCGATCTACAGGCCGAGAAAATCGCTGTAGTTGAAAAGCTTGCCGAGAGCGAGCGTGAGCGCGACGGGCTTTCCGCTATTCGGCTCGTTGCCGCTCGCGCACTCCGGAACGGACTACGGGAATCTTCGTTGCAGGGTTGCCGCCATGCCATGCAACGGGCGCTGTTCCATCTAGAGGGGCCCATGAGCGCCTCAAGTCGGGCAAAGGGCGATGGCCGGGAACAATGACCAGAGCCTGCCGTTTTCGGTCTGGCAAGCGAGGGTTCTGGAGGTGGCGAAGGAGCATGCGGCCGAACTTGGCGAAAAGATCATGGGGCAAGCGCCGGTTGCTGTGTCGGGCGAGCTCAGATGGCGCAAGAACCTGTCGCTATCCCTAAATCCGCGAACCGGTGCTTGGTACGACTTCGTCGCGCAATGCGGCGGTGGCCTGCGCGAGTTGGTTATGCATATGCACGGGCTAGATAAGGATCGAGCAACCGAGTGGCTTGCGCGCGAGCTCGCAGCGCCCCCCGCCGTCAGCGCCGCACCGAAGCCGCATCTGGGAGCGATCTTCCCAAAGGATGGAGCCCAGAAGATAGAGGCGGCGCGCAAGCTCTACATGCAGGCTCGGCCGTGGCAAGGGACGCCAGCTGAGAGCTATCTGCGTGGCCGGGGGCTGTCGACACCCGAAAGCGCGCTGACCGATTTGCGATTTCTGTCGCATTGCCGTATCGCGGGGGAGACGCGGCCTTGCCTTATCATGCCGTTTCGCCATCCGCCGTCTTTTGAGATTCGTGCCGTCCAGAGGATCGCATTGCATCCGGACGGCTCGGCGGTGCGATCGGCGACCGGTCACAAGTTGAAAATGGCGGTCGGCCTGGTCGCCGGCTCGGCCATGATGCTCGGTCGGCCGGGGTCTGAGCTCGTCATTTGCGAGGGGCTCGAAACCGGGCTTGCACTGCTAAATTCACCCTATGGGCAGACCCACGACGGGAGTTATAGGCCAATCTGGGCTGTCGGCGGCGCGACCTTTCTGAAGCTTATCGAGCCGGTTGCAGGGGTAGAGCGGGTTCTTTTTGCCGCCGACAATGACACTTCGCGGGTTGGTTTCAAAGCGGCGATGAAGGGATGCCGCAGGTGGCTACGAGCCGGCTGCGACGCCTATGTGCGCGAGCCAGACACGCCAGGAACCGACTTCGCCGACCTCTATGGAGGGCGGCAGCTATGACCCGAGGGGCCGAGGAACCCGACATAGAACGCTTCATTGCGCGGGTCGTGGAGAAGCTCGACACACAGGGGAAGAGGAAGAAGGAGCCGCGGGAAGCAACCGAACACGCACCTGATTTCTTCGAGATAGACGAGAGCGATCGGGTTCTAATGCTTGTCGACCAGTTGCCGCCGATCGATCCGGGAAAGGAATCGACGTCGCCCTTCGATTTTGCGAGCCGCATCCGGGCAGCGCTCAAGGGGTCGGCCGTGTACGACTCAGAACACGAGCGCTGGTATCTCTGGAGCGGTGAGATTTGGATACGCGACGATGCGCGCAACCTCAGATTCGCAAAGGTGCTGGACATTGCGCTGTGGCGTCTGACGGAAAAATTCGTCGGCTCAAAGCGGGTTGCGGCATGCTCACCTGAGTTTCGCGGCAAAGTCGAAAAGGCGTTGCGACCCGTCTGCAAAGCCTACCCGCCGTATCGTGGACCGCAGCGACCGGACATTAGGCCGCGCCAAGAGGATTTGGCCGGCGTTGATGTGTGGGACGGCAATCCGGTGCTGGTTGGCATTCCTGGCGGCGTGGTAAACCTCTACAGGCTTGGCCGCGACGGTTACGAAAGCGATCTCCCGATCCGCTCGGAAATGATGACCAAACAATTGCCGGTTGGATCGTCGAAACGTCCGGTGCTTATTCCTGAGCGTCGCCACTTCTCCAGCGATCCGGAGGTGAATTGTGCTGAGCTCGATGCAGCGGACGCGACTAACGAGCCGCCACGGCTGGTCTACCCGCCGGATTTCTGCCCGTTGTTCCGCGGGCTATTGGCGACGGCGACTGGGGGCGATGAATCGGTGATCCGTTCGTTGCAGATGTTTTGCGGCTACGCTTTGAGCGGGCTCACCACCGAGCACGCGTTTTTGTTCCTGATCGGCCCCGGCGGCAACGGCAAAACGCTGTTGCTCAACATTCTTTACCGCATCCTCGGACCCTATGCGATCGGTGCCGACATAAGCACCTTTACGACCGGATCGCACGGCAACGGCTATTCAGCGGATCGGGCGCGCCTGCGCGGCGCGCGCCTGGTGACAGTGTCCGAAAGTGGCAAGGAAAACCAATTCGATCAGGGGTTTCTAAAAGCGCTGGTCGGCGGCGATCCGATCGTTGCGCGATCGCTGTTCACGAACCCGGCAGGCTTTCGGCCGCAGGCAAAAGTAATTTTTGCTGGCAATACGATCCCCTCGATCGCTACAACCGATCGTGGTATGCGCCGCCGCATGCTCGTGCTGCCGTTCCGGGGGATGCCGGGCGCGATCGATACCCAACTGGAAAGCAAGATTCTGGGCGACTGCATCGATAAGGGGATTTTGGGTAACGAAGCGGCGGACATAGTGCGGTGGCTTTTCGACGGCTGGGAAATGTTCCGCGATAACGGCTTCCGGCTCCACGTTGCTGAGGGTATCGAGGATGAGACGGGAAGGTATTTCGACACACAAAATCCGTTACATGCCTGGATCACAGAACGGTGCGAGTTTGGCGACAATTTCAGGGAGGCCGAGGCCGATCTTTACGCGAGTTATGAAAGCTTTGTCTACGAGAGAAACAAGGCATTGCCAGAGGTGTTCCTTAGTGAGCCGCCATTGAAACGGGGCGATTTCTTCGATCGGCTCTATGCGACCTATCCGCAAGTCCTGCGGCTTGGTCGCAAGTCTTATCGCAGGCCAGGTGCGAAAAATCCAAGCGCTCAGGCGATGGCGTCGGGAATCCAGGTTCGGCGGCGGCGCGACAGTGACGAGAGCTGACGTTCGAGGGTTGCTTCTCGTTTGAGGAACCCTTAGCCGCGCCTGCATTGGCGCTGTATGTAAGTTTATTCAATGTGTTGAGCGGTTAGCCTCATGGTTCGCGCTAGAGGCGATCCGGCCGCACAGGCAATCGCGAAAGTCTCGTTGGATGTTAGGTGGGTCGCCTTTTCGGTGCATTTCCCGCTTTAGCCCTTCCTTCGACGTTCGAGTTCCCGCCGCCGCGCTGCGTCCGCTTTCTGCCGCCGCAAATCTCGTTCCTCGGTGCCATTCGTCATTCGAGCCTGGAGTCGGCTTCGATAGGCCGGCGGCGACCGTCGCCGCGATCGTCGAGAAGCACGGTGGTTACTCCATAGACCATCCTTTTTCCGTAGAGTCGCCGGCGCGGCCAGTGGTGTTTCGCCGCAAGGTTCATTACCTGCCGCCGCTGGATTCCGAGCCGCGTGGCGATCTGCTCGACGGTCAAATATTCGAGCCCGTCCATTGCACTTATCTCCTTTCGCCTTGGAGGGGGGGGAGGCGTAGTCTGCCATAAGATCTAGCGTTTCTGAATCAGTCACGCCCGGCTGGTTTGTTGCGCATCGCAGCACGTTGTCGCGCAGTTGTAGCGCATTCCGCGCCATAGCTTGTCTCCTCCTATCTATTTAATTTCCCATATATTTTTTCTAGGAGGGCGATTTGTAGCGCAGATAGCGGATAAGGAGCGTTCGCGCACGCGCAAACCGTTGCGTCGGCGGTCAGGCACCGCATGGGCACGGCTGCGCTACATGCGCAGCACCGTGCGAACGTAGAACGGACAGAAAATTGGTAAGGACTTGAAAATAAAGACTTGTTCACGTTCAGTATCGAGGTGAATCGTGTGCTTTAGTCCGCTACGCATCAACGCTGTCCGTCTGCCACGATCTCCACCTCCCAGGTGCGGGGTGGCGGTGTGGCTTGCGTCGCGTTCATGGCGCCGACTGAAAAAGACAGACGGCAGCGGGCCGCTAAGTGACAGCCTGATGCTGCATTCATCCAACAAGGTCGCTGTCTCGGTACTGAACTGAATTCGACTTTTCCGAGTGCGCTTACCTTGCTTCATAGAAGCGAAGGTGAGGTTGGAGTCTACGTTGCGCCGCTTGAATCCATCCGCGCCGCCCCTATATCAATTGATAGGCGACGTTCGAAGCGGTTCCCTTGGATGGAACAGGGCGAGTAAGCCCCAAGCTACACGAAGAATACGTCGCGATCGGAGCTGCAGGGACCGACACCCTCTGCAGCTCTATTCGTCTCTGTCGGACACCTTCCGCTCGAATTCCTCGTTCTGCTTTCTGGCATATTCGCAGATCCGCTGAGCGCAACGCCTAGCCCGATACAGTGAGCGTCACGAGCACAAAGGTCGTGAGAGCTACAATCAGGACGATGAAACTGAGAACGAAAGCGTCCCGCATCCATAACCTCTAAGCGGGCGGGTGAGCGATGCCAGCGGGGTTTGCTGCGGCCAACATCGCTCTTGCCGGTTCCGGTCTGAGACCGGCATCCTCCTGCGGGAGGATCGCTAACAGCGGCGGAGTTCAAACGCTGTGCCCGATGTATGGTTCCGCGCCCAAAGGCGGTTGGGACCTTTGCCTATCTGTATCGGACTTTAGTCCGTGGGTAACCGTTTGCTATCGTGGCAATATCGCTATCGATTACGCGAGGAGGCATCGCGAGGGATCAGAGCCACCAGCGACATCGCGAAATCCCAAGAGCGAGTCCCAGCGGCTCGATGTCCCAAGCAACGTAATCCGGGCTCGGCAGGCCGCGGTCGCCGGGCCTTTTGCTTGTCTCGGGCCGCGCGGTAGCGAAGAAAACGAAACTGATGAATCCACGGATGCAAAACAGTATGGTTATGTTGATGAAGAAGATTGGTGCATTGTTAATCGCGGCTGCTACGGCATTTGCCGGCGCGGCCCCGGCCCAGGCGCTGCCTGTTTCGATGGTTCCGGCGCCGGATTTGAGCGCTCAGGGCGTGGACTTGGTCCACCACAAGCCCGGCCACCGTGGCGGCCCGAAGCACGCGCGTGGGTATGGTAGGTATGGCGGCCCGCGATACAGCGCCGGTCCGCGCTACGGCTACTACAATGGCTATCGAGGTTATCGATCCTATCGACATGGCTACCATCGGCACAATGACGGATGGTGGTATCCACTGGCAGCGTTTGGAACAGGACTGATTATCGGCGGAGCGATTGCGTCGCCATCGCGTCCGGTCTACTCGAACTCAAACTCGGCCCACGTTGACTGGTGCTACTCGCGCTACCGTTCGTATAGTGCCTACGACAACACATTCCAGCCCTACTATGGGCCGCGTCAGCAGTGCATTTCCCCGTACTATTGATGCAGTTTGGCTGAAGGGCGACCACCAAATGACCGCCGTCCATGCGGTAGGGTGGTCGTGGTCGCCTTAAATGCACTGGTAGTCGGTGGAGTCCCGGGAGCAGAAAGCGCGATGCCAGCCCAAGAGTTGGAGGAGCTGACATCGCTAATTGCCGGCCCTGATCGGACCGGCAGCCTCCGTGAGGATCGCTAGTGACAGCGACCCATCCTTTAACAAGTATATTCGGCGCATCGTTCCGTAATTGAAGGCCCGCAGGACCTTTGGCCGATCTATGCCGGACTTAAGTCCCATCGATCGAAACTAGAAGAAGGTGTTGAGGTATTCGAGCTCGGCGCAATGCTGAGGCGGCCCGACCGGCTAGGGCGCCGCGGTGGTCACTAGGTCGTAGAGATATCGATTGGTCGGCTTTTGGTTGTAAACACTGCGACAAGCAGATACGGGAATCCCATTAACGCAGGATCTCGTACGTTGTCAGAAACTGAAATATCCCGTGAGAGCACCGGGCAGGGGCTACTCAATTATTTCGATGAATGGTGGGCCAGCGTGGATTGGTTGGCCCTGCAACAAGCTATAGAAAACACCGCAGTAAGACTGTGGGAGATTTTGAGGACGCCAGGATCAGAGTTTTGGTCGGCAATCGCCGGCGCTGTGGTAGGTGGCCTGATCGCCTATTGGATTCAGGTCAAATCACTGAAAGAGGCACGGAACGAACGCGACAATGAGCGGCTGCAGGCTGAGAAGTCCCTAGCTTACTCCTTGCTGTTCAAGGTAATTAAGATTCACAACAGTCTTGAACACATTCGGCGTCACGTCGAAACACTAAAAGCACTGCATGGGAGTTCAACGCAGCCATCGGGATACCTGCTTCCGCTCGCAAATCTCCCTTCGGCGGTCGAGTTTTCTCCCGATGAAATGTCCATGCTTCTGTCATTGAGAAACGACGATTTATTTAACCTGGTGCTTTCATTAGACAATATTCATAACAGTATTATTCCGGTTTGGGAGTATTATGCTGCCTCAAGAGAAACAGTAAAGCAGTTGACGCACAGTATCCAATTTGATCCTGAGTTAGGGAGGAGCGAATTCGAGGTCAAAAAGGACAGCCCGCTCTCTGTAGCAATCTTCGAGGCTGAGCAGATTGCCCGCGAACTGATCAAACGGGCATACAGGGACGCGACCGAGGCGAAGCAGGCGCTTGATAATCTCGTTAGCTTCTTCCGTTCGCGGTTCGGCTTTACGATTAGCATAGTCAATGCCGAAAAAAGCGCCGAAGAGCAGGGCGATGTGAGCGCAGCAAGAGAGCAATCGCCCCAAACGATATGGCCGGGGAAGCTGCAGTACAACTTGCACTATAACACTGCACACCGTCAGTCGGTTGGTTCCAGTGGGCAGGCAGAAACTACAGCTTGAGCGGGATCACAACCACGCGTAGCCTACCCTTGGTAAATACGGGCGAGGGCAAACGTGGACGAGATTCAGGAACTGGTAAACAATCCCTATGAAACGCTGACTGCTGAATACAAGGACTGGTTGGATCTGAGCGAAAATGTTCAGCGCGCAAAGCTCGCCCGCCATGTTGCTGCCCTGGCGAATACTGGAGGAGGTAGGATTATCTTCGGTTTCCGTGACACGGATCTCGCGCCCTCCGGCCCCAATCCCTTTTTGAAGAGCCTCTACAGCCGAGACGCTATAGGCTCAATATCTCGAAAATACCTCGACCCCTCCCCGGAATGTATTGTTAATATTGCTGTTTCATCAGCAGGCAACGAGCATGTCGTGATAACCGTCCCGCCTCACGGTGCTGTCCCGGTATGCGTTAAGGCGAGTGGCCCAGAAAAGAATGGTAAGCCAGAAGGGGTCTCGGTCGGCACCTATTATATACGGAAGGTCGGGCCCGAAAGTGCTCCAATCTTGAGCCCCTTAGAGTGGCAGCCGGTGATTCGTCGGTGCGTGCTGCACGACCGGAACACGCTACTAGGCGCCATCAACAATGTACTTACGCCGCAATCCCCCTCAGCGACGATCTCTGATCGCCTCGCGAAGTGGCATCAGGCCGCACGATCTGCTTATGAGCGTGCCCTGAAAGAGTCGGCGGTAAGGGATAGCATTCTGGAGAACAGCGTTCATCTAAGCTACTTGATCGCCACTGACAATGAAGAACGGCTTCCACCTGATAGCTTATTGGAAGTAGCACGTCAGGTTAACTATGAGATGCGAGACCGCGTCAACACCGGCTGGAGCATCTTCTTCCCTTTCGATCGTCGGCCCATAAGTCCTTACTTCACGAGCGACGGCAATATCGGTGACCAAGAGCAATTTCTTGAGGCAAACCTCCTCTTGGACGCGGACTTTAGCATCACGGATTTTTGGAGACTGTCTGGTGACGGTCGCGCAACGACCATCAGAGCGTATCGGTCCGACTCGTGGGGAATGCCAGGATGGGACGATCGGGAACTATTCAGCCTGAATGTCGCCGCGCGCGAAGTCGGAGAGTTGGTTCGTCACGCGCAGGCTTATAGCGAGCGCTTTACCACCCCACTTTCAATTAGCTTCCGATGCGAATGGACAGGTCTAAAGGGACGGAGCCTGTCCCACCCCGATAGAGATTGGAGGCCTGGCCAAACTTCGCGAACAGAAAGCGTCATAGGCCAGGGGGAATGGCCGTCGGTGCAACTATTGGAGGATTGGCCAGTCGTTGTTGCTACACTCGTCGAGCCGCTAGTAAGGGCGTTCTCTCCCACGCTTCGACTGGGTGAAGGGTGGGTTGCACGTGAGGCCGAAACCTGGCGGCCGATTGGAAATCAGTACCCCTAGAGGCGATCCGGAGCGTCGGCTCAGATTGGCCTTGAAGGCTGGCAAGATAAAGTTGTGTGAGGGGCCTATAGACGTCGTACTCTGTGGGTGCACTGTGGGTGCAAATGTCAGGCTACTTCAGGTGTTCTGGGTGGTTTTCCGGGAATGTTCCGGGCGTGAGGGGCACCCCCGGAAAACCGGTTGGGGACCAGAGGGTCCGAGCCGGCACTCGTGGTTGGCGTCGAATATCGCGCCTGGACGGATGATGAAAGGCTGCAGCATCCGTCGCTCAAGGGATCAGGGAGCGCGAAGATAGCTCAACATTGCACGAACTTACGTGGGTTCTTATGTCTCGCTCACAGACCAAGGATAGCGTCGAGTGATTTTTCCCGCTTAGTAAGCATCCGGCAAAGACCGCAGGCTGAAGGACTTTCAGATTTTTCGGCGTGATTTGCGGGCCCACTTTGCCGCCAGATCATCGACGGCTTTGTTGAGCTCGGCGAAGTTGCCCTGGTCCGGATCGTATTCGTTGCTGCCCCACCATTCGACGAGCTCGGCGTGCCGCTCGTGGGTCGGATCGGCGAGAGCCTCGCGGAACTCCTGATAGCCCCATGGCCCGCCGATGTCCTCGGGAGGGCAACGTCCGGCTGCTTCGAGAAGCATTGGCTCCGCAGGGCCGATGACGGGGAACGTGCGCTCGATCTTGATGCTGTGCGTCCAGCCGTCGCCGAAGTCGTAAAGGTACTTGAACGATTTCGCGCCGATGTCTTCGACTGCCGCCAGCAGCGAGATCTTGCGCGCATCGAGCGGGCCATCTCCCCAGTCCTGATCAGGCAGACCAAAGCCGACGTCGCGGATGCGGAATTCGTAAAGGTGGCTGTTGCTCCAGCCCATCGCCGCCTGCAGCACCTCATGAAGGCGATGGAGCTTGATGCGGAACGGCACCACAACGCGCCGCATCACCGTCGGTTCGACGTGGTCGAGGGTGATCTTCAGGCGGACCAGAGAAGCCGGCATCTTCAGGCTGCCAGCTTGTGCGCCACTGGCGACGCGCTCTTCCAGTTCCAGGGCAGGAGCTCATCGAGCCGATGCGCGGGATAACCGGCAATGCGGTGAAGCACGTCGGCGAGCCAGGCTTGCGGATCGACGTCGTTCATCTTGGCCGAGACAATCAAGCTGTACATAGCGGCGGCGCGCTGGCCACCGCGGTCCGATCCGGCGAACAACCAGGATTTCCTGCCCAAGGCTATGCCGCGCAGGGCGCGTTCGGCGGCATTGTTCGACAGACAGACACGCCCGTCGTCGAGGAAGAGGGTGAAGGCAGGCCAGCGTTTCAGCAGGTAATCGAAGGCCTTGGCGAGATCATCGTTGCGAGACAGCTTGGCACGCTGAGCCTTCATCCATGCTTCCAGCTCGAGGACCAGAGGCAGGCTCCGATCCTGACGAGCGGCCTTGCGGAGCTCCACGCTCTGACCGTTGATCTCGCGCTCGATGTCGAACAGGGCATCGATCCGCTCCACCATTTCCAGCGCGATCGGCGAGATGACGGCCGCCTTCTTGCCCTGCGCTTTTCGGCGCGCATTCGCCTCGACGTCGGCCATCGCAAAAAAGGGCCGCCTCGCATGGACCCAGCAGGCTGCTTCCGTTATCGGGCCTGGCCGTCGATCCGGAAGATAGAGTTTGGTGTAGCCGGTATAGGCGTCCGCCTGCAGAATGCCGCTATAGCCGGCAAGATGCGCCTGCGGGTGCTCGCCCGCGCGATCACGGGAATAGTAGAACATCGCCGACGGTGCGGCTGTGCCGCCGAACGGTCGATCGTCGCGGACATAGACCCAACTTCGGGCGATATCGGTCTTTCCTGCCGCCAGAACCGGGACCGTCGTGTCGTCGCCGTGCAATCGATCTGCCCCAAACGTATGGGCCTCGATCCGTTTGATGATCGGATCGAGTACGGCACAGCATGCGCCGATGCTATCGGCCACCGTCGACAGGCTGAGGGAAACGCCTTCGCGTTCGAAGCGCTCGACCTGACGATTGAGCGGCAGATGCTGGCCGAACTTGTCGAACAGGATCATCGCCAGGAGATTGGGGCCGGCCCATCCGCGCGGGATGGCATGGAAAGGGGCCGGAGCTTGGCTGATCTTCTCGCAATCGCGGCAGGTGAACTTCTCGCGCACCGTCTGGATCACTTTCCATTGGCGCGGAATGACCTCGAGGGTCTCGGTGATGTCCTCACCCAGCTTGCGCAGTCGGTCGCCGCCACAGCATTGGCAGCTCACGGGACCGGGCACGACGACGCGTTCGCGCGGAAGATGATCGGGGAAAGACTTCTTCGCCGGCCGGCTGCGGGTAAAGCCGGCGACATTGACGGTGGCCGCGACCGCCATTTCGGCCGCGAGTTCGTCCTCGGTCACCGCCATCTCCAACTCTGCCAGTTGGAACTCCATCTGATCGATCAGCCGGGCGCGACGCTCTGCCTTCGGGCCATAGAGCTGCCGCTCGAGCTTTTCGATGCGCAGCTTCTGCCGGGCAATGACGGCAAGATCCTCCGACGCCTTGGCCTTGGCAACGGCAAGTTCAGCCTCGATCTGTGCGCCCTTGGCGCGTACCGCGATGAGCTCTGCCCGCAGGGCGGCAACATCGTCGGGAAGCAAATCAGGGCTGTTTTCCATGCCCGAAGTGAATCACAGAAGTCCTGATTTGCCTAGTGTTTCAAAGGACTTGCCCCGGAATATTCGCGTTCGGGCGGCTCACCCGGCACTCGTCGGCCGCCATGTCTGCTGCGGATTTCGCCAATCAATCCCCTCCAGCAGATAGGACATCTGACCGGCGGTCAGCGCGATTGCGCCACTCTCCGTCGCCGGCCAGATGAAGCGGCCGCGCTCGAGCCGTTTCGCATACAACGATAGGCCGATCCCATCATGCCAAAGGGCTTTTATCAGTCGGCCGCTACGACCGCGAAAGACGAAGACGTCGCCCTTAAACGGATCGCGACCGAGGCCCTCCTGCACCAGCAGAGCCAGACCCTGCATGCCCTTGCGCATGTCGCAGTGACCGCTCGCGATCCACACCCGCACCCCGGAACTGATCGGGATCATTTGAGCGCCCGCATGATCGCGGCTGCCAGGTCGCATGGCGCTGCTGAGCCAATTCTCACCTTGACGCCGTTCGGGAAGTCCACCGCCATGGCCAATTCGACTGCGTCACTGCTGGCAGAGTCAACGAGCTTTGCCGGCACAAAGGCGGGCTCGGCCTCTTGGACCAAAGCCTGCCGCCGCCATGTGTAAATCAGGCCGGTCGAAACCTCGAAGCGGCGTGCAACTTCGGAAACAACCGCGCCTGGGGCGAAAGCCTCTGCCAGTATCTGCGCGCGATCTTCCAACGACCACCGCCGCCGCCGCTCTGGTCCGGTCAGCAAAACTGCATGTCCCATGAATTGCTCAGTGCGCTCTTAAGTCCACTCTTAAGAGCGCAGACTCACGGGATAAGCGGAACTTCGCAAGGCGGTCCCCGCCGGAGGGATACCCCGCTTACTGTTTTGGTCAATCTCTTTGCTGCACCACTTGCGCAATTTTTCCAGCTCCTGCGCGACACGTTCTTCAAGAGGGGCAAATTTGTTCTGCTTCTTGTTCACAGCAGCGAGAACTTCGTCAACTATGTTTTCGCTAGCTTCGCCTTCAGTAGTCACACTGGCTGAAATCTCATTTGGCATGAAATGCAGGCTGCAAGTTAGATCGCACTCTTTACCAATGGCCTTTGAGATTTCGTGAAACGCCGAGAACATTTCAGGGTGGTATAGTATTGAACCGGTATAATAAAGAGTGTTTGCTTTATACCCCATTAACCTGCTGACATTATTGAGTAGCTCTTCAATGTCTTCATCAACAGAGAAACTCATTGACAAAAGTTCCCTCTCGTTATTTAGGCCGTTACGAATGCGTACCAAGTATAGTACATCAATACTGCTTAGCACGCCGAATTTTTCGGCGCCGGAACGTTTAAATGTGCCGCGTTCGTTTAGCTTTTTGTATAGAGGCCTCACATACTCGTCCAAAACGATATTTTTGTTCATCTCAAAGCACATTAGAAGTACATTGTCGTTGTACCGCTTGCGTATTCCTGAGAATATTTCCGAAAACTTTCCCGGTATGATTCGCATCAGAGCGTAGGCGCAGAAATATTCCTGAAATGACCTGTGGATAAAGATATAATTCAAACCTTCTTGCTTAAGCAAGTTTACAGTCTCTTCGTAATCTTTCAGGATTAGTTCAGACTCTTTTGTGATGCCGCAGATCTTGCTGCTCTTGTTAATCAGGTCTATCACTTCTGATTTCGTAAATTCGAACTTCTCTTGGTGATAGCTTAGCAGACAGAACATTCCAAAAGAGCGCTGGAACTCATCGATATCAAGGGTCTTCGCTCTATTGAATGCCTTTGTTGCATCGTGCCATTGGAAGAGGGTCGTGAAGGCCTGATCGTAAAAAATGTTCATCCGCCTAGGAATGTCCATATTTTCCTTAAAGGTCATCATCATCATGATGGCCAGGAGCGGATTTGAAAGGAAACTCTTGTTCTGGGCGTAGAATTCCGCATCCAATTGCTTCAAGAAGAGTTTCTTTGCCGCGGGATCGAAGGGAACGAGTCCAACCAGTTTCTTCACTTTCGGCAAGTCAAAGGGCTGCGACTCGTATAGCTCGAAGTTCTGCCACCCGGCGAATCTGCGTTCATATCTGCTGGAAACCACGAATCTGCATTTGGGAAAATCGCTGCTCAGTTGCAGAATTTGGCTTTGCACCAAGTCTCTTTGACCGTGAACAATTTCATCAAAGCCATCCAGAATAAAGCAGAAGCGTCCGGAATTGCAGAAGTAAGAAAATAGGTCGTCACTCAGCTCTTTTTTTCTCGATATCGATATTCTAATAAATGATTTCAGATCTATGCTTGTCAGTTCGTTTAGTTTCCTAAGCTCAATAAATATTGGAGTGTATTCGTGGTTTCCTTCGAATAATGTTAACCAAAGATGACGCATAAAAAATGTCTTTCCGGCTCCACCATTGCCGTTTATAACAACATTTTTACCCTCAACAATCGTGTAAATAAGTTTATCTTCTTCAACCTGTTTATCTCCGCATAAGAAAGAAGATTTTACGTAAACGGAGTACAAATCGACATCTTTCTCCTTCTGGGATAGTAGGCGGACAAAAGCATTCTTCTGATATGCGTCCTTCATGAACGGTTCGAAGTCTTCAAATATCTTTGCCCACGCATCTTTTGCAGCGGATGTAGCCTTGGAGCTAACACTGTTAAATGCCTTCGCCACGAGGCTTGTGACCACGGACGCAGCCACTTTGTTACCGTCAATCATCTCAGCCACACTATACCCCATCAATAGATTGCGTATTTTGTAGAGCGCAACCTTCCCGAAAGTGAAGAGGATTTCAATCGCGCAAACGAGCAATCAGGCGTTCTCAACAGTTCCTTCTGAAACGGACTGTCCTGCTGAACAGGCGAGCAAAAGGATGACGAACATTTCCCGGCTCAGAATAAATACGAACCAGCGCAATGACTTCGTGCGGCCTGAGGCTGTTGGTATCGCGGAATCCAGGTGGGAATAGGCATCATCAGCGCCGACTAAGCCGAAAACACAAAGTGGCCGTGGTGTCTAGGATTTAGAGTAGGGACAGTTGCATCCTGCCCGGCGATGAGCAACGTATTCAGTCACTTAGAGAAACGAATGGCGGAGGAGGTGGGATTCGAACCCACGGTACGCTTTCACGCACGCCGGTTTTCAAGACCGGTGCCTTAAACCGCTCGGCCACTCCTCCGGGCAGCGCGTTATTGCGCGAAGCGCGAGGTCTTTGCAAGGTTTAACGTGCCCGGCGCTTGGAAAATTTCTGGTGTACGGCGAAGAGGCCAATGTCCCCACGACGGGCCTCGCGGACGGGATATACGTTTTGTAAACCATAACGGAAGATTTTTGCCTCGCTTCGGGCTCCCCGTTCGCAATTTTGCCGTCTTGCTGACATGATTAATCGACTGTCTCGTTTCGAGACGCCGAGCTTTCCGCGGGGGCTAGAGCGGAATGTTTTCGAAGTACGGCTTTGCGAACGATATTGGGGACAGATGATTTTTAGTAGAGATGCAGCACTTCTTTCGAGGGGTCTACGTGTTGCTGCGGTTCCGTTGCTTTGCGCGACGCTTGCCGCCTGTGGTTCGGCGTCGAGCGTCAAGACGAGCAAGGCGCGGAGCAAGGAATACTTTGCCGAATCTGTCTATGGCGTCAAAGCGAGTCCCCGGGTCGCGACCGGGCGGAACATCCCGAAGGGGGGTGGGCGCTACCAGGTTGGCAATGCCTATCAGGTCAAGGGCAAGTGGTATCAGCCGAAGGAGGATTTCGGCTACAACAAGACAGGCGTCGCTTCCTGGTATGGCTCCGCCTTTCACGGGCGACTGACGGCGAATGGCGAAGTCTACGACAAGTATCACTTGTCCGCCGCGCACCCAACTTTCCCGTTGCCGAGCTATGCACGCGTCACCAATATGGAAAATGGCACATCGGTCATCGTTCGCGTGAACGACCGCGGCCCGTACGAGTACGGCCGCATCATCGATGTCTCCTCAAAGACAGCCGATATGCTGGACATCAAGGGTAAGGGCAGTGCCAAGGTACGCGTGCAATATGTTGGCCGCGCGCCACTCGAAGGCAACGATATGCCCTATCTGATGGCCTCCTACGTCAAGAAGGGTGACCGTAGCCCCGGCGTGATGCCGGAGGGACAGATCGCGACCGGTGTCATGGTTGCGTCGAACGAGCCGTTCCGCAATCAGGTGCCGGATCTCGCCAGTGTGCCGGTCCCACAGAGGTCGATGCTGGATGCGGGCGTCCCGGTGACGGCGCTGGCCGAGCCGGCGCCGCAAGTCGCCATGCCTCAATCTTTCGGCGAATTTGTTGCTCTCCCGGAGATCGGGCCGATCCCCACCGAGCGGCCGGAGCTGATCCCGATGCCTGACGGCAGCATGGCTTATGCCGCTGCCTACGTCGAAGTCCGCGTGAGCGACAAGGCTTCGCCCTTCGAGGCGATCATGGTCGATCCGTACCCGCTGACGGCCGATTCCATCGTCGCCTATGCAAAGCGCCACTACAGGGATGGTGTCTAGCGCTAACTTCGGTTGAAGAGACTTGTGCGCGCTGCTATGCCCATGAAGAAGCCGGAGTTTCTCATGCGCATAAAGTTGCTCGCGGTCGTGGCCTTTCTTGCGGCGACCGTCTCGACAAATGCGGTCGCCCAGACGCCCGCATTCGATACCAAGGCGAAACAGATCTATCTCGTCGATGGGGAGACCGGCACAGTGCTCTTCGCGCGCGGCGAACACGAGCCCGTGCCGCCGGCATCGCTTGCCAAGCTGATGGCGATGGAGGTGGTCTTTGAGGCCTTGGACAAGGGCGAGCTGAGCCCAGAGACGACGTACGAGGTCTCTGAGCACGCCTGGCGGACCGGGGGCGCACCGTCCGGAACCTCCACGATGTTTGCCGCCATCAAGTCGAGGATCCGCGTCGCGGATCTCATTCAAGGCGCAACCGTACAACTGGCAAACGATGCCTGCATCATCCTCGCGGAGGGCATGACCGGCAGCGAAGCTGCCTTTGCCAAGCGCATGACGGCGCGGGCGCGGGAACTCGGCATGCCCGTTGCTTCCTTCAACAACGCCACCGGTCTCCCGGATCCTGCCAACAAGGTGACGATGCGGGAACTGGTGACGTTGGCGCGGCATCTGCGCGAGGCTCATCCGAATTTCTACCGGCTCTATTCCCAAGCCGAATTTGAATGGAACAAGATCCTTCAACGCAATCGCAACCCGCTGATCGCCGCCAATGTCGGCGTCGATGGGCTGGCTACGGGATTTGCGGAAGGTTTCGGCTTTTCGATGGCGGCCTCGATGCAGCGCGGCGACCGTCGCGTCTATCTTGCCATGGGCGGGCTCGAAAGCGACAAGGAACGCACGGAAGAAAGCCGCAGGGTACTCGATTGGGCGATGTCCGCCTTCGAGAAACGGCGCATTTTCGGCGACGGGGAGACCATCGGCGAAGCAAGCGTCTATGGTGGCGCGGCATCGCATGTCGCGCTTGTCGCGAGCGGGCCGATCGATGTGCTTCTCCCGGTCAACAATGCTGAACGGCTGACCGCGCGCATCGTTTACAAATGGCCGCTGACTGCGCCGGTCGCCGCCGGTCAGGACGTCGGCGTCATCAAACTCTGGAATGGCGAGCGGTTGTTGCTGGAGGTCCCGGTGAGGACCGGCAGCGCTGTCGAGGTCGGTACGCTCACCAGCCGCGCGATCGACGCGCTTCAGGAGCTTCTCTTCTTCTGGCTGTAACAAATGCGCGCGCGCCCGTTCCTTCCGGCGAACCAATCGGCTAAACAGGGCCGATAGCTACAGCGCCGCGCGTCGGATCAGACGCGCAAGGAATGCTGTAGTACTTTGAATTGCTGCATGTTTTTGACCGCTAGTCGGTACGATTTAGGGAAGCATGCAGTTGGCCGATTTGGGAACGCATGTCGCTGACGAAGGGTCTGTTTGTAACGTTTGAGGGCGGGGAAGGGGCCGGCAAGTCGACCCAGATGCGCCTGCTGGCCGATTCGCTGCGCGCGCGTGGTTACGATGTGCTGACCACGCGAGAGCCTGGCGGCTCCGTCGGCGCGGAGGCTGTCCGCCACGTGCTGCTGTCGGGGGCGGCAGAGTCTTTCGGTATTCGCATGGAGGCGATTCTTTTCGCGGCCGCGCGCAGCGATCACGTCGAAGAGGTGATCCGGCCGGCGCTTCAGAAGGGTACCATCGTCCTGTGTGACCGCTTCATGGATTCCTCGCGTGTTTACCAGGGCATCACCGGCAACCTCGAACCGGCCTTCGTGGAAACGCTCGAACGCGTGGCCGTCAACGGTGTGATTCCGGACCGCACTATTATTTTCGACCTGCCTGCCACCGTTGGGCTCGAGCGCGCGCGTCGCCGCGCTGCCAGCGGCAGTCCCGATCGTTTCGAGAAGGAACAGCTCGAAACGCATGAGAAACGGCGCGAGGCCTTCCTTGACATCGCCGAAGCCGATCCTCGGCGGTGTCGTGTCGTCGATGCGGCACGGTCGCCGGACGTCATAGCGGCCGAGGTTCGCGAGATTATGGAGGCGTTGCTGGCGGACGGTGACGAACCACGGTCGTCAAACGCGGAAGCTGCGTCATGACGATGGAACGTCCCGGTCTGCTCGAAGGAGCCGTGGCCCCTGCCGAAAACAGCAAGCTGTTCGGCCATCTTCAGGCAGAGGAGTTTCTGGCCCAGAGCTACAAGTCTGGCAAAGGGCACCATGCGGTCCTTATCGAGGGACCGGAGGGCATCGGCAAGGCGACGCTTGCCTTTCGCTTCGCGAACCACATTCTGAATCATCCCGAACCGGCGACGGCGCCCGATCAGCTTGCCGATCCGGATCCCGCTTCCATCGTCACTCGGCAGCTTGCCTCCGGCGCATCGCACAACCTGCTTCATCTCACCCGCCCCGTGGACGAGAAAACGGGTAGGGCAAAAGGGGCAATCACCGTGGACGAAGTGCGCCGCGTCGGAAAGTTCTTTGGCCAAACATCCGGCACGGGGAACTGGCGCATCGTCATCATCGACCCGGCGGACGATCTCAACCGCAACGCCGCCAACGCCATCCTCAAGATACTTGAGGAACCGCCGCGCCGCTCGCTCTTCCTGGTGCTCACGCACGCGCCTGGGAAACTGCTGCCCACCATCCGCTCGCGCTGCCTTCCATTGCGGCTGAAGCCGCTGGACCGCGAGCCGATGCGCCACGCGCTTGGCCATCTCGGCTTCGATATGACGGGGCCGAATGTCGAGCGGATTCTCGCTGCGGCAAACGGCAGTGTTTCCGAGGCACTAAAGCTCATAAATTACGGCGGCCTCGATATCGCCGCCGCCTTCGAGGACATCCTGGCGGGTGAGGGACCTGCGGTGCGCAGGCAGATGCACAAGCTTGCGGATATTCTCGCAGCAAGGGACAGCGAAACGATCTTCGATTTCTTTTCGTCCCTGTTGACCGGGCGCGTCATGCAGCAGGCGCGGGACGCGGCGCTCGCCGGCGATATCGGCAGGGCCGAGCGCCTTGCGAGCCTCTCCAGTACTTTCGCGGAGCGTCTGACAGTGAGCGACGCCTATAATCTCGATCGAAAACAGACGATCCTGTCGCTGCTCGAAGATCTGAAGGACGCGCTATAGGTCGGGAGCGAACCTCCATTTTCGCTCGATCGCCGCAGCCAGGTCTAAATCGTTGTGGTGGGCGAAGAGGAGCACATGGCCGAGGAGGTCCGCGGTTTCGTCAGCGAGCGACTGGCGCAGTTCCTGCGGCGACATGGTACGAGCGCGGCCCCTGCCGCTTACCTTATTCCAGGCTTGCGTCAGTTCACCCACTTCTTCCTGCAGTTTCAAGATGTACCAATCCGGGTCGCGCACGATGCCATGTTCTGTTGCATAGGCGACCGAGGCCGCCTCGAATTTTCGCTTGAGCTGGCCGAGCACGTCACTTCCCTCCGTTTGTTTCCGTTTTGTTCCTGATCGTCGTCTGTGTCAATCCGATTTGTCGTTCGATCGTCGCTGCCACTGCCCGAGGGCGGGCTTTTTCTTTCCCCGGCGGTTTCCTACCTGAAGGCGATGCGCTAATAGCAGCCGTAGTTTCCCGATCCGAGATATGTCGAAGCCCACCATGAGAGACACTTCCCCCTTCTACATCACCACCGCGATTTCCTATCCGAACGGCCGGCCGCATATCGGCCATGCCTATGAATTGATCGCGACGGATGCGATGGCGCGCTATCAGCGACTGGACGGGCGCGACGTCTTCTTCCTGACGGGAACTGACGAGCACGGCCAGAAGATGCAGCAGACGGCAAAGAAGGAAGGCATTTCCGCGCAAGAGCTCGCCGATCGCAACTCGGCCGAATTCCAGAAGATGGCGGTGCTTCTCAACGCTTCCAACGACGATTTCATCCGCACGACGGAGAAACGTCACCACCAGGCCTCGCAGGAAATCTGGATCCGCATGGGCGAGGCGGGCGATCTTTATAAGGATTCCTATGCGGGGTGGTACTCCGTCCGCGACGAGGCCTATTATCAGGAAAACGAGACGGAGCTGCGCGACGACGGCGTGCGCTACGGGCCGCAGGGCACTCCGGTCGAGTGGGTGGAAGAGGAGAGCTATTTCTTCCGCCTCTCCGCCTATCAGGAAAAGCTCCTCAAGCACTACGAAGAGAATCCGGATTTCATCGGGCCGGCCGAGCGGCGGAACGAGGTCATTTCCTTCGTCAAGTCGGGGCTGAAGGATCTCTCGGTTTCGCGCACGACCTTCGATTGGGGCATCAAGGTGCCGAACGATCCGGCCCACGTCATGTATGTCTGGGTGGACGCGCTGACGAACTACATCACTGCAACGGGCTATCTCACCGATCCGACCGGTCCGCGCGCAAAATTCTGGCCGGCGAATATTCATATCATCGGCAAGGACATCATCCGCTTCCATGCTGTCTACTGGCCGGCCTTCCTGATGTCCGCCGGTCTGCCGCTCCCGAAGCGCGTCTTCGCCCATGGCTTCCTGCTCAACAAGGGCGAGAAGATGTCGAAATCGCTCGGCAACGTCGTGGATCCGTTCAATCTGGTCGAACACTTCGGGCTTGACCAGATTCGCTACTTCTTCCTGCGCGAAGTTTCTTTCGGCCAGGACGGCAGCTACAGCGAGGAGGGGATCGCGACACGCATCAACTCGGATCTTGCCAACGGCATCGGCAACCTCGCCAGCCGTTCGCTGTCGATGATCGTGAAGAACTGCGACGGCCAGATCCCAGTCTGCGGGCCGCTCACCGACGAGGACAAGGCAATGCTGGCCTCTGCCGATGCCTTGCTCGAGGCGACGCGCGAGGATATGGGCAAACAGCTCATCCACCGGGCGCTCGGCGCGATCATTGCTGTCGTTTCCGAAACCGACCGCTATTTCGCCGGTCAGGAGCCCTGGGCTTTGAAGAAGACGGATCCGGAGCGGATGGCGACGGTGCTTTACGTCACCGCCGAAGTGGTCCGTCAGGTCGCGATCCTGCTGCAGCCGTTCATGCCGGATTCGGCGGGCAAGCTTCTCGACCTCGTCGCCATACCGGCCGACAAGCGTGATTTTGCTCATCTTGGTGAAGCCGGACGTCTCGTCTCCGGAACGCCGCTTGAGGCACCGAAGCCGGTCTTCCCGCGCTACGTGGCGCCCGAAGTATAAGCGAGTGCAACGCATGCTGATCGACACCCATTGCCATCTGGACTTCCCGGACTTCGAGGCGGAGCGCGACGCGATCATCGAACGCGCTGCCGCGGCCGGCGTGGCGCAGATGGTGACGATTTCGACGCGTGTGAAGCGGTTCGACACGATCCTTGCGATCGCCGAGGCCTATCCGAATGTGTTTTGTTCCGTCGGTACCCATCCGCACAACGCGGACGAGGAACTCGACATCACCACGGAAGATCTCGTTAGGCTCTCGGCGCATCCCAAAGTGGTTGCGATCGGTGAGGCGGGGCTCGATTATTTCTACGACAATGCACCGCGCGACGCGCAGGCTGAAGGGCTGCGCCGCCACATCGCGGCCGCGCGGGAGACAGGGCTGCCGCTCGTCATCCATAGCCGCTCGGCGGACGACGACATGGCGGCGATCCTGACCGAGGAAAGCGGGAAGGGGGCCTTCCCTTTCCTCCTCCATTGCTTCTCCTCGGGCCCGGACCTCGCGCGCATCGGCGTCGAGCTCGGCGGCTACGTGTCCTTTTCCGGCATTCTGACGTTCCCGAAGTCGCAGGAGATCAGGGATATCGCGAAGACGATCCCGCGCGACCGGATGATCGTCGAGACGGACGCACCATATCTCGCGCCAAAACCGTTCCGCGGCAAGCGCAACGAGCCGGCCTTTGTCGCGCATACCGCTGAGGTGCTGGCGGAAACCATCGGCGTTTCACCCGAGGAAATTGCCGAGATTACGACGGAGAACGCCTTGCGCATCTTTTCGAAAATGCCGAGGCTCTGACGTGGCATTTCGGCGGGTCTTCACCATTCTCGGATGCGGTTCCTCGCCAGGGGTACCGCGTATTACCGGCGATTGGGGGGCCTGCGATCCGTCAAATCCGCGCAACCGCCGTATGCGAGCGGCGCTGCTCGTCGAGCAGTTCGCGCCAGACGGCGGCAAGACGACCGTCGTTATAGATACCGGCCCGGATTTCCGCGCCCAGATGGTTGCCGCCGATGTTCGCCACATCGACGCCGTGCTTTACACGCACGCTCATGCCGATCATCTGCATGGGATCGACGATCTACGCGGCTTCGTGATCGAAAATCGCAAGTGCGTGCCGATCTGGGCGGATGCATCCACGATGAGTGCAATCCGCGAGAGGTTTCGCTATTGCGTGGAATCACTAACAGGAAGCGGCTATCCGCCGATCGTCGAGCCGCGTCTCTTCACCGAAGATCTGTCGCCGGTCACCGTTCACGGCGCTGGTGGGCCGATTTCGTTTACACCGTTGATGCAATTTCACGGCAATACCCATTCTCTCGGTTTTCGAGTTGGTGATTTTGCCTATTGCAGCGACGTGAGCGATTTTCCGCCGGAGACCGTCGGAAAGCTGCTGGATCTCGATCTCCTTGTCCTCGACACGCTGCAGTACAAGTTGCATCCGAGCCATTTGTCGCTGGTGCAGTCGCTCGGCTGGATCGCGAGGCTTCAGCCGAAGCGCGCTGTGCTGACGCATATGCACGTGCCGTTGGACTATGAAACGGTGCAGAACGAAACGCCGGATCACGTCGAGCCGGCTTACGACATGATGCGTCTCGAGTTCGAGATCGCCATGCCGTCCACCGAAGAAGCGTAACATCCGACGTTAGGACGCGGCTTCAAGGCGTTGATTTCGCGCTAGTCAGCGAGTTCGGCGCTATGCGGACAAGTTCCATAATCTATCTTATGCGATAATTGTATGTAGCGGCAGTTTAGAGATGCGACATATGAGCCAGTTAGAGATGCGACAGTCGTCGCCTCTTGGGATGCTGGTCAAACGTCAACGTTTGGAAGGAAGACTGGCGACGTGAAGCGTGGTTGAGACCATGAGCGTTCGGAGTCGTCATGTCTTGTTTGATCACCATGTCGCAGAAGGAATTGCATCGTCTTGAACTGATCCAGCGGATTCGCGGTGGCGGCCTGACCGTCGTCGAGGCGGCCGCGTTGCTTCGTCTCAGCCGCAGTCAGGTTCACCGGCTGTTGCAGGCCTATGACCTGGCCGGCGCCGACGGTCTCGTCTCGAAGAAGCGCGGCCGTCCGAGCAATCGACGTCACAGCGAGGATTTCCGCAACCTGGTGCTCGACCTGGTGCGTGAGCATTATGGGGATTTCGGACCAACGTTGGCGGCTGAGAAGCTGCTCGAACGCCACCGGATTGCCGTTAGCAAGGAGACGCTGCGTCAATGGATGATCGAAGCCGGCATCTGGGTGTCGCGACGCGAGCGCAAGAAGCGGGTCTTCCAGCCGCGCGGCCGGCGCGATTGTTTCGGCGAACTCGTTCAGATCGACGGCTCGCTTCATTGGTGGTTCGAGAACCGCGGTCCCAAATGCGCCCTGCTGGTCTACATCGACGACGCCACCGGCAAGCTGTTGCATCTGCGCTTTGCGGCCTCGGAGAACACCTTCGACTATCTGCACGCGACGAAGGCCTACTTGCAGCAATGGGGCAAGCCGATCGCGTTTTACAGCGACAAGCATGGCATCTTCCGCACCACCCATGCTTCCAAGCAGGACAGAACCAGCGGCCTGACGCAGTTCGGCCGGGCCCTTTATGAGCTCAACATCGACATCATCTGCGCCAATACTCCGCAGGCCAAGGGCCGCGTCGAGCGCGCCAACCAGACGCTGCAGGATCGCCTGGTCAAGGAACTGCGGCTGCGCGGCATCGACACGATCGCGGCGGCCAATGCTTATGCGCCGGAGTTCATGGCCGACTTCAATCGTCGCTTTGGCAAGGCGCCGCGCAATCCGAAGGACATGCATCGGCCGTTTGCCGCGCATGAGAACCTCGATGGCGCCATGTGCCGCAAGGAGGTCCGCAAGCTGTCGCAGTCCCTGACGCTGCGCTATGACAAGGTGATGTTCCTCCTCGATCCGACCGACCTCGCCACGGCGCTCGCCGGCAAGAAGCTTATTGTCTGCGATTATCCCGATGGTCGCCTCGAGATCACCCATCAGGGGACGTCCCTGCCCTACAGAACCTTCGACACCTTACGGTCGGTCCATCGCTCGGAGGTGGTCGAGAACAAGCGCCTTGATGACATGCTGGCGGTGGTGGCCGAGATGCAGGCCGGGCGAGAACAACAGCGCAGCAAGAGCGGGCCGCGTCGCACCGGCCAGACGGACCATATGTTCGGGATTCGCGACGGCAGCCAGAGCAATGGCTACCAGAAGCGCGGCACGAAGCCTGGCCGGAAGACGGACTTTACCAAGGATCCGGTGGTCATCGCCAAGCGCCAGCAAGCCCTTGCGCAGCTGAAAGCGGCGGAGTGATCGGGCTGTCAAAGCTAAAGTTTATCTTGCAGCTGGAGCCATCCGCCGCCGACCGGGTTGCGCAACCCTGACCAGCTCCACCCGGACGGCGGCTTGCGTCTGTGTATTAATCAAATATGCCCGCTTGAAATCGCAGTAATAAACGATAGGATGATGTCGCGTTTCTAAGTTGACTACTTTGTCTCATCTTTAAATAGCTGTGACATTGTATGTAGCCGGGTGGGTTCGGGGATGAAGTGCGACTTGCGAGAGATGCCAATGGTTTGTCACTTGCAAGGAATGTCTCATGAGGCGCACCTACTCCCCAGATCGACATGGATGAACGTCGTAGGATCGCTCGTTGGCGAGCGGCCGGCCTGGGCGCCACCGTCATCGCCGGGAAATTCGGCCACCATCGACCGACGATCTATCGCGATCGGCGTCGTCTAGCGATCCGCTCAAACCTGATCAGGCTCTGCTGCCGTACGCTGTCGACGACGATCAACGGCATTATTGTGTGCCACAGACCTCCGTTGAGCCGATGGTTCGTGTTTTCGTCCGCCAGAAACAATGCGGGTTCGCCTTGTGGGCTGCCGGTCTCGTCTCAATCAGCAGCGCGACGCATCCCTTGAGAGCCGCCACGTTGGCTGGCGAAGATGGTCGCGTGTGCTGGGGATCTGCGTTGCACAACCCTTTTCGCAGTCGCGGCATCACGAAGTTATGATGTCTGCAGGTCTAGTTTAGGATTATTGCCTATAATATTGAAATTGCACACATATGTGTATATTAGGAAAGAATAATTCGTCGACTTTGAGGTCACAAGGTACTTACCGGCGTCAGCATGAGGCCTATCCTTGATGACAAGAGGTGGATGGAGGCCAGCAATGGTCAGGATCGTTCTTGTTGCGCTTTGTCTCACGCTCTCGATTGGAGCGGGCCCCGCCCTCGCAGATGAACCTGTCGATACGGTGCAATCCGTCATCCGCGCTCAGATCAAGGCTTTCCTGGAGGATGATGCGGATACGGCCTATTCCTTCGCCTCGCCGGCTATCAGGACTAAATTCCCGGACAAGATCATCTTTTTCGACATGGTCAAGCGCAGCTATCAGCACCTCTATCGTCCGGGCAATTTCGCCTTCGGTCGATCGAAGGTGGTCGGCGAAGAGGTGTTCCAGGAGGTCCTTATTTCGGGATCGGACGGCAAGGACTGGACGGCGGTCTACGATCTCGTTCACCAGCCGGATGGCAGCTACAAGATCAATGGCGTGATGATGTTGCAGACCGCGTCCGGTCCGCAGCTCTGACAGGTTGAAAAGAAGTCAGACGGGCGGCAAGTCACCGCGCTTCCAATTTTCCTGGGTTTCCGCCATGAAATCGGCGTAACGCCCCTCCTCGATCGCCTTGCGGATGCCCGCCATCAGCTCCTGATAATAGGCCAGGTTGTTCCAGCTGAGTAGCATGCCTCCGAGCGATTCATTCGAGCGGATCAAGTGATGCAGGTAGGCGCGGGAATAGTCGCGCGTTGCCGGGCAGGACGATTGCTCGTCGAGTGGGCGCGTATCTTCGGCGTGGCGTGCGTTTCTAAGGTTGATGCGGCCGTAGCGGGTGAAGGCCAGGCCATGGCGGCCGGAACGGGTCGGCATGACGCAGTCGAACATGTCGATGCCATGCGCGACGGATTTCAGGATGTCGTCCGGTGTACCAACGCCCATCAGATAGCGCGGCTTTTCGGTAGGCAGCGCCGGGCATGTGACGTCGAGCATATCGAGCATGACCTCCTGTGGTTCACCGACAGCCAGGCCACCGACCGCGTAGCCTTTGAGGTCAAGATCTCTTAGCACAAGAGCCGAGCGCTCGCGCAGTTTCGGAATGTCGCCGCCCTGCACGATACCGAACATGGCCTTGCCCGGCTGATCCCCGAACGCCACTTTGCAGCGTTCCGCCCAGCGCAGCGACATTTCCATCGCCCGTTCGATTTCGTCGGGTTCGGCTGGCAGAGCCACGCACTCGTCGAGCTGCATCTGTATATCGCTGTCGAGCAATCCCTGGATCTCGATCGAACGTTCCGGCGACATGTGATAGAGCGCGCCGTCCACATGGCTCTTGAAGGTCACGCCCTGCTCGTTGAGCTTGCGCAGGCTGGAGAGCGACATGACCTGGAAGCCGCCGCTGTCCGTTAGGATCGGCCGTTCCCAGCGGATGAAGTTGTGCAATCCGCCAAGCCGCGCAACGCGTTCGGCGCCGGGCCGCAGCATCAAATGATAGGTGTTGCCAAGGATGATGTCGGCGCCGAGTTCGCGCACCTGGTCGAGATACATGGCCTTGACCGTGCCGACGGTTCCGACAGGCATGAATGCAGGCGTGCGAATCGTGCCGCGGGGCATCGAAACCTCGCCGCGGCGCGCCCTGCCGTCGGTTGCAAGCAGCTTGAATTGGAACGTCTCGGTCATCTAGTCTTTCCGGAAAAGCAGGCTTGAATCGCCATAGGAATAGAAGCGGTAGCCGCCGGCGATTGCGTGAGCATAGGCGGCACGCATCGTGTCGAGCCCGGCGAAGGCCGAAACAAGCATGAAAAGCGTCGATTTCGGCAGATGGAAATTGGTCATCAGCATATCGACCGCGCGGAAGCGATAACCCGGCGTGATGAAGATGCCGGTCGCGCCTGACCAGGGCCGGATTTCGCCTTCTTTCGTTGCCGCGCTTTCGATCAGTCGGAGCGACGTCGTGCCGACGCAAACGATGCGCCCGCCCCTCGCCCGCACCGCATTCAGGCTGTTCGCGGTCGCCGCGCTCACATGGCCGATTTCCTCGTGCATCACGTGATCGTCGGTGTCATCCGTCTTGACCGGCAGGAAGGTCCCCGCACCCACGTGCAGGGTTACGAAATGGCGCTCGACGCCGACCTCGTCAAGCCTTGCGAAAAGGCGTTCGGTGAAATGCAGTCCGGCGGTCGGTGCCGCGACGGCCCCCTCTTCCCGCGCATAGACGGTCTGATAGTCGGTGCGGTCCCGCGCGTCGTCCGGACGTTTGGATGCGATATAGGGGGGCAGCGAGGTATGGCCCACGGCCATGATCGCTTCGTCGAGCGCCGGTCCGGAAAGGTCGAAGCGAAGCGTAACCTCGCCGGCGTCGGCCTTTTCCTCGACCGTGGCGTCGAGCGTGCCGAGCAGGCAGCTGTTTCCGCCGTGGCCAAACGAGATCCGGTCACCGGGTTTCAGCCGGCGCGCCGGTCGCGCGAAAGCCTTCCAGCGGTCGGGGGCGACGCGCATATGCAGCGTCAGAGAGACCTGTGTGACGACCTCTTCGCTACGCCTGCGAAGGCCTTCGAGCTGCGCCGGTATCACCTTCGT
Organism: Sinorhizobium chiapasense; assembly: GCF_036488675.1. Taxonomy (NCBI): domain Bacteria; kingdom Pseudomonadati; phylum Pseudomonadota; class Alphaproteobacteria; order Hyphomicrobiales; family Rhizobiaceae; genus Sinorhizobium; species Sinorhizobium chiapasense. Next base: position 1,588,468 of record NZ_CP133148.1, read on the forward strand.
GTCGTTGAAAACCAGCGCGTCCCCGGGCCGCAGGAAGGACGGCAGGTCGAGAACGTCGTGATCGCTGAGGACCGGCTCGCCGTCCGGCCGCACGACAAGCATGCGGGCGCTGTCGCGCGGGTTTGCGGGCCGCAGCGCAATGGAAGTTTCCGGCAGGTCGAAGTCGAACAGGTCTACGCGCATCGATGGTGTCAGACAAAAGCAAACCCGCCCCGGCGTCCTTTGACGCGACAGAGGCGGGTCTGTGCATTAGCGCAAATCAGGCGTCGGCGGCAACCCGCATCGACACGATCGTATCGGGATCACGCACCGGCTCGCCGCGCTTGATCTTGTCGACGTTCTCCATGCCTTCGATCACCTGGCCCCAGATCGAGTACTGCTTGTTGAGCCAGGGTGCGTCGGTGAAGCAGATGAAGAACTGGGAGTTTGCCGAGTTCGGCATCTGGCTGCGGGCCATCGAGCACGTGCCACGCACGTGGCTCTTGTCGGAGAATTCGGCCTTCAGGTCGGGCTTGGAGGAGCCGCCCATGCCTGCGCGGCCTGGATTGAATTGTTCACTGCCGGTCTTTCCGTACTGCACGTCGCCCGTCTGTGCCATGAAGTCCTCGATCACGCGATGAAACACGACTCCATCATAGGCACCCTCGCGCGTCAGCTCCTTGATGCGAGCGACGTGACCCGGAGCGACGTCCGGCAGAAGCTCGATCACGACCTTGCCCTTCGTGGTCTCCATTATGATCGTGTTTTCCGGATCCTTGATCTCGGCCATGGTTCTTCTCCTTCTGTTTGACTTTACTTGCCGACCTTGACGCTGATCATACGGTCTGGATCGGTGACCGCGCCGTTGTTGGCGTCATCACCAAGCTTGATCTTGTCGACATTCTCCATGCCTTCGACCACCTTGCCGACGACCGTATACTGGCCGTTGAGGAAGTCACCCGGCGCGAACATGATAAAAAACTGCGAGTTGGCGCTGTTCGGATCCTGCGAGCGCGCCATGCCCACTGTACCACGCTCGAAGGGCACGTCGGAGAATTCCGCCGGCAGGTCGGGTTTGGAGGAGCCGCCCGTTCCAGCCAGTTCGGCCTGATAGCCGTCTTTCATGTCTCCATATTGCACGTCGCCCGTCTGGGCCATGAAGCCCTTGATCACGCGATGAAACGCAACGTTGTCGTATTCGCCTGCAGCCGCGAGCTCCTTGATCTGCTGAACGTGCTTCGGCGCGATGTCCGGACGCAGCTCGATAACGACCGGGCCTTCCTTCAGCTGAATCGTGATCACATTGTCGCTCGACTGCGCGAAAGCCGTCCCTGTCAGGGTGGCGAGCGCCAGTGCCCCTGCTAAAGCGAATTGGAGGATTTTCATGGTTTCTCCCTGAGTGGTGTGAGCTGTCGGCGCGTTCAGGCCTTGCGTTTCGCCTGCAGCGCCTGATGGACCGCACGGGGCACGAAGGCGCTTACATCGCCGCCCATCGCCGCGATCTGGCGGACCAATGTGGCCGTAATGGGCCGCGATGCGGTACCCGCCGGTAAAAACAGTGTCTGGATGTCCGGAGCCATTTGCCGGTTCATACCCGCCATCTGCATCTCGTAATCGAGGTCCGTGCCATCGCGAAGGCCCCGCACGAGCAGGTTCGCGCCATGATGGCGCGCCGCATCGACCACAAGGTTATCGAACGAAACAACGGCGATATCGCCTGCCCTTTCAGGCAGAAACTCGCTCAGCGAGCGGCGGATGAGGTCGGCGCGCTCTTCGAAGGAAAAGAGCGGCGTCTTTCCCGGATGAATGCCGATCGCCACGATGACCTTCTCCGCGACGTTGAGTGCTTGCACAAGCACGTCGAGGTGCCCGTTCGTCATCGGATCGAAGGAGCCGGGATAGAAAGCCGTGGTCATCGCACCTGTTTCCGTTTGGTGAAGCCTTTTGTCATGGACAGCGGCCGACCGCAAGGGCAGCGCGACCGGCGTCTCGCGTGTTCCCTCGGAAACAGCACGCGGGAAAGAATGAATGCTAGATGAATGCAGTGTTCAAGATCGTTTCACACCGGAAGTTGTACTGTGAGGCACGAATGAACGGAACCTTTTTGGAGACATGCCGTTTTAGGAAACTGAAAGGATTACGGCCATGGGACTTGCTCTGTTTTCGATGACGATGTTTTTCGCGATGTCCGTTGCTGCAATCCATGCGCTTCGCAGCGAAGTGAGTGTCCGCAACGAGCAAGACCGCGGCTTTAATCTGTGAATGCCTCCAGGAACTTCTTGCCGGAAGTTTCAAATAAGCGGCCTCATATCTTCCCCTGCTGAGGTCGCTCTTGTAAGCCGGACGGTCTCCCCTGCCCGTCCGGCTTTTTCTTTTCATCCCGTAGGTAGGTGTAAGCCGAGCCGGCTGGTTTGAGGCTTGCCACGAGGCCTTGGTTCAAAAGGCCTTCGCCTGGATCGAGCGAAGCAGACAGAAGAAACGACAATTGAGCGAAACGGCCGCCGCGGCCAGCCCGAGCACAAAGCCGAACCACACGCCGACGCCGCCGAAGTTCAGCGGAAAGGCAAATGCCCAGGCGCAGAAAAAGCCGATCGGCCAATAGGAGATCATCGCCAGGATCATCGGTACCGTCGTGTCCTTGAGGCCGCGCAGCATGCCGGCCGCGATGGCCTGGAGACCGTCGACAAGCTGGAAAGCACCGGCGATGACGATCAACGGACCCGCAAAGGCGAGCACTTCCGCCGCATCGGGACGACTCGTATCGAGATAGAGCGCCGCAAGCTGGCGCGGGAAGAGCGCAAAAATCGTGCTGCCGACGGCGGCAAATAGACAGCCGAGGACGAGGACGGCGATGGCGGCCCGTCTGACGCCCAACAAGTCGCCGCTTCCGTAGGCAAGTCCGACACGCACTGTTCCAGCCTGCGCGAGACCGAGGGGGATCATGAAGGCGATCGAGGCGAATTGAAGCGCGATCCCGTGCGCAGCCAGCTCCATCGTGCCGATATTGCCCATAAGCAGCGAAGCGGCCGTAAACAGGCTGACTTCGGCAAGGATCGTCATGGAGATCGGAACGCCGAGATGGATCACCTCGCGGAACGCCGGCCAGTCGGGCCGCCAGAAGCGCACGAAGAGTTCGTACCGGTTGAGTTCCGGCCTGCCGCGGATATAGGCGATCGTGAGCGCCGCACCGAGCAAGGCGACGCCGAGGGCTGCCAGCGCTGCACCGAATATGCCGAGCGCCGGAAAGCCGAAATGCCCGTAGATCAGCACGTAGCAGAGCAGCGCGTTGAGAACGAGCGTCGCAAGCGTCACGTAGAGAATGATCCCGGCCCGCTCCAACCCGCTCAGGAAAGCTCTCAGCACCATGAAGATGAGGCTCGGAAAAATCGCCCATTGCGCGATATGCAGGTATTCTCCGGCGAGCTTCGCGACCTCGGGTCTTTGGCCAGCAAAAAGAAGAATGGGTTCTGCCATCCAAAGGAGCGGCGCCGTAAGGACGCCGTAGAGCAGCACCACCCACATGCCCATCCTTACCGAGCGGCGGACGGAAACCTTGTCGCCCCTGCCCTGCGCCTGTGCGGCCATGGGTACCACGGCATTGGCAAAGCCGCTGCCGAAAATGAAGACGGTGAAGAACGTCTGCGTCGCAAGGATGATCGCCGCGAGCTCGGTAGCACCCAGCTTGCCGACCATCAGCACGTCTGTGGTATTGATCGCCAGCTGTGCAAGCTGCGCACCGATGAAGGGCACGCCGAGATAGAAGCTTGCACGATAGTGGTTGCTCCACGAATTGTCGTTCTGCAGCTGCATTTGGCTCGTGTTCGTGGTCAGCATGGGAAACCTGGCTCCAGATCACGTTCATGACCTTGGACGCATCCAAAATCATAAATGACTTCAATTTCAAAAAGTTAGAACAAGGTGCAGGCGGAAAGCCGCTCGCGCTTCTCGTCGTTCCGTTCTGTTGCGGCAGATCGGCTGCAAATCAACTCGGTGGAAGAACATCCGAGATAGAGCAGCGCCGATGAAAGTGCCAGCGAGAAAGGCCTAACTGCTCAATTTTTCATCGAAGGATCAAAAAAATTGATCAATTTGAAGGCGTTGCCTCGCCCGGAGCCAGGCCTGCCGTTGGTTTCGGCACGCTATCTTGAAATGCTTTGTCCGGTAGAGATCGCACCCGAAGCAGGAAAACCGCAAGCCCCGCGACAATGAGGCAACTCGCCAGGACGTAGGGTGCACCGGAAAACGAGAAGGTGGCCGCAGGGCTGGTGAAATATCCGAAGATCTGCGTGAAGATAAGCGGCCCGACGATCGTCGTGATGCTCGAAATGCTGGTGAGCGCTCCCTGCAGTTCGCCTTGGGCCGACGGCGGGACGTGGGCAGAGGCGATGCTGCGCAACGGAGGATCGGCCAGGCTTTCAAGTGCCGTCGCAACGATCACGGCATACACCATCCACCCCTGCCAGGCGGCGGCATAGCCGGCCATTCCGAGCGCTGTAAAGATGAGACCAAGCGCAGCGGTTCGCCGTTCTCCGAACCTCGTCACGACGCGCGGCAGGACAACGGCCATGACAAACGCTCCGCCGATACCGAAGATCCCGAGCGACAATCCGATCTGCCCCTCGCTCCAGCCGTAACGATAGGATGAGACGAACGACCAGACAGCCGGGTAGACCGCATGGGCAAGCCAATAGAGGAAGAAGACAAGACCAATCCAGCCAATACCCGGATAGTTTCGCATCTGTTTGAGCGCGCCGAGGGGATTGGCGCGCCACCACTCGAACCGCCGCTTGTTGGCGCGATCCAGGGTCTCGGGCAGGAAGAACACACCGACCATGAAGTTGATGAAGGAGAGCGCTGCGGCGCCGTAAAACGGCACTCTCGGACCCAGCTCTCCGAGAAAGCCGCCAATGACCGGGCCGAGCGCGAAGCCGGTGCCGAAAGCGATGCCGATCAAGCCGAAATTCTTCGCCCGACTGCTGTCGTCGCTGATGTCGGCGATGTAGGCGGACGCCGTTCCGAAGCTCGCGCCGCTGATGCCGGCAAGGATACGCCCGATGAAAAGCATCCAGTAGCTCGTTGCAAGCGCACAGATCAGGTTGTCGATCGCGAAGGTGAGAACGGAAGCAAGCAGGATCGGCCGCCGCCCGAAGCGATCGCTCAGGTTGCCTATCAGCGGCGCAAAGAGAAACTGCATCGCTGAATAGACGAGCAGCAGCCATCCGCCGTCGATGGCTGCTTCGCCAACGCTTGCGCCGGTCAACTCCTTAAGAAAGGTCGGCAGCACCGGCACGATGATGGCGATGCCCATGATGTCGAGAAAGAGGATGAGAAAGACGAGAAATAGTCCACGCCGCACGAATTTCTTGTCGAGCATGAAGCCCCTCCCCGCTGTGTATCGTCAGTGTGGAGACAGAACGTGAACGACGTCACCAAATAACGTGTATCGCATTGTTAAAATCGAAACAATGCGTGAACATTTCAAAGTTTATGATCGAAACGATCGCGTCCGCTGATGCTTGCTGCTCGTAGCCTTACGGTTCCGAGCGTCGTTGTTCCACCTTCAGGAAGTCGACGAAGGCCCTGAGCGGGGCCGGCATATGACGACGGCTGGCATAGTACAGGAACGGCCCCGGGAAACTCGTCACCCACGATTCGAGAATTGGCACAAGCCGCCCTGCTTTGATCTCCGGTGCCAGAAATTCCTCGAATGTTCGAATCACTCCGAGACCGTCGATCGCTGCGCCGACTTCGAGATCGATCACATTGGCAAGGATGACTGCGGGCGGTGCGATGGTCAGGGCGGCGTCGCCTTCTCCAAACTCCCAGGTCAACGCAACGCCGCTTGGGAAACGGTGGCGGATGGTGGCGTGTTCGAGAAGATCGCGCGGATGTTGCGGTACGCCATGTCGCGCAAGATAATCCGGGGCAGCGGCGGTGATGTAACGCTGTACGCGCGGGCCGATCGGGATGGCGATCATGTCTCGCTCAAGTCGTTCCTCGTAGCGCACGCCGGCGTCGAATCCGGCGGCGAGAACATCGATGAAGCCATCCTCTGCTGTGACCTCCAGCGTAATTGCCGGATTGGCTTTCATGAACCGACCGACAAGTGGCGGCAGGATTTCACGGGCGACGATTGTCGGCACATTCAGCCTGAGCGTGCCCGCAGGGCTGTCGCGGAGGCTGCCCACCTGATCGAGCGCTCCGGCGATCTCTCCAAGCGCCGGCGACAAGCGCTCAAGCAACCGCATGCCCGCCTCGGTCGGCGTGACGCTGCGGGTCGTCCGATTGAGCAGTCTCACGCCCAACCTTGTCTCCAGTCGGCGCAGTGCCTCGCTGAGCGCAGAGGCTGAAACGCCGCGTTTGCGCGCGGCAGTCCGGAAACTGCGCTCGCGGGCAACGGCGGCAAAGGCATCAAGTTCTGCGAGCGGGAGGTCGTTCATTGTGCGGAATTACGGACAAGCTGTTTGGCTTGTGGCGGATTATCGCACACTGCGCGCTGAAGTAAATACGGCGGCGAACGAAATGGCCGGACAACGGCCGCATCGAAGGAGAAGTGAGATGCAAAAGGTTTCACTTGGAAAGTTAGGCCCGGAGGTTTCCGTGATCGGGCTTGGCTGCATGGGTATGTCGGGCATGTACGGTCCATCAGACCGCGCAGAAAGCATCGCCACCATTCATGCCGCGCTCGATGCGGGTATCACCTTGCTCGACACCGGTGATTTCTACGGCATGGGTCACAACGAGATGTTGATCGGAGAAGCACTCAAGGGACGCGATCGCGATCAGGCGCAGTTGAGCGTCAAGTTCGGTGCACTGCGCGATGCTGCCGGCGCGTGGGTCGGTTACGACGGCCGCCCGAAGGCAGTGCGCAACTTCCTTGCCTATACGTTGCAGCGCCTTGGCGTCGACTACATCGACATCTACAGACCGGCCCGCCTCGATCCCGATGTCCCGATCGAGGACACCGTTGGTGCGATCGCCGATATGGTGAAGGCTGGCTATGTTCGCCACATCGGCCTTTCCGAGGTCGGTGCCGATACGATCCGGCGCGCGGCCGCCGTTCATCAGATCGTCGATCTTCAGATCGAGTACTCACTGATCTCGCGGGGGATCGAGGAGGAGATCCTGCCGACATGCCGCGAATTCGGTATCGGCATCACGGCCTACGGCGTCCTTTCGCGCGGCCTGATCAGCGGACACTGGCAGAAAGGTGCAATCAAGGGTGGCGATTTCCGCGCCATTAGCCCGCGCTTCCAGGAAGGCAATGTCGAGCAGAACCTGGCTCTCGTCGAGGCGCTGCGGCGCGTCGCAGACGCAAAGGGCGTTACCGTCGCGCAGATCGCGATCGCCTGGGTCGCTGCGCAAGGCGCCGATATCGTGCCGCTTGTGGGCGCACGCCGCCGCGACCGACTAGCCGAAGCGCTTGCTTCGCTGGCTGTTCGCCTCGATGCGGACGATCTGGCGGCAATCGAGCGTGCCGTGCCGAAGGACGCTGCCGCCGGTGCTCGTTATCCGGAAGCACAACTCGCGCATATGGACAGCGAACGGCACGGCTGAACGGCCGTTGTCCGGATCGGGCTCGGCGGCCCGGTCCGGACGATCCGATCAGACGGATCCGGAGAAGGTGTCGCAGGCCGACATCTGGCCGCTGTCAAAGCCGCGCTGGAACCATCTCATCCGTTGCTCCGATGTGCCGTGGTTGAAGCTCTCCGGGACGACATAGCCTTGCATGCGCTTTTGCAGCGTATCGTCGCCGATCTGCGTGGCGGCATTCAACGCCTCCTCCAGATCGCCGCGTTCCAGCAAACCCTTCTGCTCCGTATACTTGCCCCAGATTCCGGCGAAACAATCAGCCTGCAGTTCGACGCGGATCGACATCTGGTTCGCCTCGACCTCGCTCATGCGTTGCCGCATCTGGTTGAATTTCGGCAAGACACCGATCAGGTTCTGCACGTGATGGCCGACCTCATGGGCAAGGACATAGGCCTGGGCGAAGTCACCGGCGGCATCGAATTTATGAGCGAGTTCGTCGAAGAAGCTCATGTCGAGATAGACCTTGCGGTCGCCCGGGCAATAGAACGGCCCCGACGCGGCGGAGGCAAAGCCGCAGGCCGATCGGACGGAGTCACTGAACAGCACGAGCTTCGGTTCCTGATACTGTTCGCCGCTCGCCTGGAAGATGCCGTTCCACGTGTCTTCCGTTTCAGCAAGTACCGTCGCCATGAAGGCTTTCATCTCTTCCTCTTCGGCCGAACCTTGTGGCACCTGTGAGCCGTCGCTCTGCTCGAAGCCAGGCATGCTCATCGGGCCGCCGCCCTGGAGGACCTGGAGCATGTCGATGCCCATGGCCCGCAGCACGAAATAGAGAATCACGAGAAAGATGATCGTGCCGAAGCTCATTCCGCCGCCGGCGCGGCGCATGCCGCCTCCCCCGCCCGGCAAGCGGAACCCACCGCCACGGCCGAACGGGCTGCCTCCGGGCCCGCCTCCGGGGCTCGCCCCGCGCTGATCTTCAATGTTTCCGGATTGGCGGCGACCCTTCCATTCCATGATCAGTCCTCCAGGCGTCGCATCGGCTTAATGCATTGAATGATTTATATGCCCGAGCGACGATCCTTGTAAAACGCTATCGCCACCATCCTGTTTCGTCGGGCCGATCTTTTTTGATTTGGCAAGCCGATCGCGGAGGCATGGAGTCGAGTTCGACCCCGTCGCAAAATTCCGGGCTTCCCCATGGTCCTGTGGTCGTTCGGCGGGTGCGGGAGTGGCACCCCAAATATCTTCGCTTTATTGTCGATTCCGAAATTTTCGGGGTTTCGCTTGCAGAAACATTTGCCTATAAGCCGCTTCTAGCCTGAAAAGACCATAAATGCGCGCCCCGGCCGGTGACCTCCCACCCTGGCCGGTTTTTCGCGCAGCTAGAAACGGATAAGAGCCATGCCGAAGCGCCAAGATATCAAATCGATCCTCATCATCGGCGCGGGGCCGATCGTCATCGGTCAGGCATGTGAATTCGACTATTCCGGCACGCAGGCCTGCAAGGCGCTGAAGGAAGAAGGCTACCGGGTCATCCTGGTCAATTCCAACCCGGCAACGATCATGACCGACCCGGGACTGGCCGATGCGACCTACGTCGAACCGATTACACCGGAAGTCGTCGCCAAGATCATCGCCAAGGAGCGTCCCGACGCGCTGCTGCCGACCATGGGTGGGCAGACGGCGCTCAACACGGCGCTCTCGCTGCGCCGCATGGGCGTGCTCGACCGCTACAATGTCGAGATGATCGGCGCCAAGCCGGAGGCGATCGACAAGGCCGAGGATCGTGCCCTCTTCCGCGAGGCCATGGCGAAGATCGGTCTTGAAACGCCCAGATCGCGGCTTGCGAACGCCACCGACATCAAGGATCTGGATCGCAAGGCGCACGAGGCGGAACGGGCGGAGCTGAAAGCCAGGCTCACCGGCCCCGAACTCGACAAGGCTCTCGACGAGCTGGAAAATCAATGGAACCTCGGTGAAGGCGATCGCAAGCAGCGCTATCTCAACCACGCCATGGCGATTGCCGCGCAGGCGCTCGACGACGTCGGCCTGCCCGCGATCATCCGCCCGTCCTTCACGCTCGGCGGCACCGGCGGCGGCATCGCCTACAACCGTTCGGAATTCTTCGAGATCGTCGGCAGCGGTCTCGATGCGTCGCCGACGACGGAAGTCCTGATCGAGGAGTCGGTCCTCGGCTGGAAGGAATATGAGATGGAGGTCGTCCGCGACAAGGCGGATAACTGCATCATCATCTGCTCGATCGAGAACATCGACCCGATGGGCGTCCACACGGGTGACTCGATCACGGTCGCGCCGGCGCTGACCCTGACCGACAAGGAATACCAGATCATGCGCAACGCCTCGATCGCGGTGCTGCGCGAAATCGGCGTCGAAACCGGCGGATCGAACGTGCAGTTCGCGGTCAATCCGGCGAACGGCCGCCTCGTCGTCATCGAGATGAACCCGCGCGTGTCGCGCTCCTCTGCGCTGGCGTCCAAGGCAACCGGCTTCCCGATTGCCAAGATCGCCGCCAAGCTCGCCGTCGGCTACACGCTCGACGAGCTGGAGAACGATATCACCGGTGGCGCGACGCCGGCATCGTTCGAGCCGTCGATCGACTATGTGGTTACGAAGATCCCGCGTTTCGCCTTCGAAAAGTTCCCCGGCGCCGAACCGACGCTGACCACTGCGATGAAGTCGGTCGGCGAGGTCATGGCGATCGGTCGTACCTTCGCTGAATCGCTGCAGAAGGCACTTCGTGGTCTCGAAACGGGATTGACCGGCCTCGACGAGATCGACATCCCGGATTTCGACGAGAATGGCGACGGCCGCAATGCCATCCGTGCGGCGATCGGCACGCCGACGCCGGACCGCCTGCGTATGGTCGCCCAGGCGCTCCGTCTTGGCATGAGCGAGGCGGAGGTGCACGAGGCCTGCAAGATCGATCCGTGGTTTATCGCCCAGTTCCAGGCGATCGTCGACATGGAGGCCCGCATTCGCGAGCATGGCCTGCCGCAGGACGCAGAAAACCTGCGTATGCTGAAAGCCATGGGCTTCTCGGACGCGCGCCTTGCGACGCTCACCGGCAAGCGCCCGAAGGAAGTGGCGGAACTGCGCAACTCGCTCAACGTCCGCCCGGTCTACAAGCGCATCGACACCTGCGCGGCCGAGTTCGCCTCGCCGACCGCATACATGTACTCAACCTATGAAACGCCCTTCGTCGGCACTGCGCGCTCGGAAGCTCAGGTTTCCGATCGCAAGAAGGTCGTCATCCTCGGTGGCGGGCCGAACCGGATCGGCCAGGGTATCGAGTTCGACTATTGCTGCTGCCACGCGGCCTTCGCGCTGAAGGATGCAGGCTACGAAGCGATCATGGTCAACTGCAATCCGGAAACAGTTTCGACAGACTACGATACGTCCGACCGGCTGTATTTCGAGCCGCTCACCGCCGAAGATGTCATCGAGATCATGCGCGCCGAACAGCAAAACGGCACGCTGCATGGCGTCATCGTACAGTTTGGCGGCCAGACGCCGCTGAAGCTCGCCGAAGCACTGGAAAAGAACGGCATCCCGATCCTCGGTACGGCTCCCGACGCGATCGACCTCGCCGAGGACCGCGATCGCTTTCAGAAGCTCTTGATGAAGCTCGATCTCAACCAGCCGAACAACGGCATCGCCTATTCCGTCGAGCAGGCCCGCCTCGTCGCCGCGGAAATCGGTTTTCCGCTAGTCGTGCGACCGTCCTATGTTCTCGGCGGGCGCGCGATGCAGATCATCCATTCGGAAAGCATGCTGCAGACCTACCTGCTCGACACGGTCCCGGGGCTGGTGCCGGAGGACATCAAGCAGCGTTATCCCAATGACAAGACCGGTCAGATCAACACGCTGCTCGGCAAGAATCCGCTGCTTTTCGACAGCTACCTGACGAACGCGACCGAAGTGGACGTCGACTGCCTGTGCGACGGCAAGGACGTTTTCGTCTCGGGCATCATGGAGCATATCGAGGAAGCCGGTATCCATTCCGGCGACTCCGCCTGCTCGCTGCCGGTTCATACGCTCGACAAGGACCTTGTCGACGAGCTTGAACGCCAGACGACAGCGCTCGCCAAGGCGCTTAACGTCGGCGGCCTGATGAACGTGCAGTTCGCCATCAAGGACGGCACGATCTACGTGCTCGAGGTCAACCCACGGGCGTCGCGTACCGTCCCCTTCGTGGCGAAAACCATCGGTGCGCCGATCGCGAAGATCGCGGCACGGGTGATGGCGGGCGAAGCGCTGGAGACAGCGATTGCCGCCTATGGCCGGAAACCGGACCCGCGCAATCTGAAGCACATCGCCGTCAAGGAAGCGGTTTTCCCGTTCGCCCGGTTCCCCGGCGTAGACACGCTGCTCGGGCCGGAAATGCGCTCGACCGGCGAAGTTATCGGCCTCGACACGGACTACGCGCTTGCCTTCGCCAAGTCCCAGCTCGGCGCGGGCGTCGACCTGCCGCGCGACGGAACGGTTTTCGTTTCCGTTCGCGACGAGGACAAGGCGCGCGTGCTTCCGGCAATCCGCATCCTCGCCGAGATCGGCTTCAAGGTGATGGCGACGGGCGGTACGGCCCGCTTCCTCGGCGAGCAAGGCATTACGGCTACCAAGATCAACAAGGTTCTCGAGGGCCGACCGCATGTCGAGGATGCGATCCGCAACCGACAGGTCCAGCTGGTCATCAATACGACGGACGGCAACAAGGCGATCTCCGACTCGAAATCGCTGCGTCGTGCGACACTGATGCAGAAGGTGCCTTACTACACCACGATGGCCGGTGCCGAAGCGGCGGCGCTTGCGATCAAGGCCCTGAAGGCAGGAAACCTCGAGGTCCGTCCGCTGCAGAGCTATTTCAACTAGGCCTGTACTGCATGTTTCCCTAAGTCGTACCCGATTTGGGATAAAAACATGCGGCAATTCAAATAGGTACAGCGCCCTTTGCGCGTCTGACAAGGCGCGCGGCGCTGTACGAAACCCGCGGTGACGATGATCGGTTGGGGGGTGTTTCCGCGCCTGTCGCGGCTCGTGCATTGATTGCCGACGTCGCCGTGCAGCGACCTTCCGCCGATTGAAAAATCTGGCAATGGCAATTGGCTTTCTGCTATAAGTGCGGTTCGGATGTTTCGGACGGTTCCGACGCTCGCGCGCCGGAGACCGTTTTCTTTTGCGTTGGCGCTGCCGAAAGGCGGCGCTGCGTGTTTGATGAAGGATGATGAAATGGTCGACAAAGTGCCGATGACACAGGGTGGGTTCGCCAATCTGCAGGAGGAGCTGCGCTGGCGCCAGCAGGGAGAACGCCCGCGAATCATCGAAGCGATCGCCGAGGCTCGCGCCCATGGCGACTTGTCGGAAAACGCTGAATATCATGCTGCCAAGGAAGCGCAGAGCCACAACGAGGGCCGGATCACCGAGCTCGAGGATCTGATCGCGCGCGCCGAGGTTATCGATCTTTCGAAGATGTCCGGGTCGAAGATCAAGTTCGGCGCCAAGGTCAAGCTTGTCGACGAGGACACCGACGAGGAGAAGACCTACCAGATCGTCGGTGATCAGGAAGCCGATGTCAAAGCGGGTCGCATTTCTATTTCCTCCCCCATTGCTCGTGCGCTGATCGGCAAGGAAGTCGGCGACTCGATCGAGGTCAACGCACCGGGCGGCTCCAAGGCCTACGAAATCCTCGCCATACACTGGGGCTGACCGGCTCCGACGTCACGATGATTTTGGGTTGTGACAACCCAAACGTGACCGATGTTACCAGGGCGGGGTGCGCTCATCCCGCTCAAGGGACGTGAGGCTCGCTCCGTCCCCTTCCCTTTGCAAATGATGATTGTCGCATGCGCGAGGAGAGCGCTCACGTGGCCGATATCCGGAACATCGAGGTCATTGCGCCCAATTTCAAGCAACGCCTCTCCGGCGTCACTTCGACCATCATTCAACTCGTTCCGATCCAGCGTGCGCTCGGCCAGAAGATTGCGGTCCTTGGCCCTGGACTTCCTGCGACATTGCCGTCGATCCGGTTTCGCGATCTGATCCATTTGTGGAAAGCTCCGGCGGGTCGGCCTTGCCGCGTGTGGCACGCGCGCCGCAATGTTGAAATGCTGCCGGCGATCATCCTGCGCGATCTTCTGCGCATGAAAATCAGGATCGTCTTCACTTCCGCCTCACAACGGCGGCACACGGGATGGAGCAGGTACCTTATCGGCAGGATGGATGCGGTGATTGCGACAAGCAGCAAGACGGCCGCCTATCTGCAAGTGCCCAACACCGTGATACTACACGGCATAGACACCAAGCGCTTTCGCCCGGCGACCGACAAAGCGGAAGCAAAACGTGCACTCGGGCTGGATCCTGCCAAGAAGATTGTCGGCTGTTTCGGACGCGTGCGCCGTCAGAAGGGCACGGATCTTTTCGTAGACAGCATGATCGCGCTCCTCCCCAGCCGGCCCGATTGGTGCGCCGTCGTAGCGGGACGCGCGACCGGACAGCATCTCGCCTTCGAGTCGGAACTGAAGCAACGGGTCGCCAAGGTGGGCCTTGCGGATCGCATCCTCTTTGCCGGCGAGCACACCAACATCCCGGATTGGTACCGGGCGCTCGACCTGTTCATTGCGCCGCAACGCTGGGAGGGTTTTGGTCTGACTCCGTTGGAGGCAATGGCAAGCGGCGTCCCGGTCGTGGCAACCGACGTCGGTGCTTTCTCGGAACTGATTGCCGGCGGTGGCGCGGAAACGGGCGTTGTCATTCCAGCCGACGATGTGAACGCCATGGTCGACGGTGCCGCCGCCTTCATGGATGATCTGCCGCGACTCGCGGCCGCCGGCGCCAATGGTCTGTCGCGGACCTCGAATAGTTTCGCGATCGAAGGCGAGGCGCGGGCAATAGGCGCCATCTACGAAAGGCTCATGCGCTGAGCAACAGGACAAAGACTAACGCTTCGAGGCGAAGAGCTTCAGGTAGGCGTCCGTGATGGCCTCTTTGGAGAACTGCCTCATCAGCGTCTCGTGCCCGCGCTCGGCAAGGTTTGCCCGCAGCGCATCGTCGTTAGCAATGCGCTCGACCGCATGCGCAAAACCCTCCGCATCGCCGATATCGACCATCAGACCGTTTTCGCCATCGCGCATGAACCATTGAGGCCCCTCCGAGCGGCTCGAGACGACCGGTGTTCCCTGCGCCCATGCCTCCAGAATGACATTGCCGAGCGGCTCGTGGCTCGAAGCCATCACGAATATATCGGCTGCCGCGAGGAATGGCCTCGTGTCCTTCTGCCACCCCGCGAAGCGCACCCGGGCGGCGACACCGAGATCGGCGGCAAGCTTGTGAAGGTTGTCCCGCTCCTCTCCATCACCGAGCAGCCAGAGGTAAGCGCCCGGCACCTTGGCGATCGCTTGGATCAACGTGTGGAAACCCTTGCGTTCGACAAAGCGCCCCATCGACATGACGACCGGGGCTCCCTCAGGTGTGTCGAGCGTTGACCGGGTGACCGGTTGGACTCGCTCGGTGCTGGTGAAATTCGAGATGATCTCGATATCCCGCTTCCAGCCGAGCTTGCGAACATGCTCGGCGATGCCGGGCGTATTGCAGACGAGGCAGTCCGTGTTGCGGAAATAGTCGAGGCGTGGCGGGTAGTCGCCGAGCCGGGAAATCTTGATGCAGCCTTTGTAGGCCGGCATCAATTCGCTGGCCCGCGGTGCCCAGGCCATCAGGGCGTTCGGCCTCTCGCGCCGCGCCATGTGCATCACCTTGCGCGGTAGCAGCAGGCGATCCAGCGACAAGTTCCGGAAGTGGCTCTCCACAATCCTGGTTGCGCCTTCGATTTCCGGGCGCCAAAGACGGCGCGGTCGGATGACGGATGTCTGCTCCACACCGCGTTCGGCAAGCGCGTTGACGAGATGGACGAAGAAACGCTCGGCGCCGCCATCCTTGCCGAAATGGAAGTGCATGACCTTCATCGCTGCGCCGCACCTCTGGAGAAGAGTTCGAGATAGGCGTCGGTGATCGCCTGCTCGGAAAAGCGTGTGCGCAATGTTTCGCGGCCGCCGGCACTCAATCGTTCCCGAAATTCCGGATCGTCGCGCAGCCGGCGGATTGCATTTGCCAGACCCTCGTCGTCGCCGCGGTCCACCATCAGCGCGTCGACTTCGTCCGTCATCACCCAGGATGGCCCCTCGGCACGCGAGGAGATCGTCGCCTTTCCGGCGCCCCAGCCTTCGAAGCACACGTTGCCAAGTGGCTCATGCGAAGAATTGATGACGAAGACGTCACCGGCCGCGAGATAGCCGTAGGCATTGGTCTGCCAGCCTGCAAAACGGACGCGATCGCGCAGTCCCAACTCGTCCGTCAGAGCTTCGAGCCGCTCGCGCTCCGGTCCGTCGCCGACGAGCCAAAGATGGGCGCCGTCGACCTTCTTGACCGCGCGGATGAGCCCATCGAAGCCCTTGCGCTTGACGAACCGACCCATGCCGACGACCACGAATGCGTCGGCCGGTGTCCGCATCTCCTTGCGCGCGATCGGAGCGACCGGCAACGCCCGGGTGAAATTCGCTATGACCTCAATGCCGCGTTTCCATCCGAGTTCACGAACCCTCGCGGCCATGTCCGGGGTGATGCAAACCAGCGTCTCCACATTGGTGTAGTAGCCGAGATGCTCGGGGTAATCGCCGAGGCGAGAGATGCGCAGCGCATCCTTGTATGCCGGCATGAAGCGGCTCGCCCGCAACTGCCACGCCATGATGACGTCGGGCCGGAAATCGCGCAGGATGCGCCGCATCCGCCACTGCAGAAGGAATCGCGAAAGCGATATCCTGCGGAAGACACCTTCGTAGATTGTCGCGCTGCCTTCGATATCCTTGCGCCAACTGCGGTCAGGGCGGATGAGCACGCGCTGTTCGACGCCCCTGTCATGCAGGGCATTGACGAGGTTGACGAAGAATCGCTCTGCCCCGCCTTCCTTGCCGAAGTGAATATGCATGACCTTCATGGATTACCTTTCGAGGCTTCGGTCACGCTTCCCGGAATTGACCTAGTGGGAAAGCGCGTCGTCGGTATTCGGCCGTGCCTTGAGAGCGTGCCTTTGGTAGATCTTGGCCGCCGTCAGAAAAGCATAGACCGCTCCGGTCATCGCCTCGATGAATCCAGGCAGGCCGCAGCGCCAAAGACCGTTGCGAAAATAGAGGCGAAAAAAGTAAAGCGCTGGACCGAAGACGAGCTTGTAGGACCTGGGCGGCTTTCCGGCTTCGAACTGTTGGTCGGCTTTCAGGCTTGAGTACTTGTTTTCCTTGAGGATCTGCTCGTCCATCACCAGCGGCCGGAAATGAAGAAGGCTGCCGGAGCGGGCATTGTCAACCCTGCCGTCCGGTACGATGCCTTCATGCACCTTCTGGCTCAGATCGTATCGCCCCCTGCCCCGGCGGATCAGGCGCAGGTTCCGCCGCTCATGCACCTGTACCGGCGTGTAGCCGTAGCCGATCAGATAGGGGCGACGTGCGACGCGCCACCCCACCGTCTCTGCGGGGGCTCGAAGAAGATCCGGCAACAACTTGCGCAACGGTGCGTCGAGCCGCTCGTCCGCATCGATGTTGAAGCACCAAGGCTGGCTGCATTGCTCCAGCGCGAACTGTTTCTGCCCGGCGTAACCGCGCCACGGTTCATACATAAAGCGGATCGGCCAGCCCTTGTCGATGTAGGACTGCACCAGGGGCGCCGTACCGTCGGTCGAGCCGGAATCGACGATGACGATCTCGGCGCACTGATCGAGGCTTTCGATGCAATTGCCCAGATAGCCTTCTTCGTTGAGGCAGATAATGAAAGCGGAAAGCGGAAGCTTGGAGGTCACGCCGACGCCTTTTCAAGCTGTTTGCGAAATGGTCCGGTCCGGCCTACGAAACATTCCGGTACTTTCCCCGAGCGGGAGCGCGTTTTCACGAGTACTTTTCCTACAGGGCCGCAAGCTCAATGCGGTGAGTGCCGGCCGCGCGGCTAGATTTCCACTTGGCACGCGTCCTTCACCTGGCGGATCGTCAGCATCGTGCGCACCGTATCGACATTGTCGGTTGCCGTTAGTTCCTCAATAACGAAATCCTGGAACCTCGCAAGGTTCTCGGCCACGCACTGCAGCAGAAAGTCGGATTCGCCCGAGACCATCCAAGCCTCGCGGACGAGCGGCCATGAAGCGGTGCGGGCGGCAAATGCCTTGAGGTTCGCGTCCGATTGATGCTTGAGGCCGACCATGCAGAAGGCAACGAGGTCGTAGCCGAGCGCCGATGCGTTCAGGAGCGCGCGGTAGCCGCGAATGACACCCGCCTCCTCCAGCTTGCGGACGCGGCGTAGACAAGGGGGCGCCGAAATGCCCACGCGCTCGGCGAGCTCGACATTCGTCATCCGGCCGTTGCTTTGCAGTTCGCGCAGTATTTTCATATCGATGGCATCGAGCTCGACGCGTATGACCATTGCCTAGCATCCCCATTTTGTCATCGGCCTTGGCGAGGAGGCCTTATATGCCCGCCAGCAGGATCGTCGACCGGAGAGGCAGCCATCGCTGCAACTGCCCTGACGAGATGTTGCACCAATCGCGCCTCTCAAACCCGCAAGTGGACGATAGCGCCGTCGCCACGAATGCGACAGGTCTGCCATTCCTGCAAGCGGCTAATTTCGTACCGGTGAGTAACATGCAACCTGACGCCAAAACGAGAGCACTCGCTGACGCATGCACAAAAACCTTCGTATGGACGTCTGGGCGAAAACCGAGAGAAACAATCGTGGCCTCTAAGGGCGGTCGCGTAGTCGACGCATGGCGATCTCCTCCAGAACGGAGACAGTGCAAACAAGGCGGGTTGCCGTCGCGGCGGATTCGCACACCATGGTTGGCAGAAACGTTGAAAACGATGCAAAAATGCCCGATCTGGTGCCAAAACGCTGCCTGTGGCCCAAGCACTTGTGTGTATCGGCGGCCGTACCCTTGAAAGTACGAGTGGGGAATACCTAAAGTAAGGCAATATTTTGCCAGTAACCACGGAACCGGATGACGCTGCCTCGGCTCTCCGGCCTTTTCAAGGACACGTTCATGACCGCCCGCCATACCAAAGTGCTGATCATCGGCTCCGGCCCTGCTGGCTATACTGCGGCGATCTATACGGCACGTGCCATGCTTTCGCCGGTACTGATCGCGGGCTTGGAACAGGGCGGCCAATTGATGATCACCACCGATGTGGAGAACTATCCCGGCTACGCCGATCCAGTGCAGGGGCCCTGGATGATGGAACAGATGCTGAAGCAGGCGACGCACGTCGGCGCGGAGATCGTCAATGATCTCGTGACCGATGTCGACATTTCCGTCCGTCCCTTCCGCATCAAGACCGATAGCGGCAACGACTGGACGACGGACGCATTGATCATCGCCACCGGCGCCAAGGCGAAGTGGCTCGGCATCGAAACCGAACCGACCTTCATGGGCTTCGGGGTTTCGGCATGCGCCACCTGCGATGGTTTCTTCTACAGGAACAAGGATGTAATCGTCGTCGGCGGCGGTAATTCGGCCGTGGAAGAAGCGCTCTACCTTTCGAATCTGGCAAAGACCGTCACCGTCGTTCACCGGCGCGACACGTTCCGCGCGGAAAAAATCCTTCAGGAGCGTCTTTTCGCCAAGCCGAACGTGAAGGTCATCTGGGATCACGAGGTCATCGAATATCTCGGCACGCCCGCAAAGCCGCCGATGCCCGCTTCGGTCAACGGCGTGAAGCTTCGCAACACCAAGACCGGTGAAACCACGGACATGGTCACCGATGGCGTCTTCGTCGCGATTGGCCACGCGCCGGCGGTGGAATTGTTCAAGGGTAAGCTTCGCCAGAAGCCGAACGGCTATCTCTGGACAGCGCCGGATTCGACGGCGACCGATGTCGCGGGTGTGTTTGCTGCCGGCGATGTCACCGACGACGTCTATCGCCAGGCAGTCACGGCGGCCGGCATGGGCTGCATGGCGGCGCTCGAGGCGGAGAAATATCTGGCGGGTCATATGCCCGTCGCAATTGCAGCCGAATAGAAGCTGCGAATCGGGGTGCGCGCCGGAAGGCGCCGCGTCTCGTGTGGGAACAGATGCATCAGCCACAACCGGAGGACGATCAGTCAGTCCCCCGGGGGTGGTCGTTTATGGGGGCTTTCATGTCGTTAGACTGGGATAAACTGCGCATATTTCATGCGGCGGCCGAGGCAGGCTCGTTCACGCACGCGGCAGACAAACTCCATCTTTCGCAATCGGCCATAAGCCGTCAGGTCAGTTCGCTCGAACAGGACGTCGGCATCAAGCTGTTTCATCGCCACGCGCGCGGCCTGATTCTGACGGAACAGGGCGAAATCCTCTACCGCACCGCGCATGAGGTGCTGATGAAGCTCGAGAGCGTCAAGGTGCAATTGACCGAGACGACTGACAAACCAACCGGTAAGCTGCGCATCACCACAACGGTCGGCCTCGGCCAGGGTTGGTTGACCGACAAGATACAGGAGTTCATGTCGCTGCACCCGGACGTGCAGGTCCAGCTCATCCTGGACAACGAAGAGCTCGACGTGAACATGCGGCACGCCGATTGCGCGATCCGGCTGCGCCAGCCACAGCAGTCGGATCTGATCCAGCGCAAGCTCTTCACGGTGCACATGCACGTGTATGCCGCTCCCTCCTACATCAACAAATACGGTGAACCCCAATCCGTCGAGGATCTGGACAATCACCGGATCATCACTTTCGGCGAGCCGGCGCCCAACTACCTGCTCGATGTGAACTGGCTGGAGATCGCCGGACGCGATCATGACAATCCGCGTATCTCGCATCTGCAGATCAACAGCCAGACGTCGATCAAGCGCGCCTGCCTGCTCGGAATCGGCATTGCCATGCTTCCCGATTACATCGTCGGCCGCGATCCGGGATTGATTCAGCTTCCGATCAGCGCGGACATCCCCTCCTTCGATACATATTTCTGCTATCCCGACGAAATGAAGAACGCCGCGAAGCTGAAAGTCTTCCGTGACTATATCGTTGCCAAGGCGCGCAATTGGAATTTTTAACGCCTGCTTCAGTTGCTTGAATTCTGGGCAATTGCTCACTGCAGTCGTAAATCGTTGTTTTGAAAACATATATTCTAGCGTCGAAGAAGACCTTCGTAGATCGGGAGCATTGTGCGCCGCAAAAATGTGCAGGAATGCGCGCACGACATGGCTGTCATGCATATTAAATGATTGCTGCGCGCCCAAAAAAACAGCATACCAAACCCAGCTGATGCATCTTTGGTGGCTTCTCCTCCCAGTGCCACCGCAGCAGCTGTTCCCCTCTGGAGGTTCTTATTACCTTCACAACTACAAGGGCCCAAGTTTTCTTGTGGCCCTCTTTTTTTGTCCGCCGTTTAGAGCAATTCCAGGAAAAGTGTGTAACGGTTTTCCGTCCGGGATTGCGCAGATCCAGTCACAGCCATCAGTTGAGAAAAACGCAGAGCGAGCTATTGAAAGCCGGATTTGCGCTCCCCATATGCCGTTGGCTGATGCATTTGGCGGCATTCTCCTCCCAGCCGCCGCAGCAGCTGTTCCCCTCTGGAGGTTTTGAGACCTTCACAACTGTAAGGGCCCAAGTTTTCTTGTGGCCCTCTTTTTTTGTCGTTGACGCAGCGTGATTGGGGGCAGCAATTCAAAGTGCTGCAGCGTCCTTTTGCGCGTCTTTACGCGCGCGGCGCGCTGGAGAAGATCTGCGTGGCGGCTCCCGTCGCTCCCTTCCACGAAATCACGGGCATGTGATTTGTATATCGAGTTTTCCAGATACATATATTGATACAACTAGGTATGGCGATTTTACGATGGACAAAGACGAAATCCTGAAGGCGTTGGCGCATCCTGCCCGTATGGACATCCTCACATGGCTGAAGGAGCCAGAGATGCATTTTTCCGGTCAGGAGCATCCTCTTGAGATGGGGGTCTGCGCCGGCCAGTTCGAACGTTGCGGACTGTCGCAATCGACCGTGTCGTCTCACCTCGCCGTGCTGCAGCGCGCCGGCTTGGTGACGACCCGCCGTGTTGGCCAGTGGGTCTTTTACAAGCGCAACGAGGAAACGATCGCCGAGTTCCTGAAGGCTATCGGCAACCTCTGATGCCATACTTCCTCCCAAGCTTCAACCGAAACGGAAAGGACATTTCATGGCTTCTCTTTTCGACCCGATCACGATCGGCGACATCACGCTCAAGAACCGGGTCGTGATGGCCCCGCTTACCCGCAATCGCTCGCCGAAAGCGGTCCCGAATACGCTCAATGTAACCTACTACGAGCAGCGCGCTTCCGCCGGCCTGCTGATCACGGAAGCGACGGCGATCACCCATCAGGGACAAGGCTATGCGGATGTTCCGGGCCTCTATACGCCCGAGGCGCTCGAAGGATGGCGCAAGGTGACGGATGCGGTTCACAGGGCCGGCGGCAGGATCGTCGTTCAGATGTGGCATGTCGGCCGCATCTCGCACACCTCCCTCCAGCCCAATGGCGGTCACCCCGTGGCTCCGTCGGCGATCCGGGCAAAGTCGAAGACCTATCTTGTCAACGAAGACGGAACCGGCAGCTTTGCCGAAACGTCCGAACCGCGCGCGCTGGACCTGGCGGAAATTGCCGGCATCGTCGAAGACTACCGCAAGGCCGCACGGGCCGCGATCGATGCGGGGTTCGACGGCATCGAAATCCACGCCGCGAACGGCTACCTGATCGACCAGTTTCTTCGCTCCGGCTCCAACAGGCGCACCGACGCCTATGGCGGCCCGATCGAGAATCGCGCACGCTTTCTCTTCGAGGTCGTTGAGGTGATCACGAAGGAGATCGGCGCGGGCCGTGTCGGCATTCGTATTTCTCCGGTCACTCCGTCCAACGATGCCTTTGACCCGGAGCCGCAGGCGGTCTTCACCTACGTGGTGAAAAAGCTCGCCCGTTATCCGCTTGCCTATGTTCACGTCGTCGAAGGCGCAACCGGCGGGGCGCGCGATCACCAGCAGGGCGATCTCCCCTTCGACTACGCCGGGCTGCGCGCTACCTACACGGCGGCCGGCGGCAACGCTGCCTGGATGGCGAACAACGGATACGACCGCGACCTAGCCGTCAGAACCGTCGAAAGTGGTGAGGCCGATCTGGTCGCTTTCGGCAAGCCGTTCATTGCCAACCCGGATCTCG
The DNA here is from genome assembly GCF_036488675.1 of Sinorhizobium chiapasense. NCBI lineage: Bacteria > Pseudomonadati > Pseudomonadota > Alphaproteobacteria > Hyphomicrobiales > Rhizobiaceae > Sinorhizobium > Sinorhizobium chiapasense. The sequence continues at coordinate 1,611,188 of NZ_CP133148.1, forward strand.
TCCGCCGGCTCAAGGATGGCGCACCGCTTAATGCGCCCGACCAGGCAACCTTCTACGGCGGCGGCGCCAAGGGATACACCGACTATCCGCTGCTTGAGCAGGTGGCTTGAGACTTAAGCCGGACGAAGGGCCCTGCGTAGTGCGGGGCCCTTTCGCATGAAGAATCGCCTATCCTGCCCCGATGTTCGCTCCTTGGATTGAAAGATGGTCGCTTGCGCCTGACGGAGAGGCAATCACGACCCGTTCGAGCCACCTGCTGCCGGTACGCTGGCGCGGCCTGCCGGCTATGCTCAAGATTGCGCAAGAAGCGGAGGAAAAATTCGGCGGGCGGCTGATGCAGTGGTGGGATGGTCATGGAGCCGCACGCGTCTATGCCGAGGAGGGCGACGCAATCCTCCTGGAACGCGCCGAGAGCCGACGGTCCCTTTTCCACATGGCGATGACCGGCGGCGATGATGCTGCAACCCGTGTGATTTGCCGCACGGTCGCCGCGCTGCATGCTCCACGCCCAGCGCCGCTTCCGGAACTCGTCCCGCTCGAGCGATGGTTTGAAGCTCTGGAACCGGCAGCCCGTGCCGAAGGCGGTCTGTTCGAGATCTGTGCTGGCGCAGCAAGGGCGCTTTTCGCCGATCCTTATCCGCCGGGCGTGCTGCACGGTGACATTCACCATGGGAACATTCTCGATTTTGGCGAACGCGGCTGGCTCGCGATCGATCCGAAGCGCCTCCATGGTGAGCGTGGCTTCGACTATGCGAACCTCTTTTGCAATCCCGAGTTGCCGATCGTCACCGCTCCCGGCCGATTGGCGAGACAGCTCGCCACCGTAGCAGATGAGGCATCGCTCGATCCGCGGCGGGTTCTTCACTGGGTCCTCGCCTACGCAGGCCTGTCTGCAGCCTGGTTTCTGCAGGACGGCGAAAGCGCCGAACATCCGCTTGCAATGGTGGAGATTGCCGCGGCTGCACTGAACAGTTAAAGCTCACGGCGTTCTCGACGGCGCTGCTTCGCGGCGCTGTTGATCGAGAGCAGGCAGGGAGAGCAACATGCAAATCAGGGATGCGGCCGACAGCGATCTCGAAGCCATTCGCGACATCTACAACGACGCGGCGGCGAACACGACAGCGATCTGGAACGAAACGCTCGTCGATGTCGCCAATCGTGCAGCCTGGCTCAAGGCGCGAAAATCGGCCGGTTTTCCTGTGCTCGTTGCGGTCTCCGACGCGAGCGAAATCATCGGCTACGCTTCATTTGGCGAATGGCGTGCTTTCGACGGCTATCGCCATACGGTCGAGCATTCGGTCTACGTGCGCAGCGACCGGCGCGGCGGCGGCATCGGCCGGGCGTTGATGGTCGCGCTCATCGAACGCGCCGAGGCGCTTGGCAAGCATGTGATGGTCGCCGGGATCGAATCGAGCAACCTCCCCTCGATCCGCTTGCACGAGCAGTTGGGCTTCGAGCAAACCGGCCATATGAAGGAAGTCGGCACGAAATTCGGCCGCTGGCTTGATCTGACCTTCATGCAACTGGTCCTGCGTACCGGTTCGCCGACCTGAGATTGTCTTCGCCTGTTTTTCGTTATTGACGAAGATGCTATGTATGCTCACTCGTTCGTTGCTGAGGAGCCGCATGGTCGAACAGAGCAGAGCGGGCAGATGCCGCATCTGGGGCAACCGAATGGGACGTCTGGCGCGCGCTGCGGGGGCTGCGTTGGTCGCAACAGGGCTTTGCGCCATTGTCTCCGAGGTTGCCGAGGCCCGCACCGATGCGCCACCGGTCCCTCCGCGAAAGTGCCTCTATTCAGGCGTCTCCGCAGCGAACCCGTCGCTTCGTCTCTGCATCAGCCCCGACAATTTTGCCCGTGATGTCTGTGGCATCATTGAGCACTATGCCGTGGCGAACGACCTGCCCGCCCCTTTCTTTGCCCGGTTGATCTGGCGCGAAAGCCTTTTTCAACCGGACGCCATCAGTCCGAAGGGCGCGGAGGGAATTGCCCAATTCATGCCGGCAACGGCAAAGCTGCGCGGCTTGTCGGACAGTTTCGATGCTGTGGCGGCTCTCGGCAAATCGGCCGAGTATTTAAGCGAACTCAAGTCGCGCTATGGCAATCTTGGCTTTGCCGCGGCAGCCTACAATGCCGGCGAGGCAGGCCTTGAGCGCTTCCTCGAAAACGACCGGTTACCGTACGAGACGCGCGATTATGTCTTGGCGATCACAGCCTATCCCGTCGAAGACTGGCGCGATAATCCACCGAAGTTGCTCAATCTTGAACTCGAAAAGAACAAGAGCTTCCTGGACGGCTGCGTCGCGCTGGCCAACACCCGTCGCTTGCGCGAGCTCGTCATCGCCGATGAGGCGGTCTGGGCGCCCTGGGGTGTCCAACTCTCGGCGCATTACCAGAAATCCGTTGCGCAGCGCCTGTTCTTGCACGCGGTGAAAAGACTGCCGGCGCCAATCAACACTGAAAAGGCAGTCCTCGTGCGGGAGCGCAATGGCGCTTTTGGAGCGAGAAGACGGTACGCTGCCCGCATCGGGCGGCAGACGCGCGCCGAGGCAAACGAGCTTTGCGCCGCCATTCGCAAGAGCGGCGGCGCCTGCGTCGTTTTCAAGAACTGACGCTCGGGCTTTGCGACGCAGCGGAGCGGCGATCGGCAACGCATGTTTCAACCGCCGGAAGGCAATCGAGCGACGCAAGCGTCGCCGTGACAGCGTCATCTAACGCCGTCTGCGGCTCCTCGCCGAGCGTGGCGATCAGTCGATCATTGCGCATCTCGAGCGGTTCGCGCCAAACATAGCGCATTTCCTTGAGTTCCTTGAAAAATGGCACGAAGGGTGATGCGACGGTCACGAGCCACCAAGGAAACCTCTTGACCTTGAGATCAGGCTTCCCGAGGGCGCGTCGGATCGCCGCAATCATCTTCGTGCCTTCGTCATCGACGAAACCGCGCATATGGTAGACCGCAAATGGCGGAAGGTTTTCCGCCTGCTCGATCAGCCTGATCATCGTCTCTGCCACATCCGGCAGATAGGCCCATTGGTGGGCAGTTCCCGCCTTCCCGGGATAGGTGATCGCCGTCACCGGCTTTCCGGGCTTTACCAGCCCTTGCGAGAACCAGTTGTTGGCGGCATCCGGTCCGAAAAAGTCCCCTGCCCGCAGAATGATGACATGAACACCAGCTTTGGAAGCAGCCTTCAGCCTGGCTTCCATTTCCTTGCGGATGGCGCCCTTTTCCGTTCGCGGGTTCTGTGGTGCATCCTCGTCAAGCACCGGGAAGGCGTCTGGCCCAAAATTGTAGATCGTACCGGGCAGGACGATGCGCGCACCGACAGCTTTGGCGGCCGCGATCGTGTTGTCGAGCATCGGCAATACGAGTTTGCCCCAGTCGCGATAGCCGGGTGGATTGACCGCATGGATGATGACCGCCGCGCCCTCGGCCGCACCTCTTACGTCGGCGGCGTTCATTGCGTCGCCCTGGATCCATTCGAACGCCGATGCCTTCCTGGAGGCCTTCGCTGCGTCCCGGTTCAAGGCTCGGACCGCCCACCCGCGAAGGTGAAGGCCTCGGGCGATCGCTCCACCTATACCGCCCGTCGCACCCAGCACGAGAACCGTGCCTGTCTTTTCCTGCGCTTTCGTCATGTCTCTCTCTATCGGTTCGGATGGATCGAGCATCGCCCGCTGCGCGGTAGAACGAAATTGTCTAAATACCTATGGCTGCTATACCTAAATTTATGAGCAGGATCGAACCTAACTGGGATTTCTATCGCACCTTTCTGATGGTGCTAAGCGAAGGCTCGCTGTCGGCGGCCGCGCGCGAACTTGGACTGACGCAGCCGACCGTTGGCCGTCACATTGATGCATTGGAGGAGGCCCTCGGTTTTGCGATGTTCACGCGCTCGCCGCAGGGGCTGCTGCCGACCGAAGCGGCGCTGGAACTCAAGCCCTATGCTGAGACCTTGGCGGCCACGTCCTCCGCTCTGCTTCGCGCCGCCTCCGGTCAGCATGGCGCGATTGGCGGAACCGTGCGCATCAGTGCCAGCGAGATGATCGGCATTGAGGTCTTGCCGCCGATCCTTGTGGAACTTAACCGGGAATATCCGGACCTTTCCATCGAGCTTTCCGCGTCTGACGCGGTGGAGGATCTTTTGCGCCAGGAGGCCGACATCGCCGTGCGGATGGTCAGACCGGCGCAGGAAGCGCTGGTCGCTCTCCATATCGGCGCAGTGCCGCTCGGTTTCCATGCGCATCGGTCCTATCTCGACCGCCGCGGCGTGCCTGAAACGATCGATGATCTCTCCGGCCACAGCCTGATCGGTTTCGATCGGGAAACGGCAGCGATACGCAGCATGATGGCGCGGGCGCCGGATCTGCCGAAGGTGCGATTTTCGCTGAAGACCGACAGCAATGTCGCGCAGCTTGCGGCGATACGCGCCGGATTCGGCATCGGCATCTGCCAGAACGCCCTTGCAACTCGCGATCCGCAGCTTGTCCACGTGATTCCCGACGCCTTCGAGTTGAAGCTCGATACCTGGCTCGTGATGCACGAAAACCTGCGCGCGAGTCCGCGCTGCCGCGTCGCGTTCGACGCGTTGGCGAAGGGACTCAAGGCCTATATGCGGCAGTAACGCCAACGGATGGAGGCCAACGAAAAGCCCGCCGGCGAGGGCGGGCTTTTTAAGTCTGACAAGTAGTGCGATCAGTCTTCGGAAGTCTCGGGTGACTCCGGCGCGGCACCTTCGCCAAGCGCGGCGTCCACAATCTCGTCCTCGCCGTCAGGCTCGCTGATCCCTTCGACCGATACGACCTTCTCGTCCTTGGCGGTCGAGAAAATCGTCACGCCCTTCGTCGCGCGGCTGGCCAACCGGATGCCGTTGACCGGCACGCGAATGAGCTGACCGCCATCGGATACGAGCATGATCTGGTCGTTGTCCTCGACCGGGAAGGCTGCGACCAGTTCACCGATCTCCGCCGTCTTCGACGTGTCGGTGGCGCGGATGCCCTTGCCACCGCGGCCGGATGTGCGGAAATCGTAGGAAGACGAGCGTTTGCCGAAGCCTTTCTCGGAGACCGTCAGCACGAACTGTTCGCGTACCTTCAGTTCCTCGTAGCGTTCGTTGGAAAGCTCGCCGCCGTCGGTGACCTCTTCGCCGACCAGCGCGATTTCCTCTTCTTCGCCGTTCGTCGTGCGCCGCTCGGCCGCTGCGCGCTTCAGATAGGCCGCCCGCTCCCAAGGCTCGGCTTCAACATGGCCGACGATCGCCATCGAGATGATCCGGTCGTTGTCGCCGAGCGAGATGCCGCGCACGCCGATCGAATTGCGGCCAGCGAAGACACGCACGTCGGAGACAGGGAAGCGGATGCATTGGCCGAGCGCAGTCGTTAGTAGCACGTCGTCGAACTCGGTGCAGGTGTCGACCGACAGGATCTGGTCGCCCTCTTCATCGAGCTTCATCGCGATCTTGCCGTTGCGGTTGACCTGGACGAAGTCCGAGAGCTTGTTGCGGCGGACCGTGCCACGCGTGGTCGAGAACATGACGTCCAGGTTTTCCCAGGTCGTTTCGTCCTCGGGCAGCGGCATGATCGTGGTGATGCGCTCGCCGGGTTCGAGCGGCAGCATGTTGATCAGCGCCTTGCCGCGCGATTGCGGCGTGCCGATCGGCAGCCGCCAGACCTTCTCCTTGTAAACGATACCGCGCGACGAGAAGAACAGCACCGGCGTATGGGTGTTTGCAACGAATAGCCGGGTAACGAAATCCTCGTCCCGCGTCGCCATGCCGGAGCGTCCCTTGCCGCCGCGACGCTGCGCCCGATAGGTTGTGAGCGGCACGCGCTTGATATAGCCGAGATGGGACACAGTGACGACCATGTCCTCCTGGGCGATCAGGTCTTCGTCATCCATATCCGGACCGCCCTCGGCGATCTCGGTGCGGCGGGGCGTCCCGAACTCGTCACGGACGGCTTCCAGTTCCTGTTTGACGATCGACATGATGCGCAGGCGCGAGGAAAGGATATCGAGGTAGTCCTTGATTTCTTCGCCGATCTTGTTGAGCTCATCGCCGATTTCATCGCGGCCGAGCGCGGTCAGGCGCTGCAGGCGCAGGTCGAGAATGGCGCGGGCCTGCTCCTCCGACAGGTTGTAGGTGCCGTCCTCGTTGATGCGATGACGCGGATCGTCGATCAGCCGTATCAGAGCATCGACGTCATGCGCCGGCCAGCGGCGCTCCATCAACTGCTCGCGCGCCGTCTGCGGATCGGGCGCGTGACGGATCAGCTTGATGACTTCGTCGATATTGGCGACCGAGATGGCGAGGCCGACCAACACATGCGCGCGCTCGCGCGCCTTGCGCAGCAGGAATTTCGTTCTCCGGCTAACGACGTCTTCGCGGAAGGAGACGAAGGCCCGCAGCATGTCGAGCAGCGTCATCTGCTCCGGTTTGCCGCCGTTGAGCGCCACCATGTTGCAGCCGAACGAGGTCTGAAGCGGCGTGTAGCGGTAGAGCTGGTTGAGGATGACCTCGGCATTGGCATCGCGCTTCAGTTCGATGACGACGCGATAGCCTTGGCGGTCGGATTCGTCGCGAAGGTCCGAGATGCCTTCGATGCGCTTGTCGCGCACCAGCTCGGCCATCTTCTCGATCATCGTCGCCTTGTTCACCTGATAGGGGATCTCGGTGATGATGATCTGCTCGCGATCGCCGCGCATCGGCTCGACATGGGCACGTCCGCGCATGATGACGGAGCCGCGGCCGGTTTCATAGGCCTGGCGTATGCCCGAGCGACCGAGGATCAGCGCGCCGGTCGGAAAATCCGGCCCGGGAATGATTTGCATCAGTTCCGGCAGTTCGATCGCGGGATCGTCGATCAGTGCGATGCAGCCGTTGATGACTTCGCCGAGGTTGTGCGGCGGGATGTTTGTCGCCATGCCGACGGCAATGCCGCCCGCGCCATTCACCAGGAGATTTGGGAACTTCGCCGGGACGACGACCGGCTCGTGCAGCGTGCCGTCGTAGTTGTCGCGGAAATCGACCGTTTCCTTGTCGAGATCGTCGAGCAGCGAATGCGCCGCCTTCTGCAGCCGGCACTCGGTATAGCGTTCGGCTGCCGGCGGATCGCCGTCGACGGAACCGAAATTACCCTGGCCGTCGATCAGCGGCAATCTGAGCGACCAGTCCTGCGCCATGCGGGCCAGTGCGTCGTAGATCGCCATGTTGCCGTGTGGGTGATATTTACCCATCACGTCGCCGGTAACGCGGGCGCACTTGACGTATTTCTTGTTCCAGTCAATGCCGAGTTCGCTCATCCCGTAGAGGATGCGCCGGTGAACCGGTTTCAGACCGTCGCGCACATCGGGAAGCGCGCGGGAAACGATGACGCTCATGGCGTAATCGAGATAGGACCGCTGCATTTCCTCGATGATGGAAATCGGCTCGATGCCTGGCGGATTCTTTCCGCCGCCGGGATTGCTTTGTTCAGTCAATGTTGATCACGATCTTTGTTCAGAATCAGTCGATTTTTTATAGCCGAATGCGGCTCTAAGCGCCAATTTTTGCAGTTGGTTGTGAACAGTCTTTTGCCGCCAGAACAGGCTTTTCTAGGGCATTTGTCCGGAAAACGGAATGAGTTTCACCGTCATCGATCAGTATGCCTCCGTCTGTGCCGACCGAAGGCCATGAAGCCATGCCCCAAGCCGGTTTAAGCCATTGATCGACCCTTGGCTAGCCGCCCCTTTCCAAGCTCGCCGCGCTTGCCTAACAATGCGTCCATGCCACCGGCAAAACCCGGGGTAGCAATCCGGAAGGGGAAACGGATGTTCAATGTCGATCTTTTGATCAATGCACTGACGACTTTGCTTGTCACGCTCGATCCGCCGGGCCTGGCGCCGATCTTCCTGAGCCTTACCGTGGGGCTGAGCCGCCAGGAACGTTTTCAGGTCGCCACCCGCGGCTCGATGATCGCCTTTTTCATCCTTGCCGCCTTCGCCCTCTTCGGTGATGGCATCCTCGGTTTGCTCGGCATTTCGATTGGCGCCTTCCGTATCGCGGGCGGTCTGCTGCTGTTCTGGATCTCCTTCGAGATGATCTTCGAGAAGCGTCAGGAACGGAAGGAAAAGACCGGCGAAGTTGCAGTGACCAAGGACCATCTTCACAACATCGCGGTCTTTCCCCTCGCCCTGCCATTGATTGCCGGTCCGGGGGCGATTTCGGCCACGATCCTGCTCGGCAGTTCGTTTCCTTCCGTCATCGACCGGGTCCAGCTACTCGTTGTTATCGCCGCGTCGATGGCGCTCTTGTTTCTGGCACTCGTCATCGCCGAACGCGTCGACCGCTTTCTCGGGGTCACCGGACGCGCGATCCTCACCCGTCTTCTTGGTGTCATCCTGGCTGCACTGGCAGTGCAGTTCGTCGTCGACGGTGTGCGCTCGGCCTTTCTGGCGTAGCGCGCCTCGCAGAACCGAAGTCCGGCAGCGAAGCGATTTCGTGCGCACCGACAACTGCATTGTCCGCTGGCCGGCGCGCCCAAGCGTAATGGACTGAAAAGTCAAAACGTCGAAAGCCGGCCCTTGGGACCGGCTTTCGGATGCTTCAATGCTTACCGTGTTCAACCAGACATGAGCCGCCCTTGCGAGCGGCAGCGCATCAGAACGGAATGTCGTCGTCGAGATCACGCGAGAAGTTGCCGCCGCTCTGGCCGCCTTGACCACCGCCGGAGCGTCCGCCGCCTGAAGACTGGCGCGGCTGATCGTAATCCTCATAGCCGCCGCCGTAGTCATTGCCGCCGCCACGGCTGACACCAGAGCCGCCGCCCTCGCCGCGACCGTCGAGCATCGTCAGCGTCGAGTTGAAGCCCTGCAGTACGATTTCGGTCGAATAGCGGTCGTTGCCATTCTGGTCCTGCCACTTGCGGGTCTGCAACTGGCCCTCGATATAGAGCTTCGCGCCCTTCTTCACATATTGCTCGACCACCTTGCAGAGGCCCTCGCTGAAGACGACGACCGTGTGCCATTCGGTCTTCTCGCGACGCTCGCCGCTGTTGCGGTCGCGCCACGTTTCCGAGGTGGCGATGCGCAGGTTGGCGATCGGGCGGCCATCCTGCGTGCGCCGGATTTCAGGGTCGGCCCCGACATTTCCGATCAAGATCACCTTGTTGACGCTACCAGCCATATCGCTTTTCCCGTGTTTTCCGCCGAACCGCCGGTCCGGCTCTCCAATATTTCAAGAACGCGCATCTTAGCGGTCCGCCGCCGTCGATACGCCCTGCATCGCGCATAATCCACAACTGATTTGTGAGATTACCTCTGACATCTGTTCTTTTTTTGTTCTATTGTTTCTCTATTATCCTGTCAACCGAATCGCAATTGAGCCGCCTCTTTGCCGATTGCGCCTCGACATGGGCGTTGTCGTCATTACATAGGAGGCTTTCAACGACATGCAAAGCTGGCTTCCGATGAGCGAACTCAAGACCATCTCCATTCGCGGTGCGCGCGAGCACAATCTCAAGGGTATCGATCTTGATCTGCCGCGCAACAAGCTCATCGTGATGACCGGGCTCTCCGGCTCCGGCAAATCCTCGCTCGCCTTCGATACGATCTACGCCGAAGGCCAGCGCCGCTATGTCGAGAGCCTTTCGGCCTATGCCCGCCAGTTCCTCGAAATGATGCAGAAGCCGGATGTCGACCAGATCGACGGCCTGTCACCGGCGATCTCGATCGAGCAGAAGACGACCTCGCGCAACCCGCGCTCGACGGTCGGCACGGTTACCGAAATCTACGACTACATGCGCCTTCTGTTCGCGCGCGTCGGCGTACCCTATTCGCCTGCCACCGGCCTGCCGATCGAGAGCCAGACTGTCAGCCAGATGGTCGATCGCGTTCTGGAGTTCGGCGAAGGAACGCGACTCTATATCCTCGCGCCGCTCGTGCGCGGCCGTAAGGGCGAGTACAAGAAGGAACTCGCCGAGTTGATGAAGAAGGGCTTCCAGCGCGTCAAGGTGGATGGCCAGTTCTATGAAATCGCCGACGTGCCGGCTCTCGACAAGAAGTACAAGCACGATATCGATGTGGTCGTCGACCGCGTCGTGGTGCGGCCCGATCTTGCGACGCGTCTTGCCGACAGCCTCGAAACCTGCCTGACGCTTGCCGATGGCCTGGCGATCGCCGAATTCGCTGACAAGCCCCTGCCGCCGGAGGAAACCGCTGCCGGCGGCTCTGCCAACAAATCATTGAACGAGACGCACGAGCGCGTCTTGTTTTCGGAAAAATTCGCCTGCCCGGTCTCCGGTTTTACCATTCCGGAGATCGAGCCGCGGCTCTTTTCGTTCAACAATCCCTTCGGCGCCTGCCCGACCTGCGATGGGCTCGGCAGCCAGCAGAAGATCGACGAAGCGTTGATTGTTCCCGAGTCGAACCGGACCTTGCGCGACGGCGCGATTGCGCCCTGGGCAAAATCCTCCTCGCCTTACTACAATCAAACGCTGGAGGCGCTGGGTAAGGCCTTCGACTTCAAGCTCGGCAACCGCTGGAGCGAACTCTCCGATGAGGCGCAGCGCGCCATCCTGCACGGCACGGAGGAAAAGATCGTCTTCCACTATGTAGACGGTGCGCGTTCCTACAACACGACCAAGACCTTCGAAGGCATTGTGCCCAATCTCGAGCGTCGCTGGAAGGAGACCGACAGCGCCTGGGCGCGCGAGGAGATCGAGCGCTTCATGTCGGCAGCCCCCTGCCCGGCCTGTGCCGGTTATCGGCTGAAGCCGGAGGCGCTTGCCGTCAAGATCAACAAGCTGCACATCGGCGAAGTTACCGACATGTCGATCCGCGTCGCCCGCGATTGGTTCGATGTCTTGCCGGAGCACCTCAGCGCCAAGCAGAACGAGATTGCAGTTCGCATCCTCAAGGAAATCCGCGAGCGGCTGCGCTTCCTCAACGATGTCGGGCTTGAATATCTCAGTCTTTCACGCAATTCAGGGACGCTCTCCGGTGGCGAAAGCCAGCGCATCCGGCTCGCTTCCCAGATCGGTTCCGGGCTAACCGGCGTGCTCTACGTGCTCGACGAACCCTCGATCGGTCTGCACCAGCGCGACAATGCCCGCCTGCTCGACACGCTCCGGCATCTGCGCGACATCGGCAACACGGTCATTGTCGTGGAGCATGACGAGGACGCGATCCTGACCGCCGACTACGTCGTTGATATCGGCCCGGCGGCCGGCATCCACGGCGGCGAGATCGTTGCGGAGGGCGCGCCGTCCGACATCATGGCCAATCCGAAATCGCTCACCGGAAAATACCTCTCCGGCGAGCTCGCCGTTGCCGTTCCGAGCGAACGGCGAAAGCCGAAAAAGAAAAAGGAAATCACGGTCGTAGGCGCGCGGGCCAACAACCTGAAAGATGTTTCAGCCTCGATCCCGCTCGGTGTCTTCACGGCAGTCACAGGCGTTTCGGGCGGCGGCAAGTCGACCTTTCTCATCGAAACGCTCTACAAGGCGGCTGCACGCCGCATCATGGGCGCCCGCGAAAACCCTGCCGAGCACGACCGGATCGACGGCTTCGAGCATATCGACAAGGTGATCGATATCGACCAGTCGCCGATTGGCCGCACGCCGCGCTCGAACCCGGCGACCTATACCGGTGCGTTCACGCCGATTCGCGATTGGTTTGCCGGACTTCCCGAGGCGAAGGCGCGCGGCTACCAGCCGGGGCGCTTCTCCTTCAACGTCAAGGGCGGCCGATGTGAAGCCTGCCAGGGCGACGGCGTCATCAAGATCGAGATGCACTTCCTTCCGGACGTCTATGTCACTTGCGACGTCTGCCACGGCAAGCGCTACAATCGCGAAACGCTGGACGTGCATTTCAAGGGCAAGTCGATCGCCGACGTGCTCGATATGACGGTCGAGGAAGGCGTCGAGTTCTTTTCGGCGGTGCCGTCCGTGCGCGACAAGCTCGTGACGCTGAACCAAGTGGGGCTCGGCTATATCAAGGTCGGCCAGCAGGCGAACACGCTGTCAGGCGGCGAAGCGCAGCGCGTGAAGCTCGCCAAGGAACTGTCCAAGCGCTCGACCGGTCGCACGCTCTACATTCTAGACGAGCCAACAACAGGGTTGCATTTCCATGACGTAGCCAAGCTTCTTGAAGTTCTGCATGAGCTCGTCAACCAGGGAAATTCGGTCGTGGTCATCGAGCATAATCTCGAAGTCATCAAGACAGCCGACTGGATCATCGACTTCGGCCCGGAAGGCGGCGACGGCGGAGGTGAAGTGATCGCCAAGGGTACGCCAGAAGATGTCGTGAAGGAGCCCCGTTCGTACACCGGCCATTTCCTCAAGGAACTGCTGGAGCGCCGGCCGGTCAAGAAGGTCGAGGCGGCGGAGTGACCGGCTCGCGGCCGATCCGCATCTCTGACAATAGCCTGGAGCGCGGATCACGGCGCTCCTTTGGGACCGATGCTCGCCTGGAAACGGGTGGCCGTGCTGACAGGGATGGGCGACGCTGATTGTGCGGTGTCGTCGAGCCGCTGGTGACAAACAAGATCAATCGCCCGGAAGGGGCCTTGAGGAGGAGACGATGACACAATCCGGGAAAATCCGCATCGGCATCGGCGGCTGGACCTTCGAGCCCTGGGAAGGCACCTTCTATCCTTCCGACCTTCCAAAGAAGCGGCAGCTCGAATTCGCCGGCAAGGAACTGCGCACGATCGAGATCAACGGCACCTATTACAGTTCGCAGAAGCCGGAAACTTTTGCCCGGTGGGCGGCGGACGTTCCGGATGGTTTTGTCTTTTCGCTGAAGGCCAGCCGCTTCGTGACGAATCGCAAGATTCTCGCCGAAGCCGGTGAATCGATGGAGAGATTCCTGACGCAAGGCCTCACGGAACTGGGCGATCATCTCGGCCCAATTCTCTGGCAATTCGCGCCGACCAAGAAGTTCGAGCCGGAGGATTTCGAGGGTTTCCTGAAGCTCCTGCCGGAGAAGCAGGACGGCCTGAAGCTTCGTCATGTGGTCGAGGTTCGCAACCCGTCCTTCCAGGCGCCAGACTTCGTCGAGCTTCTGAACAAATACAACGTGGCGGTCGTGCTCGCCGAACATGCGGACTATCCGATGATCGCCGACGTCACGGCGGACTTCGTCTATGCGAGGCTGCAGATCGGCAGCGACGACATAAAGACCTGCTATCCGCCCGAGGGGTTGGATCTCTGGGCTGAGCGGCTGAAGACCTTTGCGGCGGGCGGCGAGCCGAAAGGGCTTGAAAAAAGCGCGCCGGACCGCAAGGCGGATAAGACGCCGCGCGACGTCTTTGCCTTTTTCATTACCTCCGGCAAGGTCAATGCGCCGAATGGCGCAAGGGAGTTGCAAAAGCGGGTGGGTTAGCCCCCTCCGCCGCTGTCTCGAACGGCGTGGCTCCGGCACACGTAGATTCGTTGCGGCCGTGACGGCCACAGTGACACTAGATGTTGTGGCGCTCTGTCAAATCGCCTCGGTGCGGCCTCATCGATGTCGCTGCGCAGCCGAATCACCAGGGCACGCGTCACATCCAGGCCGCCGTTGCAATCGCGGGTAGCGCTGCGGCATAGACTTCATCTGCTTTTTTACCCTTGAAAATTTTGATCTAGCGCCTGCCGCTGCGGCATTGTCGCAGGCAAACAGCGGAAGTCCCTGATTTTCAACGGGTTGAACAATGTCCCCGTTTTCCACAGTCGATCCACACAACATATAGCGCCCAAACTTCCGTCACAAACCACCCCTTGACGCCCCAAGCCGATTCACGGTTAATGGATCTCACGTTGCGACGGCGGCGGACCGGGAAGTTAAGAGGCCGGTTCATCCCCCCAAATCGTCGGTCCTGGCATGCGATCCGCACGGATGATCCGTGTGGCCGCGGCGGAGGAGTTTTGCGCGATTTTTTGGGCCGCCGGGACAACATTCAGGCTGGCATAAATGACTTGTTAATACTATATTTAGTGTTTGCAGCCAGCATCATCACAAGATACAGGGTGACCCAGGGCATGGGTTTCCTTCAAAGACGGAAGCTGGAGCTGGCTGCGGGCACCCTCGCGGCCGGGCGGGGTTAATTGCGCGTTGGCGCATGGCAACAAAGGATACGGGACAATGAAGATCGAACGCCGTTTCACGAAGGCCGGGCAATCCGCCTACGCCGAGATCGATTTCCGCAAGGCGACGAGTGAGATCAAGAACCCGGACGGGTCGATCGTTTTCCGCCTCGAGAACATCGACGTTCCCGCGCAGTTCTCTCAGGTTGCCGCCGATATCCTGGCGCAGAAGTATTTCCGCAAGGCCGGCGTGCCGGCCAAGCTGAAGCGTGTCGAGGAAAACGACGTGCCCTCCTTCCTGTGGCGCTCAGTGCCCGATGCGGATGCGCTGAAGGCACTGCCGAAGGATGAGCAGTACGGCTCCGAAACGGATGCGCGCCAGGTTTTCGATCGCCTGGCCGGCACCTGGACCTATTGGGGCTGGAAGGGCGGCTATTTTGACACGGAAGAAGATGCTGCCGCTTTCCGCGATGAACTTGCCTACATGCTCGCCACCCAGCGCGTCGCGCCGAACTCGCCGCAATGGTTCAACACCGGCCTGCACTGGGCCTACGGCATCGATGGCCCCGGCCAGGGCCACTTCTATGTCGATCCGTTCACGGGCAAGCTGACGAAGTCGAGGTCCGCTTACGAGCACCCGCAGCCGCATGCCTGCTTCATCCAGTCCGTTGCCGACGACCTCGTCAACGAGGGCGGCATCATGGACCTCTGGGTGCGCGAAGCGCGCCTCTTCAAATACGGCTCCGGCACCGGCTCCAACTTCTCGCACCTGCGTGGCGAAGGCGAGAAGCTGTCGGGCGGCGGAAAGTCCTCCGGCCTCATGAGCTTCCTGAAGATCGGCGACCGCGCCGCCGGCGCCATCAAGTCGGGCGGCACGACCCGGCGCGCCGCCAAGATGGTGGTCGTCGACATCGACCACCCGGATATCGAGGAATACATCAACTGGAAGGTCAAGGAAGAGCAGAAGGTGGCGGCCCTTGTCACCGGCTCCAAGATCGTCGCCAAGCACCTGAAGGCGATCATGAAGGCCTGTGTCAATTGTGACGGCAGCGACGACGCCTGCTTCGACCCGAAGCAGAACCCGGCGCTGAAGCGCGAGATCCGCGCCGCCAAGCAGGCGCTGGTTCCGGAAAACTACGTCAAGCGCGTCATCCAGTTCGCGCGCCAGGGCTACAAGGACATCGAGTTCAAGACCTACGACACGGACTGGGATTCGGAAGCCTATCTCACCGTCTCCGGCCAGAACTCCAACAACTCCGTTTCGATCAAGGACGACTTCCTGCGTGCCGTCGAGGCTGATGGCGAGTGGAACCTTACCGCCCGCAAGGACGGCCGCGTGCTGAAGACGCTGAAAGCCCGCGATCTCTGGGAATCGATCTCCTACGCCGCCTGGGCGTCGGCCGATCCGGGCCTGCATTTCAACACGACGATGAACGACTGGCACACCTGCCCGGCAGTTGGACCGATCCGCGCGTCGAACCCGTGCTCGGAATACATGTTCCTCGACGACACGGCCTGCAACCTCGCCTCGCTGAACCTGATGCAGTTCAAGGACGCCGCCACCAAGCGGATCAACATCGGCGATTACGAACATGCCGTCCGTCTCTGGACGATCGTTCTCGAAATCTCGGTGATGATGGCGCAGTTCCCGTCCCGCGAGATCGCCGAACTCTCCTATGAATACCGCACGCTCGGCCTCGGCTACGCCAACATCGGCGGCCTGCTGATGTCGTCCGGCATTCCCTATGACTCGGCCGAGGGCCGCGCCATCGCCGGTGCACTGACAGCGATCATGACCGGCATTGCCTACGCGACTTCGGCTGAAATCTCGGCCAAGCTCGGCCCGTTCCCGGGCTTTACCCCGAACCGCGACAACATGCTGCGCGTCATGCGCAACCATCGCCGTGCGGCCTACGGCGAAGCCAAGGGCTATGAGAGCCTGTCGGTCAACCCGGTTGCCCTCGTCCACGCCGATTGCCCGGACCAGGACCTGATCGCCCACGCCAAGAGCGCCTGGGACAAGGCCGTCGAGCTCGGCGAAAAGCACGGCTACCGCAATGCCCAGGCAACCGTTATCGCGCCGACCGGCACGATCGGCCTCGTCATGGACTGCGACACCACGGGCATCGAGCCTGACTTCGCGCTGGTCAAGTTCAAGAAGCTCGCCGGCGGCGGCTACTTCAAGATCATCAACCGCGCCGTTCCGGATGCGCTGCGCACCCTCGGCTACTCGGAAAGCCAGATCGCCGAGATCGAGGCTTACGCCGTCGGCCATGGCAACCTCAACCAGGCGCCGGCGATCAACCCGACAACGCTCAAGGCCAAGGGCTTCACCGATGAGAAGGTCGAGGCCGTCAACGCTGCGCTGAAGTCCGCCTTCGATATCAAGTTCGTCTTCAACCAGTGGACGCTCGGCGCCGATTTCCTCAAGGGTACGCTGAAGGTCACGGACGAGCAGCTTGCCTCGATGGACTTCAACCTGCTCGAGCACCTGGGCTTCTCCAAGAGGGACATCGAAGCCGCCAACATCCACGTCTGCGGCGCGATGACGCTCGAAGGCGCACCGTTCCTCAAGGCCGAGCACCTGCCGGTCTTCGATTGCGCCAATCCCTGCGGCAAGATCGGTAAGCGTTACCTTTCGGTCGAGAGCCACATCCGCATGATGGCGGCCGCCCAGCCCTTCATCTCCGGCGCGATCTCGAAGACGATCAACATGCCGAACGAGGCGACGGTCGAGGATTGCAAGAACGCCTACATGCTTTCCTGGAAGCTGGCGCTGAAGGCGAACGCTCTTTATCGCGACGGTTCGAAGCTGTCGCAGCCGCTGAACGCTTCGCTGATCGAGGACGACGAGGAAGAGGAAGCGATCGAAGAACTGATGCAGGCACCGGCGGCCGCCCAGGCTGTCGCCGTCACCGAGAAGATCGTCGAGCGCGTGATCGAAAAGGTCGTCCGCGCCCGTGAAAAGCTGCCGAACCGCCGCCAGGGCTATACCCAGAAGGCGATCGTCGGCGGCCACAAGGTCTATCTGCGCACCGGTGAATTCGGCGATGGCCGCTTGGGCGAGATCTTCATCGACATGCACAAGGAAGGAGCCGCCTTCCGCGCGATGATGAACAACTTCGCCATCGCCATCTCGCTCGGCCTGCAATATGGCGTGCCGCTCGAAGAATATGTGGAGGCTTTCACCTTCACCAAGTTCGAGCCGGCCGGCATGGTCCAGGGCAATGACGCGATCAAGAACGCGACGTCGATCCTCGACTACGTGTTCCGCGAGCTCGCCGTCTCCTATCTCGGCCGCCACGACCTTGCGCACGTCGACACCTCCGACTTCGGCAATACCGCACTTGGCCGCGGCATCCAGGAAGGCAAGACCAACCTCGTCTCGACCGGCTGGACCCGCGGCTACAAGCCGACCATCGTCGGCGGCACGGCCGATCGCCAGCTCTCCGAGCCGAAGGGTGCCTCGACCGCCGCACCGGCGCGGGCGTCCGGTGGTGCCACGATCACTTCGATCGCCGGCAACGCCGCCCGCAAGCTGGAACCGGCCGTAGCGGCGGCTGCATCGGAAGTCCTGGCCTTCAAGCGCGACTATGAGGAGCGAGCCGCCGAGCTTGCCGAAGACGTTGCGGCCGAATCGGTTGAGGACGTAACCGCCCTCTTCTCCGACAAGGCCGCCGCCGAAGCAGCCTCCGCCAAGGCCGACGCCAAGAAGGTCGAAGCCGAACGCCGCGCCCGCTCGATCATGCAGGGCTACACCGGCAACATGTGCTCCGAGTGCCAGAACTTCACGATGGTGCGGAACGGCACCTGCGAGAAGTGCGACACGTGTGGTGCGACCAGCGGATGCAGCTGATTACACTTGCCCCGGCTGCTGCTGCGGCGGGGCGGGCACCTAGACTAGAAAAGAAAAGTCAGAGAGCGGCCACTTGGCCGCTCTTATGCGTTATATCGCGTGTTTGGCTCAGTTTATTCGCCGCGCCACGTTATAGGTGCAGCCGGAGTCTGATCACGGGCATGCGGCTTCAGGGAAGGACTTGCACCGCCTGCGCCGGCGACGATGCTGCCCTATCCAAACTCGCTGAATGGAGGTCCAGCGTTCATCTGCCCAAGCCGTGGAAAGGAAACGACAATGAGCGATATCGACGGCAAAGAGTTTGTTCTCGCGGGCGTCGTCATGAAACGCCTGCTGTCCGCCGAACAGACCGTGGGGCAGTTCTGCCTCTTCGAGAATAAAAGTGACGGAAACACGAGGACGCCGATCCATGTCCACGCCAAGGATGACGAGACGGTTTACATCATTGAAGGCGAACTGACGGCGGCGGTCGACGGCCAGCCTCGGCGCCTGACTGCAGGCGAGAGCATCTTCCTGCCGCGCGGCGTTCCGCACCAGCTTTTGAACATGAGCGGCAATCCTTGTAGATATATCTTGATCGGGACCCCCGCTCTGTTCGACCGGTTTATCGAGGAAGCCGGCCACGAACTTCAACCGGGCGAAGTCGTGGGACCGCCGACACCCGAGGAGATCGAGCGCCTGCGTGAGGCTTCGTCACGGTTCGGCATCACTTTGCTCTCGGAGTGGCCCCAGCCAGAGTGACGCGGCGTCCTGGGCATCAAGACGTCTCCTGACGAAGAGAGCAATCCCGCTCACCGTCGTGTCACTGCCCGAGCGATGCTGGTCGCGATGTGCTTTCGGACCAGTATCAGGGAAAGCGAGCCGACGCCTTTGCGGACTCACTGTCTTCGAACTTGAACCCACAAGCCGAAAGGCCCCGCCATTTCCAGAACACGAGATTCATAGCCTCGATGGATGCACAGGACACTGGCGCGCCCGGCGGATTTCTCTTATACACGTCAGCTGACGGGGTCGTAGCTCTGTTGGGAGAGCGCCGCAATCGCACTGCGGAGGTCGAGGGTTCGAATCCCTTCGACTCCACCAAGGCTTTCAGTGTCCATACTGGAAACATAGGCAACAACTTGTACCTAAGAGACAGGGACATATCATGCCGAACGGGTTGTCGATAGCTACTCGTCCGGGCCGACATCCTTGACGCGGCTTTGTTAAATGTCTGAACCGATTATTGAAAGCATCCTGAGCGATCCCAGTGCGGACGACGTTCGCGCTGTCGTCACAGCACTTGATGCCTACAACAACGCCAACAGCGGCATGGCCGACCAGTCGGGTTTTGCCGTCATCATCCGAGACCCGGAAACGCGCGCAGCCGTCGGCGGGCTTTATGCCACGGATGGCTATCGCTGGGCCTTTGTCAGATATCTGGCGATCCCGGAGGAATATCGCGGGTTAGGCCTTGGCAGGCGGCTCATCGCCGATGCTGAGAAAATTGCAAAGGCGCGCGGCTATATCGGCATGTGGCTCGACACGTTCGAGTTCCAGGCTCGACCGTTCTATGAAAAGCTCGGATACGAGATCTTCGGGGAGTTGGAAGGCGCGCCCGGCGCTATCCCTCGCTATTTCCTGAAAAAGCGCTTCTGACGGTCGCGGCTTGCAAAACGAGGGACACGCGCAATTCGCGCGCGCCATTCTCAACCGCGCCTCTGGTTTCGGTCAGGAACGCCATGAAAACGCCTAACAATCACCGCGGCGGAACGATGCCCTGGTAATACTCGCCTTCGCCTCCGACGTGGACGGTCTGCGAGCACGCCGCGAGAGTGGCGATCGCGAGCAACAACAGGATCTTGCGCATAGGCCTCGTACCTTAACGGATTGACGATCATTGATATTCCGGCATTGGCGCGGGATCAATTGCCTACCGGTGATCGCGAACCATTCTTTTAGGTGTGCTCATCCATCGGCCGAAGACTTGCGGCGAGGTATCCGCTGTGCCGCAGACGGAGCGCATCCATTCTAGAGACCGCGAAAAGGGGAGCAGGAAGCCCGGCCGAGGCCTCCTGAGTGGCGGCTCCCCCGACGCGAATACGGGTGGCGTTCTAGAATGGGGTCGGCGGTACGATACCCGGATAGTAGTCCCCTTCCCCACGTTCGTAGCGGTCGACCATGCTCGACCTCGATGTTTGTGAGCACGCGCACAGTGCAGAAAGCGCTACCAACAACACGATCACGCGCATAGACCTTCGTCCTTTCCCGGCTGAGTGATGTCCCCCGATGCTCATGCATTTGCGCAGGATCTGGCGGCCTCTTTTCTTCATTGCGACTGTGATTGTACTATGTTGCTCAACCGAGGGTATAGAAATTATTGGGTGAATTCGGGCACCCATCGCAGCACGGCGAATGCGGCGGCCTATTTCCCCTCGACCTCTTCCGCCCAGGTCTTCGCGCCGCTCTCGCCGTTGAGGAAGGGCAAGGCCGTTTCCAAAAGCTTCGGCGAGACGAAGATGTCGTAGTGGGTGAGATCAGGCAGGATCGCGAGCCGGTTCTTCGACATGTTCTCGCGCATCCAGCCGGCGTCCTTCAGACCGCCGCCGAGTTTGTGGTAGAAATCGATGATGTGCTCCAGCCGGAACATGTCGCTGTCGCCATAAACGAGCATGACCGGCATGGTGAGCTTGGCCACGGCTGCAGATCCGTCATAGTCGCGTCGCATCAGGTCACCCATTGCGTCGAGTAGTTTCGGGAACTCCGACACGTTCGGCGCGACGGCAGCGTAGGACTTATACATCGGCGTTTCCTTCATCATCTCGACCGCACCTGCACCGACCTGGGCCTGCGCCGCGATCATTTCCGGATAGAAGCCATCCTTGGCGTAAGGCGTCGAGACCAGCACCAGCCGCCGCACGGTCCTGGGGGCCTGCGCTGCCATCTGCAGAGCGACGCCGCCGCCCATCGAATAGCCGAGCACATCGACCCGTTCGTAGCCGAGCTCCTTGACGAGCGCGTCCATGTCCGCGCCCATCGCGGCGAGATCGATCGGGCGGTCACCGAGTGGCGTACGGCCGTGTCCCTGGAGATCGACGCCGACGACCTGGCGACTCTCGGCAAGCTTCGCAAGGTTCGGTCCGAACATTTCGATGATCCCGAGGCCGCCGTGGAGCAGCAGCACCGGCTCGCCCTCGCCATAGACCTGATAATAGTAGTTGATGCCGTTCACGTTGAGGTGCCCGCTCTTCGTCGGCGCCGGGGTTGCCGCCTGTTCCATTGTCGCCTCCTCGGCAGCGCTTGTCGCAGGCGTGCAAAACGCGCCTATTGCCGCGACGATCAGGCTGATCAGGGTTGTCTTCGGCATGTCTCATCCTCCGGTTTGGGGGTCGCCAAGGCGACGGGGCATGCCTCAAGGACGGTCTTGCAGGTAACCTGCCGACAGCGCAGCGGTATTTTTTTGCCGCGCGCCGTTCCGTCCGCCGCAAACGTTAAGATTTGCATAAAATCCGCCCGCCCGATTTCACCGCCTCGCAAGCGAAATCTGGCACAGAGGAAGGATTATTGAGGTTCGAAATGGCGCTTGGCGCCGACGAGGCGGAATATCTTGACCCAGGTCGTGTCCATCTCCGCGACAACGGCGGCATACGCGGCGGAAGCCGTCAAGCCGTCGGCCCGCGTGCGTGGCGACGGCCCGACCGACGAGGCGATCACGCTGCTTTCGGTGCGCAGGGAGGAACAGGCCAGGCCAGCGCCAATTGCGAAGGTCAGGGGTGCCCTGCCCCTCGGCCTGATGCTGATCGGCGCCGATGGCCGCCCGCCGCAACAGACGCAGGCGGAAGCGCTGCGCCGCTATCTCGAATTCATGCAGGAAGAAACGGGCGAGAAACAGCAAAGCCGGCAGGACGATCCTGCCGGCGACGAAAGAGAAGGCGACGACGAGCTCGCCGCGATCCTGGATCAATTCATCCAGGGGTCGTGACGGTCGAGGCCTGATCTTAATTGTGCTTGTGGCCACCGACGGCGGCGCCGACTGGCAGCAGATAATCGACCTTGCCCGCCTTCTCGAACGTGAGGGTCACAGGTACGGCGTCGCCCTCGGCAAAGGGCTTCTTCACCTCCATGAACATCAGATGCAGACTGCCGCTCTTGAGTTCGACCGTCCCGCCCGCGGGAATGGCGATACCGTCCTCAAGCTTGCGCATTTTCATCACGTCGTTTTCCATCTTCATTTCATGCAGTTCGACCCGCCCTGCGGCAGAGCTCTCGACAGCGAGCAGCCGATCGTCGGTGCCGCCGGTATTCTTCACGACAAAGCCGCCGCCGCCGACCTTCGCGCCCGGCAGCATCGCCTTCACGCCGCCGCCGGAGATTTCGAGCTCGCCGACCTCGATCGGGCCGCCGGCGGTCTGATGGTTACCGTGCCCGCCGTGAGCATCTTGACCGCTTGCGAGCGTAACGGTGACAGTCGGCGTCGGGCTTTTGAGATCATTGGCGCTCTGGCCTTCGGCCCTGCCGTCGCAGCCGTGCGGCACCTGGAGAACGACCTTGGAAGTCGTTTCGGCGCGTGCACTGTCGGTTTCGAAGGTGGAGTGTGCATGCGCCATGCTGGCGGCAGCAAGGGTGAGGCCGGCGGCAAGTAGGGTGAATTTGGTCTTGGTCATGTCGTAATCTCCGAACCACGCGGGCTTCGAACCCTTGTGGTCAACACCGCCTTGGCGGCTGTATAAAATGGAATGCGTCAGGAGGCGGTTACGACAGCTGTTGGCGGGCCGCGTGACGGCGGCAGCAGCCGCAATGGGGGAAGCGCCACTTCGGTCTTGATGACCGGTGTCTTGGCAAGCCAGTTGCCGTTTTCGGCGGGCGCGCTTTCTTCGGGGGGCGTTGGGAGAAGCACAGATCCGGCGAGGCGGCAGGCTTCACAAATGGGGGCGATCGCGGGGGCTTTGTCCCGTCCGGCATCATGATCGAGACCGTTCGTGCCGAAGCAGATATCCGCGAATGTGCCGTCGGGCAGCAGATAGTCGGCAGCAGCCGCTGGGCCCAGCGTCTTCGGGAAAGCCGGCTTGTGGGCGAAAGACAGGAAAACGAGCGCAAAGGCGGCGAGCACCCGCACCGCAACCCGCCATTTGTCCACGCGCCTTGCCATGATCGCCCCTTGGTCGGCCAATTCGTTAATCCCAGCCGATCAGAATTGCAAAGACCGAATTGCCGCACGTCGCTAGCGTCGGTGATGAAGCCCCCGCGACAAAAATATGTTCGGTCGCGACATAGGCTCTTGCCAAGTTCCGGCCTTCGCCGTTATCTGGAGACGATCTTGTTGGGAGAAACCGGTTCAATCCGGTGCCGAAGGAGCAACCGCCCCGGAAACTCTCAGGCCAAAGGACCAGCAAGGTGCCGGTAGGACTCTGGAGAGAAGCGGTCACGCTCGCCGAAGGGATAACAATCTCAGGCAAAGGGACAGAGGGGGCTCAAATTTCTCGGCGCTTGACGCCGGTAGTGTGAGCCGGCGCGGGATGCGCCAGACCTGGGGGCCGGATTTGGAAGATATTTCCCATTTGAAGCACACACCGCTCAACGCGTTGCACCTTTCACTCGGTGCGCGCATGGTGCCCTTTGCCGGCTACGACATGCCGGTGCAATACCCGGACGGTGTGCTCAAGGAGCACCTGCACACCCGCGCCGCGGCGGGCCTCTTCGACGTGTCGCACATGGGCCAGATCGTCGTCCGGCCGAAGTCCGGTCGCATAGGGGACGCGGCACTGGCGCTCGAAAAGCTGGTGCCCGTCGATATCCTTGGACTGGCGGAGGGCCGCCAGCGCTACGGCCTGTTCACCAATGACGAAGGCGGCATTCTTGATGATCTGATGATCACCAATCGCGGCGATCATCTCTTTCTCGTTGTCAATGCCGCCTGCAAGGAGGCGGATTTCGAGCACCTGAAGAAGGGCCTCGGCGATACTTGCGACGTCAGGATGCTCGATGACCGCGCCCTCGTCGCGCTGCAAGGGCCGCGCGCGGAGGCGGTCCTTTGCGAGCTCTGGGCAGACGTTGCCTCCATGCGCTTCATGGATGTTGCAGAGGCCGACCTCCACGACGTGAGCTGCATCATTTCGCGCTCCGGCTACACCGGCGAGGACGGCTTCGAAATCTCGATCCCCGTCCAGTCGGCCGTCGACGTGACCCAGCGCCTGCTCGAACATCCGGATGTCATGCCGATCGGTCTCGGGGCGCGCGATTCGCTCCGTCTTGAAGCGGGCCTTTGTCTTTATGGCAACGATATCGACACCGGCACAACGCCGGTCGAGGCTGCGCTCGAGTGGGCGATCCAGAAGAGCCGCCGTTCGGGCGGCGATCGCGCTGGCGGTTTCCCGGGTGCCGAGCGCATCCTCTCCGAATTCGCCAATGGAGCCAAGCGCCGCCGTGTGGGGCTGAAGCCTGAAGGCCGCGCGCCGGTTCGTGGCGGCGCCAAGGTTTTTGCGGATGCTGAAGGCAAGATGGCCGTGGGCACAGTCACCTCCGGCGGCTTCGGCCCGAGCGTCGATAGTCCCGTTGCCATGGGCTATGTCGACGCCGCCCAGGCCGGAAACGGCACGAGACTTTACGCGGAGGTGCGGGGCAAATATCTGCCGCTTGTCGTCACCTCCATGCCCTTTGTGAAACAAACTTACAAACGCTGATCAGGAGAGAGCGCCAATGCTGAAATTCACCGAGGAACACGAGTGGCTGAAGATCGAAGGTGACGTCGCGACCGTCGGCATCACCGAGCACGCAGCCGGGCAACTCGGCGATCTCGTCTTCGTGGAACTGCCGGAAGCCGGCGCCTCCTTTGCCAAGGGCGATTCTGCGGCGACCGTCGAATCCGTCAAGGCGGCCTCCGATGTCTATTGTCCGCTCGACGGAGAGATCGTGGAGGTCAACCAGGCGATTGTCGACGACCCGTCGCTCGTCAACAGCGATCCGCAGGGTGCCGCCTGGTTCTTCAAGCTGAAGCTCGCCGATCCGAGCGCCGCCAACGCCCTTCTCGATGAAGCGGCCTACAAGGAGCTCGTCGCCTGATGAGCATGCCCAAGGACTTCACCTTTACGGACTACAAGCCTTACGACTTCGCCAATCGGCGTCACATCGGCCCCTCGCCCGCGGAAATGGAAGAGATGCTGAAGGTCGTCGGTTATCCGAGCCTCGACGCCCTCATCGACGATACGGTTCCGCCGGCGATCCGTCAGGAGACGCCGCTCGTCTGGGGTACGCCGATGACCGAGCGCGAGGCGCTCGACAAGCTGCGCGAAACGGCGAACCGCAACCAGAAACTCGTCTCGCTGATCGGCCAGGGCTACTACGGCACGATCACGCCGCCGGTCATCCAGCGCAATATTCTGGAAAATCCCGCCTGGTACACGGCCTACACGCCTTATCAGCCGGAAATCAGCCAAGGCCGCCTCGAAGCCCTGCTCAATTACCAGACCATGGTCTGCGATCTGACCGGGCTCGATGTCGCCAATGCTTCGCTGCTCGACGAGGCGACCGCGGCCGCGGAAGCGATGGCAATGGCAGAGCGCGTTGCGAAGTCGAAGGCAAAGACCTTCTTCGTCGACGAGAATTGCCATCCCCAGACGATTGCGCTTCTGAAGACCCGCGCCGCGCCGCTCGGCTGGCAGGTGGTCGTCGGCGATCCTTTCGCGGATCTCGATGCCGCCAATGTTTTCGGCGCGATCTTCCAGTATCCGGGTACCTATGGTCATGTTCGCGACTTCGCGACGGTGATCGCCAGGCTGCACGAACAGGGTGCGATCGCCGCTGTCGCGGCCGACCCGCTGGCGCTGGCGCTGCTCAAGTCGCCTGGTGAGATGGGCGCCGATATCGCGATTGGCTCGACGCAGCGCTTCGGCGTGCCGGTTGGCTACGGCGGTCCGCACGCAGCCTATATGGCGGTCAAGGATGCCTACAAGCGCTCGATGCCCGGCCGGCTTGTCGGCGTTTCGGTCGATTCGCGCGGCAACCGCGCCTACCGTCTGTCGCTGCAGACGCGCGAACAGCATATTCGCCGTGAAAAGGCGACGTCCAACATCTGCACGGCGCAGGTGCTGCTTGCCGTGATGGCGTCGATGTATGCCGTTTTCCACGGTCCCAAGGGCATCAAGGCGATTGCGCAGAGCGTCCACCAGAAGACGGTGCGTCTCGCCATGGGGCTGGAGAAGCTCGGCTACACCGTCGAGCCGGACGTCTTCTTCGACACGATCACCGTCGAGGTCGGCAAGCTGCAGGGCATCATCCTGAAGACGGCCGTGGCCGAGGAAGTGAACCTTCGCAAGATCGGCAGCACGAAGATCGGCATCAGCCTCGACGAGCGCTCGCGGCCGGTGACGCTGGAAGCCGTCTGGCGCGCCTTCGGCGGTGATTTCAAGGTGGAAGAGTTCGAGCCGGGCTATCGCCTGCCGCAGCCGCTGCTGCGCACCAGCGAATACCTGACCCACCCGATCTTCCACATGAACCGCGCCGAAAGCGAGATGACGCGCTACATCCGCCGTCTCGCGGACCGCGACCTCGCGCTCGACCGGGCGATGATCCCGCTCGGTTCCTGCACGATGAAGCTCAACGCTACGGCCGAAATGCTGCCGATCAGCTGGCCGGAGTTTTCAGAGATCCATCCCTTCGCTCCGGCAGACCAGGCGCTCGGCTATCGCCACATGATCGAGGATCTGTCGCAAAAACTTTGCGCGGTCACCGGTTATGACGCAATTTCGATGCAGCCGAACTCAGGAGCGCAAGGCGAATATGCCGGCCTTTTGACGATTCGCGCCTATCACATCGCCAACGGCAACGGCCATCGCGACGTTTGCCTCATTCCGACCTCGGCGCACGGCACCAACCCGGCCTCCGCGCAGATGGCCGGCATGAAGGTGGTGGTCGTCAAGGTCAGCGACATCGGCGAAATCGACATGGACGACTTCCGCGCCAAAGCTGAGCAGCATGCCGACAACCTCTCCTGCTGCATGATCACCTACCCGTCCACGCATGGCGTGTTCGAGGAGAACGTGCGCGAAGTCTGCGAGATCGTCCACAAGCACGGCGGCCAGGTCTATCTGGATGGCGCCAATATGAACGCCATGGTCGGCCTTGCCCGGCCCGGCGACATCGGCTCCGACGTCAGCCACCTGAACCTGCACAAGACCTTCTGCATTCCGCACGGCGGCGGTGGCCCGGGCATGGGACCGATCGGCGTGAAGGCGCATCTTGCTCCCTTCCTTCCGGGCCATCCGGAAACCGACGGTCATGATGGCGCGGTGTCCGCGGCTCCTTTCGGTTCGGCTTCGATCCTGCCGATCTCCTGGAGCTACTGCCTGATGATGGGTGGTGAAGGCCTGACCCAGGCGACCAAGGTGGCGATCCTCAACGCCAACTATATCGCCGCGCGGCTCAAGGGTGCCTACGATGTGCTCTACAAGTCGGCAAAGGGCCGTGTCGCCCACGAATGCATCATCGACACGCGTCCGCTTGCCGACAGCGCAGGTGTCACCGTCGACGATGTCGCCAAGCGCCTGATCGACTGCGGCTTCCACGCGCCGACCATGAGCTGGCCGGTCGCCGGGACGCTGATGATCGAGCCGACCGAGTCGGAAACCAAGGCCGAACTCGACCGTTTCTGCGATGCGATGCTGGCGATCCGCGAGGAAGCCCGCGCCATCGAGGAAGGCCGGATGGACAAGGTCAACAACCCGCTGAAGAATGCCCCGCACACGGTCGAGGACCTGGTCGGCGACTGGGACCGGCCCTATTCGCGCGAACAGGCCTGCTTCCCGCCCGGCGCTTTCCGGGTCGACAAATACTGGTCGCCGGTTAACCGTGTCGACAACGTCTATGGCGATCGCAATCTCGTCTGCACTTGCCCGCCGATCGAGAGCTACGCGGAAGCGGCGGAATGATGTGATGCGGCGGAGCGTGCCTGGCGCACGCCGGCCGGTACGTCTACGACAACGCCGATGAAACGAAAAAGCCCGGTTGAAACCGGGCTTTTTAAATTCATTGCGTTTGCAAAACGGTCAGTTCGCGCGAACGACCGCATCGCCGCGGGCCCCAAGCGCCGCCAAATCGGCCGGCTTGAGCTCGACGGACTCGCCGCAACCGCAGGCGGACGTCTGGTTGGGGTTGTTGAAGGTGAAGCCGGACCGCAGCGGCGTCACTTCGAAATCCATCTGAGTGCCGAGCAGGTACAGCACGGCCTCGGGTGCAACCCAGACCCTGGCATCGAGGTGCTCGACCAAGTCGTCCTTGCCATTGGGCTCGGTCACCAGGTCAACGGCATATTCCATGCCGGCGCAGCCGCCTTTCTTGATGCTCACGCGGATGCCCTTGGCATCGCCTCCAGCATTCTCGACGATCGCCCGCACCCGGCCTGCGGCCGCATCGGTCAAGCTCATCACGGCAAAGCCCATCGGCTTTTTCTCCTTCATATCACCGGGGTAAAGGCCCGGCGCTTTCCAGAATCTAATGTAGTGCCCGCGCCTTAACGGATCAATATCAGGCTGAAGCTCAGTACCAGCCGAGCGCAACCTGCGCCTCTTCCGACATGCGGTCCGGCGTCCACGGCGGGTCGAATGTCATCGTCACCTCGACGCCCGAAACACCCTCGACGGCGCCGACGGCGTTCTCGACCCAGCCCGGCATCTCACCCGCGACGGGGCAGCCCGGAGCGGTCAGGGTCATCTCGATCTTAACCATCCGGTCGTCCTCGATGTCGATCTTGTAGATGAGACCTAGTTCGAAGATATCGGCCGGGATTTCCGGGTCGTAGACTGTCTTGAGCGCCGCGATGATGTCGTCGCTGAGGCGCGCCAGTTCCTTGGCCGGAATGGCCGAGTGAACGATGCCTTCGCGGACATCGATCTTTTCTTGCGTTGCGTCCAGACTCATATCGGCCTCCTTAGGCAAAAAACTTGCGCGCGTGGTCCAGCGCCTCGGCGAGCGCATCGACCTCGGCCCGCGTATTGTAGAGACCGAAGGACGCACGGCATGTGGAGGTGACGCCGAAGCGTTTCAAGAGCGGCTGCGCGCAATGTGTTCCGGCTCTGACTGCAACGCCGGCACGGTCGATCACCATCGAAACATCGTGCGAGTGAATGCCGGCGATCTCGAAGGAGAAGATGCTGCCCTTGCCCGGCGCATCGCCGAAGACCCTGAGCGAGTTGACCGCCGACAGTCGGTCGCGCGCATAGGCGGTAAGATCCGCTTCGTGCGCCCGGATCGCCTCGCGGCCGACCTGCTCCATGTAGTCGAGCGCAAAGCCGAGCCCGATCGCCTGCACGATCGGCGGAGTGCCGGCCTCGAAGCGGTGCGGCGGGTCGTTGTAGGTGACTTCATCTTCGGTCACCACCTCGATCATCTCGCCGCCGCCCATGAAGGGACGCATCTCCTTGAGGCGATCCATCTTGCCGTAGAGCACGCCGACACCGGACGGGCCGTAGAGCTTGTGGCCGGTCATAACGTACCAGTCACAGTCGATGTCCTGAACATCGACCGGCATATGCACAGCGCCCTGGCTGCCGTCGACGATGACCGGAATGCCGCGCTCACGAGCGATACCGCAGATCTCTTTTACGGGCACGACCGTGCCGAGCGCGTTCGACATATGAGTGATGGCGATCAGCTTCGTACGTTCCGTCAGGCACTTGACGAAGTCCTCGATGTGGAACGCGCCGTCGTCGTCGATGGGCGCCCAGACGAGTTTCGCGCCCTGGCGTTCACGGATGAAATGCCAGGGGACGATGTTGGAGTGGTGCTCCATGATCGAGAGCACGATCTCGTCGCCCTCTCCGAGTTTCGGCATGCCATAGCCGTAGGCGACCGTATTGATGGCTTCGGTCGAGGACTTGGTGAAGATGATATTGTCGGCCGACGGCGCGTTCAGGAAGCGCCGAACCTTCTCGCGCGCCGCCTCATAGGCTTCCGTCGCAGCGTTCGACAGGAAATGCAAGCCGCGATGGACATTGGCATATTCATTGGCATAGGCATGGGCCACGGCGTCGATGACGAGCTGCGGCTTCTGTGCCGATGCGCCGTTGTCGAGATAGACAAGCGGCTTGCCATAGACAGTCCGCGAAAGGATCGGGAAATCCTTTCTGATGGCTTCAACGTCATAGGCTGGCACCGGCACAGTATGTTCCATGTCTTTCGTCCAATCAGGCGTGCTTTTCGAGCCAGGCCGAGATTATACCTTCCAGCGCTTCGACCAGTTCCTCATCGTCTTCCAGTTCCTCGACGATCTCGGCGACGAATGCGTTGACGAGCATCGCGCGCGCCTTCTTTTCCGGAATGCCGCGGGCAAGCATGTAGAAGAGTTGGGTGTGGTCGATATCGGTTACCGTTGCGCCGTGACCACATTGGACGTCGTCAGCGAAGATTTCGAGCTCGGGCTTTGACGAAAAATCGGCATCGTCGGAAAGCAGCAACGTGTTGCAAGACATCTTCGCGTCGGTCTTCTGCGCGTCCTTGGCGACCAGGATCTTGCCCTGGAATACGCCCCTCGCCCGGTCGAAGACGACGTTGCGGATGATCTCGCTCGAGGTCGTGTGCGGCACGTCGTGGCTGAGCGTGAAGGTCACGTCCGTGTGGCTCTCGCCGCCGAGCAGGTTGATGCCGCGCAGCGTCAGATCGGCGCCCTCGCCGCTCGCCTTCCCGTGGATTTCCTGGCGCACCAGCTTGCCGCCGGCATTGATGACGAAAAGGTGTAGCTTCGCGTCCTTGCCGAGGTTGAAGCGGATCTGGCCGAGATGTGTATCGGCCGCGCCTTGCTGCTGCACGATGATCCAGATCACGTCGGCACCCTCGGCGAGCGTGACGTCGCTCACCGACGAAACGAAGCTCGGTTCCGCATTTGTCGAAAGGTGCCGTTCGATAACCGTCGCCTTGGAGCCGGCGCCGAAGGACACGGGAAAGCGCGTGTGCGCTTGGCCATGGCTCTGGACGACCTGAATCTCGAGCGGGGCTTCCAGTTCGGCGCCTTCCGCAAACTCGATCTCGAGACCACCGCGGACGAGTCCGCTGTTGATCCGGCCGATTGCGTCATCCGTACCGAGAACGGCGAGACCGGCGACAGCCGAACCGTCAATCAGGCTCTCGGTGTAGGAGCGTGCCGTCACGCCTTTGGGAAGGCTCTTGAGATCGGCCTGGCCGCTCCGAACCGAAAGCACCGACGAACCCGGAACGACCGAATCGACCCGATCGGCAAAGGCGGACGGATCGGCGTCAGGCACCGCGCGCAGCAGAGTGCGCAGGTCCGTATAGTGCCAGGACTCGATGCGGCGAGTCGGCAATCCGGCCGTCCTGAGTTCGTGGACGAGCGTGTCGCGGAGCGACAGCACGGCTCCGTCGCCGGGCAGATCACCGATCTGCGCGGTATAGGCATCGACCAGCGCCGTTTCGGCGGCCGTCATCTTGATGGCCTGTTGCATATTCATTCGAACACTCCTTCAACAGGCGTCAGGCTGCTGCCTCGATGAGATCCGCATAGCCCTTGGCTTCAAGTTCATGCGCCAGCGTCTTGTCGCCGGACTTGATGACCTGGCCCTTGTAGAGGACGTGGACGGTATCCGGAACGATGTAGTCGAGCAGGCGCTGGTAGTGCGTGATCACGACAACGGCGCGATCCGGCGAACGCAGCGCATTGACGCCGTCGGCTACGACCTTCAGCGCATCGATGTCGAGGCCGGAGTCGGTCTCGTCGAGAACGCAAAGCTTCGGCTGGAGCAGCGCCATCTGCAGGATTTCGGCGCGCTTCTTCTCGCCGCCGGAGAAACCTACGTTCAGCGGACGGCGCAGCATTTCCGGCGCGATCTTGAGGTCACCGGCCGCTTCCTTGACGAGGCGCATGAATTCCGGTGTCGTCAGTTCGTCTTCGCCGCGATATTTGCGCTGTTCATTCATCGCCACTTTCAGGAACTGCATGGTGGCAACGCCGGGGATCTCGACCGGATACTGGAAGGCGAGGAAGATGCCCTTCGCCGCACGCTCGGAAGCGTCGAGCTCCAGAATGCTCTCGCCGTTATAGAGGATGTCACCTTCGGTTACTTCATAGTCTTCGCGGCCGGAAAGCACATAGGACAGCGTCGACTTGCCGGAGCCGTTCGGTCCCATGATGGCGGCGACTTCGCCCGCCTTCACGGTGAGGTTCAGGCCGCGGATGATCTCGGTGCCGTCTTCGGCGATGCGTGCATGCAGGTTCTTGATTTCAAGCATTCAAATCGTCCTCTCGGGAAACGAATAATTGTCGCGCGCAGATTCTGGTGCGCGCCGGTTCCTTAATCAGTCCGCGCTTAGCCTACGGAGCCTTCAAGCGAGATGCCGATCAGCTTCTGCGCCTCGACAGCGAACTCCATCGGCAGTTCCTGGATGACTTCCTTGACGAAGCCGTTGACGATCAACGCGATCGCCGCCTCCTCCGGAATGCCGCGCTGCAGGCAGTAGAACAGCTGGTCCTCGGAAATCTTGGACGTCGTTGCCTCGTGCTCGAACTGCGCCGTCGAATTCTTCGCCTCGATGTAGGGCACCGTATGGGCACCGCACTTGTCGCCGATCAGGAGCGAGTCGCACTGGGTGAAGTTGCGGGCGTTCTCAGCCTTGCGGTGGGCCGAAACCTGACCACGATAGGTGTTGTCCGAAACGCCGGCGGCGATACCCTTCGAGATGATGCGGCTCGACGTGTTCTTGCCGAGGTGGATCATCTTGGTGCCGGAGTCGACCTGCTGGTGACCGTTGGAAACGGCGATCGAGTAGAACTCGCCGCGCGAGCCGTCGCCACGCAGGATGCAGGACGGATATTTCCAGGTGATCGCCGAGCCGGTCTCTACCTGCGTCCAGGAAATCTTCGAGTTCTTGCCGCGGCAATCGCCACGCTTGGTGACGAAATTGTAGATGCCGCCTTTGCCGTCCTTGTCGCCCGGATACCAGTTCTGCACCGTCGAGTACTTGATCTCGGCGTCATCGAGCGCGATCAGCTCGACGACCGCGGCGTGAAGCTGGTTCTCGTCGCGCTGCGGCGCCGTGCAGCCCTCGAGATAGGACACATAGGCGCCCTCGTCGGCGATGATCAGCGTACGCTCGAACTGGCCCGTGTTCTTCTCGTTGATGCGGAAATAGGTCGAAAGCTCCATCGGGCACCGCACGCCCTTCGGCACATAGACAAAGGAACCGTCGGTGAAGACCGCGGAGTTCAGCGTCGCATAGAAATTGTCCGACTGCGGCACGACTGAGCCGAGGTACTTCCTGACCAGATCCGGATGCTCGCGGATCGCTTCCGAGATCGACATGAAGATCACGCCGGCCTTCTTCAGCTCTTCCTTGAAGGTCGTGACGACCGAGACAGAGTCGAACACCGCGTCGACGGCGATCTTCGACTTCTGCACGCCGGCAAGGATTTCCTGCTCCTTGAGCGGGATGCCGAGCTTCTCATAGACCGCGAGCAGTTCCGGATCGACCTCGTCGAGCGACTTGGGACCCGTCGTGCCCTTCGGCGCGGCATAATAGTGGATTTCGTTGAAGTTGATCTTCGGATATTTGACACGCGCCCAGCTCGGCTCGTCCATGGTCAGCCAGCGGCGATAGGTGTCAAGACGCCACTCCAGCATCCACTCCGGTTCGTTCTTCTTGGCCGAAATGAAACGGATGATCTCCTCGGACAGGCCCTTCGGTGCCTTTTCCATCTCGATATGCGTTTCGAAGCCGTATTTGTACTGGTCCACGTCGATCTTGCGGACCTGATCAATGGTCTCCTGCACGGCAGGCATGTCGTTCTCCAATCTTGCCGGATCCAAGGTCCGGCAGCTTGTCAGCACGATGCGAACTTTGCGCACCGCTTATGTAATGGCTAAAAGGCGCTTTTCACCCCGTTTGCCAAGCGGAAAGTTGCTTTTCCGCAAATTCATTCAATCGTTTTGCCTCATGCGGCCTGTCCGGTTGAGCGACGGCGGGCCGCCACTTTCGCAAACACGGTCGCACAACGCTCGATTTCGGCCTCCGTCGTTGCCCCGCCGATCGAAATACGCAACGCGCCCTGGCGAGGATCGTAGCCCATCGCCGTCAGCACATGGCTCTGCCCAACCTTGCCGGAGGAGCAGGCCGATCCCGCCGAAAGCGCCACGCCCTCGAGGTCGAAGGCGATCTGGCCGGTTTCAGCTTTCAGGCCCGGAAGCGTGAAATAGGTCGTGTTGCCGATGCGCGAAACATCGCGTCCATGGATCACTACATCCGGCGCCGACGACTGTATTTCGGCCTCGAGCCGATCGCGCAACGCGGAAATGGCGGCCATACGTCCGTCTATATTGCCGGCAGCCGCACGGGCCGCCGCTCCAAAGCCGGCAAGTGCGGGCGCATTTTCCGTACCAGAACGGTGACCTTTCTCCTGTCCACCGCCGTGGATCAGCGCCGAAGGCATCATGACTTCGCCACGCGCGACGAGCGCGCCCACGCCTTTCGGCCCGCCGATCTTATGCGAAGAGACGATGAGGAAATCCGCGCCAAGCGCTTCGATCGACAAAGGCAGACGCCCGGCCGCTTGTACAGCATCGACGACCAGGAGGCCACCATGGGCGCGAACGATAGCGGCCACCTCGGCGATGGGCTGGATGATGCCGCTTTCGTTGTTGGCAAGCATTACGGCGACCATCGGCAGTCCGGCCTGGCGATCATGGGAGGCAAGCAGTGCTTCCAGCACAGCACAATCGACGACACCGGCGGCCGTCACCGGCACCTCGCAAACATCTTCGCGCGCGAAACGCCCGCCCTCACGGACTGCCGGATGCTCGATCGCCGACGCGTAGAGCTTGGCGATCCTGAGCGGCGTGCGTCCCATGCGGAAATTCGGGGTCAGCACCATATTGGCGGCCTCGGTCGCGCCGCTGGTGAAGGTGACCGAGGCGGCGTGCGCGCCGCAAAGCGCAGCGACATCGCGCCGCGCGCTTTCGACAAGCGCACGTACGGCCCTGCCCTCGCCGTGAACCGACGACGGATTGCCGACCTGATCAAGCGCCGACAGGAAAGCCTCGCGCGCTTCAGTGAGAAGCGGCGCCGTGGCGTTCCAGTCCATATAAATGCGCGATCCCGACATCGTTTCTTTCGCTAGGACAAACGGCTCGGCCGTTACAATCGGTGCCGTTGCATTTTCCTTGAATTTTCCGCGCCGCTTGCCTTAAGAGACGAAGCACAAGGCGAAATGCCCGCACCGAAGTTTTGAACGGTTCTAAACTAGGTTTTAGAAAAGCTGACTGCTTTCGTCAAGACAAGATCGGCACTGAAACCGCAATTCGAACCAGAAACATTCCCGGAGAGCCAATGCCCGAGATTATCTTCAACGGACCAGCCGGTCGACTGGAAGGTCGCTACCAGCCTTCGAAGCAGAAGAGCGCCCCGATCGCCATCATCCTGCACCCGCACCCCCAGTTCGGCGGCACGATGAACAACCAGATCGTCTACCAGCTTTTCTACATGTTTCAGAAGCGCGGTTTCACGACGCTCCGGTTCAATTTCCGCGGCATCGGGCGCAGCCAGGGTGAGTTCGATCATGGCGCCGGCGAGCTTTCTGACGCAGCCTCCGCGCTCGACTGGGTGCAGAGCCTGCATCCCGATTCGAAGAGCTGCTGGGTTGCCGGTTACTCCTTCGGCGCCTGGATCGGCATGCAACTGCTGATGCGCCGCCCGGAGATCGAAGGCTTCATGGCGGTCGCGCCGCAACCGAACATCTATGACTTCTCGTTCCTCGCCCCTTGCCCCTCGTCCGGGCTGATCATCAACGGCGATGCCGACAAGGTGGCGCCGGAGAAGGACGTCAACGGTCTCGTTGATAAGCTCAAGGCGCAGAAAGGCATCCTGATCACACACAAGACCGTGCCCGGCGCGAACCATTTCTTCAACGGCCAGATCGAGAATCTGATGGCCGAGTGCGAGGACTATCTTGATCGCCGCCTCAACGGTGAACTGACGCCGGAGCCGGCCGCCAAACGCATCCGCTGACATATCGGCCGCGGCCAAGCCGTCCTCGCGTGCAGTTCAGCAGGCGAGGACGCGCCGAGGATGTGTCGCGTCTAGAGCGCCGTGCGTTCAAATGAACGCAAACAGGACGCTCTAGCACTTTGATTCTAGAGCATCTTATCCGCGTTCAGCGATTCCATTTGAAAGCGGGATGCTCTAGCTTCGTCCCACCCAATGGGGGACTGCAGGCTTGACGACATGTTCGGGTGTTGCGGCGCACTCCACCCTGTTCCGGCCAGCCGCCTTGGCGGCATAAAGCGCCTTGTCCGCTCGCTGCATGGCCAATTCGAGCGGCTCGTTTGTGACGACTGCCGCGACCCCGAAGCTGGCGGTAACCGTCGCCGTCTCAGGCAGGCCGTCAAGCTGCATCGATGCCATCGCCGCGCGGATGCCGTGGGCGAGCACACGTGCCTCCGACAGGCTCGTCAGGGGAAGAAACACGGCAAATTCCTCGCCTCCGAGGCGCCCGGCAACGGCCCGGCTCGGCATCAGGTCGCGAAGGAGGCGGGAAAACCGCCGGATCACCTCGTCCCCGGCATGATGGCCGTAACTGTCGTTCACCTGCTTGAAATGATCGAGGTCGGTAAGGATGAGCGCGCCAGGATTTTCGGCGCCCCGTCGTTCCAGCAGCGGAGCAAGACGGTCCATCAAGCCCCGGCGATTGTAAAGGCCGGAAAGGGCATCGATTTCGGAACTCGCCCGGACGTCGTCGATGATTTCCTTGACCATGACCCCAAGCATCGCCAGGCCGGTTCCGACGATCAGCATGGCTCCAAGAGCCTGTGAGATCAGCGCGAACGGGCTGGTGAGATAGTCGGCCGCAGTTCTGCCGGCGCCTGCCGCCATCGCCGCGTAGATCTTCACGAGGTAGTAGGCCGCGCTCAAAGCCAAGAGCGAAAGCAGGATCCGATCGGCATAGCTCTGCCGCCTGGACCGGAGGATCGTCGAGGCGCACCACGCCTGAATGACGAAGAATGGCATCTGATAGAAGAAGGCGTGCTGCAAGGTCCCGCGCGGAAGCTCGTAGATCAGGAGATCGACGATGACCGAGCCGACGAAGAAAGCAAAAAGTACCGCCGGCTGCACCGGTACCTGATAGAACTGCCCAAGTCCGACGCGAAGGAGGCTGAAGCCTCCGAGGACGCAGGCGAACGCGCCGATCGCAAACAAGCGGGGAAACGGGCTGAAAGGCAGAACGGCTTCAAACACCGCCGACAAGGAGGCGACAGCGAAACAAGCGGCTATCCAGATCGCCGGCTGGCCCGAGCGGCTCTTCGCCGCGACAATGAGAAATGCGACCACAAAAATCTGGGCGACAA
Source organism: Sinorhizobium chiapasense (assembly GCF_036488675.1). Classification (NCBI taxonomy): domain Bacteria; kingdom Pseudomonadati; phylum Pseudomonadota; class Alphaproteobacteria; order Hyphomicrobiales; family Rhizobiaceae; genus Sinorhizobium; species Sinorhizobium chiapasense. Next base: position 1,648,398 of record NZ_CP133148.1, read on the forward strand.
TGAAATTCACGGCCAGAAGGGAAATCGCACCACCCATTCGACAGCTTCCGAACAGTTCCGATCGCGAATCACGGATCCGCATAAGTCTCACGCACCGAAAGCTATCCTAACGGCGGAGTACGAAGAAACAATTAGAGCAAGACAAGGAAAAAGGTGAAATTGCTGTCAAGGCCGTTCGACTCAGCTTGTCCTTACCCGACTTCGGCGTCTGCTGCCTTCGCAGCAAATCGACCACCACTCACGGGACGATTAACGCCGGTCGTTTCGGGATAGGTCAACGGCAAGCCGCGCAGTGATCTCACCGCCAGATAGGCCCACGCCTCGGCCTCCATCGAATCTCCGTTCAATTCCAGTGCTTCAGCAGCAAGTACCCGGCCGTGCGCGGCATCGGCGAGCTTCGTCAGATCCTTCATGATGATCGGGTTGAGGCGACCGCCGCCGCAGATCACATAGGTCGCCGCCGCCTCCGGAAGATGCCCTGCCGATTTGAGTATCGCCGCGGCGGTGACGTAGGCGAGCGTGCGAGCGCCGTCTTCCAGGCATGCGTCGGTGCCCGAGGGTGGCGCGAAGTCGTTCCGGTCGAGCGAGCGGCGTTTCTCCGCAGTGAAGAAGGGATGAGAAAGATACCGGTCGGCGAGTTCTGGCACAATCGTGCCTTCGCTTGCGATCATGCCGCCCTGATCATAGGGGACGCCGGCATGGGCCTCCACCCACTGGTCGATCAGCGTGTTGCCGGGGCCGCTGTCATAGGCGACGATTCGCCGGTCGGCGCCAACGAAAGTGAGGTTGGAGATACCGCCTATATTGACGAAGACAACCGGCGCGTCGATCTCCCGCTTTTCCGACAGGCCGTGGGCTAGCGCGGCGTGGTAGGCTGGAATGAGCGGCGCTCCCTGGCCGCCATGGACCATGTCGTTGGCCCGCATATCGTAGACGACGTCGATTTTTGTTTCGCGGGCCAGCAAGTCTCCATCGCCGATCTGCACCGTCAACGCCTCGTCGGGGCGGTGCAGGACTGTTTGTCCGTGGAAGCCTATTACATCAATGTTCCTCGGCAACAGATTGTTTTCGTGAAGGAATGCCTTGACTGCCTCCGCATGGCGCAGCGTCAAATCGTGCTCCAGTTGGGCGAGTGTCCCCGGCCTCTCCGTCCGTGCGGTGATCGATTTGGCGTCCTCAAGCCCCTGTTTCAGGCGTGCTCGAAAACGCGCGTCATAGGCGTATCCGGCCGAGGGGCCACGCTGCACGACATTCTCACCGTTGGTCTGGAGCAGCGCGACGTCGATGCCGTCCATGCTCGTGCCGCTCATCACGCCGATTGCCGTCAAGAGCTTGCCCATTGATTTTCCTCCGCGCTGGTCGCCTCGATCGATGCCGGCAGGAACCATGCGCTGTCCCTCGTCCGCCTCGCCTTTCATAACAAAATGCCCGCCAACCAAAAACGTGCACTTTCGACAAAACAATGATAAACGCCGGCCGCAGACGTCCTACCCAGCCGAAAGAAACAGGTCATGTCCGAGTTCAAGTCCGATTTCCTCCACACGCTCAGCGAGCGCGGTTTCATCCATCAGACCTCCGATGATGCCGGACTCGACCAACTGTTCCGTACGGAAACCGTGACTGCCTATATCGGCTTCGATCCTACCGCACCGAGCCTCCACACGGGCGGTCTCATTCAGATCATGATGCTTCATTGGCTGCAGGCGACCGGGCACCGGCCGATTTCGCTGATGGGTGGCGGCACCGGCATGGTCGGCGATCCGTCCTTCAAGGACGAAGCGCGGCAACTGATGACGCCGGAGACGATCGCGGCCAACATTGCCAGCATCAAGACTGTGTTTTCCAACTACCTGAAATACGGCGAAGGCCGGACTGACGCATTGATGATCAACAATGCGGACTGGCTGCTTGGCATCAACTACCTCGAATTCCTGCGTGATGTCGGCCGCCACTTCTCGGTGAACCGCATGCTATCGTTCGACAGCGTTAAGATGCGGCTCGATCGCGAACAGTCGCTGTCGTTCCTCGAATTCAACTACATGATCCTGCAGGCCTATGACTTCGTGGAGCTTCACAAGCGCACGGGCTGCCGCCTGCAGATGGGCGGCTCGGACCAATGGGGCAACATCGTCAACGGCATCGATCTCGGCCACCGCATGGGCACGCCGCAGCTCTACGCGCTCACATCGCCGCTTCTGACAACCGCATCCGGCGCCAAGATGGGTAAGTCTGTCAGCGGCGCCGTCTGGCTCAATCCCGATATGCTCGGCGCCTACGACTTCTGGCAGTACTGGCGCAATACCGAGGACGCGGACGTCGTGCGCTTCCTGAAGCTCTACACGACCTTGCCGATGACGGAGATCGGTCGTCTCGCGAAGCTTGCCGGTTCCGAGATCAACGAGGTCAAGAAGATTCTCGCGACGGAGATCACCGCCATGCTGCATGGACGCCCGGCGGCCGAGCAGGCGGCCGAAACGGCGCGTAAGACCTTCGAGGAAGGCGCCCTTGCCGAGAACCTGCCGTCGATTGAGGTCCCCGCCGCCGAACTCGATGCCGGCGTCGGGTTGCTGACGCTCATCGTGCGCGCCGGCCTTGCGGCTTCGAACGGCGAAGCGCGGCGTCACGTCCAGGGCGGTGCTGTGAGAATCAACGACGAAGCGATCAGCGACGAACGTCGGGTGGTTGCCTATGACGATATCGCCGGCGGCGTCATCAAGCTGTCGCTCGGCAAGAAGAAGCATATCCTCGTGCGGCCGGCCTGAGCCGCATTGAAGGCGTTATTGAACGGGATGGGAAGCGTGCAGTTTCCCATCCCGTTCGCGTTTGCATCTGCGGTGGACGACAGCACCTGATCAATACACGGCACGAGCACCGAGATTCAGTGCGACCGCCTCACTGAAACTCGAAAATGCTGCGAAACACGCCAGGCGCGATGATCGACAACGGGTTGATCGTAAGCTGCGGTTGCGTGAATTGGCCGGTCAGCTTGAAGGTGATGCCGAGCAAGCCGCGATCACGGCCGTTGCCGAGGAGAACTCCGATCAGCGGCAGTTCGCCGAACAGCCGGTTCAGCCCGTAGGCCGGCATGAAGGTACCCGTCATGTCCATTCGGTCCCGCGAGTCACGGACGGTGCCCTGGAATGTCGCGCCGACATTTACGCCGCGCAGGATGCCGCCTTCGACGCGGATCGTGCCCTGATCGAGGAAGAGTTGAGCGAAGCCGCGGTCAAACTGGGCCGTGCTCACGTCGATATCACGCCGAACCGCCTCGTTGAGGCTGCGGCCATCCTCTCCCGCCGGCGTCGACACCATGGATTGCAGCCGCTGTTCACCGACGAGCGAGAATTTGCGCACATCCACAGCACCGCGCCAGGAACGCGCTCCACGGTCGCGCAGTCTCAGGTTCATCAAGCCGCCGCGCATGTTGCGATAAATATCGGCAAAGCGCGCCAGCGAGCCCGCGTCACCGGTTGTCAGTTCCAGTATGTTGTCGGCGCCGGATTTGGCGGTCTTGGCCACAACCGCTTGCCCGCTGCCGGTCACAGCCGAAAAGTCGATATCGTCGATCTGTTGCCCGTGGGCCGAATAGAAGAAACGCACGTTGGACAAGACTTCGCCGTTGAAGCCCGTGACCTGGTCAAGCCGCGCATTGACCATGATATTGCCGCTATCAGCCGAACCGGATCCGGCTTTCGCTCGTACCAGCGCCGGCCTGATGTCCGCGGCCCCGCCGGTCAAACCGACGGCATAGCCGCCCTTGTTGCGATCGATCGTGACGGCGAAATTGTCTCCGCCTGCAAGGCGCACGCCATTCAACTCGGCCGATGCGAGGCCCGCGTCGTCAACGCGCAGACTACCTGCAGCGCCGAACCCGTCGCCAGCGATATCAAAATCGCCGATCTCCGTTACACCGGCGCTTGCCTTGACAGTGAATTGGGCTTTTGCGGGGATGCCGGCCCCCTTGCTCCAGCCGATCCAGGGCAGTGACAGCGACGCCTTGCCGAGGTCAGCCTTGACGGATTGGCTGCCGTCGTCCGCCATCGACACGTCGACACCGACCGGCCCGCTGACGATGCCGGACAAGGCCGGAGCGATCTTCCGTCTGGCGGCGTCGTCGAGCGTCCCGGAGATTTCGCGTGTTCGCTTGACGTTTGCCTTGCTGTCCACCGGCTCGGTCAGTGCGATCCGCATCTTGGAGCCGTCGATCAGTACATCGGCGTCAAGCACCGCCTGGGCGTTGTCGATCCGCATGGTGCCCGCCAGGTTGGCGATGGAACGACCTGAGATGGGACGGTTAATCGTCACGTCCTGTAGCTGCATCTCCGCCTGCCAAAGAGGCGACGGCGGCTTCTGATCCGAAATCAGGCCGAATCGCGCGCCAACCAAGGCCGTCATCGGCCCGGTGAAATCCTGCGGCACGAATGGGGTCTTCTGGAGCGCACGGATCGGTTTGTAGGCGACCAGTTCGGCAATTGCGTCGGCCTGCCCGCCGACTTCGATCTTCATTTCCGCCATCAACGGCTTCGCATAGACGTCGGGTATGATGAAGTCACCGCCGTTCAACGCGACAGAGCGACCGGACGGGAAATAGGCGGCGCCCCGCTCGACGTCGACGACCATGCGTTCGCCGCTGAGCTTGAAACGCCCCGCCGTGTCACGAAGCGGCGGGATATCGCCGGCGATATTGATCCGGGTGTCGTCGATGGCGAAGGTTATGTTGAGCTCATGCTCGTTGAGCCTTAGGTCGCCCTTGTTGTTGGCGATCCGCCCCTCGGCTATCGAAACCTCGATGCGCGCATCGGTAACCGTGCCGCCGAAGAGATTGCCGATGGCCCACCGTCTCGCTCCCTTGGCGACCCACCAGGGCCACAATTGCTTGACGGCGGTGGAATGCATCTGCTCGCTGAGTGCGACGAAGCTGATCTGCGGCGACGTCTTGCCGAAGGCGACCGAAAGCGAACCGGCCATGGAACCAAGCGGGCTCGATATCGCCAGTTGGTCGAAAATAAGCCGGTGGCTGCCGGCCTCGAACCGTCCGCTTGCCTTGGCATCAAAGGCAAGTGGTGTCTCCTGCATGTCTTCAGGGTCGGCGCTTGCGTTCGTCAAGAGAAGGTCGACGGCGAAGCCGTTTTGGCTGGCTTCTGCAACCTTGTCGAGATCGATGAGGGCGCCGGTAAAAGGAAAGCTCGAGCGTCCGATCTTGACGATCGATGGCAATATTTCGACCGAGGCGCGGTCAAAATCATAGGAGACATTCAGTTCGGAGGGATTGAGAACGGAAACAAGGCCACCGGCATGGAACGACCCTTGCGATGTCCTGACGCCGACGACCAGCGCCGGCTTCTGGCCGTCGGCCGCTCGGGTGGCCTTCAGGCTGACGTCCGCCGCCGCCTCGATCCCGAAGGCCTCTTCGCCTCCCGATTTGCCGTGATAGAAAAAGGGAGAGAGCGGCAAGGCGCTGACGGTCCCTTCGAAGCCGCCGATGCGGCCGTTCTCACCGAGAGCCTTGGCGGTCAGTCGCGCCTCGATCCCGTCGATCGCGACAGTTCCATCGACGCGCATGGAGCTGTCGGGGTCGTGCGTGAACTCCAGCGTTTTCACTTCGACGGGGACGACGCGACCGCGCGTTCCCGTGACCGAGAGGCTGAAATCCGACAGCAGCACGGTTTGTGTCGCCCTGCCTGCGGTCAATCGCGACATGCGGTCGACCTGTCCGAACAAGGTCTCGAGTGCATCGCCCACATCGGCGATCCGGATCTCGGTGAGGTCGATCGGTTCGCCGCGCGGCAACAGGCCCGTATCAAGCTGACCCTCTTCCGCCTCGAGTCGTGACACCGCGATGCGTCCGGTCATAAGAGCGAAGGGATCGAGCGCGATCGAAATCGCGCCGAGTCGAGCGAGGTGGCGACCCGAATCGCTTTCCACGAGCGTCACCCCGCGCGCCTTCAGGGCAAGAGCGCCTCCGCTCGTCATGCGGAGGACCGTGCTCTCGACATCGGCGTTGTAGTTCTCGCCGAGGGCGGCATTTAGCGCCGTGCGCGCCCGCGCGTTGAGCGGCCCATCGACAAGGCCGCTTTCGATAACCGCGACAAGGGACGCCACGACGACGAAAGCGAGCAGCGAGCAGCACAGTATGATCTTGCCGAAAAGACGCAAAGCACCGCCCGGCCGAGGCGCATGCACGATGACCGGCTCGTGGGCTTGCGCCGAAGGCAGCTCGTGCAGCGCGATGATGTCTTCCTTGCGAAAGCAAATCCTTTCGCCGCGGATATCGCTCATCGGTGCCGGCGCCCTCCACCTAAGTGCGGCATTGCAAATTTCCTTGTAAGGCCAGTCGCCGCGCGCGAGTGCCGGACCTTTTGTTCACCATGTAGATCACAATTTGTCGAGCCAAGTCACCAGGCGTCCCTGCCGATGCTGTGGAAAGGCTCGCTATCGCCCCGGTTTTCTACGACGAAACGCCGACTAGACTCCTAGCCACGGAAGCCGTCCGCCGCCTGTCAAATCTATCACAAATGCGCTGGACGGCCGTCGTCGATTTTCGATATGCCCTAGCTGCGGAATGTCTGCAAAACTTGGCGTAAGAAAGGTTAAATCATGGCACGATTGGGACCAGGTGATGTCGCCCCCGACTTCGAGCTTCCTCGCGACGGTGGCGGGTCGATCTCGCTCTCCGCTCTTCGCGGCAAGCCGGTGGTGCTCTTTTTCTATCCCAAGGACGATACCAAGGCCTGCACCGAGGAAGCGATCTCCTTCTCCGGCCTCGCTGACGATTTCGCGGCGGCGGGCGTCGTTCTGATCGGGCTCTCTCCCGATTCGGTCAAAAAGCACGACCGCTTCGCCAAGAAGCACAATCTCACCGTTACTCTGGCGGCTGACGAAGAAAAGAACGTCGTCAACGCCTACGGCGTCTGGGTGGAGAAGACGCTGTACGGGCGCAAATACATGGGCGTCGAGCGTACGACATTCCTGATAAACCCGGACGGGACCATCAGCCGGGTCTGGGAAAAGGTCAGGGTTGCCGGTCACGCGAGCGAGGTTCTGGCGGCCGCAAAGACGCTTTGAGCCGAGAGGAGCGAGGGATGACCGGCCTTCCGCAATTCCACAGCCTGCGCGGCGCTGCCGTCGAGGCGATCCGCACACCGGACCTCCACCTAAAGACTGAGCTGGCGCAGGCGGCGGCGCGACGTTGGCAGGGGAGAAAGCTGTCGTTGCGCTCCCCGCGGGATCGTCCGGTTCCTGAGCGGCCAGGACGTCCGGAGAGGCCCGTGCTCACACCACCGACCCAGGTCAAGCGGCGCTCGCTCGGTTCATTGAAGGGGCGCATCGCCCTCCTCCATGCGATCGCCCATATCGAATTGAACGCCGTCGACCTGGCGCTCGATATCGTCGCCCGCTTTGCCTCGGAGCCTGTTCCCAATTCTTTCTTCGATGGATGGATGCAGGTCGCCTTCGAGGAGGCGAAACATTTTCGGATGGTGCGGCAGAGGCTGAACGACCTCGGTGCGGACTATGGCGATCTGCCCGCGCATGACGGGCTGTGGCAGGCCGCGCATGACACGCGGAACGACCTGACCGCGCGCCTTGCCGTCGTGCCGCTCATACTCGAAGCCCGCGGTCTTGACGTCACGCCGGCGCTGCAGGCGAAAATGCGCGAAACCGGTGACCATGACAGTGCCGCCGTCCTCGATGTGATCTACGAGGATGAAAAGGGCCACGTCGCCGTCGGTGCAAAATGGTTCCGCTTCCTTTGCGCCCGGCAAAAGAAGGATCCCGCCGCAACCTTTCAGGCGCTCGTACGGGCGAATTTTCGTGGGCCGCTCAAGGCTCCGTTCAATGACATTGCGCGTGCGGAAGCCGGTTTGACGCCGTCCTTCTACCGCTCGATGACGGCGTCCACCAACATTTGATGTCGTCCCTCGTTCAATGGTTTATTAACCCTAATAAAGTGTAATTGCTCCCGGGCAACGCGAGCTAGTTCGCATCCGGCTGGGGGTGATGTGGTGTCTGTTCGTTCGGCAAACGGCGCCTTTCGAAAGCGCAGGCAAAGCCACGTGCTTATCCTGGCAAGCGGCGACAAGGTGCGGCATATGACCGTTCGCCCGTGGATGGCGGCGCTTGCCACATCCGTCGTCGGGGTCTTCAGCATCGGCTACCTGGCGGCCACGACCTATCTGGTCCTGAGGGACGACCTGATCGGTGGCACGATCGCTCGACAGGCTCGTATGCAGCACGAATACGAAGACCGAATCACTGCGCTCAGGGCGCAAGTGGACCGGGTGACGAGCCGGCAATTGCTGGACCAACAAGTCGTCGAGGAGAAAGTCGAGAAACTCCTGCAGCAGCAGTCGGCGCTATGGTCGCGCAGCGACAAGCTTGGTGCCTTGGCTGCAAATGACGATTCCTCCGAAAAGCTAGGCGAAGCTGCGTCGCCCGCGGTTGATCCCCTCGCTTTCGAGAAGCCGGCGGATGCGCATGGTGGCGTGAAGGCAATTGAAGAAATCATGGGCTTGAACGGGGAAGCCGGCGCAACGCCGACGCGCGCCCTCGCCTACGCACCTGTCCTCCCTGACGGCAGCGAAAGGGAAACGCCATCGGACAGAGCGGACCGGATTTTTTCCAAGGTCACGCTTTCGCTGAAAGATGTCGAACGCGCTCAGATGGCGCGCATGGAGCATCTGACGAGCAGTGCGACCCGGGCGTCCGAAGCGATCAGGACCATCGTCGAACGCACCGGCGTCACGCTGTCAGCCGGCACAACGGAGGCTGCTGCGAACGAAGCCGATGGAAACGCGATAGGCGGACCGTTCGTCGAGCCGCAGGATGAGGATCGGTTCGGGAGATCCCTTGCTGCTCTCGATAGTGCGCTTCTGGAATTGGAGGAAACCCGCGACGCCGCCCGCAAGCTGCCGCTCCTCAGTCCGGCACCCACCAGCGATGTGACCAGCAATTTCGGCAATCGGCTGGATCCGTTTCTCGGGCGACTGGCGCTCCACGCGGGCATCGATTTTCGGGCACCGATCGGAACGCGCATACGCTCTGCAGCGGCCGGGACCGTCACAACGGCCGGGCCGACAGGCGGATACGGCAACATGGTCGAGATTGATCATGGCAACGGCGTCATAACCCGGTATGCCCACCTGGCGGTCATTCTCGTCAATGTCGGCGACCATGTGCGAGCAGACGACGTCATCGCCAAGTCCGGAAGCACGGGGCGGTCGACGGGGCCGCATCTGCACTATGAGGTTCGCGTGAACGGCCGCGCCGTCGATCCGGTGCGTTTTCTGGGTGCCGGCTCGAAGCTCTCGGGCTTGATAAACTGACCTTTGCGGGCGCCAGCATTGTCTCCTTCCGCTTGACAAGAAATGGGAAGATTCGCACTCGTTTACCTTTCATTGCTTCAACGTGCTGGATTTCTTGACTTTCGGCGCCTTTCGGCTTAAAGCGCCGCCACGTGGTGGCGCATTTTCCATCGATCGATCAGTGTTCTATTGAACCGGAACGGAAACAGTTTCCCCTTTGACCAATTTTGCTGACCTTGGCCTGAGCCAAAAAGTTCTCTCCGCCGTTACTGATGCGGGCTACGCAACTCCTACACCGATCCAGGCCGGGGCCATCCCTCCGGCGCTGCAGCGCCGCGACATTCTGGGTATCGCACAGACCGGGACTGGCAAGACGGCGTCCTTCGTTCTGCCGATGTTGACCCTGCTGGAAAAGGGGCGCGCCCGCGCCCGCATGCCGCGCACACTGATCCTCGAGCCGACGCGCGAGCTCGCCGCGCAGGTCGCTGAGAACTTTGATAAGTATGGCAAGAACCACAAACTCAACATCGCGCTGTTGATCGGTGGTGTTTCCTTTGATGAACAGGACCGCAAGCTCGAGCGTGGCGCCGATGTGCTGATCTGCACCCCTGGCCGCCTGCTTGACCATTTCGAACGCGGCAAGTTGCTGATGACGGGCGTCGAGATCCTTGTCATCGACGAGGCGGACCGCATGCTCGACATGGGCTTCATCCCGGACATCGAGCGCATCGCGAAGCTCATCCCCTTCACCCGCCAGACGCTCTTCTTCTCGGCGACGATGCCGCCGGAAATCCAGAAGCTTGCCGACCGCTTCCTGCAGAACCCGGAGCGAGTGGAGGTGGCCCGTCCCGCCTCTACGGCGAACACCGTGACGCAGCGGTTCGTTGCCTCGCACGCCAAGGACTATGAAAAACGCGCCGTCCTGCGCGATCTGATCCGAGCCCAGGACGAATTGAAGAACGCAATCATCTTCTGCAACCGCAAGAAGGATGTTGCCGATCTCTTCCGCTCGCTCGACCGCCACGGCTTCTCCGTCGGCGCACTGCACGGCGACATGGACCAGCGTTCGCGCATGGCGATGCTCGCCAATTTCAAGGACGGCAATATCAAGCTGCTCGTCGCTTCGGACGTCGCCGCGCGCGGGCTGGATATTCCGGACGTCAGCCATGTCTTCAATTTCGACGTCCCGATTCACGCCGAAGACTATGTTCACCGCATTGGCCGCACCGGCCGTGCGGGTCGTTCCGGCGCGTCTTTCACGCTCGTCACGAAGCGCGACACGAAATTCTCCGATGCCATCGAGAACCTGATCGGCCAGAAGGTCGAGTGGCTGAACGGCGATCTTTCCGAGCTTCCGGAACCGATGGAAAGCCATGACGCCGGCCGCAAGGATCGCGGCCGCGATCGCCACAAGGATCGCAAAAAAGGTGTGGAACGCTCCGGCAAGGGCCGCTCCGAACATAGATCTGATACCGCCTATGCCGATAGTGCGGCTGAACTCGAACCAGTCGTGGAAAGGGCCGAAGCGGTGAAACCGGAACGCAATGCAGACAATGGGCGCGGCCATGCCGGCCGCAATGATCGGCCGGGCCGGGCGCAGCATGCCGCCAATGACGACAATCGCGACCGCCGCAACCGGCATCGTCGCGATCATGACGACGGTCCGACGCCGGTTGGCTTTGGCGATGAGATTCCGGCCTTCATGCTGATCGCCGGCAAGGCCTGACTTTCGGCCCGATGGCTCTTCCCGGCGTCGATTTCCCCGGTGTTGGTTGCGGCCTCGCGATCATGCGCGACGGCAAGATCCTGCTTTGCCGTCGCCTCAAGGCGCCAGAGGCGGGCCACTGGAACATCGTCGGGGGCAAGGTCGACCATATGGAGCGCGCCGAGAATGCGGCGCGCCGGGAGGCGGAAGAAGAAAGCGGCCTTTCCATCCACTCGACCCGCTTTCTCTGCATCAGCGAGCAGGTGATCGAAGCCGACCAGCAGCACTGGATTTCGCTCATTTACGTGACAGAAGATTTTTCAGGCGAGCCGCGTCTCACCGAACCGGACAAGCTCTCCGACATCGGCTGGTTCGATCTTTCCGCCCTGCCCCAGCCGCTCTCGCGTTTCGCCGCGGATGCGGTTCGAGCGCTCGCCTGAGCTGCCGGCCCCGTCAGTCCGGGCCGCACCACTCTATTTTCTTGTTCTGAGCGCCGCCGCGTAGGCAATCCTCACCCAGCGGGCCATCTCATCCGGATCATCAAGCGCCGGATCAGGAATGCTCCAATAGGGCATCTTCACCGGCTTGCCTTTCCCGTCATACGACCATTGGCGGCAGCCCGCCTGTTCGTATTCCGGCGCCGATTCGGCATCGCCTTTGAGAAGGATTTCTGCGTCGACCTCGAGCGCGAAAATGACGCCTTCGAAATAGATGCCCTTACCGCCGAACATACGGCGGATCGTCACCGGTCCCAGCGTCTCGAACATCTCCTCGATTGCCGCGTTGTCCATAATCACTCCTTCAGTACGCCGCCAGCGGCGATGATCGCTTCCGGGGTGTCGAGATCAAGGCGCGCCGCTTCGCCGAGCTCGACGTCGATGACCGGAAGCCCGCACCGCTCCACGATATGCCGTGCTCCGACATCGCCGACGAGCTGCCTGACCGCGGCGAAGGTCTCTTTCGGCAGAATGACTGGATTGCCGCGCTGGCCTCCCGAGACTGCGCGCACGACCGCTTGCCTGCCTTCGCCGTCGAAAACTTCGATCATCTTGCGCAGGTGATCGGCAGTAATGCCCGGCATGTCCGCCAGCATCACGAGAGCGCCGCCCACCTCCGTTCCGAGTGCGGTCACGCCTGCCACCAGCGAAGAGGCCATGCCGGCGGCGTAGTCCGGATTCGACACAAACTCCACGGGCAGGCCGGCGAGCGCGGCGCGAATGTCCGCTTCGCGATATCCGGTTACCACGACCACCTTCCCGGCATCCGCCGCGAGTGCCGCTTCGACGGTGCGCCGAACCATTGGAACGCCATCGAACTCGGCCAGGAGCTTGTGACCGCCGCTCGCCCCCATTCTGCTTGCCCGACCTGCAGCCAGGACGACGATCCGTGCCGGACCTCGCGCTGGACTGACGGTTTGCTCCCGCGGTTGCGGCCGGGTCGGAATCTCGTTCAGAAGGCCGCCGACACCGAGGCCGGTTATATCCTCAGAATTCGGCCATTCGCCGGCAAGCAGGCGGTCGAGAATCCAGTCGAACCCGTTCTCCTTAGGACTGCGTGCGCAACCCGGTGCGCCGACGACAGGAAGCTCGGCAATTCGACCCAAGACCAGAAGGTTGCCTGGATCGACCGGCATTCCGACATGTTCGACGACCCCTCCGGCGCGCCGGATTGCCGCCGGAATCACGTCGTCCGGATCGGAGACTGCCGAAGCACCGAAGATGATGATCAGGTCATGGGCCGGCTTGAGATCGGCGATGGCAGCGGCGACGGCCGCCTCCGAATGCGCTACACGACGTTCCGTGACGAGATGGCTTCCGGAACGTAAGAGCCGGGCAGCGAGAACCATATGGGTCTTGTCCATGACCTGCCGCTTGAGTGACGGCAACTCGGTTGCGATCAGGGCCGCACGCTGCGCCACAAAGGGCTTCACCTCGAAGGCTGCCTCCGCCCGCAGCATATTCTCCGCCTGTTCGACGAACCGCTCCGGTACCGCCAGAGGAATGATCTTGATCGTCGCCACCATATCGCCCGCTGCGACTGCCGTGTGGTCGCCGAGGCAGGCGAGCGTGACCGCCGGATCGATCCGGTTCACCCGGTCGACGGCGGCGCGGTTTGCGACGAAAAGACCAGAGACGGTGGCGTGGATGTTCACCCGGCCGGTAGCTGCTTGTGAAAAGCGCAGGTGGTCGGGAGCAATCGCCGCGGCGATGCGCGCCGCCGCCTCGTTTTCGAGCAGGTCATCCGCATCGAGGCGGGCGACGATGACCTCCTCCACACCGGCTTCGGCAAGCGTCGCGACGTCCGCTTGGCTCAGCCGGTGGCCTTTCGGCAGTCTCGATGCTCCAGTTTTCATTGCATGTGCAAGAACAGCGCCCTCGGCATTGGCGAGCGGTACGGGACCGAACTTCATCTTGTACCTCCCACCCCGCCCGTCGGATCACGGCGGCGCAGGGCTTCGATGATCTCGGCGAGGATGGCGACGGCGATTTCGGCAGGACTCGCCGCGCCGATGTCGAGGCCGATCGGAGCTTTGATCCGACCAATGGCGTCCGTGGCCACGCCTGCTTGTCCCAATCTTTCGACGCGCGCCGCATGGGTCTTGCGGCTGCCGAGCGCACCCACATAGAAGCAGTCCGCTTCCAGGGCCGCCCGGATCGGATAATCGTCGATCTTCGGATCATGCGTGAGCGCGGCGAGTGCCGTGTAACGGTCGAGTGGCCTCGAGGGCAGAATGTCTTCCGGCCATTCAGCCAGGAGTTCGACAGCGCCGAACCGCTCCACTGTCGCGAACGCGGTGCGTGGATCTATGATCGTCATGTCGAATCCGGCAACCGCCGCCAGCTCGGCAAGCGCCTGGGAGATGTGAACGGCACCGATCGCAACGATGCGCGGTGGCGGCAGATGAACATTGACGAAGAGCGATCGTCCTTCAACCGTCGCAACACCGGCGCGTCCCGAACGCAACGCTTCGACGATCAGGCTATCCCATTCCGGTGGAAAGCTCGCGCTTTCCAGAAAGACCTGGCTGGCGCCGTCCGAAAGATCGGTAACGACTGCAGCCGCCCGTCGCGCGGCACGCGCCGCATTGATTGCTTGAAGGGTGGAGCGTTCCATCGTCAGCCGTCAATTCTTTCGACATAGACCCGAATGCGGCCGCCGCAGGAAAGGCCGACGCGCCATGCGGTCTCGTCGGCAACGCCGAATTCGAGGACCTTGGGTGTTCCCGATTCGATGATCTCCACTGCCTCGGCGATGACGGCGCCTTCAACGCATCCGCCGGAGACGGAACCCTGGAAATTTCCTTCCTCATCGATCACCAGATGGCTGCCGATCGGACGCGGTGCCGAGCCCCAAGTCTCGATGACAGTCGCAAGCGCCACTTTTCGTCCGTCACTGCACCAGGTTTCGGCGATCTCCAGCGGCTCAAGAATATTGGGCTCTTTCGACATGTTGGCTACCTGTTGTTTGTGTCTCATGCCATTCGTGCGTGCAGGAAGCGCCGCGGATCGGCGTCTTGCGCACCTTGACCGGACAGCGATTTCACCAGCTCGGCCACAGACTCAAGATTGTGCACCGCCCGGAATTCGTCAACATGCGGCAGCATGGCCCGGACGCCCCGGGCGCGCGCTTCAAATCCGTCGAAGCGCAACAGCGGATTGAGCCAGATCAGGCGCCGGCAAGAGCGATGCAGGCGATCGATCTCGACTTCGAGTTCTGCCGTGTCATCGCGCTCGAGGCCGTCGGTGATCAGGAGGACAATGGCGCCCTGCCCGAGCACCCGGCGCGACCAGCGCCGGTTGAATTCGTGCAGCGTTTCGCCGATGCGTGTGCCGCCAGACCAATCCTTGACTGCCGCCACGCATTCGTCGAGCGCTTCGTCGGGATCGCGGTTGCGCATCTGGCGCGTGACATTCGTCAGCCGCGTCCCGAAGAGAAACGTGTGAACGCGTTGTCGCTGTTCCGTCAGTGCGTGCAGGAAATGCAGGAAAATCCGCGTGTACTGGCTCATCGATCCGGAAATATCGGCGAGCACGACGAGGGGCGGATGAACAAGGCGCGGCTCGCGAAAGCGCGGCAGGATCAATTCGCCGCCAAAGCGCATGGCATCGCGCATGGTGGCGCGCGGATCGATCCGTGCCGGCCGATGGGTGGCGCGAAAGCGGCGGGTCCGCACACGATCCAGCGGCAAAATCAGCGATGACAAGGCCTTCCTGGCCTCGGCGATCTCCGCGGCGGTCATCTGCGCGAAATCCGCCTTGCGGAAAAGCTCGCGGCCCGAGACCGTGTAGCGCGCATCGACCTCGATTTCCGGCTCGTCGCGCGACGAACGGGGATCTTCCCTTCCTGCAAGGAGTGCCTCGCGGAGGCGTTTCTCGCCGGCGCGCCTGGTCTGATCTTCACCCGGCCGCTCGGGCGCAATCGGCGACAGCAGCGCGATCATCTTCTGGACGAGGTCGTGCGAGCGCCAGAACAGGTGGAACGCTTCGTCGAACAGAAGCTGATCTTCACGACGCTTGACGAACGTGCATTGAAGGGCGGCATAAAATTCGCTGCGGGACCCGATCCCGATCAAGGTCACGGCGTCGATGGCGTCGGTAATGGCAGCGGGACCTATTCTCATTCCCGCCCTTCGGAGCGCGCGGGCAAAGAAGACGATGTTGTCGGCAAGTTTGCCGTTGCCCAGCGTGATCGGAGAGACTGCCGTGCGATCAAACTGCTGTTCCACCATGACGGTCAGCCCTGCGCAAGCAGTTCGGCCTTGACCTCGGCAAGCAGCTTGCGCCCCTCTGCGCCCTCGATCCGGGCGATATCGTCCTGGTATTTGAGCAATGTGCCGAGCGTGTCGGCGATCTTTTCCGGATCGAGCGCCAACCGGTCAAGTTCGGTGAGTGCCGTTGCCCAGTCGATCGTCTCCGCTACGCCGGGGTTTTTGAAAAGATCGATCGCCCGCAGTCTTTGGACATAGGCGACGATTTCCCGCGACAAGGTGGCGCTACAGCCTGGCACCTTGCGTCGGATGATCTCCAGTTCCTGTGCTGCCTTCGGATAGTCGACCCAATGATAGAGGCAGCGTCGCTTCAAGGCGTCATGAATTTCGCGGGTGCGGTTGGTGGTGATGATGACGATCGGCGGCTCATCCGCTTTGATCGTCCCGAGTTCGGGGATGGTGACCTGAAAATCGGAAAGTACTTCGAGAAGAAAAGCCTCGAAAGCTTCGTCGGTGCGGTCGAGCTCGTCGATCAGGAACACCGGGGCCCGGCCCGCGGCAGCGGATATCGCCTGAAGCACCGGGCGGCGGATCAGAAACCGTTCGGAGAAGATGTCGCCCTCGATCCTTTGTCGGTCGACCATGCCGGCCGCTTCCGAAAGGCGAATCTCCAGCATCTGCGCCGGGTAGTTCCATTCATAGACGGCCGACGAGACGTCGAGCCCTTCGTAGCATTGCAGCCGGATCAGCGGTCGATCGAGCGAACGGGCCAGGACCTTCGCGATCTCGGTCTTGCCGACGCCGGCCTCGCCTTCCAGAAACAGCGGGCGTTTCATTTTCAGCGCCAGGAAAAGCACCGTCGCAAGTTGAGTTCCGGCGAGGTAATTTTGTGCTTCCAGCATTGCCATCGTCTCGTCGATGGATTGCGGCAGCTTTCCCGTCTCGTGTTTCGCCATGTTTCCTCCGCAGCCGAAGAAAACTTATAGCGTGTGATATCCCCGGTCCACATAAATGAGCGGCGACTGCTTCTCTCCCAGGCGGAGATCGACGACTTCGCCGAAGAGGATGAGATGGGTCGCCATGACCTTGACCTCGATGAGGCGGCAGTCGAAGGCGACGACGGCGTCGGTAAGAATGGGCGCGCCGGTCGTGAGCTGCGTCCATTGGCCGAACGCGAAGCGCCGGTCCATGTCGAGCTGGTCACGGCCGGAGAAAGCATGGGCCAGCGCCCTGTGCGGCTCGCCAAGCACGTTAAGCGCGAAAGCACCGGAGCGCGCGAAGATATCGTTGCGCGGATTTGCTGCATTGAGGCAGGCAAGGATCGTCGGCGGATCGTCAGACACCGAGCAGGACGCGGTGATCGTCACGCCGCGCCGCGCACGCCCATCGGCCGTGGTGATGAGCTGAACATGAGCGGACATGCGGCTCATCGCGTCACGGTAACTTATTGGGTCCAGTCGGGTCTTCTCCAACACATCTCTCTCCGGATCGATGTCTTGCACATACATAGACTCTCGCGGAAAATATGAAACCCGGCCGCGCGAGATTCTTGCGGAGCAGCGGCATAGTCATGGCGTGATCGGAATGGCGAGCTCTTATGTGCGATCTTTTCCTTTGACGGAGAGAAACACATCCTTAAAACATGGCGTCGTTGCGGGAAAAATGCATGTTTAGATTGATTGTCAAGAGCATCTTCGTCGCCGGATTGATATCGGCCTCCCCTGCCCTTGCGGCGGGCCTGAAAGTTGCCGTCGTCGCTCCTGCCGATGGGCCTTTCGCCGCGCTTGGAAAGCAGATGGCGGACGGCGCCGCTTTTCAGGCGGAGGATCGCGGAAGTCAGATTATCCCGATCGCCGAAAGCTGCGATCCTGCCGGCGGCGAGGCGCTGACGAAGGCGCTGCTGGCTAGCGGCGCAGAGGCTGCGATCGGCTTTCTCTGCACGGAGAGCCTCGAAGCTGCCCTGCCCGCCCTCGCCGAGGCTCGCATTCCCGCCATCACGCTTAGCGTCCGCTCCGACATTCTGATGGAGGACGCCCTCAAGAAGAAGTGGCCGTTTTTCCGGCTGGCGCCCAGTGGAAAGGCCGAAGCCGCGGCGATCACCGACGTCATCGTCGCGAACTGGAAGGGCAAACCGCTCGCGCTCATCGACGACGGCACGATCCATAGTCGAGAGCTTGTCGAAAGCGTTCGGAACGGGCTCGCAGAGATCGGCGTGACACCCGTGTTCACCGACACGTACCGCCCGGCACAGGAGCAGCAGGTTGGCCTCGTCCGTCGACTGGCGAAAAGCGGCGCCACCCACATCTTTACAGGAGGCGACCGCTACGACACCGCCGTGATCGCGCGTGATGCGAAGGCGGAAAGGGTCCCGATCACCCTGCTTGGCGGCGACGTACTGAATGCCGCCGACCTTGAGGTACCGCTCGAAGACGGAGTGCTTGCCGTGACGGTTCCGGAGGCGTCTCGGTCGAGCGAAGCGGAAGCCGTCGCCAAGGCAATGCGTGCAAGCGGAATCGAACCCGAGGGTTATGTCCTGCCGGCCTTTGCCGCAATGTCGCTGCTCGAACAGGCGAAGGATCAGGCTGCCAAGGACGGCAGCGCGCTTCGCGACGCTCTGCTGAAAGGGCCCTATGCAACGATCCTGGGGCCGATAAAGCTCAATGCCAGCCACGAGAGAACCGACACTCCCTATAGACTGATGGAATGGCAGGACGGCCGATTTGTCGCCACCACGGGCGCAGGCGGCGCGGAGTGATGCGCAAGGGGCCGAACAATCTGATTACCGATGTCGCGGGCCTGTTGGTCGGCAACGCCGAGGACCATCGGCTGAAGTCCGGTGTCTCGGTCGTACTTTGCGAACAGCCGGCAACGGCAGCGGTTCAGGTTCTCGGGGGCGCGCCGGGCACACGGGAAACGGATCTGCTCGCGCCCGAAAATACTGTCCAGAGCGTCGACGCCGTCGTGCTCTCGGGCGGTTCGGCCTTCGGTCTGGACTCGGCCTCCGGGGTGCAGGCCGCCCTTCGGGAGATGGGACGCGGCTTCGAGGTCGGTCCCCACCGCATTCCGATCGTTCCGGCCGCAATTCTCTTTGATCTCGTCAATGGCGGCGACAAGGATTGGGGGCGCTTTTCGCCCTATCGCGACCTCGGTTACGATGCCGTCCGGGCTGCCGGCCCCACATTTCTGACCGGGACAGCCGGTGCCGGTACGGGCGCACTGACCGCCACCTTCAAAGGCGGCCTCGGTTCGGCATCGACTGTGCTGGCCAATGGCATCACGGTCGGCGCACTTGTCGCCGTCAACGCGCTTGGATCGGCGACGATTGGCAGCACGCGCCATTTCTGGGCCGCGCCTTTCGAGTTGGACGACGAGTTCGGCGGGCTCGGCTATCCGGCCCCGATGCCACAGGACGCGACGCTGCCGCGCCTTAAGTTCCGTGAGAAGCAGTCGGCCGCTGCGAATACGACGATCGCAGTCATCGCCACCGATGCGGTGCTCAGCAAGGCCGAGGCGAAGCGACTGGCCATCGCCGCCCATGACGGCTTTTCTCGCGCGCTCTGGCCATCGCATACGCCGCTCGACGGCGACCTTGTCTTCGCGCTGGCGACTGGAGCGAGCGGCAAGGCGCCGCTGCTTGAGGATTTCATCGATCTCGGCGCTGCCGCCGCCTCGACGATGGCGCGTGCGATCGCACGTGGCGTCCACGACGCAGTCGCGGCCGACAACGATACGAAGCCGTCCTGGTCGCAACAGGCAAGGCGCTGAGCCGCAAGGCTCGCCTCGGATGTTGTTTGCGCGCCGGGGGGATGCTATGGCGCGGGAAACATCGGAGCCTGTCATGACCTATCCCATTCGCATTGCCCCGTCGATCCTGGCGTCCAACTTCTCCAAGCTCGGTCAGGAGGTTCGCGATGTCGTCGAAGCCGGCGCCGACTGGATCCATCTCGACGTCATGGATGGTCATTTCGTACCGAACATCACCTTCGGCCCGGACGTCATAAAATCGCTGCGCCCCCACACGAATGCGACCTTCGACTGCCATCTGATGATCTCGCCCGCCGATCCCTATCTCGAAGCCTTTGCCAAGGCCGGCTGCGACATCATAACGGTGCACGCCGAGGCCGGCCCGCATTTGCACCGGTCGCTGCAAACAGTGAAGTCGCTCGGCAAGAAGGCCGGCGTCTCGCTCAATCCGGCGACCCCGGAAAGCGCTATCGAATATGTGCTGGACACGGTCGATCTCATCCTCGTGATGACGGTCAATCCGGGCTTCGGCGGACAGAAGTTTATCCATGCCACCGAAGAGAAGATCCGGCGGATCAGAGCCATGGTCGGCGAGCGGCCGATCGAGATCGAGGTTGATGGCGGTATCACGCCCGAGACAGTTGCGCTGCCCGTCAAGGCCGGTGCCAACGTGCTCGTCGCCGGTTCGGCCGTCTTCAAGGGCGATTCCGTCGAGACCTATCGCAGCGCGATCGAGGCGATTCGCAAATCAGCGGAGAAGGCGCGCGGATGAGCATGCGGGCGGTAGTCATCACAACGCTTCTGGCAGCGGCGACGATTGCGGCCGCTGACGTGCGTGCTGGAGACTTTGCCGCCTTGCAGCCAATCGGATTTTCGTCTGATGGCAATGTCTTCGCCTTCGAGGAATACGGCGTCCAGGACGGTTCAGGCTTTCCCTACTCGACGATTTACGTCCTCGATACGCGCAAGGACACCTTCCTCCCTGGCGCACCTGTCCGCGTCGTTATCGAGAAAGACGGCGGCGCACTGCACGAAGCGCGCCGCGAGGCGCACGGCCGTGCCGCACCACTGGTCGACGCTTACCGCTTGGCGGACACGCCCGGGATCTTGGCGGCATACAACCCTATAACCGAACGAAGCAGCGCGGCCCACACGCTGAGCTATGACGCGTTTCCGGCCAATGAGCCGTTCCGCAGGAGCTACGCGCTTATGCTCGAGGAGAAGAGCTTCGAGCCGCAGGGCGTGTGCGGCAGTTTTTTGAAGGAGGTCAAAGGCTTCCGGCTGGAAATGACGGAGAAGGCGGGGAAACCCGCGACGGACGTGTTGCAGGAGGACACACGCATCCCTGAGAGCCGTCGCTGCCCGACGGGTTATCGCATAGGTGGTGTCGTGACCCGCATGAATGATGACGGATCCGAGGTCCACGTGGTGATGATCCTGGTCAAATCGCTCGGTTTCGAAGGCTCGACCGATGGCCACTGGATTGCGCTGCCCGTCCGGCTTCCCAAATGACGAGTGACGAGCAGGCCGCCAAATCGCCAGCGCTCTTTTCGGATGTCGCACCGTCGAAACGATCGAGGTTTGTGCACTCCCTCCCCAAGCCGCAGGAAGTGCTGATCGGTGCCCCCGGCTGGGCCTTGGCAATGGCGATGTCCGCCTGGCTGGCGCTTTGGTTGCGCGGAAACGAGGCGGCCATCCACCTCAGGGAAATCCTGCTGCTTTACGCACTCGGCGGCCTGCTGGCCTGGCCGCTTTCGCTGTTTGCGGCGCGTTTTGCAGCACATGAACGAGCGGTCGAGGCGCGCTTCTCGGCCTTTCTACTGTGCCTCATCGCAGGCACGGTCGCTACTACGGCATGTCTCTTCGCCTTCGACTACCGGATATTCTATGCGCAGTGGCATGCGGCGACGGGCACGCGCACGTGGCTATTCCAAGTCCTGTTCACGTCGCTCGCCGCGCTGTATCAGTTCCTGGTCCTGGGAGTTCGGCTCTACCTGCCGCTCGGCCTCGCCGCCCTTGTCATCGCCAGCCTGTGGCTTGCGCAATCGGACATGCGCCAACGGCGTTGAGCTTAAGCGCCATCTTTGATAGAGGCACAGCCATCCTCCACTGAAGACGAAAGCTTAAGCCCATGATCCCCCGTTACTCCCGGCCGGAAATGGTGGCCATCTGGTCGCCGGAAACGAAATTCCGCATCTGGTTCGAGATCGAGGCGCATGCCTGCGATGCCCTCGCCGAAATCGGTGTCATCCCCAAGGAAGCGGCGAAGACAATCTGGGAAAAGGGCGGCGCAGCAAAATTCGACGTCGCCCGGATCGATGAAATCGAGGCTGTCACGAAGCACGACGTCATCGCCTTCCTCACCCATCTTGCCGAATTCGTCGGGCCGGACAGCCGTTTCGTCCACCAGGGCATGACCTCGTCGGACGTTCTCGATACCTGTTTCAACGTGCAGCTCGTTCGCGCGACGGACCTATTGCTAGCTGACCTCGACAAGCTGCTCGAGGCGCTGAAGCGCCGTGCTTTCGAGCACAAGGACACGGTCACCATCGGCCGGTCGCACGGCATCCACGCCGAGCCCACCACCTTCGGCATCAAGCTGGCGCTTGCCTACGCGGAATTCGATCGCTGCAAGCAGCGCCTCCTGGCCGCACGCGAAGAAGTTGCGACCTGTGCCATTTCCGGTGCTGTCGGCACCTTTGCCAATATCGACCCACGGGTCGAGGAGCATGTCGCAAAGGCCCTCGGCCTGAAGCCGGAACCAGTCTCGACGCAGGTCATCCCGCGCGATCGCCATGCCATGTATTTCGCGACGCTCGGCGTCATCGCCTCCTCGATCGAGCGCCTTGCGACGGAAATTCGCCATCTGCAGCGCACCGAAGTGCTGGAGGCCGAGGAATATTTCTCCCCTGGCCAGAAGGGCTCCTCGGCCATGCCGCACAAGCGCAATCCGGTGCTGACGGAGAACCTGACCGGTCTTGCCCGCATGGTCCGCGCCTTCGTCGTGCCGGCCATGGAAAACGTGGCACTCTGGCATGAACGTGATATTTCGCACTCCTCGGTCGAGCGCATGATCGGACCGGACGCGACGGTGACGCTCGATTTCGCACTGGCACGACTGACCGGCGTGATCGACAAGTTGCTCGTCTATCCCGAGAACATGATGAACAACTTGAACAAGTTCCGCGGCTTGGTTCACTCGCAGCGCGTACTGCTCGCGCTGACCCAGGCGGGCGTTTCGCGCGAAGATGCCTACCGGCTCGTTCAGCGCAACGCCATGAAGGTCTGGGAACAGGGCAAGGATTTCCTTGAGGAGTTGCTGGCTGACTCTGAAGTTCGGGCCGCACTTTCGGAAGAGGAAATCCGCGAGAAGTTCGATCTCGGTTACCACACCAAGTACGTCGACACGATCTTTAAGCGTGTCTTTGGCTGACAGGAATAAGACGGCCTGTCACGCCACGGCACATAGTGAGGTTGCTGCGTAAGCACAAACGCTCGCACTCGATGCATTTTGTTCGAGTGTGGGCGAGTTTATTAGCAAGTTATTCATAAGTGGTGTGAGAGCTTCCATACCTGTCTAATCGGGTTTCGAGGAAGCCATGACTTACAGGGACAGTGTTCAGCGCGCATCACCGCGCACGCAGACGAAAATAACCGGTAAAGTTACTTGCAAATTCGGGTCGAGCAACGGCGTTGTCAGAGACCTTTCCGACGAGGGTATCTGCTTCCAACTCCTGTTCGACATCGGTGCCCAGACCGGACAGGAGGTCACCATTCAGAGCGAAGAGCTCGGCTTCCTCACCGGGATTGTGCGCTGGTACCGCGGCGACAAGATCGGCATCAAGCTCAAGCTCTCGTCGAACACCGCGGCGCAGATCTCATCCTACTACAAGTTCTTCCGCCAATGACCGCGGCCGCTGTCGAGCGGCGAACCGGTAAATTCTCGTAAAAACAATCGCGGCGGTCTTGGGTCATTCAAGATCGCCGCGATGTCGTTGGAGGACCTGCCGTTCAGGCCTTGCGGCCGGCCGGATCCGGTTCCACCATCTTCCGATAGAGATGCCATGTGGCGTGGCCAAAGATCGGCATGATCACGGCCAGGCCGACGAAGACCGGAATCGAGCCGATCACCAGTCCCGCTGCGATGATGAGGCCCCAGCAGGCGACCGGCACCGGATTGGTAAGCGTCGCGCGGATCGAAGTCTCGACCGCCGCGACTGCGCCGACATCGCGGTCGAGCAGCAGCGGGAACGAAACCACGCTGATCGACAGCACGATCACGGCGAAGACAAAGCCGACGGCGTTGCCGACAACAATGAGATTCCAACCCTCTTCCGTGCCGATAATGCTGTTCCAGAAGGCCGAAATCGAATTCGGCGGTACCGTTCCGAAAATCCTCACATAAAGCGCCTGTGCAACCAGAAGCCAGGCAATGAAGATAATGAACAGCACGCCAGCAACCGCCAAAATCGAGGGCAGCGCCGGCGAACGGTGCAGCCGCAAGGCGTGCGGCCATGACGCATCCATGCCCAACTCACGGCGCCGGCTGATCTCGTAGAGGCCGATTGCCGCGACAGGACCGATGAGGGCGAAGCCGGAAGCAAGCGGATAGAGCAGCGGCAGCATGTTTGCGCCCGCGCTCCAGGTTATCAGTACTGCACCGGCGATAGGGTATATCAAGCACAAGAAAACATAATGCGACGGCTTCTCGCGAAAATCATTCAGCCCGAGACGCAACGCATCGAACACATCCGCAATGCCAATCTTTCGTATTCCGGGATGCGAGACTCTCGCATTCGCCCCCGACAGGACATGGAAGGTTGTCATGGCTCACACTCCTCAACGAACCAGAGCGGCCACGGAGCCGCGACAACGGCGAAACTAGCCGCTGCCAGCCGCGACCGGCATTTCGATTATACAGAAAATGCGGCCTCTGTCGCCTGTGCCTTGACTTCGGCGCTTTTCACCTCCAAATCGCCGCAATCATGAAGGTATCCGAAGCTGACATCCTGATCGTGCCGGGCTACACCAATTCCGGCCCGGCCCATTGGCAAAGCCGCTGGGAGCGAAAGCTCTCGACGGCACGCCGTGTCGAGCAGGCCGAGTGGTCGAAACCTGTGCGCGAGGATTGGGTGGCGCGGATGGTCGAGGCCGTCAATTCGGCCGAAAGGCCTGTCGTCATCGTCGCGCATTCCTTGGGTGTCGCCACAGCGATCCATGCTCTGCCCCATTGCGCGAAGAAGATCGCAGGCGCTTTCCTGGTCGCGCCGCCGGACGTCGCCAATCCCAAGATACGCCCGAAGCATCTGATGACCTTCGGCCCCTACCCGCGCGATCCCCTGCCCTTCCCGTCGCTAGTGGTGGCAAGCCGCGACGACCCGTTCGGATCCTACGAGCACGCCGGAGACATCGCCAACGCCTGGGGCTCGTTCTTGGTCGATGCCGGCGAGGCCGGACATATCAATGCCGAATCCGGTCACGGCCCTTGGCCCGAGGGCACGATGGTGTTTGCGCAGTTCCTCAGCCGGCTGCGGCCGTAGAGATCATGCGCAGCAGGCCGCGCGCCATTAATCCGAATTTCATTGCTGTAGATCATTATCGGCTGGCAACTCTCAGGATCCGGGGATAAGTGACCGAGCCGCGGAAACCAATCGACATCGGCAACGGGCCGACGACACAAGACAGCTTGGCGCCGGACGCGATGGATCAAGTCCCGGCGGGTGTCATCCGTGTCGATAGAGGCGATGTCATATGCGCCGCCAATGCGCCCGCACTCCGGATGCTCGGGCGGACAGCCGAAGAGGTTATCGGCGCACCGATCTCCGCATTCGTTCATGGCGAAGATTTTCCGACAGTCGTTGCATTCGAGCGAGCGGAGGAGCCGACGATCGTCCGCTTCCTCGGTGCATCGGGCGCGCTTTCCATGCTCGTTTCGCTGGCCCGTCTGCCTGAAGCACCAGGAGCCGACGCGCAGACTATACTGACAATGCTTCCGGCCGACGGCCTCGTTTCGGAAATCGCAAGCCTGCGTAAGGACGAGACACGTTGGAAATATGCCCTTGAAAGCGCGTTGGAAGGCGTCTGGGATCACGACTTCGAAACCGGCAATCTGTTCTATTCCTCGACCTGGCGGCGCCTGCGAGGACTGGCGGACGACGCGGAGGTCGACGGCACGCTCCACAAGTGGATCGAAAACGTCCATCCGGACGACCGCGCGCACGTGCTCGCGTGCATTGAGCGGCAGGACTCCGGTGAAGTCCAGTTCAACACATTCCAATACCGGGAGCGCCATGCGGACGGACGCTGGGTCTGGATCGAGAGCCGCGGCGCATCGGTCGCTTACGGCCCCGACGGCAAGCCATGCCGCATCATCGGCACCGACACCGATATAACCGCGCGCAAGGAAGCGGAGGCCCGGCTCGCCGAAGTTTCGCGCCGCCTGCAATTGGCACTCGACATTTCAAGGATCGGCGTCTTCGAGCACAATCTCGACACGGGCGTTTCGCACTGGGACGAGGCCATGTTCCGGATGTACGGCCTGGACCCTGCCGGCCAAGCGCCCTCGTCTGCCGGTTGGGAGAGCGTTTTGCATCCGGATGACAAGGCCGCCGCGATCAGACGCGTCAACGACGCGATTGTCAGCGGCACGCCTTTCAACAATGCGTTCCGCATTATCAGGCCCGATGGAGCCGTCCGTCACATTCGCTCCAATGCCGCTTTCCACACCGACCTGGACGGTGCAACGAGGCTCGTTGGCGCCAATTGGGACGTGACGGATGATATCGCGCTGCAGGAGGAATTGAGGCGGGCAAAGTCCTTTGCCGAGGCGCGCAACTGTGAACTTGAGGCGGCGCGTGTCAGCATCGAGTACAACGCGCTCCACGACCATCTGACGGATCTGCCGAACCGCCGCTATCTCGATCGGGTCCTGACGGAAGCGCGTGTCGTCAACGCCATTCTTCATATCGACCTGGATCGCTTCAAGCAGATCAACGATACGCTCGGTCACCAGGCCGGCGATGCCATGCTCGTTCACGCGGCGAGCGTGCTGAGTTCACACGCCGGGAGCGACGATTTCATTGCCCGCATCGGTGGCGACGAATTCGTCATCGTGTGCCGCAGCGGCCGGGATTCGACGGAGCTCGCAGAGCTTGCCGGGCGCATCATCCAGGCATTTCGCCGTCCCGTCCCCTACGCCGGTCAATTGTGCCGCCTCGGCGCGAGCATCGGCGTTGCCCTGGACGGAGGCAGGCTCACCCATCCCCGGCAGCTCCTGATGGATGCCGACATCGCGCTTTATCGCGCCAAGAGCCTTGGCCGGGACCGGTTTGAACTCTTTTCCGACGAGATGCAGAACCAGATTCTGACCGCAAAGCGGATCGGCGACGAGCTGCGCGAGGCGCTCGAAAGAAGGCAGTTCATTCCCTATTACCAACCTCAGTTCGACGCCCGAACTCTGGAGATCACGGGCGTTGAGACCCTGGTGCGTTGGAACCATCCGCACCGCGGCGTGCTGGCGCCCATGCAATTCCTGAAAGTCGCCGAAGACATCAATCTTCTCGCAGCAATAGACCGGATGGTGGTCGAAATGGCTCATGCCGACTTTGGTGTCTGGCAGCGCCGGGGGCTCGCCGTCCCCAAGATTTCGGTCAACATATCCTCACGCCGCCTGCGCGACCCTCAACTGGTGTCGGACCTGCGGGAGATGAAGATCCCGCATGGCGTCATGTCGTTCGAGCTGCTCGAATCGATCTTTCTCGACGAGTTCGAGGATGAAGTTGCGGAAACGATCGCGGCCTTGAACGACCTCGGCATAGACATCGAGATCGATGATTTTGGCACCGGTCACGCGTCGATCATCGGGCTCCTCAAGCTCAACCCGGCGCGGCTCAAGATCGATCGCGCACTGGTAGGGCCGGTCACGCAAAACAGCAAACAGCAAAAGCTGGTGCGCGCCATCATCGACATCGGCCATTCGCTGAACATCAAGGTGGTCGCCGAAGGGGTCGAAACCTGGGCCCACGCCGCGCTTCTCGCCGATATCGGCTGCGACGTCCTGCAAGGCTATGCACTGGCGAAGCCAATGAGCCGGCAGGATTTCGAGAAATTTGCCCAGGGCGGGTTCAGCGTTCCGCGCAGCCTTTCAGAAGCGCGCCGGATGCGGTGACGTATCGGCGTACCGCAATTCCAGCGTCGCGCCTGGCACAAAAAAGCCGCCCGACTGTGCTAGTGGGCGGCGCGGTGTCCCTCTCGCGGACTGCGATCTCAGTCGTTCTGAATCTGCTCCATCGCCTGAGCGAGAAACTCCATCATCCGAAAGCGGATTTCGTCTTCCGACTGTGCGACGCCGGCGGCATCGAAGTCGGCCTTGATCTTGCGTACCACGTCCTCGTGACCGGTCGCTGCGAGGTCCATGGTGATGATCTCCGTTGCATAGGCTTCCGGATCGGCCTTGTTCAAGAGACCAGCGGCCCAAAGACCGAGCAGCCTGTTGCGGCGTGCTTCCGCCTTGAACTTCAGCTCTGCGTCCAGAGCAAACTTCGCCTCGAAGCCCTTTTCGCGATCCTGCATCGTGGTCATAGACTAATCTCCCTCAGAATTCCTTGCCGGAACCAGTTATCGCCATAAACCAAAACACCGCTGAAAGTGCAATGCGAAGTTTTCGCCTTTGGTGACTTTCATGATACCCTAATCTAAATCGGGGGATGCGAAGATACGCCGATTGTGAAATGCGTTCTTTTCAGATATGCACCCGCTGAGAAAATTCCAATTGCGCGACCCAAGAGCGCCACCAACCACAGAGATAAAATCCATGAATCGTCGCCGCCGTATCTACGAGGGCAAGGCCAAGATCCTTTACGAGGGTCCGGAACCGGGCACGCTTATCCAGTTTTTCAAGGATGACGCGACCGCTTTCAACAAGAAGAAGCACGATGTCATCGACGGTAAGGGTGTGCTGAACAACCGGATCTCCGAGTACATATTCACCCATCTGAACAAGATCGGCATTCCGACGCATTTTATCCGCCGTTTGAACATGCGCGAGCAGTTGATCAAGGAAGTGGAAATCATTCCGCTCGAGATCGTCGTGC
The DNA here is from genome assembly GCF_036488675.1 of Sinorhizobium chiapasense. Taxonomy (NCBI): domain Bacteria; kingdom Pseudomonadati; phylum Pseudomonadota; class Alphaproteobacteria; order Hyphomicrobiales; family Rhizobiaceae; genus Sinorhizobium; species Sinorhizobium chiapasense. The sequence goes on from NZ_CP133148.1 coordinate 1,676,949, forward strand.
GCAATGTCGCCGCCGGTTCGCTCGCGAAGCGCCTCGGCATCGAGGAAGGCACCGTGCTGCCACGCTCGATCATCGAATTCTACTACAAGGCCGACGCGCTCGACGACCCGATGGTGTCTGAAGAGCACATCACCGCCTTTGGCTGGGCAAGCCCGCAGGAACTTGATGACATCATGGCGCTCGCCATCCGCATCAACGATTTCCTGTCCGGTCTTTTCCTCGGCGTCGGCATCCAGCTCGTCGATTTCAAGATCGAATGCGGACGCCTGTTTGAAGGCGATATGATGCGCATCGTCCTTGCCGACGAGATTTCTCCGGATAGCTGCCGCCTCTGGGATGTCGAAACCAAGGAAAAGATGGACAAAGACCGGTTCCGCCGCGACATGGGCGGCCTCGTCGAAGCCTATCAGGAGGTGGCGCGCCGCCTCGGCATCATCAACGAGAACGAGCCGCCGCGCGGCTCCGGCCCGGTGTTGGTCAAGTAATTTCGGGGATATTAAGCAAAGTGATCAAAGCACGTGTAACCGTGACGCTCAAAAACGGCGTTCTCGACCCTCAGGGCAAGGCAATCGAGGGTGCGCTCGGTGCGCTCGGTTTTGACGGCATCGGCCAGGTTCGCCAGGGCAAGGTCTTCGATCTGCAGATCGAAACAGGCGACAAGGCCAAGGCGGAAGCCGACCTCAAGGCCATGTGCGAGAAGCTGCTGGCCAATACTGTCATTGAGAACTACACCATCTCCCTCGCCTGACGGCGGGGGAATGGCCTTCGCTGGTGATCGGCCGGTCGCCTGCCTAAAGTCCTTTTGGCGGCTCAGCCGGATTGACTGACCAGCGATCCCACTGCGCATTAAAACCGCCTCGAACTGCTCAGGCGCCGAGGCCAAGGCAAGGTATGAACGTCCCATGAAGTCTGCCGTCGTCCAGCTCCCCGGTCTCAACCGCGATCGCGATATGATCGCGGCGCTCACCAAGATCTCCGGCCATAAGCCTGTGACCGTTTGGCAGACGGAAACGGAAATTCCGGACGTCGACCTGATCGTCATACCGGGCGGCTTTTCCTATGGCGACTACCTGCGCTGCGGTGCGATCGCCGCGCGCATGCCGGTGATGCAGGCGATCAAGGCCAGGGCCGATCAGGGCGTCAAGGTTCTCGGCGTTTGCAACGGCTTCCAGATCCTGCTTGAAGCAGGCCTCCTGCCCGGCGCCCTGATGCGCAATGCCTCGTTGAAGTTCGTCTGCCGCGAGGTCAAGCTCGAAGTCGTCAACGCCGACACGGATTTCACGCGCGCCTATTCGAAGGGACAGGTCATCCGCAGCCCCGTTGCCCATCATGACGGCAACTATTTCGCCGATGCAGAAACGCTGAAGGCAATCGAGGGCAGCGGTCAGGTTGTGTTCCGTTACGCTGACGGCACCAATCCGAACGGATCGATCAACGACATTGCCGGCGTCATGAATGCGAAAGGCAACGTGCTTGGGATGATGCCGCATCCGGAAAACCTGATCGAGGCGGCACATGGCGGTTCAGACGGACGCGGGATCTTCGCCTCCGCCCTCGATGTAATCGCTGCTTAACCATCGCGCTGATAGAAGACGGCCTCCCGCCACCCACCGACGATCGAGACCGCCGATGCCTTCATTTTCCTCCGCACGCCTCTCCGTGCTTGCCTGCGCCGTCGCGAGCTTCACGCTTGTCGCCGGTTGCCAATCGAATCGTCCGGCCACGCCGCCTGCGAGTTCCGCCGCATTGCCGACGATGGAGCGCGTGGCGCTCGGCGCCAATGGTTGCTGGTTCAAATCTGGCGACCCGGCCTTCAAGGCCTATCGCCTCGCGCCGGAGCTCAACTCCTTCTCGGGCCGTCCGCGCATTCTGATCGTACCGCGGAGATCGCCCGAGGCGCGTCCGCTTGCTGTCATCCAGGCTGAGGGCCACCCTGCCCGCCTGCAGGCGTTCGGTCCGCTCCTCAGCGAGCCGGTGGGCACACGCATGACGACGGATGTCCGCCGCTGGGCGGCCGGCGACGAGGGCTGCAATTGATCACGCGCCGCTGGAATCCCACGGCTCAAGACGCTGACGGCTGCGGGCTGTCGTAACCTTCGACGATTGCCAGATCCATCACCGACTTGCCCAGTCTCAGCGCCATGGCTTTCGCGTATTCCGGCGAACGATAGCACTCCAGCGCCGCGCTGTAGGTGGGGAACTCGATCACAACAACGCGCGAGCGCAGCTTTCCCTCGGGCATCTCGCACTGACCGCCGCGGGCGAGAAAGCGTGCACCGTACTTTCGAAAAGCATTCGCATTCTCGGCAATGTATGCTTTGTACCCCTCTGGATCGGTAACATCGACCGAGGCCACCCAGTATCCTTTCGCCATCGCTCTTCTCCCATTCCCCCAAAGGAAACATGCAATGGAACGATACCATTGCGGCGGCCTCAGCGACATATGCCGACCGGAGAGCGAGAACCGGGTATGGGCGGGAATCTCAGAGCCGCGAGCGCCAGAAAGGAATGGCCGCCTCTCGCCGTGCTTCCTCCTCCGTCACGCCGATATCGTTGAGCTGGTACCTGCTCAATTCTTCAAGCGCCAGGCGACTGCGCCTCTTCGCGGCCAGTGCGCAATAGTGGTGCCAGAGCCGTGAGAACACATTCCGTGCCGGGCTCTGATGCTCGTAAACGAAGCGCGCCTTGCGGGGCGCCAACGCCCGCGGCCGCACGGATTGAATCGCAACAATTGTATTCGTTGTATACATTGTTAATCACCATTGCACCCATCTCAGCTATTGATTCAGAGATAATTGACATGGCTGGTGATGCAATATAGACAATTGTCACTATGACAACTTGGCTGCCCGATATACAGCAGGGCCAAGGCCCCCTCTACGCCCGGATCGCCGATCAAATCGAGCAGGCGATCGGCAGCGGGACCTTGCCTGTGGGAAGGAAGCTGCCGCCACAGCGCAATCTTGCCTTCGACATCGGCGTGACGATCGGCACGATCGGTCGGGCCTACAACATTGTCCGCGAACGAGGACTCGTCAGCGGTGAAGTCGGCCGCGGCACCTATGTCCTCGATCACCCGGAAAGCCGCCCGCCCGAGCAGGCCGATCCTTTGACAACGTCACTGGCTGGAACGCGGCCGATCAACGCGCCGGCGGGCAAGTTGCGTTTCGACAGCACGGCGGCGCCGGACGTCGGCCAGGGTGACGTTCTGGCGAAACTGCTGGGTGACATCAGCCGCGAGCACCATGCGGATATCGCGAGCTACGCCCGCAATTTCCCGGACGACTGGTTCGAGGCGGGCTGCCAGTGGCTCGCGCGCGGCAATTTCCGGCCCGCCCGCGAGACCATCGTGCCGACGCTCGGTGCCCATGCCGCCGTCATTGCAGTGATCTCAGCTGTCACCTCCCCCGGCGACCGGATTGCCTTCGAAACATTGACCTATTCACAGGTCAGCCGCAGTACGGGCCTGATCGGTCGTCGGACGGCACTGGTGGAAAGCGACGAATTCGGCCTCGTTCCGGACGACTTCGAACGCGTCTGCGCCCAGCAACATCCGAAACTCGCCTTCCTCATGCCGAGCGCCCAGAACCCGACCGTTGCCGTCATGCCGCTGGACAGGCGCGTGGCGGTGGCCGAGATCGCGCGAAAGTACGGCGTTTGGCTGGTCGAGGATGAAGTTTATGGTTCGATGACGGGTGATCGCGTGCCGTTGGTCGCAGAACTGGCACCGGAACGGACCTTCCTCGTTGGAGGCCTGTCGAAGTCCGTTGCGGCCGGCGTTCGCGGCGGCTGGGTCGCCTGTCCGCCGCATTTCAGCCAACGGGTCCGCATCGCGCACAAGATGGTGAGCGGCGGGCTTCCCTTCATTCTTGCCGAGCTTTGCGCGCGCTTGGTTCTATCAGGCGCCGCATCCGCCTTGCGTAACCGCGCCGTTGAGGAAATCACTGCGCGTGAAACGATGGCGCGCGAAGTCTTTTCCGGACTCGAGTTCAATTCCCACCCGAAGGTGCCCTTCCTCTGGCTGAAGTTGCCGGATCCCTGGCTTTCGGGGACCTTCAAGCAGGCGGCGCTGCAGGAAGGCGTGCTGGTCGACGACGAGGACGAGTTCAAGGCTGGGCGCGCGGAGCGTGCCTTCCATCGCATCCGCGTCGGCTTTTCTTCGCCGCCCGAGCGGTCCGAAGTGCGTAGAGGATTTCAAGTCCTACGGCGACTGCTCGACAGCGGCCGCACCGGCTACGACAGCTTTGATTGAAGTCAATTTTTGGAGATGACTTTCGCGCAAGCCACGGCAATCTATTGCTGTGCTGCGTTAAAATTGATTCGGTTGAGGGATTTTGCATGGCGCACCCACGCTCGTTTGCAGGTCAGGGCAAGTTTTCGCATTTCGCGGTCGCCCTGTTCTTTTCGACCGGGCTCGCGGCGCACGCATCTCAAGCGAAGGCGGCAGAAGGCATCTTCGATGAAATACGCTTCGGCGCCACCACATCGATTGGGGACGGAGACAATCACGAGAGCGGCGTCTTCCCGTCCTTCACGATCTTCTTCGATCCTCTCGGAGCCGACAGCGCGACTGGTATTGCCGAAAAGATCCTGCGGCCGCGTATTCACGCCGGTGCGTCGATCGCAACGTCTTCCAGCGGCGTGAACGAGGTCTATGGTGGTTTCAGCTGGGATGCCGATCTCACTGAACGGCTTTTCGTCGAACTTGGCGTCGGTGCCACCGTTCACGACGGCGACTTGAACGATGACGGTACGAGCGGGCCGAAGCTTGGCTGTCGCTTGCTGTTTCGCGAATACGCGGCCGCCGGCTATCGCTTCGACGATCATTGGAATCTCTCGGCCACGCTAGAACATGCGTCGAATGCCGATGTTTGCAACGGCCCCAATGACGGCCTGACGCGTGCGGGCCTGATGCTCGGCTACAAGTTTTGACGCCTCGCTTTTTTCCTGCCGTTGCCCTCGGATGTACGCTCTGGCGCCCTGTTGATTGACCTTATTTTTCTGTCGCGCCGCGTCGCAGCATAGGCTAAAGAAGCCGCAAAGCGCCCCCTGCAGTGCCGCGCGTTGTACCAGACGTGCAAAGGTCACTGTAGCAGTTGTGTCTGTTGCGGTTCGCACGCGCCGTATCCCTTTAGAAGGGTTGCGCGCCGCCCGAAGGATTGACGGTCGACGATGACGATTTCCAACACCCGCCCCATCACCCCGGATCTTATCGCCTCGCACGGGCTGAAGCCCGATGAATACGAGCGCATTCTGAGCCTGATCGGGCGCGAGCCGACCTTTACCGAACTCGGTATTTTCTCGGCGATGTGGAATGAACACTGCTCCTACAAGTCGTCGAAGAAGTGGCTGCGGACACTCCCGACCAAGGGGCCGCGAGTCATTCAGGGACCGGGTGAAAACGCCGGCGTCGTCGATATCGATGATGGCGACTGTGTCGTCTTCAAGATGGAGAGTCATAACCATCCCTCCTATATCGAACCATACCAGGGGGCTGCGACCGGCGTCGGCGGCATCCTGCGCGACGTCTTCACCATGGGCGCACGTCCGATCGCCGCGATGAACGCGCTGCGCTTCGGCTCGCCGGATCACCCCAAGACCCGCCATCTGGTGTCCGGCGTTGTGGCTGGTGTCGGCGGTTACGGCAACTCCTTCGGCGTCCCGACGGTCGGCGGCGAGGTTGAGTTCGATGCGCGTTACAATGGCAACATTCTCGTCAACGCCTTCGCCGCCGGTCTGGCGAAGAGCGATGCGATCTTCTATTCGAAGGCCGAAGGCGTCGGTCTGCCCGTTGTTTATCTCGGTGCCAAGACCGGCCGCGACGGCGTCGGCGGCGCGACCATGGCCTCGGCCGAATTCGATGAGTCGATCGAGGAGAAACGCCCGACCGTGCAGGTCGGCGATCCTTTCACCGAGAAATGCCTGCTCGAAGCCTGCCTCGAACTGATGCAGACGGGCGCTGTGATCGCGATCCAGGACATGGGCGCGGCAGGCCTTACCTGCTCGGCGGTCGAGATGGGCGCCAAGGGTGACCTTGGCATCGAACTCGATCTCGACAAGGTGCCGGTGCGTGAAGAACGCATGACGGCGTACGAGATGATGCTTTCCGAAAGCCAGGAGCGCATGCTCATGGTGCTGCGCCCCGAAAAGGAAGGGCAAGCCAAGGCGATCTTCGTCAAGTGGGGCCTCGATTTTGCAATCGTCGGCAAGACCACGGACGACCTGCGCTTCCGCATCCTGCACCAGGGCGAGGAAGTGGCGAACCTGCCGATCAAGGAACTCGGCGACCAGGCGCCGGAATACGATCGTCCCTGGACGCCGGCAACGACCGCCTCGCCACTCGCCACCAACGACGTCCCGCAGGCCGATGTGGCCGAGGCGCTTCTGAAGCTGGTAGGCTCGGCCAACAATTCCTCGCGCCGCTGGGTGTATGAGCAATATGATACGCTGATCCAGGGCAATTCGCTGCAATTGCCGGGCGGTGACGCCGGTGTGGTCCGCGTCGAGGGCCATGAGACCAAGGCGCTTGCCTTCTCCTCGGACGTCACCCCGCGCTATGTCGAAGCCGATCCGTTCGAGGGCGGCAAGCAGGCCGTGGCCGAGTGCTGGCGCAACCTGACAGCGACCGGCGCCCTGCCGCTCGCCGCGACCGACAACCTGAATTTCGGCAACCCCGAGCGCCCTGAGATCATGAGCCAGCTCGTCCATGCGATCAAAGGCATCGGCGAAGCCTGCCGCGCGCTCGACTTCCCGATCGTTTCGGGCAACGTGTCGCTCTATAACGAGACCAATGGCCAGGCGATCCTGCCGACCCCGACGATCGGCGGCGTCGGTCTCATCAAGGACTGGTCGAAGATGGCGCGCATCGCCTTTGCCGCGGCGGACGAGACCATCGTGCTCGCCGGCGCTACGGAAGGCTGGGGTACGCATATCGCCCAATCGGTCTACATGCGCGACGTCCATGGCCGCACCGACGGTCCGGCGCCGCATGTCGATCTCACGCATGAACGCAAGGTGGGCGATTTCGTCCGCACCCTGATCGAGGACGGATTGGTCACGGCCGTGCACGACTGCTCCTCGGGCGGCCTGGCGCTTGCCGTTGCGGAAATGGCGATCGCCTCGGGCATCGGCGCGACGGTCGAGGCACCCGCGGGACGCGATCCCATCCCGGTGTTCTACGGCGAGGACCAGGGCCGCTACGTCCTGACCGTCGCTGCAGACAAGGCCGACGTGGTTGCGGCGCGGGCAGATGCCGCCGGCGTTTCCTCGCCGGTCATCGGCAGGACAGGAGGCACTGCGGTGAAGCTCGGTGACGCGCGAGCGGTTGCCATCAAGGACCTGCGCTCGGCGCACGAAGCATGGTTCCCGGAATACATGGGCGGCGATCTCGCGCCGGACAACTAAGGCGCGGAGACTTCGGGAACAGGCAGATTCACCATTTGCTTTCCGCACCTGAATCGTGGTTCCCTGAAGACATGAAAGGCGCCGGCAGCGCTGTCGGCGCAGAATAAAAAAGGGAGTTGGCGTACCATGCCCATGACACCAGGCGACATCGAAGACATGATCAAGGCCGGGATCCCCGGCGCAAAGGTCACGATCCGCGATTTGGCCGGTGACGGCGACCACTATGCCGCCGAAGTCGTGGCCGAAGCGTTTCGCGGCAAGACCCGAGTGCAGCAGCACCAGATGGTCTACAACGCATTGAAGGGCAATATGGGCGGCGTGCTTCACGCGCTCGCCCTCCAGACCAGCGCGCCGGAGTGAGCCGGAATGGCGGATCTGATCAAGGAGCTCGTCAGCGGTGTCGTTGACAGCGCGCTGAAGGAGATCCTGAAGAAGACCGGCGCGAGGCGTACTGCGACGAAGCGGACGAAGCGCCGGACCAGGAAAGCCGGTTCGGGTGGCGGTCTGCTCGCGGAGATCATCGAAGCTGCGACGCGCAAACCCGCGAAAAAACAGGTAAGCCGTCGCCGCACGGCGGCCGCGAGGAGCAAGCTGCGCCGCCGTTCCTCGTAACGAGTGGTATCAAAGCCACATTTTGAGGACCATCAATATTTGTTGCGATTGGGTGGTGAAAATCACGCGCACGCATGCTATCTAAGCCTCAATCGACATCCGGTCCTTGAAGCCGGCGCAGGAAGGAAGACAAAATGAGCGGAATTCACGATTTCATCGATAACGAAGTCAAGACGAACGACGTCGTTCTCTTCATGAAGGGCACGCCGCAGTTTCCGCAGTGTGGCTTCTCCGGCCAGGTTGTCCAGATCCTCGATTATATCGGCGTCGACTACAAGGGCATCAATGTGCTTGCCGATGCGGATCTTCGCCAGGGCATCAAGGACTATTCCAATTGGCCGACCATTCCGCAGCTTTATGTGAAGGGAGAATTTGTCGGCGGCTGTGACATCGTCCGCGAGATGTTCCAGGCCGGCGAATTGCAGTCGCATCTTCAGGGACAGGGTATTTCTGTGAAGGGTGCCGCCTGACCCGGAAGGCATCCTTCCAAATATCGGGAAAGGCGGGCGACCGCCTTTTTTGATTCTGAAGCTATATTTCGACTGTCTAATTTCTAATGTGCTTCTTGAGCGACTGGCAATTTCCGGTTGCGAGGGAGCCTTCTCGATAGCCTGATAAGCTGCCCGCGAGGGGCACCTATTCAAGGGCACAAGAAAGCGGGTACCGCTTCGCCCGGACCTCCGCTCGCCGCCCGTTTTGACGAGCGAGCGCGTCCTACCTTCACACCTGATGTGACGACCGGCCTTCGCCGGTCGCCAGTCCGTTCGGAACCTCCGACCGTATCGTTCGGGCCAGACACGGCCCGTTCCAGATGCGGAAATTCAACGCGTTGCAGTTTCAAGACCCGATTGCCTTACCCCGGCCATCAGCAGGACAAGTGACATGACGAGGCCCATTGATCAGACCGCCACTCTCTCGGGACTGACGAAGTTCCAGTTCATCGCGCTGATGGCAATGCTGATGTCAATCAACGCGATTTCGATCGATATCATGCTGCCCGGCCTGCAGGAGATTGGCGCGAGCCTCGGCGTTGCCGACGAAAACGACCGGCAGTTTGTCATCACCGCCTACCTCATCGGCATGGGCTTTGCGCAACTGTTCTTCGGCCCACTTTCCGACCGCTTCGGGCGAAAGGGCCCGCTGTTGGGTGGGCTCGCCCTGTACGGCCTCTGCGCGCTTGCGATCGCGTTCGTGCCGACGTTCACCGCGCTCCTTTTCTTTCGGTTTGTGCAGGGTGTGGGCGCGGCCGCAACCCGCGTCATCACTGTTTCGGTCGTACGTGACGTATATGGCGGCCGCCAGATGGCGGAGATCATGTCGCTGGTCATGATGGTGTTCATGATCGTTCCGATCGTCGCGCCGAGCATCGGTCAGTTGATCATGCTCTTTTCGGAATGGCACATGATCTTCGTCGTGATCGCGCTGTTCGCAGTGACGATCGCCGTACCGGTAGCCCTTCGGCTTCGGGAGACGTTGGCACCTGCCAATCGGCGCGCCTTCACGGCTTCATCGATACTGGACGGCTTCCGCATCGTGCTGACAAACCGGCTCGCTCTTTGCTACACGCTGGCGACGTCCGTGTTGCTTGGAGCTCTTTTCGGCTTCGTCAATTCGGCGCAACAAATCCTCGTCGGCATCTACGAACTCGGTGTCTGGTTTCCCGCCGTCTTCGCAGCCTTCGCCGGGATGATGGCGGTTGCCTCCTTTACCAACTCGCGCCTCGTCCAGCGGTTCGGCATGCGGGCGCTCTCCCATGCCGCGCTTCTCGGTTTCACGCTCGCGAGCTTCGTCCTGATGTTCGTCTCGCTGACGGGGCCGTTGCCGCTGCCGCTCTTCATGATCCTCTATGCGGGAGTGATGTTTCAGTTCGGCCTGATCGCCGCGAATTTCAATGCGATGGCGATGGAACCGCTCGGTCATGTGGCCGGAACCGCGTCTTCCGTGCTGGGCTTCACCCAGACGATCGGCGGCGGGGTCATTGGTGCGCTCATCGGCCAGGCCTTCGACGATACCGTGACGCCGCTTGCTATCGGATGCTTCACCGTCGCCATTTTCGCCCTCGCATTCGTTCTGATTGCCGAAGGTGGCAAGCTTTTCAGACCGCACAACCCGGCGGGTTAGCCCGAAACACGGCATAGAGGTGCAACCGCTTCACCCGCCGCGGATCCGCCGGTCCGATTTCTCCTCCCAAGCTCTTTTTATGGATATCCGACAATGTCCTCCGTCTCAGAACGATCCTCCATTCGCCAACAATCCGAGCATGTCGATGGGGTTTCTGGCGCAGCACGCATCCGTATGGGCCTCGCCGAGTTCATCGTGACGATCGCCCTCATGACCGCCAGCGTCGCGCTTGCGATCGACAGCATGCTGCCCGCCCTTCAGAGCATCGGGCAGTCGTTCGGCGTCGCAAATGCGAACGACGCGCAGCTTGTCATCGGCATCTTCCTGCTCGGATTCGGCCTCTCACAGATCTTCTTCGGCAGCCTTTCCGATGCCTTCGGTCGGCGGATTGTCCTGCTCGGCGGCCTGGCCTTCTTCACGCTCACCTCATTCACGGCGTCGCAGGCCTCGAGTTTCGAAGCCTTGCTTGTCATGCGCTTCGTCCAAGGGATCGGTGCAGCCGCCATCCGCATCACGACGATGGCAATCGTGCGCGATTGTTTCGGTGGCCGCGAGATGGCACGGGTCATGTCTTACGTGATGATCGTCTTCATGATAATTCCGATCGTCGCTCCGTCTCTCGGTCAACTTGTGGTCGTCTCTGCGAGCTGGCACTGGATCTTTATCCTGATTGGCGGCATTGGTGCCGTCCTGTTTATCTGGGCGCTTACCCGGATGAAGGAGTCCCTGCCGCCAGAGGAGCGTCTGCCGCTTTCGGTCGGCGCCGTCCTCTCTGGATTCCGCACGGTGCTGACGAACCGCATAACCTGCGGCTATATGATCGGGCTTACGCTCTTCTCCGCCGTGATCTGTGCCTATATCGTCAGCGTTCAGCAGGTCTTCGGAGAGGTCTACGGTCTTGGCGATTGGCTGCCGATCGCCTTTGCAGGGACCGCGGGCGGCATCGCAGTTGCCAATTTCGCCAACGGCTTCTTCGTCCGCAGCTTCGGTATGCGCCGCATCTCACATGCGGCGATGATCCTCTTCACGTCGCTGGCGTCGATCGGTTTCTTGCTGTCGCTCGCCGGCACGCTCCCCTTCGTCATCAGCTATCTGCTGTTTTCGATACTGCTGATGTTCTTCGCCGTCATCGCGACGAACTTCACCGCCATCAGCCTTGAGCCGATGGGGCACCTCGCAGGGACGGCAACCGCAGTCACCGGCTTCGTATCGACGACGGGCGGGACACTGCTCGGCGCCGCCGTTGGCCAGCTCTTCAATGGCACGCTGCAGCCACTATTCGGTGGCTTCGCTCTGTTCGGCCTGCTCACCATTCTCGCCACGCTCTGGGCGGAGAACGGCAAGCTCTTCACCCATCCCGGCGACAAGGACATGGCGCACGACCACGGCGGTCACATCTAAAGCATTTCACCTAAAAAGCGGCAGAGGTCTGAAGCGCGTCGCTGAATCCCAGTGGACACGGGCGCGCTTCAGGCGCGAGGACCGCGCGAGTCTGACGGCCGGCCGCTAACAAGGGGCGTGCCGGCCTGTTCAACGCCATACCCTCAGTTTATATCCAGCGGCGGTCCGGTGAAACGAAGATTATGCCGGCCCGCGGCCGCAAGGATGGCCGGCATGTCGTCGGGAATGGAGAACTCGCCCGCTGCCATTTCCGCGAAAAAGTCTTCGAAGCCGCCGGGTGTCAGAATCACGAGATGGCGGCAAGGAATGTTTCCCAAGATCTGGAACGTATGTTCCGATCCGCGGGGGATAAACGCCGTCTCACCCGGTCCTCTCATGAACTCTTTGCCCTCTATCCAGAATTTGCACTGGCCCCCGAGGATCACGAAAATCTCGTCTTCGGCTTCGTGAACGTGACGGGGAGGCCCGCTTCCGACCGGCGAAAGGCTATCGACTATCGACATCTTGCCGCCGGTCGCTCGGGTGGACAGAATTGTCCTGTATTTAACCCCATTCCAGTCGATGGCATCGCCGTAGAGAAATTCGCTTTCCATTTTTTTCTCCCTTAATTCGTTCTTATTGACTCGAGCTTATGCGCCAGCGCAGTATCGGTCCAACCGATTGTTCCGATACAGGTTATCGCCATGGTCAATTTCGCAACCTTCGATCTGAACCTGATGCGCGTGCTCGACGCCATTCTGCGCGAGGGGTCAACTGTTCACGCGGGCAAGCGGCTGAACATGTCCCAATCGGCAGTGTCGGGCGCGCTGGCAAGGCTGCGGCACGCGCTGAAAGACGAACTGTTCGTGCGCCACGGCAACCGTTTGGTTCCAACCGATTATGCTAAGTCCATCGAACTGCCGCTCAGGGAGGAATTGGATCGAATTGCGGCCCTTCTTGCCCCGGCGCGCACGTTCGACCCTGCAGCCGCCGAGGGAACCTTTCGGATCACGGCAAGCGACTTCTTCGCCGAGATGCTAATGCCGGCGCTCGCTGACCTGCTACGCAAGCAGGCGCCTAACATCAGGGCGCAACTCGTCGATCTCGTTCCGAACAGCTATATCGATAGCATCGAGAAATATCACGCCGATCTTGCTTTGATCCCGAACCAGCCCATTCCGGATTGGGCCAGCAGCCTGCCGCTCTTCTATTCGACCTTTGTCGTGATCACACGACGAAGTCATCCTCAACTGGCAACGGCGGGGGTGCGACCAGGCGAGATCGTTCCGATGGACCTGTTCTGCGAGATTGGACACGTGCTTTTTTCGCCCGAGGGAAATTTCTCGGCCATGGGAGACGCCGCCCTGGCCCGGGTGGGCCGGCGGCGGAAGGTCATGATGACCTTACCAGTGTTCTCGGGCGTTTGCCGTGCTGTCGCGGAAAGCGACCTAATCGCGCTGGTGCCGCGTCAGCTGGCCGAGCGGATCGGTCCACAGATCGGCTTGGAAACCTACCGCTCGCCAGTGCCGATGGATCCGCCATTGATCATTGCGGTCTGGCACCGACGTTCGGCGTCCAGCCCGTTGCACAGATGGATGAGGGAGAAGATCATCGAATTGATGCGCATCCTCAACGAAGGCGAGCGGACCGCCATCGGCTAGATCATTTCATCGTTTCTTTGAGACAGTGAATGGGCCTAACAGCCTGCACCACGCAGTTCGGGAACGAAAACCATTGCACCCTGGAATTGCTTCGGATGCTTGTCAGACGATGAAAACCTCGCGGCGCAACACGTCCCAGCTTTCCTTGTCGGTCGCCAGAAGCAGGCCGCCGTTCGTATGGGCGGGCCGATAGCGCGAGCCATCGAAGCGCGCCGCATAGGCGCCCGCCTCTTCCGCGATCAAGGTGCCAGCCAGGTGGTCCCACGGCATCAGCTTCTGGTACATCAGGAAGTGCAGATGGCCGCCAGCAAAGATCCGATATTCATGCGCAGCGCAACGGTAACTGGTCGCGATTCTGACCCTGGCCAAATTGCCCATGACGATCCGGCGGTCTTCTTCCTTGTAGAAGCCCGTCGAAGCACCGCCGACCATGTTCTCGAGCGGCACGCCGGCAGTCACCGCCAATTTCTCCTGCGATCCGTCCGGCCGGCACAGCCAGGCGCCCGCCCCCTTCTCGGCAACGACCCAATCGTTGCCGAGCGGATCATAGATGATCCCGGCGACGGTCTCGCCTTTGGCAACCACGCTTGCCATCACGCCAAAGAGCGGCAAGCCGGCCGCGAAATTAAACGTTCCGTCGATCGGATCGACAACAATTGCCAGATCGGCACCGGCGAGCTTGTCGAGAAGCGCCGGGTCAGCGGCGACAGACTCTTCACCGATGAAGACGGCGCCGGGCGCGATCGCGTCGATCCTGGCCTTGATGAGCCTTTCCGCCGCTTCATCTCCCTCGGTGACGAGATCGATCGCCTCCGACTTCATACGTACATCACCTGAGCCAAGATTGCGGAAGCGCGGCAGGATCTCCTTGACCGCCGCCTCCTGCAGAAGGTTGGCAAGCGCGGCGATGTCGACGGAATGACTCATTCTTTGGGCTCCGGAGCAAGGGATTGGAAATCGAAAAGATTTGGATCAAGCAGGTGCGACGGGTTCACGTGGCCAAGCGCACGCAACATCGTGTCCTTGCGGCCAGGCATGCGCCGCTCGATGTCGGCAAGCATCGCCTTCATCGCATTGCGTTCGAGACCGTCCTGCGAACCGCAGAGATCGCAAGGGATGATCGGAAATTCCATGGCTGCCGCGAACTTTGCGAGATCGTCTTCCGCCGCATAGGCAAGCGGCCGCAGCACCATGAGATCGCCTTCGTCGTTGAGAAGCTTGGCCGGCATCGATGCGAGCCGTCCACCATGGAAGAGGTTCATGAAGAAGGTTTCAAGAATGTCCTCGCGATGATGACCGAGGACCAGGGCATCACACCCCTCCTCTCGCGCGATGCGATAGAGATTGCCGCGCCTCAGCCGAGAACAGAGCGAGCAGTAAGTCGCGCCGGTCGGCACCTTTTCCTTCACGACGGAATAGGTGTCGCGGTACTCGATGCGGTGCTTCACGCCTATCGAAGTCAGGTATTCCGGCAGGATATGCTTCGGGAAGTTCGGCTGGCCCTGATCGAGATTGCCGGCGATGAGCTCGACCGGCAGTAACCCACGCCATTTGAGGTCCATCAGCAGAGCGAGCAGGCTGTAGCTGTCCTTGCCGCCGGAAAGACCGATCAGCCAGCGCTTCGCGCCCTTCAACATGCCGAAATCGTCGAGCGCCTGACGCGTCTGCCGCAGGAGGCGCTTGCGAAGCTTGTTGAAGGAAACAGACGATGGCATCCGGGCAAAAAGCGGATGGGCCGCCTCAAACCGGGTATCGTCGTCAACGGCGATATCCATCGTGTCGTGCAGGGACGATGCTGAAAGTTCCATGGCAATGGTCTCGGAATGTGTAGGCGAAAACAAGGCGCCCGAAGCCAGAACCAGCACTTGCCCTGTCCGGCGCCGGAGATCAAGGGGAAACGGTCCGGAACGGGAAAATCAAGGGCCGAAGACGGACCAGCCGGTGCGCGCCGCAAGCATTTCGAGCGCCAGTGAACCGAGCAGCGAATTGCCGTTCTGGTTGAGCCCCGGCGACCAGACGGCGATGGAAGCCCTGCCCGGCGCGACCGCCATAATCCCTCCGCCGACACCACTCTTGCCTGGCAGGCCGACGCGATAGGCGAAATCGCCGGAGCCGTCATAGTGGCCGCAGGTCAGCATCAGAGCGTTGATGCGGCGCGCACGTTGACGCGAGACGACCGAATGCCCTGTCAGAGGGTTGGCCCCACCGGCTGCCAGGAACAAGCCGGCCTTTGCGAGCTGCACACAGGTCATCGCCAGCGCGCAATGATGGAAATAGACGCCGAGGACGTGTTCGGCCGGATGATCGAGCCGGCCATAGGAACGCATGAAGTTGGCAAGAGCGACATTGCGGAAACCGGTCGCCGTCTCCGAGCGCGCCACCTCGTGGTCGATCACGATAGTGTCGTCGTCGGCAAGATAGCGCACGAACTGCACGATTTCACCGATCAGCTCCTTCGGCGTGTGGCCTGCGAGGATGAGGTCGCTGATGGTGATTGCGCCGGCATTGATGAATGGATTGCGCGGCTTGCCGCCTTCGTGCTCCAGCTGCACAATCGAATTGAAGGCCGAGCCCGAGGGTTCGCGCCCGACCCGGTGCCAGATGTTCTCGCCATGCTTGCCGAGTGCCAGTGTCAGCGTGAACACCTTGGAAACGCTCTGGATCGAAAACGGCATCTCGGCATCGCCAACCCGGTGTATCTGACCGCTCGTCGTCACGATTGCCATGCCGAAACGGCGAGAGTCGACGCGCGCGAGTTGCGGGATGTAGTCGGCTACCTTGCCCTCGCCGAGCCGCGGCGTCAGTTCACGGTAAATGTCATCGATGATCGCCTGCAGATCTTGCGGCGCTTGCTGCTCCGGCATGCGGCATCCCTCGATACGGATTGATCGGCACATCGTACAAAAAAACCGCCCGTCGCCGGGCGGTTTTTCGAAAGCTCACAAGGCCGGAGCCTCGGATTAACGCGAATAGAACTCGACGACCAGGTGCGGTTCCATGACGACCGGGTACGGAACGTCGGTGAGAACCGGAACGCGGACGTAGGTCGCGACCATCTTGTTGTGGTCGGCGTCGATGTAGTCCGGAACGTCGCGCTCAGCGAGCTGTACGGATTCGAGAACCGAAACGAGCTGCTTGGACTTTTCCTTGACTTCGATGACGTCGCCCGGCTTGCAACGGTAGGAACCGATGTTGACGCGGACGCCGTTGACCTTGACGTGGCCATGGTTGACGAACTGGCGCGCAGCGAAGACGGTCGGAACGAACTTGGCGCGGTAGACGATCGCGTCGAGGCGCGATTCGAGCAGGCCGATCAGGTTTTCCGGAGTGTCACCCTTGCGACGCGAAGCTTCGGCGAAGATTGCACGGAACTGCTTTTCACGGATGTCGCCGTAGTAGCCCTTCAGCTTCTGCTTGGCGCGCAGCTGCACGCCGAAGTCGGAGAGCTTGGACTTGCGGCGCTGGCCGTGCTGGCCCGGGCCGTATTCACGACGGTTTACCGGGGACTTCGGACGGCCCCAGATGTTTTCGCCCATACGGCGGTCAATTTTGTACTTGGACGATTCGCGCTTGCTCATCGTATTTCCTTTCAAACGGTTACACCGGCCTGTTGCCAAGCCGGATCAAGGAAACACGCCCTCCTCTGAACCTATTTTCTTGAGTTCTGACAGGCCTCTCACGATCACGCGGACGCAAGAAACCACGGGACATGTCAAATGAAACACCGGACATTGCTGCCCGGCGTTGGGCGGGTCTTTACGCACCGGTCGCTGATTTGTCAACGGAATATGACAGGAATATAGCGATTTCCGCAACTGCATGTATCCTCAAATCGAGCCGATTTAAGGAAACATGCAGCAACTCAGTGTTCTACAGCGACCTTTGCGCGTCTGATCAGGCGCGGGCGCCGTAGGTTGCCGTCACTCGGCGGCTGCCCGTTCGCCGTTACCGATGTCCGGACCGTTTGCGTCGCCCGGCGCGGTCTCGCTCCCGAGATCGGGGAAGGCCACGATACGCTTGCCGGAGAAATCCGCATGTACGACGACCAGCCCGTGCTCTTCGAAGTAGCCGAGCAGCCGCCGAGCGCGGCGGGCGGAATGGGTTCCGTAAGCGCGCGCGATCATCGCGTCCGAAGGACATGGCAGGCCGCGCACAGCCGCCTGCGCCATCATCAGAAACACCGCTTGCAAGTCCTCGCTCACGCGGTCGGCAAGCCGGAGCGCCGATGCCCATGTCTCGGTCGCAGCCGTCTCGCCATCGACGCCGGACCGGGCGGCGGCCATCTTGCGGCGGAATGCACTCAGCGAGAGCGCAGGCCCGGGCACGCGGCGGATACGGCAACGAACGAGAAAATCCTGGAAGAGTTCGGCATCAGGCCGAAAGGCCGCGTCCGGATTGGCGAGGATCTCGGCGAACAGGCTGTCGAGCAGCGCGTCGCGCTCCTCCGCCGACATTTCCGGCGGAGCAGGTTTGATTTCCACCGGCGCTAAGGGCTCGGGACGCGGCCGCGACAGCTCGGCGAGGATGTCGGTCGCCGGGCGTGGCTGGGGGGTCGGGCGACGCATGATCGGCCGCGTCAACTCTTCCGGGTCCGGCGTGAAGATCAGGTCCTCGACATCCTGCGGCGCTTCCGGGAGCGGCATCAGCTTCGGGCTGGTAGAGCGGGCGGAGGTCTCGACGGAGCCGATCGTCACCTTCATTGGCCGGCGTGACAGCGCCGGCCCGAGCGCAACGAATGAGCCGCGCTTCAGGTCGCGGAACATCTCGGCGGTGCGCCGGTCCATACCCAGGAGATCGGCGGCGCGCAGCATATCGATGTCGAGAAAGGTGCGCCCCATCAGGAAATTCGAGGCTTCGGCCGCGACATTCTTCGCGAGCTTCGCCAGGCGCTGTGTGGCGATGACGCCGGCAAGCCCCCGCTTGCGGCCGCGGCACATGAGATTGGTCATCGCACCCAGAGAAACCTTGCGCGCTTCCTCCGATACATCGCCACCTACGGAAGGCGCGAACATCTGCGCCTCGTCGACGACGACCAGAACGGGGTACCAGTATTCGCGGTCCGCATCGAACATGGCATTGAGGAAGACGCCGGCACTACGCATCTGCTGCTCGATATCGAGACCTTCCAGCGAAAGGACGCAGGAGACGCGGTGCTGGCGGATGCGCGTCGCGATGCCGATCAGCTCGGCGTCCGTGCGTTCGCCGTCGATGACGACATGGCCGAACTTGTCGGCGAGTGTGACGAAGTCACCTTCGGGATCGACGATGCACTGCTGCACCCATGGTGCGGACTGTTCCAGCAGGCGGCGCAAGAGGTGCGACTTGCCGGAGCCGGAATTACCCTGCACCAGAAGGCGCGTCGCCAAGAGCTCCTCGATATCGAGCGAGGCCGAAGTCCCTTCGGACGTCGTTCCCATGTCGATGCCGACTTTCATCCGTACCTCGTCAAGAAATGTGTATACGCTCCAACGGGACAACCGCGGGCACGTATCAGCGTCTAGCACCCTTCCCGACGCTTTGCTCGACGCAATGGGCAAAACCCACAGATAAGAGTTTGTTTACCTTACCGTCAGGCCAAAGCCCTGCATCAGCCGGCGCGTGGCGAAATCGGGTTTGCCGGAAGTGAAAATGGCGGGATCCTCGCCGTTAAGCGGCTCGAAGCCGTTCGGCAGCGGCACCAGCGAGCGGGCGCGCCGCGCAATCGCCTCTGCCGGATCGAGCCAGTCGACAGGCCAGGGCGCGAGCCGCCGGAAAACGTTCGCCATTAAGGGGTAATGCGTGCAGGCGAGCACCACAATGTCGGTTTTTCGCCCGTCCATCTCGACGAAACAGGGGGCGATCTCTGCCGAGACCGCCTCGTCATCGAGTTTCTCGCCGCGAATATACGTTTCCGCCATGCGCGCCAGATTTTCCGAGCCGACGAGCCGGACATGGCACTGCGATGCAAACGATTGGATCAGATCGCGCGTATAGGCGCGTTTGACCGTGCCCGGAGTCGCGAGCACCGAGACCAGCCCGGAACGCGTGCGCTCCGCCGCCGGTTTGATCGCCGGCACCGTGCCGACGAAGGTCATCTGCGGATAGGCGGCGCGAAGATCGGCGCCGACGAGCGTAAAGGCGGTGTTGCAGGCGATGATGCAGATTTCCGGGTCGTGCGCGGTGAGCAGTTTGCCGAAGAGCGCGATCACGCGCTCCTTCAATGCGCCCTCCTCCCAGCCGCCATAGGGAAAGCCGGCATCATCGGCGACATAGATGAAATGCCGCTCCGGCATCAGCACGCGCGCCTCGCGCAGTACCGTCAGCCCCCCGATCCCGCTGTCGAAAACGAGTATGGGTTTCAGTTCACTCGTTGTCACCGCCGCCTTGCACTTTCCTGTTGCGGCCCGCCGGCGCGCCGGAGCCGCGCGGATTTTCGCGCGTGAACCGGTCGAGCGAAGAGATGACGCCGCGCAACACCTGGATTTCGGATTCGGTAAAGGATGGTCTCGTCAGAACAGCGCGGAGATTTTCGACCAATTTCGGCTTTTTGTCGGCGGAGCGGAAGTAGTTGCGTGCTTCCAGGGCATCTTCCAGATGATCGAACAGGCCTTGCAGATGTTCCTTGGTCGCCGGACGCTGTGCGATCGCCTGGAACGACGTTTCGTCTTCCGATTCCATGCCGGTCTTCATCCACTCATAGGACATGAGCAGTACGGCCTGCGCGAGGTTCAGCGAGGCGAAGGCCGGGTTGACCGGGAATGTCACGATCTCGTCGGCCAGCGCCACTTCCTCGTTGGTGAGGCCTGTGCGTTCGCGGCCGAAGATGATGCCGACCGCCTCCCCGCCTTTAAACCGTCGGCGCAGCGTCCGTGCCGCGACGATCGGCGAGCGGACGGGCTTGTAACCGTCACGGTCACGCGCCGTGGTCGCGTAGACGAAGTTCAAATCCGCGATCGCGTCCTCAAGCGAGCCGTAGAGCTTGGCGCCATCGATGACATGGTCGGCGCGACTTGCGGCGGAGCGCGCCTTTTCACTCGGCCAGCCGTCGCGCGGATTGACGAGGCGCAGTTCCGACAGTCCGAAATTGGCCATGGCCCGCGCCACCATGCCGATGTTCTCGCCGAGTTGGGGGTAAGCGAGGATAATCGCCGGACCTTCCGTCAAGAGTTCGCGCTCGCTGTTCGTACCTGCCATTGCCGTCGCCTTCTGTTCGGCGCTTCCCTCGCACAATTGCTCGCGAATTTAAAGCCTGCCGTCCATCGGCCTTGAGGACGATTACCCTCTGTGGCGTGAAGGCGCTCCAGCGATATGGATGCTCGCGGACGGGGTGAAGCAATGGCCCCCAACCCATCCAAAGTTTCACCTAAGCATGCTTTGCCTTGCCAGTTCACAATGCTATAGGGCTCTGGATTTCTCCCACCGGGGGGCATCGCGTCCGATGCTCCGCAAAGCTACGAGGCATATCCATGGCAAAGATCAAGGTCGCCAATCCGGTCGTCGAACTCGACGGCGACGAGATGACCCGCATTATCTGGCAGTTCATCAAGGACAAGCTGATCCATCCTTATCTCGACCTCGATCTCGAATATTATGACCTCAGCGTCGAAAACCGCGACGCGACCGAAGACCGGGTTACAATCGACGCGGCCAACGCCATCAAGAAGCATGGCGTCGGCGTCAAGTGCGCGACGATCACGCCGGACGAGGCCCGCGTAGAGGAGTTCAAGCTGAAGAAGATGTGGAAGTCGCCGAACGGCACGATCCGCAACATCCTGGGCGGCGTCATCTTCCGCGAGCCGATCATCTGCAAGAACGTGCCGCGCCTCGTTCCCGGCTGGACCAAGCCGATCATCGTCGGCCGTCACGCCTTCGGCGATCAGTATCGCGCGACGGACTTCAAGTTCCCGGGTAAGGGCAAGCTTTCGATCAAGTTTGTCGGCGAAGACGGACAGACGATCGAGCACGACGTCTATGACGCCCCCGGCGCCGGCGTCGCAATGGCCATGTACAACCTCGACGAGTCGATCACCGAATTCGCCCGCGCTTCGTTCAACTACGGCCTGCAGCGCAAGGTTCCGGTCTACCTCTCGACCAAGAACACCATCCTGAAAGCCTACGACGGCCGCTTCAAGGACATCTTCCAGAAGGTGTTCGAAGAGGAATTCGCCGAACAATTCAAGGCGGAAAAGCTCTGGTATGAACATCGCCTGATCGACGACATGGTGGCCTCGGCCCTCAAGTGGTCCGGCGGTTATGTCTGGGCGTGCAAGAACTACGACGGTGACGTCCAGTCCGATATCGTAGCCCAGGGTTTCGGCTCGCTCGGCCTGATGACCTCCGTGCTGATGACGCCGGACGGCAAGACGGTCGAAGCCGAAGCCGCGCACGGCACGGTGACCCGCCACTACCGCCAGCACCAGAAGGGCGAGGAAACCTCGACCAACTCGATCGCCTCGATCTTCGCCTGGACCCGTGGCCTTGCACACCGCGCCAAGCTCGACGGCAACGCCGAACTCGCGAAGTTCGCCGAGACGCTTGAGCGCGTCTGCGTCGAAACGGTCGAAGCCGGCTTCATGACCAAGGACTTGGCTCTGCTGATCGGCCCTGATCAGCCGTGGCTTTCGACCACCGGCTTCCTCGACAAGATCGACGAGAACCTCAAGAAGGCAATGGCTGCGTAAGCCTGCCAACCTGATAGCAAGTCTTGGAACCCGGCCATGCGCCGGGTTTCTTGCATTTATCGGTTCCTTTAGGGCGGACTGCCAACGGGGGAGCGAGTGTCCGACACACCCATCATAATGCCCTCACCCGCCTCTGTGCCTGCGCGCCGCAGCGGGGACGGCAAGCGGCCGATGGAACGCTTACGGCACTCGATCATTTCCCGATGGTCGTATCCAACCATGGCATGAGCGGATGGACCAAGCGGGACCAAAGCCGGTAAGGCTCGTCGCCTTCGATATAGACGGCACGCTTCTTGGCGATGATGGAGCGGCGGATCGCTTTCGTTCGGCCTGGCAGGCGCTCGCCGAGAGCAAAAGGCCGCTGCTTATCTACAATAGCGGCCGACCGATCAACGACATATTGGCGCTCGTGGACGTCGACCAGTTGCCGCCGCCTGACTACGTGATTGGCGGCGTCGGTACGATGATAGCCGACGGGCGTAAAAGGAAACGGTTGCAGGCGTTCACCGAGGAGCTTGGCCCTCCGATCGACGTCACGGCCGTCACGGCGATCATGGAGACGGTAGAAGGCGCAGTTCCGCAGGCGGCAGTCGACCAACATGCTCACAAGGCGAGTTGGCGTTTGCCAGAGGCACGCGACGAGGAAATCGGTGCCATCGGGCAACGGCTGGCGTCCGCCGGATTGGACGTGAAGCTCATCTATTCCAGCAGTCGGGATCTCGACATATTGCCGCGCGCCGGCGGCAAGGGCAGCGCGCTGGCCTGGATCTGCCGCGAGCTTACGGTCGATCTCGACGAGGTGGTCGTCGCCGGCGACACCGGCAACGACCGCGAAATGTTCGATATGCCACGTGTGCGCGGCGTGGTGGTCGCCAATGCGCTTGCCGAACTACGCCAGGCCATCGCGCACGAGAAGCGGCATTTTCTCGCGCGGAATTCCCATGCGGACGGCGTGCTCGAAGGTCTGCGCCATTGGGGCGTTATCGGATAGGTCCGGTCCTTCGGCCCACCCCGGCATCGCCAGTCATTTCAGCGGAAGAAAGATTTCCGTGAAGAGTTAAGCCAATAAAGCATAGATGGAATCCGTGACATCAAGCGCTCGATTGCAGCTGCTTGTTCGGCGTAGCGACTCATATAGTCTGGCGGTGTCCAGTACGCGTTGCCCGCCATAGTGGTTCCCGAAAGTCTCGTAGATGCCCGATTCTCTCGTCCCCAAAACGGTAAGCGTCTTTAGAGAAGGATATGGTGGCGCTCGCCTGAAGGTGGACGCTTTTGCCGGGCTTACCGTCGCCATCGTCGCCCTGCCGCTGTCCATGGCCGTCGCGATCGCCTCGGGTGTTACGCCTGATCGCGGGCTCTACACTGCGATTGTCGGCGGTTTTCTGGTCTCGCTCCTCGGCGGCAGCCGCGTGCAGATTGGGGGGCCCGCTGGTGCGTTCATCGTACTCGTGGCTGCCACCGGTGCCAGGCACGGCCTCGATGGCCTGCTGCTGGCTACGGCGATGTCCGGCGTCATGCTCGTTGCCGCAGGCTACTTGCGACTTGGCAACTACATCAAGTTCATCCCCTACCCGGTGACCGTGGGCTTTACTGCCGGGATCGCGGTGATCATCTTCGCCAGCCAATTGCGCGACCTCTTCGGCCTGACTCTGAGCGGCCGCGAGCCCGGGCCCATCATCGGGAAAGTCGCGACCCTTGGACTTGCCGCCGGTACGGTCAACTGGGCAGCAGTTCTGACAGCGGCGCTAACGATCGGCGCCATTCTCACGCTGCGCAGGCTGCGACCGCACTGGCCCGGCATGCTGATTGCCGTTGCCGCCGCTTCTGCCTTCGTCGCTCTGCTGCAATTGCCGGCGGAAACGATCGGCACCCGCTTTGGCGGCATTCCGCGTGGCCTGCCTTCACCGACACTTCCGCCTTTCTCGCTCGAGAAGGCGGCTGCCGTCTTTCCGGATGCCGTCTCCTTTGCGCTCCTCGGTGCAATCGAGTCCTTGCTGTCGGCCGTCGTCGCCGACGGCATGACCGGCCGCCGCCACCGTTCGAGCATGGAATTGATTGCGCAAGGAATCGCGAACTTCTGTTCAGCGCTCTTCGGCGGCATCTGCGTTACCGGGACGATCGCCCGCACGGCGACGAATGTGCGTGCAGGCGGAACCAGTCCGGTTTCCGGCATGCTGCATTCCATCTTTCTGCTTCTATTCATGGTTCTCGCCGCTCCGCTCGCGAGCTACATCCCGCTCGCCTCGCTGGCCGGCGTGCTCGCTATCGTTGCCTGGAACATGATCGAGAAGCCGGCGTTCATGGCGCTGCTGCGATCCTCCTACGGCGATGCGGTCGTGCTTCTGGCGACCTTTATCATCGTCGTCTTCCGCGAGTTGACGGAAGGCATCGTGATCGGCTTCGCCCTTGGCGCGGTTCTTTTCATCGACCGCATGGCAAAGAGCATCTCGGTCGGAGAAACAAAACCGCTGGAGGCCCTAAAAGACGGGAATGGAGAGGAAGAACATCCGGTCGTCGCGGACGATCCGGATACGGTCATCTATCGAATTTCGGGCATCTTCTTCTTCGGCTCGGCCGCAACCGTCGGCACTGTTCTCGACCGCATCGCCGACCAGCGTCGGAATTTCATCCTCGATTGCTCGGAAGTACCCTTCATGGACTCGACCGCAGCCAATGTCATCGAGGGAACGCTGCGGAAGGCCGAAAGGACGGGCGTCCGTTTCTTCATCACCGGCGCCAGGTCACAGGTGCGCCGCGCGCTCCGCCAGCATGACGTTCGCCCGCCGCGTGTCGTGATGCGTGCCTCGGTTCAGGCGGCGCTCGCCAGTATCCGCAGCGAAAAGAGCGCATGAAAAGGGGCGCCGCGGCGCCCTTTCCTTCGGTTGCCTGGGCTTACAGCGCCGCGCGTCTTATCAGACGCGCAAAGGACGCTGTAGCACTTTGAATTGCTGCATGTTTTTATCCTTAAATCGGCTACGATTTAAGGAAACATGCAGTAAGTCAACCGGCGAGCGCCACGGCGACCGCTTCGATCGCTTCGGCTGCACGGTTGCCATCCGGTCCGCCGGCCTGGGCCATGTCCGGGCGTCCGCCGCCCCCCTTGCCGCCGAGTGCGGCCGAAGCGACGCGCACTAGATCGACGGCGCTGACCTTCGAGGTGAGGTCGTCGGTC
Source organism: Sinorhizobium chiapasense (assembly GCF_036488675.1). NCBI lineage: Bacteria > Pseudomonadati > Pseudomonadota > Alphaproteobacteria > Hyphomicrobiales > Rhizobiaceae > Sinorhizobium > Sinorhizobium chiapasense. The sequence continues at coordinate 1,701,959 of NZ_CP133148.1, forward strand.
ACGGCCACCACCGCACTCGCCTTGCCGTCGCCGGAAACACCAACGAAGGCGACAACGCCCGAACCGAGCGTCTTCTTGCCGTCATCGGCGAGGCTCTTCAGGTCCTTTGGCTCGACGCCGGACACGACCCTGCCAAGGAAGCGGACGCCCGCGATATCGCGGGCGGCATCGGCCGAACCGTTCTGGCCGTCACCGACGAGAGCAAGCTTCTTCTTGGCCTCGGTCAGTTCCCGCTCCAGCTTGCGGCGCTCGTCGAGCAGGGCCTCGACCCGGCCGAGAACATCCGCCGGCTGGACCTTGAGCGCGGATGCCAGCGTCTTCACCCGCTCGTCCTGCTCGTTGAGATAGGCGCGAGCCGCCTCGCCCGTCAGTGCCTCGATTCGACGCACGCCGGCACCGACCGCACTTTCAGCAACGATCCGCACAAGACCGATGTCGCCGGTTGCCGATACATGCGTGCCGCCGCAGAGTTCGACCGAATAGGGCTTTCCGGCTTTCGACCCGCGAACGCCTTGCCCCATTGCGACGACGCGGACCTCGTCGCCATATTTCTCGCCGAAGAGCGCCATTGCGCCGTCCGCAATCGCGTCGTCGACGGTCATCAGTCGCGTCGTCACCGGCGAATTCTGGACGATGATCTCGTTTGCCATCTCCTCGACGACCTTCAATTCGTCCGTCGTCATCGGCTTCGGATGCGATACGTCGAAGCGCAGCCGGTCCGGCGCGACAAGCGAGCCCTTCTGTGCCACATGCGTGCCGAGCACCTCGCGCAGCGCCTCGTGCAGCAGGTGCGTCGCGGAGTGATTGGAGCGGAGCCGGGTACGACGCGTATGGTCGACGGTTAGCGCGGCCGCCTCGCCGATCTTCATATTTCCTTCGGCGACTACGCAGTAATGGACAAAGAGCCCCTCGCCGCGCTTCTGGGTATCTGTGACCGTCAGCTTGCCAGTGTCGGTCGCGATGAGGCCGGTATCGCCCATCTGACCGCCGGATTCGCCATAGAAGGGTGTCTGGTTCAGGATCACCTGAACGCTCTCGCCCTTCACTGCGGATTCGACCACCGCACCATCGCGGACGATCGCCTGGATTACGCCTTCGGCGGCCTCGGTGTCATAGCCGAGGAATTCCGTCGCGCCGTGCTTTTCCTTGAGCTCAAACCAGATCGTCTCGGTCGCGGCCTCACCGGATCCGGCCCAGTTGGCGCGGGCCTCCGCCTTCTGCCGTTCCATTGCCTTGGAAAACGCGTCGGTATCGACCGTGATGCCCTTGGCGCGCAGCGCATCCTGCGTCAGGTCGAGCGGGAAGCCGTAGGTGTCATAAAGCTTGAAGGCTGTTTCGCCGTTGAACTGGTCGCCTTCGGAAAGATCTGCTGAGGCGTCTGAAAGGAGGTTCAGACCGCGCTCCAGCGTCTTGCGGAAACGGGTTTCTTCCAGCTTCAGCGTCTCCGAGATCAACGCTTCGGCGCGGGCGAGTTCCGGATAGGCGCGGCCCATCTGGTTGACGAGCTCCGGCAGGAGCTTCCACATCAGCGGCTCCTGCGCGCCGAGCAGCTGTGCGTGGCGCATGGCGCGGCGCATGATTCGGCGCAGCACATAGCCGCGGCCTTCGTTCGAGGGAAGCACGCCGTCGGCGATCAGGAAGGCCGAGGAACGCAGATGGTCGGCGATGACGCGGTGGCTAGCACGGCGGTCGCCCTCGGCCTTGACGGCGGTTGCTTCCTCGGAAGCCGCAATCAGCGCACGGAAAAGATCGATGTCATAGTTGTCGTGCTGGCCCTGCAGGACGGCCGCAACACGCTCCAGTCCCATGCCGGTATCGATCGACGGGCGCGGCAGATCGATACGCTCTTCCTTGGTGACCTGCTCGTACTGCATGAAAACGAGATTCCAGATCTCGATGAAGCGGTCGCCATCTTCATCGGCCGAACCGGGCGGTCCGCCCCAGATCTGGTCGCCGTGATCGTAGAAAATTTCCGAGCACGGGCCGCAGGGGCCGGTATCGCCCATTGCCCAGAAGTTATCGCTGGTCGGAATGCGGATGATCCGGTCGTCGCTGAAGCCGGCGATCTTCTTCCAGAGGCCATAGGCTTCGTCGTCGGTGTGGTAGACGGTCACCAGCAGGCGCTTGGCGTCGAGCCCGTACTCCTTGGTGATCAGGTTCCAGGCAAGCTCGATCGCGCGTTCCTTGAAATAGTCGCCGAAGGAGAAGTTGCCGAGCATTTCGAAGAAGGTGTGGTGCCGGGCCGTGTAGCCGACATTGTCGAGGTCGTTGTGCTTGCCGCCGGCGCGCACGCATTTCTGCGCGGTCGCGGCCGTCGAATAGGGGCGCTGCTCGAGGCCGGTGAAGACGTTCTTGAACTGCACCATGCCGGCATTGGTGAACATCAATGTCGGGTCGTTGCGCGGCACCAGGGGGCTCGACGGCACGATCTCGTGACCGTTCTTGCGGAAATAGTCGAGAAACATCGACCGAATTTCATTCACGCCGCTCATCTTGCGTCCTATCTGTGCCATTCCCGGTCGCGACCGCACTTTGCCGGGCCGCGCACCGCTCTCTTCAATCCCGCGTCTATCGGCAATAGACACGCCCCCCAGCAACGTCGGTCGCCGGAACCACAGGCTTTTATCTTCCGTGTCTCACGCTGTCCAGACGGCAGCAAAAAACCGGCCGTCTGGAAAAACGACCGGCTTTATCCAAAACTTGCCCGCCTCAGATCTTACATTTCGGCGGCTGCATCGCCGTCGTCATCGCTCTCCGGTCCGCCGTTCTCCAGGAACTTATCAGCGATCAGGCCGGCATTCTGCCGCAGAGCCATCTCGATTTCACGCAGAAGATCGGGATTGTCGCGTAGGAAAAGTTTCGCATTCTCCCGGCCCTGGCCGAGGCGCTGGCTATTGTAGGAAAACCAGGCGCCGGATTTTTCGACGATGCCGGCCTTGACGCCGAGATCGATGAGTTCACCGGTCTTGGAAACGCCCTCGCCATACATGATGTCGAATTCCACCTGCTTGAAGGGCGGCGCCATCTTGTTCTTGACGACCTTGACGCGGGTCTGGTTGCCGACGACCTCTTCGCGCTCCTTGACCGAGCCGATGCGACGAATATCGAGGCGCACCGACGCATAGAACTTCAGCGCGTTGCCGCCCGTCGTCGTTTCCGGCGAACCGAACATGACGCCGATCTTCATGCGGATCTGGTTGATGAAGATCACCATGCAGTTGGACTTGGAGATCGACGCGGTGAGTTTGCGCAGTGCCTGGCTCATCAGGCGGGCCTGCATGCCCGGCAGACTGTCGCCCATTTCGCCTTCGATTTCAGCGCGCGGCACGAGAGCTGCAACCGAATCGACGACGAGGACGTCGATCGCGCCTGAACGGACCAGCGTGTCGGTGATTTCCAGCGCCTGTTCGCCGGTGTCCGGCTGCGAGATCAAGAGGTTTTCGAGATCGACGCCGAGCTTGCGCGCATAGACCGGATCGAGCGCATGTTCGGCGTCGACGAAGCCGCAAATGCCACCTTTCTTCTGCGCCTCGGCGATGGTCTGCAGCGCCAGCGTTGTCTTGCCCGAGCTTTCCGGGCCGTAGATTTCAATGATGCGCCCTTTCGGCAGGCCGCCAATGCCGAGTGCGATATCGAGGCCGAGCGAGCCGGTCGAAACAGTTTCGATCTCGATTACGCTGTCCTTCGAGCCGAGCTTCATGATCGATCCCTTGCCGAACGACCGTTCGATCTGGGAGAGAGCCGCTTCAAGTGCCTTGCTTTTATCCACCGATTTGTCCTCTACGAGCCGCAAAGAGTTTTGTGCCATTTGGTCCCACCTTTAGGTTATTGAAGCTACCGAGGCAATGAAGCCGCCGCAGGAGTTTTTGTACATGTTTTGTTCTGCTTTGGCAATAGAGTGGCAACCAATTGAATGATAACGGTTATTCTCGTTGCGTTCGATTCTTGTTCACGGGCATTGTACCACGTTTCCGCGAAGCCCATGCCGAAGCTCGGCCAGGCTTGGCGACACCAGCGCGATTCGCGACCGTGCCGCCTCTGTGATTTTGGATTGAAGCAGTCCAAAGAGGAGCTTTTATGAAGAAACGGGAAATCGCCGTGTTCGGCGGCGCCCACATCGACCGTCGCGGCCGCATCAGCGGCGTGACCGCTCCTGGCGCAAGCAATCCCGGTTCGTGGTTCGAGGAAGCGGGAGGCGGCGGCTTCAACGCGGCGAGAAACCTCGCGCGCCTGGGTCACAGCGTGCGAATGATCAGCCCGCGTGGCGGCGACGCCGCAGGCGAGATGGTGGCGGCAGCCGCGGTCGCAGCGGGAGTGATCGATTGCCCCTTTACCTTTCTCGACCGGAAAACGCCGAGCTACACCGCCATTCTCGAATGCGACGGCAACCTTGTCGTCGCACTTGCCGACATGGAGCTCTACCAGTTGTTTTCGCCGCGCCGGCTGCAGCAGCGCGCGATACGCGAAGTGTTGGCGGCGAGCGATCTGGTGCTGATGGATGCGAACCTGCCCGAGGAGACGCTCGCCGCTCTGGTCAGCGTGGCGTCCAGAGACGATCGAATTGTTGCCGGTATTGCCGTGTCGCCGGCAAAGGTGGTGCGTTTCAGGAAATGCCTCGGCGGCCTCAGTTTCCTGTTCATGAACGAGGCGGAAGCGCGTGCCCTGACCGGGATTGACGCCAGCAAGGCCGCAAACTGGCCATCGCTGTTGCGGGAGGCCGGTCTTACGGGTGGCGTCGTAACACGCGGCGGCGCCGCTGCGGTCGCCTTCGATCGCAGCGGGGCAAGCCTCATTGTCCCGCCGGCTCTCCCGGCGCTTGCGGATGTCACCGGCGCCGGCGACGCATTGGCCTCGGGGTTCCTCATGGCGCGGCTTTCGGGTCTCGATCTTGCCGGATGCCTGCGCCATGGCGTTGCCGCGGCGGGGATAGCGCTTCGCTCGCCTTTTGCCGTTTCGGAAGAAATGTCCGCAGGCAATCTCGAACAGGCGATTGCCCTTGTGCCGGCGCCGCAAATGCTGTCATGAGAGCTGACGTTGAACGCGGGACGAAAGTGTGCGCAGCTTTCCACCCCACATCTCGCCTCGAACATTTTTAGAAACGATCTCGATGACCTTTGGTTGATTTAAGCCAGACATGATCGCGATTTAAGGATAGATTCATGACCAGATCCTCCTCCCCGTCCCTGCCGATCGAATACTCCGATGAAGTCTCGGCCGCCAAGGCACGCGGTGCGCCGATCGTCGCGCTGGAATCGACGATCATCACCCATGGCATGCCATACCCCGGCAACCTCAACATGGCCCGAAGCGTCGAGGCGATCATCCGTGAACAGGGCGCCGTGCCCGCAACGATTGCGGTCATTCACGGTGTCCTTCACATTGGCCTCGACGACGCGAAGCTGGAAGCACTTTCGAAAACGGAAGGCGCGATGAAGCTGTCGCGTGCCGATCTTGCCTTCGCGATCGCCGAACGCCGCACGGGCGCCACGACCGTGGCTGCGACGATGATCGCCGCGGCGCGCGCCGGCATCAGCGTCTTTGCCACCGGCGGCATCGGCGGCGTCCACCGCGGCGCGGAAGAGAGCTTCGATATTTCCGCCGATCTCGATGAACTCGCCCGCACCGGCGTCATCGTTGTCTGCGCCGGCGCCAAGGCCATTCTCGACATTCCGAAGACGCTCGAGGTGCTGGAGACTCGCGGCGTTCCGGTCGTCACCTATGACAGCGAAGCCTTCCCGGCCTTCTGGTCGCGGGATTCCGGCATCAAGAGTCCACTGATGCTCAACAGCCCCGCCGCGATCGCCAATTTCCAGAAGATGCGCGATCTGCTCGACATCGACGGCGGTATGCTTGTTGCCAATCCGGTTCCCGAAGAGAGCGAAATTCCGCGCGAGGAGATGGAAATCTACATCACCCGTGCGCTCGACAATGCGGCGAGCGACGAGATCTCCGGCAAGGCCGTCACGCCTTATCTGCTCGATAACCTTTTCCACATGACCGACGGTCGCAGCCTCGAAACCAATATCGCGCTCGTGGAGAATAATGCTCGTCTCGCCGCCGAAATCGCGGTTGCACTGACGGCGAAGTAAGTGAAGCAAGCTGGCTGACAGGAGGGCCCCGGCGCTGGACCGGGCCTTCTTCCGCGTCAGGTATCAATCCGCGCTCAGGAATCCAGCATCTCGCGAACGGCCACGGCCAGTTGTTTCAGCGAGAATGGCTTCGGCAGGAAACCGAATTTCGCATCGGCCGGCAGGTTGCGCGCGAAAGCGTCTTCCGCGTAACCCGACACGAAAATGAACTTCAAGTCCGGATATTTCTTGCGCAGTTCGCGCAGCAGCGTCGGTCCGTCCATTTCCGGCATCACGACGTCCGATACGACGATGTCGACCGCGCCGTTGAGCTCGTCCATGATGTCGAGCGCTTCAACGCCCGATCCGGCCTCGTGAACGGTGTAGCCGCGCGTTTCGAGCATGCGCTTGCCGCCGCGGCGCACCGCTTCCTCGTCCTCGACAAGGAGAACGACGGCGGAATCGCCGGTGAGGTCCGCAGGCTCCGATTCTGCCTTGGGCGCGGGCGTCACGACCAAATCGCTGGCCGCCGGCATCGGGACTTCGGTTGCGACTTCCTCGCGGATTTCCTCGACGTGGCGCGGCAGCAGAATGCGGAAAGTGGTGCCCTTTCCGACTTCCGACTCCGGATAGATGTAGCCGCCGGACTGCTTGACGATGCCGTAGACCATCGAAAGGCCGAGGCCGGTACCCTTGCCGACCTCCTTCGTCGTGAAGAAGGGCTCGAAGATCTTGTCCATGATCTCCTGCGGAATGCCGGTGCCCTGGTCGGCGACCTCGACCATGACGAAGTCGTCCTCCGGCAATTCCCGTCGTCCGAGTGCCGCCACCTCGCTTGCTGGCAGATTTCGCGTCCGCAGCGTGATCGTTCCGCCTTCAGGCATGGCATCGCGCGCATTGACGGCGAGATTGAGCAGGACCTGCTCGAACTGGCCGAGATCGGTCTTCACCGGCCAGAGGTCTCGGCCGTAGTCAACCTCGACCTTGACATTGGTACCGGTCATCCGGTCGACCAGCATGCGCAGGTCGCCGATGACATCGGTAAGGTTGAGCACGGTCGGGCGCATCGTCTGCTTGCGCGAGAAGGCAAGCAGTTGCCGCACGAGCACGGCGGCCCGATTGGCGTTGCGCTTGATTTCCATCAGGTCGGCGAAGGTCGCATCCGCGGGCCGCGCCGAGAGCAAGAGGTGGTCGGAGGAAAGCAGGATCGCGGTCAGCACATTGTTGAAATCGTGTGCGATGCCGCCCGCAAGCGTCCCCACGGCATTCATCTTCTGCGTCTGCGCCATCTGAGTCTCGAGCGCCTTCTGCTCGGTGATCTCCAGCGCATAGATGATTGCTGCCTCCTCGGGCGCCTGATCGCTCTGGTCGATCACGGCGTTGACGTAGAAGCGGAAATGCCGTGCCTCGTCGCTCGGATGCAAGGCGTCGATCGGGGCGATGTCGCTCTGCCGGTCTTTCGCCGCGGCAAGAGCTTCCTGAAGGCGGTCTTTTTCGGATTCGTGCACGACCGTTTCGATCAGTGCACCGCGCTCGACGTCGTCCTGAGAAACAAGACCAGCAAACAGCTTCAGGAAAGGAGCGTTGGTCCTCAGGATCCGCCCGTCGCCGTCGACGGAGGCGATCGCCATCGGGGTGTTGTTGAAGAAGCGCGTGAAGCGCATGGCGGCATTCGAGGCCGACTGATCGCCATCGTCGCCCTCACGCGACATGACGATCGTCCGGCTTTCGCCGGGCGCACCGTCACGGGTCGACGAAACGCGATGGATCAGACGTACCGGCAGGCTCTGGCCGCTGGCCTTGCGCAGGTCGAGATCGAGCACCTTCGTCTTCTTGAAGCCTGGTTCCGCCTGGACCGACTGGACGAGCGCGAGGCCCTCGCCCGCGACCACATCGGCAATACTGACCGATCCCGGTTGAAACTTGGTGAGATCGATGCCGAGCCAATCGGCAAGGGTGGCGTTGATATAGAAGATCTCGCCCTTGCGGCCGGCCGAGAAGAAGCCTGCCGGGGCGTGGTCGAGATAGTCGATCGCGTTCTGCAGTTCCTTGAAGAAGCGCTCCTGGTCGTCACGTTCGGCCGTGATGTCGGCGATCTGCCAGAGATAGAGGGGGTTCCTGTCGCTGTCCTCCAGGGGCAGCACGCGAGCCTTCAGGCGGAACCAGTGGGCGCCTGAGGCGATTGACGCACCGTTTGCGAGCGGCTTCAGCAGCCGGAATTCCTCGTGTCCCTTCTTGCCTTCGTGGAGGCCGTTGGTGAGCCGATAGATCGCTTCGGTCGCCTCGCGGTTCCTGGAGAGAATGGTCTCGAGCGACTGGATGCCGGCGGCGCTCTTGGCGCCGGTCAGAGCGCCGTAGGCGGCATTGGCATAGATGATGCGCCCCCTGCGGTCGGTGACGATCGTGCCATCTTCGTGGGCATCGAGAAAGGCACGCGCGAGCTCGTCGGGACGCGTCTGCGGCATGACCTCGATGAAACCGATCACCGACGAGACCAGGAAGAATATGCCGACCATCGCCAGCACGCCGAGGATGCCGAGGACGATTTCGTTTTCGAGCTGGTTCTTGAAGACGACGAAGGCGGCCGCCGACGCGGTGAGGACGATCGCCAGCAGGATGATCCGCAGGACCGTGCCCGGCCGGACGCCGCGGTCAACGACCGGCATCTGGTAGTCACCTGATTGCCGCAATTTCGTCATCGGGTCCTCACCTGCGGCTGCGGCCGCGCGCGACCACCACTGCATATCTTAGACAGCGCCGTGCTCCTTGTTCAGGCGTGCAAGGCTCGCTGCAATCCTTTGCGTTGCTGCATAATCTATCCTCAAATCGATCCCGGCTTAAGGAATCATGCAGTGGCCGGCGTCCGACCACCGTTTCGCGAAATCCGCAGTTGCCTTTCCCGCGTTCGGATCATCGAACTGGAATCATCTTTAACAATCAGAGATAACAGCAAAAAGCGTCTCTGCGGAAGCATCGCGGTCAATTCACAGGGAATGTCGGGCGCGAGCTTGTACCGGCCTGAAAAAAGCCGTCAAATATTGACATGCGGGGGAGGCAGAAGGAGTTCAGCCTATGATCGAAACCATTGTCGGGGACAACGGCAGCCGATTCATCATCGCCGCTGCGGCCGTTGCCGTCGGGCTCTTGTGCCTTGTAGCCGTGCTCTGGATCATGCGCCACAGACCCTCCTCCCCCTTTGTGCGCGGCGGCAAGAACAGACAGCCGAGACTCGCCGTCCTCGATGCCGCTGCCGTCGATGCGCGCCGCCGCCTGGTGCTTGTTCGCCGCGATGACGTCGAACATCTCATCATGATCGGCGGCCCAACGGACATTGTCATCGAAAGCCGAATCGCACCGGAAGGGACCTCACCGGCAGAGACGAGCGCCGCCGTCGCCGCTGAGCAAGAGGCCGTTGAGGCGCCCAAGGCCGCCCCGAGACCTGAACCGAGACCTGCTCCGGCTCCGATTCCGGCGGAACCCGCAGCCGCTGTCCAGGTGCGCCCAGCAGCGCGCACGGAAGAGCAGGCGCAACCAGCGGCTCCCCGCGTGGAGCCGGCACCGCCGATCCGCATTGCTGCGGAGCAAAGACCCGCGACGGCGGCGCAACCACCGCAGCAACAGCCGTCCGCCAGGGTTCCGACGCCGGTGTCCCCGATTCCCAGCGCCTCCGCCATAGAACGTGCGGAAGATGTTTTCGACGTCGCCCGCGAACGGGTGCTGCCAATCGCGCCGCGGCGCGAGCCGACGCCAATACAGCAGGGCTCATTACAAGCGACTTTCGTGCCGGCGGCGCAGACACAGGGGATGCCGGTTCAACCGGTGACGCCGGACAGGGTTTCGGAATTCGAGCGGATTCTCGACGCGGAGATCAGCGGCGATCTCCAGCGCCTGGCGCCCACTGGCGATCTCCAGCGGCTAGCGCCCACTGTTGGGCCTCAGGCCGAGAGCCGGCCGATTGCGGGTGGCCGCCAGGAACCCCTGCTCGGTGGGACCCCGGACAATGTCCGCAGGGAGCCGACGATCGAAGACGAAATGACGCGCATGCTCGCCGACATTTCCGCCGGGCGTAAGCCCTGAGCGCGAACGATCAGGATAATACTGAAGGTTGTTGGCCCAAGTGACACTATAAAGAAAAACGGCGCGGTTAACCGCGCCGTTTTTTCAGATCAGGAAGAACCTGTATCCGTTATTCGTCCCGATAGACTTTCTCGCGACGTTCGTGACGTTCCTGCGCCTCGATCGAGAGGGTTGCAATCGGCCGGGCGTCCAGACGCTTCAAACCGATCGGTTCACCCGTTTCCTCGCAGTAACCGTAAGTGCCTTCGTCAAGCCGCTGCAACGCAGCATCAATCTTGGCGATCAGTTTCCGTTGCCGGTCCCGGGCCCGCAATTCGATGGCTCGGTCAGTTTCGGAGGAAGCTCGGTCCGCGAGGTCCGGATGGTTGGCGCTCTCCTCTGCCAAGTGGTCCAGTGTCTCGCGGGCTTCGCGAAGGATATCATTTTTCCAGGCGTTCAGCTTTGCACGAAAATACGCCCGGTGGTTGGCATTCATGAATTCCTCGTCCTCGGAGAGGACAAAGGTACTAAGATCGATCTTCTCACTCAACGCGATTCTCCTGAAGAACATCTCATTGCGGCGGTGTATAGACCTATGGAAGCTCTGATTCAAGCCTTGTGCCAGACACTCAACCGCATTTTAACAATGCTTGCATTTCAGGCTAACTGGCGAATATTTCATCAAAATTACACACGAAGTCTTGATCGCCGATTAAGGTCGGCCGCTCTACCTGCAAACCGCCGGTCAATGCCGGTGAGATTTCAGATTGCGACATCTGGTGTGCCGCGGGCGCCAATTCAATAGGCTTGGGTTCCACGGAAAACGTAAGCCGACGGCTTGATCTTTGCTGCGGCAGCGGGACAAGGTACCCATCCTGCCGGACTCGCGACTGGATCCGGCCACAAGAGATACCTCCAACCCTCGGGCGACCTGATCGCCCCCGGACGATATATGCAAGACAGCGTCGCCCCGGCATTTCGCCTCTTCCTTCTCCGCCACGCCCGTTCGGGCTGGGCGCTGCCAGGTCAGCGGGATTTCGACCGCACGCTTGACGATACCGGCTATGCCGAGGCGGAACTGATCGCCCAGAGCGCCGCCGACCATGGCATTCGACCGGAACTGATCCTGTGCTCGACCGCGGTGCGGTGTCGCCAGACCGCCGAACCCCTCTACCGAACGCTCGGCGAAGACATCGATCTTCGTTATATCGATGGGCTCTATACTGGATCGATGAACGTCTACGCCGAGCTTCTCGAAGCAAATTCCAGCCTGGCCTCGCTGATGCTCATCGGTCACAATCCGATGATCGAGGAACTGTTTCGGCGACTCCTCGGCGACGACGCTGCGGACAGGGTCCTCGCGGACGGCTACCCTCCGGCCGGGTTGGCCATCATCGATTTTTCGGCACCCCCAAGCGCCGGCGCCAGATGGTTGGCGAGGCTTTCGACGCTGTTGCTGCCCGTACCGGAGGAGCCGGGAAGATCGTGACGAAAACCTGCCCGCCAACTGAAAATCCGGCTATCTCGTTGCAGTGGCGGAAAGATTTCCTATATCGCACCACGGCCAAAGCATGTGCGCGGCGTCTTTAATGGCTGCAGGTGAGCAGAAGATTCTCATAGCGACGGAATCAATCCCGAGGAACGGAAAGACTTGGCGCCCATTTTGAGCAGCTTCAAAGATGATGCCCTGATTGCGCTGGACAATCTTGCCGATCGCGCATCCGGGCTCGTCAATCCCGCAGTCCGGCTCGGAGTGACCGGCCTGTCACGTGCGGGCAAGACAGTCTTCATTTCGTCGCTCGTCCATAATTTGTTGAATGGCGGTCGCCTGCCCGTGTTCGAAGCCATCCGATCCGGGCGGGTCTCGAAGGTCCGGCTGGAGCCGCAGCCTGACGATGCGGTGCCGCGCTTCCAATACGAGGATCATATCGCCGCCCTGGTCAGGGATCGGGTCTGGCCGGATTCGACGAGGGCGATTTCGCAGCTGCGCATCACGCTCGACTATGAAAGTGCCAGCGGCTGGAACCGGATGTTCTCGCCCGGGCGGCTCTCTATCGACATCGTCGACTATCCGGGGGAATGGCTGCTCGACCTGCCCCTGCTGGCGCAGGATTTCCGGCAGTTCAGCGAGAGCACGGTGCGGCGGGCGCGCGCCGGCATGCGCGCAGGCCTGTCGCGCGAGTGGCTGGCGCTTGCGTCGGTGAGAGGTGCCACTGCGGCAGCCGACGAGGGCGGCGCCCGGCGCCTTGCCGAAAGCTTCACCGCCTATCTGCAAGCCTGCAAGGCAGACGATCGGTCCCTCTCGACGCTGCCGCCGGGCCGTTTCTTGATGCCCGGAGATCTCGAGGGTTCGCCGGCGCTGACCTTTTCGCCGCTTCCGGATCTGCCTGCGGGTCGCGCCCCGAAAGGATCGCTCTGGGCGATGATGGAGCGTCGGTACGAGGCCTACAAGACCCACGTCGTAAGCCCATTCTTCCGCGAACACTTCGCCCGTCTCGACCGCCAGATCGTCCTCGTCGACGCCTTGCAGGCGATCAACCGGGGGCCGGAAGCGCTGAGTGATCTGGAACAGGCACTTGCCGACGTGCTTGCCTGCTTCCGGCCCGGCGCCAATTCGTGGCTTTCGGCCCTGTTCACGCGCCGGATCGATCGGGTGCTGATCGCCGCGACCAAGGCCGACCACCTGCACCACGAAAGCCACGACCGGCTCGAACGCATCACCGCGCGGCTCGTCAGCCGCGCGGCCGAGCGGATCGGCATGAGCGGCGCAGGTCTTGAAGTGATGGCGCTTGCATCCGTCCGCGCGACGCGCGAGGCGACGGTGAACCACGACGGCCACACGCTGCCGGTGATCGTCGGCACCCCGATCGCCGGAGAGAGGATAAACGGCGACGTATTCGACGGAGAAAGAAAGACAGCGATATTTCCCGGTGATTTACCGGAAGATCCTGAAGTTCTTTTTGAGCCAGTGGACGGGCATCCTAAGGCCTCGAAACCCAAGGAAGCGGAGCGCGCGATGCCTGAGCTGAACTTCGTGCGCTTCCGCCCACCGCATCTGGAAGAGACGCGCGGCGGGTTGAAACTCTCGGTACCGCATATCCGGCTTGACCGTGCGATGCAGTTCCTGCTCGGAGATCGCCTGGCATGAGCGACGATTTCAAGAACCATGGGCGCAAGCCGGCCGCATTCTCCGTCGAGCCTGACGAGCAGGCCAAAGGCGCGGAGCGACAACCACAACGGCGTGCGCCGGCAAGCTACAGCGACCGGGTCGTCATGACGCCTGATGCAGACGATCCCTTCATCGAGACGACTGCAGCGATCGAGGGACTCAACCTGCCGGAAGCAACGCCGCGTCGACGACGGCTGTCCTTCGGCAAGGTGGCGGCGGGCGCGCTGGGAATACTGCTTTCGCTTGCCTTGGGATTGTGGGTAGATCACCTGGTTCGCGACCTCTTTTCCCGTGCCGATTGGCTTGGCTACGGCGCGATCGCCGTCGTCGCGATCGGCGCCCTCGCCTTCCTGGTCGTCATTGTGCGCGAACTGTCCGGCATGATGCAGCTGACGGCGATACAGCAGTTGAAAAAGGATGTCGGTGAAGCTGCAGCCAGCACCAGGACCGCGCGTGGCGCAACGGCAAGGCTCGTTCACCTGCTGGCCGCCAATCCCCGCACGGCGAAAGGTCGGGCGCGGCTTGCGGAAACAGAGGGCGAGATCATCGACGGCCCTCATCTCATCGAGTTGACCGAGCGGGAATTGCTGACGCCGCTCGACCGCGAGGCGCGCCGGATCATTCTGGCCGCCTCGAAACGCGTGTCGATCGTGACCGCCGTAAGTCCGCGCGCGCTCGTCGATTTAGGCTATGTTCTCTACGAATCGGCTCGGATGATCCGTGCGATGGCGGAACTCTACGGCGGTCGCCCAGGCACGCTTGGCATGCTGCGGCTCATGCGCGACGTCATCGCACATCTCGCTGTCACCGGTTCGATCGCCGCCGGCGACAGCCTCATCCAACAGGTCTTGGGCCACGGCCTCGCATCCAAACTCTCCGCGCGGCTTGGCGAAGGGGTGATCAACGGGCTGATGACCGCGCGCATCGGGATAGCGGCGATGGATCTATGCCGCCCCATGCCGTTCCGCGCGCTGAAGCGACCGGGGATCGGGGACTTCCTTTCCGATCTCGCGCCCGGCGCATCCCGTTCGGAAAATCGATCCGGGAACTGATTGCCGGCAGTGGTGACGGCGTCAATCGTGCCTGTTCACGGAGGTATTGCGATCCTGGCGGCGCTATATGCCGGCATACCAGTCGTAGCCGAGGTCCTCCCAGAAACCGCCGTTTCCCTGACCGTAGGGTGCGAGGTCTGAGGCGAGCTCGATCGAGCGAACGTATTTCGCCATCTTGTATCCGAGCTGACGCTCTACCCGCACACGCAACGGAGCGCCGTTCGCGACCGGGAGCGGCGCGCCGTTCAATCCATAGGCCAGGATCGTCTGCGGATGGCGGGCATCCAGCATATCGATCGATTCGTAATAGGCGACCTCCCCGGATAGGCCGAGATTCATCGTGTCGAAGCATCGAAAGACGACGTAGCGCGCGTCCGACTTCGCCCCGGCCTCGTCCAGCACGGCGGCGAGCGGAACACCGGTCCACTTGGCGATGCAGCTCCATCCTTCGACGCAATCGTGCCGGGTGATTTGCGTGCGTGACGGCATATTGCGCAACTCATCGAGCGATAGGCTCAGAGGCCGGTCGACAAGGCCGCCGACCTCCAGCCGGTAGCCGGCGAAACTTGCGTCCCGAAGAGCGGCGTAGATGGAGTCCGTGGGGTCGGTTGAGCCGTTCGGCTTTTGGCCCTGACGGATCTCGCTCTCCGAAAATTCCTTCGCCAGACTGTCGGCACCGACCAGGAATCGCTGGACGCGATAGGTCAGGCCATTCGCCCTAGCCATTGCGTTGCGCACGGTCGCATCGCTCGACAGCATGCCGTCCAGCGCGTCGCACTCAACCAGGGGCATCGTCGAGACGGCAACACCCGCGGCGGTCAGAAAGCGTCTGCGGTTGATGATGATCCGGCTCATCGTTCGGGTTCTCCTTCGGTCGCCTCCCCGTCGATCCGGTACCGTCCGGTCACCATGGAGCGCATCTCGTTGATCGGTCCGGCCGCAAAGACCATGAAGATGTGGATGGCGAAGAAGCCGACGAGCAGCATCATGACAACAAAATGGATGGTGCGTGCCGTCTGGCGGCCGCCGAAGATCTCCGTGAGCCAGGGCACGGCGGCGTTCATTGCCGGCGACATCGTCAGTCCCGTCAGGAACATGAGCGGGAAAAGGCCCAGAAGAACAACCGCATAGGAGATTTTCTGAAGACCGTTGTAAGAGCGGCCATGATGAAAACGGAACCGTAAATGCTCGACGACACTGCCCGGCAAGCCGCGAATATCCGAAAGGGTCGGCAGAATATCGCGCCGCAGATGGCCGGTGATCAGGCTTGCAGCAAACCACGAGGCGAACGTGGCCGCGAACAGCCAGGCGAAGAAGAAGTGGACGACCCTGCCAGTCGCGAGATCATGATAGGAGGGCACAGTCAGCCAGGCCGGAAATGCCTGGTACGCCCGGCTGTCCTCCGGGCCGCTGACACCGAGCAGGCCGGTTGTGTCGATGGGCCGACCGAACAGGGTCGTCAGACCCTCGGCATTACCGTCGGCTCCTCTGACTGCGCGGATCGACAGCACACTGTTGTCGAATGCGAAACCGGATTGCTCGCCGATATAAAGCGATGGGTGGGCATTGAAGATCTGCAATCCGCTGAGGAGCAGGAAGAACAGCGCGACCGCCCATATCCAGTGCGTGATCCGCGTCGCGAGGCCGTGCCGACGAATCGTCGTCCGCTGCATGTCAATGTCGTGCTTTTGCTTGTCTATCGCCGTTGCCATGTCCGAGACCTCCCGCGATATGACGATGACGTAGCAGGCGGCAATAGAGTTTCAAAAACACGTCTGCCCCGACCGACGCAATTCCCGGTGAGGCCCGCGTGAGCCGCGTAAACGGCGCTTTTGACAGGCCGCTTTCCAGGTGGATTGGCATGTATATGAGCAACAAAGAAACCGTCCATTAACCATTTGAGCGCAAATGTGGTTACCAGTTTCGGACGTTGACCCATCAAGGATCGATTATGTTCTCGCGCCCTTCTTTGATCGTTCGCGGCGTTGCCGCTTTTGCGCTTGCTGCCACTGTCGGCCTTGCGTCGCCGGCGTCTTCCGGCGCCCGCGACAAGGCGTTTTTCGAGAAGGTGGCCGGCCAGTGGAAAGGTCCCGGCGAGATCGTCGCCGGCAAATACAAAGGCACGAAATTTACCTGCGACCTCATCGGCGAACCGACATCGGGTGCAGACGCCGGGATCAAGCTTGACGGCTTCTGCCGGGTCGGCGTCTTCAAGCAGGCGATGTCTGCCATGATTACGCAGAAGGGCAGCAGCTATACGGGCAAGTTCCTCGATGGCGCCGACGGCAAGGGGCTCGACGTGGTCTCCGGTAATGTCGCCAAGGACAAGGTCGTCGTCGGGATCAACCGCAAGCAGCTCAATGGCGCAATGATCGCCCGGCTGCAGGATGCGGAGACGATGAACATCACGATCTCCGTCAAGGTCGAGGAGACCATGATCCCGGTTATCGGCGTCAACCTCAACCGGCAAATGGACAAGATCGCCGTCGGCTCGATCAAGTAGCGACGGAAGCCTACAGCGCCGCGCGTCTTATCAGACGCGTAAAGGTCGCTGCGCTTTGAATTGCTGCATGTTTCCTTAGATCGGCTACGATTTAAGGAAACATGCAGTAGGCAAACGGCCCGGCCTCAGCGCCGGGCTTTTATTTTCCGGAAGGAGCTTCCCGCGTTCAGGTGCGCCTGCGCCACCAATCGGCGTCGCCATCCGCCACCTCAATTCCGGTGATATCGGCATCGTTCAGCCATTCGCGGACCATTCGCCCCTCTATGCAAAGGTCGGCTGCGAAGTCGGCAAGCGGCATCAGCACGAAACCGCGCATCGTCATGCGCGGATGCGGCAGTTCCAGCTTTTCGCTCGCTGAGATCACTTTGTCAAAGGTCAGCAAGTCGATGTCGATCGTGCGCGGCCCCCAGCGCTCCTTGCGGATCCGCTTCATCGCCCGCTCGATATCAAGACAGGTATCGAGCAGCGCCTCGGGATCGAGCACCGTCTCCACCTCGGCGCAGGCGTTGAAGAACCAGGCTTGATCGGTCTTGCCCCAAGGGGGGGTTCGGTAGAGCCGCGACACGGCGGCAATCTTGCAGTCCGGTCTTTTATCGAGTGCGCGCAATGCCTCCGCCATAGCCCGCGGCGGATTACCGAGATTGCCGCCGAGACCGAGCGTAGCGTGCCGCCAGGTCCTATTCTGCGACATGCTCGACCGTGACTTCCACATAGTCCAGCACGCCCGGGACCGGCGCGTTCGGCTTGCGGATGGAAACCTTCGCGCGCCGGATTTGCCGGAAGCGTGCGCAAAGGGTCTTTGCAACCTCAAGCGCCAGCGCCTCGATCAGATAGCGCCGGCGCCCGGTGACGATTCTCTCGATTTCCGCAAAGGCGATACCGTAATGCACGGTGTCGTCGATGCAATCCTCCGCGAGTGCGGTGCCCTGCTCCACCTCGAGCTCGGCATCAACGAAGAAACGCTGTCCGAGAAACTCCTCCTCGTCGAGCACGCCGTGGCGGGCGAAGAAAGCACAATTCTTCAAGGTGATGATGTAGGTCCCGGTCATGGCTTCGTATCCCGTCGGCTGTTCTTTGCGGCCAGCATAGCATCTGCCAATACCAGTGCATCCCTGTTGATTGCGACATCATGCACTCGAAATATCGCAGCGCCCGCAGCCCTAAGCAGCGCGGTCGTCGCCGCCGTTCCGACGTCACGCGCCGGTGCATCTCGTCCTGTGACGGCGCCGATGAAGCGCTTGCGCGAAGTTCCGACCAGAATCGGCAAGCCGAAGCGATGCAACTCGCCGAAACGTGCCATCAGTTCCAGATTTTCGTCGGTGTCCTTGGCAAAGCCGAAACCCGGATCGAGTACGATTCTTTCCCGGGCGATGCCGGCCCCGGCTGCGATCGCAAGCGATCGGTCGAGAAAATGAAACTGATCATCGACGACATCATCGAGTTTCTGCCGGTCACGGCCCGTATGCATGATACAGAGCCCTGCGCCCGTCGCTGCCGCGACATCCGCGATCGCCGCTTCACGCTGCAGCCCGTACACGTCATTGGCGATGTGGGCGCCCGCTTCTACGGCGAGCCGCGCCGTTTCGGCACGGTAGGTGTCAACGGAAATGATCGCGTCGGTTTCGCGAGCCAGCCCGGCGATCACCGGAAGGATGCGCGCTTGCTCCTCCACGGCGGTCACCGGCGCTGCGTCCGGACGGGTGGATTCACCACCGATATCGAGGATTTCCGCGCCCTGCTCCACCGCACGCAGGCCCGCGCTTACGGCCGCAGCGGCATCGATGAAACGCCCGCCGTCGGAGAACGAATCCGGGGTAATGTTGATGATCGCCATCAAAACGCCACGCGGCCCTAGTTCGAGACTGCGCCCGTGCGCCAATTTCCAGCGAGACGCCTGAAATGGAGTGTTCGTCATGGTCCCATGATCCCGCGATGCCGAGAAGTGCGCCATATTCCATGGCCCACCAATCAAATTCAGCCTGTTGAATATCAAAGAGTTGCGAAGTTTTCTTCAAGCCACTCCGAGGTTCCGAGCGCCCTCCGCAGTCGATTTGTGTTGCGCTCGCGCTGGCTATGCCCCAAGCTTCAACGAACTTCAACTAAAGAGAACCACGTATTGATGTACCGAGTACGCGTTTCGCTGAAAGCCGCTCTCGTCGCGCTCCTCGTCGGCCTTCCGCTGGGGAGTGCTGCGGCAGAGACTGTGTTCAGCAAGAGCTTCACCTATTTCTCGATCGGCGGTCGCACGGCTGCCGAACTCGACAAGGCACTTGCTGCGGCCGGCCCTGTGATGACAAGCACGGGCGCGCGCCATCCCGGAGCGACGCGGATCAAGTTCGGCGGCACGATCACCTATGTCAGCCGTGGCGGGCGCTGCGCCATCGGCACGGCGCGTGTAACGCTCAGCACGCGTATCATCCTGCCGCGTTGGAAATATCGCAAACAGGCGGGGCGCGATCTGGCATTGGTTTGGGACACGCTCGCGAGCGACATAAAGCGCCATGAGGAACGGCATGCGGAGATCGCCCGCAATCATGCGCGCCAGATGGAAAAGGCGTTTCTAGCCCTGAAGCCTGAAGCGGATTGCGAGCGTATGCAAGCCAAAGTGGCTCGAACAAGTGCGACCGAAGTCGAAAACCACGACAAGGATCAGGCACGCTTTGACCGCACTGAGGCCGCAAACTTCGATCGCCGCATGATCCGATTGTTGCAATACCGGCTGGAAGGCCTCAAGGACGGGCGCTGAGGTTATCGCCTCCTGCCCTTCGCGCACGATGCACTGCGATCCACAGTGCGACTCCTTGGCTTTGTTTTAGAAGCAAAAAATCGCCCCCCAAGAACAGGGTGACTATAATCCGGCAGCGCGCAAGGCGACTGCTCAAAACCCACGGTATTTTATTGGCGAATTCTAACGATGGCAGTGAGAGGCCGACTCAGCTATATCGATACTATGAAGTGAGCGGTAGAATTGAAGTTCAACCTCTCGACGAGATGAGCGTTTAGCTATGAGTCGATAGTAAGACGCTTTGCTCGGATGGGACTTTATTTTGGTTTCGCGTCGTTGCTTCAGGCCTTTAATACAGCGCCGAAGCAATGAAGCAAAAACAGGTTCTCCTGGCGTGTCCTGGTGCAGCAGATGCTCCCTCCCTCATCTGTTTGCGATACGCCCTCCTTGCCTCGCTCGTCGACGCGACCAGCGAGGCATTTTTTTGTGTGCTGTGTTGGAGTAGCCGAGAACGGCCCCGGGGTCAGGCCTGGCGCTCCGGAACATGGACGACCAGCCCGTCCAGAGCCTCACTCATCTTGATCTGACAGGAAAGCCGCGACGTCGGACGTACGTCGTAGGCGAAGTCCAGCATGTCTTCTTCCATTGCCTCCGGCGCGCCGACGGCTGCCGCCCATGCGTCGTCGACATAGACATGACAGGTCGCGCAGGCGCAGGCGCCGCCGCATTCGGCTTCGATGCCCGGCACAGAATTACGAACCGCATTCTCCATGACCGTGGAGCCGTTCTCGACGTCGAGTTCGTGGCGCGTGCCGTCAAAGGCTACGATCGTAAGTTTTGTCATTTCACTTTCCGGAATGGATTGGTAGGAGTGGCCGCCAGCGCAAGTTCCTGCTGCAGCAGGCGGCGACGGCGCGGATTCAGCGCACGTTCTTCCAACAAATTGGCCAGCCAGTCAACAACGGCCGGTCGCGCCCCGTGGGACACGCCCGTCAGCGCGGCCGCGAACGGCTTCTGATACACGAGGCCCCGCAAGGGATTGAAGTCAGCGGCAAAGCTTCAGAATAAAAAGCTCGGTCACGAGCACAGCCGCGCCGAGCGCGCCGGCAAGGATCGCGTTCCCTGGTTCGCGCTCGATCGCGGCCGCCGCCTCCGCAACGTCAACGGCGCCGACGGCAAGCGCGGAACCCTTCAGCCGATGCGCAGCCTGGACGCGCCGATCCGCGTCACCGGCAGCGATCTCGCCGACCGCTTGCCGCGACTGCCGCGCGAAAAGCTGCAGGACCTCAATCTCCAGTTCCTTGTCCCCCATCGTCTGCTGGCCGAGTTGGGCGAAGTCGATGGGCTTTCTGCCGAGGGAGGAGCTTCCCGGGTTATCCGGTGCCTCGAAGGCTATCTTGAGTGCCGCCATGGGCCAGTTTCCTGTCGAAAGGTGTCACGTTCGCCGGCGTTGTCGCATCGCGAGTGCATGCGTTGATTATCAACCGCCGCCCGCTGCCATCGGCTTAAAGCGCGATGCAGTC
Organism: Sinorhizobium chiapasense; assembly: GCF_036488675.1. Taxonomy (NCBI): domain Bacteria; kingdom Pseudomonadati; phylum Pseudomonadota; class Alphaproteobacteria; order Hyphomicrobiales; family Rhizobiaceae; genus Sinorhizobium; species Sinorhizobium chiapasense. Next base: position 1,723,055 of record NZ_CP133148.1, read on the forward strand.
GACGCAGGAATCTGAGGAAATGGTTAACGCATGTTAAACGGGCTGATTTCCTTGGCTTTTCCCGCCGGAAGGCCGTCATTCTGTTAAGAAATCATTAGGATTTTAATGAATGCGGATTGCGCTTAATTGTAAGAACCTGGCTAATGTGTCACTACGATACGGTTAGGAACGTGTTTGCGTACGAAAGTGGCAACTGTTCCGGTGGATAAGCTCTGTGCTCGGTGCCGAGAGGCCTTAGTTCCGGCTATCCATCGAGGCAATGGAATGGGTGATCAGGCAGGGTATGGCGCAGATGTGGTGCGTAGTGCCCTGGCGTCACCGCCCTGTTTCGGATGTCTTCGGGATTGCCTGTGCGGCGCCGCGGAGATGGCCATCGGCGGGCAATAGTAGTGAGGCGTATCCCTATGGCGACGAAAAAGAGCAGTGAGTCGATCGACGAAAAGGCGTTCCAGGCACTGGAAGCGGCCCTGAAAATCGACTTTGACGACCTTAAGTCGGCTCTGGATGACAAGACTTCCTTGGATGAACCGGAGGAAACCGTGTCTGAGCCCAGCAAGCAGGCGGCGGCATCTGATCAGGCGCAGGCTCCAAAGGCGCAGCCGGAAGCGCCGAAGACGGTGCGCAGCCTCGCGCCCGAGCCCGCTCCGAAGCAACCGCCGCTTTCGCCGGCAAATGACGATACACGGCGATCGCCGGCCGCGATGCTGCGCTCCCTCGAAGTCCGCACCAGCCGCGCGGCAATCCGTACCGCTGCGCTGGTGTCGCTGCTTTGGGCCTTCGCTGGTCTCGCCGTCGCCCATCTTCTCTACGCACCGCAGATCTGGCAGATCCGCTCGCTCGCCGATCTCGCCGCCACGCCGGGTGCAATCGGTGTTCTTATCGGCATCGCCCTGCCCGTGATGCTGTTTTTCTCCTTTGCCACCATGCTTGCGAGAGCGCAGGATCTGCGTAATGCGGCGCGCTCGATGGCGGAGGTCGCCCTCCGTCTTGCCGAGCCGGAAACAACCGCCGCGGACCGCGTAATGACCGTTGGCCAGGCCGTCCGTCGCGAAGTGTCGGCGATGAACGAAGGCATCGAGCGTACCATCGCACGTGCGACGGAGCTCGAAACGCTGGTTCACTCCGAGGTCAATGCGCTTGAACGCAGCTACAGCGAAAACGAACTTCGCGTTCGCACCCTCGTGCAGGAACTGGGACTGGAGCGGGAAGCGATCATCGGGCACGCCGACCGTATCCGCACCTCGATCGCCGGTGCGCACACCAAGCTGAAAGACGATCTGGAACTGGCGAGCGAGGATATAGCTTCGCGCATCGCTGTGTCCGGCGAAGCCTTTGCCTCTTTGATCGATACGCGCTCGGCCGCACTCACGGAAAGGTCGGAAAACGCGCTGCAGACCATCAGCACGATGCTGTCGACCCGCACCGATGCGCTCCTTTCCGGACTGACGACGGCGGGGGTTGCGCTCAGCAATGAGTTCGATGCGCGGCTCGATGCCCTCAGCGAAACCCTGGAAAAACGCGGCGAGCAATTGCTCGGCCAGTTCGAGACCCGCGCTTCGAGCCTGGATGCCAACACCGAGAAGCTGAACGCCGCCCTCAACGAGCGTGCACGCCAGCTCAATGAAACGCTGATCGCACGGACCCGCGACCTCAACGAGAGCCTGAGTGTCGGCCAACAGGCAATCGCTGGCGGGCTCGACGACATGCTTGCCACGCTCAACGCCGCCCTCGACGAAAAGGGCGCAAGCTTCAGGCAGAGCCTGAAGTCGAGCGCCGACGATGCAATCATGGATCTCGATCTTCGCGGCGGTTTCTTCGAAGAGAAGCTGCAGACAACGGTCGGCCAGTTGGCGACGGCCTTCGACGAACGCTTCCACGAGTTCGCAAGTGCTTTCGACAAGCGCGCGAGCCTGCTCGACACCAAGCTGATGGAAAGCCTTCACCGCATCAACGAGACCGTTTCCGGTGGCTCTGAGGCGATCGGCAGCGCTCTCGATAGCGGCGTCGAGAAGATCGGTTCGGCCCTCTCCGACCAGTCGCTGACGCTTGCCACGGCACTCGGCGCGACACAGGATTTCATCGAGGAAAGCATCGGCGGCCGTACGTCAGAGCTCAGCAATCTCATCGGCAGTGCGCAGAACCGGATCGAGAGCGTGCTTTCCGACAAGACCGGATCGCTGATGGGGGCGCTCACCGAGGCACAGGAACGGATCGAGAGTGGCTTCGGCCGGCGTGCCGATGCGCTTGCCGATGCGCTCACGACCAGCGAGCAGCGCCTGACCGAAGGGCTCGATTCGCGCACGGCTGCCTTCATCGACGGCTTGCAATCCGCGCATGCGCGGATCGAACAGACCCTCACGGGCACGACCGACGAAATCACCAGCGCAATCGCGGCAAGCCAACATCGCCTGGACAACACGCTTTCGGAGCGCACTGCCGCCATCTCGACCGCCCTCACCTCCGGCGCGAGCCTCGTCGAGGGTGCTGTCGCCGGTACCGCTGATCGGCTGGAGCGCGTCCTGTCCGAGCGCGGAGAGGCGATCTCCGAAGCGCTTGGCAGCCAAACCAAAACGCTCGAAGGCGTGCTGTCGCAACGTGGGGACGCGATCACCGACGCGCTCACCAACCAGACGACGGCGCTCGATGGGATCCTTTCGGAGCGCGCGACGCAGATCAACTCGACGATGTCGGCCCGCGCCAATGAAATGGCGGACACGCTCAGCCGCCACGCCGAGGACGTTGCCGACAACCTGACGTTCCGCGCAATGGCCGTTGCCGAGACGATGACGGACCGGGTGGGCGAGATCGAGAACAAGCTTTCACAAAGCGTATCCGAGGTAGCCGAGAACCTCGGCAGCCGCGTCAGCCAGATCGCCGGCACGCTCACCGAAACAAGTGCCCGTATCGCCGAAGATCTGAGCGGCCGCGTCGGCAAGATTTCGGACGCCTTGACCGGCACCAGCGCCGAGATCGCGGAAGCGCTCACTGCCCGCACGTCCGAGGCGACCGCCTCGCTCGCCGGCAAGGCTGCGGAAATCGAGCAGGCGCTTTCCGGCAAGACCGAGCATCTGCGCGACACCCTCACGACAACGCATGATCAGATACGGGCGACGCTCGACGATCGGATCCACGCGATCAATCTGGCGGTCGGCCAGGGCCGCGAGCAGCTTGATGATCTGCTGTCCGATCAGTCCTTGGCGATTGCAACGACGCTCGCAACCAGCGCCAGCATGTTGGAAATGTCGCTCGAGGAGCGACAGACGTCGATTGCCGGCGTCATCGACCGCAGCGCCGAAGCGCTTGACGCGCGCATGCGTTCCACCACGGGCAATATCGCAGAGCGGCTTGCCGAGACGGCCGACCAGATCAGCCTTGCGGCCGACACGCTCACCAATCGCGTAGACATTTCGATCAACGGCATCAATAACCGTCTCGACGACACCGGCGCCCGCATCGAGGCGAGCCTCGGCTCGCTCGAAGATCGCGTTCAGGGCAGCGTTGGTAGCGTCAACGCATTCGTCGATGAAACCGGCGCGCGTATCGAAACGAGCCTCGGTTCGCTTGAGGAGCGTATTCGCGGCACCGTCGGTACCGTCGGCGGCATCGTCGACGATACGGGTATCCGCATCGAGAACCGCCTCGGCGCCGTGGAAGAGCGCATCCGCGGCAGCGTCGGCAATGTCAACGCGATCGTTGACGACACCGGCGCGCGCATCGAGACGAGTCTCGGCTCGCTCGAAGAGCGAATTCGCGACAGTGTCGGCAGTGTCAACGCCATCGTCGACAGTGCCGGACAACGGATCGCCGATAGCCTTGGCGAGCGCGCCGGGGAGATTGATCGGGTCAGCGAGATGGCGGCAGCCCGCATCTCGACGGCAATCGAAACCGGTACGGGCCGTATCGAAGAGCGGCTCGGTACGATGGACCGTGCACTCAACATCGGTCTCGAAAACGTCAACCGGACGATCGAAGGCAAGGCAGCCGCCCTCGTCACGAGCCTGCGCGGCGCGGTAAGCAGCGCGGCGCAGGAGCTCGACGCAGAAGCTGCCCGTTCGGCCGATCTGTTGTCCAAGGCTGGCGTGGATTTCGCCGACGCGCTTGCCGCCCGCAACGCCGAATTCGCGAACTCGATCGAGCAGACCGCATCGACGACTGCCGCCCGCCATGCCGACCTCGTCCGCTCGGTTACGGACGCCGCGGATACGGCAACGGCCCGGCTTGCCTCCACCCATAACCAGGTTGCAAGCCACGCTCTGGGCATCCAGCAGAGCCTCTCGGATGCGGAAAAGGCTCTTGATGCCCGGGGCCAGGCCATCCGCAGCACGCTTGACGAACGCACCCGCGAACTCAATTCGATGCTTGCCGGCCGTTCGCTCGAGTTGTCCCGCCTTCTCGACGAGCAGGCACGGCCCGTGATCGAGCAGTATGCGGCTACCGGCAAGGAGGCCGCCGAACGGATCGCCGCCCTCACCCAGGAAAGCGCGGATCGCCTGCGGGCCGAAAACGCGGCGCTCATCAATGCCATTACCGAGCGGACCGACGAAACGCTCAACGCCATCACGCTGCGTGCGGAGGAGACGGCCAAGGCCATGAAAATGGTCGAGAACCGCCTTCAGTCGACGGCGATGGGCCTTATCGACCAGCTTGCCGCCAACAATTCGGCGATCTCGACCGTTATCGACCAGGCGAACGACAATCTCGGCGACATGGATCAGCGTCTCGAGGCAACGGCATCGAAGTTCTCGGAAACGACGCGGCAGGCGTCCGACATGCTGTCGAGTTCCACCCGCCTCATCGAAGGCCGGGTCGACAAGCTGTCCGACATCGCAGGCTCGACGCTTTCTCAGATCGGCGGGATCGTCGGGCGTTTTGAGGACCATTCGAAGGTTCTCGGCCAGGCGTCCGATTTGCTGGCAGCCGCCCAGTCGAACCTGGTCAGCACGCTCGAAGAGCGTCAGGGCGCATTGCGGACCCTTTCCGTCGGCCTGGTGCAGCGCTCGGAGGAAATCGAACGCACGATGCGGGCACTGGAAGGCTTCGTCGATGGTGCCTTCCAGCGGGCCGAAGAACGCTCCGGCCAGGTGGCCGGCAATCTTCGCAGCGGCATCCAGTCTTCCTTCACGGACGTCGGCCGGTTGCTGTCGAGCACCGAACAGCGTGCGAACGAGGCTGCCGAAGCTATGCGCAACGCGCTGGCGCAAGCCGGCGAGGAAGCCGGGGCGTCGGTCGAAGGCGTCTTCGCGCAGGCCGAGGAACGGACCCGCCAGATCGCCGATACGTTGCGCTCGGGCGTAGAGACCTCGTTCGCCGACGTCAACAAGACCCTGTCGCAGGTGGAGGGCCGCGCGCTCAGCGCCTCCGAAGCACTTCGCCGCGCGATCGCCAAGGCTGGCGAGGATGCCGGTCAATCGATCGAAGGCGCCTTCGCGAATGCCGAGGAGCGTTCGAAGGAAGTTGCGTCCCGCCTGCGCGGCAGTGTCGGGGCCTCGGTGTCCGACATCGAGCGCATGCTGGCCGAAAGCGGCAAGAAGTCTGACGGCGTCGCCGCCCAACTGCGCGAGGCCGTCCGTCAGGCAATCGATGAGGCGATCAACCGCTTCAGCGGTGCGACCGACGATATCCGCCGCTCCGCCAACGAGATCCGCAAGGAACTCGACATGACCCGCGAAGAGTTGAAGCGTGGCGCTTTCGATCTGCCCGAAGAGGCAAAGGAGAACGCATCGATGATGCGGCGCGCCGTCTCCGAACAAATCAAAGCGCTGCAGGAGCTTTCCGAAATCATCGGCAAGTCCTCCACGCAGCTCGAGGTCGCGCAGCCGGTTCGCCAGCAGGCCGTTTCGAATTCACGGGCCCCTGCTGCCCCTCGCCCCGCCGTCCAGCAACCGGTCGCGGAGGAGCGGCGTGAGCAGCCGGCCCCCGCTCCAGCGCCGGCTCCCGCGTTGCGTGGAAGCCTTGGCCTGGAGCAAGCCACGCGCCCGCAACCGCCTGGCCGCCAGGATGTCGCCGAGGACCGCGCGGAAGAAGGTGGCGGCTGGATGCGTGATCTGCTTCGCGCCGCCTCGCGTGAAGAAGCTCCCGCCACCGCGCGCCAGCGGCCGGCGGAAAGCCAGCCTTCGGTGCGCCCCGGCGACAGCCGCAATCCACGCCATGTGGTCGAATCGTTGAATTCGCTCTCGGTCGACATCGCCCGGGCGATCGACCACGACGCATCGGTGGATCTCTGGCGGCGTTATCAACGTGGTGAACGCGATGTGTTCACGCGCCGGCTCTACACGCTCAAGGGCCAGCAGACGTTCGACGAGATCAAGCGCAAGTATGATCGCGAGCCGGAATTCCGGACGGCGGTGGACCGTTACATCGCCGATTTCGAAAAGCTCCTCGCCGATGTCGCGCGGAACGATCCCGACAAGCGCATTACGCAGACCTATCTGACGTCCGATACGGGCAAGGTCTATACGATGCTCGCCCACGCGGCCGGTCGCTTCAACTGATCCACCAGAGAGTTCCTGCAAGCAACGGCCCCCTCGAAAGACGGGGCCGTTTTCGTATCCGCCGTATCGCAAGCGGCCATACTGGTCCTCGCAGGCGAGCGATGTGGCGTCGCCAGTGTCGACCCGGTTGCCTACAGCGCCGCGCGTCTTATCAGACGCGCAAAGGAGGTCGTAGCGCTTTGAATTGCTGCATGTCTTTGTCCTTAAATCGGCTCCGATTCGGGGACAAAGTCATGCGGCAATTCGAATGCTGCAATGAGCTTCGCGCGTTGGATGCACGCGCGGCGCTCAAGGAGGCGGAAATGAAACCGCGGATTAAAGTCCTTACCCTTGGCGTGAGCGATCTCGAAAAATCTCTCGCCTTTTATCGCGACGGAATGGGGCTGCCGACGGAGGGGATTGTCGGCCAGCAATTCGAAGATGGTGCGGTGGTCTTTTTCCATATGGGCGAGGACCTGATCCTGGCGCTATTCCCGACGACTTCACTTGCCAAGGATGCGAAGATCGCCGCTACGCCAGTGCGGCTCGGTGCGGTGTCGATCGGGCACATCGTCAAATCGAAAGAAGAGGTCGATGCCGTCATGAAGCAGGCCGAGAAAGCCGGCGCAACCATCACCGATCCGGCGCATGAACGCTTCTGGGGCGGGTATTCGGGCTATTTCCACGACCCGGACGGCCATCTCTGGGAGATCGTCTGGAACCCGCAATGGACGGTCCCGGACTGAAGTGCCACGCACGGAAGAGACTGTCGCCGCGCTGAGGGCTTGACGGATGAGCCATGCGCCCTGGGGTCTGGCAGAGTGAACATCATCCAAGAAAAGAAAAGCCCCGGCTGAAACCGGGGCCTACTAAGGTCTGCTGATGATCGAGCCGGAGCTTTCGGGATTCGATCAATGCTCCTTGTTTGCGTAAACCGACTTCTTCGTCAGGTAGATGAGGCCGGTGAAGATGAGCAGGAACACCATGACCATGAAGCCGGTGCGCTTGCGGTCTTCCAGATGCGGTTCGGCCGCCCACATCAGGAATGCCGAGACGTCCCGGGCATACTGGTCGACGGTCTGCGGCGTACCGTCGTCATAGGTGACCTGGTCGTCGGAGAGCGGTTTGGCCATGGCCAGCGCTGCCGCGTTCGCGAAGTACGGGTTGTAATGCGTTCCTTCAGCGACCTCAACGCCTTCCGGCGGCTCCTGGTAACCGGTCAGCAGCGCATGGATGTAGTCCGGTCCGCCTTCCTGATAGGGCCAGAACATGTCGAAGACGAACTGCGGAAAACCACGCTCAATCCCGCGTGCCTTGGCGATCAGCGAAAAGTCCGGCGGTGCGGCACCGTTGTTGGCGGCAGCAGCGGCTTCCTTGTTCGGGAACGGCGACGGGAAGTGATCCGACGGAACTGCCTTGCGCGCGAACATCTCACCGTCGGCGTTCGGTCCGTCCTGCACTTCGTAGTTGCCCGCGAATGCCTTCACCTGAGCCTCGGAATAGCCCAGATCTTCCAGGGTGCGGAAAGCGACGAGGTCCATCGAGTGGCAGGCAGAACAGACTTCGGTGTAGACCTTGAGGCCGCGCTGGAGCTGGCCCCTGTCGTAGTGGCCGAAGAGGCCGGCGAAGGTCCAATCCTGCTGTTCCGGCTTGTGGATCGGAAAGTGCGGCGTGCCGCTTGTGGCGTGCTCCTCCCCGCCTGCCGCTTCCTGGGCGACGGCGGCGCCCAGGCCGAGACCGGCGACGACAGCGAGTGACAGAATGCCTGTAACAAGCTTTTTCATTGTTGTGGGTTCCTTATCAATCACTGTTCTGATCAAGCGCGTACGGTTGCCGGCTGCGCCTTTGCATTCTGCTTTTCCAGCACCGCTTCGGTGATGGAGTTCGGAATGCGCTTCGGCGTTTCGATCAGGCCGAGAACCGGCATGATGACGAGGAAGAAGGCGAAGTAGTACAGCGTGCCGAGCTGCGACATCACGACATAGAGGCCTTCCGCAGGGCGCGAACCCAGCCAGCCGAGCATGATCGCGTTGGCGACGAAGATCCAGAAGAACAGCTTGTACCACGGGCGGTAGACGGCCGAGCGGACCTTGGACGTGTCGAGCCAGGGCACGAAGAACAGGACGATGATCGAGCCGAACATCACCAGAACGCCGCCAAGCTTGGAGTCGATCGGTCCGATGCTGAAGGTGATGGCGCGCAGCATCGCGTAGAACGGCAGGTAGTACCATTCCGGAACGATGTGTGCCGGGGTCTTCAGCGCGTCGGCCGGGATATAGTTGTCCGGATGGCCGAGGAAGTTCGGCATGTAGAAGACGAACCATGCGTAGACGATCAGGAACACCGATACGCCGAGCGCATCCTTCAACGTCGCATAGGGGGTAAAGGCGACGGTGTCGGTCTTCGACTTCACTTCGACGCCGGTCGGGTTGGTCTGGCCGACGACATGCAGAGCCCAGATGTGCAGGACGACAACGCCGGCGATCATGAAGGGCAGCAGATAGTGCAGCGAGAAGAAGCGGTTCAGCGTCGGCTGGTCGACGGCGAAGCCGCCAAGCAGGAACTGCTGGATCCACTCGCCGACCAGCGGGAAGGCCGAGAAGAAGCCCGTGATAACGGTCGCACCCCAGAAGGACATCTGACCCCAGGGCAGAACGTAGCCCATGAAGCCGGTTGCCATCATCAGAAGATAGATGACGACGCCGAGGATCCAGAGGATTTCACGCGGCGCCTTGTAGGAGCCGTAGTAGAGACCGCGGGCGATGTGGAGGTAGACCGCGATGAAGAAGAACGACGCGCCGTTGGCGTGCAGGTAGCGCAGCAGCCAGCCGTGGTTGACGTCGCGCATGATCTTTTCGACCGAGTTGAAGGCGACGGAAGTCTCGGCCGCATAATGCATGGCCAGCACGACACCGGTCAGGATCTGGACGATCAGCATCACGGACAGCATGGCGCCGAAGGTGTAGGCGTAGTTCAGGTTGCGCGGAACCGGATAGGAGACGAACGAGTCGTGGACAAGACGCGGCAGCGGAAGACGGGAATCAACCCACTTCTCGATGCCTGTCGTTGGCGTGTAGGTTGAATGATCAGCACTCATTATCAGTAGTCCCCTCAACCGATCTTGATAACTGTGTCGGAAACGAACGAGAAGGTCGGCACGGGGAGGTTTTCCGGTGCCGGGCCTTTGCGGATACGGCCGGCCGTATCGTAGTGCGAGCCGTGGCAGGGACAGAACCAGCCACCGAAGTCACCGGCCTGACCAAGCGGAACGCAGCCGAGGTGGGTGCAGGAGCCGATCATGACGATCCAGTTCTCCTTGCCCTCGCCGGCCGAGCGGTCGAGATCGTTGGCCTGCGCATCGGCAGCGAGATTGGCGTTGCGGGCAACCGGGTCCTTGAGGTCGTCCAGAGAAACGGCCTTGGCTTCTTCCACTTCCTTGTCCGTGCGGTTGCGGATGAAGACCGGCTTGCCGCGCCATTTCGCCGTCAGCGACATGCCGGGCTGCAGGCTGGCAACATCGACCTCGATCGAAGCGAGCGCGAGCGTCGATGCGTCGGGACGCATCTGGTCGATGAACGGCCAGGCGGCGGCAGTAGCGCCGACGACGCCGGCCATGCCGGTGGCCAGGTAAAGGAAATCGCGGCGAGTGGGCTCGCCCAAGGTCTCGCTTGAAGTGTCGTGTTCGCTCACGGCTAAACCATCCTCTCACGCAATGTTGCGGAAACCGCATCCGCCCCGGCGAGATTCCTGTGCAGGCCTTTGCCCAAGCCAAGGAATCACGCCCTCTCAACTCGCTGGCGCCCTGGCCGGCCTGCCAAGACAAGCACTGACCGGACACCAGTATCCGGAAATCATACGTACGCACTGCACGCAGATTCCCCGTCAATCGGGCGCGTTCTATGCTTGATCGCAAATTATGTCCAGCCTTGACAAGGGGATGTGGGCAGATTGTCGCGGGTAAAAGCGCGACCAATTGGCACAAGGACTTGACGGGGTTGCGGGCCTTTTCCCGGGAGCTGTCGCGGACGGTCAGCGGGCGGCTTTCAAGCGCCCTATTCCGCCGCTTCTTCGCGCGCCAGAAATCCGCCTGACTGACGTGACCAGAGGTCGGCGTAGAGTCCGCCGCGGGCGATCAGCTCCGCATGGCTGCCGTCCTCGACGATGTGCCCCCGGTCCATCACGACAAGCCGGTCGAGCGCGGCAATCGTGGATAGCCGATGGGCGATCGCGAGCACCGTCTTGCCCTCCATCAGGCGCTCCAGATTCGACTGGATGGCGGCCTCCACTTCGGAATCGAGCGCGGAGGTCGCCTCGTCGAGAACGAGGATCGGTGCATCCTTCAGCATGACGCGGGCAATCGCTATTCGCTGCCGCTGGCCGCCGGAAAGCTTGACGCCGCGTTCGCCGACATGCGCATCGAACCCCCTTCGGCCACGCTGATCCTGGAGGTTCACGATGAAATCGTATGCCTCCGCCTTGCGGGCCGCTTCAATCAACTGCTCTTCAGAAGCGCCGGGCCGGCCAAAAAGGATGTTGTCGCGGATCGACCGGTGCAGAAGCGAGGTGTCCTGGCTGACCATGCCGACATGGGCGCGCAACGATTCCTGGCGGACGGTCGCAATGTCCTGGCGGTCGATCAAGATGCGGCCGCCCTCGAGGTCGTAGAAGCGCAGCAGCACGTTGACGAGCGTCGACTTGCCGGCACCGGACCGACCGACGATTCCGACCTTCTCGCCGGGCCGAATGGTGAGCGAGAAATCGTCGATGACACCGCCACCTTTTCCGTAGTGGAACTTCACGTGCTCGAAGCGGATCTCCGGTCGGTGCACCGTCAGGTCGGGTGCGCCGGGTCGGTCGACGAGCCCGATCGGCTGGGAGACGAGCTCGGCGGAATTCTGCATTGTGCCGATATTGCGCATGATTGCGTTGAACTGCGACATCATGCGGCCGAGCAGCATGTTGAGGCGCAGCACCAGCGCCAGCGTGAACGCAACGGCGCCGGAACTGACGGAGCCGGCGAGCCACAGATGGATCGAATAGACGGCGATTGCCGTGATCATCAGGCCTGAAAGCAGCGCCAACGACGACCGCACGGCCGTCAGCAACCGTGTGAAGGGGATCACCGCTCCCTGGAATCGGTCGAAGCCGCCGCGAATATAGCGGTCGTTCTCCTCGTTACTGCCGAAGAGCTTCAGCGTCTCTATGTTCGAATAGGCGTCGACCATGCGGCCACTGAGCATCGACGCCATCTCGGCCGTTTCGCGGGCGTGCTTGCGTACCCGGGGGACGAAATAGCGGGCAAGCGCAAGGAATACCACGATCCAGAACGCCACCATTGCCGCGAGCCGCCAGTCGAGCTGGGCTATCAACGCCATGGTCGAGGCCGTATAGATGACGATGAACCAGACGACCTGCAGCAGCGAGACGATGAGGTCGCTCGTGGCCTGCGCGCCGGACCAGACCTTCGTGACGATGCGGCCGGAAAAGTCGTTCTGGAAGAAGGTCAGCGACTGGCGCGCGACGTGGACGTAGGATTGCCAGCGCACGAGGTTGAGAAAGCCGGTGATGATCGCCTGTTCCTCGACGAGCGCGGCGAGCGCAACCGCGAGAAAACGGAACACCAGCACCGTCAACAGCATGAAGAGCAGTTCCGGTCCGTTGGTGGCAATCAGCCCGCTCCACCCGGCCTCCGGCTTCACCGTGTCGAGGACGTCGACCAGCCGGCCGACGAAATAGAAAAGCCCGGCTTCCAGCATCGCCACCAGGCCGCCGAGTGCCGCCATGGCGAGGAACGGTCCCTTTGCCTGGCTCGCATAGAACCAGGCGAAGCCCCACAACGATTTTGGCGGCTGCAGCCTCTCCCGCGGTGCGAACGGCTTGATCCAGTTCTCGAAGATGGTGACGATGGCCCGCAGCATGTTTTCCGATATAGGTGGTTCTGAAACAGCGGCAAACGATTTCCGATGCCGGCGACATTACAAAATTCGTAAGTTCCGCAGCGCACTCGCCCGAAAGAACTCGAAAAAAACGCGTTAACTGTTTGTTGCCAAAGGCCAATGGAAGCGGCGGATTACTCCGCCGCTTCTTCCTTCTCCAGGTCGTCGGCAATGAAGCCGCCGGACTGGCGCGACCAGAGATCGGCATAGAGCCCGCCCTTGGCCACCAGTTCTTCATGAGAGCCGGTTTCGACGATTCGACCGGCCTCGAGGATTACCAGGCGATCCATCTCGGTCAATGTCGAGAGCCTGTGCGCAATCGCGATCACCGTCTTGCCGGCCATCAGCGCGAACAGGTTTTCCTGGATCGCGGCCTCGACTTCGGAATCGAGCGCCGACGTTGCCTCGTCGAGGATCAGGATCGGTGCATCCTTGAGGAAGACGCGGGCGATCGCGATGCGCTGGCGCTGGCCGCCGGAAAGCTTGACGCCCCGCTCGCCAACCTGCGCATCGAGGCCGCGCCTGCCAAGATTGTCCTCCAGCGTCTGGATGAAGTCCCAGGCATTCGCCTTTTTTGCCGCGGCGATGATGTCCGCATCGCTCGCTTCCGGATGCCCATAGGCGATGTTGTCGCGGATCGAGCGATGCAACAGTGAAGTGTCCTGCGTAACGACGCCGATCTGTGCGCGCAGGCTATTTTGGGTGACGGTGGAGATATCCTCGCCGTCGACCCGGATGGAACCCGACTCCAGGTCGTAGAAGCGCAGCAGCAAGTTCATCAGCGTCGTCTTGCCGGCGCCCGACCGCCCGACGAGGCCAATCTTCTCGCCCGGGCGGATATCGAGCGACAGCCGATCGATGACACCCTTCGCCTTGCCGTAGTGGAAGCGAACGTTGTCGAAGCTGATCGCGCCCTTGTCTGCCTTCAGCATGGTCGCATTCGGCTGGTCGACGATGTCGTGCGCCTTGGTCATCATGCCCATGCCGTCATAGACCGTGCCGATATTCTCGAACAGTGCGGAGACCTCCCACATTATCCACTGCGACATGCCGTTGATGCGCATCGCAAGGCCGACCGCGATGGCGATTGCGCCCACCGAGATCGCGCTCGTCAGCCACAGGTGGATGCCAAGGGCGCTGATGGCGAAAAGCGCCAGGCTATTGTTCGCGTAAACGAACACATGGAAGAGAGTGACCTTACGCATCTGCCGGTGAACGGTATCGAGGAACTCGTCCATCGCCGTGCGGGCGTAGGTCTCCTCGCGACCTGCGTGCGAGAACAGCTTGACGGTACCGATGTTGGTATAGCTGTCGACGATACGGCCCGTCATCATCGAGCGCGCATCGGCCTGCTCCTTCGAGATCTTCTGCAGCCGCGGCACGAAGTAGGTGACAATGCAGATATAGACCACGACCCAGACAGCGAGCGGCGCAACCAGCCGCCAGTCGGCCGTCGCCACGACGATCAGCATCGTCACGAAATAGCTGACGACATAGACGAAGACGTCGAGGATCTTCATCACCGTCTCGCGCACCGCAAGCGACGTCTGCATCACTTTCGTGGCCACGCGTCCTGCGAATTCGTTGGCGAAGAAGGTCATGCTCTGGCGCAAGAGGTAACGGTGCATCTGCCAGCGCGCGATCATCGGGTAGTTGCCGAGCAGCACTTGATGCATGACGAAGGAATCGAGAGCGACCAGACCCGGCAGGCCGATGAGGACGAGCGCCGCCATCCAGAACAGCTTGTCGCCTTCGGCCGCCAGGAAGCTCTCGCGGTTGGCACTGGAGAGCCAGTCAACCATGTTGCCGAGGAACTGAAACAGCGCCACCTCACCGATCGCGATCAGCATGGTGCAAACCGACATGATCAGAAGCCATGGAACGGCAGGCTTTGTGTAGTGCCAGCAGAAGGCAAAAAGGCCCTTCGGCGGAAGCGTCGGCTCTTCCGTCGGATAGGGATTGAGGCGGGATTCAAACCAGCCAAACATTATCGAGCTCCTTCAGAGTATTTTTGAAGGAAGGCGGGTCGCCCCGCATTCTTATCTGGAAAAATCGAAACCGGAAATGGACCAGTAATACAGGCTACGACCTCCGGAGAACCGGAGCGCGCGTCAATCGATCGACAGAAAGAATAGGCGCGGAACCGGTCAGACCAGGAATGACCTGGCCCAGAGGCGTGTCATCACGGGAATATGCATGCATGCCTCCATTAGTTCGCGTTGAAGATGAGCGAGCTTTAAACCTGTTCGCGCGCCCGCGCCAGATTGTCGCGGGTATTTTATTGCCCATTTGGTAATCATCGTGCTGGCTGTTGCCGATACGGCACAAATTAGCGAGCGCAAAACCAGCGACACCAAATGTGTCCTCCGATGGCGGGGCCACGGGTGGATCGTGTGCCGATTCACTGTCATAGAAACCGTCGCTTTTGCACGCTCCGTCACGTTCCGGTGAAGGTCCATGAACAATCTCCGCATCGCGCTCTACCAGCCGGATATCCCGGGCAATACCGGCACGATCCTGCGGCTTGCCGCCTGTCTGGGACTCGCGGTCGACATCATCGAGCCTGCCGGCTTCGATCTGTCGGATCGTAACCTCAAGCGCGCCGGCATGGACTACATTGCGGCCGTCACCCTCACCCGCCACGTCAATTGGGAGCGCTTCGAAGCCTGGCGGGCGACCACCGGCAGGCGGCTTGTGCTGGCCTCGACCAAGGCGGCGCAGCGCTACACGCGCTTCAGCTTTCGCGCCGATGACATCCTGCTGTTCGGACGTGAAAGCGCCGGCGTGCCGGACCACGTGCACGAGCGGGCCGACGGCCGCGTCGTCATCCCGATGGCCCCCGGTCAGCGTTCGCTCAATATTGCCATCTCGGCCGCCATGATCGTCGGCGAAGCAATCCGCCAAACCGAGCCTGACTGACCGGGCCGCGAGAAGCGTCATGCCCTGCCCTCTTGTTGTCGGGGACGCACGGCGAGCAGCATCCGGCTTACGAGGCAGATCAGGGCGAGCACGCCGAGCAATGCGCCGGCGCCCGTAAAGGCGGCCGCATAGCCCCAGTCGCGGACGAGCGGCTGGCTTGCGAGCGGTGAGACGAACTGGCCGGCAAAGATTGCCGCGATCAGGGCTCCCGAAAGTCGTCCGCGCAGCGCTGGCGGCGCGATGGCGAGCAACGAAGCCGAGAGGTTCGGCGTCATCAACCCCATGCTGATCCCGGTTATCGCCGTTGCGGCAAGGATGCCGGCATAGGATTGGGCGCTTCCCAATCCGATGTAGCCGGCGCCGAGCGCTGCGAAACCGAGGGCAAAGACGCCCATCCGGCCGATCTGGCTCCTCACCCGCGAAAAGGAAAGCGCCGCGAGGACGCCAACCACCTGCCCTGCTCCGATCGCGATGCCGGCGCGGCTTGGCTGGGCGATGCCGAGGCTCTTCAGATAGAAGGGCAGCTGTGTCGGTAGCATGTAGAAGATCGCAAAGTGCAGGCACGCCGCAAACAGCACGAGGACAAGAGGCAAAGCGAAACCATGGCGAGGCGCCGCTTTGACCTCTACAGAGTGCGACACCGCTGTCCTGTGCGGTTCCGGAATGAGCGCCAAGACTGCCGGCAATAGCGCAAAAGCCAGGCAATAGATCGCGAAGGGCCCACGCCAATGGATGTCGGCGAGCAGACCGCCGCCCGACAGGAAGATGGCGCCGCCGATTCCGACGAAAGCGGCCTGAAACCCCATGTAGCGGTCGCGCGCCGCACCTTCGAAGAAGTCGCCGACAAGCGCGGTAGCTGTCGTCATGATGCCTGCGACGGAAATGCCGAGCACCGCGCGGCCGGCAAGCAAGGCCGGCAGGTTGTCGAGGACGAGACCGGATGATCCGGCGAGCGCAAAGACGACAAGCGAAAGAAGCAAGAGCCGCTTTCGGCCGAACCGGTCGGCAATGACACCGGCAACGGGCGCGAGTGCGGCGATGAAGATCGCCGGCAGCGTCAGCATCAGCCGGCTGAGCAGGGCTGCCCCCTCGGTCTCGGCGAAGCGAGCTTCGATGCCGGGCAAGGATGCGGAGATTGTCGCGCCCGACATGATCGTCAAGGCGCTCACGCACAGAAGCGTGAGATTGCGGCCCCTGGTTTCCGCAGAAGGAACCCCCTCTGCGGCAGTTGATACATGGAAGCTTGGGTCGCTCATGCCGCGATCTCGTTGTAAGGCGTCGTCTTGCGGGCGCTCTTCAGAGTGCGTGCCCACCAGGTCAGTCGATCCATCATCAGGAACAACGGCGCTCGCAATTCATCGGGCTTGTAGAGATTTCCGGCTGCATCGAATTTCGACCAGGCTTTTGGGAAAGCGATGCCGTCGCGCAAGGTGACCGTATGCAGTTCGCCAAAAACCTGACGGAGCTGTTCAACCGCTCTGATGCCACCGGATGCGCCACCATAGGAAACGAAGGCAACCGGCTTCGCGTGCCACGGTTCGTAGACCGAATCGATCAGCTCCTTCAGCGCGGCGGGATAACCATGATTGTATTCGGGCGTGACGACGATAAAGGCATCCGCCTCGGCGACCTTCCGTTCCATCCATTCGGCAGGATCGATCGCCTTTTCGACCCCGCGAGAAGTCCTCAGTCTCACCGGATCGATGATCGTCAGGCTGAAGACGCTGGATGCCGAAAGTTCACGGATGAGCCAACTGGCGACGGTATCGCAGAATCGGCCCTGCCGTGCGCTGCCATAGATCACGGCGAGGGTCAGCTTCTCTGTCATGGGTATCAGCTCCTTGTTGTCGCTATCAGGGAGCTCATGCTATAGAACCTCAACCATAGTTTAGGTCAATAGCATCCCATGGAAAAAAGCAGGGTCGGTGATGTTGCGCGGGAGTTGACGGTCGGCGAGGTCGCAGAACGCAGCGGTCTAGCGGTGTCGACACTCCATTTTTACGAAACCAAGGGGTTGATCAGAAGCAACCGCAGCCGCGGCAACCAGCGGCGCTATCCGCGTGCAGTGCTCAGGCGCGTAGCCGTCATCAAGGTCGCTCAGCGTACCGGCATTCCGCTGGCCGAAATCCAGTCGGCGCTTTCCGTTTTGCCACATGATCGGCCGTTAACGGTCGAGGACTGGGCCAAACTCTCCATGACGTGGCGACACCAGCTGGACGAGCGCATCGCAAAGCTGACGGCGCTGCGCGACCATCTGACGGGGTGCATCGGCTGCGGCTGTCTTTCGATGCGCGAGTGTCCCTTGCGCAATCCATACGACGTGCTCGGCGGCGAAGGAGCCGGTCCGCGTCTGATCGACCCGATGGATAGGACGGATTAACGCTCTACCGGCCTCATGCGGCCCAGCGCCACCATGCTTGCCAGCGTGCCAAAGGAGCAGAGAAGCGCGATCGACAAAGCCCACCAATTCCCAGCCGCGCCGAGAATGAATGAAAAGAAAGGCGGAGCGGCCGCGAAGGCGAGATTGAGAGGGAGACCCAGGCGCGCCACCACGGAAGCGTATTGCCCTGACGTGAAGAATACGAGCGGCATCGTTGCCCGACTGACCGACATGGCGCCGCTCGAAAGGCCGTAGAGCACGAGAAACAGGATGATCGACCACTCGGCTCCATTACCGAAAATCAATGCCAGCAGCGCGAGCGGCATGATTGTTGCCGCGACCAGGCCGGTCGTCAGGCCGTTCCAGCGGTTACCGCCCAGAAAGTCAAAAAGCCGCGCGGACAATTGGATGAAGCCGATTGCCGAACCGAAACCGACGGCGAGATAATCCGGCACTGCGAAGCTACGGAAAAGGTCGATCACCACCAGTTGGAAGCCCCAGGTGACGAATCCGTTCAGCGCGACGGCGGTGGTGATCAGCGCTGTGACGAGGTGGTTGCGACTTGTGTCGTGCGGGAACGAAGCTTCTGGCGATGGGCTCTTGGGCGCATGGACATGACCCACAGTTTTTGGCAGCCCAAAGAAATGCAAGGGCGCGCAGACAAGCAGCATCACCGCGCCATAAAGCGCGAAAGTGCCGCGCCAACCGAGCAAAGCTTCCAGATAGACGGTGGCCGGCCAGGCAAGGCTCGGCGCGAGTGCCATGGCGAGCATCTGCGCGCCGATCGCACGGCGGGCGCCCTCGCCCGCTATTTCGTTCAGGAAGACATGGGCGGAGGTCGTCAGGGTCGCGGCACCTGCCATTCCAAGGACGGTCCAGGCGGCAAAATAGGAAAACGGCTCCTGCGCTGCTGCAAGCAGCCAGAGACTGGGCGCAGCGAAGAGCGAACCGAGCGCCAACACCAGCCGGGCACCATGACGCGCATAGAATGAGCCGAGCGGCGGCGAACACAACGCCATCGCCACCAGCATGACGGTTGGACCGAGATAGACGCTCGATGGGTTGAGGCCGAGATCGTCGGCCATGTCTGCTGCCGTCACCGAAACCGCCATGAACATGGCGCCCCAGGCAGTGATCTGCGTTGCGGACAGAATAGCGACCGAGCGGAAGACAAGCATGAAACACGATGCCGGGAGGGAGGACGGAATGGCTTGGAGAGTGCCGCCTGTCCTTATAGCGCAGAGGTTGCGCTCTGGCGACCATATTTCGGGACAAGTCGCTGGTTTTTGCGAGCGCTCTACGACCGGAGCGTGCAAAGGCAAAGAGGAAGATCAGTCGGCGCTCGGCAACCGGCGCATGGTGAACTCGATCTCATCGCCGTCGAGCTGGCGCCAGCTTTCCACCTCGGTCCAATAGGCCGCCTTGGGCCAGGTCTCGAACCACTCGCGCGCCTTGGCGCGCGCCGCGCTTCGCTCGAGCCGAAACGTCTCGCGCACGAAGAGCCTGTCGCTCCGCGTGGGTTTTTCCCGGCGGTGCCGGGCAATCTGACGCCGCAAGCCTTCAAGCGGCGGTGCCGCGGGTATCCTTGCCATGGGCCATACCTCTGTAACGAAGATAGGATGACTGCGACGCCATTGCCAGCCCTCGCCCCGCACTCGCCAAATCATTCCCATCTCGGGCTAAATCCTGCGGTAGACTGTCGATGGGGTCGCGTCGCCGTTGCCATCCGGGGAAAAATATGAACTGTGGCGAAACCACTCGAATCGGCGGCTTTTCCTGTGCGAGAAGCCGCGAATGGAAGCTGAACTCCCATGGAAAGACCGCAATTGCCGCAGGGCCTGCCTGCCGACATCGAAGAGAAAAAGGCCGAGGCAAAGGCCTGGTTCGAAAGTCTGCGCAACACGATTTGCGCGGCCTTCGAGGCGCTTGAGGACGACCTGGCCGGACCGCTCTCCGACCAGCCGGCGGGCCGGTTCGTCGGCAAGGATTGGCTGCGCGAGGGCGGATCCGGCGGCGGCGGCCGCATGTCGATGATGGAAGGTCGCGTCTTCGAAAAGGTCGGCGTCCACACATCGACCGTCTATGGTGAGTTTTCTCCCGAGTTTCGCGAGCAGATTCCCGGTGCCAGCGAGGATCCGCGTTTCTGGGCGTCCGGCATTTCGCTGATCGCCCATCCGGTCAATCCCAACGTCCCCGCCGTGCATATGAATACCCGCATGGTCGTAACGACCAGCCACTGGTTCGGCGGCGGCGCCGACCTCACGCCGGTTCTTGATCGCCGGCGTGTGATGACCGATCCAGATACGATGCTCTTCCACCGGGCGATGGAAATCACCTGCAGTCGCCACGCGGTCGCCGATCACGCGAAGTTCAAGGCATGGTGCGACGAGTATTTCTTCCTGAAACACAGGAACGAACCGCGTGGCACCGGCGGCATCTTCTACGACTGGCTGCATTCGCCCGATGAACTCGGCGGCTGGCAGGCGGATTTCGCCTTTACCCGCGATGTCGGAAAAGCCTTTGCACTCGTCTATCCGAAAATCGTCCGCGCGAACTTCAATACGCCGTGGACGGAAGCGGATCGCGACGAGCAGTTGGTCCGCCGTGGGCGCTATGTCGAATTCAATCTGCTCTACGACCGTGGTACGATTTTCGGCCTCAAGACCGGCGGAAACGTCGAATCGATCCTCTCCTCCCTGCCTCCGGTCGTGCGCTGGCCTTGACGCGAAGCCGCGTCGCGAGCGTCGAACAGGACCATGTGAACAAAATCCCGCGACCAGCGTTCTTCCCGCTAGAGCATCCCTCCATCAAGTGAAACCACTGAAAGCGGATAGGATGCTCTGGAATCAAAGTGCTACAGCGTCCTTTGCGAGCCTGATAAGGCGCGCTGCGCTGTGGAGAGAAGGACCGGCGCATGATTTTCAAGAAACGAACGTTCTTCGGCGACGACCCGGAGAGACAACCGGCCGAGCACCCCGCTGAACTCGAACGCCGCGTCGCGCACTTTCTTGCGGTCTCGCCGGGGCTCGACGCGATTGATGTCACGGTCACCTGCAGGGGCAACACGGTCGTGCTTGGCGGAACGGTGGCGACCAGGGAGGAAGTCGCGCGCGCGGAGGAAGCGGCAGCGGCGGTCGAGGGCGTTGCCGAAGTGGTCAACCACATCGAGATTTCGAAAGTCGGAACGGGCTGAGCGTCTTACCAACCGAGCTCAGCTTGTGAGGGGCGAAGAACCGAAATTCGGAGCTCATATCGAGCCGAGGGTCCAGCCGACGATCTCCGCGGCGACCTGGGCAAAAGCCGCATCGAGGGCGGCGACGAAGGCGGAGCTGTTCGCGCTTCGCGCGGGCGCAGCCGCACGGAAGGCCCTCTGCGTCCGGACAGTGCCGTCTCGATCGTTGAGCAGCTTGGCGTAGATCTCGACGACCGCCGTGTCCGCCCCCTCTGTCGAGATTTCGAAGGAACGGATTTCGGTGATGAGCTGGTAATCGATCGCGAGGCCTTGCCCCGGCTTGCCGACACCTCCCACCTTCCCGGTATTATCGAAGGTCTGGACGAGCTTGTCCTGCACCATCCTCGGAAGCCGGTCGCCCCATTGCGCCCTGGCGAGAAATTGCAGTTCCGATCTGGACAGCCGGATTACGATCCGGTCGTTGTTGATAGTCTGGAGCGCGGTCGGCTCGGGCACGAGGATCTGTCTGTTGGTCGACGCCTGCCCTATAACAAGCGGCGCCGTTGCAAGACTGAACGTATCATTGACGGCCGCGCGCGTGCCGCAACCCGCGAGCGCCAGCGCCAAAGAGAATATTGCGGCAGACCGGGTCGCCCTCCCCCTACGCACAACTACCAGCCCCCGAAAATCCATACTGCCAATATCCCCATCCACTCAGGCGCAATTTCCAGCGTAGCCCGTTGGGTGCATGTCGCTTGCAACACTCGACCGACGCGAATCACCGCCGCGTGCGGCCATCATACTGCTTTACCGTTTCGCCCCCGAAAAGCAGTCTCTGCGGATTTCTATCGAAGTTTGAAATCGTGCTCTCCAGGCCCTGCACCGTGCGGCGCGTATCGGTGACCAGCGCCTCCACGTCGCGCAGCCCCGAATTGGAGAACCGTCTGAGGTTCTCCGTGATCGGACCGATCTGTGCATTGAGGCTGTCGGCAACCTTGCGGAATGCCTCGAGCGTCGAACGCGCCTCGGCGGAGAGCGACGGCGCGTCGGCATCGCCCAGGAAGCCATCGATTTTCACCAGAATGCCGTCGACCCGGTTCGACGCTGCGTTCAGCTTGTTCGACATCTGCGTGAAATCGGTAATCGTCTGGTCGATGTCTTCCTGCCGTGCGGAAATCTTCGCTGCAAAGTCCGATATCCGTGCGACAGTCTGGCGGGCGTCGGCGCTCGCGGCCGAGATGTCGTTGACGACCAGTTCGACCTTCTGGGTATCGACCGATGCGATCAGCGTATCGACGCGCTTCAGCGACTGCTGGGCGTTCCTGCCCACCTCCTGATAGGTTTCCACGGTCCGCCGGAAAGCAGAGATCGTCTCGGAAACGCCGCCGGAGGCGTTCTTGAGGTCATTGCTCACCTGCTCGACATTGCTGACGATGCGGTCGATTTTCTTCGGGTCCACCGATTTGATCAACGTGTCGGCGCCCGCAAGTGTCGAGTCGAGCTTCTGGGATGCGGCGCTGATCGTTGTCGAGAGCTCCCCGACGCTCTTCAGGAACTCGTCGATCGCACCGGAATTGTCGGCAAGCGCCTTGGAAAAGCGCTCGGCATTGCCGATCGTCGCGGTGAGCGGGCCGCGCACATCCGTGACGAAGCCCTGTATATCGCTGATGGCGCCGTTCGCGCGGTCGAGGATCTGGTCCGCGGTCGCCAACAGACTGGTAACGCTCGACTGATCGGCGAGGATGCGCGCCTGTGTTCCGTTTTCAAGAGCGGTTTTCAGGATGTTTTCGTCGCCCTTGTTGCCGCCACTGAGCTCGATATAGGCGGCACCGGTCAAGCCCTGCACCTCGAGCGTGGCCCTGGTGGATGTCAGTACGGGCGCGTCGGCGGAAACCTCGGTGACGGCAAGCGAAAAGCGCGGATCGTTCGCATCGATCGCGAGGTTGCGGACGGTGCCGACGTTGATGCCGTTGAATCGCACCGGCGAGCCCACTGAAAGGCCATTGGCCGAACCTGGGATATTGACGATGAGTTCGACCATCTGGCCGCTTCGCCCATACTGTGACATCCAGTAGACGAATCCGAATGCGGCCGCGATGACGAGCACGGTGAAGAAGCCGACAATGGCATAGTTCGCTTTGGTTTCCATTGGCTCCGACTACCTTCGCGACTTCTACAGCGCCGCGCGTCTTATCAGACGCGCAAAGGACGCTGTAGCACTTTGAATTGCTGCATGTTTTCGTCCTTAAATCGGCTACGATTTAAGGAAACATGCAGTAGAGCGCCGTGCGTTCAAGCCAACGCACAAAGGACGCTCTAGCACTTTGATTCTAGGCCATCTTATCCGCTTTCAGTGATTCCACTTGAAAGCGGGATGCTCTAGCCGCTCATTCACACTGCTTCGACAAGCGCGCTTGCCCGAAGCTTGTCACCATGCACGCTGCGAGCATCAGTCGTGCTCGCGAACGATCGACCTTGCCCGCTTGCCTCGGAAATAGGACTTCACCCATGGCTCTTCGCAGGCGAGCATGTCCTCGATCGTGCCGGAAACCAGAACGCGCTTCTTTCCAAGAACCGCAATCCGGTCGCAGACCGAGAACAGGCTGTCCAGATCGTGAGTCACCATATACACGGTCAATCCAAGCGTGTCGCGCAACTTGGCAATCAACTCGTCGAACTCCGCAGCGCCGATCGGATCGAGACCCGAGGTCGGCTCGTCGAGAAAGACGAGATCCGGATCGAGGGCGAGAGCGCGCGCAAGTGCCGCGCGCTTGATCATACCGCCTGACAGCTCCGATGGATACTTATCTGCGGCCTCCGGCGCGAGGCCTACCAATTCGACCTTGAGCCGCGCAAGCTCGTCCATCAGGTCCTGCGGCAGATCGAGATATTCGCGCATCGGCACCTGGATATTCTCCCGCACCGTTAGGGCGGAGAAGAGCGCGCCATGCTGGAAAAGAACGCCGAGCCGCATGTCGAGTGCCATGCGATCGGCCTCGCTCATCTTGTCGTATTCGGCTCCAAGGATCTCGATCGTGCCGGAACGCTTCGGCAAGAGCCTGAGCACCGTGCGCATCAGCACCGACTTGCCGGTACCGGACGCGCCAACGAAGCCCAGGATCTCGCCGCGCAGCACTTCGAGATTGAGCTTGTCGAGAACGATGTTGTCGCCGAAACCGACCGTAAGGTCGCGAACGGAAAGCACGGCTTCGCGCTGTTCCACCGCGTTGTCCGGTTGTTTTTCCATGACTGCCTGAACCATGTTCCGTCCGCCTCAGAAGTCGATTGCCGCATAGAACATGGCGAACAATCCGTCGATAAGGATGACGACGAAGATCGATTTGACGACCGACGACGTCACGCGACGTCCGAGTGACTCGGCGCTGCCGCCGACCTTGAGCCCCTCGACGGCAGCAACGACGCCGATGATCAGCGCCATGAACGGTGCCTTGATCATGCCCGCAGCTACCGACGAGAAGTCGACGGCTTCCTGCAGCCGCGAGAGGAATGTCGCGAACGTGATGCCCGAATAACTCCACGCCACAAGCGCCGCACCGGCTAGCGCCGCGAAGTTTGCGATGATCGTCAGGAGCGGCAGCGCGATCGTCAGCGCCACAAGGCGCGGAAAGACCAGAACGCCGACGGGGCTCAAGCCCATGACCTTCAGCGCATCCACTTCTTCGCGCATCTTCATCGAACCGATTTCGGCCGTGATCGCACTGCCGGAACGGCCGGCAATCATGATCGCGGTGAGCAGCACGCCGATTTCGCGCAACTGCAGAATACCGACGAGGTCGACGACGAAGATCTCGGCGCCGAACGACCTGAGTTGGAAAGCTCCTTGCTGCGCGATGATGGCGCCGATCAGAAACGACATCAGCGTAATGATTGGCACCGCCATGACGCCCATGCGGTCGATCTGATGCACGATCGCTGCGGGCGAAACCCCCGCATGACGCCCGAGCTTGAGTTGAGCACCGCGGACGGCCGAGCCCAGGATGAACATGGCCGCAACCGTATCCGTCCATATTGACACGACCACCTCGCCGAGCGGTGCAAACAATCGCTGGAAAAGTGGAGGTCGCGCGGTGTCGTGCTCGGGAGGGCGCAACTTCGCCGGCAGCGCCTGCACCAGTTCAACATAACGCTGGCCGCCGCTTGCGAAATGCACTTCCGCACCCGCCTCGCCGCCAATACCGTTCATGAAGCGGCGGATGATCCAGGCGCCCGCCGTATCCATCGCCGTGATCCCGGAAAAATCGAACTCAAACCGACCGCCCGAGGGGCGCCCAAGCTTCTTCAGCTTCGCGGCCATCGCCTCGGCTGTCTCATGTCGCCAGCTGCCGCTGAAGACGTAGCGTCGGCCTTCTGCTCCGGCGCTCTCCTCAAGCGTGACATCTGCAACGATCTGGGTTTGGGAACGCGTCACGTGATCCTGGTCTTCCCGGTTGGCTTTTCCATAATTCCTTAAACCAGATTCGATCTAAGGACCAAATCATGCAGAAATTCAAAGTCGTAAAGCGCGCTTTGTGCGGCTGAAAAGCTACACTGGTCAAATAAGTTCCC
The DNA here is from genome assembly GCF_036488675.1 of Sinorhizobium chiapasense. Classification (NCBI taxonomy): domain Bacteria; kingdom Pseudomonadati; phylum Pseudomonadota; class Alphaproteobacteria; order Hyphomicrobiales; family Rhizobiaceae; genus Sinorhizobium; species Sinorhizobium chiapasense. The sequence continues at coordinate 1,748,498 of NZ_CP133148.1, forward strand.
AAAAAAAGCAGAGCGGGTGATGGCGAAGATGTCGCCCATGGACCCGGCGGAGAAGATCCAATGCCACTTTCGCTTATCGCAACCGTCCAACACTTTCCGATCGCCGGTGTCTTCACGATTTCCCGCGGTTCGAAGACGACGGCGAGCGTCGTCACCTGCCAAATCAGCGACGGCGAGGTGACCGGCTGGGGAGAATGCGTACCCTATGCCCGCTATGGCGAATCGCTCGAATCTGTCCTGGCTGCCATCGAGGTTGCGCGTTCGTCGATCGAGGCCGGCTTGACGCGCATGGATCTCCAGCAGGCGATGCCGTCTGGCGCCGCTCGCAACGCGGTCGACTGCGCCCTTTGGGACCTTGAGGCGAAGCAAAGCGGCAAGCGCGTCCATGCACTGGCCGGCATCGCCACTCCCGGCCCGTTGACCACCGCCTACACGCTCTCCCTCGGCGAGCCGGAGGAGATGATGAAGCAGGCACATAAATATTCCCATCGCGCGCTGTTGAAGGTGAAGGTCGGTACTGCCGACGATACATCGCGCATTCGCGCTGTCCGCCAGGGCGCGCCGGAAAGTCGGATCATCCTCGACGCGAATGAGGGCTGGACGGAGGACAATCTCGCCGTCCACTTCGCCACCTGCGCGGAAAATCGTATCTCTCTCATCGAGCAGCCGTTGCCGGCCGGCCGCGACCACGCGCTTGCTTCTATCGCGCACCCGGTTCCGGTCTGCGCCGATGAAAGCGTGCACGGAACAGACGATCTCAAGGGATTGGCTGGATGCTACGATGCGGTCAACATCAAGCTCGACAAGACCGGCGGGCTGACTGAGGCGCTTCGCATGCGCGCCGCAGCCGAGGCGCTCGGGCTCAAGATCATGGTCGGCTGCATGGTCGGTAGTTCGCTCGCCATGGCGCCGGCGATGCTCGTCGCCCAGGGGGCCGATTTTGTCGATCTCGACGGCCCGCTCCTGCTCGCGGAAGACCGCGAGCCGGGCCTGCGCTACGAAGCCTCTCTCGTCTTTCCGCCCGAGGCCAGCCTCTGGGGCTGAAGATACCAGCCGGCAAAGGCGAAACAGCAGCCGGTGAAGGCGACGGCCGACATCGAATAGAAGCCGTCGACGCCGAACCAGGCGTAGAAATAGCCCGAAAGGAACGTGAATATCGCCGTGAAAAAGCCGGTGTAGAAGAAGTAGAGGCCCTGCGCCGAAGCCTCCTGCTCTTCGGCTACCCTCTCCACCAGCTTGTGCTGCATGCCCGTATGCATGATCGCATAGGTGAAGGCGTGGAAACACTGCAGGACGAAATAGCCGGAGAAGCCGAGTTCCATAGGGAAGATCAGCCAGCGCACGACGGCAAGTCCGCAGCCGGAGAAGATCATCGTCCATACGCTGAAGCGCCGGATGATGGCCTTGGCGAAAAAGAACATCAGCACTTCGGCTGCCACGCCGGCGCTCCAGAGAGCCCCTATCTGCGTGCCGCTGAAGCCAATGTGCTGCCAGTAGATCGCCGAGAAGGCGAAGAGCATGGCGTGGCTGCTGTTGACCAGTGTGACGCCGATCAACAGCAACTGCAGGTCAGGCTGGCGCAGCGATTTCGGCGGCGGTTCGGTCAGCGCCGTGATCGGCGAAGGACGGCGCGGCCGGCCGACGCGCGGCGCCAAAAGAGCGATTAGGATCATCAGTCCGAAGCCAACGGCCATCGCCGGCAAGACCATGGGGCCGCCAAATCTGCCGATCATCCAGCCGCCCAGCATGGTCGCACCGATAAAGGCGACCGATCCCCAGACGCGCATATGCGCATAATCGAAGCCCCAGCGCCTCACGCCGGACAGCGCGATTGCCTCCACGATCGGCACATAGGGCGAATAGACCGCCGATTGCAGCGCGTAGATGAGGAGAACCGGCCAGAAGCTGTGCGCGTAGAAAAGAATGAAGGCCGTCGCAAGAGACAGAACTGCCGACCAGATGAGCACGATCACCCGCTCGCCGATCCGATCCGCAAGCACGCCGGCGAGCGGCGCGGTTATGACGCGAATGAACATCGGAACGGCGAGAACGACGCCGATCTCGAAATCGCTCATGGACAGCGTGCTGAGCCAGACGGGAAAATACGGCATGGCAAAGCCGTTGACGATCAACGGCGCGCAAAAGAGCAGCGCTATGCGGAGCGCGAAACGACGCGGCGGAGGCCCCACATTCGAGGGCGCGGATGAGGGAATCATGGAGTGACCTGATGGCTGTAGGCCATCCTCTAGCACAACCGCGCCGCGGCGCACCATAAGCTAGTTTTCGCCACAGGTGGCTCTCTGGAAACGGCGAGGAAAAAGGTACGAAACCGTCTTGCGCCGAGTTGCGCTACTGCATGTTTCCTTAGTCGGAGCCGATTTGAGGACAAAGAACATGCAGCGATCCAAGTGCTGCAGCGACCTTTGCGCGTCTGATCAAGACGCGCGGCGCTTTAGGAATCAGGCTGCCTGCGGCGCGAGGATATGCGCCAGCATCTTTTCAGCCTCATCCGAGCTTTCCACCTCGATCATGCCGCCACGCATCCGGTGCCAGGTGATAAGCTCCATCCGGCCATCGTGATGCTCGGCGATTGCCGTGCAGCTTTCGACCCAATCGCCGGTGTTGATGTAGCGGACATCGCCGATGTCCTCGATCACCGCGTGGTGAATATGGCCGCAGATGACACCCTGCGCGTCGTGACGGCGCGCCTCATCGGCGACGACCTTCTGGAACTCGCCGATGAAGTTCACCGCATGCTTGACCTGCAGCTTTGCCCAGGAGGAGAACGACCAATAGGGCATGCCGAGACGGCGGCGGATCGCCGCCAGCCCGATATTGATGGCGATCGCCATGTCGTAGGTCCAGTCGCCGAGATAGGCGAGCACGCGTGCATTGCGCACCACGACGTCGAATTCGTCGCCATGCAGGACGAGATAGTTGCGCCCGTCTGCGCCTTTGTGCATGTGGCGCTGCGCCACCTCTATGCCCCCGAAATGCACGCCCGGAAAATCCCGCATGAACTCGTCGTGATTGCCGGGAATGTAGATGATGCGAGAGCCTTTGCGGGCCTTGCGCAGCAGCTTTTGGACCACGTCGTTGCAGGGCTGCGGCCAATACCAGCTGCGCTTCAGCCGCCAGCCGTCGACGATATCTCCGACGAGGATGATGGTTTCGGCCTCGTGATGGCGCAGGAAGTCGAGCAGGTAGTCGGTCTTCGCCGCCTTTGAGCCGAGATGGACGTCGGAGATGAAGAGCGTCCGCAGTTTTCGAACCGAGTTCTGTTGGGATACCGATGCCGCGGTCATGCGAGCCTCGTCTTGGTTGATCCTTTTGATCACCGTCAAAACCAGACTCGTGTTTCAGGAAGATGACACGGCATACGCATGCGACAAATCGGGCGTCGGAAATGAGCCAGAGCATAACTATACGCCGCCCGCAATTCATGCCAAAAGGCCTCGACCACGAACAAGGAATGCAAGCATGAATACGGGCGACAAAGTGAAATCCCAATCGGTTCCGGCAAGCGGAGACATCGATCAGCAGGCACTTTTCTTTCATCGCTACCCGCGCCCGGGCAAGCTTGAGATCCAGCCGACCAAGCCGCTCGGCAACCAGCGCGATCTCGCGCTCGCCTATTCGCCGGGCGTCGCCGCGCCCTGTCTCGCCATCAGGGACAATCCGGAATCAGCAGCCGACTTCACGGCCCGCGCCAACCTGGTCGCGGTAATCTCCAACGGCTCGGCCGTTCTCGGCCTCGGCAACATCGGCCCGCTCGCCTCCAAGCCGGTCATGGAAGGCAAGGCCGTGCTCTTCAAGAAATTCGCCGGCATCGACGTCTTCGACATCGAGATCGACGCGCCGACTGTCGATCGCATGGTCGATGTCGTCTCAGCATTGGAGCCGACCTTCGGCGGCATTAATCTCGAGGACATCAAGGCGCCGGAATGCTTCGATGTGGAGCGGCGCCTGCGCGAGAAGATGGAGATACCGGTCTTCCACGACGACCAGCACGGGACCGCGATCATCGTAGCCGCCGCCGTTCTGAACGGCCTCGAACTTGCGGGCAAGGATATTGCCGAGGCGAAGATCGTCGCATCCGGCGCTGGCGCGGCCGCCCTCGCCTGCCTAAACCTTCTCGTTACGCTCGGTGCAAAGCGCGAAAACATCTGGGTCCACGATATCGAGGGTCTGGTCTACAAGGGTCGTGAAGCGCTGATGGACCAGTGGAAGTCCGTCTATGCGCAGGACAGCGACAAGCGCGTGCTTGCCGACAGCATCGGCGGCGCCGATGTCTTCCTCGGGCTTTCGGCCGCGGGCGTGCTCAAGCCCGAACTGCTTGCCCAGATGGCCGAGAAGCCGCTGATCATGGCGCTCGCCAACCCCACTCCCGAGATCATGCCGGAGGTTGCCCGCGCGGCGCGCCCCGACGCCATGATCTGCACTGGACGATCCGATTTCCCGAACCAGGTCAACAACGTTCTCTGCTTCCCGCACATCTTCCGTGGCGCGCTGGATTGCGGCGCACGCACGATCAACGAAGAAATGAAGATGGCGGCGGTGCGGGCAATTGCCGGACTTGCGCGCGAGGAGCCGTCGGATGTCGCCGCCCGCGCCTACTCGGGCGAAACGCCGGTCTTCGGGCCCGACTACCTCATCCCCTCGCCGTTCGACCAGCGGCTGATCCTCCGCATCGCTCCGGCCGTGGCGAAGGCGGCGGCCGAAAGTGGCGTCGCGAACCGTCCCATTCAGGATTTCGACGCCTATCTCGATAAGCTGAACCGCTTCGTCTTCCGTTCTGGCTTCATCATGAAGCCGGTCTTCGCGGCAGCCAAGAACGCCGCAAAGAATCGCGTCATCTTTGCTGAAGGAGAAGACGAACGGGTGCTGCGCGCCGCTCAGGTGCTGCTGGAGGAAGGCACCGCCAATCCCATCCTGATCGGCCGCCCTCAGATCATCGAGACGCGTCTGCGGCGCTATGGTCTCCGGATCCGCCCGGATGTGGATTTCGAGGTCGTGAATCCTGAAGGCGACCCGCGCTACCGCGACTACGTCGACGACTATTTCGCGCTCGTCGGCCGCCGCGGCGTCATTCCTGAAGCGGCGCGTACCATCGTGCGCACGAACACGACGGTGATCGGCGCTCTTGCGGTCAAGCGCGGCGAAGCGGATGCGCTGATCTGCGGCGTCGAAGGACGCTACAGCAAGCACCTGCGCGATGTTTCGCAGATCATCGGCAAGCGTGCAGGCGTTCTCGATTTCTCGGCGCTGAGCCTGCTCATCTCGCAGCGCGGTGCGACCTTCTTCACCGACACCTATGTGAGCTACAATCCGAGCGCCGAGGAGATTGCGCAGACGACCGTGATGGCGGCCGGAGAAATCCGCCGCTTCGGCATCACGCCGCGTGCGGCACTCGTGTCGCATTCGAATTTCGGTTCGCGCGACTCCGAAAGCGCTTCGAAAATGCGCGCGGCGCTGCAACTCGTGCGTGACCTTGCCCCCGACCTCGAAGTCGACGGTGAAATGCACGGCGACTCGGCGATCTCCGAAATCCTGCGTCAGCGTGTGATGCCGGACAGCGCCCTGAACGGCGAAGCCAACCTGCTGGTATTCCCCAATCTGGATGCAGCCAACATTACGCTCGGTGTGGTCAAGACCATGACGGACAGCCTCCATGTCGGGCCGATCCTTCTGGGCTCCGCCCTGCCCGCACACATTCTTTCGCCGTCGGTCACATCGCGCGGCGTTGTCAACATGGCTGCTCTTGCCGTCGTGGAGGCAAGCCATCCGGTGTAACGGATTGACACATGTCGGGCCGCCGACCCGCAGGGCCCGACGTTTACCCCGATCAAAATTCAACCATGAATTTAGAAAGGGCAATAGTTTGCAGCGTTTACGAAATATTGCACTAGACAAAGCATGCCCCCATTACCATGCTTATCTAGGGGCAAGACTCGGTGTTGGGCATGACGGATCAACAGGCTGTCCTCGATCTATTGGACATTGTGGAGTACGGGGGCTGCGCTGAACCCGAGCAATTCTTCGCGTTGATGCGCCGCACTTTCAAGATCGCACATCTGCTATACCTGGAAGCGGAGCCCCTTGCCGACGGCCTGAAGGTCTGCCGTTTGCACCATACGTTCGGCGCCTATGCAGCCGAGATCTATCGCGCGAGAGCTCTCCACCGCATCGACCCCATCCTGCGGCTTGCGCTCGGTGGCGTGAGACCTGTCGAGTGGACGACCGCCCGCCGACGCTTTCCGGAGTGCGAACCGCTCTTTCATGCAGCGGAGGAGATCGGGCTTTCGACAGAAGGCGTTGCGCTGCCGCTGCCGTCACCTGCCGGACGCATGGCGCTTCTCGCCATCAACGCCAACATGTCGCCTGCGGAATGGTCCATCTACCGGCGTTGCCATTTGCGCGACTTCCAGCTGGCCGCCAATCTCTTCCACGCATCGATGTTGGAACATGCGGCCACGGCCGGCGCGATCGATGAGCGCGACATGAGGCTGACAGGCCGCGAAACCGAGGTGCTGACCTGGTCGGCGGCCGGCAAGAGTTACTGGGAAATCGCCACGATCCTCGGCATTTCCGAGCGCACGGTCCGCTTCTTCATGACCAATGCGCGCCGCAAGTTGAATGTCGTCTCCAATACGCAAGCCGTGGCGCAGGCGGTTCGTCACGCTCTGATCCCCACCATCTGACGGGTCAAATTAACCATTACCGTCGCCCCTCCGACAAAAGCCCCGCAAATTTAGTAGGAAAAAATCGGCTTTTGAACTGTCACTACCGACAGTTACATCTGTCATTTGAGCCTGACAGCATCGCCCCATATCGCGCAATAACGATGGAGCGAAAGATGATCAGGATTGTGAACGGTAACGCTCGCGGACGGCACCCGCAGGCCATCGACGAAATGTTCCGGCTGCGCAAGCGCGTGTTCCACGACTTCCTGAAGTGGGACGTGAAGACGGACGGCGAGTGGGAAATCGACCACTACGACAAGGCGAACCCGCTCTATGTAATGTCGTACTCGCCGGATACCGGAAAATTACGCGGATCGCTGCGGCTCCTGCCGACCCTCGGACCGAACATGCTGGACGATACGTTTCCGATCCTGCTCGGCGACAACCCTGAGATCCGCAGCGCCTCCGTCTGGGAATCGAGCCGGTTCTGCATCGATCCGGACATTTCGCAGGATCGCGCATCGAACCAGGTAACGGTCGCGGCCGCGGAACTCATGTGTGGTGTGGGTGAACTGGGCCTTGCCTCGGGCATCAGCCACATCGTCACGGTTACCGACGTCTTCCTGGAAAGAATGTTCCGTCGGATGGGTTGCCCCGGGGAACGCATCGCCGACCCGCACCGCATCGGCTCCGTCTACGCCGTGGCAGTGGCGTGGGAAGTGACGCGGGAACTGCTCGAAACGATGAAGCAGGTCGCCGCGATCGAGGGCACCGTGCTCGAGCGCCCGATGTCGCTCGAAACAGCACGGGCCGCCTGATCGGCTTCGCCGGACCGCTGTTGCGGTCCGGCTTCTTCTCTCTTGCTGCGGTTGGCTTGTTAACGCAAACTCTCCCTTGACGTTGCGCTGTTATGACAGCGTCTTATGATATGGGAAACAGGAGTTGGCGGCGCGGATATCCTTGAATGACGTTCGCGCGCGATTGCAGGAAGAGACGAGAGCCAGTGTCCCGGAGTGTCGTATCCTGGAACTTGAAACATGCGGCGGTCGCCCTGCTTCCGATGCTGTTGGCGATGCCTGACGTGGCGTCGGCCTCGACCGTTTGCGAACGTCTGAATGCACGCCTGACTGACCTTTCCGCGGTCGTGAGCCCGACCGCCAATCTGCGCGATTTCACGGGCGCCGTCTCCCGCCAGAACATCGAGCTCCGCCGGGCCAAGAACGAGCGACGCCGGATGGAATGCAGCACCGGCAGCGTCGTCGTCATTGGTGGCGACAACGACGATGCATGCGCGGCGCTCGATGAGACCATCGCCAGCATGGAGGTCAACCTTCAAAGGCTCAAGGCGCATCGCCGCTCGTTGATATCGGGCGACACCGGCGGCACCCGTCGGCGCATTCTCGCGGCGCTGGAATTGAACGGCTGCCATGACGAGGCCAGCGACGCTCCGGATCCAATCGAGGAGCAGGACGAGTTCGCCAGCGCGGCAGTCGACGAACCCGAGATCCATCGCAACATCCTCAGGGATCTTCCGCCGGATGGCGAGGATTATCCGCTGCTGAGTGACGACAGCGACATGCAGGATTTTCCGCTGCTTCACGAGGAACCGATTGGCAGCCTTAGGACAATGTGCGTGCGCACCTGCGACGGGGCCTTTTTCCCGATCTCGTCAAATGCGACGCCATCCGACTTTGCCCGTGATGCCGAGCTTTGCGAGGCACGCTGCCCTGGTGCGCAGACGGAACTCTATTACCATGTCCTCGAGACGGAAGAGACCGACCAGATGGTTTCCGCCTCGACCGGAAGGCCTTATACCGAGCTGCCAACGGCATTTGCCTACCGGGCGCGTGGCGTCGGTGCGCCTGGGGTCTGCGGCTGCCGGATTCCGAATGGAGCGGCTACACAAAATGCCGACAAGGCGACGGCCGGGAGCGAGCCGTCTGTCATCATGATCAATGGCGACCGGCAGCCGGCTGCGGAATCAGCGCAAGCAAAGCCCGTGCGGGAGAGGCCCTACGACCCGGCGAACAGTAAGGTCCGTGTCGTGGGCCCAACATTCCTGCCGCAAGAGAAAAGCGCGATTGATCTGAAGAATCCGCTCGGTCCGGGTTACCAGCCGATCCAGGGCAATTGACCGGTGCCGCGGCGACTCGACCGACCAATCCGCCACCCCATGCTCTCAAAGCGGTTCAGATATTGCGTTTATCGTATTGAATTCAGGGTCTGTTCGGTTTTGGTGTGCCCCACGCTTCCTCGAAGACAAGGTCCTCGAGCGGCAGGCGCTGACGCCATCCTTTAACCGCGAGTTCCGGCTGCTGATAGAGCCGGTCGACAAATCCGAGGCAAAGCCACGCTATGATTTCGATGTGGTTAGGTATGCCAAGGATCGACTTGATCTCCGGCTCGTGGAAAATACTGACCCAGCCGACGCCGACACCTTCCGCGCGCGCGGCGAGCCACAAGTTCTGAACCGCGCACACGGTCGAATAGACGTCCATCTGCGGATTGTGCGTCCGTCCGAGCACCACCGCTCCACCGCGCGTGCGATCGCAGGTGACGCAAATGCTGAGCGGTGCCTTGCGAATGCCTTCAAGTTTCAGCGAGCGGTATTGCGCCTGTCTCTCGCCGGAAAACATCAGCGCGGCTTCCTTGTTGGCGCGCACGAACGCCTTCCAGACCTGCTCTCGCGTCTCCTTCTGGCGGACGAGCACGAAATTCCAAGGCTGCATGAAACCGACCGACGGCGCCTGGTGGGCGGCACCAAGCAGACGGGCAATGAGTTCGTCCGGCAGCGGATCGGGAAGGAATTCGTCGCGTACGTCGCGGCGTGTTTCAATGGCGCGGTAGACGGCGGCACGCTCGTCCGGCGAAAAGGCTCCGGCCGCCGTCAGGCAGCCGCTCAGGTCAGGCAGCATCGTTCGATCCCCAACAATGCACAACCTCCCGCCGTCCGCGCGGGGCCGGTCTATCTTGCCAGGCCGGTCTTCTGACTCTGGATCATCCAGCCGCGCCGCCTTCCCAAATCACTTCAAGATTCAGTGGCAATATCCTGAGAAAAATTCAGGACCTATCTTCGCGCGACCGTCCCCATCACAGCGTTGGGCACGTTCCGGGCTTGCACCGGATTCCCGATTCTCCCGCCGTGGCGGGCACCTGACGACCGCATATGGGCACAGCCGCCGGCGAAAGGCAAGCCGAGCCGAACGGCTCGCCTTACCCGGGGACCTCGCGCCGCATGTCGAGTTTGCGTCAGAGCGGCGCCGCCGGATGGGGAGAGCCGTCGTAGGCGCCCCAGATCGATTGGTCGAAGCAGATCACCGAACCGGTCATCAGGCCGGATTCCGCCGAGGAGAGATAGGCGCAGGCACGCGCGACCTCGACCGGATCGACAAGGCGGCCGAAAGGCTGGTTCGCTGCAACCTTCTCCAGCCAGTCCGAGGGTGCGTCATGGAATTCGCGCTGGATGCGATCCTCTCCCTCCGATGCCATCCAGCCGATGTTAAGGCCGTTGACACGGATGCGGTTGCGCAGAAGCGCGTAGGCCGTGTTCTTGGTCAGGGTCTCCAGCGCGCCTTTCGACGCACAATAAGCGGCGATGAAGGGCTGGCCCGCCTTGGCCGACATCGACCCGATATTGACGATTGTGCCCTCGATCTTCTCGCGCCGCATCACCTTCACCGTTTCCTGCATGAGGAAGAAGGGCGCGCGGACGTTGACCGCAAACATGCGGTCGAAGAGTTCCGGCTTGGTGTCGAGGATCGTGCCACGGTCGGTAATGGCAGCGGCATTGACCAATGCGTCCACCCGACCGAACTCCCTGTCGCAAGCCGCGACAACCTCGCGGGCATCCTCGACCCGCTCGAGATCGGCCGCCACGTAGACCACCTTGGTACCGGTCGTCTTGCTGATCTCGGCTGCTTTTGCCGTTCCTTTGGGAGCATTGCGCCCGCAGATGACGATACCGGTTGCACCGCGCTCGGCAAAAAGCGCGGCGATCGTCGCACCGAGCCCTTGCGTGCCGCCGGTAACGATCGCAATCTTGCCGTCGAGACGGCCATAATCCGTGCTCATGAATCTCCTCCTAGGACTGTTGCGTTTCCAAGTTCCCGCACTCGAAGCGTCGGGAACATCGCTCGGTTGCGTTCCTCAGCTTCTCTTTTTCTCGGCTTGCGCGGCCAGTGCCTCCACGAAGGTCTCCGTCTCCGAATCCGATGCAAGCGCTTCATACATCAGCTGTGCCTGCGTTTTCGGCGCCAGGCCGCCCAGCGGCGGGTCGCGATCGAGATTGGTCGGGAACGAATAGCCTTCGGCGCAGGAAGCAATCGCGTTGGCAATCTCGCCGGCCGAGAGCGTTCCGTCCTTAGCAAAGGCTCTCAGGACCGGATAGAGGACGGCGGACATTCGCACGCGATCGACCGTTTCCATCGCGCGTCCGAAGGCGGAGGAGACCTGGAGGAGATTGGCGACACGCTTGATGTGCACCGAGCGGTTGGTCCCGGCCGCATGGAAGAGCGCCGGATTGAAAAACACCGCATCGCCCTTTTCAAGCGGAAGCTGGACGTGGTTCTCGTCGAAGTATGCTCTGAACTCCGGCTTTTTCAGCGCGAGATAGCCGGGCACATAGCTCTGGCTGTAGGGCAGGAACAAGGTCGGCCCGCTTTCGAGCGGCATGTCGCAATGGGCAACGGCGCCTTGCAGCGTCAGGACGGGAGAGAGCTTGTGCACATGTGCCGGATATTGCTCGATGAGCTCCGACGTCTGGAAGCCGAGGTGGTAGTCCCGATGCGCCGACTGCGCCGCTCCGCCCGGATTGACGCGGTTGACCTGTGCCGTCATCTGGTAATTCGGCCCGAGCCAGGATTCGCTGACGAGCGCGACAACCGAGTTGCCATAGTAGGCCGCGAAATTATCAGGAGAGCGCAGACAATGCTTCTCCAGTGAATTCCAGATGCGGTCGTTGGCGCCGGGCTTGGCGAAATGGTCGCCGCCGCCACTGTTGGTGCGGTGTTGCTCCTCGATGATCTCGTCGAAGATGCGGCTTGCCTCGTCTATAACGCTCGCGTCGGCGAAGGCGCGCTTGAAGACGGCAACGCCCGGTCCTTCGGCAAGAACCTCGCAAATCTCCGCCAGAGCCGCGCGCCGGCCGTCATCCGTCCTGCAATCGGCAACAAGGCTGGCGCTGTCGTAGATCAGGACGTTCTTCTGGCAATCGGCCGCATGCGGATAGTCGGCCGGATTGGTGCGGCGCTCGACCTCGGCGCGGAAAGCCTCGATGCTGCAGGATTCCTCCGTCAGCCATACGCATTCGACGCGCCTCCTCGCCGTATTGCCGGTCTTCATCGGGTCTCCTCCTACTGCATGCTTCCTTAAATCGTAGCCGACTTGAGGATAGAAACATGCAGCAATTCAAAGTGCTACAGTGTCGTCGTCAAGACGCCTGAAGCCGCCGCGTTTTCGCGGTCGAGGTGATCACACGCTACAATCTGCCGGGCCACTGCAAAATTCCCCGAATCGCAGCTGATGCTGAAATGCGTAACACCGCCGGGACCGGCCGGCGGTGTCGATTCGCGATCGGCCCATGTTCGGTGCTGTGCCGATGCTGCCTCGCTCACGAACTGAATGAGATCGCTGTCTCCCGTCTCGCGCGCGAGTTCGCGGATGGAGCGCCCACCCGGACCGCGGAGCTTCACGTTTGCGCCATTCTGGACCAGAAACTCGGCCACGTCCCTGCGACCGTTGACGACAGCAAAAGCGAGTGGCGTCATCCAATCGTACTGCGTGTCGGGCTTGCCGCGACCGCGAAAATCGCCAAAGGCGACATCGAGTTGCTCCGGCCGCTCATCGAGCAACGATGCGATGCGGTCGAGCCCGCCGAAGACAATGGCCGCAAACAGGTCCAGCGGTTGCTCGGTCAGGAATCGGACCATCTCGTCCTTGCCATTATACTGCGCCCAGCCGATCGCCGGCGCATGGTGGTAGGGATCGCGGATCGTCGGATCAGCGCCCTCTTCGATCAATAATCTCGCCATGTCGATATGGCCGTGCAACGCGGCCTCATGCAGCGGCGTGCGCGAGGTGATGCGGTTGACGTCGAAACCAAGCGCCAGCACCAGTCGTACCTGTGCCCGTCGGTCTTCTCCCGCCGCTTCATGCATCAAAGCCGGGTGCGCTGCTTCAACCCGGGCGACCAGACCCGGATCGGCATCGACCAGTGCGCTTGCCGTCTCGCCATGCTCGTCGCCAATGGCGCGGACCAGGCGATCCACGTCCGAGAGTTCGACGCGGCGTGCGCCATGGTTGGTGAGGTAATCCGCAAGCGTATCGTCACCGCCGAGCTTTGCCCACTGGTACGGGCTCCGCCCGCCGACCGCGCGGTTCACATCCGCTCCATGCTGCATTAGGAGGCGAACGCGTTCCGGCATCCTCCTTTGAAGCGCCCAGGCAAGCTGATAGTCGAATACAGTCTTGCTGTTTTCGACGAGGCGGCCATCCTCACGCACGAGCCAATTGTTGCGATGGTTGGAATGCAAGGCATATTGCAACAGCATTTCGAGGCAGGAATTGTCCGGTTCGAACATCCGGTTGTAGAGCGCCTGACTGTCATTCGGGTCGGCGCCGGCATCGAGGAGAAGCTGGGCAAAGGCGAGGCAATCCGGATGCTCCGGCTGACGCTCCTTACCGGCCTCGCCCTCACCAAAGACCCCCGTCAACGCGGTGAAACGATATTGGCCTCCGTCGAGCCAGAACGCGTTGGAGTTTGCGCCGCGCGCAATCAGCCGGCGGCCCGCCGCCAATGTCGAGCGGCCGGGAACACGGGCATAAGCGGCATAGAGCAAGGGTTCCCAATCGAAGGGGCCGCCCCTCGCCTCGACCAGTCTCGGGTCTCGGACGATCCATTCGTCTATTGCCTGCGCATCGCCGAGCGCCGAGGCGACATGAATACTTTCCCCGGCGATCTCGGGATGCGCCTCGAGCAGGTCCAAAGCCTGTGCGAAGCGCTTTGGATCCGCAGGGACATCGGCAAAATAGGAAACCGTCGCAAGCGAGAGAAAGCGATTGGCAATCTGCTCCCGCGATGCCTCGCCCGCCCGGCCGCTTTCGATATGGGACTTCATTCTGGTCCAGCTTGAAAAGCCGAACTCCCGGGCGAGCACGAGTTGCACTTCCTGCAGGCCGATAGCGGCGGGATTGTTGAAATACGGCTTCGCTCGCGCAAAAGCAGCGGGATCGCCCGCCTTGAGCGCCTTCAGAAGGGCCTTCGCCTGCTTACGGGATGGTTTCGAGATTGGCGTTCGCGGAAAGATCGCGGGTGATCATGAAAGACCTCCTTTCATTCACGTCCGGTATCCGCGCCCACAGACTGAAAAGAGGTGTGGCAACTTTGCGTAGGTAGACAGGTGGGCTTCGCCCTTCCCGCGGATCGGATGCGCCCTGCGAACAAGGCAACCGCTATCATGCGTGCACTGCCCTGTCCAGCATCCCCGATACGTCGCCCACGCGACGCAATTACTCCGGCTGATATCGCACGAATGCAAATGCCTCGCCCGTCGGCGACCAGTTCGGGACATTCATCGTCCCCTGCCCGCCGAAGAGCTCGAACAGCACGCGCGCATTGCCGCCCTCCGGGTCCATAAGGCGAAGCCTGACGTCGAGGTCGCGCGGGTGATCGAAGACGTCGCCATCGTAAGAGAGCACCAGCAGGTGCCGGCCATCGGGCGACGGGTGCGGAAACCAGTCGCCATAAGGGCTGTCGGTAATGCGTTGCACGTCGCTTCCGTCGGGGCGAATCCGCCAGATCTGCATGGGGCCGGTGCGGCTCGAATTGAAATAGATCCAATGTCCGTCCGGCGACCAGTCCGGCCCGTCATTGCGCCCTTCGCCGTGGGTCAGGCGGCGCTCCTCGCCGCCTTCGGCGGGGATCGTGTAGATGTCGAAGACCTGATCGCGGATACCGCAATAAGCAAGCGTCCGCCCGTCCGGCGACCAGCCGTGCCAGTAGGACGGCAGATTCGGCGTCACCAAACGGGGCACTCCACCCCCGATCGGCAGGACGTAGATCGCGGACTTGCCGAATTCGCTCTTGTCGCTGATGACGAGCACTCGGCCATCCGGGGAAATGCCGTGGTCGTTGTTGCACTGGCGGGCAAAGCCGGTGTCGATCTCAACCGGTTCGGAACCGTCGAGCGCAAGACGATAAAGCCGGCCGTCGCCGTTGATGACCAGATGGCGCCCATCCGGCGACCAGTTGGGCGCCTCGATCAGACGCTCCGTCTGCCAGACGATGCGCGTCTCGCCGCTGCCGATGTCGAAGATCTCCACCGAGCTGCGCATCACTACCCCCTGTCACGGAAGCGATTGGTAATCGGATAGCGCCGGTCGCGACCGAAGTTCTTCTTGGTGATCTTCACGCCTGGGGCTGACTGCCGGCGCTTGTATTCGGCGATGTAAAGCAGATGTTCGACGCGATGCACGGTCGGTTCGTCATGTCCGCGCGCGACGATTTCCTCCGTGCTCATCTCCTTTTCCACCAGGCATTCGAGAATGTCGTCGAGCACCGGATAGGGCGGCAACGAATCCTGGTCGGTCTGGTTCGGCCGGAGTTCGGCTGACGGCGCCTTGTCGATGATGTTCTGCGGAATGACTTCGCCCGAAGGCCCGAGTGCCCCCGGCGGCACGACGCCGTTGCGCCAGCGCGACAGCGCGTAGACCTGCATCTTGTAGAGATCCTTGATCGGGTTGAAGCCGCCGTTCATGTCGCCGTAAAGCGTGGCGTAGCCGACCGACATCTCGGACTTGTTGCCGGTCGTCGCCACCATCGAGCCGAACTTGTTGGAGATCGCCATCAGGATCGTCCCGCGCGTGCGGCTCTGGAGGTTCTCCTCGGTGATGCCGGACTCGGTGCCCTCGAACGCATCGGAGAGCGCGTTGAGGAAGCCCTCGACGGGCTCTTCGATCGCAACGGTGTCGTAGCGGCAACCGAGCGCCTTGGCACAGGCCTCGGCATCCTTCAGCGATTCTTGCGACGTGTATCGATACGGCAACATCACGGTGCGCACCCGCTCCTCGCCTAGCGCATCGACGGCGAGCGCCGCGCAAATCGCCGAATCGATGCCGCCCGAAAGGCCGAGCACGACATTCTTGAAGCCGTTCTTGTTGACGTAGTCCCTGAGCCCCAGCATGCAGGCGCGATAGTCCGCCTCGTCGCTCTCTGGTATCCGCGAATTGAGCCCGTTCTCCGCGGTCCAACCCTCTTCGCCTCGCCTCCATTCGGAGATTGCGACCGCTTCCTCGAATTGGCTCATCTGGAAGGCGAGAGACTTGTCCGCGTTGAAGGCGAAGCTCGCGCCGTCGAACACCAGCTCGTCCTGACCGCCAAGCTGGTTCGCATAGATCATCGGCAGGTCCGTCTCGATCACCTGCTTCAGGACGACCTGATGGCGGACATCGACCTTGCCGCGGTAATAGGGCGAACCGTTCGGCGAAAGCAGGATTTCGGCGCCGCTTTCCTTGAGTGTTTCGCAGACGCCGAGCTCGCCCCAGATGTCCTCGCAGATCGGTATGCCAATGCGCACGCCGCGGAAGTTGACGGGCCCGGGCATTGCACCGGCGTCGAACACCCGCTTCTCGTCGAACTCGCCGTAGTTCGGCAGGTCCACCTTATCGCGGATCGCGATGATCTTGCCTCCGTCCAGGACCGCAATTGAATTGTGACGGAGCGCTCCTGCCTGACGGGGAAAGCCGATGACCACGCCCGGGCCTCCATCAGCCGTATCGGCGGCGAACCGTTCGACCGCCTGCAGGCAGGCCTTCAGAAATGCCGGTTTCAGAACGAGGTCTTCCGGCGGGTAACCGGAAATGAAGAGTTCGGTGAACAGGAGCAAATCGGCGCCCTGGCGCGCCGCGTCCGCGCGCGCCTCGCGTGCCTTCGCCAGATTGCCGGCGACGTCGCCGACGGTCGGATTGAGCTGGGCCACGGCAATCCGTAGCGTTGAGGGAGCGGCGTTCGGTGCAGTCATGAGCGGGGCCTGTGGGTCTTTTCTCAGCGAAAACTTCTGACGTACGCCCTGTTCTTACCGCATACCGCGACAAAAAACCCACAGCCAATCGCGATCAACTCAAAAATTCCGAAAATTCTGCATTTCCCGCCCCTTACACGGCGCGGCAACGATCTTTTTGCGCGCGTGGAACTTGCGGCCATCCAAGCTGGTTTAGCCATTCATCCCCTGTTCAAGATGACAGTCGTATGACAGTGGGACGACAGATTTATGAAATTGGAGACGCCGTTGGCCAGTATCGATTCCGCCGCCGCGAGACGCTCCCAGACCTTTATCGATAGGTCTGGGTCTTCCGTCAGAAACGCCAAGGCGCTGGCTGGCACGCGCAGCGCGTTCTTCTCTCTTTTTATGGCTGCCGCTCTTGTTTTCGCGATCGAACTCATCGTGCGCCAGTCCCTCGCCGAAACCGTTGCCTATTTCATCGACCCCATGCGTCCGGCCTGGACGACGATCGCTGTTTTCTTCCTGATTCTGCTTGCTGTCGACGCACTCTTTGGCCGCGAGCACAAGGCGGCCCTGCTTGTCGTGCCGCTCGCCATTCTGCCGGCCTTCATCAGCGAGCAGAAGCAGGTCTTCCTTTCCGATCCGCTTTATCCGACCGATTTCCTTTTCGGCCGGCAGATCATGGAATTGATGCCCGTCCTTGTGAAGGACCGCCCGTGGACCGCCGTCGCGGTCGTGGTCGGACTGATCGCCATGATCGCCACCATCGGCCTGCTCCTGCGTTATGCCTGGCGGAACTTTCCCAAGCTGACGCGCAGGGAGCGTCTCGTTCGCGTCGGCTTTGCCCTGCCGCTGCTCGTCGCCTTCTGGCACATCATGGACTACAACCAGTTCTCGTGGATCCGCGACCGCTTGCGGGTGATTCCGATCATGTGGGACCAGACCGAGAACTATCGTCACAACGGATTTGCCCTCGCCTTCGCGATCAACTTGCCGATGGCCAATGTCAACGCGCCGGCGGGCTACATGGCCGATGCGATCGACCGCATTCCGGTGAAGCCACTGCCTGCCGGAACGACGCATCGCGGCAAGCCGGACGTGATCGTGGTCATGAGCGAATCCTTCTGGGATCCGACTCGCCTGCCGAACGTGAAGCTTTCGCCCGATCCGATGCCGACGGTCCGTGAACTGCAGGTGGGCAACGTCCTCTCGCCGGAATTCGGCGGCATGACCGCCAATGTCGAATTCGAGGCGCTGACCGGCTTTTCGAATGCGTTCCTGCCCTATGGCAGCATTCCTTATCAGCAATACATCCGCAATCCGATCCCCTCGCTTGCAACGTTCTTCCGCAGCGAAGGTTATGTCGCGCGCGCCATCCATCCCTTCCAGGGCTGGTTCTGGAACCGGAACGCCGTCTATAAGGCCTTCGGCTTCGACGCGTTCCGCTCGGAAGAGAACTTGCCGGCGATGCAGAAGCGCGGGATCTTCGCCTCGGACGAATCGCTGACCAAGGAAATCATCCGCCAGGCGGATGCCATGGAAGACCCCTTCTTCTTCTTCACGGTGACGCTGCAGGGCCATGGACCCTACGAACCGAACCGCTACGCGAAGAACACGATCAAGGTCGAGGGCAACCTCCCGGAAGGCGACCGCCAGGTGCTCGCGACCTATGCCCAGGGCATCAAGGAAGCGGACGACAGCCTGAAGATGCTGATGGACTGGGCGAAGAAACGCGATCGCGAGACGATCATCGTGCTCTTCGGCGATCACCTGCCGCCGCTCAACACGGTCTACACCAACACCGGATACATGAACGACGTGACAGCATCCCGCAGGGGCTCGAAGGAACAGATGAAGGCGCAGCATGAAACACCGCTCGTCATCTGGTCGAATAAGACCGGCCCGAAGAAAAACGTCGGGACGATCAGCCCGGCCTTCCTTTCCTATCAGATCCTGAAGCAGGCCGGTTACGAGCACCCGTATTACACCGGCTTCCTGGGCAAGGTTTACGACCAGTACCGCGTTGTCGACCGCTATATGCTGGTCCGCAAGAACGGCAAGGACGTTGCGGAGTGGTCGCGGCAGCCGAAAGTACCCGCATCGCTACGCGATTACCGCTTCCTCCAGCATGACATCATGTTCGGCAAGCGGTACAGCACGGAACGCTTCTTCAAGTCCCACGCCGAGCTTTTCCCCGCCGGTTCCTGAATCCCGACGGTCGGGGCGCCACCCCGACCGTCGCCGTTCAGCAGGCCTCCGCGCCGCAACTGAGCTGGGGCACATACCCGCGTCCTCTCCAATTCAACGCGAAAATGAAGCGGCGTACGATGCGGTGAAGCTTCGCAACTTATTGGAGTATGAAAAAATTAACCTTTGAGGCGCACCCTGCAAAATGCAGGGTATAGAGATGCAGCGACCGTTACTGTTCAGGACCGCTGCGTGCTCCAATCTGGAGTGCTAATACAGTTGCCCTGCAAGCGGCCCGCGATAGAGCGGGACTACGAGAACATGACGAGCTCTCCGCCAGCTTAGTGTAAATATCCGCCGCTGCGGTGTTCGTGGCGTGGATCTTCGCCTGAAACAAACAATCAACTTGCGCGTTAGGCGCAAGGTTGAAATGCTATTGAATTGTCAGAGCAAGGCTGTGTGTTGCCCGGAACACGCGTCGATTGCCGTGTTCCGTTGCAGCGCCATTGGGGACATGCGCGCAGATGCAGCGGGTTGCGGGAAAGGGAAGCGTTGAGCAAAAGAGCCCACCGGGTTTCACGGTGGAGGCCTTGCTGCGAAATCCGGAGTTCCGGCCTGCCTTGCAGGTGGGCGCGCGCAACCTCATCTCGCTGAACGATCTCTTCCCGCGTGTCGCACGCATGGTGGCGGCCCACCAGAAGTGGATACTCACGCACGCGGCCTATGCCCTCCACCTTGAACGCGACCGCAGCGATCCCGACTCGGGCGTTACGGCGGCGCGCTTGCTGAAACTGATGCGCGAATCCGGCGGGGCGAGTCGGAATACTGCGACTGCGTTTCTTGCCGAATTGCTCGCCTATAAGCTGCTCCGACCGGCCAGCGGCGGCCGAACCAGGAGGACGCGCCCGCTTGAGCCGACGGAGGTCAGCCAACATGCGATGCAGCTCTGGTTCAAAAGCCAGATGAGAACGCTCGACCTCCTGGACGGCGGAACCAGAGTCGAGCGCATTGAGGCCGACATCGCCATTTTCGAACGCGCTCAGCCGATTGCCGCACGGCGCCTCCTCGCTGACAGCAAGTGGACGCAGCCTCCACAAGGCGTCGCCGTGTTCGTCTGGTCGGGGTCTGGCGGAATACTGCTCGACGACCTGATGGCGCGCCCGTCAAGCCTTATTCCGGAGAACGGAAGAGTATGGATCAACGTCAACCTGGCGGCACTCGCAGAGCACTACGCTATATCGAACACCCATGTCCGCCGCCTGTTTTCGAACGCGGAAAAGTCCGGCCTTATCGGTAGGCCCGATGATGGGACGCGTGGCCAATTCTGGCTAAGCGAACGGCTGGTCGAGGAATATGCCTTCTGGCAGGCCGTGAAGTTCGAAGCCCTGGCCGGCGCTTTCGATCGGGCAGCGACGACGCCGGGACAATAGGCAACTGCATGCCTCTTTAAATCGTAGCCGATTTAAAGATAAAAACATGCAGCAGTTCAAAGTGCTACAGCGTCTTTTGCGCGTCTGACGAGACGCGGCGCCGGATCGTCGTCACGCGCGGCCCTGGTCAAACCTCGGCAGTTCGTCGTCGATATCGTAGTAATCGCCCTTGTCGGCACAATAGATATGATAGCCGGGTTCAAGCCGCGTCGGCTCCTCGAAGGTGCCCGCAAGAATTGACGTGTAGTCGAGCGCGTCGGCCCTCCAGAAAAGTGCCGATCCACAGAACCGGCAGAAGCCGCGCTGTGCCTCCGGGCTCGAACGATACCAGGTGACATTGTCCGCGCCTTCGACATCGATATCGTTGTTCTGCACATTCGTGGCGGCGTAATAGAGGCCCGTTTGTTTCCGGCACTGCGAGCAATGGCAGAAGATGACCTCCCTGAGCTTGCCGCGCGTCTTGAATCGCACAGCGCCGCAAAGGCAGCCGCCCTCATGAATGTCCATTCTTCTCCTCCCCCTTCTTCAAATTCACGCTCGAACAAAAAAGCCGGGCCAGCTTTATCGGCTGGCCCGGCCCTGTCAAATTCAGATGACACGCCGATCGTTCAGAAAATTTGAACTACAGCGCGCGCGTCTGATCAGACGCGCAAGGGACGCTGAAGCACTTTGAATGCTGCATGCTTTTATCCTTAATTCGGCTACGATCTAAGGAAACATGCAGCGGGCCTTCTCTTTCTCCGATCAGCCGTTGACGACCATTTTCTTCTCGTCGCGGCCGCCCTTCATGCGCTCGGCAAGCAGGAAGGCAAGTTCGAGCGCCTGATCCGCATTCAGGCGCGGATCGCAGTGCGTGTGGTAGCGGTCGGCAAGATCGTCGCCGGACAGCGCGCGGGCACCGCCGGTGCATTCGGTGACATCGTTGCCGGTCATCTCGATGTGGATGCCGCCCGGGTGCGTGCCTTCCGCGCGGTGAATCTGGAAGAAGCTTTCTACTTCCGACAGGATCCGTTCGAAGGGTCGGGTCTTGTAATTGTTGAGCGTGATCGTGTTGCCGTGCATCGGATCGCACGACCACACGACCTTCTTGCCCTCGCGCTCGACCGCCCGGATGAGGCGCGGCAGATGCTCGGCGACCTTGTCGTGACCGAAACGGCAGATCAGCGTCAGGCGGCCTGCCTCGTTTGCCGGGTTAAGGAGGTCGACCAGTTCCAGCAGGCCGTCGGCGGTCAGTGACGGGCCGCACTTCAGGCCAAGCGGGTTCTTGATGCCGCGGCAATATTCGACATGCGCATGGTCGGGCTGACGCGTGCGGTCGCCGATCCAGATCATGTGGCCCGAGGTCGCATACCAGTCACCGGAGGTCGAGTCGACGCGGGTGAGCGCCTGCTCGTAGCCGAGCAGCAGCGCCTCGTGGCTGGTGAAGAAATCGGTCTCGCGCAGGCTCGGGTGGTTTTCCGAAGTGATGCCGATCGCCTTCATGAAATCCATGGTCTCGGAGATCCGGTCGGCGAGCTTGCGGTAGCGC
The DNA here is from genome assembly GCF_036488675.1 of Sinorhizobium chiapasense. Lineage (NCBI taxonomy): Bacteria > Pseudomonadati > Pseudomonadota > Alphaproteobacteria > Hyphomicrobiales > Rhizobiaceae > Sinorhizobium > Sinorhizobium chiapasense. The sequence goes on from NZ_CP133148.1 coordinate 1,770,324, forward strand.
TCGGCCTGCGGGCTGTCCTTGACGAAGCCCAGCATCCACTGATGCACGTTCTCAAGGTTGGCGTAGCCACCCATCGCGAACGCACGCAGCAGGTTCAGCGTTGCGGCGGACTGGCGGTAGGCCATGATCTGCCGCTCCGGATTGGGCACGCGGGCCTCTTCCGTGAACTCGATACCGTTGATGATGTCGCCGCGGTAGCTCGGCAGCGTCACGTCACCCTGCTTTTCCACGCCCGAGGAGCGCGGCTTGGCGAACTGCCCGGCGATGCGGCCGACTTTTACGACCGGTTGCTGTGCCCCAAAGGTCAGGACGACGGCCATCTGCAGGAAGGCGCGGAAGAAGTCGCGGATCGTGTCCGCGCCGTGCTCGGCGAAGCTCTCCGCGCAGTCGCCGCCCTGCAGCAGGAAACCACGGCCCTCGGCGACATTGGCAAGCGCAGTCTTCAGACGCCGTGCCTCGCCGGCAAAGACGAGCGGCGGATACTTCGCGAGGCGCGTTTCCACTGCCTCAAGCGCTGCGAGGTCCGGATAATCCGGCACCTGCTGAATGGGTTTCTGCCGCCAGCTGTTCGGAGTCCAAGTCTGTGCCATTTCATCACCTGTTGTCTGGCGCGGGAGCCCCGCGCACGTCGCGCCTGCCGTCTTGCCGCCCGGTATTCGGATTTCCCTGATCCAAGCCGTCGCGCCCGCCCCCGAGCCGATGACTTCGCGGATGCGGGCTTATAAACGTTAACATGGGGCTTGGAAAGCCATTCTACCAGAAAACATCGGTGGTCGGGTGCCGCCTGCAAGCCGGCTCAAGCGACCCTTTCGCCCTTTCTGACCCGGTAGGAAGGCTGATACATGGTGACCAGTTCCTCGGAGGCCGTCGGATGTACGGCCATGGTGCGATCGAAGTCGTCCTTGGTGCAACCGGCCTTCAGCGAAATTCCGAGCAGCTGCGCCATTTCGCCGGCATCGTGGCCGAGGATGTGTGCACCCACCACCTTGCGGTCGGCGGCGTTGACCACAAGCTTCATGATCATCCGTTCCTTCCGTCCCGAAAGGGTCGCCTTCATCGGGCGGAACTCGGCGCGGTACACTTCGAGCTCATCGAACTTGCGCGCCGCATCTTCTTCCGTCATTCCGACCGTGCCGATCTCCGGCTGCGAGAAGACGGCCGTCGCGATCAGGTCGTGATCCGGCGACGTCGGGTTGTTCTTGTATTCCGTCTCGATGAAGCACATGGCCTCGTGGATCGCCACCGGCGTCAACTGTACGCGGTCGGTCACGTCGCCGAGCGCGTAGATGCCCGGTGCGCTCGTACGCGAGAAGGCGTCGACGATGATTGCGCCGCGCTCGTTGACCTTGACGCCGGCGTTCTCGAGGCCGAGACCCCTGGTATTTGGCACGCGCCCCAGGGCGAGCATCACCTGGTCGACGACAAGTTCGCCATGCTTCATCGTCTGGGCGACGCGTCGGCCCTGTGGCTCGGTCGATACCGACTGGATGATGTCCTCGCAAAGGATGCGGATGCCCTTCTCTTCCATCGCCGCATGCAGGCCGCGCCTCAGGTCCTGATCGAAGCGAGAGAGAATTTCCTTGCCACGATAAATCAGCGTCGTCTCGACGCCCAAGCCGTGGAAAATGTTGGCGAATTCGATAGCGATATAGCCACCGCCGGCGATGAGGATCGATTTCGGCAGTTCGGCGAGATCGAAGGCCTCGTTGGAACTGATGCAGAGCTCGTGCCCCGGAAGCGCATCGTGCGGGCTCGGATGCCCGCCGACTGCGATCACGATGCGCTCGGCGGTGACGGTCTTGCCGCTCGCCAGCAGGCGCACCGTGTTGGGGCCTACGAGTTCGGCGCGGGTATCGAGGATTTCGGCGCCGGAATTCGCGAGCCCCTTGCGATATAGGCCCTCGAGGCGGGAGATTTCCTGTTCCTTGGCCGCGACCAGCTTCGCCCAGTCGAAGCGGCTTTCGCCAACCGTCCAGCCGAATCCCGCCGCATCCTCGAAATGCTCCGAATATTGCGACGCATAGACATAGAGCTTCTTCGGCACGCAGCCGCGGATGACGCAGGTGCCGCCATAACGAAACTCCTCGGCGATCGCCACCTTCTTGCCGAGCGCCGCCGCCAGCCGCCCGCTTCTTACGCCACCCGAGCCACCGCCGATCACGAAGAGGTCATAGTCGAAAGCGGTCATGGCGAGCTCCTGAAGTGAAAATCGTATCAGTCGAAAAATGTCGGATTGGAGGATGGGAGGCACGGACCCGCCTCACCCTTCGCCACTGATATAGTATTGCGACGCAAAAAAAGAAAAGCCCGGATCGCTCCGGGCTTTGTCGATGTGTCGCCAGCCTTGCGGCAATTTACTGCTGCGCCGGAGCGGCGGTACCAGCGTCGGCTGCAGGTGCTGCCGCGCCGATGGTCGCATCGAGCGACTTGGTCGCGTCATTGGTCAGGTCGCGCGAAACGCCGGCGGCCCAGATATCGGCTGCCTTCAGCAATTCGCGGGAAGCGATCGGCCCATTGTCCAGCAGCTTCTTGCCGGCCGGCGAGCTGTAGAACTCGGTGATCGCGTTCAGCTCTTCGACCGAGAAGGTCTTGGCGTAAATGGTTGCGGCCTCGCGCTCCAGATCCGCACGCCGCGCTGCAAGAGCGAGCGCCTTCTCGTCGACCGTCGCGGTGATCAATTCCTGGTGGTTCGGCGAGGACTGGATCAGCGTATTCTTCAGTCGCTCGGCCAGACGCGGCAGAATGTTGTCGAAAGTGTTGGTCACGCCAAGCGCTGCGATGGTCGCGCGGGCCGTCTTGATCTGATCTTCGGTCACGTCCTGGGCGCGAACCGCCGGAACCGAAACCGAAACGAGAACGGCGGCAGCTGCGAAAGTGCGGGCAAGACCTGTGAGTTTCTTCATTGTTATCCATGCTCCTGTGTTGGCACCTGTCGCCCGGCCGATCGCCGCCGCCAGGCAGACATGTGCGGAAATCCTATTTTCTGCGCCGTCCGCAACGCTTCGTCGAAGCGGCGGCATCGGCTCAGGACGCCGTCAGGGTACGGGCTCCCTCCGGACCGGCGATGATCGCCAATGACGCAATCCCGATAAACAGCCCGTGCTCAACCACCCCGGGGATGGCATTCAGCTCTGCCGCGAGCGCATCTGCATCAGGAATACGGCCAAAAGATGCATCGAGTATGAGGTGTCCCCCGTCGGTCATGAAGGGGCCGTCGCCCGATGCACGAACGACGATTTCGCCCGTCATTCCCATCCGGGACGCCACCTTCTCTATCGCCAGGCGCGTTGCGACCTGGCCGAACGGGTTTACCTCGATCGGCAGCTTGAAGGCGCCGAGTACGTCGACAACCTTCGATTCGTCGGCAATGACGATCATCCGCTCAGAGGCGCTGGCGACGATTTTCTCACGCAGCAGCGCGCCGCCACCGCCTTTGATCAGCCTCAGCTTCCCATCGAGCTCGTCGGCACCGTCGATCGTCAGATCCAGGTCCGGCAGTTCGTCGAGCGACTTCAACGGCACGCCGAGCTCGAGGCAAAGCCGGGCCGTGCGCTCGGACGTCGGCACCCCCACGATCTGGAAGCCCGACGCAACCTTTTCGGCGAGCAGCCGGACGAATTCTTCGGCAGTTGAACCGGTACCGATTCCAAGCCGCATGCCATTCTCGACATATTCAAGCGCTGCGGCTGCGGCCTTGATCTTCATTTGGCGGGCGTCCATGCGCCACTCGCTCCCTCGTGATCGCTCAGATGGCGAGGCCAAGCAGGCCAGCCACTGTCCAATTTCCGCTGAGACACTTACACGCCCGTCGCCGCAAACAAAAGCCAAAATAAGAGCGCTTTGCCGGATTCCCGCGAGCAGCCTGCGCTGATGCGCACCGTTGCATTCCTCGCCCACTTCGCTTACCCGAACAGCCAATGCATGTCGCCCAAGCGTGCACAGCGGTTTTGGGGCGACGACATGCATGGAAACAAAGCCGCAAGCGCGTTGCATGAAGGCGCATCAACGCGACGTGTCCCAGATTTCCGCCAACGCGAGGTCCCCAGTGTCTCCTCCCATTGTCGTCTTCGATCTCGACGGTACGCTTGTCGACACCGCCCCGGATCTCGTCGCCAGCCTCAACCACGCAGTCACACAGGCTGGAGTCGAGCCTGTTACCTATGCGGACCTGACCCATCTCGTCGGCCACGGCGCGCGGGCGATGATCGAGCGCACCTTCGCACTGCGCGGCAAGGCACTCAGCGAAGAGGACCTTGCTTGGCAGATGAAGGAGTTCGTGGATTTCTACCACGGCTCGATGCCGGGGGATTCGCTGCCGTATCCGGGCCTCGTCGCGGCACTCGATCGTCTGCAGGATGCCGGCCTTAAGCTCGCTGTCTGCACCAACAAACCGGAAGCGCTCGCAACGCGCCTTCTCGAAGGGCTTGGGCTGCTCGGCCGGTTCGCTGCCGTCGCCGGCGGCGACACTTTCGCGGTCCGCAAGCCGCATGCGGAACATCTGCTTTCGACGGTTGCCAATGCCGGCAGCATCGCCGAGCGCGCCGTAATGGTCGGCGACAGCCTCAACGACATCCTTGTTGCGAGAAACGCGTCAGTACCCTCGATTGCAGTGCCGTTCGGCTATTCCGACGTGCCGATCGAGAGCCTCGGTCCCGATCGCGTCATCCAGCATTTCGACGAACTGACACCCCATCTGGTAGAAACGCTTCTTTCGCGAAAGCACAAATGAGAAAGGACCGCACTAAGGTCCGTACTCAATCATGGCTATGAATTTGCGTTGAAACGTGATTCTCTGTCGCGACGGAGAGGTGAACCATGGCAAACGCGTTCTGGCTTGACGACGAACAATGGGCGGCGATCGAACCCTGCCTGCCGAAGAACCAGCCCGGCGCCCGGCGGGTCGATGACCGGCGTGTTCTCAGCGGCATCATTCATGTGTTGCAATCCGGCTGTCGCTGGCGGGACTGCCCGACTGTCTATGGTCCCTATACGACGGTCTACAACCGTTGGAACCGCTGGTCGCGGCGCAAGGTCTGGCGCGCCCTGTTCGAGGCGCTGTGCGCGGTCTCACCAAACGACGACTTTCACGCCATCGATTCCACCACCGCCAAGGCCCATCGCGCCGCGGCCGGCGGAAAAGGGGGGCGGAGACGCAAGCCATCGGCCGCTCGCGCGGGGGCAGGAGCACGAAAATCCATGCGGTCTGCGACAGCCGTGGCAGAGCGATCGCCCTCGAAGTAACGCCCGGCCAGCGCGGCGATGTGCGCGTTGCCATCCCGTTGCTGGCGGCCTTGCCGCCGCCGCGCGTTTGTGCGGCCGATACCGCCTATGACGCCGACGGCTTACGCTCATTCCTGATCGAACGCGGCACCATCCCGGTCATTCCCAACAACCCCACCCGCAAGCGCCGCCATCCCTTCGATCGCACCGCTTACAAGCGGCGCAACCTCGTCGAACGGAGGTTCTGCAGGCTCAAGGACTGGCGGCGCATCGCCACCCGCTACGACAAGCTCGCGCGAAACTTCATTGCCGCTGTCCAACTCGCCGCAACAATCATCTGGTGGGCTGATTGAGTCCAGACGCTAGAGCGCTGTGCGTCCTTTCGGACGCACAAAAAGTCGCTGTAGCACTTTGAATATTGCTGCATGTTTTTGTCCTTAAATCGGCTCCGATTTAAGGAAACATGCAGTAGCGGCCCTTTCCTTTATCCCTCGGCGCGGCGAGCGTTGCGCGTCGCCTCCAATGCCCGGTCCATGTACATGTCGCGGTCATAGACGTCGTCGAAGTATTCTACGGCACCGGTCTTGTTCGGCCATGCGGTAAAATAGGAAACATAGACCGGCACCTTCTGCGGCACCTGCAAGGCCTTGTTGCTGCCGCTCGCTATTTGTTTGCCGACTTCGTCAATGCTCGTACCAAGAACCGCAGCGGCCATGCGGCGCGGATCGGCGAGGCGCACGCAGCCGTGGCTGAGCGCCCGCTGGTCGCGCTTGAAAAAGCTCTTCGACGGCGTGTCATGCATGTAGATCGCATGGGCGTTCGGGAAGAGGATCTTGAGTTCGCCAAGCGCGTTGTCGCTGCTCGGTGGCTGGCGCACCGCGACCGAGGAGGTCGATCCGTACCAGTTGACGGCGGACGACGACACGACGCGGCCACCGACCTCGACCTGATACCCCATGCGGTCGAGATAGCCGGGATCGCTTCTGAGCTTCGGCAGCATCTCGTTGACGATGATCGACTGCGGCACGCCCCAGTAGGGATTGACCTCGACCGTCTGGATCTCGTCCTGGAAAAAATAGGTCTGGTTCGTCTTCGAGCCGACGACCACGCGCATGGAGAACTGCTCCACGCCCTGGTCCGTATAGGAGGCCGTGAAAGCGGGCTGGTTGATGAAGACGTAGCGGCTGCCCAATCCATCCGGCAGCCAGCGCGCCTGCTCCATCGCGATTTCAATCTTGTTGATCTTGCCGGCGGTGGTGTCGCCACCCGTCAGCACACGGATCGAGGCCTGGCCGACGACGCCATCGGCCTTCAGACCGTGTTCCTTCTGGAAGGCCTCGACGACGGAAACCAGCTCGGGCGTATAGTCCGGCGTTCCCTGGTAGCTCGCGAGCACGACGGCGTGCTCGGTTTTCAGCGATTCGGACGCCTTGAGCTTGATACCGGCGATGACGTTGGCGAGCTCCGGATTGCTCTCGCCGGGTTTCAGCAGCGTACCCGGGGCGATTTCCACACGCGGGGTCGCATCCGTCTGCGCGTGCAGGCGTTCCAGTTCTGTCTTGAGGGCCAGGAATTGCGCACTCTTGGGGTTCTGGCTTTCGATGAGTGCCGCAACGTCGTCGCTTGCCGCCATCTTGTCGAGGAATGCGAAGAGGTCGACGCTCTTGCGCTTGAAGTCGTGATAACCCGAGATCTTGTTCGGGTCGATGCGGCCGCGCACCGTATCCTGAACATAGGTCAGCGTCGCGACCGACATCGCTATTTCAAACTGCACGAGTTCCTTTTCGCGGGCGATCATGTCGCCTCGATCGAAGGTGTCGGACGGTACCCGAACCGCATAGTCCTGCGGATCGAGGCCGACCTTCGCGGCTTGCGCGAGTACCGCAAGGGCCGACTTGGCGTGCACGCTGACGCCGCTGCCATCGATCCACACGAAATCCGTCCGGGCGCCATAGTAGTTCTCAACCGCCTTTGCGACGTTGTCCGTGGCGCGGACTTTGATTTCGGGGAGAAACTGCCTCGCATCCGAAAGCGGCGGGCGCAGCATCGGCGGCAAGGCGCCGTTTTGCACTGAACCGGTCACGATAGGATCGAGCAGGTGGTCCGTGGCGATCCGGCGCAGCGGCTCGGCCTTGTAGGTGTAGTACCGCGGCCCGGTGACGCGCGGCGGCTTTGCGGCGGTTCTCGGATCGATCTGCTGCGGGACCATCATGCCCATGCCCGGCAGCGGCTGGCCACGCTGGATGTGCTCTGGCGACGTTCGTTTCTTGCCGCCACGGATGAAGTCCATGAGGGTGAGCGCCGATGCCGGCCGTACATCCATGGTTGCAATCGCGCACCCGCTCATGAGCGCCACAATCGCTGCCGATCTGATAATTTTCATAAGAACAAAGATCCCCGTCTTGCGTTGTCGCCGAATTCGACCGCTGCCAGATTCTCGCCACGCCCTCGTGCTCCACGACTTATAGAAAAGGATGGTGAATGAAAAGGAAACGGCCTGCCTTCCCTCGGCCGAAACCTGTCACAAAACACCTCATTCGAAGGCTGCGTGAAGCGTCTTAAAAAATTGATTCGTATTTGTTTTGCGCCCGTAGCGCTTGCATCGGTGTTTCCCGGGTTACAATTTGTCCGGCAAGAGGAAAACGCGCAATGTGACGGAAAGGTCACAACTCCCACGGTTGCAGGCCCCACGGATCAGCGCAAGCAGATCGTATGCCGCGCTGCAACAATTCAAACGATTGTAGGCGCGGCCGTAGCTTTGCGGGCCTTTACAAGCTTGTGTGACCGGGGCAGAGAGGTGCCCGGCACCGGGGCGTAACGACCGGCTGAGACAACGTTTCTCGCCTCGGCTTGATGAACCGCAGACGAAGGCAGGTATCACGATGACATCGACCCGCACGGAAACAGATACGTTCGGCCCCATTGAGGTGGCGAGCGACCGCTATTGGGGCGCCCAGGCGCAACGCTCGCTCGGGAACTTCAGAATCGGCTGGGAAAAGCAGCCTGTCGCGATCGTCAGGGCCCTCGGCATCGTCAAGCAGGCAGCGGCACGCGCCAACATGGCGCTCGGTCGCCTCGACTCCGCGGTTGGCGATTCGATCGTCAAGGCGGCGCAGGAGGTCATCGACGGCAAGCTCAACGATCACTTCCCGCTCGTCGTCTGGCAGACCGGTTCGGGCACACAGTCGAACATGAATGCGAACGAGGTCATTTCCAACCGGGCGATCGAACTGCTCGGCGGCGTCATGGGCTCGAAGAAGCCCGTTCATCCGAACGACCATGTGAACATGAGCCAGTCGTCGAACGACACCTATCCGACGGCCATGCACATCGCCTGCGCCGAGCGCGTGACCCATGATCTGCTGCCGGCGCTGAAGCACCTGCACAAGGCGCTCGAAGAAAAGGTGAAGGCGTTCGACCACATCATCAAGATCGGCCGCACCCACACGCAGGACGCAACGCCGCTGACGCTCGGCCAGGAATTTTCGGGCTATGCCGCGCAGGTTGCGTCCTCGATCAAGCGCATCGAGATGACCCTGCCCGGCCTCTGCGAACTTGCCCAGGGCGGCACTGCCGTCGGCACCGGTCTCAACGCGCCGATCGGCTTTGCCGAGAAGGTTGCTGAGGAGATCGCCGGCATTACCGGCATCGCTTTCACTTCGGCGCCGAACAAGTTCGAGGCGCTGGCGGCTCACGATTCGATGGTCTTCAGCCACGGCGCGATCAACGCCACGGCAGCCGCACTCTTCAAGATTGCCAACGACATCCGCTTCCTCGGCTCCGGACCGCGCTCCGGCCTCGGCGAACTGGCGCTGCCGGAAAACGAGCCGGGCTCGTCGATCATGCCGGGCAAGGTCAATCCGACTCAGTGCGAAGCGCTGACTCAGGTCTGCGTCCAGGTGTTCGGCAACCACGCGGCGCTTACCTTCGCCGGCAGCCAGGGTCATTTCGAGCTCAACGTCTACAATCCGCTGATGGCCTACAACTTCCTTCAGTCGGTACAGCTTCTCGCCGACGCGGCGGTCTCCTTTACCGACAACTGCGTCGTCGGCATCGAGGCGCGCGAGGACAACATCAAGGCGGCGCTCGACCGCTCGCTGATGCTCGTCACCGCGCTGGCGCCGAAGATCGGCTACGACAATGCCGCGAAGATCGCCAAGACCGCGCACAAGAACGGCACGACGCTGCGCGAGGAAGCCGTCGGCGGCGGTTATGTGACGAACGAGGAGTTCGACGCGATCGTTCGCCCGGAAACGATGATCGGCCCTGCCTGATCGATCTCGATTGCCGCGGCGCGATCACCGGCGCCGCGGCACACTCGTCGTCGCCATTTCCTTAAATCGCAGCCGATTTAAGGATAAAACATGCAGCAACTCGAAGCGCTACAGCATGCTTTGCGCGTCTGATAGGACGCGCGGCGCTGTAGGCGTATCAGCCCGAAATTGGTCGAATTGTATCGATGCGCTCAAGCAATTGTTAAGACTTCACAAATCATTTCTCCCTAAAAATTGCCAGACTTTAGAATTGGATAAATAAAGGAGGTTTGCATATGCAAACGGCAACCTCGAATAAGGCGCCGGCGCCGGATATCGCCGCGCAGATCACCCACGCCATGCGGATGATGGGGGTGGCGCCAATACCGCGCAATTACGAGCTTTATTACGAGGCCTACCTCGGTTCGAATCCGCAACTGTCCAAGGAGCTTGCGGCGCTTGGAAGCCGGGCGACACAGGAAGAGCTCGACGCGATCGGCGCACAATATTTCAGCCACATTCACCGCCCGAGCGGCATCGAGCGGGCTCACAACACGCTTGCGGCCAAGCTGAGCGAGCTCGTCAACCTCTTGAAGGACGAGCAATACGCGCTCGAGAACTACAACAAGGTTCTCGATGAAGCCTATCTCAACATGACCAGCAAGAGCGCCGCGAGCGCCGACATTCTGCGCCACGCCATCGGCATCCTGACCGAAGCGACCGTCGATACGATGAACCAGGGCAAGGAGCGCGTTCAGAGCGTCGTCCAGAAATCCTTCGAGATGGAGGTAATCCGGCAGGAGCTCGATGAATACAAGCGCATCGCCAACACCGATTCCCTGACGCGCCTCGCCAACCGGCGGGCCTTTGATGATGCCCTGGCCGCCGTCTACAACAGCGAACATCGAGTCAACTTCACCGGCCTGCTCGTCGCCGATATCGACCATTTCAAGAAGGTCAATGATACGTTCGGTCATCCGGTCGGCGACAAGATTCTTACCAGCGTCGGCAGTGTCATCAGAGCGAACTTACGCCGGGATGCGTTCGTCGCGCGCACCGGCGGCGAGGAATTTGCCGTCATTCTCAATGATATCACGCAGGAGGAATGCCTCCAGGCGGCCGACCGGATCCGCACCGTGCTTGCCGGCACCCCCTTCAAGAACTCCAAGACGGGCGTCAACTACGGCCCGATCACCCTATCCGTCGGCGTTTGCATGGCGACCGAGGCGGACGATCCGGTCGATCTTTACAACAAGGCCGATGTGGCCCTCTATTCTGCCAAGAATGCCGGCCGAAACCGGACGGTCCTCTTCGAGGAGGGAATGCGCAAGGATTCCGGTCGCAACTGGCTGATCTATCGGCGATAGGCACCGCCCGCAGTGTCGCCTGTTGCCAGAAGGATCGGCAGCGCCTACCACATCGTCTTGGCGGCGCGCCCGGGCCATTCCCGGTCGTAGGTTTCGTTGTCGAAATCTGCCTTGGCGGCTTTCAGCAGCGCGCCGGGGGTCGGCAACGACGCCGGATCGACGAAGCGATCCGAGCTCCAGAGCTGCGAACGGATGAGCGCCCGCGCGCACTGGAAATAAACCTCTCCGATTGTGATCACGATAACGCTGCGCGGATGCTTGCCGTCGACCTCGAACGAGCCTGTGAGCGTCGGATCGACACTGACGACCGCTGTGCCGTTGATGCGCATAGTCGTATTCGATCCGGGAACGAGGAACAGCAGCGCCACCCTCGGATCGCGGACAATGTTGGCAAGCGAATCGACGCGGTTGTTGCCACGCCAGTCGGGCATCAGTACAGTCCTGTCGCCCGCGACCCGGACGACACAATGATCGTCGCCACGTGGAGAGCAATCGAGCCCCTCGGGCCCGACGGTCGCGAGCGCAGCAAAAGGCGATGCCTCGATCATCTGCCGGTATTCCACCGTCAGTGCCTTCGTCACTTTGACGATCGACGCGTCGCTCGTCTCGCCGTAAAGCGCCTTCAGTTCCTCGACCGTGCCGATGACTGTCATTCCATCCTCCGTGACGCCTGCTCTTGCATGCGCTTTCAACGGATAGCATGACGTCTTGATGACAGCATCAGGCGATTCTTCTCAAGTGAGCAGCTTTCCTGCCTTCGCCAAGGAAGGACTTGATCCTGTCAATGACCGGTTCGGCGGACACGATGCGGCGATGGCCGAAACCGTTTGCCCAGTACAACTCGACGTTCGGCCCGGCCGTGTCGTAGCGGCGGGCGTGGCTGGCGGAAACCTCCTTGTCGTCCTCCGCGTGGATGACGAGCACCGGCCTTCGCAGCATGCCGAGAATGCGGGCTGCGTCAAAGCCATCGACCGGGCGACCGGAGAGGCGTTCGACCATGCCCTCGAAGGCGGCCTGGGCGGCCGGCGCAAGAGCCATCATCTTGCCGAAACCCTTGAAGAGCCAGGTCATTTCGCTCGGCGCGCCGATCAGCACCAGTTTTCCAGGCACCCGCGCAGGCACATCGCAGACGACGGCGCCCGCCGCGCAGGCGAGGCTCGCGCCGCCGAAGGAATGGCCGATTGCGACGTCGAATCCATCGAAGTGGCGCCAGGCCGCATCGATCGCCCTCACCGCCTGCGGCATCGTCAGCGACCGTCCCGGCGAAGCGCCGTGCCCCGGCCAGTCGAGCGCAACCACCTCCGCACCGGCAGCAAGCAGGCCATCGATCAAGGTCGCGAGATAGTCGCTGCGCGATCCCCAGCCGTGGGCGAGCAGGATACGCGGGCCTTCAGCGCCTGGGCGCCGCGGGAAATGATGCGCGACAAACCAGCCACCGGCGAAGGACAGGGTGACCTTTTGCGAGCGCTCCATCGTCGACACCGCCGCCTTCAGCAAGGCTGCTTCCTTGGCGCTTTTCGGCTTGCGGCTCGGTGTGAGACAGAAGATCCTGAAAGCGAGCCTGCCGGCAGCTTCGGCGGAGACGGCAGACACGGCTTTCAGCGCGGGACGGATGACCTTGACTCCGAGGGACGCCATAGTGAAACTCTCTTGAAACGTTCAACTATGAACATCATTGTGCAACGATGAACAAAAAGCAAGTGACAACAGAACAACACCATTTTCCCTGGGATCATCCGCGGTTTCGAAGCTGGATCGCCGTCGCCCGCGCCTGCCAATTGATGCAGCAGACATTGACGCGGGAGCTCGCCCATCTAGACATCAAGCCGCCGCATCTCGATATCCTGATCAACCTCTATCGCTTTGACGGCATCACGCAGCAGGAACTCGCCCGCAAGTTGCTCGTCGGACGATCCAACATGAGCATGCTGCTGCCGCAGCTCGAGAAGCGCGGCCTGATAGAGCGCCGAGGAGACGAGCGCGACAAGCGCGTCTTGCGGCTCTCGCTGACACCGGCCGGCCGTACGCTCACCGAGGAGGCAATGGAGATCCAGACGGCGCTTATCGAGAAGTCGCTGACAGGCTCGCCGATCGAGGACTGCATGACGGTCGCTCAGTCGATGGAGCGGGTCATCGCCTTCCTGCTGAAGGAAGGTAGCGATTGAGAACGCGGGTCAGCGCGGCTTTTCCGACTTGTCGCGCGACATGCCCTTTTCGACCAACTCCTGCTCATAGGCAGCGAAGAGTTCCGCGCCCTTCTCTCCCAATTCGCGCAGGTAGCTCCAGGTAAAGATTCCCGTGTCATGGAAATCATCGAAGCCGATGCGCACGGCGTAATTGCCGGTCGGCTGCACAGAAATGATCTGGACATTGCGCTTGCCGGGTACGGTCACCCGTTGGCCAGGCCCGTGCCCCTGCACCTCGGCCGAAGGCGAAAGCACGCGCAGCAGTTCCGCTGACAGGTCGTAGGAGGCGCCGTCGTCGAAGGTGACGGTGAGGCGGTGACGGTCCTTCGATACGCGCAACTCAGTCGGCCAGAATTCACTCATGATACTCACTCCGCATTCATCCGCTGGGCACTGCAGCGCCGCGCGTCTTGTTAGACGCGCAAAGGACGCTGTGGCATTTTGAACCGCTGCATGTTTCCTTAAATCGACTGCGATTTAAGGAAACATGCAGTACCCCAGATCATGCCCAGGACCTACTAAATTCGTCCGCCCGCGAGCGCAGATCCTCTCCACGGAAAAGGGGAAGGATACGCTGATAAAGCGGAAACATTTTCAGATCGTTCGAGCCTATTCGGACGCAAATGCGCGTCTTCCTTCGAATTCTACCCAGCAACAACTTCCGATCGACCGCCACATCACCGAAATTTGCGACAGTATGCGCCTTGACGCGAGGGTTTTTGCCCACGACATTGAAAGCGCTGGGAGAAAAGCCTTGAACAATGCCGCGATAGACAGAACCGGCGCACAGCCGCTTGACAGTGCCACGACGCCGATGATCGATCCTTTCGGTCGGACGATCACCTATTTGCGCGTGTCAGTCACGGACCGCTGCGATTTCCGCTGCACCTACTGCATGGCGGAGCACATGACCTTCCTGCCGAAGAAGGATCTGCTGACGCTCGAGGAATTGCATCGGCTCTGTTCCGCCTTCATCGCCAAGGGCGTGCGCAAGCTCCGGCTCACCGGCGGCGAACCGCTGGTGCGCAAGAACATCATGTTCCTCGTCCGCGAACTCGGCAAGGAGATCCAAGGCGGCCACCTCGACGAGTTGACGCTCACGACCAACGGTTCGCAGCTGTCGAAATTCGCGGCTGAACTCGCCGATTGCGGCGTGCGCCGCATCAATGTTTCGCTCGATACCCGCGACCATGACAAGTTCCGCCACATCACCCGCTGGGGCGAGCTTTCGAAGGTCCTCGAGGGCATCGATGCGGCTCAGGCCGCCGGTCTCAAGGTGAAGATCAACACGGTGGCGCTCAAGGGCTTCAACGATGCCGAGATTCCCGAGCTGATGCGCTGGGCGCACGGGCGCGGCATGGACCTGACGCTGATCGAGACGATGCCGATGGGCGAAGTGGACGAGGACCGGACCGACCACTACCTACCGCTTTCCGAGATGCGCGAGCGTCTGGAAACTCAGTTCACGCTCAGGGATATTCCCTACCGCACCGGTGGCCCTGCCCGCTACGTCGAGGTGGCGGAAACCGGTGGACGCCTCGGATTGATCACGCCGCTAACCCACAATTTCTGCGAAAACTGCAACCGCGTCCGTTTGACCTGCACCGGCACCCTCTATATGTGCCTCGGCCAGAACGATGCCGCCGATCTCCGCGCGGCGCTGCGCTCGACGGACGACGACGCCTACCTCTCTCGCGTCATCGACGAGGCGATTTCCCGCAAGCCGAAGGGCCACGACTTCATCATCGACCGCGAACACAACCGCCCGGCCGTCGCACGTCATATGAGCGTAACCGGCGGCTGAGCGGCGTCGAGGGGCGTTCAAGCACTGCCCCTCATCCGCCTGCCGGCACCGTCTCCCCGCAGGCGGGGAGAAGGACGCTTGCCGCACCGACCTGCTTCCTCTCTGGCGATTAAACGGGAACGTCGCAGCACGTCATCCGCTGATGTCCCCTCGCCCCGCTTGCGGGGAGAGGGCCAGGGTGAGGCGCAGTTCCCGGCTTAGGCGGCGTATGTCGAGCCGTACCGGACCTCACCGTAATCGCCCACACCGCCGGTGCCGGTCTTGAAGCGTTCGATCTTCTCGTTGAGTGCTTCCACCTGCCGGCGCAGGCCATGGATTTCCGCCGTGTTCTCCTCGACCATCGCGGCGTTCTGCTGCGTGATCAGCTCGACCTCGTGAACGGCGGAATTGACCTCACTGAGACCGGTATACTGGTCAGCCGCGGACGCCTCGATATTGCTGACGAGCTGGTGAATGGTGGCGATATGCTCGTTGATGACCGTCAGCGCTTCGCCGGTCTCCTGCACCAGTGCCACGCCGCTGCGCACCTGGGCGGAACTCGCCGAGATCAGCCCCTTGATCTCGCGGGCGGCTCCTGCGCAACGCTGCGCCAATTCGCGCACCTCCTGGGCCACAACCGCGAAACCGCGGCCCGCCTCGCCGGCGCGCGCCGCCTCGACGCCCGCGTTCAGCGCCAGAAGATTGGTCTGGAAGGCGATCTCGTCGATCACGCCGATGATCGTGCCGATCTTTTCGGACGAGCGGTTGATTTCCGCCATGGCATCGATCGCCTTGGCGACGACCTGGCCGGAGTGCTGCGCATAGTTGTTCGTCTCATCGACCGACACCGTCGTGCGGCGGGCGCTTTCGGCGGTCGAGCGCACGAGCTCAGTCAGTTGACGGAGCGCACGCGAGCTCTCTTCAAGCGCCGCTGCCTGCTGCTCGGTACGGCGTGCAAGATCGTCGGCCGAAGCCGAGAGATTGCCCGTCCCACCGGAGATCTCTTCCGCGACGAGACGCACATCTGTCAGCGTCGCACGCAGCGCCTCGACGGCGTTGTTGTAGGTGCGGGCCATGATGACGTAATCCGCCGGCAGGTCTTCCGCCATGCCTTCCTCGAGGTTGCCGGCAGCAAGCTGGGCAAGAACATCGGAAAGAGCGTTGAGCGCCTGCATCTGCTCAGCTTCGATGCGCGCGCGTTCCTGCGAGCGCCGCGCCTCCTCTTCTGCAGACAATGTGCGCGCTGCCTCCGCCTCGCGTTCCAGCCTCACGTTTTCGAGTGCGTTGTCGCGGAAGACGGCAACCGAGCGCACCATGTCGCCGATTTCGTCGCCGCGGTTGCGGCCTTCAATCGCCACTTCGAGATCACCGTTGGCGAGCCGCGTCATGGTTTCGGTCACGCGCTTCAGCGGGCCGCGCAGTGTCTCGACCAGCATCAGGCCGCCGATTATCGCAAGCAGCGTTCCGGCGACCATTGCGACGATCGAGACCGTCGCCGAGCGCTGGCTGTCCTGCTTTCCGGCTTCCTGCGCGCTGCTGACGAAGTTTTCGAGCGTACGGCTCGCGTCAGCGACAAGCGTTGCGGCCTCGCTCTTGGCGGCCTGCCAGCGGCCGCCAACGTCGATCAACGCGGCCGTGCCCTTGTCGATGTTGTCGAGCGAGGGGCCGAGCTTCGCCGGCAGATCGCGGAGCGCTGCGTTCTTGCCGCCGAGCTCGGAAAGCTTCCCGGCTGTCTCGCGTACGGCGTTGATATCTGCAATCACGAGGTCGCGGCTCGCTGCATCGAGCGAGCGGTGCAGCTCGCTGATATGGAAGCGGGTATTGTCGAGGCCCTTGAAAGTATCGCTCATCAAGGCGATCAGCGTCTTCAGCGTCGAGATTTCCTCGTCCATGCCAACGAAGCGCTTGGCTGCGGTGTCTGAATTCTTGACCGCCTCCTTGGCAAAGTCGGCCTCGTATTTCGAGAGCTTGCTGAGGATCGGTACGAGGGCGTTCTTCTTCGCTTCATTGTCCTCGGCACCGGCGAGGATTGTCTGGATCTTCAGCGCCTGTTCCTTGAGTTCACCGATCGGCTTCTGGACCTTTTCGGAAGCAATCTTCTCGGCTTCCCCGATCTGCTTCAGCAGATGCGGCAGCAGTTTGTTCGCCTGATCGATCTTGGCGTCGGGATTGACCGCCATGGTTACCGGCAGGCGAAATTTCTTGATGCGTTCGGCAACGCCCTGATAGGCGGCTGCATCAAAGAGCAGCGCCTTGGCGAAGGCTTCCTTTTCACCCGATTCGCTCCGGATGATATCGATCTGCTTGTAGGCGCCGTTACCCTTCTCGCTCATGTCAGCAAGCGCCGCTTCCAGCGACGTCGTTACCGAGTCCTGCTCGACCTTGACCGCCCAGAGCTTGTCGGTCTGGTTGCGCATCTGGCCACCGAGTGCAACGACCGAGGCGATCTCAGCCTTGTCCGTGTCACGCGCCAGCAGCCCTTCGAGGGTTCTGACCCCCTCCTCCTGCTCGCCGACCTCTTTCGCAAGGACATCGCGCGTTTCCTCGCTCGGGTTATCGGCGAAGGCCTGCAAGGCACTGCGCAGAGCCTGGAAATCCGAGAGATTGTTGATGGTCTCGCGCGTGACGGTCATATGCCCATTGAGCGTACGAGCCGTGAAAAAGCCGACGAGACCGATCCCGGCGATCAGGGCCACGAGCGGAACCACGAAAAGGAGGACTTTTGTGACGATACGCAGGCGCTGTAGAAGGCGATCGATCAAAGACATTGCGGACCCCAGGTTCTTATTATGAGGAACATGCCCGCACGGTGGCTTCTCTTGGTGTTGAAATGCCGGCGGAAGCACCTCCCAGGCTCCGGCGGACACATCACGGATCGACGGTGCCAAAGAAGATTTGAGGCCCGTCATCCACCGATCGCTTCATGCGATTGCACTGCGGAATCATCGGGACGATAGGCAGCGAAACTTAAGATTCCGCGAATAAAGCTCCGAAGGCACGATCGCCCCTCGAATCTCGCGTCGGGCGGCTCGCTCTTCAAATGAAAAGCGATCCTGTACAAACGATGCTTGAGTTTGCGTGAAATGGCAGTCAATGCTTGGACAAGGAGCGCACCTCTTTGGATGGATTCGCCTCCTCCCGCCAAGCACCGCATTTTGGCCTCGGCCGAGGGCCACCAGGAAAGACGAATGCATTCATCTGCCAATGTCCGCGGCATCGTTTTCATGTGCCTTGCCATGGTCAGCTTTGCCTGCAACGACGCGCTCGTAAAATCCGTGACGGGCGTAATGAACACCGGCCAGATCATGTTCGTCCGCGGTTTGCTCACCACGCTGATGGTGCTGGGGTTCGCCGTCCACTTTCGGGCATTCCGGCCGATCCGAACGATCCTGCGGCCGGCGGTCCTGCTGCGTATCGCCATGGAGGCGCTGGCGTCGATCACCTATATTTCTGCGCTCGGGCAGATACCGCTCGCCAACGCCTCGGCGATCATGCAGGCGCTGCCGCTGGCGGTCACGCTCGGCGCGGCGCTTTTCCTGCGCGAACCAGTCGGATGGCGTCGCTGGACGGCGATCGCCGTCGGCTTCCTCGGCGTGCTGATCGTGCTGAGACCCGGGCCGGAAGGCTTCACACCGGCAGCGTTGACCGTCGTCGCCTGCGTTTTCTGCACCTCGACGCGCGATCTCTGCACCCGCCGGATCGGCAGCGACGTGCCCTCGCTCTTCATTACCGTTACCACCGCCACGGTGACGACGCTGGTCGGCGCTTTGCTGATCGTGCCGTTCGGCGGCTGGCAACCGATGTCGACCACTTCGCTGACCCATATTGCCGGTGCCAGCATTCTCCTGATGCTCGGCTACCAGACGATCGTGCTGGCGATGCGCGACGGCGACATATCGGTCATCGCGCCGTTCCGCTACACGAGCCTGCTCTGGTCGATCGGTATCGGCATTTTCTTCTTTGCGGAGACACCGGATCGCTGGATGCTGACGGGGGTCGCCATCATCGTCGGCTCCGGCCTCTATACCTTCTATCGCGAGAGCCTGCGCGGGCGGAAGGCCGTCGCCCAGAGCTCCCTTGCGGGCCCCCTCGAATAGAGGAACGCGTCGATGGTCACGAATGCCCCTCACACACCGCAACGCCCGCCCGCCGTCATTCTTGCCGGCGGAAGGTCCTCGCGCATGGGGCGCCCGAAGGCGGCCCTCGTACTCGATGGCCGGACCATGCTCGACTACATCATCGAACGGCTCGCCCCGCAGGTGGGCAGCATCGCTCTCAACCTCAATGCCGATCCCGGCATCGACCTGCCGCAGGGCCTTCCGGTACTGACCGACATGGTGCCCGGTTACTTCGGACCCCTTGCAGGCATCCTCACCGCCATGCGCCACGCTGCAGAGGTTGCGCCGCATGCGGCCCATGTTCTGACCGTGCCGACCGACACGCCGTTTTTTCCCGACGACCTCGTCGGCCGGTTTTCCTCCGCACCGGACCTGGAGGGGAAGATTGTCGTCGCTTATTCCGGCGGAGAGATGCATCCGCTTTTCGCGCTCTGGCCGGTCGCGATCGCCGATGATCTCGAGGCCTGGATCCGCACCGACACCAAGTTGCGCGTGCGCGCTTTCATTGCGCGCCACCCTTCGGCAGCGGTAGACTTCCCGATGATCGCGACGAAGGCTGGTCCGCTCGACCCATTCTTCAACATCAACACCCCCGAAGAACTTCAGCAGGCCGAAGCTTGGGCGCAACGCCTCAAGGATCGCAAACCATGACCCAACCCAGAATATTCGGCATTGCCGGCTGGAAGAACTCCGGCAAGACCGGGCTTATGGTCCGTCTTGTCAGCGAAATGACGCGGCGCGGCTATGTCGTGTCGACGATCAAGCACGCTCACCACGACTTCGACATCGACAAGGTCGGCGCCGACAGCTACCGCCACCGGGAGGCCGGCGCGCATGAGGTCACGATCGTCTCCTCGACGCGCTTCGCAATCATGCACGAGCTGCGCGGCGCGCCGGAACCGTCTTTCGAGGAAGTGCTGGCGCGACTTGCGCCCTGCGATCTCGTGCTTATCGAAGGTTACAAGCGCGAGCCGATCCCGAAGATCGAAGCGCGGCGGATGGATTCGGCCAACCGTGAGCCCCTGGCGCCGAGCGACCCGCACATTGTTGCCATTGCCGCGGATCATCCGGTGACCGATACCGATCTTTCAGTCTTCGAGCTCGACGACACGGCCGCGATCGCCGATTTCGTGGAAAAGGTTACGCGACTGCGCGGCTGAGCCTCCGGATCGTGCTTTCCGCTGCACCTGCTCAACGGCATTGCAGTGCTTCCGACGCCAGACATAGGAACGGGGCCGGTCTCCCGGCCCCGTTCTCGTCAAACAACGAGTGGCGGCGAAAACCTCTGCCGCCCCGCTGCAGTGCTTACCGCTGCGCGACTGGCCGGACGAGCGGCGTCACGCGGCGAATAGTCACGCGCCGGTTCTCCTCCTCGGCCTCCGATGTGCGCACCTTCAGGAAGCGCTCGCCGTAGCCTTGCGTCACGAGGTTTTCGGCCGGCACGCCATAGACTTCGCTGAGGAGCACGGCGACCGACTCCGCACGCTGGTCGGAAAGAACCAGGTTGTCGCGGTCGGAGCCGACGGCGTCCGTGTGGCCCTCGATGAAGAAGGTTTCACCCGGATCCTTCTCAAGGACCTTCGACATCGCGTCCGCGACGCCGCGCAGCGTCTTGGCCTGTGACATCGACACCTCGGCGCTACCCGTCTCGAAGTGGATCGTGTCGAGGTCGATACGGCGAACCTTGTCACGCAGGCGGGCGGAGTTGCGCACCTCATCGATCGTGTAGACGCGCTCGACCTGCTCGACCGGCGGCTCGGACAGGAACTCGTAGTAGTCCCGATCCGGATCATCGGCGTAGTCGACGATATAGTCCTCGACCGGTATCGTCAGGCGCATCGGCGGCAGATCATAGCCGACGTCTACAATCGCCGGACGGTTATCATCCTCATCGTACTCGGGCGCGTAGATCATCAGATACTCATTGCCGTCGCGGTCAATACGCGAGCGCTGCACGATATCGCCATAGCGGTTGTAGATCGTGACGATTTGATAACCACCGGGGCGAACGATCGTCTCGCGCACGCGATCGCGCGGCAGCTGGTCGTAGTAGGTTTCCTGCGAGTCGCGCCGCAGACGGGGCCGGTCGTCGCCGCGAACGAAGATGCGGTCGCCGACGCCGAGGATCACCCGGTCTTCAACTTCCTCGACGACCTGCACCTCGGTGACTTCGGTCGTCGTGTTGTTGATCACCGTATTGTTGACGATCGTGTTGTTGACGATGTTGGTCGTCTGAGGGACGGCGAAGGCCGGAGCTTCCTCGATGCGCTGCCCCTCTTCCTTGAGATTGGCCTCGATCCTCTGCGGAAGTTGTTCCCGAACCTCGGTCGATATTTCCGCCTGGGCGGCGGCATCGTCGGTCGGCGGCGCTACGCTTTCTTCCTTGGCACGCAATTCCTCGCGCTGCTTGCGCCGCGCTTCGCGCGCACGGTTGCCGCCGACATTGTCGGCATCCTTGTCGCTGTCGAGAACGGCCGCACCGTTTTCGACCGGAAGCACAACCGTGTCGTCTGTTGCCGCCGGATCCTTGGCGATCTTGACCTTCTCTTCCTCCGTGCGCTTATCCACGACTTCCGGAGCGGGGCGAGCCTGCGGCTGTTCGCCCGTCTCCTGCTCTGCCGTCGCGGGCGGCGCCACTCCAAGAGTGGGCTCGTCGCCCTGGCGCTGTTCTTCAGCCTGCTGCTGGCGCTTCTTGCGTGGAGCCTGCTGCTCCTCGGCCTGCTGCGGAGCGCCCTCCTCGGCTGCTGGCTGCTGTTCTTCAGCCTGCTGCTGACGCTTCTTGCGTGGAGCCTGCTGCTCCTCGGCCTGTTGCGGAGCGCTTTCCTCGGCGGCAGGCTGCTGTTCTTCAGCCTGCTGCTGGCGCTTCTTGCGTGGAGCCTGCTGCTCCTCGGCCTGCTGCGGAACGCCCTCCTCGGCGGCTGGCTGCTGTTCTTCAGCCTGCTGCTGGCGCTTCTTGCGCCTTGGAGCCGGCTGCTCCTCGGCCTGCTGCGGAGCGCCCTCCTCGGCGGCTGGCTGCTGTTCCTCAGCCTGCTGCTGGCGCTTCTTGCGCCTTGGAGCCGGCTGCTCCTCGGCCTGCTGCGGAGCGCTTTCCTTGGCGGCCGGCTGCTGTTCTTCAGCCTGCTGCTGGCGCTTCTTGCGCCTTGGAGCCGGCTGCTCCTCGGCTTGCTGCGGAGCGCTTTCCTCGGCGGCCGGCTGCTGTTCCTCAGCCTGTTGCTGGCGCTTCTTGCGCCTTGGTGCCGGCTGCTCTTCGGCCTGCCGCGGAGCGCTTTCCTCGGCTGCAGGCTGCTGTTCTTCAGCCTGCTGCTGGCGTTTCTTGCGCCTCGGAGCCTGTTGCTCTTCGGCCTGCGGTTGCTGTTCCTCAGCCTGTCCCTGGGATTCCTGGGCTTGCTTTCTGCGCTTCTTGAGCAACAGCAAATCCTCAGGCGACGGTTCCCCCGCGCCTTCCTGAGCAACTTCGAACGGCGCCATCAGGCTCTCGGCAAGCGCAGGCTGTACGGCAAAAGTCGCCGCGAATACCGGCAAGGCCACCGTCGCGAAAAGTCTGGATCGAATCGACATTGTTTTCCTTCCTCTTATTGGGAGGCTCGGCTCGCTGCGCGTCCTGATCCGATTGAACGGTCACGCCTGCAAGCCTGCTCCCACAGGGCCATGATCCGCGGTTTCCGACTTTTTTGTGGTCAGTCGCGTTCGTAATCGCAACGCTGCAGTCGCGGATCGGTTCCGCTTCAAGGGCTATCGGACGCGACATTAACCTCGCCTGAACAAGCCGTTCATCTTTCTCTCGCGCCATCGAAGAGGACGAAAGACGCGTGAATCCCCTTTCGCGGTGGGCGATGGCGCTTTCCAGTTGATTTTTACAGGAGAAGTACGAATATCCCGGCAACCGTGGCGGAAGCCTCGGCCCTATTTGGCACCCGCGAATAAGAAAAAAACGGGTGTCAGCCAACAGAGAGGATAATCATGCGTATTTCCAGACGGCTGGCAGCCGCCGCATCGGCTGCCGTTTTCGTGCTGATGGCCAGCACCGCCATGGCAGATGGCGAAAAGGTCGTTATCGGCACGGAAGGCGCCTACCCGCCCTTCAACAATCTCGAAGCGGACGGCTCGTTGACAGGTTTCGACATCGACATCGCGAAGGCCCTTTGCGAAGAGATGAAGGCTGAATGTACATTTGTGACCCAGGATTGGGACGGCATCATCCCGGCGCTCATCGCCAAGAAGTTCGACGCGATCGTAGCTTCCATGTCGATCACCGCCGAGCGCAAGGAGAAGGTAGACTTCACCAACAAGTACTACAACACGCCGCCGGCGATCGTCGTTCCGAAAGACTCGCCGATCACCGAAGCGACCGAAGCCGCACTTGCTGGCAAGGCGCTTGGTGCGCAGGGTTCCACTACCCACTCCAACTATGCCGAAGCGCACATGAAGGAGTCGGAAGTGAAACTCTATCCGACCGCGGATGAGTACAAGCTCGACATCGCCAATGGCCGCGTCGATGCCGTCATCGACGACGTTGTCGTACTTTCGGAATGGCTGAAGACCGAGGATGGCGCTTGCTGCAAGCTGCTCGGCACGCTGCCGATCGACCCGGTCATCAATGGCGAAGGCGCGGGCATTGCCGTTCGCAAGGGCGACGACGCGCTGCGCGAAAAGCTCAACAAGGCAATCGAAGCCATCCGTGCAAACGGCAAGTACCAGGAAATCAACGAAAAGTACTTCCCGTTCGACGTCTACGGCAGCTAATCGACGCGACTACAGCGCCGTGCGTCTTTTTCAGGTGCACAAAGGTCGCTGTAGCACTTTGAATGGCGGAATGTTTTTAAATCGGCTCCGATTTAAGGAAACATGCAGTAGGCTCGATTTTCGCGCCGGTCATGCCGGGGAAATCTCGGTTGATGAAAAAAATGCAACGGCGGATGGCTTGCCCTTCCGCCGTTTTTGTTTGACAAGAACCCTCGAAAATAAGCGTCATTCGCCCAAAAAAGAACGCTGCAAGGGGAATCTATTGGCATGAGCGGACTGTTCGCCGCCTTTTTCTCCGTTTTCGCCTGGATCGGGTCGGTCATCGATCCGCTCTGTGGCCCGATCGGAGTGTTTCATTGGTTCGGCTCAGGCACGCTTCTGGCGTGTGGCGATGCCGGATGGGGCGACGAGATCGCCTACGGATTCCTGGTGACGGCGAGCCTCGCGATCGCCACCCTGCCCATCGGGCTGGCGGCCGGCTTCTTCATCGCACTCGCGAAGCAATCGAAAGAACGGTCGCTCCGCCTTGCGGCCAATATCTATACGACGATCTTTCGCGGCCTGCCCGAGCTCTTGACGCTCTTCATCGTCTACTACGGCCTGCAGATCCTGGTGCAGCAGTTCCTTGCCGGCGTCGGCTACGAGGGCCCGGTGGAGATCAACGCCTTCGTTGCAGGCATGATTGCACTCGGGGTCGTCTTCTCCGCCTATTGCTCGGAAGTACTGCTCTCGGCCTTTAAGGCGATTCCGCATGGACAGTACGAAGCCGGCGACGCGCTCGGCTTCCATCGCGGTAAAACGATGCGATTGATCATCCTGCCGCAGCTCGTGCGCATCGCGCTTCCGGGCCTCGGCAACCTCTGGATGGCACTGCTCAAGGACACCGCCCTCGTCTCGGTCGTTGGCCTGCCTGACATTCTCCGCCAGACGGGCGTCGCCGCTCGAGTCACCAAGCACGCGTTCGAGTTCTTCGGCATCGCCTGCATTCTCTTCCTGATCCTGGCGATGATTTCATCCGTCGTCTTCTCGGCGCTCGAGCGCTGGACCAAACGCGCGGAGATGAGCCGATGAGCATTGCCGAAACCATGATCCCGCCCCAGGCACCGCCGCCGGCACCACCGAAACCCTACACCCTGTCGCGCTTCATCGGCAGCGTCACGCTCGGTGTCTGGCTCGCGCTTGCCGTCGGCATCTTCCTCACCGTCGTCAACGGCTGGGACCCCGAGAAATTCTCGAAATACGGGCCAAGCTTCGTGTCCGGCCTCGGCGTTACGCTGACGCTGGTGATCTCTTCGATCGTCATGGGAGCGATCCTGTCGCTGCCCGTGGCGATTGGGCGTATGTCGAAGAACAAGATATGGTCCTGGCTTTCCTATGCCTATGTCTATTTCTTCCGCGGCACGCCGCTGATCACCCAGCTCTTCCTCGTCTACTACGGCCTCGGCAGCTTCCGCCCGCAGCTCGATGCGATGGGACTCTGGTGGTTCTTCCGGGACGCCTGGAACTGCGCGCTTTTTACGTTCACGCTGAACACCGCCGCCTACCAGGCCGAAATCCTGCGCGGCGCCATCCAGAGCGTGCCGCGCGGCCAGCACGAAGGAGCCGCGGCACTCGGGCTGTCGCAGCGCGTGGCTTTCTTCAAGATCATCCTGCCCCAGGCGATGATCGTCGCGCTCCGCCCCTACGGCAACGAGATCATCCTGATGATCAAGGGCTCGGCGATTGTGGCGATCGTGACCGTCTTCGACCTGATGGGCGAGACGCGCCGCGCCTTCTCCCGCACCTTCGACTATCAGATGTATGTCTGGGCCGCGGTTCTCTACCTGCTGATGGTCGAATTGCTGCGCAACGTCTGGGCTTTGCTGGAGGCGCGGCTGACGCGGCATCTGAAACGATAGCGCAGCGGCTGACGGGCAGCGGCTTTCCGATCGCCATTCGCATTCCCGACGCTCGTGCGGCCGGATCGCTTGTTCTTTGAAGGCTTGGCAGCAGCGGTTGACGAGTGCTGCCAAGCCTTTGTTATTCTGCAGGAAATCCCGTTTCCGCACAAATATTAGGACTTGATTAATAGATCAAGCGTTTCATCATAGAGACCAACCTTTGCGAGAAGTGAGGTCCTGATGACGAACGAGATGGAACTGCAGCTCAAGGGTTACGGCCTGACGACGGCCCAGATTCTCTACCGGATGCCCGATCATCCGGCCTTCCTCCAGAGCTATATCTGGCAGCACTACGACATCGCGCCGGACTTTCCGGAGATGCGCCACTTCCTGAAGTTCTGGCAGGAGAAACTGGACGGGCCATTGCATTCGGTGCACTACGTGCATCGCAAGCTGATATCGGCCACCGAATGGCGGTCACTCAAGGGCGAATTCATTCTCCACTGAAGCGGGCGACGGCTGCATTCCAACTGAGCATCCCATTCCCGAACGGATGCGGTCACGGCAATTCGTTGCTCTCGAACTTGAGTTTCTCACAGCGGCAAGTGCGGACGTCCTCATGCACCATCTGCGACTTCAAACGTGCACCTCACCGTGAGCGAGCTCGCCCTCGTGCAGTTCCTTGTGCAGCGACGCATAAAGAACAAGGACGTAAAAGAGCGCGACGCCGATCATCACCGCCCAACCCGGTAGCGGCCCAAGCGCGGCATTTTCAGTGACGTCGGCCCAGGAACGAACGTGGCCGAAGGGTTCGCCATTGGTGGAAATTTTCGGTGACGAGATTTTCAGGGCCCAGGCCAAAAGCAGGATCAGATACATCCAGCAATAGTTGCGTTGAAGCCTGCGACAGACGGCCTCGCGGTAG
Source organism: Sinorhizobium chiapasense (assembly GCF_036488675.1). NCBI lineage: Bacteria > Pseudomonadati > Pseudomonadota > Alphaproteobacteria > Hyphomicrobiales > Rhizobiaceae > Sinorhizobium > Sinorhizobium chiapasense. Next base: position 1,796,799 of record NZ_CP133148.1, read on the forward strand.
CTCATCAGAAAGGCCGGCTTGCGCAGGCTCATTGCGATCGACACCGACCATTTGACGCTTGGCGTCCCCTCCGGCGAAAGGATTTGAGCGAAATAGCCACGCTCGAGTTGGCGCACGCGTGCGCGATAGACATCGAAGAAACGATAACGCCTTGCCTCGATCAGCAGCAGCAAGGTGATCAAGAGCATCGCGAACAGCAGAACGCCATGATGCGAGGACGGCGTCGAGAGCGACACGGAAAGCATCGCCGCGACAACGGTGATCGCCCAGTTCGACGTCCGGTCGATGCGGTCCCGCCATCCGGCCATTCGGCCCATTTCGCCGCGATAATAGTGCACGATCGTGTTGATCGTCTCCTGTGTCGTCTGCGGCAGCGGCGGCGCCTGCGCTTGGCGCTCGGGCAATTCCTTGTCCAATGTCAGCGGGCTGAGTTCAGCGGACATCGGCATTCCCTCCCGGCTTTCGTTGTTGAATGGATGATGACTCGTTTCCGGCCCCGGATAAATCCCGCCGAGCTTGCGCATCGTCATTTTTTTACCGAATGCTAAAGGTTCGCCTTTCGTTCCATAGGGTATTATCTGGCGCATGGATTTTGCGATCGAGAACACCCTCTGCACGGCGGATTGCCAAAGGCTGCGGACGGTCGTAAGAAGCGCCCATGACCCAACAGACGAAGAAGATCGACGAAGAAGCCCTGGCGGAGGCGTACAATCGCGCGCTTTCGCTGGAGAAGTCCGGTAATTTCGACGCAGCCGCAACGGCTTACGCGGAAGTCCTGGCGCTCGACCCCGAAGATCACGGCGGCGCCGCTGTTCGCCTCGCCTCGATAGGACGCGGCGAAACGCCGTTGAAGGCGCCCGACGCCTATGTCGCGACGCTCTTCGACCAGCATGCCGATGTCTTCGAGAACGTCCTCGTCGACCAGCTTGACTATTGCGTCCCGCTGCTGGTGCGCCAGCGCCTGCAGGCTCTGGGACTGGGCCCCTTCCAGCGCGTTCTCGATCTCGGCTGCGGCACGGGCCTCACCGGCGGCGCGCTCCGCGACATGGCGGAAGACATCACGGGCATCGACCTCTCCGAAAACATGGTCGAGATCGCCCACGAAAAGGATCTCTACGAGACGCTCTACGTTGCCGAAGCGATCGATTTCCTGGACGACAACGACGAAGCCCCCTTCGACGTGATCGTCGCAACCGACGTGCTGCCCTATATGGGCGCGCTCGAAGCGCTTTTCTTCGGCGCCGTCGACAATCTCGTTCCGGGAGGTCTGCTGATCTTCTCCAGCGAAACCCTTCCGGTGGAGGCCCTTGCCGGCCGCGACTACATGGTCGGCCCGCATCAGCGTTTTGCCCACTCGGAAGCCTACCTGCGCAATCGCCTGACGGTGACCGGTTTCGAGATCAAAGAGATCGGCGACATCACCGTGCGCATGGAAGAAGGCGAGCCGATCGCCGGGCAGTTGGTGGTCGCTCGTTTCAAGCCCTGATTGCAGTACAACTCTTGTCGGCGCGCGCCGGGGCGCTATCCTGTTTGAATGGACTTTGTTGAGATTTTCCAGCGCCTCGGCGTGGCGCTAGCCATCGGCCTGCTTGTTGGCTGCGAGCGAGGTTGGCAGGAGCGCGACGAACCCTCCGGCGGCAGGACCGCGGGTATTCGCACGTTCGCCCTTTCGGGCCTCCTCGGAGGGCTCTCCGGCTACCTGCAAACGCTCACCGGCCCCGTCATGCCGACCGCGCTGCTGCTGCTCTTCGGCACTGCCTTCGTCATTTTCAGACGACGGGAGGCTAAGGAAGAGGGCGATTACGGCGTTACGACCGTCGTCGCGGCTTTTGTCGTTTTCGCGCTAGGCGCCATGGCGGTCGTCGGCGACCTGCGGCTCGTCGCGGCTGGTGCCGTCGTCACGACGGCGCTGCTCGCCGCCAAACGCAGCATGCACCGCTTCCTGCAGCTATTGACTTGGCTGGAAATCCGGGCGGCCCTTATTCTTCTGGCGATGACCCTGGTCGCTCTGCCGCTGCTGCCCAACGAGACCGTCGATCCGTGGAATGTCCTCGACCCCTTCGACCTGTGGCTTTTGACCATCACGATCGCTGCGATTTCCTTCGTCGGTTATGTCGCCATTCGCGTTGCCGGCCCCAGTCGCGGCATCCTGTTTGCGGGCGCGGCCGGCGGGCTGGTTTCCTCGACGGCGCTGACGCTCTCCTTTGCACGCTTCGCGACTAAGGCGCCGGAGAGCGCCCGCCGGCTGGCGTCCGGCGCCGCCATTGCCGGCGCGTTGTCGCTCATTCGCGTTCTCGTCATCGCCGGGGCGCTGGCATGGTCCCTTCTGATACCGCTGGCAATTGCGTTGGTCCCCTCCACGCTCGTTCTCGTGGGCGCCAGCCTAATGGTCATCCGCGGCGACGATGGCAAGAAGGGCGCTCCGGACCTTCGGCTCGAAAACCCCTTCGAACTTGGCGAGGTGCTGCGATTCGGCGCCCTGCTTGGCGCTGTTATGCTCGCCTCAAAACTCCTGGTCGAAAGAGTCGGTCAGACCATGCTTTTTGTCGTTGCCGCCGTATCCGGCCTCATGGATGTCGATGCAATCACGCTCTCAACGGCGCGGCTCACCGGAACAGCCGTCGATGTCACGACCGCCGTTGCCGCGATTCTCATCGCGGTAGTCGTCAATCTGCTGACAAAAGCGGTTCTTGCTTTCACCGCCGGCGGCAAGGGACCGTACGCCATCACGCTTGCTCTGGCGACGTTGGCCTCGATCGCGGCCGGTGCGCTCGCCTATTTCACGCTGGGCTCTCTGGTTCCCGCATCCTGGTTACAGCCCACGGATTAAACCGGCGCGCCGCCCTTCCGCCTCCCGCTCGTTTCCGCTAAACCTCTCGCGACATGAGGTAAGGAGAATTGCAATGGCCAAAGTCGCATTCATCGGTCTCGGCGTCATGGGATACCCGATGGCCGGTCACCTCAAGGCCCGCGGCGGACATGACGTGACGGTCTACAACCGCAGCGCAGCCAAGGCGGAACAATGGGCAGCCGCCTTCGGCGGACGGACGGCCGCTACGCCGGCCGAAGCGGCAAAGGGCCAGGATTTCGTTTTCTCTTGCGTCGGCAACGACGACGACCTTCGCTCGGTGACCATCGGCAAGGACGGCGCCTTCGAGGCGATTGGCTCCGGAGCGATCTTCATCGACAACACGACCGCGTCCGCCGAAGTTGCCCGCGAGCTTAACGCCGCGGCCCAGGCAAAGGGCGTTCACTTCATCGATGCCCCGGTTTCGGGCGGCCAGGCCGGCGCCGAGAACGGCGTGCTCACCGTCATGTGCGGCGGCGACGCTGACGCCTTCGAGAGAGCCAAGCCCGTCATCGAATCATATGCCCGCATGGTCGGCCTGATGGGCCCCGTCGGAGCCGGGCAGCTCACCAAGATGATCAACCAGATCTGCATTGCCGGCCTCGTGCAGGGGCTGGCCGAAGGCATCCACTTCGGCAAGAAGGCGGGCCTCGACATCGAGAAGGTGATTGACGTCATCTCGAAGGGTGCCGCCGGATCCTGGCAGATGGAGAACCGCCACAAGACGATGAATGCCGGCAAATACGATTTCGGCTTCGCCGTCGACTGGATGCGCAAGGATCTCGACATCGTGCTGGCCGAAGCCCGCCGCAACGGCGCCAAGCTCCCGGTCACGGCCCTGATCGATCAGTTCTACGCCGATATCCAGGCGCTCGGCGGCAATCGCTGGGATACGTCATCTTTGCTCGCCCGCCTCGAAAAATGACGCTTTCGCCCGCGTCCACGGCCGGCGAAATCATCGAGCACCTGAGGACACTCGGCTCGGAAGAGAACGTTGCTGGCATGGCGCGGTTCGGCATAGAGACCGGAACGGCGCTCGGCGTTTCGAATGTCGAACTTCGTCGAATCGCCCGACGGGTGAGGTCCGACCACGCCCGCGCGCTCGAACTCTGGAAGTCGGACATCCGCGAGGCACGCATACTTGCTGCCTTCACCGCCGATCCCAAGGCGCTGACGCGCGAGGAGGCGCGCCGCTGGGCGGCCGACTGCGATTCCTGGGAAGTCGTCGATACGATTGCCGATCTCTTTCTCTCCGCGCGGTTCGAGCAGGCGCTCGTCACGGAATTTGCCGCTGACGACCGGGAATTCGTCCGCCGCACCGCCTTTGCGATGATCGCGACGGCCGCCGTGCATCTCAAAGAAGAGCCGGATGCAACGTTGCTTGCCTGGTTGCCGCTGATCGAGGCACATGCCGAGGACCGGCGCAACTACGTAAAGAAGGCGGTCAATTGGGCGCTAAGGCAGATCGGCAAGCGCAACGCCGCCTGCCACGGACCGGCCCTGGCGCTTGCGCAAAAGCTTGCCGCAAGCGAGAACCGCACGGCGCGGTGGACCGGTAGGAACGCGGAGCGCGAATTGAACGGCACCCAGGTCCGCGGAAGACTCGGCCTCCGGGCGTAACCGGACCGGCGATGCCGGCCCGCGGACGAATCATCATGAATGCCGGTGAAGAAACGTAGCGATATGGCTTGACGCTACATCGTCACATGAAAAGAGCGGCGTGCCGCTTTCCACCCGCATACCGCTCCAGGTATCAGAGCCGATCACGTTCATAATTTTGGGTCGGTACAACCCAATGTTATCGTGATCTAGCGCATGTCGAAAAGTTCCTGGTGGAAGCGCTGCTTCACGGGAAAGCCCTGTGCGGCGAAATCCTGCCGGAGCGCTGCGCCCAAACCCACCGGCCCGCAGAACCAGATGCTTGCCTCGCGCCAATGGGGCACATCCTCGCGGATGCGCTGGCCGTTCAGGCGGCCATCGCGAGCATCGATCAAAAGATGCAGGCGGACATTTGCGGCCTTCGCATCCGCGGCAAGCTTGGTGAGCGCATCCTCGTCGACTTCGGCCGTCGGGTGGAAAAGATCGACCGTCTGTCCTTCCGGCCAATCGGGCGTCTGTTTCGAGGCCATGTGTTTCATGCGCGCGACGAAAGGTGTGATGCCGATGCCACCGCCGATCCAGATCTGGTGTGAACAGTCGTCGTCGAAGGTGAAACAGCCGTAAGGGCCTTCGATACTGACTTCCTGGCCGATCTTCAGCTTCTCGGGAAGGCCGCTGGTATGGTCGCCCAGAGCCTTGGTGATAAAGGTTATCCTGGGGTCTTCCGGGTTCCAGTTGGATGCGATGGTGTAGGGGTGCGCCCCTTCGGAGGCATTGGACATGGCGAAGGCGAACTGGCCTGGCTTGTGACCCGGCCAGCCGGTGGGCACTTCCACAACGCCTTCGAGCGACCTGACGCCGGGATAATACTGCAGGAAGGAGATCCTGCCTTCGACTTTCCGGCCGGCCCCCACCCGACGCAAAAGGACGACTACCGACGCCCACGTGCCGCAGGCAAGCAGCAGGGCTATCACCCAGCCGATCGGCGACGTCCAATAGCTGAACTTGAACAGGACTACCGCATGGAAAACCAGCACCATGTAGGCGACGGCGAGAAGCCGGTGCGTCTTGTAGAAGAGCCGGTAGGGAAAATAGTGGACGAGCGCTAGCGCGATCAGCAGCGCGGCGGCATAGAATGCCCATTCGCCCCAGCCTTCCGCCGCACTGCGCAGGCTCGAGAAGAACGCCTCGACCGGGTTCTCGATCGGGGGCCGCTCGCCGCGCTGTGGCCGCTCGAGCAGAGCCCAGCCGGCCGCCCATTTGGGTCCCTTCGCCCAAAGCCAATGGATGACGCCGATCGCGAGCGCAGCGATGCCGAGCCATTTGTGTAGGCGGTACATCTTGTCCAGTCCGCCGAGCCAGGTCTCTGGCCACCGCGGTCTGAGCGCTAGAAACATCGCCACGCTCATCGCGCCGATGGCGAGGATACCGCTATATTGCACTGCCATCGCACGGATTGCGAAGAAGCCCGTTGCCTGCAGCGTCGACGGTTCCGCTGCAAGCCACAGGACGGTCAATAAAACAAGGAAGCCCCAAAGTGCGATCCTGATGTTCTGCATGACCACCACGCTTTTCGGTTCAATGAACGCGCCAGGAAGGGGGCTTAGTCTATATCATTCCGAGCCTACAACCAATAGTCGAGGGGGCACGCATATGTCTTTGACATGACGCAAAATACTCCCGAGCAGCGCAAAGGTGGCCGCGACACGCGCAGCTCCCGGCGTCGCGAGCCCGATGGACAAGCTCGCAACAAACTTCCAAGCGGCAATCCTCGTCGCCACAATCGTTATCTGGTGGGCTGATTGAGTCTGGAGCCTAAAGTCCGTCGGATGAAATGGAATTCACACGACGGATGGGCCATTGTTACGCATGTCGTCCCCGAAAACCGCTACGCACTTTGCGCGACATGCACTATTCCTCGCTCGCCTTTGCCTGGTCGACCACCATGTAATCGAGCGGCAATTCGGTCGTGTACTTGATCTGCTCCATCGCGAAGGCCGAGGACACGTCACGGATCTCGATCTTGGCGATCAGCCGCTTGTAGAACGCGTCATAGGCGCCGATGTCGGGTACGACGACCCGAAGCAGGTAATCCACGTCGCCGCTCATGCGGTAGAATTCCACCACTTCCGGAAAGTCGGCGACCACTTCGGAGAAACGGCGCAGCCACTCCATCGAATGCGAATTGGTGCGGATCGAAACGAACACCGTCACCTTGGTGTTGATCTTCACCGGATCGAGCAGAGCGACGCGGCGGCGGATGACGCCGTCCTCCTCCATTTTCTGGATACGCCGCCAGCAAGGCGTGGTCGAAAGACCGACCTTCTTGGCGAGGTCGGCAACGGCCAGAGTCGAGTCTTCCTGCAGAAGCCGCAGGATCTTACGGTCTAGGCGATCCATGAAAAAACCTCTCGAATATTTTTCCCTTCATAACGCGGATCTTGTGAAAATAAAGAAAATTGTTTCAAGAAATCAACCGGGCGACACGGGCGCGCAGGAACGGCAGCAAGTCCGTTTCAAACCAGGGATTTCTCCGCAGCCAGGCGGTATTGCGCCAGCTTGGGTGGGGAATCGGCAGGACGGCCGGGCCGGCATTGCGCATCACGTACCGCTGCCAGTTCTGCACCGTCTCGGTCATAGAGGCCGGGCAGTCCTGCCCGATATGCCAGCGCTGCGCGTAGTGGCCGATCGCGAGCACGAGCTCGATCTGTGGCATGGCGTCCATCACCCGCTGCCGCCAGAGCGGTGCGCACTCGCGCCGCGGCGGGAGATCGCTGCCGTGTCGGTCATAGCCCGGGAAGCAGAACCCCATGGGGACGATCGCGAATTTTTTCGGGTCGTAGAATGTCGGCCGGTCGACGGCGAGCCACTGGCGCAGCCGATCGCCTGAGGCATCGTTGAAGGGCAGTCCGCTCTCATGCACCCGCAGTCCGGGCGCCTGGCCTGCGATCAATATCCGCGCCGAATCCGATATGACCGCGACGGGCCGTGGTTCGTGCGGCAGCCGATGCGCCTCGCCGCGCGCTGGGCTGTCGCGACAGATGCGGCATGCGGCAATTGCTGCGCGCAATTCTTTCAGATGATGTGCGCCGCTATCCGCCATTGACGAACTTCCTGAAAATCTCTCGGACCTGCTCCTCCAGCCATTGAAGGATGAACCCCGACCAATTGTCCGTCTGATGCGGCGTTTCCTCCGCGCCACCATTTGACCGGCGCCATGCCTGCGGACGAAGGAAATCACCGCTCCAGACGCCGACGCCGCCTTTGCGCGCCATGTCTTCCTCGTTCTGGTAGCGGCCATAACTGACCGCATAGCCAGAGAGAACCATCTCGCGGCCGAGATCACGCTGACCGGCCTCGCAGACACCGAGGTCGCGACCATATCGGTCGTGGCCATGCAGGCGGCAGGCGGTCGTGAGGCCACCGGTAAGCCTCTTCAGACGCTCGCGTGCTTCGCCGCCGCAATCCCATGCCGCCTCGCCACGCCGGCAGGTCTGGCCGATCTCGGGCGCGTCGATGCCTTCGAGCCGTATGCGCCGCCCGTCGAGCCTCAGGCTGTCGCCATCGCTTGCGGTGGCTGCACCCTGCAACTCGCCGGTCACCGTCCGTTCCGGCGGCGGCAGCTTCGCGGCAACATAGGCGCCGATGCTGAGCAGAATGAGGAAGATCCAGCCGCCCATCATCCCAGAACCTTTTCTGGGTTCGACGGCCGCTGAACGGTTAAATCCGAACCGTCGCCTCGGTGTAGGCGACCTTGCTCCCGCGCCACTGATGATGCGGAACCTCCGCTTTCCCGATCTCACCCACGCACCTCATCACTCGACACTGCCAGCCTCACTCTGCCTCTCCAAAAAACGCAATCGCGCCACAATGGTTTTCGAATCCTTGCCGGGCAGCAACTTCTTAAGGATTGCACCCTAGACTGCAAGCTGGACACAATCCCTTGATCAAGAGCATGAGTATCGTCGCCAGCACATCGACAGATAAGATCATCGTCGACAAGTCGCGAAGTCATCGAAACAAGGCCGTTTCGAAGACCGTGCGGGCGACGCGCGAGCGGCTGCAGACGGGCTCGTCCGCCCCGACCGGCTTCGAGCGGGAAATGCTTCTCCTGCACATCGATTCCGTCCTGCATGGGGCGATTGCCCTGCCCTTCCTCGTCGCGCTGATTGCGGCCATCGGCGTCTATCTTTCCGGCGAGCCGGACATCCTCGCCTGGGCGTTGGCGACGCTCTCCGCCCATGCCGTGATCGTATTCCTCGCACGCAAGGCGAAGCGGGAGGACATCGGCGCTGAAAAGGTTGCCGTCTGGCGCCGCCGCTTTCTCGTCGGCCAGCTGCTGATGGGGCTTTGCTGGGCGATTTTCGCCACCCAGGATTGCGCCTCCTGTGGCGATATCCGCTTTGGCTTCTTCGAGGGGACTGTCCTGCTGATTGCGCTCGCTGCAACCGCCATGGGCACCTTATTGTTGCGAAACGCCCTGCTCTACACGTTTCTGCCGGTCGTTGCCGCGCTTGCCTTCTCGTCGGCGACCACCGGCGATCCCGTCCACGTCGGCCTCACCGGAATCCTCTCGCTTTCGCTCGTCTTCCTCGTGTTCATGACCGGCCGTATGAACCGCGCCAACGTTCACATCCTTTCCGTCCAATCGGAAAAGGACGACCTCATCGCCGAGCTCGAAGTGGCAAAATCCATGTCCGACGAAGCCCGCCGGCGCGCTGAGGAAGCCAATCTCGCGAAATCCCGGTTCCTCGCCTCGATGTCGCACGAGCTGCGCACGCCGCTGAATGCCATTCTCGGCTTTTCCGAGGTCATGTCGACGGAGGTGCTCGGGCCGCTCAGCAATCCGACCTACAAGGAATATACGTCCGACATCCACCGTTCCGGCGAGCATCTGCTCAACCTCATCAACGAGATCCTCGACCTCTCACGTATCGAGGCCGGCAAGTACGATCTCAACGAGGAAGCGGTGAATCTCGTCGAGATCGCCGAGGATTGCATCGGCATGGTGCAGCTTCGCGCGCGTTCAAAGAACATCTCGATCGGTGAGCAGCTCGAACAGGGCATGCCCGCCGTCTGGATCGACGAGAAGGCAATCCGCCAGGTGACGCTGAATCTGCTTTCTAACGCGGTGAAGTTCACGCCATCGGGTGGCGAGATCACCGTCAAGGTGGGCTGGACCGCGGGCGGCGGACAATATCTGTCGATCAAGGACAATGGCCCGGGCATTCCCGAGGAAGAAATCCCGATCGTGCTTTCCGCTTTCGGTCAGGGCTCGATCGCGATCAAGAGCGCCGAACAGGGTACCGGGCTCGGCTTGCCGATCGTCCAGGCGATCCTCGCCAAGCACAATGGCCAGTTCATCCTCCGCTCGAAGCTTCGCGAGGGCACGGAAGCCATCGCGATCCTGCCGCCCCGTCGTGTGCTCGAGAGCGTTCCGCCGGTCGAGGATGTCCGGGCGTTGGAACCGCGCCGCAAGAGCTTCGCCTGATCTGCGCGCAGGTCAGTTCATGAACCCGGCAAGAAAGACCACGTAAAAGGCATAGGCGGCATTGGCCAGGATAAGGCAGAGGCAGGCGAAGGACCCGAGGTCCTTAGCGTTCTTTCCCATTTCCGAGATTTCCGGCGAGACGCGATCGACGATCTCCTCGATCGCCGTGTTGATCGCCTCGAAAGCCATCATGAGGAGGAACAGGATCGCCATCGCGACGTATTGAAAGAGGGTCGCGCCGGCGATGAAGAAGGCCACCATGGCGATGGCAAACGCGATGAGCTCGTGCCTGAACGCCGCCTCCCCGATCAGTCGCTTCGCCCCGCCGAGCGAATAGCTGGCTGCTGCAAAGAGGTGCCGTATGCCGGTATGCTTGTCGGCAGCTCCGGAGCGGCCGTTGCGCGGGGTGGTGTTGTTGGCGTCCATTTTATCTCGACAGGCTCAAAACTGCGGAAGCTACGATATCGCGATTGAGGCGAATAAAAGGCCGCCCGAACTTTAGACCTGCAACCATCGCTCGTCGCGTGCCTCTGGATAGGAGAGCCGGCTGCCCCGATCAAGCCCGCCGAGACGGTGCTTTCCGGGTCCGACAGCCTATCGACAGCAACGGTGGCACGTGGTCGAGCTGCGCGCAAGGCTGCCGCACCGACCGCCAAGCGGACCTGAACGCGGCAGCCTTGGTGACTAAACGCGCGCGACTACTCTTTGTTGCTGACGCCGGCCTGAGCGAAGGTTGCCATGCCGCTGTGGCAGGCGGCCGCGGCCTTGACGATGCCCGCGGCGAGCGCGGCACCCGTGCCTTCGCCGAGCCGCATGCCAAGCGCCAGAAGCGGCGTCTTGCCGAGCTTCTCGATCGCGCGCATATGTCCGGGCTCTCCGGAAACATGGCCGATCAGGCAGTGGTCAAGGGCCGCAGGGTTGGCGGCCTTCAGGATCGCTGCCGCCGCCGTCGCGACGTAACCGTCGATGATAACCGGAACCTTCTGCATGCGTGCGGCGAGGATCGCACCGGCCATCGCCGCGATTTCGCGGCCGCCGAGCCGGCGCATCAGTTCGAGCGGATCGGAGAGGTGGTCGCGATGGAGCGCCACAGCCTTCTCGACCGCGGCGATCTTGCGCTTCAGCACCTCGCCTTCCGAGCCTGTTCCTGGTCCGACCCACTCTTCCGCAGCACCGCCGTAGAGGCCGAGGTTGATCGCGGCCGCGATCGTCGTATTGCCGATCCCCATCTCGCCGATGCAGAGAAGATCCGTTCCGCCGGCGATCGCCTCCATGCCGAAGGCCATGGTCGCCGCACAATCGCGCTCGGAAAGGGCAGCCTCCTCGGTGATGTCGCCGGTCGGATAGTCGAGCGCAAGGTCGAACACTTTCAGGCCGAGATCCTGGCTGACGCAGATCTGGTTGATCGCCGCGCCGCCGGCAGCGAAATTCTCCACCATCTGTGCCGTTACCGACGGCGGAAAGGGTGTCACGCCCTGGCGTGTCACCCCATGGTTGCCGGCAAAGATCGCGACCAGAGGTCGGGTGACGGTAGGCGGGCGACCGGTCCAGGCGGCAAGCCAGAATGCGATTTCCTCAAGACGCCCAAGCGCGCCCGGTGGCTTCGTCAACTGCGCATCCCGTTCACGCGCCGCCACGAGCGCCGCCGAATCCGGACCTGGCAGGTTGCGCAACAATTCGCGGAAGTCATCGAATGGAAGGCCGCTGGCACTCATGGAGAATCCTTGCATGTAAAAAGCGTCGGTTGGCGCACGTCATAGTGTGTGGGGCCGCGTCCGGCAACGGCATTTGCGCCAGATGCTGTCGCCGGAGCATGATCGGAAGAAGCACGACGATTCGACCTGCTGCATGTTTCTTTAAATCGCAGTCGATTTAAGGATAAGAACGTGCAGCGATTCAAAGCACTGCAGCGTCCTTTGCGCGTCAGATTGAGACGCGCGGCGCTGTAGATGGGCCCGCGGGAGGGGGAATGGCAAATATCGGCGATCTCTGGGACGATGTGGCGCGTGCGGTCGCCTTCCTCAGCCGCATTCCCGTCCCGCAACGCCATTTCTCGGACCATGACGGGCGCCTCGATCGTGCCGTGCGTGCCTTTCCCTTTGCCGGCGTACTGATCGCCCTGCCCGCAGCGGCGCTCGCGGCACTCCTGATTGCGCTTCATACGAGTTCGCTCTTCACCGCCTTCCTTGTCGTGGCCGTGCAAGCCCTCGTCACCGGAGCCCTGCACGAGGACGGCCTCGGCGACACCGCCGACGGCTTCGGCGGCGGACGCGACCGCGAAAGCGCGCTCGCGATCATGAAGGACAGCCGCGTCGGAACCTACGGTGCCCTGGCGCTTATCCTGTCCGTCGGCCTGCGTGTTTCCGCGCTCGCGTCCTTCTTGCCGCTCTTCACGCCGATCGGTGCAGGGCTCATGCTCCTCGGCGTGGCGGCGCTCACCCGCGCGGCCATGGTTTGGCATTGGTCTCGCCTGCCGCCTGCGCGTCCCGGCGGTGTGGCCGCATCGGCCGGCACGCCCGATCCGCAAGCGACCTCCGTCGCGCTCGGTTCCGCCGTTCTTTTCGCGCTGCTCCTGTTCTACACGGCCGGCGTTCCTGCTGTCGCGGTGCTGCTCGCGCTGGCCGCCTTCGCGCTGACCGTAAAGGCATTTGGAAAGATCGCATCGCGCAAGCTTGGCGGCCATACCGGCGATACGATCGGTGCGACGCAGCAACTGACGGAGATCGCCATTCTCGGCGCCCTTGCGCTGACGATCTGAAAGCCCAATATTGTGCTAGCGCCGCGCGTCCTATTAGACGCGCAAAGGACGCTGTAGCACTTTGAATCACCGCATGTTTTTATCTTCAAATCGGCTATGATTTAAGGAAACATGCAGTAGATGCGAAGTGAAAACGGGATACTGGCCGGGAACCACTTCCGGCGAAAACGGAGTAAGCCCCGACTGTGGAATCCCCCTGTATTCTCGTTTGTTCGATCGACGAAAGGACCGGCTACTGTTTCGGCTGCGGCCGCACGCGTGAAGAGATAGGTGCCTGGACGCTTTACACCGATGCGGAGCGGCACAGCATCATGGTGGCCCTGCCCGCGCGGCTCGACACAGTGGAACGCAAGCCGCGACGGGAAACGCGCCGGTCGCGCATGGCACGGGAACGAGATGGCGCATGAGTCGTCTGATATTTTTGCTGGCAATCCTCGCGGTCGGCCTCGCGCTCCTGATCTTCAATCACGTGAGCGGCGAAACCTTCGGAATCAACAACGATGATTTCGGGAGGCTTGTCGCACTCGGCGCGATCGCTGCCCTCCTGAGTGCGGCCATTCTCCGCGGCCGCGGGCGGCTCGGCGAGGGTTTGCGCCAGATCTTCATCTGGTTCCTGATCGCCCTCGCGTTGGTCTCCGTCTATGTCTACCGTTTCGAACTGCAATCCGTCGGCGACCGGCTGCTGGCGGGCCTGATTCCCGGACGGGCAATGGTGATTACCGACAGCGAGGGCCAGCAGGAGGTGGTGCTGCATCGCCGGCTCGACGGCCAATTCGCCGCGGACGCGACGATCAACGGCCACGAGGTCAGCATGCTGGTCGATACCGGCGCGAGCAGCATCGCACTCACCTACGAAGACGCCGAGAGGATCGGTCTCGATCCCGCGAACCTCAGCTACACGGTAGCGGTCCTGACGGCGAATGGTCGGGCGCTTGCAGCTCCGGTCACCCTGTCGGATATCGCCATCGGGCCAATCGAGCGCCGGAATATCCGGGCGATGGTCGCGGCCGAAGGAAAGCTCGACCGGAGCCTTCTTGGCATGAGCTTCCTCTCGACCCTCGATTTCCTCCAGATGCGCACGGACCAACTCCGGCTGCGCGATTAGAGCATCCGGCTTTTAAGTGGAATCACTGAAAGCGGATAAGATGCTCTAGAATCAAAGTGCTAGAGCGTCCTTTGTGCGTTCACTTGAACGCACGGCGCTCTAACCGTCAGTTCCGAAGCCTGTAGCCGGTGTGGAAAATCCAGGTCAGCACCGACATGCAGACAAGCAGGAAGACGAGAATGATGACAGCGCTCGCGACCGGATTGACGTCGGAAATCTCGAAGAAACTCCAGCGGAAGCCGCTGATCAGATAGAGCACCGGGTTGAAATGACTGACCGCCCGCCAGAACGGCGGCAGCATGTCGATCGAATAGAAGCTGCCGCCAAGAAAGACGAGTGGCGGAACGACCAGCATCGGGATGAGGTTCAACTGTTCGAAATCCTTGGCCCAGATGCCGATGATGAAGCCGAACAAGCTGAAGGTTATCGCCGTCAGTACGAAGAAAAACAGCATTACGAACGGATGGGCGATCGAAAGATCGACGAAGAGCGAGGCTGTCGCGAGGATGATCGTGCCGATCATCAGCCCTTTGGTTGCCGCCGCACCGACATAACCGAGGACGATCTCCAGCATCGATATCGGCGAAGACAATAACTCATAGATCGTGCCGGTGAACTTCGGGAAATAGATGCCGAAGGAGCCGTTGCCGATGCATTGGGTCAGAAGCGTCAACATCATCAGGCCGGGCGTGATAAAGGCGCCATAGGAAACACCGTTTATCTCCTGAATGCGTGCCCCGATCGCGGCACCGAAGACGATGAAATAGAGCGACGTGGATATCACCGGCGAAACGACGCTCTGCAGAAGCGTGCGGCGGGTGCGCGCCATCTCGAAGAAATAGATCGACTTGACTGCCTCGATGTTCAACGTTCCGCCCCCACGATCTCGACGAAAATATCCTCCAGCGAACTCTGCCGCGTGGAAATGTCCTTGAGCCGGATTCCCGCCTCCGCGAGCGCGGCAAGCAGCGCCGTGATCCCGGTCCGCCCGGCGCTCGTATCATAGTCATAGATCAGACAGTCGCCGTCGCCCTCGAGCGTCAGATTGTAGGAGGATAAAGTATCGGGCACGCGTTCCAGCGGTTGGGCGAGGTCGACCCGCAGTTGCTTGCGGCCGAGTTTCGTCATCAACGCCGCCTTCTCCTCCACCAGCAGGATCTCCCCGCCATTGATTACAGCGATCCGGTCGGCGATTTCCTCGGCCTCTTCGATGTAATGCGTGGTCAGAATGATCGTCACGCCCGAGGCGCGAAGCCCACTCACGACGTCCCACATGCTCTTGCGCAGATTGACGTCCACGCCGGCCGTCGGCTCGTCCAGGAAAAGCACCCGCGGTTCGTGCGACAGCGCCTTGGCGATCAGCACTCGCCGCTTCATCCCGCCCGAAAGCTCGCGCAGCATGTTGTCTTTCTTGTCCCAGAGCGACAGGTCCTTCAGCACCTTCTCGATATGGGCGGGATCCGGTTTCTTGCCGTGCAGCCCGCGCGAGAAGGAGACGGTATTCCATACCGTTTCGAAGGCATCGGTGGTGAGTTCCTGCGGCACAAGGCCGATCATTGCCCGCGTCTGGCGGAAATCGTGCACGACGTCGTGGCCATCGACCGTCACATGGCCCCCGCTTGCATTGACGATGCCACAGATGATCGAAATCATCGTCGTCTTGCCGGCCCCGTTCGGCCCCAACAAAGCGAGGATTTCGCCTTGCTCGATATCGAGGCTGACGCCTTTCAGCGCCTTGAAGCCCGATGCATAGGTCTTCGAGAGATTGGAAACGGAAACGATGGGCGCCATGCAAACGGGTCCGGGAATGGTGCGGGTTGGGCAGGATGCCGCTCTATATGGGCCAATTCGTACGGAATTGCAGCCCATGCCGGTCAAAATTCCCCGCGACACACCGTAAACCGGTCGCGTTCGCGAGCATCGGCATTTCCAAGTCGGAGCACCTTTCTCTGCAGACTAGCCGAGGTTAGGTAACCTGCCCCGCGTCGCGCGGCGATTTTCGCAGCCAAGACCGCGCAACCTCCAGGCGATCATACGCTGTCATTCCGGCAAACATCGCGGCGACGAACAGAAAGGTCGCAGGGAGGCCAAGGGCGAGCGAGGCGAGCGCGGGACCGGGGCAGAGCCCTACCATGCCCCAGCCGATGCCAAAAATCGCCGAACCCGCAATCAGGCGCCGGTCGACGACGCTCGTCGCCGGCAGGTGAAAGCGCTCGTCGAACAGCGGTTTCCGCATCCGGCGGGCAACGACAGCGCCGACGGCCGCCACTGCAACGGCGCCGCCGAGCACGAAGGCGAGGCTCGGGTTCCAGTCTCGCGCAATATCAAGAAAACCGCGTACGCGCGCAGGATCGAGCATGCCGGAGAGCGAGAGGCCCAGGCCGAAAATCACGCCCGAAGCGAGCGACGCGACGATCCGAAAACAGTTGCCGTTCGTCATGCGAAAATTCCCATCACGTAAACCGTCAGGATCGCCGTAGTCATGAAGGTCGCGACTGCCACTATCGAGCGTCTTGAAAGTCGCGCCAATCCGACCACGCCGTGGCCACTCGTGCAGCCGGACCCCATGCGAGAGCCGAAGCCGACCAGGAAGCCACCGACGACCAGGATCGGCCACGAAGCCGTCAGCGTCACCTCCGGCCATTGCCCGGACAAGAGGCGGAACAGCACCGGGCCGCAGGCCAAACCGACGACAAAGGCGGCTCCGGCGGCCAGCTGCACGCCCTGCAACAGTCGGCCGGCGATCCCGCTGATGCCTGCCACCCGGCCTGTGGCGAGCACCAGCACCGCCGCGGAAAGGCCGATCAACATGCCGCCCGCAAGCGCATTCCAGTAGTCGGTCAACGTTTCTCTCCGTCGCGGCAGAAGATCTCGTAGAGCGCCATCACCAGCCGCGAGGCTTTCTCCTCGGCGAGACGATAGAAGATCTGCTTGGCGTCTCGCCGCGTTGCGACGATGCCGGCCTCGCGCAGCACCGTCAGCTGCTGCGACAAGGTTGGCTGGTGAATGCCGAGCATCTCCTCCAACTGGCTGACCGAATGTTCGCCTTCAACGAGGGTGCAGACGATCATCAGTCGATTCGCGTTGGCGAGCGTCTTGAGCAGCGTCGTAGCGTCGCCGGCTCGCACGCTCATGTCCGGGCGCACGTTTCGAAATTTCATCACGGTTCCCATCGCCTTCTCCCGTCAGTTCCACGCAGCGCCCAGCAGCGCATTGAGCGGAAACTTCAGATAGCGCGCGCCGTTCGATTCCGGCTCCGGCAGCCGGCCGCCGCAAATATTGACTTGCAACGCGTGCAGGATGAGCTTCGGCATCGGCAGCGTCTTGTCACGCGCCTCGCGCAGCCGAACGAAGTCGTCCTCCGTCAATCCGGCCAGATGCGCATTGCAGCGCTCTTCTTCACCAACCGTACTTTCCCAACGTGCCTCGCGGCCGTTCGGCCGGTAGTCATGGCCGGTGAAAACGCGGGTTTCGTCGGGCAAGGCAAGGATCGTATTGATCGAGCGCCATAACTGGCGCGCATCGCCACCCGGAAAATCCGTCCGGGCAGTGCCGCTATCTGGCATGAAGATCGTGTCGTGCACGAAGGCCGCGTCGCCGATGATATAGGTCACGGATGCCAGCGTATGGCCCGGCGAATGCATGACCGAGGCCGCGATGGAACCGACGGAAAAGCGTTCGCCGTCGACGAAGAGATGATCCCACTGCGAACCATCCGTCGCCAGGTCCGGCCAGTTATAGATCTCCTTCCAGAGACACTGGACCTTCCGAATCTCGGCGCCAATCGCGGTTGGCGCGCCGGTCTTTTCTTTCAGATGGGCAGCCGCGGAAAAATGGTCCGCGTGCGGATGGGTGTCCAGGATCCATTCGACGGTCAATTCGTTATCGCGGACATAGTCGAGGATCAGGTCCGCTTGCTCGGTCGCCGTCGCCCCCGATTTTTCGTCGAAATCGAGCACGGGATCGATGA
Source organism: Sinorhizobium chiapasense (assembly GCF_036488675.1). Classification (NCBI taxonomy): domain Bacteria; kingdom Pseudomonadati; phylum Pseudomonadota; class Alphaproteobacteria; order Hyphomicrobiales; family Rhizobiaceae; genus Sinorhizobium; species Sinorhizobium chiapasense. Next base: position 1,814,570 of record NZ_CP133148.1, read on the forward strand.
TCGCACAGCGCTTCGTCGCGGGATCCGAAGCAACATACTGGATACTTCCCGTTCGGGGTTCGTAGAAACCTTTCACGTCCGGTCTTGCAATCGGGTCCACAGGCATGATCCCCCCCATAAAGTCATACAATATATAATTAAGTATATTATATATTGTAGACATTACAAGCGAAAAGCCGCGATCCAGCGCCGCGACGGCCGAAATGACAAGGTATGGAGGAGCTGACGCTTCGTTCCCGTCAGCCGTAGAGGCTGTAGAAGAACCGGGCAGCGATGAGCACCATGAAAACGCCGAATCCCGCCTCGAGCTGTCGCCTGCCCATGGCATGGGCAAGCCGCACGCCGAGGGGCGCGACGAGCAAGGTTATCGGGATGATCAGCGCCACGGCAATCCAGTTGATGAATCCGGTCGAAAGCGGCGGTAGGCCCGACGCACCCCACCCTGCCCAAATGTAGCCGAAGAGGCCCGGGATCGAGATCAGCACGCCAACGCCGGCGGAGGTGGCGACCGCCTGGTGAATCGGTCGGCTGTACAAGGTCATGAAGGTGTTGTTGAGCACGCCGCCGCCGATTCCCATGAGACCGGAAAGAATGCCGATCCCGACTCCGACCAGCCACTTGATCGGGTTCCTCGGGAGATCCGTGCCGATGTTCCAGCTCGCGCGGTTGAAGATCATCCGGAAGGCCAAGGCGAGCGCGATCACGGCGAAGATCAGGCGCAACGTCTCGCTGCCGACATGGGCTGCGATCACCGAGGCGAGGATCGCGCCGAGCGGCACCGCCACGATCCAGTTGCGCAGCAGGTCGATATCAACCACGCCGCGACGGTAGTGCGACAGGAACGAACGGACCGAAGTCGGAACGATGATCGCGATCGACGTGCCGACGGAAAGATGCATTCTGACCGCGTCATCGATGCCGAGCAGGCCGAAAACCTGATAGAAGACCGGCACGAGAATGGCCCCGCCGCCGATGCCGAAGAGGCCGGCGAGCACTCCGGCGACGACGCCGGCCGCCGCCAGCGCCAATGCAAACATCATCAATTCCGAGGCCGGCGGCATGAAGAAACTCGATTTTGCTGGATTCCGGCAAAGACGAATCCGGATCAGGGCTGCTTGCCTATCACTGTCATGAAACGGTGATGCTTTTCAATCACTTTGACCCGGCGTGGAGCGCCCTCGCTCTCCGTGATTTGCACTCCGGAGTCCCCTATTCTCCGGTATTTGGCCGGCTTTCCCCGCCGGCCTCTTTTTTTGCCTGCGTGGCGTCGCGGCCGCGATTCGGGAATTGCCCGAGTTTCAGAGGTCAGTCGCAATGCCGATAACCGGACTTGCGCGTTCTCAGGTCGAAGTGGAAGTGATCCTTGTGGAACGGGTCGCTGCCCGGGCCGAGCACGGTGTTGAAATACTTGCAGCTGTCGGAGCGCACGGCCTTCAGCAGGCCGCGTTCGCGGAAAGCAAAGAAGCCCTTCCTGCGAACATCGATCTCCTTGCCGTTCTTCAGGACGAACTTGCCGACGTCGATGGCGTTGCCGCGCGCATGTTCGGACATCGGATTGCCGCGGCGCGAATTCATCGTGCGGCAGGAATAGCCGCCGAGCGGCTTGATCGTCTTGACCCCGGACCAGTAGCGGTAGCGCGAGGACGGGGCGAGCTCGTATTTGACCCATTGGGCGAAGGCCTCAGTCACCTGGCAATTGAGCTTTACCGCGGGTTTGACCGCGATGCCGCCGGAAAGGCCGCTAAGCTCGATCGGGTAATCGATGCCGCAGGACGGTCCGTTGCTGATGCGCTGGACATCGCGGAAGACGACGCCGAGCTTCTTCAGGCGCTGGCGGCAGGCGACTTCCGAGCGAGGCATCTCACCAGTATATTCCGGCGCGGACATCGGATTGCGCACGCGCGGCAGGAAAGCGACCTGCTGCGGCTCCTGCGTCGGTCGGGCGGTTCGCTGGCGCTCTATGTAACGCGGCTTTTTCGCTTCCTCCGCCGAGATCTTCTCCGGCGCCAGCGGCGGCAGGTCAGGATCATAGCCGAGGTTCGGTTCGGATACGGGCGCCGGACCGGCCGGTCCGCCGAGTTGATGCACATTGTCCTCACCGATGCCGGCGACCACCGGCTGACTTGCATTACCCTCGGCAATCTCATTGCTCTGCTCTTCGGCGAGCCCGACGACGGGCTCTACCCCAAGCATGGCGTCCATGTTGACCCCTTCGGGAGGAATCGTCATTGGAGCGGCGCTTGCCATCTGCGTCTCGGCCGCCGGCATCGGTTCGCTGTCGATCATCGCTAGATCGCGATCCGCCTGCGCATCAGGACTGGCTGGCACAACATTCCCGCTTGAGACCGCGACCGGTTCACCCGATGGGTAAGCGGCCGCCATTTCCTGCCGCGAACGCGCGGTGGAACGCATGGGCTCTATGGCGCTGACACGAGCGCTGCCGTCGATCCGGGCAGATGGTGCGAGCACGTCGGTCGTGCAGGCGACCAGCGAAGCGGACAGCACCAGCGCGGTCAACGGTCGATGGAGAAGAGAAACACACGCCATACTCACTGCCGCCTTCGTCCACGACAAAGCGGAAGCCTTGTCGATGCGCTGCCGTTCCCACAGCGCAGCCCGTCCGGTCAGACGCGCAAAGGCCGCTGTAGCACCTTGAATTGCTGCGTGTTCTTATCCTCAATCAGCTATGACTGAGGGAGCCATGCAGCAGCCAAAACCCTGGCTGCCGCCTGTGTCGTCAAACGGGCGCACGGCTGAAAAAATCGGATCTCGATCGGACTTTATGCAAACAGGGTAAACGAAGCCTTTCCGGCGCCATACCAGATCCGGCAATCAACCCCGCGAGTCGTATGAGAATGGCCCGCATCCGTTCGCATGCGGGCCATAGAACTCCAGATCGATACCTGACAGGCCGTCAGCGGCATTCTCCGCGATGGACAATACTGAAACCGCCAACGCCAGCCTCGCAAGCATTTGGGAAGGTGCGCATGCGCCCGCCGCGCACGCCGCAGACCGGGGCAAACTCCATCGTGCAGGCCTGTGGCGCAGGAGGACGACCGCCACCGCGGCATTCGCCAGGCGCGATGACGCGGAACCCTTCTGCGCGGGCCATGCAGGCATTCGAAAACGTTTGCGTCCGTCGGCCGCGCTGGCCGCAAACCGGCGCGAACTCGCGCGTGCAGGCTTGTTGTGGTGGACGAGCGGCGGGACGGCATTGACCGCGATGGACCACCCGGAAGCCTTCCGCCCGCGCCTGGCAAGCATTGGGGAAAGACCTCAGGCGATTGCCGCGTTCACCGCATACCGGGTCGAATTCCATTGTGCAGATTGGCGTCGGGCGGCTGGGCCTCGGGCCGGGGCGCGGTTCGTCGACGACAACCGTGCAGGCCGAAAGGAAGCCTACCGCCATGAGGATCACAGCGGAGAGCCGCGAGATAAAAGGCTTGAGAAGCGACACAGGCATACCCCTCCCAATCGAATCGTTGGATCGCTTCATTGTCCTGTTGAAACAGTGGAACGATCTCACGCTTTGAAACGACACTATTAAGGACGGAAACCGTTACACACGTTTCCCGGGATTGCTTTAGCCCCAAGCGACCGGCCTGCCACGGCCAATCCTCTGCCGCACCATCTGACGCCGCCCGCGGTATTACGTCAAGTCCCGCGAGTTGCGTGCGCTTCCATACAACTGCCGATAGGGTCGGTATCGCATGAAAAAAGCCCGCGTCCGTTTGAACGCGGGCCAGTCTTTGCAAGAAGTCTTCTTCTCTGTCAGGCGGCCCTGCCGTAGACCGCGCGACGATCCCTTTCCTGCAGGCAGAACTTCGCGAGCAGCGCCTTCAGTTCGCGGCTCTCCTGTGCGAGCGTCTGGCTCGCGGCGGTGGTTTCCTCGACCATCGCAGCGTTCTGCTGGGTCATCTGGTCCATGCTGTTGACTGCGGTGTTGACCTCCTGAAGGCCGGTCGCCTGCTCCCGGGCGGCCGTCGCGATCGAGGCCACCTGCTCGTTCACGCGATTGACCAGGGTTTCGATTTCCATCAGGGCGTCGCCGGTCGAGCGCACCAGTTCCACCCCGGCGCCGACTTCCTTCACCGACGCGCCGATCAGATCCTTGATCTCCTTGGCGGCGCCGGCCGAGCGCTGCGCAAGCTCGCGCACCTCCTGGGCGACGACGGCAAAGCCGCGACCAGCCTCGCCTGCCCGCGCCGCCTCGACGCCGGCATTGAGCGCAAGCAGGTTGGTCTGGAAGGCGATTTCGTCGATCACGCCGATGATCTGGCTGATCCGGCTGGAGGACGCTTCGATGCGGCCCATGGCGTCGATCGCATTGCGCACGATGCCACCGGATTTCGCCGCGCTCGCCTTCGTCTCGTTGACCATGTCACGGGCCTCGTGGGCACGGTCGGAGGCATGGCGAACGGTCGAGGTGATCTCGTCGAGCGCCGCCGCGGTCTCTTCGAGCGCGGCCGCCTGCTGTTCCGTCCGGCGGGACAGGTTATTGGCGGCCTCGGAAATATCCCCGGCGCTGCCGTGGACGACCTCGGTCGACTGCGAGATTGCACCGATGACGTCGCGAAGTGCCGCAACGGCCGTGTTGAAGTCCTGCTGCAGCTTGGCATATTCGGGAGCGATCTCCTCGACTTCGGCCGTCAGGTCGCCGCTCGCCAGCCGCTCCAGCGCCGCGCCGATCGTGTCCATCGCGTCGGCTTGCGCCTCGGCGGTCGCGCGCTGGCGCTCCTCGTTGCCGCGCCGCTCCGCATTCAGCCTGTGCTGCTGCTCCTCCTCGCGCGAGCGCAATTCAAGCCGCTCCCGGACCGAATCGCGAAGCACGACCAGCACCTTGGCCATCTGGCCGATTTCGTCGCCGCGATCGGTTTCCGGCACATCGGAGGAAAGGTCCTCGTCCGCAATCGCACGCATCGAGACCTTCAGCTTCTCGACCGGCCGCACGACGCTGCGCACGATCGCCAGCGCCGCCATCAGGATTGCCAGCGCCGCTGCAGCGAGAATGCCGGCCATCTGCCAGGCGCGCTCGCGGAACATCGCCGCGAGATCGTCGGCATAGACGCCGGTGCCGACCACCCAGCCCCAGGGCTCGAAGCCGGCCACATGGGAATATTTCAGTACCGGCTCGTCGGCCCCCGGCTTCGGCCAGTAGTAGTCGACGAAACCCTTGCCGTGCGCCTGCACCGTCTTGACGAATTCGACGAAGAGATGCTTGCCGTTCGGGTCCTTGTTGGCGGTGAGGTCCGTGCCGTCGAGCTCCGGCTTGATCGGGTGCATTACCATGGTCGGGTGCATGTCGTTGACCCAGAAGTAGCCGCTGCCCTGGTAACGCATTGCCCTGACAGCTTCGAGCGCACGCTTCTGTGCCTCCTCGCGCGGAAGCGTTCCGGCCGCCTCCTGCTTGTAATAGGCGTCGAACACCGTGACGGCGTTCTCGTTCATCGCCGCGAGCATCGCCTTGCGTTCCGCGACCAGCTTGTCCTGCGCCTGAACCAGCCCAAACGTCAGTGCCGCCGCCATTGTCAGCAGCGCAAACCCCACCAGCGCGTAGAGACGCGCCGAAATCCGAAACTTTCTCATCCCCAGCCTCCAATTTGAGGCTGCAGGATAGGTGCAGGTCTTTGCAAAGCTCCTAACAAAGGATTGCTAAATTTTGCGGTACTCAATTAACGATTTGGGAACCGCTAACGGCCTTCACAGCACTCTCGCTCCACGCGGAATTGTCGGCAGGCACTCTTTCCTTGCCGACCGACCATGCGGTAGATCTTGTTTGACAACAGGGAGACGGGCCGATGACCGAAGCGATCAAGCCGAACGGCGAGCTTACCTTGCGCACACTCGCCATGCCAGCCGACGCCAATGCCGCCGGCGATATCTTCGGGGGCTGGGTCATGGCCCAGATGGACCTTTCCTGCGGCATTCGCGCCGCTGAACGCGCCAGAGGCCGCGTGGTGACGGCCGCCGTCAAGGAAATGGCCTTCGCCCTGCCGGTGAAGATCGGCGACACGCTTTGCGTCTACACCGACATCGTCAAGGTCGGGCGCACGTCGATGACGTTGAAGGTGGAGACCTGGGCGCAGCGCTACCTCTCCCACGTCATGGAGAAGGTCACGGACGCAATCTTCGTGATGGTGGCGCTCGATTCAACCGGAAAACCGACGCCGGTACCGGAAGAATAGGCAGATGGAAGCGCCCGCGCCTGATCCGGCGATCTTCTCCCATATCCGCATCGTCATGGGCATGATCATCAGCCTCAGCCTGGCGCGGCTGCTGAGCGGTGTCGCACTTTTCGTCCAGCACCCCGGCAAGACCAAGGTCTACTGGATCCACCTTGGCTGGGTGTTGTTCATGTTCGTCTTCCTGCTGCATTTCTGGTGGTGGGAATATTACCTGCACGCACTCGCAGTGATCGATTTCAGCGTCTACCTCTTCGTCATTCTCTACGCCTGCATCTACTTCTTCCTCTGCGTCCTGCTCTTTCCGACCTCGCTGGACGAATATGCCGGCTACGAGGAATATTTCCTGTCGCGGCGGGCGTGGTTCTTCGGTTTCCTCGCGGTCGCCTTTGCGGTCGACCTCCTCGATACGGGTCTCAAGGGCAAAGCCCATTTCGAAAGCTACGGCCTCGAATATCCGCTGCGCAACGCGGCCTATATCATCCTGTGCATCGCCGCCGCCTGGACGCCGAACAGGCATTTTCATGCGATCTTCCTCGTCGGTGGTCTGCTCTACCAACTGATCTGGATCTATCGCGCCTTCGACCTGCTTAGCTGATCGCGCTGAAATTCAGCTTCGCATTCGGAGACGCGCCGTGGCGCGCGCTTTCGCCCCTCACCCTAACCCTCTCCCCGCACGCGGGGAGAGGGAACTGGAGAGCGTGCAACTTGTCCCTTCTCCCCGCCGGCGGGGAGAAGGTGCCGGCAGGCGGATGAGTGGCAAATTGCGAACAATCTCACCCCTTGAAAATGAACGAGGCGCCGGCGGCGATCAGCGCGAAGCCGATGACGTGGTGCCAGCCGATCGACTCCTTCAGCCAGAAGATCGAGAAGATGACGAAGATGGTGAGCGTGATCACCTCCTGCATCGTCTTCAGCTGCGCTGCCGAATAGACCGAGTGGCCGATGCGGTTGGCCGGCACCGCCAGCCAGTATTCGAAGAAGGCGATGCCCCAGCTCGCGACGATGACGATGTAGAGCGGTGAGGACGTGAACTTCAGGTGACCATACCAGGCAAAGGTCATGAAGACGTTGGAGACAAGCAGAAGCAGCACCGGCCAGACATAGGCGGGATTGATGGCGAACGGCATGAAGACCTCAGGAGGGAGCGAATCGTTTTCCCGAGGATGAGCCGATCGATATCGCCACCGCAAGCGCCCTCGCCGTGCCGACACCGCGCTTTCCAGGGTCTCCTCAGGCAAAACCCCTTCCCGACCGATCTGGCCACTAGCGGCCCCTATGCAGCCGCCGAGCGCCAAGCCCATCACGGTTGCGGGAAACGCCCGTTTCGTTTCCCTTTTGTACTCATTCCCCCTTCACATTCGGGCTGACTCTGTCCATATTCCGGCCATGGCCCAAAATCCGAAGAACTCTCCGAAGAAATCGTCAACACCCAGCGGTTTCGAAGAAGCACCGCAGGCGCCGCTTTCCGGCACGCCGCTGTCCGGCAATGTTTCCGACTGGGTAAAGCAGCTCGAGGCGGAAGCCGAAGCCAGTACCTTCGAAAGCCAGCGCGAGATCGCCTCTAAGGCGGGCAAGCATCGCAAGAAGGTCGAGATCGCTGCGTCCAAGAAAGCAGCAGCGGACAGCCCGCGCGGCGGCAAGGGCAAGCCGGAGATCGTCGGCGGCAAAACCGCCCGCGGCACGTCGATGGGCGGTAGTCACGACCCGAAGACGCGCGCCGCCGCGGGGCTCAATCCGGTGGCCGGCCTTGATGTCGCGCTGGAGGATGCCGACAAGCTGACCGCCGGTTCGGGCGTCACGGCCACCGTCGAAGCGCTCGCCAAGCTGATCGAGAGCGGCAACCCGCTGTTCAAGGACGGCAAGCTCTGGACGCCGCACCGCCCTGCCCGGCCCGAGAAATCGGAAGGTGGCATTTCGCTGAACATGGTTACGGACTATCAGCCCTCCGGCGACCAGCCGACGGCGATCGCAGACCTTGTCGATGGCCTTTCCTCCGGCGAGCGCAACCAGGTGCTGCTCGGCGTCACCGGCTCGGGCAAGACCTTCACCATGGCAAAGGTGATCGAGGCTACGCAGCGCCCGGCCGTCATCCTCGCGCCGAACAAGACGCTCGCCGCCCAGCTCTATTCAGAATTCAAGAACTTCTTCCCGGACAACGCGGTCGAGTATTTCGTCTCCTACTACGACTACTACCAGCCGGAAGCCTATGTGCCGCGCTCGGACACCTATATCGAGAAGGAATCCTCGATCAACGAGCAGATCGACCGCATGCGCCATTCGGCGACGCGCTCGCTCCTGGAACGCGACGACGTGGTCATCGTCGCCTCTGTCTCCTGCATCTACGGTATCGGCTCGGTCGAGACCTATACGGCGATGACTTTCCAGATGAATGTCGGCGACCGGCTCGACCAGCGACAACTGCTGGCCGACCTGGTGGCGCAGCAGTACAAGCGCCGCGACATGGATTTCCAGCGCGGCTCGTTCCGCGTGCGCGGCGACACCATCGAGATTTTCCCCGCCCACCTGGAGGATGCCGCCTGGCGCATCTCCATGTTCGGCGACGAGATCGACTCGATCACCGAGTTCGACCCGCTGACCGGCCAGAAGACCGGCGACCTGAAATCGGTGAAGATCTACGCCAACTCGCACTACGTGACGCCGCGCCCGACGCTGAACGCCGCCATCAAGTCGATCAAGCAGGAACTGGCTTTTCGGCTCGAGGAACTGGAAAAGGCGGGCCGCCTTCTCGAAGCGCAGCGGCTGGAGCAGCGCACCCGCTACGACCTCGAAATGCTGGAGGCCACCGGCTCCTGCCAGGGCATCGAGAACTATTCGCGTTATCTCACCGGCCGCAAGCCGGGCGAGCCGCCGCCGACGCTGTTCGAATATATTCCCGACAACGCGCTGATCTTCATCGACGAGAGCCACGTCACCATTCCGCAGATCGGCGGCATGTATCGCGGCGACTTCCGTCGCAAGGCGACGTTGGCCGAATATGGCTTCCGCCTGCCCTCCTGCATGGACAACCGCCCGCTGCGCTTCGAGGAATGGGACGCGATGCGCCCGGACACGATCGCCGTCTCGGCAACGCCCGGCGGCTGGGAGATGGAACAGTCCGGCGGCGTCTTTGCCGAACAGGTGATCCGCCCGACCGGCCTCATCGACCCACCGGTCGAGGTGCGTTCGGCGAAGACGCAGGTCGACGATGTGCTCGGAGAAATCCGCGAGACCGCCGCCGCCGGCTACCGCACGCTCGTCACCGTGCTCACAAAACGCATGGCGGAGGATCTCACAGAATATCTGCACGAGCAGGGCGTGCGGGTGCGCTACATGCACTCCGACATCGACACGCTGGAGCGCATCGAGATCATCCGCGACCTGCGCCTCGGCGCCTTCGACGTGCTGGTCGGCATCAACCTGTTGCGCGAGGGCCTCGACATTCCCGAATGCGGCTTCGTCGCCATCCTAGACGCCGACAAGGAAGGTTTCCTGCGCTCGGAAACCTCGCTGATCCAGACGATCGGCCGCGCCGCCCGCAACGTCGACGGCAAGGTCATCCTTTACGCCGACACCATCACCGGCTCCATGCAGCGCGCGATGGAGGAAACCGCCCGCCGCCGCGAGAAGCAGATGGCCTACAACCTCGAAAACGGCATCACGCCGGAATCGGTGAAGGCGAAGATCTCCGACATTCTCGACAGCGTCTACGAGCGCGACCACGTGCGCGCCGACATTTCCGGCGTCTCCGGCAAGGGTTTTGCCGACGGCGGACATCTCGTCGGCAACAATCTGCAGGCGCATCTCAACGCGCTCGAAAAACAGATGCGCGACGCCGCCGCCGACCTCGACTTCGAAACCGCTGCACGTCTCCGCGACGAGATCAAGCGCCTCAAGGCCGCCGAGCTCGCCGCGCTGGATGATCCGCTGGCACGCGAAGAGGCAAGGTCGCAGGAAAGCGGCAAGCGGGCCAGCAAGGGCACGGCATACGCGACCGACTCCCTCCCCCCTGTGGGGAGGGTTGGGGAAGGGAAAAACCAGGAAGCCCCTCCCGGCCCTACGGGCCACCCTTCCCACAAGGGGGAGGGAAAGACCGGCGGCTACTTCGCCAAGCCCTCGCTCGACGAGATGGGGCCAGGCACCGACACCGAACGCCCGCTCTTCCGCAAGCCCGACCTCGACGAAATGGGCCACGACGTCGCCGTCCCTGCCGGCAAGGGGCAATCGCTCTTCCGCAAGAACACGCTCGACGAGATGACCGTCGGCCGGACGGAAAAGCCGGTAGCGGGAAAGGTGCCGGAGAAGCCGCTGATCCGGGCAAAACCGGGTGTTGGGTCGTATGAGGACCCGGCGGAGGAGAAGCGCCGCAAAGGGCGGACGAAGGGCAAGACTGGGCGGCCGGGGCGGTGAAGCCCCGCCTATTCTGAGTGGCTGCATACCACTTTCGCGGGAAGGCATATAGAGACTCAATCTCTATCAAATTCGGTGTTCAACAGTTTTCCGCGACGTTACTCAGAGGGGCTGCAAAATCGCCTGCTTTCCTACTCCGCCGCGCGCGCCTTCACCTCGATCGCCTCCAGCTCGTACGAATACCCCTCCAGCATCGTATAGGCCTGTTCGATCGCCTCGATCTGCGCTTCGGCGTTCTTGATCGCCTCGGCGATCGACTGGCTGCGGGCGCGGAGCATCGAGCCGAGCACGTCGGTCTCCGGGCGGCGGCCGAGGCGGTCGAGGTGTTTGCGGACGCGGGAGCGGTGGCGTTCGAGTTCGAGGATGTGGAAGCGGTTCTTGACGATGTCGTCGGAGAGTTTTCGGCGCATGGCCGCGACGGGATCGAAGGTGCCGGGCTCGCGCTCGTCGAGGATGAACTCGTTGACCAGCGCTTCGAGCATCATCAGCCCCTTGAGGTCCCTGGGATCGGCGAGCTGCGGATCGTAGCCGGTGTCGTCATAAACCTTGCGGCGCACCGGATCCTTGAGCAGGTCATAGGCCGCCTGCAGCTTGCCGAACTGCTCGGCATCGCCGCCGCGGTCCGGATGCGCGGTCTTTACCGCCCTTCGATAGGCGGTCCGGATCGCCCGCTCGTCGGCGTCGCGCTCAATTCCGAGGAGGACGTAGGGATCGATCACGCCGGACACCTGTTCTTCATCAATGGCAATGTTCCTCTCCGGCCAGACCTACCGGTTCGCTGCGTCGGCAGCAAGCCCGTGATGGTTGCATCCGGGCTCGCTACGCTCAGCCGAGCGTCGGGACGAAAATGTGGTCAGAAAAAGGCAATCCACGACTTTTCGGGATCGACGTGTGGCCGAGCCAAGCGGCACAAAAGGCCGGGGGCAAGGCATTGCGCCCGGCTTTGCCGCATCCGGAAACTCCGCTTGCCTTTTTTCGCAAATACTGCCACTTCTAAGTTGTTCGGGCGTTTTCAATCCCGGAGACTGGACTTTCGTTTGAGCCCGGCCATTCCGCCGGGACTGCCGCAAGCGGCATCGTTGACGTCTTTTCCCCGATATCGTGACCACTCGACGCCTTTCAGTGCCTCTAGCGCTGAAGACGACCCGTTCGCATCCCTCCGGGGGCGCGGACACTACCTGCGGCAGCCGATGCGTGTTATTGAAGCGCTGGGTTGCGGCAAAAGACAGACTGAAGGAAAAGGACTTCTTCCATGGCCACCAAGGGCACCGTAAAATTCTTCAACCAGGACAAGGGTTTTGGTTTCATCACGCCGGAAGGCGGCGCGAAGGACGTTTTCGTCCACATCTCCGCCGTTCAGGCCGCAGGCCTCGCAACCCTGAAGGACGGCCAGCAGGTCTCCTTCGACACCGAGCCGGACCGCATGGGCAAGGGCCCGAAGGCCGTCAACCTCCAGGCTATCTAAGCCGGACGTTTCTGTTCGAATTTAAAGAACGGCGCTTCGCAAGAGGCGCCGTTTTTTTGTTGGGCCGGACTTGCGAAGTACGCACCGCGCCATCGTGCTCGCATTCCCGTGCTTGTCACGGGAAACCGGTCAAAGCGTTCGTGCGGGGGGCACATCGCGGAGCTGGTCGGGGCGGCGCCCCCCTCTGCCCTGCCGGGCATCTTCCCCACAAGGGGCGAGATCGGCAAGCGGCGATGTCCCGTTCAACCGATTGCGCTGTGCTCCGTTGAATCGGGTGTCCGCGAGTTCCCTGTCAGGCAGGACCTTGCTTCTGGCCGATCTCCCCCCTTGTGGGGGAGATGCCCGGCAGGGCAGAGGGGGTATTCACACCCTGCAGCCTCATCGGATTTGGCTTTCGCCTAAGCATTTCTCGTGCCCAAGGACTTGGGACGCGCTGGCTTCCCGTGACGAACCGAGGAATAGGGGACAGGAGGAGCGCGCCCTACTCCGCCGCCTGCCTTGCCATCGCGGCTTCCAACACCGCGTCGAAGGCCGCGTGGATGACCTCGGGGCCGGCGCCCTTGCGGGTGGCGTCGGCGGAAAGGAGCTGGCGGAAGCGCCGGGCGCCGGGCCAGCCCTGGAACAGGCCGATCATGTGCCGGGTGACATGGATCAGCCGGCCGCCGCTGGCGATGTGGGCGGCGGCATAGTCCGCCATGACGTCCCGGACACCGGCCCAGAAATCGAGCGACAGGCGATGGTGGCGATCCGAAAAGGCGTGCGGCTCGATCGGCTCGGGCGCGGCGCCGGTCAGGGGATGGGCGAAATAGCCGTCGGCGGCGGTCAGGAGGCCGCTGTCGTGATAGGCGGCACGGCCGAGCATGACGCCGTCGAGGGCCGGCCCGTTTCCGGCTTCGACGACAGGCTCCAGCGCGGCGCCGGGCGGCAACAGGCGGTGATCCAGATGCGAAAGCGCCTGATCAAGAGTCTGAAGACCGCCGTTGAGACCGATGAAAAGATTCGGATTTTCCGCTTTCAGCCGATGCACGAGGCCATAGTCTAGCGGCGGGATCTCGCGGTTCTCCCGTGGGCTCAGGCCTTGCAGCCAGGCCTTGCGCGCATGCACCCAGACGGCATCCGTGCCGGCATCGTTCACGCGAGCGACAAGGTCGCGCAACGCCTGTTCCGGATCCTGATCGTCGACGCCGATACGGCATTTGACGGTGACGGGAATTCCGACGGCCGCCTTCATCGCCGCGACACATTCGGCAACGAGCGCCGGCTCCTGCATCAGGCAGGCGCCGAAAGTGCCCGACTGCACCCGATCGGACGGGCAGCCGACATTCATGTTGATCTCGTCATAGCCGAAGCCTGCGCCGATCCGGGCCGCCTCCGCCATCTTTGCCGGATCATTGCCGCCAAGCTGCAGGGCGACCGGGCTCTCCGAGTCATGGGAGCCGAGCAGCTTGTCCCGATCGCCCCGCAGGATCGCGTCGGCGACGATCATCTCCGTGTAAAGCAGCGCATGGCGCGAGAGCTGCCGCGCGAAGAAGCGGTAGTGACGGTCGGTCCAGTCGATCATCGGCGCCACGGCGAAGACCGGCGCCTTGAAATCGTAAAGTTTTCTCGGTTTCTCGGGCATTTCCAATGCTCTCTTGTCGTACCATTTTCCAGCGTTTAGCGACGTTCTCTACTGCTTTTGTACAAATGTACGTCAGCTGTCATGGCAAATTGCCATCAGTGGTCCCGGTGGCATGCCAGTGGGAACTATCGTCGAGCACAAGAAGGCCGATGGATCGGCCGCCTACGTAGCGCAGATACTGCTTCAACAGAAGGGGGAAGATTGTGTTCCGGGAGTGACGCACCTTCAAGAGGCGGCCGGCTGCCAACGAATGGATGAAAGCGCGAGAGGTGGAACTGAAGAAGCCCGGCGGATAGACGATAGCCAGAACGGCCTTCGGCGACGGCGAATATTGCCGATGCAAGCGGGAACCCGCCGGGGATCGGTGAAGGCGTAGCAAAGGGCCACGTGCGCGGCGACGGCAGAAATTTTGTGCCACCGCTGTCGGCTTTTACCAACATCGCGCGTTCCTATGTCCGAGGCTGATTGGGCCGAACGAACAAGGGAGATCAAGCGATGCGTGTCTTAGTCATGGTAAAGGCCACGAAGGACAGTGAAGCGGGCATCATGCCCACGACAGAACTGCTCGAAGCCATGGGCAAGTACAACGAAGAGCTGGTGAAGGCCGGCATTTTGCTGGCGGCCGAGGGGCTGCATCCCTCCTCCAAGGGAAAGAGGGTAGCCTTCGACGGAACCCAGCGGCTCGTCATCGACGGCCCCTTCGCCGAAACCAAGGAAGTGGTCGCCGGCTTCTGGATCTGGCAGGTGAAGGACATGGACGAAGCGATCGCCTGGGTGAAGCGCTGCCCGAATCCGATGCCCGGCCCGAGCGAGATCGAGATCCGCCAGGTTTTCGAGCTGGAGGATTTCAGCGAGGCGCTGACGCCCGAAGTCACCGAGCTGCTTGAGGGCGTCCGTGACAAGCTTGCCAAGCAGTAGCCCTGCGCCAGCTCAAACGGTACTCTGACAAAGTTCAGAACTTTGGAAGCCCTGCAAACGCGGGGCTTTTTGCTTCAAGTCGCTCAAGCGACACCGCCGCGCCTGCAACCATCTCGCCATCGATCACGTATTGTCCAGCAAAAGGATTTTCCGTGATGGAACCACGCGGATGCTCCCGGAGTTCATTTTCCGAGTGAGGAAGAACGATGGCCAAAGCGCTAGCACAATACATTCGCAACGATCATCGCGACCGCGATCTCGAATGCCAACGTGCCATGGGTGACGATTTCGAGCTGCTGATCGCCGTCGCCGAAAGCGAAGGCTGGACATGGCAGGAGATCGCGCTGGCTTTGATGGAACTCACCGAAGAGTATGTGGCAGCGATGCGCGTCGATGCCCAGGTGAAGGAAGGCGCCTCGGTAGGACTGCCGATTTCAAAGACATTGCATTGACCTGCCGCGGTCGAGGACCTCAGTTCCTCGACGCATGATAATTTGCTGGCGTGGCGCCGCCCCTGAAAAGCGCGAAAAATTCAGCCGGCCTTTTCGGTTCGTTGGCATGAAGTCTCACCGATCCGTCCTTCCCTACAACCACAACGGTGAAGTCGCGAACCTCGTTGACGTCGAGGTCCTCGCGAATTTGGCGAGCGTCGAGGTCGCCGCCGGCTCCGTATAGCGGCACCGCGCAACCGTCCCTGACACGCAGGACGACAACGTCGTGACGCGCGAGATCGCGGTGCTCCGCAAGCAGCAGTTTCTCCTGACGCTCCGCTTTCTCGTTCGTCAGGTCGCAGAAGATGACGACGACGCGATTTTTCCATTCGAATTGGGCGAGACTGCTGCCTGCATACTGCGACAGCGAAGGCTCACCAAGAATTTCGGCCACCAGCGATTTGGTCCACATTGTTCCTTCCTAACCCGACAGAAGACCGTCGCGCCGTCCCAACTCGGCGCGCGATCGACCACGATGAACTCGTCAGGGGATTTTCGTCCGGTTCGCCAACGTCCAGGGCAATCGTCCGGCCGCTCCCCTCAGAGCATACGGAAACGAAACCCCTGTAGGGCCCGATTGGTTCCTCCGGCCGACGAAGGTCCGCAATATAGCGGACAAACCGCAATTCCTGCGCTACATTGAAGCGCTTGGCTCTACAGCGCCGCGCGTCCTGTCCGGCGCCGAGAGGACGCTGTAGCACTTTGAATTGCTGCATGTTTCAAATCGACTAAGATTTGGGGAGGCATGCAGTGGGTGCACGTCCGCGGAGTGCGGAACCTGGGCCCACCCGACGACGTTGTTGTACATGATCTCAAGGAGGAGAAGCATGCATCAAGTGTTGTGGAGCCATCCCATCGAGGTTGGATTGACCGGTAACGACGTGCGTACGGTCAAGGGACCGTCCGACGCGCTGAGGTGCCTGGCGGACCAGTGGCCCCACCGTGGACCTTACTATGTCGCCGCCCGCAGCGCCTGCCGTGCAGCAATCGCGGGCCGCCGCACCGTCGAGGAAGCGCGCAAGCTCTTTATTTCCGCCGCAAAAGAGGCGCATCTAGAGACGCATTGAAGCACCGGCGCACGACGCCCAGATATTGCTCGCATCGGCGAAGGTATTTTTGTTTCCGCGGCAGCCTGTTTCCGGCTCCGTCTATCTGCGTATAATATCAGTTTCCGTCCAAAGCCACCGTCGGCGGAACCCGCTACTATTCGTACCCGCTTATCTCGAAATGAGACAGAAATCTCCGCGAAACCGCCCGATTTCTGTCGCGAAGCGTTCATTTCTCTCAGTTATATTCTGAGGTGCCTCACAAAAACCAATTTCGGAGAGCTTTAGTCCACACCAAAAGGGAAAAAATAAAACGGGAGAGCCAGCATGAGCGAGAGCCATCTCTATCGCATAGTCGAAGTCAGCATGAAGCGCGAAAGCGGCCGCAAGGACATCGGCATCATGACAGTCCGCCAGGCCCTTGAACTTCCCGAAGTACCCAGCCTCGAATACAGCCACCCGGAACTCAACTCGCGCTCGGACGGCCGGTTTCTGACACGCGACCAGCTTAAAGCCTACGTGCGCTGCGCCTGATTGCAGCCGCCGTGTCGAACCATCGGCATAACTTTGCCTCTTGCGGCAGCCCTTCCGGCTGCTAACGTCCAGCTTCAGATTCGCCGCAGTGCCGCGTGTCTATCGACATGCAAGGTCGCTGCGGCGTTTCGAATTTCCGTAGGATGGCCCCGGGATCGATTTTCGCCGCCGGGTCGACCACGGTAGAAGGGACGATCATGGATACAGTCATACCGCCCTCGCCACCCGTGCTGCTACCGATTTCCGGCAGCCTCGTGGGCTTCCCCGTCCGGCGCGTCTATTGCGTCGGCCGCAACTACGCGGCTCACGCGATCGAGATGGGACATGATCCCGACCGCGAACCGCCCTTCTTCTTTCAGAAGAATCCGGACAACCTGCTGCCGCCGGGCGAGAACTTCCCCTACCCGCCGCGTTCCTCCGATGTCCACCACGAGGTTGAACTGATCGTCGCCCTGCGCAGCGGCGGCGCCGACATTCCCGTCGAGGAAGCGCTCAACCATGTCTACGGATACGCCGTCGGCATCGATTTCACGCGCCGCGACCTGCAGGCGGAAGCCAAGAAAGCCGGCAAGCCTTGGACGGCGGCCAAGGCCTTCGAGCACTCCGCACCGGTTTCGGAGCTCGTACCGTCGGAGGCGATCGGCCATCCGGTCAACGGCAATATCTGGCTGAAGGTCAACGGCGAAACGCGCCAGCAGGGCGATCTCGACCAGATGATCTGGAAGGTCCCGGAGATCATCGCCGAGCTTTCGACGACCTTCAGGCTTGCGCCGGGCGACGTGATCATGACCGGAACACCCGCAGGCGTCGGCGCGGTCGAGCGCGGCGACGTCGTCACTTGCGGCGTCGACGGCATCGCCGCACTCTCCGTCACCGTGGTCTGACCTACAGCGCCGCGCGCCTAATCAAACGCGCAAAGGACGCTGCAGCACTTTGAATTGCTGCATGTTTTGCCCTTGGATCGGTTAGGATTTAAGGAAACATGCAGTAGCCAGGAAGGAAAAACGCATGCCATTCTTCGCACTCGGTTCGCTGCGGCCGCAAACACCGGCCGAAGGCCGCTATTGGGTCGCGCCCGACGCCAATCTCATCGGTCATGTGGAAATCGGCGAGGATGTCGGCATCTGGTTCGGCGCGACGCTGCGCGGTGACAACGAGCCGATCCGCATCGGTGCACGCACCAACATCCAGGAAGCGGTGATCATCCATGTCGACCCCGGTTTTCCCACGACGATCGGCGAAGGTTGCACCATTGGCCACCGGGCGATCATCCACGGCTGCTCGATCGGCGACAACTCGCTGATCGGCATGGGCGCGACCGTGTTGAATGGTGCGCAGATCGGCAGGAACTGCCTTGTAGGTGCCAATGCACTCATCACCGAAGGCAAGCAATTTCCAGACAATTCGCTGATTGTGGGCGCGCCAGCCAAGGCGATCCGTACTCTTGACGACGCCGCCGTCGAGAGGCTCAAGCGTTCCGCCGAACATTACGTGAAGAACTGGCAGCGCTATGCCGCCCAACTCACGCGGCTGGACTGACGGCTACAAATCAGGCGCAGCTCTTGCAGTGGCCGCGGATCTCGATCGTCGTCTTCTCGGTTTTGAAGCTCTGCGCGCGCACGAGCGCCGAAAGCCGCTCCTCGATCGCCGCGTCGTGGAACTCCGTCACCTGGCCGCAGCCCTCGCAGATGGTGAAGGCGGTGACGCCGCGGTCATGCTCGTGCTCGTGCGGGCAGGTGCAGGCCACGAAGGCGTTCAGGCTTTCCAGCCGGTGGACAAGACCGTATTCCAGCAGCTTGTCGAGCGCGCGATAGACCTGCAGCGGCGCGCGAAAACCCTGGTCTCGCAGCTTGTCGAGAATGGTATAGGCGCTCATCGGGCCTTCCGAATGGGCCAGCGCTCCCATCACCAGCGACTGGTTTTTCGTCAGTTGCGGCGTGCCCATCAGTGATGCCCTCCGTGCGAAAAATGTGAAGCGCTTTCGAGCCTTCTGCCGATCGGCAGGAGACTGAGCACGAACAGCGCCAGCGCCGCGACGACAATAGACGGTCCCGACGGCGTGTCGAAGTGGAGCGAGCCGAAAAGGCCGCCGCCGACGGCGAGCGCACCGATCAGCGAAGCGAGAACGGCCATGATCTCCGGCGAGCCGGCAAAGCGGCGCGCGGTCGCCGCCGGTATGATCAGAAGCGACGTGATCAACAGGATGCCGACGATCTTCATGGCGATGGCGATCACCAGCGCCATCAGCAGCATGAAGAAGAGCCGTGCCCTCTCCGGCTGCAGGCCTTCTGCTTCCGCCAGCTCGGGATTGACGGTCGAGGCAAGCAGCGGCCGCCAGAGATAGACGAGCGC
Organism: Sinorhizobium chiapasense; assembly: GCF_036488675.1. Lineage (NCBI taxonomy): Bacteria > Pseudomonadati > Pseudomonadota > Alphaproteobacteria > Hyphomicrobiales > Rhizobiaceae > Sinorhizobium > Sinorhizobium chiapasense. The sequence goes on from NZ_CP133148.1 coordinate 1,833,589, forward strand.
GAAGATCACCAGAATGCCGCCGCCCCAGATGATGTCGATGTCGGCCTCGGACACGGCGAGGATATCGCCGAAGAGAAAGCCGACGAGATCGATCCGAACCCAGGTCATGAAGGCGACGATGACGAGGCCGATCGACAGTGCGGAATGCGAAAGTATGCCGAGCAGCGCGTCCGTCGACAGCGCACCGCGCTTCTGCAGAAAGAGCAGCAGCAGCGAGACGACGGAGGCGACGATGAAGACACTGACCATCAAATTGAGCTCAAGCAGCAGCGATAGCGCCACGCCAAGAAGCGCCGAGTGCGCCATTGTATCGCCGAAGTAGGCCATGCGCCGCCAGATGACGAAGCAACCGAGCGGGCCGGCAACCATGGCAATGCCGATGCCGGCGACCAGCGCGCGGATGAAGAAATCGTCAAGCATCGCGCTTCTCCGTCTGCTCGAAGCCCTGGAGTCGCGTGTGATGGCCGCAGCCGCAGTCCGGATCGTGATCGTGCACGTCCTCGGTTTCCTCATGGTGATGGTGCCCGTCGCCGGGGAAGCAGCTTTCGGTGATGCTGCCGTCCGCGTGCAGCACGCGGCCGTCAGGCAGGTGCGTATGGTCGTGATGGTGGCTGTAGACCGCGAGTGCGCCAGCCGCTCGCCGGCCGAACAGCTTCAGATATTCCGGACTCTGGCTCACCGCCTGCGGCGTGCCGCGGCAGCAGACGTGTCCGTTTAGGCAAACGACAGTATCGGTCTCCGCCATGACGATGTGGAGATCATGCGAGATCAGCAGGATGCCGCAGCCGGTGCGGTTACGGATCTGTTTGATGAGTTCGTAAAGTGCAATCTCGCCGGAGAAGTCGACGCCCTGCACCGGCTCGTCGAGAACGAGCAGATCGGGCTTGCGGGCGATCGCGCGGGCGAGCAGCGCCCGCTGGAACTCGCCACCCGAAAGATGCTGCACTTCCGCTTTCGCCATGTGCAGCATTCCCGTTGCGGCAAGCGCCTCCTCGATCTCACGACCCTTCAGAGGTCCCGTCAACGTCATCAGTCGCTCGACCGTCAAGGGCAACGTCCAGTCGACGGCGAGCCTCTGCGGCACGTAGCCGACCTTGAGCCCAGCGAGCCGCTCGACATGGCCTTCGTCCGGCTTCAGCACGCCGATCGCCGTCTTCGCCGTCGTCGATTTTCCGGAGCCGTTCGGGCCGATGAGCGTGACGAGTTCGCCGCGGCTGATCGAAAACTCGACGCCGCGCACAAGCCACCGCCCGCTCCTGCGCACCCCGGCATTGTTGAGGCTGACGAGCGGCCTCGTTTCTGGCGATCGGAAATTCAGCATCAAAAAATTCCGGATTGATGGTTGCCACTGGCTATCGCACACGTTATAGCATAACGCAATTGATGTAATAACATTACATAACGACATTGCGCAAGTCCGATGCGCGGTGGCGGCGTAACTATCTGAACCTGTGAAGCCCGGAGACCCCGATGACATCGACGCCTGCCCTCTTCTTTGCATCCACCGTCCTTTTGTCCGCGCCGGCCTTGGCGGCGGGACCGAATGTGGTGGCTTCAATCAAGCCTGTCCACTCGCTGGTCGCATCGATCATGGAGGGAGTCGGCGAACCATCACTCATCGTCGAGGGCGGCGCCTCGCCGCACACCTACAACATGAAGCCCTCGAATGCGGCGGCGTTGCAGGCGGCGAACGTGGTGTTCTGGGTTGGCCACGGCCTCGAAGCCTTCCTGGAAAAGCCGCTCGAAGCACTCGGCAGCAGCGCCAAGGTGGTGGAACTCAGCGAAGCGCCCGGCCTCGAGAAGCTGAAATTCCGCGAGGGCGGTGCGTTCGAGGCACACGCGCATGAGGACGAAGATCATGAAGGCGAGGCGCATGGTGCCGAAGAAGCCGTGCATGATGGGCACGAGCACGAGGAGCATGCAGAGGGCGAGTTCGACATGCATATGTGGCTCGACCCGATGAACGCCAAGGCGATGGCCGCCGAGATCGAAAAGGCGCTCACCGAGGCCGACCCGGACAATTCCTCTGCCTATGAGGCCAATCTGGCCAAGCTCAGCCATCGGCTGGACGCCCTGAACAAACAGCTCGCCGAGACGGTGGCGCCGGTCCAGGACAAGCCTTTCGTCGTCTTCCACGACGCCTACCAGTATTTCGAGCATCGCTACAAGGTGCGGGTCGCCGGCTCCATCACCGTCAGCCCCGAAGTGCTGCCCGGCGCGGAACGGCTTTCGGAAATCCGGGCCAAGATCAAGGAGCTGGGCGCGACCTGCGTCTTTGCCGAACCGCAGTTCGAGCCGAAGCTGATCAACGTCGTCATCGAGGGCACTCCGGCAAAATCCGGAACGCTCGACCCGGAGGCGGCAACGCTCGATGCCGGGCCGGATCTCTATTTCCAGCTGATGGAGAACATCGGCGCGTCTCTGAAATCCTGCCTCGCTTCGGCGAGCTAGAGCGGGATAAGGAAAAGTGTGTGCGGTTTTCCGCCCGCATCCCGCTCTAACTTATTAGAATCGATCACGTTCATGATTTTAGGTCGATTCGACCTAAAATCATCGTGATCTAAGGTCGTCCTCCATGACGGCGAAGGCGGGTCCTCGGGTCCCGCCTTTTCTCTGCCCTGAAGGAGGCGGCTAATAGGCCGCCGCCTCTTCAAACTTCTGGGGGTCAGTGAGTCGCGGCGAGACCGACGATCACGCCGGTCGCCAGGCTGATCAGCAGGAAGTCATTGTCGACGCGCACCCATTGCTGGCCGCGTGGCGGCGTACGCAGCTTGTAACGGCGGTAGTCACGAACGTAGGCCATGTGGCGACGCTCGGCCGGGCTCAAGCGATGGCCGCGCGCCCAGCGATGCTTCTTGATGATCACCCGCTTTTCGACAGTCTTGTCGACGTGCTTGTACATGTGGCGGTCGACAGACCTGGACCGGTAACGGTCATGCGCCTGCGCAAACCTCGAAAGATCCGGACGATTGGGCGAAAGCCATTGGGCTCGCCAGGAAGGAACTGGCCACCAGGGCAATGATGAGACGTTTCATGAGGGGCTTCCTTTCGTTGTCTGCCCCTCGAAACTAAAGGTCCCTTCCTGAACCGAACATGAAACGTCGCATTACATTTATGTAATGATAACCGTCGCTTATGATTGTTTCCTTATAAATTGAATTCGCTCAAACAAGCGGCTGATAACGAAAATGATCGAAATCGGCCGGCAGTGCGCTGCCCGAGGTGTCGAAGGCGAACATGCCGGCGAAAGCGCCGGTGAACGAGCCGTGCTCGCCCCGCCCGCCTTCGTCGGAAACGACGCCGGCGTCGAGCACCGGGCCGATCGCCTGCCATGTGTCGCGCTCCGTCGCCCGCCAGAAGAACTGGAGATCGTTGTCGCGCACTTCCATCGCGAGTTGGATCGGTCCATCCGGAACCGCGACGCCGCTGCCCGCCGGGAACGCCAGCCGGCCATGCGGAAAATCGCCGGGGCACGAGAGGATCGTTACGACCCGTCCGAGCTTTTCATGCCAGGTGACGCCCAATGCGTGGAACTTGTGCCTGTTGTAGTAATGCGTCAGGCCGGCCACCTGCTGGTAGGTCTCGGGCGCAAACTCGACGACGGTCTCGGCCCGGAACGAATGATGCTCCTGCCGCCGCGCCACCAGTGCCTGCTCGAACCAACTGCCGATGCTTTCCCGGCCAAAGAGCCTGAGGTGCCCTCCCCGCCACGTCAGCGAGAAGATGCGCTCGGCGAAAGGCGTGCGCAGCCACTGCAACTCGACGGGAAGCTCGGCCTCGTCGAAATCGCTCTCGACCACGCCTGGCCGCGCGACGACGCTCGTGCCCGCCGGCGCCGGAACAGTGACGTCCGGGACCGTGCCGCCGTTTTCAAGGTAAAGCCAGCCATCCTCGCGCCAGACGCATCTCTGCAGCGCCGTCTCGCGGCCGAGGGTGCAGCGGCGCTGCGGAGGCAGCGGACGCCCGCAGAGATGGGTGTGATAGGCCTGACCGTCCGGCGTCTCGACATACTGGCCGTGCCCCGCCCGCTGCAGCGCGGCCTCGGGATGATCCTTCGAGGTGATGAGATGGGTGTTCGGATGCATCTCGTAGGGCCCGTCGATGGTGCGCGAGCGCGCCATCGTCACCGCATGGTCATAGCCGGTGCCACCCTCGGCAGTCGTCAGGTAATACCAGCCGTTGCGCTTGAAGAGATGCGGTCCCTCGACGAGACCGAGCGAACTACCGGCGAAGATGTTCTTGACCGGACCGACGAGGCGGCGGGTGCGCTCATCCCACTCCTGAAGGAGAATGCCGTCGAAAGCCGGGCTCTTCGGCGCGCCGCCGAAACTCTCGGTGCGATGATTCCACTGCATGTTGATGAACCACTTGCGACCGTCGTCGTCGTGGAAGAGCGAGGGGTCGAAGCCGGAGGAATTCACATAGACCGGATCGGACCAGGTCGCCTCCACCGCCTCCGCCGTAACGATGTAGTTGTGCGCGTCCTTGAAGTTGCCATCGAAGCGCTTGACGTCAGTATAGACCAGCCAGAACAGCCCACCTGAATAGGACAGGCACGGCGCCCAGATGCCGCAGCTATCGGGATTGCCGCGCATGTCGAGCTGACTTGCCCGCTCCAGCGGCCGGCGCACGAGCCGCCAGTTCACAAGATCGCGTGAGTGGTGGATCTGCACGCCCGGGTACCATTCGAAGGTCGAAGTGGCGATGTAATAATCGTCGCCGACGCGGCAGATCGACGGGTCCGGGTTGAAGCCCGGAAGGATCGGGTTTTGGATCGCAGCCATGTCTTGCCTCTTCCCTAGATCACGATGATTTTGGGTCGAATCGACCAAAAATCATAAACGTGATCGATTCTCATAAGTTGGAGCGGGATGCGGGCGGAAAACCGCGCAAACTTTTCCTCATCCGCTCCAGATTCTCGGCGAGCGCATCCAGCCTGAAACTCCGAAGCGTTTCAAGACCCCGTCACACGGTGCCTGTGCAGAAAGGAGCAGGTCGAAAGGTCCTGCTCCCGAATCGCGTCAAGCATGAAGGAAACCGATGACCATTCTGTGGAGCGCGACTGTGGAGAAACAGCGAACGCCACGTTCCCCTGCCTAAGACTTGGGCATTTTCCATCGACCCATATTCGACTTTCGTCTGAGACCGTCTCGCTATCCCGGAAAATCGGGCATCGGGCTTGAAAGGAGGCTTGAAATCGGCACTGTGACTGTGCTTGGCGAAAGATAAAAACAGCCATTGCGGGGAGGAACTTGATGAAACCGTTACTCGGCTTCAGCCGATTGATCGACACCATCACCGAGAATATCGGCAAGGCGGTCGGCTGGCTCATTCTGGTCGCCGTGCTCGTCAGCGCCGGCAATGCCGTCATCCGGAAAATCTTCAACATGTCATCGAATGCCTGGCTTGAGGCACAATGGTACCTCTTCGGGGCAGCCTTCATGTTTGCTGCGGCCTATACCCTCAGCCAGAACGAGCACATTCGCATCGACGTCGTCTACGGCAGTTTCTCGCGCCGCGTGCAGCATTGGATCGACCTCTTCGGTCACGTCTTCTTCCTGATGCCGTTCGTGCTGCTCATGCTCTATTATCTCGTACCCTACGTCCGCATGTCCTATGTGTCCGGCGAAGTCTCGTCGAGCGCAGGCGGGCTGATCATCTGGCCCGCCAAGGCCATCCTGCTCATCGGTTTCGTGCTGCTCGCACTGCAGGGTGTTTCGGAAATCATCAAGAAGATCGCGATCATGACGGGAAATATGGAGGATCCGACCCCCTATGCGGCGACGCACGCGCCGCTTGACGAAGCTGTAGGTCCGGAGGTGCGCTCGTGATTGAGTTCATTGCTGAAAACCTGGCACCGATCATGTTCGTATCGCTGATCGTGTTCCTGATGCTGGGTTATCCCGTTGCCTTCTCGCTCGCCGCCAACGGCCTCCTGTTTTTCATCATCGGCGTGGAACTCGCACCGCTTTCGGATTCGATCAACCTCTCCTGGCCGCTGCTCAACGCGCTGCCGGAACGGTTCTGGGGGGTGATGTCCAACGACACACTGCTGGCCATCCCCTTCTTCACGTTCATGGGCATCGTGCTCGAAAAATCCGGCATGGCCGAGGACCTGCTCGACACGATCGGCCAGCTCTTCGGCCCGGTCCGCGGGGGTCTTGCCTATGCGGTCATCTTCGTTGGCGCGCTGCTTGCGGCAACCACCGGCGTGGTGGCGGCCTCGGTCATCGCCATGGGTTTGATCTCGCTGCCAATCATGCTGCGCTACGGCTACGACCGGCGCGTGGCGTCCGGCGTCATCGCCGCCTCCGGCACGCTTGCCCAGATCATTCCGCCGTCGCTCGTGCTGATCGTCCTTGCCGACCAGCTCGGTCGTTCTGTCGGCGACATGTATGCCGGCGCGCTTGTTCCAGGTCTCGTGCTGACCGGCCTGTACATGCTGTATATTCTGCTGATGTCGTTCCTGAAACGCGACTCGATGCCGGCGCTGCCGCTCGAAGCGCGCACGCTCGGATCCGGGGTCACGTCGCTCGCCATCGCGTTCATCGTCGCGGCCGGCATCGCCTACGCGGCTCACGTCTATCTCTCGCCGACGCAAGGCGAGAACGCCGACATTCTCGGGGCGACGGTTGGCGTCGCGTTCATCTACGTCGTCGCTCTCATCGACCGGGCACTCAAGATCAATGCACTGTCCCGGCTGGCCCAGCAGGTCATCATCGTCCTGATCCCGCCGTTGGCGCTGATCTTCCTGGTGCTCGGCACCATTTTCCTCGGCATTGCGACGCCGACGGAAGGCGGAGCCATGGGCGCGGTCGGCGCCCTGATCATGGCGGCCGCCAAGGGTCGGCTCGGTCTCGATGTCGTCCGCGGGGCGCTGACGGCCACGACGCGCCTCTCCGCCTTCGTGCTGTTCATCCTGATCGGCGCGCGCGTCTTCTCGCTGACTTTCTACGGCGTCAACGGGCATATCTGGGTGGAACACCTGCTGACGGCGATGCCGGGCGGCGAAACCGGCTTCCTGATCGCTGTCAACCTGCTTGTCTTCTTCCTGGCGTTCTTCCTCGATTTCTTCGAGCTCGCCTTCATAATCGTGCCGCTGCTCGCACCGGCGGCCGACAAGCTCGGGATCGACCTCATCTGGTTCGGCGTGCTGCTCGGCATCAACATGCAGACGAGCTTCATGCACCCGCCGTTCGGCTTCGCGCTCTTCTACCTGCGCTCGGTCGCGGCCAGGGTGCCCTATCTCGACAAGGTGACCGGCAAGATGACCCAACCGGTCACCACCGGTCAGATCTATTGGGGTGCGGTGCCTTTCGTCGGCATCCAGATCCTCATGGTCGCTCTGACGATCATGTTCCCGCAGATGGTCATGCACTACAAGGGAAGCGGCGCGGCCGTCGATCCGTCCACAATCAAGATCGAGGTGCCGGGCTTCGGAACGGGTGGCGGCGGACTGACCCTCCCCGACAACGGTGGCCTCGGTCTTCCGGGTGGCTTGCAACTGCCAGGCGGCAGCCCGCTCGACGGCGGTCAGCAGCCGGCCCAGCCGAACAATCCACCCGCCCAGGAGAACAAGCCGGCGACCGATCTCAGCGCGCCGCCCAAGTTCAACTGATGAGGCGATCCGGCCTGAATGTCGCAATGCAGGCCGGCCGACAATAACGAGGCCTCCGAATGTCGACGTGGCATTCGGGGGCTTCTTTTTCGCCTGCAATCGCCCCCGCAGTCGCGAATGAGCCCTGATGAGCCTGTCCCAGCATGGCATACCGGTATCTCGAAACACCCTGCAAAAGAAAAACCCCGGAGCCAAGCCCCGGGGTTTTCCGTTTTTTGATGATGATATGGAGCCGCTCAGACCTTGCCGTTGCGCTGCTGGATCATCATGAAGGTGTCGTAGTTGTATTCGGCGATCTGTGCGTTGAGGTAGTACTCGGCGCGGAACGCCTTGATCGAATCCCAGATCTTCTTGAAGGTCGGGTTCGAATCTTCCATCTCCGCATAGACTTCGTTCGCCTTGTCGAAGCAGGCCGACAGGATTTCCGGGCTGAACGGGCTGAGCTTTGCGCCGGCAGCCACAAGGCGCTTGATGGCCGACGGGTTCAGGTAGTCATACTTCTGCAGCATGTTCGCATCGGTAGCCTGGCAGGCTGTGCGCAGCAACGACTGATAGTTCTTCGGCAGGCCCTCGAAAGCCGCCTTGTTGAACATGGCATGCACCGTCGGGCCGCCTTCCCACCAGCCGGGATAGTAGTAGTACGGCGCGACCTTGTAGAAGCCGAGCTTCTCGTCGTCATACGGACCGACCCATTCTGCGGCGTCGATGGTGCCCTTTTCGAGGGCCGGATAGATGTCGCCGCCGGCGATCTGCTGCGGCACGACACCGAGCTTTTCGACGACCTTGCCGGCGAAGCCGCCGATACGCATCTTCAGGCCCTGCATGTCCGCAACGGTCTTGATCTCCTTGCGGAACCAGCCGCCCATCTGGACGCCGGTATTGCCGCCCGGGAAGCCGACGAGGCCCTGGGTCGCCAGGAACTCGTTGAAGAGGTCGATGCCGCCGCCGTGGTAGTGCCAGGCGTTCATGCCGCGCGCGTTGAGCGCGAAGGGCACGGCCGCGCCGAGCGCCCAGGTCGGGTCCTTGCCCCAGTAGTAATAGGCAACCGTGTGGCAGGCTTCGACCGTCCCGGCGGCGGCGGCGTCGGCTGCCTGCAGACCGGGAACGATTTCGCCGGCGGCGAAAACCTGGATCTGGAAATTGCCGTCAGTCGCTTCGGAAACGTATTTCGACAGTACCTCACCGCCGCCGTAGATCGTGTCGAGCGACTTCGGGAACGACGAGGCAAGACGCCAGTTGATCTTCGGATTTGCCTGCGCGATGGCCGGCGATGCGAGCGCCGTGGCAGCAGCCGCACCCAGGCCGCCGATGCTCGCGTGTTTGATGAATGAACGGCGATCCATAATACCTCCCTATTGCCCGCCATGACGGTTGGTCGCGATCGCGACATCTCCCGTCGAACTCTCCTTCGGCTCCTTGCGGCGCGTCGAGAGCTCACTCCTCCTCGTTTTGCCGCCCGCGCACAGGAAAACGTCTGGCAGGCGGGACCGGCACAACTGCACCATACATATTCGCAAATGCATGTCCAGCAGCGGTTTCCCGGCGCCCTCTTCGACTTTTGTCTAAGGCGCCAGAGATCAGTCAATATCGCCTAAAATCGAGGAAAATCAATGAATTCGCTCTGTTTAGAGCTCCGCCGACTTGGCCCAGAGGTTGATATCGGCCTCGCGCGCATAGAGATCGATCTCGGCCAGTTCTTCCGCCGTGAAGCTGTCGTTTTCGAGCGCCTTGACGCAATCGAAGATCTGCGCGGACCGGCTGGCGCCGATCAGAGCCGAGGTAATACGCCCGCCGCGCAGCACCCAGGCAAGCGCCATCTGCGCCAGCGTCTGGCCTCGGCGTTCGGCAATACCGTTCAACTTGCGGATATTGTCGATGATCGCCGGACGGATGAAATCCTTCTTGAGGAAGTGGTTCTGGGCCGCGCGGCTGTCCTGAGGGATCCCGTTCAGATACTTCGTCGTCAGCATGCCCTGGGCGAGCGGCGAGAAGACGATCGAGCCGATGCCGAGATCTTCGAGCGTATCGATTAGCCCGTCGTCCTCGACCCAGCGGTTGAGCATGGAATAGCTCGGCTGGTGGATCAGGCACGGCGTGCCGAGATCCTTGAGGATTGTTGCCGCCTCACGGGTGCGCTGTGAATTATAGGACGAGATGCCGACATAGAGCGCCCGACCGGAACGGACGATATGGTCGAGCGCGCCACAGGTCTCCTCGAGCGGCGTATCCGGATCGAAGCGGTGGGAATAAAAGATGTCGACATAGTCGAGACCCATGCGCTTCAGGCTCTGGTCGCAGGAAGCGATCAGATACTTGCGGCTACCCCACTCGCCATAGGGTCCCGGCCACATGTCGTAGCCAGCCTTGGAGGAGATGATCAATTCGTCGCGCAAGCCGGCGAAGTCGGCGCGCATGATTTCGCCGAAGGCCGTCTCAGCCGATCCGGGCGGCGGACCATAGTTGTTGGCGAGGTCAAAGTGGGTGATGCCGAGATCGAAGGCCGTGCGGCACATGTCGACCTTGCGCTCATGCGGCGTGTCGCCGCCGAAATTGTGCCAGAGGCCGAGCGAGATCGCCGGCAATTTCAGCCCGCTCTTGCCGCAGCGGTTGTATTTCATCTTCTCGTATCGGTTTTCCGCCGGTTGCCAGGCCATTGTCGTATTCCTCTGTTTCGGGTGGGTGTTTGGATAGCCCTCCCCACCCCTTCGCCACAAGAGGGAGGAGCTTGTGGTGCCCGAACTTTTGCCTTTGGGCCTCTCGCTTCCTGGGGTGGGCTGCGGCGAAGGTGAAACGCCGCAGCCGCTTTCTTCTCGGGTGTTCCTCGTACCTTGGATTTCTTGTTCAGCGCAGCAGCGCCTGTGCCTCTTCGATGCCAAGAGCGGCCGGCTGCGTGCAGGTGGTCGAAAGCGTCACGAACCGCCCCTCCTCACCCGACTTCAGGATCGACACCATCACGTCGACGCCGTGCAGCGCGCGGTCCAGCGAGCAGCGCGCATCGCGGCCGTTGAGGATGGCGTCCGCCATGTCAGCGAGGCCCGCCGTGCGGTAGTTGGCGATCGGCCCCGCCGGGTGATCCCAGTTGTTGACCGCAAAGGGATGCTCCCACATTTCGAGGGGCTCGATGTTCTTGTCGCGCCCGCTCCCCTCGACCGTGCCGCCGAAGAAGTTGGGATCCGGCACGAACAGCGATCCTTCGGTGCCATAGAGCTCCATGTTGGCGTGGCGGTGCGACCAGACATCCCAGCTTGCGGAAAGCGTGATCGTCGCCCCGTTCTGAAACTCGAGCAGGGCATGGATGTTGGTTGGCGTCTTGACCGGGATGACCTCGCCATTGCGCGGCGCACTCGTGATCGTCCGCGTCTCGTTGGCCATAGACGAGAGCGCAGCGACACGCTTCACCGGACCGATCAGGTTGATGAGGTTGGCGATGTAATAGGGCCCGAGGTCGAGCACCGGACCACCGCCCGGCAGGAAGAAGAAATCCGGGTTCGGATGCCACATCTCCATTCCAGGGCTCATGACGTGGCAGGTTCCCGATGTAATGCGGCCGATCTTGCCGGCGTCGATGTAGTCGCGGGCGAGCTGGTGCGCACCGCCGAGGAAGGTATCCGGCGCACAGCCGACCGTAAGACCCTTCGCCTTGGCGATTGCCCTGAGTTCCTCGCCCTGCTCCAGCGTCAGGACCAGAGGCTTCTCCGAATAGACATGCTTTCCGGCTTCGAGGATCGCCTTCGAGACCGGAAAATGCGCGTCCGGGATTGTCAGGTTGACGATGATGTCCACTTCGGGATTGGCCAGCAGCGCCTCGATGCTCTGCGCCGTCACGTCATATTCGGCGCCCCGCGCCTCGGCCGCTGCCGGATTGATGTCGGCGCAGGCGACCATTCTGATGCCCTTGAAGAGCGGTGCGAGCCTGAAATAGGTGGTGGAGATGTTGCCGCATCCGATGATGCCGACGCCAAGTTCCTTCGTCTTCATGGTTTTTCCGTTGCTCAATAGGATTGGATGGAAGCCAGCGAACGTTCTGCGAAGCGCCGGAAGTCGCTGGGATTGTCATGTTCGGCAATGAAATACTTCACCGAAGTTGCGGAAAGCGCCTTTACGAGCCCCTTCCAGTCGATCGTACCGTGGCCGACATCGGCCCAACCGTCCTCATCCGTCTTCTCGCCCTTGGGCGCGATGTCCTTGACGTGCACGGCGGTGATACGGCTGCCGTGTTTCGCGATCCAGGCGAAGGGATCGGCGCCGCCGCGGACAATCCAGGCGATATCGGCTTCCCAGGAAAGATCCGGGCCGCCGGCGAAGATGTGGTCCAGCGGTATGGAGCCGTCCGCAAGGGCATGGAACTCGAAGTCGTGATTGTGCCAGCCGAAGTCGAGTCCGGCATCCCGGAAAGGCTTGCCCGCCGCTTGCAGCCGCTGACCGAAGGCGCGCCAGCCGGCGGCATCGCTCGGGCGCTGGTCCGGCATCAGGTAAGGGCAGTAGATTGCCCGGATGCCGAGCGCATTGGCGATCCGCAGCACCCGTGTCGGCTCCTGTTCCAGCATATCGATCCCGAAATGCGCGGTCGGCATGCTGACGCCGTTGCGTTCGAGACCGCGCTTGAAATCAGCGACCTCTTCGTCGGTCAGTGATGCGTAAAGCGCGCCGTAGCCCTCGACCTGGGTATAGCCGGCCTTGCCGACGGTCGCGAGCACGTCGACGAGCGGCGGAAAATTGCGGGCGCTGTAGAGTTGGAAGCTGACGTCTTTCATCAAAAATTCTCCTCGTTGAGTGCCAGGAATGGTTGTTGGAAGGAGGGGTCGGGGCGTTTCAACCCGATGCCTTCAGCCAGTTGCCGTAGTCCGATACGAGCAGATGGAGCGGATGTTCGTCCTCCTCGATTGCGGAAAAGCGGCCCACCGGCTCGCGGAAGTAATTGTCGGTAAGGTCGTCGTTGACCGTCGAGACCTCACCCATCAACACGTCGTCTCCCACCGCCCAGAAAGCATGCCAATTTCCGGGCGGCAGTGTGACGCTCTCGCCGGGTTCGAGCTTCAGGAGGTCGCCCGCCCGCTGCCGGCGCAGGCGGGCGTCACACGCCACTTCCACGTCGCTTTCCTCGTCGACCGAGCCGTCGGGCAGCGAGTTGTACATCTCAAGCACCAGCGTGCCGCCGCCGCGATTGATGATGTCCTCCGTCTTCACCGCGTGACGGTGCAGCGGATTGACCTGGCCGGCGCGCGTGATCATCAGCTTCTCGGCATAGACCATGCCCTTGCCCTGGCCGAGATTGGCCGCGGCACCGTTTCTCAAGGTAAAAAGGACGAGACCGAATTCAGCGAAACGGCCCTTGCCGTAGTCGGTAATGTCCCAGCCGAGCCGCGCCTCGAAAATAGTCGGACTGTCGGACGCAATGCGCGTCTTCAATTCCTCCGGCGACCAATAGGCAAAGGGTGGCAGCACGAAGCCGTGGCTGCGCATGAAGGCGTCACTTTCGCGGATGATCTCGTTGACGTGGCTGCGTTTCATCCGGCTCACCCTTTTCCCTGGCAGGATTCGAGGTCGTAGGCGCTGAAACTCGGCACGATGCCCTCGGCAAGCGGTGCCTTCGGCGTGAAGCGGATCACCTTCGTCTCGCCGGCTGTCAGGTCGAAGGCATTGTCGGAGTAGCGCCCATCGATGTCCGCCTCGACCATCACGTGCAGCGCGAGACCGCTCGCCGTCACAATCACGTCGAAGGCGCCATCCAGTCGCGGCACAGTCTCCAGCGTTAGGCCGGACGGCGTAAGATCGAGAGCCTTGTAGGTGCCCTGGACATGATGCCCCTCGCCGCGCATGCCGTTGGAGGCTTCAAACGACCAGAAGAGCAATGTTCCCTCCGGGACGTCGCCGCTCGCGATGGTGACGACCGTGGCGGCTCCGTCCGGCGCACAGGAACCGGCGGCGGCTGCCAGTGTGCGACGCTCGCCGTCAAGTGAAACGAGGAAGATCTGGAGTTCGACCGTCACCGGTCCGGCGGTGTCGTTCACCATCGAGAAGGTGATTTCCTTGCCGTCCGTGGAAGGAATGGCGGCAACCGCGACCGGCTGGAAGAAGCGGCGGGCCATATAGTGCATGGCCTTCCAGTTGCCGCCGTAGTCCAGGCTCGACCAGGAGGCAACGGGCCACGTGTCATTAAGCTGCCAATAGAGCGTGCCCATGCAGTGCGGCTTCAGCGACCGCCAGTAGTCGACGGCAGTACGGATCGCGAGCCCCTGCTGGATCTGGCTCAGATAGACGAAGCTCGGAAAGTCCTTCGGAAAGCGGAAGTAGCGGAACATGGTCCCGGCGATCCGCTCGTTGCCGCCGGCATTCTTCTGATGCGCCTCCATCACCGGCGAGGCGATGTTGAGATCGCGTGCTTCGGCGAATTGCCGGACGACCGGCATCGAGGTGTAGGACTGGAAACCGAACTCCGAGCAGAAACGCGGGCGCACGGTGCGATAATTGTCGAAAGACTTGTTCTCGTGCCAGACCGACCAGTAGTGCATGTCGCCCGCACCGTCCGCATGCCAGGCATCCCCGAAATTGAGGTAACCGACAGACGGGCTCGAGGGCCACCAGATCGCCTCCGGGCAAGCCGCCTTCATTGCTTTCTCGACCGTGCGGTTCAGCCGGTCATAGGAGACGAGGTATCGGTCGCGATCCTTGCGACTCTCGTCGAACCAGGTGAGCGCGCCGACGAGCTCGTTGTCGCCGCACCAAAGCGCAATCGACGGGTGGGACGACAGCTGCTTGACCTGATAGTCCACTTCGGCCGCGACATTGTCGAGAAAATCCGGCGTCGAGGGGTAGAGGTTGCAGGCGAACATGAAGTCCTGCCAGACGAGCAGTCCCAGCCGATCGCAGAGATCGTAGAACCAGTCGGGCTCGTAGAAGCCGCCGCCCCAGACGCGGATCATGTTCATGTTGGCATCGACGGCGGACTGCAGGAGGTCCTCGACCCCTTGCGGCGTCACGCGCGACACCAGCGCATCCGCCGGGATCCAGTTCGCCCCGCGGCAGAAGATCTCGCGGCCGTTGATGCGGAAGGCAAAACGGCTGCCCGTCTCGTCCTTGTCGGTGATAAGCTCGATCGTGCGGAAGCCGATCTGCCGCGTCACGCTCTCATCCGGCAGTTCGACGTTGAGGATGGAAAGCGCCTGTTCTCCGCTGCCCGCCGGCCACCACAATCCTGGCTTTGCGACCGCGAAGACGTGGGTGATCCGGGTCTCGCCGGCAGCGACCGCGCAGTCCAGGCGCTCCCGGACGCCATCGAGCTCAAAATAAACGGGTACGATGCCCGGATCGCGGGCAAAAAGCGTGACGGTGACCTGCAGGTCGACCGAACCGTCGGTAAACCAGAGTTGACGCGTCGTGACGTGTTCGATGCGCGCCGTCTCAAGTCGGCAAAGTGCCAGCGCCCCATAGATGCCGAGCGGCGCAATCGCGATGTTCCAGTCCCAGCCGAAGTGGCACTGGGGCTTCCGCAGCATGTTGCCGTTGGCGATCGGCGAATTCCCGTCGTGATAAGGCACGTAGAAAGGCTGCGCCGCCTGCCGGCGTGCGCCTTCGGCAATCGAGGAATGCAGCACGACGCGGATGCGGTTCTCACCGACGACGAGCGCACTCGATACCTCGGGGCGATAGCAGCGAAAGCAGTTTTCCGCCTGCAGCACCAACCGATCGTTGACGAAGACCGAGGCGATCGTGTCGATGCTTTCGATATCGAGATACCAACACCCGTCGAGATCGTCCGCGTCGACGACAATCGTGCGCTCCAGCACCCAGTCCTTGTGCGCGACCCATTGCACCTCGGCCTCGTTCCGGCCGGCATAGGGATCTGCGATGATGCCCGCCTGCTGCAGCGCGCTGTGCACATCGCCCGGAAGCGCAATGGTGAGCGCGTGGCTGTTGTCGGTCGAGGCAAGCAGCCAGTCACCGGACAAGTCGATGCGGATGGAGTCACGGCTCAAGGTTTCGGAGGGCATTTCCTCAAATCCATTCACGGGCCGGCGATCGAGGCCGACATCATTCTTGTTTATAGTGAGCCCGGACGGCATCGCCCGGGCTCCGATATCGGTTCTTAAAGACGGTTTTCGCTGGCAGCGTCGAAGATCGAGGCGACCCCCATGTCGAAGGAAAGGCGCACATTGGTGCCCGGCTTGTAGCGCCGCTGGCCGGCAATGCGCACGGACATCGATTGGCCGGCCAAAGTCAGCCACAAAAGGTTGTCCGCGCCCATCGGCTCTTCGATGTCGACGACCGCTTGATGCGCTGCATCCCCTGCCCCGGCTTCATCCACCTTGACGTGCTCCGGCCGGAGGCCGAGCACGACCTTCTGGCCGGGCTGCAATCTTGAGCGCCCCGGATAGGCGGTGACGTCGAAGGCCACGCCGTCGACCTGCACAAAGCTGCGGCCGTCCTTGGCAGCGACCTCGCCACGGAAGAAGTTCATCGATGGCGAACCGATGAAGCCGGCGACGAAAAGGTTCTCCGGCGCGTTGTAAATGGTCATCGGATCCGCGAGCTGCTGGATCACTCCGCCCTTCATGACGGCGATGCGGTCGGCGAGCGTCAGCGCCTCGATCTGGTCGTGCGTGACATAGATCATCGTGTTCTTGAGAGATTGGTGCAGGCGCTTGATCTCGACGCGCAACTCCGACCGCAGCTTGGCGTCGAGGTTCGACAAGGGCTCGTCGAAGAGGAAGACGTCGACGTCGCGCACCAGCGCGCGTCCGATCGCCACGCGCTGGCGCTGGCCGCCGGAAAGCTCGGCGGGCTTGCGCTTCAGAAGCGGCTGGATCTGCAGGATTTCCGCCGCCCGCGCCACGCGTTTGTCGATTTCCGGCCGCGGCACCCTGGCAACTTGGAGCCCGAAGGAAAGGTTCTTCTCGACCGACATCTGCGGGTAAAGCGCGTAGGACTGAAACACCATGCCGATGCCCCGGTCCTTCGGCTCCTCCCATGTGACATTGCGGTCCTTGATGAAGATCTGCCCTTCCGAAACGTCAAGCAGGCCGGCGATGCAGTTCAAGAGCGTGGACTTGCCGCATCCGGACGAGCCGAGCAGGACAAGGAACTCGCCATGATTGATGTCGAGATTGAGCTTGTCGAGAACGGTGACGGCGCCGAAGTTCAGCGACAGGTCCCTGACTGAAACACTGGTCATGCTTGTTTATCCTTTCACTGCGCCGGCGGCGATGCCGCGCACGAACAGGCGGCCGGAGATGAAGTAGATCGTCAACGGCACGAGGCCGGTCAACAGCGTCGCCGCCATGTTGACGTTGTATTCCTTCACGCCCTGCACCGAGTTGACGATGTTGTTGAGCTGCACGGTCATCGGGTAGTACTCCGGCCGCGTGAAAACCACGCCGAACAGGAAGTCGTTCCAGATGCCGGTCACCTGAAGGATCATCGCAACGACGAAGATCGGCAGGGACATCGGCAGCATGATCCTGAAGTAGATCGTCCAGAACCCTGCGCCGTCGACGCGCGCCGCCTTGAACAGCTCCTCGGGCAAGCCGGCGAAATAGTTGCGGAACAAGAGCGTCAGGATCGGCATGCCGAAGATCGTATGCACGATGATGAGGCCGGTCAGCGTCCCGTAGACACCCATTTCTCTGAGCACGATCACGATCGGATAGATCATCACCTGATAGGGAATGAAGGCGCCGACGATGAGGATCGTGAAGAACAGATCGGCCCCCTTGAAACGCCAGTTCGCGAGCGCGTAGCCATTGATCGAAGCGACCGCGATCGAGATGATC
The DNA here is from genome assembly GCF_036488675.1 of Sinorhizobium chiapasense. Classification (NCBI taxonomy): domain Bacteria; kingdom Pseudomonadati; phylum Pseudomonadota; class Alphaproteobacteria; order Hyphomicrobiales; family Rhizobiaceae; genus Sinorhizobium; species Sinorhizobium chiapasense. The sequence goes on from NZ_CP133148.1 coordinate 1,850,977, forward strand.
ACCGAAGGAACGGTGATGCGCACCGAATTCCAGAAACCGCGCGAAAGCCCGTCGCAATTAAGCCCGGTGCAGGCCTCGGCCCAGGCTTTCACCCAAGGTTCGAAGGTGATCTCGATCGGCGGCGCGAAGATATTTCCGACGCGGATTTCCGGCATGCCCTTAAGCGACGTCATGATCATCACGTAGAGCGGCAGCAGGTAGTAGAGAGCGACGACGATAAGCGTGCCGTATACGACGATGTTGCGGCGCGAGAGAGTCCGGCGAGGCTTGCGGCCGCTCGGGCCGGACATGATCCTGCCGGGAGCCGCGTCGTATTCGGCAACGGTGCTATTGTTGGCGACGAGATTAAGCACGCTTGCGACCTCCTCCGAATTCCAGATACGCCCACGGCACGATGATGATTGCGACGGTCACGAGCATCATGGTGGAGGCGGCAAAGCCCTGTCCCAGGTTCTGCGCCTGGAACATGTAATCGTAGACGTATTTCGCGGGCACTTCGGAGGCGATGCCGGGACCGCCGCTCGTCTGCGCCACGACGAGGTCGTAAACCTTGACGATGCCGCTCGCGATGATGACGAGCGTCGTGATGAAGACGCCGCGCATCATCGGGATGATGACGAGCACGTAGGTCTTCCACATCGGGATGCCATCGACCCGCGCGGCTTTCCAGATATCCTCGTCGATGCCGCGCAGGCCCGCGAGCATCAGACACATGACAAGGCCGGTGCCCTGCCAGAGCGCCGCGATCAGGATGCCGTAGATGACGATGTCCGCATTATAGAGCGGGTCGAAGCTGAAGCTCGTCCAGCCAAGCGACCGTACGATCGACTGTATTCCGTATTGCGGATTGAGCAGCCATTGCCAGACGAGGCCCGTGACGATGAACGACAGGGCGAAGGGGTAGAGCATGATCGTCCGAAACGTATTCTCGAAACGGATCTTCTGATCCATCAGCGCGGCCAGCACGAAGCCGATAACGAGGCTGAAGATCAGCGAAAAGATGCCGTAGATGGCGAGATTCTCGATCGAGACGAGCCAGCGTGGCGCCGCCCATAGCCGCTCGTATTGGTCGAGGCCGACGAACGAAAGGCGTGGCAGCAGCTTGGAATTGGTGAACGAGTAGAGGACGGTCCAGGCTGTGCCGCCAACGAAGATCACCACGGCTGTCAGGATCATCGGAATCGAGGCGATCTTCGCATTCAGGTTCCGCAACCACTGATTGGGGCGAGCCGAGCCGTGTGTTTGGCCTGTCATGTTTGCTCCTCCGGAACTGCAATATTTTCGATGGGCGGTACACGCGGCGAAACACGCCACCGATACCCGGCCGCCTCACCATCGTAGCTGCCCCTCTCGGCACTTCGTGTTCACGCGAACGTACAACGAACGCTCAGAACACTTTGATTCCAGAACATCTTGTCCGCGTTCCGCAGTTCAGTTCGAAACGAGATGCTCCTCTTGCGCCGACGCCAGCGAACATCGCATGCGTGCCCGGTGCGAACGCGTCGTGCCGAATGGGGCAGAGGGTGGCCCCGCGAGGGCGCGGGGCCTTCATGCGGCAGCTATCAATCCGCCGCTGCGATGATCTCGGCGAAGCGCTTCTGCGCATCCTCCGGCGTTATCGACGGATTTGCGAAAAACTCCGAGAAGAGGTCTTCCTTCTGCTTCTGGCTGTCTTGCGAGAGAAGCTGGTCGGTGCTCTGGATCACGTTGCCCTTGGCAAGGATATCGAGCCCCTTCTTCATGCAATCATTGGCGGTTGCGAGGTCCACGTCGCCGCGCACCGGCAGCGAACCCTTCTTCAGGTTGAAGGCCACCTGCGTCTCCGGCTTCAGCAGCGTCGATGCCAACGCCTCCTGGGCCTTCGACTTTTCCTCGTCCTCCAACAGCGGGAAGTAGAAAGCGTCACCACCGGTCGAGATCACCTCGTTGACGCCGAGCCCCGGAAGGCAGGTGTAGTCGACGCCGGCCTTCTGGCCCGCAAGCTGGAATTCACCCTGGGCCCAGTCGCCCATGATCTGTCCGCCAGCCTTGCCGGTGATGACGAGGTTCGTCGCCTGGTTCCAGTCCTGAACATTGCTGCCCTTCGACATGCGGCGTGCATTGTCCGCAGCCTTGAAGACCTTGGCGATCTCCGGGCCGGCAGCCACTTCCTCGTCCTTCTGGGCGAAGACCTTCTCGAAGGTGTCCTTGCCGGCGATCGCCACCATCAGCACGTCGAAGGCGCCCGATGCCTGCCACGGTTGACCGCCGACGGCGAGCGGGACGATGCCGGCCTTTTCGAGCGCCGGTGCCGCAGCGACGAATTCATCCCAGTTCTTCGGAACCGGAACGCCCGCCTGCTTGAAGGCGGCATTGGAAAGCCACAGCCACTGCCAGGAATGAATATTGACAGGGGCGCAATAGATCTTGCCCTCGATCGTGCAGGACTCGAGCAGGCTTGCCGGCTTGACGATCTCCTTCCAGTTCTCCCGGGTGGCGAGATCCGTCAGGTCGCGCATCAGGCCCGACTGCACCAGTTCCTCGGCCTGACGGCCGTGGTTGAACTGTGTCGCGCCCATCGGGTCGCCGCCGGTGATGCGGCTGACCATGATCGGACGCGCGGTCCCGCCGGAACCCGCGATCGCACCATCGACCCATTTGTTGCCGGTCGCATCGAAGGCCTTCGCGAATTCGGCGACCGCAGCCGCCTCGCCGCCGGATGTCCACCAATGCGTGACTTCCAGATCGGTGGCACTGGCCACGCCGAATGGCAGGGCGACGGTTGCAGCCAATACGGCGGCCATGGAACGCAATTTCATGAGTTCTCCTCCCTCACTGTAACGTTGCCGTAAAAACTTAGTTCAAACAATTTTCCGACGCAACTCCCACAACGGTTAATTCCGTATATAATTTTTTACACGCCTTATGCGTGTACCAGACACCTCTTCGAAGACGACACCATTGAGGCGCGATGCAGTCGTATTGATAACCAAATCTACGTCATAAAGCATTGATATACAGCGTATTTTGGCAAAGCTCGGTCAAGGAGTGCCTGGAGTCGGCTTCGCAAACGCAACATCCCGCTTCGCAAATGCGGGATTCAACCAGATGGTTACATTCTTCGCAGTGCAGCAACGAAAAAGCTCGACATCGCTACTGTATCGTTACAGATTTTAATCAGCGACGCGGCCCCCGGCAAATATGGTCACCTGTCACATTTCGTATATAAGGCGGGAGACGAGACGGACAGGGGCGTGTTCGCTTCGATGCTGGATTCGAGCGAATCCGGATCGTGCGCAGGACAAACGGGGCTGGTGACGGGAATGGAAGGTAAGACGAAGAACAGGCCGGCGGCAGCGCCGCCACCGGACGGCGCCAGGCCGACGCTGAAAACGATTGCCTTCATGACCGGTCTAGGGATCACCACGGTTTCCCGGGCATTGAAGGATGCGCCCGATATCGGCGCCGAAACCAAGGAAAGGGTACGCCTCGTCGCCAAGCAGATCGGCTACCAGCCGAACCGTGCCGGCGTGCGCCTCAGAACCGGTAAGACCAATGTCATCAGCCTCGTGCTGACGCTCGAGGAAGAGATCATGGGCATCACCAGTCCCATGGTCGTTGGCATCACCGAAATCCTCGCGGGCACGCAGTATCATCTCGTGGTTACCCCTTACAGCTCCACAAAGGACCCGCTCGGACCGATCCGTTATATTCTCGATACCGGTGCCGCCGACGGCGTCATCATCTCGCGGACGGAGCCGCACGACGCGCGCGTGACGCTGATGACTGAGCGTCGCCTGCCCTTTGTCACCCACGGCCGCACGGAAATGGGGATCGCCCATCCGTTCCACGACTTCGACAACGAACGTTTCGCCTATGAGGCGGTGCGCCGGCTTACCGAGCGCGGCCGGCGCCGGCTTGTGCTGTTGGAGCCGCCGCCGAACCTCACCTTTCATTCCCACATGCGCACAGGCTTCGAGCGCGGCCTTAAGGATTTCGGCGCGGAAGCGGTGAGCTTCCACCACGTCAATATCGATCACAGCCTTGTCGCCATCCGCGACGCCTTCGAGCAACTGATGCACTCGGTGGACGCCCCGGACGGCATCGTTTCCGGCAGCGGCGCCGGCGCGATTGCATTGATCGCGGGGATCGAATCTGCCGGCAAGAAAGTCGGCGAGGATGTCGATATGGTCTCCAAAGCGCCGAGCGACTTCCTGCGCTGGCTGCGCCCCGAGGTAATGACCATGTACGAGGACATCCGCCTTGCCGGCCGCGAGCTCGCCAAAGCCGTGATCGGCCATATCGAAGGCAAGCCGCCCGAGACGCTGCAAAGCCTCAGCCAGCCGGAATTCCAGCGGCCCGTGTCTTTGTCGCGGAAGGTGTAGAAGCGGCGACCGAGAGAAGGCCTTATAGCCTCGCGTTCAGATGCTTCCGCGACGGGTCAGCTTCCCGGAAGTGGCAAGCATTCCATGATCTCCACCGAATCGCCCGGGAAGATCGCGAAGTGCGGGTGTCTCTCGAACAGTCTTGCGGCAGCTTCGTGCGATTCGGCCTGAACGATTACATAGCCCGTCATGATGTTCTTGATATCCGAGAGGCCTTCCGGGGACACGCGTTTCGTCTTGCCGAGAGGGTTGCCCTGATCGACGATCGAGGCCGAATTCACCCTTCCCCATTCCATCCACGACTCGACGCCCGCCGTCTCACGCGCCTTGCGCGCTTCGTCGTCCATCTTCTTCCACTCTGATCTCTCGAGCGCGGCTTCCGTACCTATGTAAATAGCCAGGAATCTCTTCATCTTCGATCCGCTCCTCATTCGGATTGAGGGTCCGGGAAGTCCGTTCACCACCTCGCGACCGATCTCGAAGTGAGCGGACAGCTGAGCATAGCACCAAAGGAAAAGTACAGCGCCGCGCGTCTAATCAGACGCGCAAAAGGACGCTGTAGCACTCTGAATTTGAGCCGCACCGCTTCGTTGACGGCACGGCCGATGACAGTGAGATCCCGCCGCTCGTCGGTGCCGACATTACCGTTGAGGCTCGGTCGCCGCAGCCGGACGAACGGGCGGCCGAGACCGCCCGTCGTCCGTCAAAGATGATCACGGATCAACCGTTCAGGCCGCTCCCCCACGGGCCGTGGTGGCTGTCGGCGCCGTCGATCCGGTCGAAACCGTGGGCGCCGAAGAAGTCGCGCTGCGCCTGGATGACGTTCGCTGTGCCGCGGCCGCGGCGGTAGCTGTCGAAATAGCCGAGCGCCGAGGCAAGCGCCGGCACCGGCAGGCCGCCGAGGACGGCGGCGGAAACGACGCGGCGCAGCGCACCGTCGGTTTCCTTGACCATCGCCGCGAAGGCCGGTGTCACGATCAGGTTGGCCGCGTCCGGCGCCTTGGTGAAGGCTGTGGTGATCTCGTCGAGAAACTGCGACCGGATGATGCAGCCGGCGCGCCAGATCTTTGCGATCGTCGGCATCGGCAGGTTCCAGCCGAATTCCTTCGAGGCGGCCGACATTACCGCGAAACCCTGCGCATAGGCGCCGATCTTGGCGGCAAGCAACGCGCTTTCGAGATCTTTGAGGAACGCATTCCTGTCGGCCACCGCGAACTCGCCGACCGACGGCAGGCCGAGGATCTTCTCGGCCGCCTCACGCTCTTCCTTCATCGAGGAAATGCTGCGGGCGGCGACGGCGGCCTCGATGCCGGTCGCCGGGATGCCCATGTTCTGCGCCTCGATCACCGACCATTTGCCGGTGCCCTTCTGGCCGGCCTTGTCGAGGATCAGGTCGACGATCGGCTTGCCGGTCAAGGGATCGGCGGCTTTCAAGACCTTTTCGGTGATCTCGATCAGATAGGAGTTGAGCCGACCCTTGTTCCAGGAGCCAAAGACTTCACCGATTTCGGCAGCGCTCATCTTCAGGCCGTCGCGCAAGATGCCGTAGATTTCGGCGATCATCTGCATGTCGGCATATTCGATGCCGTTGTGGATCGTTTTGACGAAATGGCCGGCGCCGTTTTCACCGAGCCATGCGACGCAAGGATCGTTCTCGTATTTCGCGGCGATCGAGGTCAGCACCTTTTCGACACGGCGGTAGGAGTCTTCCGTACCGCCGACCATGATCGACGGACCGTGACGGGCGCCCTCCTCACCACCGGAGACACCCATGCCGATGAAGGTAAGACCGGAGTCCTTCAGCGCCTCGAAACGGCGCATCGTGTCGCGGAAATTGGCGTTGCCGGCGTCGATCATGATGTCGCCCTTGGCAAGATAGGGCTTCAGGATTTCCATCTGCTGGTCGACCGCTTCGCCGGCCTTGATCATGATGATGATCGGCCGCGGCGGGCGGATGGCGGCGACAAATTCCTCGATCGTCTCGCAGGGAACGATCTGCTCCTTGAGCGCGCCGGCTTCCGCATAGAACTTGCGCGTCGCCTCGACCGTGCGGTTGAAGACCGCGATCCTGTTGCCCTTTTCCGCGATGTTGAGCGCGAGGTTCGACCCCATGACGCCGAGGCCGATAAGCCCGATTTCCGCCTGTGACACGTGATTGCCTCCGTTGGAAAGAAGAGCCGCCGCGATCAAACAAACACGCGGATGGCCCCTCGATATTGATCTGCGCATGTTCGGCCCACACCGGGAGAGGATGGGCGACTGGGACATACGGCGGTGGAGGCTCTTTTGGCACCCAAATCGATTTACGACAAGCCACTCCTGTGAAAATCAATCCTTTTCAGGCTTGCCGTCGCCATCGTCGAGGACACGCCAGGAGGCTCCATCCAGGTCTTCGTATTGTCCGCTCTTCAGCGCCCAGAGAAACGCCGCAAGCCCCAGGCCTCCGAGAAAGAGCGCGATTGGGATGAGGTAGATGAGCGTGCTCATGGCAGGCTCCGTACCGTTTGCAACCCTGCCGCATGCGGCGGCGACGCTGGGGCCGAGGCAGTGCCGAGCCCCTTCAGGCGCAATGCATTGAACACAACAATCAGCGACGAGGTCGACATGGCGACGGCGGCAACGAGCGGCGTCGCATAGCCGAGAATCGCGACCGGCACGGCGATAACGTTGTAGCCGATCGCCAGCGCGAAATTCTCCCGGATCAACCGGCCGGCGCGACGCGAGGTCTCGATGGCGAAGGGAACGGCGCTGAGGCTCCGATGCATGAAGACGAAATCCGCAGCCTGCCGGCCGACATCGGCCGCGGTCGCCGGCGCCATTGAGACGTGGGCAGCCCGAAGTGCCGGCGCGTCGTTGATACCGTCGCCGACCATCAGAACCCTATGCCCCCCTTCGGCGGCAGCGGCACAGGCGTCGACCTTGCCGCGCGGCGAAAGCTCGGCGCGCCATGTCGCAATGCCGAGCCTGCGGGCAAGTGCGGCGACGACCGGCTCGCGGTCACCGGAAAGGATGCCCGTCGTAAGCCCCAGGCGAGAGAGGTCCTCGACGGTTTCGCGGGCGGCGGGACGCAGCCGGTCCTCGAAGCGGAAGCAGGCAAGCTCGCGGCCATCAAGCGACAGGATCGCTTCCGACTGGCCGCTGGCCGCGCCGGCGTCGCCGCAGGCAAAGGCGCGACTGCCGAGGCGGTACATGCCGTCGCTCGTCTCCCCCTTGATGCCGGCGCCCGGTATTTCGCGGATTTCGCCCACGAGCGGCTGCACCGCCCCCGACGCCTCATGGAGCGCCGTTGCGATCGGATGGCGCGAATGGAGAGCGAGGGCGGCGGCGGTCGCGAGCGCGCCCGGATCGACCTCGCTCGCATTGACGAGCCGCGGCTCGCCCATGGTGAGCGTGCCGGTCTTGTCGAGCAGCACGGCGTCGATTTCGGCAAGGCGCTCCATCGCCGATCCGTCCTTGACCATGACGCCGCCCTGGAAGAGCCGGCCGGCGGCAACGACCTGAACCACCGGCACGGCGAGACCGAGGGCACACGGGCAAGTGATGATGAGAACCGCCACCGCGATCAGCATCGCGTGGCGGACGTCGCCCTCGACCAGCATCCAGCCGATGAAGGAAAGCAGCGCCAGCAAGTGAACGGCCGGCGAATAGTAACGGGCCGCGCGGTCGGCAATGCGGCGATAACGCGCCCTGCCCCCTTCGGCAGCCTCCATCAGCCCCGTGATCTCGGCCAGGAACGAGTCGCGTGCCGCTGCCGTCGCCTCGAGCGTCAGCGGCCCGGTCAGATTGAGCGTGCCGGCCTGCACGCTGTCACCGGCGCCCACCGCGACCGGCGCGCTTTCGCCGTTGACGACCGAGCGGTCGAGATCGCTCGCGCCGGAAAGCACGCGCCCGTCCACCGGAATGCGCTCGCCGGCGGCAACGAGCAGGCGCTCGCCGGGCTTGATCTCGTCGACCGGACGATAATCGCGCGAGCCGTCGGAATTGACCACCGTCGCGCCGCGTGGCGACAGCCGGGCAAGGCCGCTGATCGCCGAGCGCGCCCGCCCGCGCATCATGTGATCGAGCGTGCGGCCGATCAGCAGGAAGAAGAGCAGCGTCACCGAGGCATCGAACCAGGCGTGTGCGCCATGGCCGATCGTCTCATGGAGCGACATACCGTAGGAAAGCGTGACGGCGAGCGCGATCGGCACATCCATGTTGGTGCGGCCATGACGGAGTGCATTCCAGGCCGACTGGTAGAAGAAACGTCCCGAATAGATCATCGCCGGCGCCGCGATCATCGCCGAGACCCAGTGAAAGAGATCACGCGTTGCCGCATCCGCACCTGACCAGACGGAAACGGACAGCAGCATGATATTGGTGGCCGCGAAACCGGAAACGGCAACGGCGCGGATCAACTGCTTGAGCAGGACGTCGCCTTCCTCCTCGCCTGCGGCGAAGAGATGTGATTCGTAGCCGCAACCCCGGATGGCGCGCGCGATTTCGAGCGGGTCGCTTCGCTGGCCGTCGACCTCCTCCTTCCAGACGACGGACACACGACGCGACGATAGGTTGACGCGCGCACGCTCGACTTCGGGCCTCTTGCGGAGCGCCCCTTCGATTGTCGTGATGCAGGCACCGCAGTGGACGCCGGGCACGCTGAGATCGGTTTGGCGCAGACCGTCTCCAAGCGCGCGGCTCGCAAGCCACAGTTCCTCGGAAGCAGGCAGCCCCTGCCCGGCCCGTTCGATCTCAAGTGCGCCCTCGACGCCTGTGGCACAGCAGCTCATTTGCGGTCTCCCGGCACCACGAACCGGATCGCCTGGCGAAAGACGACTTCCTCACCCGCCATCGCCGTGATGTCGGCGATCCACTGGCCGGGCTTGAGTGTCCGTGCGGCGACAAAGTCGCCAGGAGCCTCACGATCGAGTTCGACGCGCACGTCTTCATGTTCCTCGACGGGGCGCTTGAATACCGCGACCACCCTCTCGGCCGTCCGGTCTACCTCGCCGTTGCGCGTCAAAGTATAGCGGATGGAAACCGGCTCTGCGACGAGCGCGCCCTCGATGCCGCTCGCAGCAAAGGCACGCGTCTCAGCCACCTTGCCGTTGAACCGCTGGCTGGCGACATAGGTGTTCTCGACCACAAGGCCGCTCCAGCTACGGCTGGCGTTCCAGGCCATGACCAGATTGGCGGAAATGATGGTGCCGAAGAAAAGGCCCATCACGCCCAGCATGTGCCACCCAGTAAATTCCCGCGGCGCGCTCTGCTCCTTCGTCATCTTGCTGCTCCAGGGCGGTTGAAGTTGGCCTGATAGGCATCGCGCTCATGACTGGACGGATCTTCGGCGGTCAGTATGAAGCCCTCGTCCGCCTCGGCAAGCTTTTCCTTCGGCAAGGTGACGAAAACCTTGAGCGCGGTGACCTTGTCCGGATCGACGCCGACTGCGAAGCGGCGGCCGTCTCCCGGCGCCTGTCCGGCGATCCGCATCGTTGCCGACCGCATGCCATCGAGTGTCAGCATGATCGTACGCTGCTCCGGTATCATGTTGAGCAGCTTGACCATGTAGCCATTGCGTACCGAGCCGTCCGACTCGAGCACGAATTGCGGATTTCGGTCGTGCAACACATTGAGCTCCAGCCGGTCGCGCGACACCAGCGCATAGAGCAGGCCAATACCGACCAGCGCCCAGACGCCGAAATAGAGAAGAACGCGCGGCCGGAAGATGATCCGCCAATTGAAGTGACGGACCTTGTCGACGAAGGCGCCATCCGCATCACGCACGCGGGTCGGGTCGATCGCCGTCGTCCCGTTGTTTGTGGCGAGAGCCATGTTCGACGCATAGTCGCTGAGCGTCGCATAGGCGATCAGGCCGCGTTCGCGCCCGAGCTTGTCCATCACGCCGTCGCACGCGTCGATGCAGAGTGCGCAGGTGATGCATTCGAGCTGCTGGCCGTCGCGGATATCGATGCCCATCGGACAGACGGCGACGCACGCGTTGCAATCGACGCAATCGCCGACCACCTCACCCGCTGCCGCCGCTTTCTTGGCGTGGCGCGAGCGCGGTTCGCCGCGCCAGTCGTTATAGGTGACGACGAGCGAATTCTCGTCCAGCATCGCCGCCTGGATGCGCGGCCACGGGCACATGTAAGTGCAGACCTGCTCGCGCATCAGCCCCCCGAAGACGTAGGTCGTCGCCGTCAGGATCGCGACAGTCATGTAGGCGACCGCGGGCGCTTCCAGCATGACGAAGCTCTTCAGCAGCGAGGGCGCGTCGGCGAAATAGAAAATCCAGGCGCCGCCCGTCGCGATGCCGATCAGCAGCCATGTCGCGTGCTTGACGACGCGCTTCCAGATCTTGTCCAGTGTCCAGGGTCCCGCGTCGAGCCGCATGCGCGCATTGCGGTCGCCCTCGATGAAGCGCTCGACTACAAGGAAAAGATCGACCCAGACGGTCTGCGGGCAGGTGTAGCCGCACCAGGCACGCCCGACGGCGGTGGTAACGAGGAAGAGGCCGAAGCCTGCCATGACGAGCAGCCCGGCGACGAAGAAGAATTCCTGCGGCCAGATCTCGATGAAGAAGAAATAGAAGCGGCGGGCAGCAAGATCGACGAGCACGGCCTGATCCGGCGCATGCGCACCGCGATCCCAACGGATCCACGGCGTCAGATAATAGATGCTCAGTGTGACCAGCATCACCAGCCACTTGAATCGCCGGAAGCGGCCTTCGGCTCTCTTCGGAAAGATCTTACGGCGCTTCTCGTAGAGCGGTTTGCGGTTATGCGCGGCATTGACCGGTTCGGCTTCGAGCCGTTCGACGGACGCAGCTTTGGTGACAGGCTGGGGACGCATTATTGGGAATCCGAAAATGGCTTCTATCCGAGCCGCGTTTTGCCGGATCTGCCCGCGTCAAACCTTGATCTGCGTCAACTTTGCGCCCTAATGCCGCACGGTGCGTCGAAACGTCCAGACCCGGAATTTGGCACCGGCGTGCAATCTCCAATCGCCAGCTTTTTGAACGCCATCTTCTGGGACGCGCCCGAGCCAGTGCCTCCGCTCGCGTTCGAAATCTGTTCAAGTCGCCATATGGCGACTTGAAAATAGAAAGGCGCTTCGACAGTCTGCTCCAAGATCTGGGCGTGGGGCGACGATGGAAGGCAACTGGAGCGACGGCCTGGGAGAATTCTGGGCAGCAGCTTATTCGGTGGCATGGCTGGAGTGGGCGAAGGCCATTTTCGACCTTCTGAAGGGTGTTGCGTGGCCGCTTGCCGTATTCATGCTCGTTTGGTTGTTCCGACACCAGATCCGAGAACGTATCAAGGATCTAGTTTCTGCCGGTCCAGCCGGAGTAGTACTGCAGGGCGCCCAATCGACACAGACAAGTTCCACCTCGCTGAGCACCACCACAAACCATCCTATGCAGACTGTAATGACCACGATGGAGAGGATCGAGAGCGAATTGGCATCCTATCAGGAGAGCTTGAAGATACCCACATTGATTCGGGCTCTTGCAGAGGTGCAGGTTGCTCGCCTCTTTGAAGTGGTCTTCTCAGATATCTACGGGAGTCAGATAACCGCACTCCGCCACCTGAAGGCTCAAAAGGAGATTTCCGTCGACGATGCCAAGAAATTCTTCGACGACGTTGTGAAGCCTATGAACGAAGATCTGTACTCCATCTGGGGATTCGACGATTGGTCTAGCTTTCTTTTTCGCCAAGAACTTGCGAGGCGCGAGAACGGCAAGATCTTCGCAACCGACAGGGGCATCGACTTTGTCTATTTCGTGGACAAAGCAAAGCCCGGTATCCCACGACCAAATTGAAGGCTTTGTGCGAAAGCCACGAGTGCGCGCCGTCGTGTGTTGTCATCATTTCATCTTGCAGTAGACGCTTGATTGACTTTAGCGTGTGGTTGACTAACGTTTCCCGCAAAAGGGGAAGGCGTGCGAAATGAGCGATGCATTCTATAATCAGGTCGGCGGCGATCGCATTACGAGCCGACAGATCGATGAACTGATTGGGCTGGCGCGGGGCCTTGTAGCCGACGGTGCAATCAATCAGACCGAGGTGGAATTCTTGCAGAAATGGCTGGTGGCGAACAGCGCAGCCAGTGACCAGCCAGTTCTCAGGACACTCTACCGTCGGATTAGTGAAATCCTTGCCGATGGTCACGTCAACGAAGACGAGAAAACGGAGCTGCTGGACACGCTAGGCCGATTCGCCGATCGAGATTTCGAACTCGGCGAAACGCTCAAGGCGACAACGCTCCCCTTGTGCTCACCGGCGCCCCTTCTGACGTTTCCCGGTGTAAGCTACTGCTTTACCGGGACGTTCAATTACGGGCAGCGCAAGCACTGCGAACAGGCCGTCATCGATCGCGGCGGTGAGGTCGGCGGCCTCACGAAGAAAACAAGAGTGCTGGTGATTGGTGTCTATGCTACCGATTCATGGAAGCACTCATCCTTCGGCAATAAAATCATCAAAGCGTGCGAGATCCGCGACGCCGGATTGCCTATTCGCATAGTCTCAGAAAAGCATTGGGTGCAACACTTGTGAAATCAAGACTTAACGATATTTCATCATCATCGCGGATCCCGCGCGAGATCCAGAGGCAGTTCGCAGGCATCAGCCCCACTCACCGACAGCTTTAAATAATCTCATTAATATACTGGTTTATATATTTATGAGAACTGGCGCCCGCGCAGACTGGCCGTTTCATTCAAGACCTCCGTCCGGCGACGTGCTATTCATGAAGCCAAAGGGAGTGAACGCATGGCAACCATGGCGGCAAAGATCATCCACACATCGATCGCGCGCGACTGGCGCGAGGTCTACGCATTCATGGCCGACCACGAGAAGATGCCGCTTTGGGCCGCCGGACTTTCCACCGGTCTCACCCGCGATGGCGACGAATGGATCGCACCCGGTCCGCTCGGTAACGCGCGGGTGCGCTTCGCTCCGCACAACGATTTCGGCGTGGTCGATCATCTGGTGACGCTCGAGAGCGGGCTCAAGGTCCACAACGCATTGCGCGTGGTGCCGAACGGCGACGGCGCCGAGGTCATGTTCACCCTGCTGCGGCAGCCGGACATGAACGACGAGCAATTCGCCGCCGACGCGGCGGCCGTCGAAAAGGATCTGGCGACGCTCAAGTCCATAATGGAATCCAGGTAGTGAACGGAAAGGCTATAACAGGAGGAACGGCACGCAGATGAGCAACAAGGGCAACAATCGCCGCATCGACTACATCGAGTTCAACGTGGCAAGCATCGACGCGAGCAAGGCCTTTTACGGCGGCGCCTTCGGCTGGACCTTCACCGACTACGGACCGGAATATTGCGAATTCGCCGACGGCCGCCTGACTGGCGGCTTCACGACGCTCGGGCCGGTCAGAAGCGGCGGGCCGCTCGTCATCGTCTACGCCGACGATCTTGAGGACGCAGCACGGCGGGTCGAGGCAGCCGGCGGCAAGATCGTCAAGCCGATCTACTCCTTCCCCGGCGGCCGCCGCTTCCATTTCGCCGACCCGGATGGATACGAGCTCGCGGTCTGGTCGGCCCAATAAGAGGGCTGCTACTCGCCGAACCGGATGAACAGCGCGCTGACGAGGCCGAAGACGACGATGCACTGTAGAATGAACATTGGCCACTCTGGTGACATCTCGATTTCTCCTCTCTACAGCGCCGCGCGTCTAGTTGGACGCGCATAGGTTCCTGTAGAACTTTGAATCTCCGCGTGATTTTGTCCCTAAATCGATTCCGATTTAAGGATCATGCAGTCGCAGGCATGCGCTTCTCGCGCCGCGTTCCGCGCATAGCCAGAACGTCCATCCCCAACGAGGTTCCAATTGATGATGAACCGAACCGGCAACAATAGCGAGTCCAACGTCCGGGGTACGCTCGCAACAAGAGGCCTCGCGTCCTTGTAAGACGCGTGGCCTCTTGCCCCTCAGCCGCGAAGTGCCTGTCCCCTATTCACCGCCACCAAGAGAGTGAACAAAGACGGCGAGCTGCTTGACGGTCGTGTCGCCGATGCGAGGCAGCCACGCAGGCATGACGCCGTGCTTCGGCGCCTTCATCTGGTTGATGATCGCCTGCTCGCCCTCGCCCTTTAGCCAGATGGCGTCCGCAAGATCGGGGGCGCCCATCTCGCGGCTGCCTTTCGCGTCGGCGCCGTGGCACGAAGCGCAATTATCGGCGAAGAGCTGTTTGCCGGGCTCGACCAGCGCTGGGTCCGACGGCATGCCGGTGAGGCTCACCACATAGGCCGCCGTCAGCTTCATCTGCTCGGGGTCCAGCATCTCCGCAAACGACGGCATCTCCGAGACGCGGGTCTCGCCGTCGGCGGCATGACGAACACCGTGCGCGATCGTCTGGTAGATCTCATCCGGCTTGCCGCCCCACAGCCAGTCGTCGTCGTTGAGGTTCGGGAAGCCTTGTCCGCCGGCGGCACCCGAGCCATGGCACTGCGCACAGTTGACTTTGAAGGCGGAAGCGCCGGCGGAAACGGCAAACTGCTGCAATTGCGGATCGGCAATGATTTCGTCGAGCGAACTCGAAGCGATCCGCTCCAGGTTGCCGGCCTGTGCCGCCTTGGCGTTGGCAAGCTCGACGCTCACCTCGGAGCGGCTCGAATAGCCGAGCACACCCTTGGTCGCTTCGGTCAGCATCGGCCATGAGGGGTACGCGATTGCGTAGCCGATTGCCCAGATGATCGTCGCGTAGAAGCTGTAGACCCACCAGCGCGGCATCGGGTTGTTGAGTTCGCGAATGCCGTCCCACTCGTGACCGGTGGTCTCGACGCCGCTGATCTCGTCAATGTGTTTGTCCGCCATGGATCAGTCCTCCTTCAGAGGGATAAAGGCGGCCTGATCGGCGGCCTTCTTGGCGCCCGGCCGGAAGATGAAAGCGACGACGCCGAGGAAGAAGACCATCATGGCGACGAGGCCCCAGCTGTCGGCGAAATGACGCATGAGCGTGTAGGTTTCCATGTCGGCTCCCTCCTTAGCGATAACCGGTGGTGTCGTCGTAGGTGGAGAAGTCGACGAGCGTGCCGAGCATCTGGAGATAGGCAATAAGCGCATCCATCTCCGTCAGTCTCTGCGCGTCACCGTCGAAATCGCCGAGCTTGGCCTTCGGGTAGCGCGCCTCGATGCCGGACGTGTCGGCATTGGGATCGGCCTGCGCCTTGAGGTCCGCGGCCGCGTTGTCGATCATCTCATCCGTGTAGGGAACGCCGACCGCCAGGTTGGCCTTGAGGTTCATGGCCACGTTCGTCACCTCGAGCGGCGTTTCCTTCAGAAAGGCGTAGCTTGGCATCACCGATTCCGGCACCACCGAGCGCGGCTCGATCATGTGCTGGACGTGCCATTCGTTGGAGTAGCGATCGCCGACGCGGGCGAGGTCCGGCCCGGTGCGCTTCGAGCCCCACTGGAACGGGTGGTCGTACATCGACTCCGCGGCGAGCGAGTAATGCCCGTAGCGCTCGACCTCGTCGCGGAACGGACGGATCATCTGGCTGTGGCAAACATAGCAGCCTTCGCGGACATAGATGTCGCGCCCCGCGAGCTCCAGCGGTGAATAGGGCCGCATGCCTTCGACCTTCTCGATGGTGTTTTCGAGATAGAAGAGCGGCGCGATCTCCACGATGCCGCCGATCGAGACGACGAGCAGCGAGCCGACCAGGAGGAGCGTGGCGTTGCGTTCGAGTATGGCGTGTTTGTCGAGAATGGACACGGGTCTGTCCTCCTATTCCGCAGGCTGCGGCACCGGCGTCGCACCGAGGATCGGGGCTTCGTCGCGCACGCGTCCGAGGATCGTCATTGTTACGTTGAAGGCCATGAGCAGCGCCCCGGCGAGGAACAGGCCCCCGCCTGCGGCACGCAGCACATAGTACGGGAACATGGCAGCGACCGATTCCGCGAAGGAATAGACGAGGAAGCCCTGGTCGTCGTATTCGCGCCACATCAGGCCCTGCTGGATACCGGCGACCCACATCACGGCGGCGTAGACGACGATACCGAGGGTGGCGAGCCAGAAGTGCCAGTTGACCATGCGCACGCTGTAGAGCCGCTCGCGGTTCCACAGCTTCGGGACGAGATAGTAGATCGCGCCGAAGGTGATGAGCCCGTTCCAGCCGAGTGCACCGGAATGCACGTGGCCGATGGTCCAGTCGGTGTAGTGGCTGAGCGAGTTGACCGTCTTGATCGACATCATCGGACCTTCGAAGGTCGCCATGCCGTAGAAGGCAACGGCCATGATCATCATGCGCACGATGGGGTCGGTGCGGATCTTGTCCCAGGCGCCCGAGAGCGTCATCAGGCCGTTGATCATGCCGCCCCAGGAGGGCATCCAGAGCATCACGGAGAAGACCATGCCGAGCGTCTGCGCCCAGTCGGGCAGCGCGGTGTAATGGAGGTGGTGCGGACCGGCCCAGATGTACATGAAGATCAGCGCCCAGAAGTGGATGATCGACAGCCGGTAGGAATAGATCGGGCGGTTCACCTGCTTGGGGATGAAGTAGTACATCATCGCCAGGAAGCCGGCCGTCAGGAAGAAGCCTACGGCGTTGTGCCCGTACCACCATTGCGTCAGCGCATCCTGAACGCCCGAGAAGGCCGAATAGCTCTTCGAACCGAGGAAGGACACCGGCACCGCCAGATTGTTGACGATGTGCAGCATGGCAATGGTGACGATGAAGGCGAGATAGAACCAGTTCGCCACGTAGATATGCGGCTCCCTGCGCACGAGGATCGTGCCGAGGAAGGCGATGAGATAGGCGACCCAGACGATCGTCAGCCAGAGATCGACATACCATTCAGGCTCGGCGTATTCGCGGCTCTGGGTGATGCCGAGCAGGTAGCCGGTTGCCGCCAGTACGATGAAGAGCTGATAGCCCCAGAATACGAACCAGCCGAGATTGCCGCCGAAGAGACGTGCACGGCTGGTGCGCTGGACGACATAAAACGAGGTGGCGATCAGCGCGTTGCCGCCGAAGGCGAAGATGACGGCCGAGGTGTGGAGCGGCCGCATGCGGCCGAAATTGAACCATGGCTCGATGTTGAGGTCCGGGAAGGCGAGCTGCAGCGCCACGATGACGCCGACCAGGAAGCCGACGACGCCCCAGAATACCGTGGCGATCACGCCGTACTTAACGACCTCGTCGAAATATTCCGACTGCGGGGGTGCCCTGCCTGCGACAGCCGGGCGGAAGTCGATCCGTCGCAGGAGCACGATCGTTCCGCCGAGCAGCACGAAGAACAGCACCCACATATGTGCGCCAAAAAGGCGGTCCTGAGCGAAGCCGGCCCCAACCAGCGCCAGGAAGGCGCCGACCCCGAGCACGATCATCTCGAATGTATATTTCATGGTTGGGTCCCCCAACTTTCTCAAATCGCTGACGACGGTGCACCGAACGACGCAGGCCGCCGCAACCTGCCCTGATCTGTCAGAATCGCTCTTCGCCAACCTTGATTCAGATCAAGGCTGGCCCTGACGCTTCGACGCATCCTTGCGAGCATGGAGGCTTGAACGTGAGGCGATGGTGGAAGGGCCCGAGCGCATGAGAGCAAAGATCAACGGCCGAACGCTATCGATCGGGACGCGGCCCCCTACATCAGGAGAACCGCCGATCGAACCGCTGGCCTGGCTGGCTGGCGCACATCATGACCAGCTGGCGCTCTGCGACAGTCTGGAAGCGATTGCCGACAGCCTCCCGGAAGAGATCAACCGCGAGACCTGCGCCTACGCGGCGAAGGTGATCGGACCGATGATGCGGGATCTCCATGCCGGCGAGGAACGGTGGGTTTTTGCCTGGATCGAGCAACGCTTCGCAGACGACGCTTCCGTGCAAGCTCTGCTGGAGCGCCTGAAATACGAGCATTGCGAAGACGAGTGTTTCGCCGAGGAACTGACCGAAATGCTCGATCGCCTGGGCGCGGCCGACAGGACGGTCAATGCCGAGACCGCCGGCTACATGTTGCGCGGCTTCTTCACCAGCGTGCGACGGCACATCAGCTTCGAGCAGGAATGCTTGCGGGGGATCCTCGTCCAGCACCTCAGTGGCAAACCGACGGTCTAATCCCTATCCGCCTGTTCCCCTACCGCGCCGTGCGTCATATCAGACGCGCAAAGGACGCTGCAGCACTTTGAGACGCTACGCTCAGGCCGCAATCGCCCTGCGCCGGTCCGCATGTTCCTGGATGACCAGGATCGCGCCGATCAGCTTGCCGTTGCTCGACAGGCAAGGCGTCAGCCGACAGCGAACCACAACGGTGCGCGCATCGACATTCTTGGCAAAAGTGTAGTCGACGACTTCGCCGCCGAAGCAACGGTCGAGATAGGCCTTCACCCGCTGCTCGAAGCGCTGGAGACCGATGAACTCGACGATATGTCGCCCGATGAGGTCCATCGGCCTGCTTTCCAGATGGCTCGCATTCGCCGGGTTTGTGTAGAGATAGCGATAGTCCGGCGTTATGACGGCGATCCGGTCGGTGAGGCAGTCGAGAATCGCCTCGTTGAGCAGTCCCTCGTCGGCGAGCCCCTTGCTAGGCAATCTCGCCCGGCGGTCGAGGTCAAGGCCGGCGAGATCCGCCACTCCCGCCGCCGCGAAATAACGATCGATCAGCGATTGAAGCAATTTTGAATGGCGCAAAACGCTGGACGTGTCGCCCGACTCGGCGCGCAAGATGTCGATAAGGAAGTGAAACTGCAGACGGGCGTCTTCCACGCTCGTCGCCCTCTGGTCGTAAACCGCCCTCAGAATAGGATCAAGCTCACGATCCAGAATCCCGATCAGATGTTCGTCCGCCACTTTTACGGCATACTGCAACTGTGAATACTTGAACCAGAACAGCTCAATCAGTGCGTTCAATTCGAATCCCCATTCCCCCACGGCAAAGCCGCGTCGATGCACTTCAAGATAGACGGTGTTTCAGACAGTGTCAGATTTTGACGATTTCCCTCAATGCCACGCGAAACCGCGTTGCGCTCGTTACCCAAAGCGCTTGCAGTTGCCCCAAACCACAACGATGAGTTTACACGCATTGCGGTATCGTTCAACAGGAGAAAGCCGGGCGATCGGGTCCCCGGCATTCTCGATGATGCGGCGTCGGGAGACACCGGACGAAGGGGCCGGCTTTCTAAAGCCGGCGAGGATAGCGATATGTTTCGCCACCTCCTCCAGTTGAAGATCGCGCTGGCGCGCGTGATCTTCCGTGATACATTGCAATCCGTGAATATATCCGGATCGAGGGGGCACGCATGACGCGGGAACTTCATCGGCATTGCATTCGGATTTCAGCGCTCGCAATATTTCTCCCGGCAGCCCTGTGGTGCTTGCCGGCATCCGCAACGGATCCTTACGCCTCGAACAATGGCCTTTATCCGACCGACAACGAATGGAGCGGGCCTTATCGCAGCTTGAACTACAACTATCCTGAAAGGGCCGAGAACAAGTGGTTCACGGTCGCGCCGCGCGCGCCACTGACCATTCAAAATGCCGGCGACTACGTGACAAAGCTGAAGACCTTCCTCGAGCCGAACATGCGGGCGATGATCGACGCACCGGACACGTGGGATCCCGCCGCCAACGGCTGGTATGGAATGATCTGGCAGGGCGCCGGCGCGACAGGCCCGAACGGCGTCACTGATCCTGAGAGCGGGCAGGAAGCCATCCTTGGTTCGTTTTCTGGCCAGATCATCACGCAGGGAACCTTTCAGGACTCCGGCCTGACGGTCAACCTGCAGAACCACACGGTCATCTACTACGATGCCCTCTCGGCCACGATGCTGAAGAAACTTTGGGCCGATCCGTTCAAGCCGAACCGGACGGCGGTCTCGTTCCCCGAGGGCGGCATGGTGGTAAAAGCCGCTGCGGTGACACCGACGCCGCAGCAATGGCCTGTAGTCGAGGGTTCCGCGATCTGGAACGTATACCGTCCGACCGTCGAGTCGCTCCAGGGACCCGACTACAATCCGTACACCAACGCCAAGGCGGTGGTCGTGCCTCTCAGGGTGCTGCAATTCGACATCATTGTGAAGGACACTGTCGTCTCCCCGCAGACGGGCTGGGTCTTCGTCACCTATGTGTACGACAGGGATGCTCCTGGCACGACCACCTGGGACAAGCTGGTGCCGCTCGGCGCAATGTGGGGCAACGACCCGGCCTTTGCGCGCGAACCGAACGGCACGGATCCGAACGGTGGCCCCCTGCAGGAGACGTGGATCAACCAGAAGGCGCCCGCCTACGCTCTCTCTTCCCTCGGTTGGGGCGGCCGGTTATCCGGCCCGATCGACGTCTCGGAACGCCACAACGTGCTTTTGACCGACGGTAGCCGGGTTCCCGTGCAGCGGGCCTCGTCGTGTCTGAGCTGTCACGGCACCGCGCAGTTTCCGTTTGTCGCCAACCTTTATCCGTCACCGAACAAGACATTTCCGCGCGAGGGAACACTCTTTCCGATGTATCCGCCGGGTTCCGAGATGTGGGCACACTGGTTCCAGAACAGACCGGGCTCAAAGCCGCAGAACGACAACGACAACGCGGTTGCCCTCGACTACGACATGCTGATCATGTTTGCCCTCAGCGCCTACGACGCCGCCGCGGGCAGCGACCTTTTCGTTCAAGAACATGTCGACGTCCACTAGTCATCCGAGCGATCGGCTCGGCGCGCTGATGGCACAAGGGTCCGTGGAGCCGTCCGACACGCCCTCGCAGCACCGGCAACTGACGGTGATGTTCGCCGATCTCGTCGGTTCGACCGCCCTCCTCGAGGAGCACGGGCCGGAGGCATTCAGCGATCTGCTGCGCATCTACCACAACCTCTGCACGGAGGCGACGCGGCTGCAGGACGGCACGGTGGCGAACTATCTGGGTGACGGCGTGATCAGCTACTTCGGCTATCCCCGCAGCACCGAGGACGATCCCTTGCGGGCCGTGCAGGCAGCGTGGACGATCCTGCAGAACCTCGATCAGCTCAATCGCAAACTGGCGGGCGCGCGGCTTGCGGCCCGGATAGGCATTGCGACCGGGCGCGTCATCATTCACCAGAAACCGGGCGATCATTACGGCGAGAACGTCGTCGGCGCCTGCCTGAACAAGGCGGCGCGTTTGCAGGTGCTTGCCTCGGCGAACACGGCGATCGTTTGCGCCGCCACGCGCAAGCTCGCAGGAAAGGCATTCGATTTCGAGGATCTCGGCCCACAGGACCTGAAGGGGTTCGAGCAGCCGGAAACTGTCTTCAGGCTGCGGCCGCGGCGGCGCAAGGGGCTCAGCCGTTTCGAGGCGTTGCGCGGCGAGCGCCGCACGCCACTCATCGGCCGCGACCGAGAACTCGCGCTGTTGCGCCAGAGAATGGCGCGCGCGGCCGGCGGCTCAGGTGGCGCCGCGGTACTCGTCGGCGAACCCGGCATTGGCAAGTCGCGACTGATCGACGCGCTCCGGCACGGCGAGGCACAGGAGAGCGTCCGCTATCTTTCCTTGCAGTGCTCACCCACCCATCAGTTTTCGTCGCTTCATCCGGTGAAGGACTATCTCGACTGGGTGTCCGGCGTGAACGCCGACGATCCGCGCGACGTGCGGCGTGACAAGCTTCGGCGGCTATTCCAATCGGCCTGGCAGACGGACGAGGAGCAGACTGCAGTGCTGATGGACGTCGTGGCGTCGAGCGGTCCGGAACAGGAGGCGAATGCCGATATCGGCATCCTGCTCAAGAGGCGCATGGCCTTCCAGATATTGTCGAAGAAGGTGTTCAGTACGGCGGTGCCCGGGCATCCGCTGCTGCTCGTCTTCGAGGATGTGCACTGGATCGACCCGACATCGGCGGAGTTCGTTGAAAATCTGGTGAGGAACGCCGCAAACCATGCCTGTACGGTGCTCAGCACGACGCGGCCGGAGGGTCCATTCGCCGGTCGATTGAACGCGCTCGGCGAGGTCGTGCCGCTGGAGCGACTGAGCGATGAGCAGTCCGTAGAACTGGCAAAGGCGACCGGCCTTGCTGCCGGCATGGACAATGAAACGCTCAATGTCATCGTCGAAAAGTCGGATGGCGTCCCGCTCTTCGTCGAGGAATATGCCTCGATGCTTGCGGAAAATCTCGGCGCGAGAGAGAAGGCCGAAGGCCCGGAGGAGCGGCGTGACGTACCCTTGACACTCGGGGGGCTTGTGCAGAACAAGCTGGACCGCCTCAATCCCCATGCCCAGAGGGTCGCAAGGATCGGCGCGACTGTCGGACGCGTCTTCGACCTGCAGCTGGTGCGCTCGCTGTCGGCCCTCGGTCGGACGACCTTCGACAAGGCGCTTGCCACCCTCGAAGCCGCCGACATCGCTCGCCGCGGCGCGGGATCTGCCAGTCAGCCGGCCGCGAGCTTCAAGCATGCCTTGGTGCAGGACGCCATATACGGATCGCTGAGCACTGCCGAGCGGCGCCGGCTGCACGGCCGCGTGGCCGATGCAATGCTTTCGGACAAGGGCGGGCGCCGGATCAACGCCGAGGTGCTGGCCGAACACCTGCTTGCTGCGGGGCGCAACCGGGAGTCGGCCGAGTGGCGCCTGACGGCAGCTATGGCCGCGGCCGGGGAAGGCAGCGCGGCGGAGGCGCTGGCGCATATCACCCGCGGTCTGGCAGCGACGGAGCTATTGCCGGCCGGCGGCGAGCGCGACGACCTCGAACTGCGGCTGCGGGCGATCGAAGGTCCGACGCTGATGGTTACCCGCGGTCCGGGTAGCCCAGCCTTCGGCGCCGCCCAGGCCCGCGCGCTGGACCTGCTGCGCGGCCGTGACAAGCCGGACAACCTGATCCCGGTCATCTACAACACCGCCCTGCATGACTGGGCCTGCGGCAGGCTTGCCGAGGCGGACCGGGTAACGGACGAGATTTTCGCGATATTGGAAGCCGAGCCATCGGACGCAGCCTACCTCGGAGCCCACACGATGCGCGGCCTCGTCGCCTGGCATCGCGGCGACAATCCGACGGCACTCGAACACCTGAGCGCCACCGTCGAGCGCTACGACCCGACGCTCCACCGCGAGTTCTACATGCGCTTCCTCAAGGAGTTCGGCGTCTTCGGCCGGTTCTATCTCGGCCTGACACACACCGTCATGGGCAATACCGCCGAGGGCGCGAAGCATGCAAAGGCGGCGCTCGAGCTCGCAAGGCTGGTCAAGCGCCCGCACGCCTACGGGTTCGCGCTGCTTGCCAACTTCGTCACCGCCATGCTGCGCGATGACGTACGCAGTGCGTCGCGCTACAGCGAGGAGAGCATCGAATTCGCGACCCAACAGGGCTTTCCCGAATTTGTCGCCATGTCGATGATCTGCCAGGGCTGGGCCAAGGTGAAACGGGGCGCCATCGACTCGGGGATCCATGAGATTGAGGAAGGCTCCGCCCTCTGGGCGATGACCGGATTCGAGAACTGGCAGGCCTATTTTGCAAGCATACTTGCCGACGCCTATGTGGCGGTCGGGCGTCTGAGCGATGCACGCGCGCTGCTCGACCGCCATGATGAACGGGTGGCGCGTTTTGGAGAGGCTCAGTTCGAGCCGCTGCTTGCAAAATCGCGGGCAACGCTCCTGTCTGCGGCAGGCGACGCCGAGGGCGCGGCTGCCTCCATGCGGGTCGCGCGGGACCGCGCGGTACGCAACAAGGCGGCTCTTTGGGCGAGCGAACGCTGATTAAAGACTGCGCTTGATGTTCCAGCGATCGTGATACCAGAGCCATTGGCCTGGATATTCACGGACCCAGCTTTCGACCTTGTCGTTCAGCATCTGCGCCGTCGCATTGACATCGACGCTGCCGTCCGTCCTGCGCGGGATCGTAATCGCCGGTTCGAGCTCCAGCCGGAATCGGCCGCCGGGCAAACGGATGCAGCGCGCCGGATAGACCTCGCAGTTGAACTGGCGGACGAGCTTGGCAAGCAGCGGATTGGTCTGCACATCCCTACCGAAGAACTTCGTCTTCAGCCCCTTGCGGAACTTCTGGTCGACCAGAACGCCAACCCCGCCGCCACGTTCGAGCTGACGGGCGAGCGCGAAGGAGGAACCGGCGTGGGAGGGCACGAGGTTACCCATCCGCGACTTGCGGAACTCAAACACCTTGTCCGCCATGTAGGGATTGTTCGGCGGGCGGAAGAGGACCGTGACCTCCAGCCCGAAGGCCGAGCCCGCAACAGGCAACATCTCGAAATTGCCGCTATGGGCGGTGAAGACGATGAAGGGCCGCGGATTGTCGCGCAGGTCCAGGAAGAGCGGAATGCCGGAGACCTCCACCCTGCCCGGCTCCGGCCGAAACGGATCGAAGTCGAAGAGCTGGTCGAGAAAGACGTATTCCGCCGCCATTCGGCCCATATTGCCCCAGCTGTCGAGCGCGATCTTCTGAAGCTCAGCCTCGCTCTTTTCCGGGAAGGCGTTGCGCAGATTGGTCAGCGTCAGCTTGTGACGTCCGGTCTTCGGACCGATCCAGCGGGCGACGCGGTCCATGAAGTTGATCGCCGTGTCCGGCGGAAAGAGCTTCAGCACCGTCAGCAGCAGGAACACGAACTGCGCAATCAGCCATTGCCGAAAATGGTTGGCGGCCAGCACCAGCCGTGTGATCACCATCCGCACGATGTTCAGTCCATCCGCAGGATGATCTTGCCGAATACCTGACGCGATTCCATTCGCTCCAGGGCGCGGTCGATGTCGCTGAAGCCGACTTCCGTATCGATCACCGGATGCACGAGCCCGCGGCCCATCTTCTGCATCGCGTTCGCCATGTTCTCCATGCGGCAGCCGAAGGAGCCGAGCAGCTTCAACTGCTGCTGGAAGAGCATCATCAGGTTCATGTCGGTGGAAACGCCGGAGGTCGAGCCGCAGGTGACGAGACGCCCTCCCCGCTTCATCGACAGCATGGAACCTGCCCAGGTGTCCTTGCCGACATGTTCGAAGACGACGTCGACGCCCTTCTTCTTGGTGAGCTTGCGCACCACTCCCTCGAAACGGTCGGTGCGGTAGTTGATGACATGATCGGCGCCGAGCGCCTTCGCCCTCTCGATCTTGTCATCCGAGCCGACCGTGGTGATGACCGTGCAGCCGATCTTCTTGGCAAGCTGGATCGCAGCCGTGCCGATGCCGGAACCTCCGGCATGGACGAGGATCGTTTCGCCCGGTTCGAGCTTGGCGTTGTCGAAGAGCATGTGCTCGACCGTGCCGAAGGTGACCGGCGCCAGCGCCGCACCGACAGCGTCGACGCCCGGAGGCGCTGGGACGAGAAGACGCGCCGGCAAGTTCACCAGTTCCTGCGCGAAACCGTCGAGGTGGAAGCCGTGCACGCCGCCCACGTGTTCGCAGAGGTTGTCGCGCCCCTCGCGGCAGGGGCGGCAGAGCCCGCAGGTGCGCGCGCCGTAGATCGAAACGAGCTGTCCGGGCAGGACATTGGCAACGCCGGGGCCGATGCTCTCGACCACGCCCGACGCTTCCGCGCCGATCACCAGCGGCATCTTGCGCTTGGCAAAGGCCATGCCGCGCCAGCCCCAGACGTCGATGTGGTTGAGCGCGACGGCCTTGACGCGAAGCGTGACTTCACCGGGACCCGGCGTTTCCGGCTCCGGGAGGTCTGTGATTTCAAGCTTGCGGTCATCGAGCAGTTGCAGGGCGCGCATGATCTTTCCTTCAGATATTTTGTTATCGAGCGGCTAGGTCGCTACCCCCTCTGGCCGGCAGGCCATCTCCCCCACAAGGGGGGGAGAATGCAAGCGGCCTGCCCCTCGCTCCGACTGAAACCTTTCCGCAAGCGGGACGTTCGCTGGAGGCGCAAAGGGCGCTACATCTATTCTCCCCCCTTGTGGGGGAGATGGCCGGCAGGCCGGAGGGGGCATTTCGCTGCCATCCTCAAGCCGGCTCGGCGGTCATGACAAGGCTGGCATTCTGACCGCCGAAGCCGAAGGAGTTCGACAGCACGGCAGTGACCTGCTGGCTGCGCTTCACGTTCGGCACGACATCGAGAACGATAGCCGGATCGGGATTCTGGTAGTTGATGGTCGGCGGCAGCGTGCCGGTCAGCATCGTCTGGAGCGAGAAGACCGCCTCGACCGCACCGGCCGCCGTCAGCGTATGGCCGATCATCGACTTGTTCGACGAAACCGGGATTGTCGGCAGCCGGTCGCCGAAGACGGACGACATCGACAAATATTCCATCTTGTCGTTCTCCGGTGTCGAGGTGCCGTGGGCATTGATGTACCCGATGCCGCTCTCGTCGATGCCGGCGTCCTCGAGCGCGGCGCGGATCGTCGCGATCGCCGGGCCGCCATCCGGCGACGAGCGCGTGCGGTGGAAGAGGTCGGCCTTTTCGCCGCAACCCTTGAGGATGCCGTAGATGCGCGCTCCGCGTGCGATTGCCGCCTCCAGCGATTCAAGTACCAGTGTTGCAGAACCTTCCGCAATGACGAAGCCGTCGCGATCCTTCGTGAAAGGCTTCGAAGCCTTTTCCGGCGGATCGTTCTGGGTCGAAAGCGCCGAGAGCAGCGAGAAGCGGATCAGTGCCTCGGCACTGACCGAGCCGTCGGTCGCGACCGTCAAGGCGCGATCGGTACGGCCCTGGCGGATCGCCTCGACACCAAGCTGGATCGCCGTCGCACCGGAAGCGCAAGCCGTCGAAAGGGTGACCGGCAGGCCGCGTGTACCGAAGCGGTCGGCAAGGCGCTCCGAGATCGAGCCGAAGAGCACGGCCTCGTGAAACACCGGATCCGCCTTCTGACGCATTGCGGCGAGGAAGCGGTTGTAGGCGTCGCCCGGGCGCTCGGACGGCGGTGAACGGTCGGCAAGCTCGAAGCGTGCACTCCACTCAGGCTCGATCGGCGGAGCAGCCAGGAACAGCGGACCGTTGAAATCGCCGGAAAGACCGGCCTGCGCCAAGGCCTCCAGCGTTGTTTCCCGCGCCATCGCATAGGAGCGCTCGACCGCATTTTCGGCCGGCAACTCGATGAAATCGACCGTCCCGCTGATGCGGGTCGAAAGCCCCTCGGTCGGGAAGCGGGTGATTTTGTGGATGCCGGAAACGCCGCCGGAAAGCGCCGCCCAGTTGTCTTCGAGCCCTTGGCCCAGCGAGGTGATGACGCCCATGCCGGTAACGGCGACGATCGGGCGGCCGAGATGATCCGTATATGCCTTGCTCATGGTTCGAGCCCCCTTATTCCGCAGAAAGCACGGCGACGCCTTCGCCGCGGGCGTGGCCGATCGTCGTGACGATCGCCGTCCTGGCCGGTGCCGTCATCGCGGCTTCAGCATCGGGATCGAAGGGCGGGACTTTTGCCGCGTGGCCGAGAGAGAGCGCCGCAAGCGCCAGGCCCACCGGAAACTGTGCCTCGATGCCATGCCCGACGAGACCGCCATAAGCGCGAACCGGTCGACCGGAGAGTTCCGTTTCAAGAAATGCCTTCTCACGGCGGGTAAGATCGTGGAAACCCGAGGTTCCGGAAAAGACGACGGTCGATTGCGGCTCGAACGCGGCCGCCGGCGCCGCGAGATCGGCAAGACGTGCCTCGAGCCGCCCATCCTGGCGGCTGCCGCGATCGCCGCCGACCGCCTCGATCGAGGCATAGATGCGGGCGCCGCGCGCCTCGGCATATTGGCGCGATTCGAGCACAAGGAAGGCGCCGACCGAACCGAGGATCAGGCCGCCGCCGTCCTCCGGCTTGCGCGACCAGATGGGATGCCAGTCGCCAACCGTGCAGCCCTGGATGGCTTCGATCAGCAGGATGATATCGATTCGCTCGGCCGAAAACGCGCCGCCGACGAGCGTGTGGCTCGACTGGCCGGCCTTGATGCGGGCGAAGGCGGTTTCGAAGGCCGAAATGCCGGCGGCCTCCTCGCCCATGAATGTGCGTGAAGAGCCCGTCACCTTGTGGACGATGGAAATATTACCGGCGAGCAGGTTGGAAAGCTGGGCCAGGAAGAGCGTCGGACGCAGTTCCGTCGTCAGCTTCTCGTTCAGGAGCTGCTCGCGGTCGTTGCGCTTCAGGCCTTCGTCCACGATCAGCGAGTCGACGTTGATGTCGCGCTCGCCGCCGCCGGCGGCCACAATCATGTCCATGCTGCCGCAGGCTTCAAGATTGTCTTTCAGACCTGCGTCGTCGAGCGCCAAACCGGCGGCAAAGACGCCGAGGCGCTGCCAGTTTTCCATCTGCCGCTGGTCGCCACGCTTGGCGATCTGCTGGGACCAGTCGATTTCCGGCAGCGGATGAACCGGATAGGGCGCGAAACGTTCGGTCTCGACGCGCACTTTCGGCGGTTCGGCGGCGCTCAAGAGCGCCACATGCGGCTCGACGCCCACCCCCTGGCTCGTCACGATGCCGACGCCGGTGATCACCACGTCGTTTGCGGATTTCGTCATCTTCACTTCTCCGAACCGGCCGTCGCGGCCATCAGTCCCAGCTCCTCGGCGCGTTTGCGTACGATATCGCCGAGCGGCACCTGGTCGAACGGCATCGTCCTCAGCTTCAACTGGGCATCGCATATCTTCTTGCCGCCCGACGCGATCTTCGCCTTCGTTACGGCAAAGCCAGATCCTTCATGCTCCAGCACGGCCTCGATCTCAAGCTCGGTAGAAGGCTCTACGAAAGTGCGCATCTTGGCGCCGTCGACCGACATCAGGAACGGCATCGCCGCGAATTTCGTCGCGGCCAGTACGAGGAATCCGGAGGCCTGCGCCATGGTCTCGATCAGGAGCACACCCGGAACCAATGGATAACCCGGAAAATGCCCCTCGAACACGGGGCTCTTTTCCGGAACGACGGACCGTGCCGTCAAGCGGCCCGCCGCAAGATCCACCGTTTCGACGCGGTCGATCATCTGGAAATATTCAAGGAGCATGAAGGCTGGTCCCCGTTTGGTTTCGGGCTCAAGTAAAAACGCCGATGCCGCCTGTCAAGCGCGGGACGCGACAGGCGGCATCGTGAAACGGGTCGAACCGCGTCAGCGGAAGCTCGATCAGGTTCTAGATCACGTGATTTTGGTTTGAAAAACCAAAATCGTAAACGTGATCGATTCCGACAAAGTAAAGCGGAATGCGGGAGGAAACCGCTTCACACTTTTCCTCATCCCGCTTTGGCAGCCCGAAGTTCGTCGATCTTCGCACAGAGGTTCTTCAGCACGAAGTATTCTTCGGTCGAAACCTTGCCTTCGTTGACTTCCTGGGTCCACTGCTCAAGCGGGATCTTGATCCCGAATTCCTTGTCGATCGCAAAAACGATGTCTAGGAAGTCCAGGCTGTCGATGCCGAGATCATCGATCGTGTGGCTTTCCGGCTTGATCGTCTCGCGATCGATCTCGCTGGTTTCCGCAATAATATCGGCGACCTTGTCGAATGTTGCTGTCACGCGCATACCTCATGAAAATCGAGTCTTGGCGATCCCTATAGAAAAATGCACGGCAAAAGCCAATGCCTCTTGGCTTTTGCCATGCCGATTGCTTTGGCGATTCAAAAAACGGTGTTGCTAAACGGCGACCGAATGGCGGCCGCGGCCGTTCGAAAGATGGGCGTCGAAGGCGGCCGCAACCGAGCGGGCGAAGGGCCGACCACGCGCCGTCAGCTTGAAAACGCCGGCCTCAATCGTCGAAAGGCGATCGCCATCGCGCGCACGGAAAAGCCGTGCCTCCTCGATGACCAGTGCGGCTAGCGCCGGGAATTCCGCGTCGATGCGCTCGAAGGAGAAAGCGAACTCGCACATGACGAGCGAGATCACCCGCGCCCGCAACCGATCCTCGGGCGTGAGCGCATAGCCGCGGACCGCGGCAAGGCCGCCCTGCTCCACCCGGCGCAGATATTCCCCGGTCGCCGGCATGTTCTGCATATAGCCCTCGCGGAACTGGCCGATCGCCGAAGCCCCAAGGCCGATCAGCGTTTCTGCCGCGTCATCGGTGTAACCCTGGAAATTCCGTCGCAAGCGCCCTTCCCGACTGGCAACGGCGAGCGTGTCGGAGGGCCGCGCGAAATGGTCGATGCCGATCGCCTCGTAACCGGCCGCGACGAGCATCTCCGCTGCACGCGCCATCTGGGCGTAGCGGGCGACAACATCCGGCAGGCATTCCTCCGGGATCATCTGCTGATGCTTCTTCATCCACGGCACATGGGCATAGCCGAACAGCGCGACGCGGTCGGGGCCGAGGGACAGCACCGCGTCGATGGTTCGCTTAAGCGTTTCCATCGTTTGATGCGGCAGACCGTAAAGCACATCGCAATTCACGGAACGCACGCCGCGCGCCCGCGACGACTCGATCGCGTCGCGCGTCTGCTCATAGGTCTGGATGCGATTGATGGCCTTCTGCACGACCGGATCGAAATCCTGGATGCCGAAGCTCGCCCGGGTCATGCCGATCGCCGCCAGCGCATCGTGGCGCGCCTCGTCGAGGTCGTTCGGGTCGATCTCGACGCTGATCTCGCAATCCTCGGAAAAGGTGAAATGCCGCGACAACTGGCTCTTCAGCGCGATCAGATCGTCCGGCCGGACGAGCGTCGGCGAGCCGCCGCCAAGGTGCAAGGCAGAGACCGGCGCACCGCCTGTCACCCGTCGACCGATCGCCTCGATCTCTCGATGCAGGCCCACCAAATAGGCGGTCACAGGATCATAACGCAGAGTCTGCTTCGTGTGACAGGCGCAGAACCAGCAGAGCCGGTCGCAATAGGGAATATGTGCGTAAAGCGACAGGCCCTCACCCTCGCCGATCGCGCCAAGCCAACTCCCGTATTCCGCATTGCCGATCACTTCGGAAAAGTGTGGCGCGGTCGGATAGCTGGTATATCGCGGCACCGGCGCCGCATACTTCAGAACGAGTGCGTCTTCCATCTTTCTCTCCAGGCTGGTCACGGAGAGATAAGGGAGCGTCGCGCGGCCGCCTTTGATTTTGATCAAGTGAGCCGCAAAACCGCCCGCAAATTGACAATTCGCAATTTTGTCTGAGACATAGTTTCGCGGTTCAGGAGTTGGCACCCGTCAACTCTTGCTTTGCGCGCGTCAATCCTTTCTTGTTCTTTTGGCACACAAAGCGGGGAACGGAAGAATTGCAAATCGTGAGCGAACAAAGCCGCAAGGACATTCATAATTCGGAGATTCCGGTCGTCTGCGCCGCCTGCGAGGCGCGCCACGGCGGCGTCTGCAGCACACTCACGCCGAGCCAGTTGACCGAACTCAGCCGCCATTCGACACGCCGGCGCGTCGATCCGGGCAGCGAGATGGTCGGCCAGGGCGAAACGACAAACAACTATGCGAACATCATTCGCGGCGTGGTGAAACTCAGCAAGATGCTCTCCGACGGCCGCCAGCAGATCGTCGGCCTGCAGTTCGCGCCCGACTTCATGGGCCGGCCCTTCACCCGCGAAAGTGCGCTGAGCGCCGAGGCGGCAACCGGTATCGATATCTGCGCTTTCCCGCGTGCCGTTGTCGAGCGTCTGGTCGCGGAAGTCCCGGGCCTCGAGCACCGGCTGCACGAGCAGGCTCTCAAGGAGCTCGACGAGGCACGCGACTGGATGCTGACGCTCGGCCGCAAGACCGCGCAGGAAAAGGTCGCGAGCTTTCTCTACCTCATCGCCACCCACATCGATCCCGAGCATGGCCGTGCGAGCGAATTCGACCTACCACTCTCTCGCGCCGATATCGCCGACTATCTCGGCCTCACCATCGAAACGGTGAGCCGCCAGATCACCAAGCTGCGCAAGGACGGGGTGATCCTCGTCGAGAACAGCCGCCGCGTTGTCGTGCCCGACATCGACCGGCTGACGCGCTTCGCCGGAATGGATTAATGCAACGGCACCGCCTTGCATCGCAGTCAGCTTCTATCTGACGACGCCTGCCGTAGCCAAACGCGGATCATCGAGAAGAATTGCGTCCGGTGCAATCGTTCGCAGCCTTTCAAGGCCTTCCTGATCGACCTGACCGACAGGAAACGGCGGATATTCGGCACGAGGGATCGTCCGCGGTTGACCAACCATCACGGCAAGACGCATGCCCGCATTACGCACGGCGGCAGCGCGTTCGGCCGTCGCATCACCCTGCCACAGCCTAAACCAGCTTGCGCCCGCTGAAACTTAGAACAACGACGCGACCAAAGCCGCGACGCCAAAGACGAGCGTCATCGCCGAGCAGGCGCCATAAAAAACGGAAACGGCGTCATCGATGTCTTCAGGTGTCGCGATCGATCTGCCGGGCTCGTTGATCATCGGCTCGTCGACCTTCACGCCGGCATAGGTCCGCGGCCCGGCAAGCTGGATATTCAAGGCCCCCGCCATCGCAGCCTCGGGCCAACCGGAATTCGGCGACCGATGGAGACCGTGGTCGCGCCGTGCCACATCGATCGCAGTTCTCGCCTCCTCCGCACCCTGTTTGAAATAGGCCCCGGCGGCTACCAGCAGGATCGAAATGCGCGCCGCCGGCAGGTTGGCAAGGTCGTCCAGCCGTGCCGCGGTCCAGCCGAAATGCAGATATTTCGGGCTCTTGTGACCGATCATCGAGTCGGCCGTATTCAGCATCTTGTAGGCGAACAGACCCGGAAGCCCGGCGATTGCGTACCAGAAGGCGGGAGCCACAACGCCATCGGAGAAATTTTCCGCGAGGCTTTCGATGGCGGCCCGGCAGACGCCCGGCTCGTCGAGCGTCTTCGGATCGCGGCCGACGATCATCGATACGGCCGCCCTGCCGCCTTCAAGCCCGTCTTGACGCAGGGCCTGCGCCACGTGCCTCACGTGATCGGCGAGGCTCTTCTGTGCAAGGAAGACGGCAACGACGATGGCTTCCAGCAGGAAGCCGATGGCGCCCAGCACATCGAAAAGGCGATGAAAAACGACGCCAACCGCGATGCTTGCCGCGAGCAGGAGCAGGATCGCCGCCAGCCCCCTCACCTTCAGGGCGAGCGCCCCCGCGCTGCCGCGATTGAGTACCTCGTCGAGAAGCCCGATGGCCTTGCCAAAAAAGACGACCGGATGCGTCACGCGCTCCCAGAGCCAGTCGGGATCGCCGACCAGACGATCGATAACCAGTGCAACAACGAGGATGAGGAAAATTTCAACAGTCAATTACACACCTGTCCGCTGCAAAGCCTCGGCAAGCCGCCGATCGCCGTTTTCGTCCGGGGTGAGTCCGATCCTGAGCCAACGCGGATCGTAGTCGAACTTGCGTGTCAGGATGCGCGCTTCGCAAAGCGCGGTGTGAAGGTGGCATGCCCGCTCGTTCTCGACCAGCGCGAAAAGACCCGTGCCGCCCGCGATTTTCAGGCCGGCTGCTCTGAGTACCGTATCGAGCCCGGCCTTGCGCAAGGCGATCCCTCTCGCGGTTGCCTCAGTGTCGCCTTCCATGAGCTTTGCCGAAACGGCGAGTGCCGGGCCGGAAACCGCCCAGGGACCGAGCCATTCGCGGAACGCTGCAAGCACAGAAGGACGAGCGATGACGAAGCCGAGCCTCAGGCCTGCAAGCCCAAAGAACTTGCCGAAGGAGCGGAACACCAGGAGATTGTCGGAGGTCGCTGCATAGCGGGCAACGCTGGCACCCGGCTCAAGATCACCGAAGGCCTCGTCGACCACCAGCAAGCCGCCATGCGCATTCATGGCCTCCGCCATGGCAAGGATTTCGTCAGGGGAGAAGAGCCGCCCGGTCGGGTTGTTGGGATTGACGACCACCGCGAGGCCGTGGGCGGCGGCAAGATCGTCGGCGCGCCGGACGGGATCGACCGCGACGCCGGCGGCAGAAAGCACGCGAGCGTATTCGCCATAGGTCGGCGCGAAAACGGCGGCACGTCTCCCGGCTTCGACCAGACGCGGCAGCAACTGGATCGCGGCCTGGGTGCCGGGTACCGGCAGGGGCATGGCATCACCGGTTCCATAGTAGCGGCTCGCGGCGAGACGGGCCGCCTCCTCGACGTTCCGGTCCGGGAGGCGATGCCAGACGCTGGGATCGATCACCGGCAATGAAACCGGGCACGGGTTGATGCCGGTCGAAAGGTCGAGCCATTCGGCCGGCGCACCGCCGAAACGCTCGGCGGCCTCGGTGATCCCGCCGCCATGAAGGATGGGAGCGGTCATTGTCTGCCCGAGAGATCGATGAGATGCATGAAGGAACCGGCGACATTCCGGCGCCTGAGGCCCACCTTGCCGAGATCGTTGCCCGCGGCGTCGTGGGCCGCAAAGAGCGGTTCGGCCGCCCCTTCGGAGACAATGGTCGCGTAGTGGAACTCGTGCGCCGTCATCGGTCCATCGAAAA
Source organism: Sinorhizobium chiapasense (assembly GCF_036488675.1). NCBI lineage: Bacteria > Pseudomonadati > Pseudomonadota > Alphaproteobacteria > Hyphomicrobiales > Rhizobiaceae > Sinorhizobium > Sinorhizobium chiapasense. The sequence goes on from NZ_CP133148.1 coordinate 1,885,534, forward strand.
ATGCGTTGTCGAGCGGCGCGACGCGCCGGTAGCCGAGGTGCCGCTTGCGTTCAGCAAAACTGGTCACCAGCGGCAGAAGGCCAAGCATTTCGTAACGCCTGCCATCCGCGGCGACAAGCCCCTCGCCGAGCGTCATGTAGCCGCCGCACTCGCCGAAGATGCGCACGCCCGCCTCCGCCGCACCTTGCATTGCCTTGCGGAAATGCGTCGCCCCGGCAAGTTTTTCGCCATGCAATTCGGGATAGCCACCCGGGAGATAGATCGCGTCTGCGGCGCTCACCGGTGCTTCATCCGCAAGCGGCGAAAAGAAGGAAACTTCCGCACCCTGCCTGCGCCAACCGGCAACGAGATGCGCATAGCAGAAAGCGAAGGCGACGTCGCGGGCGATAGCGATTCGCTGGCCGAGCGGCTTCAGCGCGGCAACGCTGGGCTCGGCCGGCGGTTGCGATGAGGGCGTTGTGACGGCCAGGATGGCGTCGAGATCGCACTTCGCCTCGATGAGCGTCGCGGCATAGTCGATGAAGGATTCAAGGCTGCCGTGTTCGCCCGCTTGCACGAGGCCTAGGTGACGCTCCGGCAGCTTCAGCGAGCTGTCCTGCCGCAGGACGCCAAAAATCGCCACGCCGGAACGGTCGAGCGCATCGCGCAGCATGAGCTCGTGGCGATCGCTGCCAACCTTGTTGAGGATGACGCCGACGACGCGGATGTCGTCGCGGTAGTCGGCGTAACCGCGCACCAGCGCAGCAACCGAATGGGACAGGCGGGCACAATCGACCACGAGAATCACAGCGAGTCCGAGCGTCGCGGCGAGATCCGCCGGCGCGCCCGTGCCGTCGACGGCGCCGTCGTGAAGCCCCATCATCGCCTCGACGACAAGCGTGCGACCGGCTGCCACCGCCTGTTCGGCATTGGCGACGAGTAGTTCGGGGCGCATCGCCCAAGGGTCATAGTTGAAACACGGTTCACCGCTTGCGGCGGTGTGGAAGGCAGGATCGATATAGTCAGGCCCGGCCTTGCCGGGTGCGATGGCGATGCCGCGCCGCCTTAGCGCCCGCATCAGCCCAAGCGTCACCATGGTCTTGCCCGAGCCGGAGCTCGGGGCGGCAATCAGAAGACCGCTCATGCGCGATCCCGCAGAGCACGGTTCGCAAAGGGATCCGACGCCAGCACGCGCCCATCGCGTGCCCCGAGCCAGTCGAGTGCCGCGCGTAGGCGAACGACCTCGCCGACGACAACGATTGCCGGCGGCTCGAGGCCGGAGGCCGCGACATCGGCTTCGGCGCGCGAAAGAGTCGTCTCCAGCACCACCTGCTCTGGTGTCGCGGCATTGCAGACGAAGGCAACCGGCTCCTCCGGCGAGCGGCCGCCGGCGATGAGATTGGTAGCAATCTGGCCGATATGTTTCATCGCCATGTACATGACGATCACCGGCGAGCCCTTGGCGATGCCCTCCCAGTTGATTCGGTCCGGCACGACACCGGAGGAATCGTGCCCGGTCAGGAAGGTCACGGCATGGTTGACCTCGCGATGCGTCACCGGAATACCGGCATAGGCAAGGCCGCCGATGCCGGCGGTGATGCCCGGTACGATGCGGAACGGAATGCGATGTTCCACGAGCGTCAAGGCTTCCTCGCCGCCCCGACCGAAGACGAACGGATCGCCGCCCTTGAGGCGGAGCACGCGGTTTCCGGCGCGTGCCAGTTCGACAAGGCGCAGCGAGATATCGCGCTGCTTCGGGGAAGGTTTGCCGCCACGCTTTCCGGCATATTCGAGGGCGGCACCGGGCTTTGCGAGCTTCAGGCAATCGCCGTTCACCAGTGCATCATGGACGATGACGTCGGCCTGACGCAGCGCATTGGCGGCATGCAACGTCAAAAGACCGGGATCGCCCGGCCCGGCGCCGACCAGCCAGACGGAACCGGGTTCGAGTTCGGGTAGACCGGCAAAAATTGCATCCGTCATGGCATGATCCTTGAGGTCTCACGGGACAGCAGACCTGCTTCAACCTGCGAGGCAGGTAATTCACTTTGATAGAAATCGGCGACAGAGCATTGAATCTGCTCTTCAAACGAAATATGCCGACAAACCGAGAAAGCCATCAGGCGGCCCCCGCACGCTTCGTGCGAATAGCGGCACCTCCGGTTGCGCGTGCGGGACCGGCGATCGCCGCTGTCGCGCGGGCCGAGCGGATTTTTGGCACGATCAACACCGCATACTGGCCTGCGCCGGCAAGTGCTGCGCCTTCCGCCACGCCGTGGCAGCCGGTATGCGCAAAGACGATGTCCGACGGGTTCTGCAGTCGCCCGGTTTCCGCCTCCAGCGTCGAGGCGTCGAAGAAGCGCAGCGGCACGGAAAAATGACGCGCAGCGGCATGGATTGCCGGCTCTTCAATACGGGCGTCGAGCGAAGCGACCAAATCGATGTCACCCTTTCCGAGACCAGCTTCTGAAAGTGCCTGCTCCGCAAGCGCAATCACTTCCTCGGACGCGGCGTTTCGTTCGCAGCCGAGGCCGAGTACAAGATTGGTGACAGTTGGTCCGTTGACCGAAGGCATATGCTGTGCGGCTCCCCCGCAGCCCCGCGCATCCGCCTCGATACGCACGCTGCTCTGTGATTTGCTGCACAGCTTCCGGAAACCTCCGGATGCCGGCAGCGGTCGGCGTTCCATACGAAGCGCCGGCCTGGGCAGACAGCCGCACCGGTCTGGACAGCACCGGATCAGGCCCCCTGTATGGGTCGGCCGCACCGGACGCTCTTACAGTCCGCTCGAAGCAGACGCCGTCGCATGATTGTCATTTTTACCGGAGCCCATCAGGGCGGTCAAACCAGATCGCGCCATCGGGGTGTCGTAAACGGCGCGGGGTCGAACTCGTTCCGCTCAGTCCATCCCTTTGTTCAGAAGTTCGCTGCGATATTGTGCTGTGCGCAGATGATCCGGGCCTTCAACGAAGATAGGAAGGGATCATCGGCGATACGCCGCAGACGTGACGCGCCGCGGCTTTCGCGCACCACCAGCGACGAGTTGCCCTTGGAGAATACCTCCTTTGGGATGCGGAACAGGTCGCCTGAGGCCTCGTCCACATAGCAGCCGGGCTGGGTGATGTCGGCCCAGTCGATTTCTGGAAGGGTTCTGCGGCGCCGGCTTTCGATCGATTGATTAACAGTTCTTGCCATGAGTTCCTCCGAATTTTGACTTCAGGGCCTGCGGACAAACCCCTTGTCATCGCGATACCGGGCGTTTCAAGTGCACTAGGAGGGGGCATTCGTAATGCCCGGTACAGTCAAGCTCATCGCCCCATGAAGCATCCACAAACACCCTGGGATCTATGCGCTTGGCGCCGGCACGGCTCGCCGACGCCGCCCTGAATTCAAGCCCTCAGAAGTTCGGCTCGATATTGTGCTGAGCGCACAGGAGCCGAGCCTTCAACGAAGACATGAAGGGATCCGTGCTCAACTGACGCAGACGAGACGCCCCGCTGCTTTCCCTCACCACCATAGGAGAGCCGCCAGCGATGAGAGCCTCCGCCGGTATGCGGAACAGGTCGCCCGATGACTCGTCGACGTAGCAACCGGCTTCCTTGACATCCTCCCAATTGATCTCTGGAAGGGTCTTACGATGTTGGGCTTCAATGGATTGACTTGCTTGTGCCATGTCACATCTCCATGCTTGATGTGCAGGTCACACCCGTTGACAGAGAAACGCTCCGGTCACCGCGGCACACCGCCGCCGCCCGGCTTTCTCATGCAGACCGATCGTTTTGCTGATGATCATGTTTCGAGTGATCAGGAGTTCAACGTGAGGCCCCGGGCAGACCACTACTGTTTTATTATACTCCTCCATTAGCGCTAAAATGTGGCTGTGGCAGCAGAATGCAGGCGCATTTTTCAGCAACTGCCTATTGCAACAGCAACACAGTGCAAAATTTAATCATATTGAATTACTTTTGGCACATAGGCGCCGAAAATCGTCGAAAATTCAATGTTGGCCCTGTCTGAGTCGATTGGCACGGCAGTTGCCTGACATCCTGCAGATGTTGCCGGGTCGGTCAGGCCCAGTAGCGGCAGGTCGGGCAGAAGAAGGTAAGGCAAATATGGCGGAATACATAGTCGGCCGCGAAACTGTAGCGCGCGTTACGCCTGAAATCTGGTTGGGACAATACTGGTACTCGGTCAGGACATTACGTGGCGAAGACACGGGCCTCACGCGGGCGCGGGCGGGCGAATTCCTGCGCAACCAGGCGCTGGGCAACCCGAGCCAGGTATTCCGCCGCCGATGCTGGCTTGCCATGGAGGAACACGGCATTAGTGGCATGGACGCAGACAACGACGTCGATTTGAACTACAACCGGAGGGAATAGCCGCCGGTCGTGCGCTGCCGGGATGCGGCGGCGAGGAGAACCATATAGCCGGCATGCTCCTCTTCTGTCGAAGTCTCAAATCCTGTCTTTGCATTTCCCGCCAAGCTCTGGCACAAGGCAGAAACAATTCCGCTGCCACTCCGCTTACTGAGCCTCCCGTGCACGACCTCGCCCTCCACATCCTGCTCTTCCTCTTTGCCGCCGCCTTCATTGCCGGGTTCATCGATTCGATCGCCGGCGGCGGGGGAATGATCACCATTCCCGCCATGCTGATCGCGGGCATTCCGCCGCTCGAAACGCTCGGCACCAACAAGCTGCAATCGCTCTTCGGTTCCGGCTCTGCGAGCCTCGCCTATGCCCGGCATGGGCACGTGAGCCTGAAGGAGCAGCTGCCGATGGCGGCAATGGCGGCGCTTGGCTCCGTCTTCGGCGCCCTGCTCGCCACGGTCGTTCCCGCGGACGCGCTCAAGGCCGTTTTGCCCTTCCTGCTGATCGCAATCGCCGTCTATTTCGGCTGCAAGCCCAACATCGGCGACGTCGAAAGACATCACCGTATCTCGAGACTTGCCTTCACGCTCACCTTCGTGCCGCTCATCGGCTTCTATGACGGCGTCTTCGGTCCCGGGACCGGCTCCTTCTTCATGCTCGGCTTCGTCACGCTCGGCGGCTTCGGCATCATCAAGGCGACCGCCCACACGAAGTTCCTGAATTTCGGCTCCAATCTCGGCGCCTTCTTCGTTTTTCTTGCCTATGGCGTGGTGCTCTGGAAGGTCGGCCTGACGATGGGCGCGGGCCAGTTCCTCGGCGCGCAGGTCGGCTCGCGTTTTGCGATGGCGAAGGGCGCGAAGATCATCAAGCCGCTGCTCGTCATCGTTTCGATCGCGCTGGCAATCCGGCTGCTCGCTGACCCGGCCCACCCGCTCAGGATCTGGCTGGGCATGTGACGGCGGCCCTAAAAAAAACGCCAGCAGCAAAGCGCCGGCGGCGATCAGGCCGACGCCGAGCCAATTCATCAGGTTGAGCTTCTCACCCAGAAATAGCACGCCGAACATCGCGACGAAGACGATCGAGAGCTTGTCGATCGGGGCTACGCGAGCGGCGTCGCCGAGTTTCAGCGCCCGGAAATAGGCAAGCCATGAGGCGCCGGTGGCAAGGCCGGAAAGCGCGAGGAAAAGCCAGGTGCGCCCGGAAATTTCGGCCGGCCTTTGCCACTGTCCGGTCGCAGCGACGGTCGCGACCAGCACCGCAAGGATGACGACCGTGCGGACGAGCGTCGCGAAGTCGGAATTGACATTGGCGACCCCTACTTTGGCAAAAATGGCAGTGAGCGCCGCGAAAACCGCTGAAAGCAACGCGCGCCGCATGTTTCCTTAGATCGGAACCGATTTAAGGAGAAGATCATGCAGCAATTCAAAGTGCTACAGCGACCTTTGCGCGTCTGAAGAGGACGCGCGGCGCTGTAGAACTGCCAGCTTTGCATCGTCAGAATTCGATGCCCTTCTGTGCCTTGATGCCGGAGCGGAACGGATGCTTGACGAGTTCCATCTCGGTCACCAGATCGGCGATCTCGATCAGATCTTCCTTGGCGTTGCGGCCGGTAAGCACCACATGCGTCATATGCGGCTTCTCTTCTTTCAGAAAGCGCACGACCTCCGCGACATCGATGTAGTCGTATCGCAGAGCGATGTTGATCTCGTCGAGCAGCACCATGGAGTTGCGCTCGTCGCGGATCAGTTCCTTGGCCTTTTCCCAGGCTTTCTCGGCCGTCGCCACGTCGCGGGCGCGGTCCTGCGTCTCCCAGGTGAAGCCCTCGCCGAGCGTGTAGAACTGGCAGAGATCGCCGAAATGCTTCTCGATCAGGTCACGCTCGCCGGTCTGCATGGCACCCTTGATGAACTGCACGACAGCGCAGGGCATGCCGTGGGCAATGTGGCGGAAGATCATGCCGAAGCCGGCGGTCGACTTGCCCTTGCCCTTGCCGGTGTGGACGATGATCAGGCCCTTTTCGTCGGTCTTCGTCGCCATGATCTTTTCGCGCGCGGTCTTCTTCTTCGCCATCTTCATGGCGTGGCGGGCTTCGTCCTTTTCCGGCCCGGCTTCGCCGCTGGTTGCCGTTTCGTCGCTCATGGTGATCTCTCCCTATTCGTTTCCAGCGCGTAGCCGACGGGCGGCAGCGTCACCGGACAGGCTGTTCAATTCAAAACGCGCGGAGTTGGAGCGCGGATTCCAGAGGCCGCGATCGAGCGCTTCCAGGAAACGTTCCGACATTTCGGCAAGCGCGGCCGGGTTCTTGTCGCGCAGGAAATCGAGGACCTTCTCGTCGGCGATGAATGCCTGGTAGGCGGCCTCGAAGTGGTGGTCGCGCACCGCACCGGTGGTTGCGGCGAAGGCGAACATGTAGTCGACGGTCGCTGCGATTTCGAAGGCGCCCTTGTAGCCGTGGCGCATGACGCCATCGATCCACTTCGGGTTGACGACGCGGGCGCGCACCACGCGGCCGATCTCCTCTTCCAGCGAGCGGATCATCGGCTTTTCGGGGCGCGAATGGTCGTTGTGGTAAATCGCCGGGCGCTGGCCGGCGAGGTGCTCCGCCGCAGCACTCATGCCACCCTCGAACTGGTAATAGTCGTCGCTGTCGAGCAGATCGTGTTCGCGATTGTCCTGGTTCTGAACCACCGCTTCGATGGTTCGCAGCCGCTCCTCGAACAGTCCGCGCTCGGCCTTGCCGTCCTCGCCGGCACCATAGGCATAGCCGCCCCAGGTGAGATAGGCTTCAGCAAGATCGCCGCGCCTGTCCCAGCCCTTCTCGTCGATCAGCGCCTGCAGGCCCGCGCCATAGGCACCTGGCTTGGCGCCGAAGGCGCGATAGGAGGCGCGCCGCGCGGCCTCCTTCGGCTCCACGCCCTTCTCCTCGAGTCGCCTCGTCTCGGCACGCATGCGCGCGGCGATCATGTTGTCGGCGTCGTCCTCGTCCAAGGCCCCAACGGCGCGGATCGCCTTGTCGAAGAGCGCGATCTGTTCCGGAAAAGCGTCGCGGAAGAAGCCGGAGATCCGCAGAGTGACATCGACGCGCGGACGACCGAGCAGCGCAAGCGGCACGATCTCGTAGCCGGTGACGCGACGCGAGGCCATGTCCCAGACCGGCTTGGCGCCGATCAGCGCCAGCGCCTGGGCGATGTCGTCACCGCCGGTGCGCATGTTGGAGGTGCCCCAAGCGGTGAGCCCGAAGGAGGATGGCCATTCGCCGTGGTCTTGCAGATAGCGGCGGATGAGCAGCTCGGCAGATTTCTTGCCAAGCTCGTAGGCCGCCGGCGTCGGTACCGCCCGGCTGTCGACGGAATAGAAATTGCGGCCGGTTGGCAGCACGTCGGGACGGCCGCGCGTCGGCGCGCCGGATGGACCGGGGGCCACGAAACGACCGTCGAGCCCGGTAAGCAGGCCTTTGATTTCCGCCTCCCCGGAGCCTTCGATCGAGGGTTTTAGTCGAGTGTCGATCTCGTCGAGCACAGCGCGCGTCGAGCTCCAATCCGCCGGGCAGGCCATTTCGCCGGACACCAGTTTCGCGGCGAGAAGTTCGATGCGCTCGACCGTATCGCCGGCGGTGCGCCAGGGTGCCTCCGAAATGGCGGCGAGAAGCGCGGGCCTCGAGTCTATCCACGGCGCGGACATGACGCAGTCGAGCGGGTCGAAGGGTCGTGCCGGGTGAGAAACCCCTAATCCCAAATCCGCTGCAATCGCCCGCTGCAAGCTCTGGTCACCGCCCTCGCCCAAGCCGCGCGGCACCCGCGCCAGTGCCACGGTGAGGTCGGTCAGCAAACGCCCCTCCGGCGCAACGCCGAAAATATGCAGCCCGTCGCGGATCTGCATTTCCTTCAAATCGCAGAGATAGGCGTCGAGCTTTTCCAGCGCCTTGTCGTCGCTGTCGGCCTTTTCGATGCCGGCATCGTGATCGAGGCCGATGTCGCGGACGAGGTCGAGGATCTGCCGGCTGAGGAGCCTGAGCCGTCGCGGGTCGCCGCCGGCCGCCTCGTAATATTCGTCGACCAGCGCCTCCAGGTCCTTGAGCGGCCCATAGGACTCCGCCCGCGTCAAAGGCGGTGTCAGATGGTCGATGATAACGGCGCTGGTGCGGCGCTTGGCCTGCGTACCCTCGCCCGGATCGTTGACGATGAAGGGATAGAGATGCGGTGTCGGGCCGAATACGACCTCCGGGTAGCAGGTTTCCGAAAGCGCCAGAGCCTTGCCGGGCAGCCATTCGAGATTGCCGTGCTTGCCCATGTGGACGATCGCGTCGGCTTTGAAGACCTGCCGCAGGAAGGCATAGAAGGCGAGATAACCGTGCGGCGGAACGAGGTCCGGCGCGTGATAGGTTTCCTTCGGATCGATGCTGTAGCCGCGGGCCGGCTGGATGCCGACGAGGACGTTGCCGAAGCGCGCGAGCGGCAGCGCGAAGAGGCCGTCGAGGAAGAACGGATCGGCTTCGGGGTCACCCCAGCGCGCCGTCACCTCTTCCTGAATCTGCTGTGGAAGAGAACCCAGGAAATCCTTGTATTGCGCGAGCGGAATGACCTCACGGATTTCCCGGTCGCCGCTTGCCGCATTGGTCGGCCCGGCCATCAGGAAGCGCATCAGCGCGTCGCCGTCCTCGGGAAAACCGTCAATGGGATAACCCTCCGCGGCCATCGCCTTCAGCACCTCGATGGTGCCTGCCGGCGTATCGAGTCCGACGCCGTTGCCGAGGCGCCCGTCGCGGTTCGGATAATTGGCCATGACGATGGCTACGCGCCGCTCCTCGGGTTTTGCCCGGCGTAACTGCACCCAGTTGGCGGCAAGCCGCGCGGCAAAGCGGACGCGATCGGCAAGTGGTTCGTGCCCGACGATGTTGGCTTCCACCGCCGGATCATAGACGGACGCCGCCTTGAAGGAGACGGCGCGAGAGAGAATGCGGCCGTCCACCTCCGGCAGTGCGACGTTCATGCCGAGATCGCGCGCCATCAGCCCTTGCGGCGAAGCCTCCCAGGCGGCGCGCGAGGAGCCGGAAAAGATAACTTGCAGCACCGGCGCGCCGGTCGATTCGAGCACCGTCGGCTGGCGGTCGGCACCGGGCGCGGAAACCGCAAAGCCGGTGGCGTTCATCACTACGTCCGGCGCGGCTTCAGCGAAGATCGCCTGCAGCGTGCCGATCGAGACCTGATCCTTGAGGCTCGAGACGAACACCGGAAGCACCCGCATGCCTTCGGCTGCAAGCGCCTCGATCAAGGCTTCGACGGGTTTGGCTTCGCCGCTCTGGACGAGAGCGCGGTAGAAGCAGATGGCGACGGTGGGCGCGGCTTCCTTCTTCTCCTCCGCCGTGCTCGCCGCACCCCCCTCTGTCCTGCCGGACATCTCCCCCACAAGGGGGGAGATCACGGAGGCAACCGCCTGCGTTTCGGCGACTACTGGGTTGGAGAGCTGCCCAGCAGACGGAGTCACTTCTGAGGGAGCTTGAGGAACGGGGCCTGGCCGCGAGTCAATCTCCCCCCTTGTGGGGGAGATGCCCGGCAGGGCAGAGGGGGGTATCTCGTCGCCACCGGCAAGACGCTGCCACTCGCCGATCCCGATCACCCCCGCGCCCGGCCACCAGATGCCGGCCTTCAGAAGCGGCCGCGCCGGCTGTGGCTTCTCGCCGCCGGAAATCAAAGCTTCGGCATAATCGAGGAAGAGCCCTGCATTGTCGGCGCCGCCCTCGGTGAAATATGCCCAGAGGCGCTTGCGGTCCTCCGCAGACACCGTGGAAAACGGGTCGAGGCCCGGATCAGGCTTGTCGTCGCCGGGGAGCACCGCGATCTGGAATTTGTTCGCAATCGCTGCCGCATGCAGCGCCTCGAGCACGTAACGGAAATAGCTGGCGCCGCCGAGCGGGCGCACGACGATCAGCTTCGCATGCCGCGCCGTGCGCTCGACATAGGTGTCGACCGACATCGGATGCATCAGGTTCATCAGGCTGGCGATGCGCAGCGTTCTCGCCCCCGTCCGCCGGCCATACGCCGCCGCGATCGAGGCAAGCTCGGTGTCGGCGGCCGAGAGGAACAGGATGTCGGCCGGGCTCTGCCCGAGATCGATCGCCTCGTTACCATCGGCGATCGTGCCTTTCTGGGCGAGAAGCAGATGCATTTTCTATCCGATCACAGCAGCGCCGAGATCGCTGCGCGAACCGCCGCCTCGTCCATGTCGTGCAGGCCGATGACGACAAGGCGCGTGCCGCGTGGCTCGCCAGCCGCCCAGGCCCGGTCGTAATACTGATCGATGCGGCTGCCGACCGCCTGGATCAGAAGGCGCATCGGCTTGCCGGGGACATCGGCGAAGCCTTTGAGGCGCAGCACGTCGTGCTCGGCGATCACGCCCTTCAGCCGATCGATGAAGGCGGCGGGATCGCTGATCGCGCCGAGCTCGACGACAAAGCTGTCGAATTCGTCGTGGTCGTGCTCATCGCCGGCCTCGTGCTCCATTTCGTGATGCGACTTGCGGTTGGCGATCTCGCCCTCGGTGCCGACGCCAAGACCGAGCAGGATGGCGGCGGCCACCTCGCCGTTCTTCGCCTCGATCATCGTCGGCTTGCGGCTGATGCGCGAAGCCACTTCGTCGCGAACGGACTTGAGGCCCGAGGCGTCGATCAGGTCGGTCTTGTTGAGGACGATGAGGTCGGCGGCGGTCAACTGGTCCTCGAAAAGCTCTTCGAGCGGGCTTTCATGGTCCAGGTTGTCGTCGTTGACGCGGAGCGCATCGACCTTGTCGTGGTCGTCCGCAAAGCGGCCGGCGGCAACCGCGGCGCTGTCGACGACGGTTACGACGCCGTCGACCGTCACTTCGCTGCGGATGTCCGGCCAGTTAAAGGCGGCGACCAGCGGCTGCGGCAGGGCAAGGCCGGAGGTCTCGATCACGATGTGGTCGGGCCGGTTCTCGCGTTCGAGCAGCTTCGTCATGGTCGGGATGAAATCATCGGCGACCGTGCAGCAGATGCAGCCGTTGGTGAGTTCGATGATGTCGTCCTCCGTGCAGGCCTCCGCGCCGCAGCCCTTCAGCACATCGCCGTCGACACCAAGATCGCCGAACTCGTTGATGATCAGCGCAATGCGCTTGCCGTCGGCATTCTGCAACAGGTTGCGGATCATCGTCGTCTTGCCGGCACCGAGAAAGCCGGTGATGACTGTGGCCGGGATCTTGCCGTGGTGGGCCTTGGCGAGTGTCATGGATCAACCCTTCATTTTCAGCGGCAATCCGGCCGCGACAAAGTAGACTTCGGCGGATTTCTCCGCAACGATCTGGTGGAGGCGGCCGGCGTGGTCGCGAAACTCGCGCGCCATCCGGTTTTCCGGAACGATGCCAAGACCGACCTCATTGGAAACGAAGATGAGGCGCGCCCGCGCCTCGGGCAGGAAAGCGGCGAGCGCCGCGAATTCCGCGGTTATGTCGCGCTCTTCCATCATCAGGTTGGTGACCCAAAGCGTCAGGCAATCGATGAGGATCGCGCAAGCCGGGTCGTCGATGCGGCGAAGCAAGCCGACGAGATTGAAAGGCTCCTCATGCGTCGTCCAGCCCTTGCCGCGCCGCGTGTCCTGGTGGTGGCGGATACGATCGCGCATCTCGTCGTCCCAGGCTCGGCCCGTGGCGGCGTAATGCAACGGCAGTCCGGAGGCTTCGGCGAGCTTTTCCGCGAAGGAGGATTTGCCGGATCGGGCGCCGCCGAGGACGAGGATCGGTCCGGCATTGGGAATGGTCATTCGGCCGGCCTCAGTTCACTGAAGGCTTCAACCGGAAATGGGCGGGCAACGCGCTTGTCGCACGTTCAAAAGACAGTTTGTAAGCCACGACAACCTCCGTGCTGGCATCGGGGAACGGTCCCCCTTCGGGCGGAATGCCCTGACGGACGGCAGGTCTCCTGGCTCACGGCGTCACGACCTTCAGGAGATTGCGTTCAAACGATCGCTGAACACAAGCTGCTGAAAGCCGAACGGGCCCGCCTCGCCTTCCCGGCATTTTCGACATCATGAAAGGCGGACGATTCGTAGAAGAAGAGGCGTCCAGCCCGGCTGATAACGATGCCATGCCAGTGGCTTTTCCGGCCTGCCGTCCGATCCCGCGAGACTGCCCCATGCAGATCGTCGGTAGAAGGCGACATGCCCGATGGCGAACCCTGACCGTTCTACAGTCGCGGGGTCGGCTGCGATAAGGGCGCCCGGTTTGGGTCCGCCCCGTCACATTCCCATTTACTCCCCCGTTCCGCTCCGGCGCGGGGGAACCATCCATAGACGTTAATTATGAAGCGGCATCGGCAAAGTCAATCGACGGCCTGCGACATGCGCAGCCGCGAAAACGGAAAACCGCTATACACTTTTGCTGGAGTTGCTTTAGGCAACGAGCGGGAATCCGGCCTTGCGCAGCCCATCGATGAGATGCGCGTAGTGGCTGGGATCCACGTACGGCGTGAGGATCTTCCAGTAATGGGCGATGTCGGCCGGCACATTGGCCATGATTTCCGGAATGAGCTCGCGCGCCTCCTCGTCGTGGCCAAGCTGCCCAAGGCTCGCGAGAAGCACGACACGGTTGAAGTAGGCCCGGCGGAGCGAAATGCCGCGTTCCGAATAATGCAGCGCCTCCTCGTAATTGCCGAGATGATAGTGGGCAAGCGCCATGTGGTTGAGGAATAGATAGGTCAGCGGATCGTGCGGACTGAGTCTCAGGGCCATTTGGAGCGGGTCGAGCGCCTCGGCGAAACGTCCCGCGAAAATCCGGGACCAGCCAAGTCCCATATGCGCGAGCGCCAGGTTGGGGTTGAGGTCGATCGCCCGCTGCGCCTCTTCCACGGCCGCGGGCGCACGGTGCATCACGAAATGGGCAAGGCACATGGCGTAGTGTGAATAGGGGTCGCGCTCGTCCAGCGCGACGGCACGCTCGGCTGCCGCACAGAGCTCGGCGCTGTCGCGGTCGACATCGTCGCTGAAGCCGTGGAAGCAGCGCGCATAAAGGGCGCGGGCAAGCATCATGTGCGCGCGGCCGAAATCGGGATCGAGAGCGATCGCCCGCCGTTGCCAGACAATCGCTTCCCTGAAGTGCTCCGCCGTGTCCTGCACATTGTGATGCCACGTGCCGCGCATGTGACATTCATAGGCGTCAAGGTTGTTGGTGGGATTGAACTGGGCACGCCGGCTCTCCCCGATGAGGATTTCCGGTTCGATGGCGCCGACGACATTCTGTGTGAGTTCGTCCTGGATGGCGAAGATATCCGCAAGTTCGCGGTCGTAGCGCTGGGCCCAGAGATGGACGCCGGTTTCGGCTTCTATCAGCTGGCCGGTCACGCGCAGGCGCGTCCCGGCCCGGCGCACGCTCCCCTCGACGATATAGCGCACACCGAGATCGCGGCCGACCTGCTTCACGTCGACCGCGCGCCCCTTGTAGGCGAAGGACGAGTTGCGGGCGATGACGAAGAACCAGCGATAGAGCGAGAGCGCGGTGATGATGTCCTCGGTGAGCCCGTCGGCAAAATATTCCTGCTCCGGGTCGCCCGACATATTGACGAAGGGAAGGACGACGATCGAGGGCTTGTCCGGAGGGTTGAGCGGCCCGCCGAGTACGCCCGCCTCGACCGGATCCTCGCCGCGCCAGTCGACCCTGTGCACCGGCACGGGACGCGGAATGTTCTTGAGGTTGCGGTCGCCAAGGTGGACCAGCGGGAAATCGAGCTTGCCCTCGATCTGGTCGTGAAGCGCGCCCGAAATGCAGATGCCACCTGGCAGCGCAACATCCTGCAGCCGGGCTGCTACGTTGACGCCGTCGCCAAGAAGATTGTCGCCCTCGACGACGACATCACCGAGGTTTAGTCCGATGCGGAACTCCATCCGGTGGTCGGGGGTGAGATCGGCATTGCGGCGATAGAGCGCGCGCTGGATGGCGACGGCGGCCCGCACCGCCTGCACGGCACTGTGGAATTCCGCCACGACGCTGTCGCCGGCCGAGCCGAATACGCGCCCGCCATGCTCGGCGACGAAATCGCCGATCGCAGCGCTGTAGGTGCCGAGCGTCGCAAGCGCGCCTTCCTCGTCGGCAGCGACAAGCCGGCTGTAGCCAGCGACGTCAGCGGCAAGGATCACTGCGAGCTTCCGTTCCACGGGCACAGCCGCTCCTGCGGCGTATAGCCAGGATATTTCAACCGTAGCTTAAATGCCGAAGGCGGAGAAGCAACAAAATGGTACCACGCGGCACCGCGCACTGGTCTCTTCGGCACTTTGCCGCCTGCCTCACCCGGGTCCGTGCTCGCCGCTGAGCAGCCGGTCCAGCCAAACCGGATCGAGCACCGCTTCGAGTTCGCCGGCGATATCATCGAGCGCCGCATCGACCGATTGGCGATAATTGCGGCCGCCACCCTCGATGCCAAAGCTCTTGAGCAGGGCGGCCCGGTAGGCGTCGCCGCCGAAAAGCCCGTGCAGGTAGGTGCCCATCACCTTGCCGTCGGCGGAGATCGCCCCATCCCGGCGACCGTCGATGGAGACCGGCGCGCGGTCGCAATCGGTGCCCGTGGTCTTGCCGAGATGGATCTCGTAGCCGTCTAGCGGGACGTCATGTTCGAGCGACCAGGCGCGGCTGTTGCGGACTGTCTTTTCCGGCGCCATTTCCGTTTCGACCGCAAGCACGCCGAGGCCGGCGATCTCGCGTTCGCTGCCTTCGATGCCGAGCGGATCGGTGACGCGGGCACCAAGCATCTGGTAGCCGCCGCAAATTCCGATCACCCGGCCGCCGCGCCGCAGGTGGCGCTCAAGGTCCCGGTCCCAGCCCTCGGCGCGAAAATCCTTGAGGTCGGCAATTGTCGATTTCGAGCCGGGAATGACGACGAGCCCGGCATCGTCGGGAATCGGCGTGCCGGACCGGACGAAGACGAGATCGACGTCCGGCTCGGCCATCAGCGGATCGAGATCGTCGAAATTGGCGATCCGCGACAGGACCGGCACCGCGACTTTCAACGCCTTGCCGCCGCCGCGCGCGAGCCTTTCCAGCACCACCGAATCCTCGGCCGGCAGCCGCGCGGCGCTCTTCAGCCACGGCACCACGCCGAAACAAGGCCAGCCGGTGAAACGGTGAATGGCGGCAATGCCATCGTCGAAGAGCGTCACGTCGCCCCGGAACTTGTTGATGAGATAGCCGCGGACCATCCGCCGATCCTCTTCCGGAAGAATCGCATGGGTGCCGACGAGCGAGGCGATGACGCCGCCGCGGTCGATATCGCCGACAAGCACCACCGGCACGCCGGCACGCGTGGCAAAACCCATGTTGGCGATATCGCCCGCCCTCAAATTGACTTCCGCCGGCGAACCTGCTCCTTCGACGATGACAAGATCCGCGCCGGCGGAGACCAGCTCGAAACTTTCCATCACCGCGCCGAGCAGCTTCGGCTTCAGCGCCTGATATTCCCTGCCCTTCGCCTGACCCGCGACCTTGCCCTGCAGGATGATCTGGCTGCCGGTGTCCGACTGCGGCTTCAAAAGCACCGGGTTCATGTGCACGGAGGAAGGCACGCGCGCAGCCAGCGACTGCAGCCATTGCGCCCGGCCGATCTCGCCGCCGTCATCGGAAACGGCGGCGTTGTTCGACATGTTCTGCGGCTTGAACGGCCTGACCTTCATCCCGCGATTGGAGGCGAGCCGGCAGAGCCCGGCCACCAATACCGATTTTCCGACATCCGAGCCGGTCCCCTGCAGCATGATTTTCTGTGTCATGCGGCCTCCCGTAGCATCGAAACCATCGACGGCAAAGGCCGTTTTTCGACGGGATTCAACCTCATTTCGCCACTGCATGTTTCCTTAAATCCTAGCTGATTTAAGGATGGAAACATGCAGCGATTCAAAGTGCTGCAGCGTCCCTTGCGCGTCGGATTAAGACGCGCGGCGCTGCAGCATAATCACGGCCCGTTTCGGGCGCTCACGAACGTTGTTCGAAATCGCGACAGGACTTGCGGAATTGCGACATGCGATGGCGACATTGGCATTTAAATTCCACCCACTCGCGCCTATATCGACGCCATCGAAACAACTCCGGGCAAAGCCCCGGACTCCCAAGGTAGAAAAGTCATGCTGTTCGTCTTCAGCAAACCAAATTTCGTTCAGATCGCCTGGAACTCCAAGGCGCCGTCGAGCCAGTCCCGCGTGCGTAATGTCGAGATGGACGCACCTCGCGGCCCGCTCGGTTTCATCCGCACGTACAGCATCGGATAATCAGGCGTTTTTCCGCTTCAAGCCGCTCCTTTCGGGGCGGCTTTTTGTTGCCCGCTTTACCGGCGAATGGGTCCATAACGCGAAAGCCGCACCCGACCTCGTGCGAGGGGATGCGGCCGCCGAAATAACGCATGGTCTCTCCGGCACAACACACCGGAAATCGCTGCACTCTTCGCGTTCGAGAGCGCTCTCCCCGTCCTACGGCGCCGCGCGTATAATCAGATGCGCAAACATGAGTAGCAATGCGCCGAACGCGGGATGTCCAGGTCCGGTACGCAACACCTGATCCGGACCTGCGGCAGTCGCCCGCCGCAGGCAAACAATTAGCCTGACATCGTTACCGGATGGTTATTGATGGCTTAAGCAATGGTGAATCGCGCATTTTTTTGATTTTTTTTCGCGACATCCTCGGGCGGATTCCCGGGCGCAATCGCGACAGGAAACGTCCCGATTGAAACAGGCTCGCAGGGGAAGCCGTGCTCTGGGCCGCATTTTGCGGCAATTTTGTCGTAAATGCTCAGATTGTGGCCAGACCAAAACAAGAAATGCACGCGCGACGACGACGCCGTTCGACACGGCAGTCCGATTGAAGAGGTTGATTTCTCTTCGGGAATACTTAGGCTTGCCGTAGCGGTGAAGAGGAGATCCGGCTGGCGACAGGGTTCCGCGGCCAGGATTTGAAAGAACTCCCACACTGCCGCAGCGGGGGCATGATTTTGGCCTTCCGATGCCGAACCTCGGGCTGCTCACTGAATAATCGGGTGTCGGGACAGCATAACCCCTGCGGCACCCTCGATCGTTGGCTGCACAAAGACTGGGAGGTCTTGCAAACATGAAGAAACTCCTCGCGTCCACCTTTCTCGCCGTGGGCCTTTATGCCGTGGCGGGCTCGGCGCAAGCCGCGGAATGCGGCGAAGTCAGTATTGCCGAAATGAACTGGGCCTCGGCGGGCGTCGCCGCCCATGTCGACAAGTTCATCCTCGAAAACGGATATGGTTGCACCGTGGAGCTCGTTACCGGCGACACGATGCCAACCTTCGCCTCGATGAACGAGAAGGCGCAGCCCGACATGGCGCCGGAACTCTGGGTCAACGCCGTGCGCACGCCGCTCGACGCAGCGATCAAGGAAGGCCGTCTGATCCAGGCCGCGCCTCTGCTCAGCGAAGGCGGCGTCGAGGGATGGTGGATACCGAAGTTCCTCGCCGATGCACACCCCGACATCAAGACCGTGCAGGACGCTCTGAAGCATCCGGATCTGTTCCCGGCACCGGAAGATCCGTCCAAGGGCGCCATCCACAATTGCCCCTCCGGATGGAACTGCCAGGTCTCTACCGCCAATCTCTTCAACGCGCTGGAAGCCGAAAAAGCCGGCTTCGAACTGGTCGATACCGGCTCGGCCGCCGGCCTGGACGGCTCAATTGCCAACGCCTTCGAGAAGAAGACCGGCTGGCTCGGCTACTACTGGGCTCCGACCGCCATTCTAGGCAAGTACGAAATGACCCGCCTCTCCTTCGGTGTCGACCATGACAAGAAGGAGTGGGACGCCTGCTCCGCAGTTCCCGATTGCCCGAACCCAAAGGTCAACTCCTACCCGGTCTCGGACGTCTTCACGGTCGTGACGAAGTCCTTCGCCGATAAGGCCGGCGTCGCCATGGACTACGTCAAGGTACGCAAGTGGGACAACGGCACGGTCAACAAGGTTCTGGCCTGGATGGACCAGAACCAGGGCACCAACGAGGACGCCGCCAAGCACTTCCTCGAGAACTATCAGGACATGTGGACCCAATGGGTCAGTCCCGAAGTGGCCGAGAAAGTCAAGGCAGCGCTCTGACAGAAGCGTCCCAGCGGGACGGCCGCCGGACCTCCGGCCGCCGCCTCGTGCCCCGGCAAACGTCGCAAACAGTAAAGCGGGAACGTTGTTCCGCTGTCACATTTCTCACGTCGGGACACGCAAGAGGTCACGAGCAAGTCTGCGCAGGACGGCCGCATGCGGTCGTTCCAACGACGCAGCCGGCGGCATAAGACTTCCGGCCAGAAGGGGGAAAACATGGCTATCTGCAGTTTCCTGCCGGACCTGCTTTGCAAGTTCCCGGCCATAGACGATGGCACTATCCGCATGGCGCGCAAGAGCGTCGACGACGGATTCAAGGGATTCGTGCGCAGTTACGGCGATGCGATCGACGCAGTGGTCCAGCCATTGCAATGGTTCCTGAACTACCTGGAACGGGCCTTCGTCAGTTCGCCCTGGATCCTGATACTGATTATCATGGTTGCCATCGTCTATCTCGGCAGCCGCAACGTGAAGATCACTATCGGCACGGCGTTTTCTATGGTGTTGATCGGGCTCGTCGGGCTCTGGAACGACACGATGATCACGCTCGCCATGGTTACCGTCTGTACGCTGATTTCGATCGTGATCGGCATCCCGATCGGCATCCTGATGGCCCGCTCCGACCGGGTACAGGCCTTCGTCAACCCGATCCTCGACGTCATGCAGACGATGCCGAGCTTCGTCTATCTCATTCCGGTGGTGATGATCTTCGGCATCGGCAAGGTGCCGGGGCTGATCGCCGTCGTCATCTACGCCGTGCCGCCGATGATCCGGCTTACCAATCTCGGCATCCGGCTCGTCGACAAGGAAGTACTGGAGGCCGCCGACGCATTCGGCTCCTCCGCCTGGCAGAAACTGAAGAACGTGCAGATGCCGCTGGCGCTGCCGACCATCATGGCCGGCATCAACCAGACGATCATGATGTCGCTGGCAATGGTCGTCGTCGCCTCGATGATCGGCGTGGGCGGGCTTGGCAAAAACGTGCTCCAGGCGATCGCCAATCAGTTCTTCACCGTCGGTTTCCTTAACGGCTTTGCCCTCGTCGGCATCGCCATCATTTTCGATCGTACCAGCCAGGCCTTCGGAAGGCGGCTGCAAAAGCACTCGGAGGTTATTCATGGTTAGTCATGCAATCGAGGTGAAGAACCTCTACAAAATCTTCGGCCCCCGCGGCGAGGACTTCGTCGATGTCGTCAAGAAGGGCATGGGCAAGGCCGAACTCAACGAGAAACACGGTCACGTGCTCGGCCTGCAGGACATCAATATCCTTATGCCCGGCGGCTGCATCACGGTGGTCATGGGACTTTCCGGTTCCGGCAAGTCGACGCTGATCCGCCACATCAACAGGCTGATCGATCCGACGGCGGGCGAAGTGCTCTATGACGGCACCGACGTCTGCAAGATGAACGAAAACGACCTTCGCCAGTTCCGTCGCCACAAGACGGCTATGGTGTTCCAGAAGTTCGCGCTGCTGCCGCACCGCACCGTCCTCGAGAACGCCGTATACGGCCTGGAGATCCAGGGTATCGAACGGCGCGAAAGCGAAAAGCGCGCGCTCGGCTGGATCGAGCGCGTCGGCCTCAAGGGGTTCGAAAACCACTATCCGAACCAGCTGTCGGGCGGCATGCAGCAGCGTGTGGGCCTCGCCCGGGCGCTCACCAACGACGCCGATATCCTGCTTATGGACGAGGCCTATTCGGCACTCGACCCGCTGATCCGAGTCGACATGCAGTCGGTGCTGCTCGACCTGCAGAAGGAACTGAAAAAGACCGTCGTCTTCATCACCCACGACCTCGACGAAGCGCTGAGGCTCGGCGACAAGATCGCGATCCTGCGCGACGGCCGGGTCGTGCAGCAGGGTACCGGCCAGCAGATCGTGCTTTCGCCGGCGGACGACTACATCACCGCCTTCGTCAAGGAAGTGAACCGTGGCCGCGTCGTCCATGTCGAAACGATCATGCGTCCGCTCTCGGGCAATGCGGAAGGCCTGCCGCTTGCGGCCGGCACGGTTCTGGAAGCGGCCGCGCGCGCGATGACCGGCGCGCGTGTCGGCACCGCCCACGTCGTCGATGAGAACGGCCGGCCGATCGGCGCGGTCGACCTGCAGACGATCATCGCCGCCATGGTGACGCCGACGAGCCACACCGACCGCCAGGCGGCATGACAAGGCGCGGATTTCTCTGCGCACGGACGAGGGGCGCTCGCGAGAGCGCCTCTTTTTCTGTCCTGTTTCCTTGCCCCGCTATGCAGTCAGCTTGCCGCTGATAAAGCGGAACTCCTGCGTCTTGCCGCCATAACCATAGGCTGCTGCGGAGACTTCGTGAACGAGCACATAGCTTTCCGGATGAACCTTTCCGAGAAGCTTCCCGAAGCCGCCGTAGATCGCTTCGATGTAGGCGGCCATTTCCTGCTTTGTGTTCGTGCCGTCGACGACCTTGATGTCCAGCCAGAAGCTGTTTGTCTCCTGCGACGCGATCGACTTTCCGCCGGCAAACCAGTGCTGCGGGTCGACATAGCCGACCGCAACCGCGGTGACGGTCGGATCCTTGCGCAGGTGCGCTTGCGTCAGTTGGCTGACCTCCGCCGCGATTCTTGCGGACAGTTCCGGGTCCGGACGGCCCGCGACAGTGACGTTGATGATGGGCATGGCAAGCACCTTTCGACTGCAGTTGTTCTTGACGTTCAGCTTGCCATCACCAACACATCAATAAAATCAAATTGTCTTGCATGATTAGTTCTGTATCATAGAACTATGAATCCCATCGATCCCGATCTCCTGCGCACATTCCTCGCCTTCGCCGAGGGCGGTTCGCTTGCCCGCGCCGCAACGGCAGTCAATCGTTCCCCTTCCGCCGTGACGGCGCAGATGCAGCGCCTCGAAACACTGATCGGCGAGCCGCTTCTGGCCCCGGCCGGGCGCGGGCGCACGCTGACGCCGGTCGGCGAGGAACTCGTGGATCACGCCCGCCGCATCCTCGACGCGCATCGCGATGCCTGGCTCAGCCTCCGGGGCGCGCGCGCCGACGGACGGATCTCGCTCGGCAGCACGCAGGATTTCGCCGATACGACGCTGCCCGACATCTTGCGCCGCTTCGCTCGCTCGCATCCGCGGGTTCGCCTCGACCTCAGGATTGGCAGGTCGAAGGAACTGGCCACGGCCTTCGATCAGGGCCAGGTCGACATTCTGCTGACCATGCGGCAGGCGCCCGCCGCCGACGAACTGCTCTTTTTGAAAGAAGAGATGATCTGGCTTTGCGCCGACAAGGGGCTGGCAACGGCCGACGCCGAAGTTCCGCTGGCTGTGCTCGACCCGCCCTGCGGCTTTCGGGCAGCGGCGATCTCGGCGCTCGAAGCGGCCGGCCGCCCCTTCCGGATCGCTGCGACGAGCCCGAGCCTGTCTGGCCTGCGCGCCGCCGTCATGAGCGGCATTGCCGTCACGACGCGCACTGCAAGGTTTCAGGGGCCTGGAATAGAGCAGGCGCCCGCGCATCTCGACCTGCCGCCCCTGCCCGCGGCCGAATTCAGCCTGCGCCTGCGAGCACATGCTGACAAGCCCGCGACAGATCTCGCGGCTGTTCTGGCGGACGAACTGCCGCGCCGAGGCAGTCGCCAAGGGCCTGACGCGTGAAGCACCGATTTTTCCGGCATGCTCCGGCGAAGTCTGTTGCAATCACATAAAGATATCTTTATATCTTATTGCAATTTCATTCAGCCGGGAAAAACCGATGTCCGCTTCCGATGCCCTTTCCGATCTCCTTGCCCAGAAGGGCGTGCTGCTTGCCGATGGTGCGACCGGGACGTCGCTCTTTGCCATGGGGCTCGAGGCCGGCGAAGCGCCGGAGCTCTGGAACGAGGCGAAGCCGGAAAACATCACCAAGCTGCATCAGGATTTTGTCGATGCCGGCGCCGACATCATCCTCACCAATTCCTTCGGCGGCACGCGTCATCGGCTGAAGCTGCACCAGGCCGAGGACCGCGTCCATGCGCTGAACAAGCGCGCAGCCGAAATCGCCCGCGCCGTTGCCGACAAGGCGCCGCGCAAGGTCATCACCGCCGGCTCCGTCGGCCCGACCGGCGAACTCCTGATCCCGCTCGGCGCGCTTTCCTATGAGGATGCCGTTGCAGCCTTTGCCGAGCAGATCGAAGGCTTGAAGGCGGGCGGCGCGGAAGTCGCCTGGATCGAAACCATGTCCTCGCCGGACGAAATCCGCGCGGCGGCCGAGGCGGCCACCAAGGTCGGCCTCCCCTACGTCTATACCGGCTCGTTCGATACCGCCGGCAAGACGATGATGGGTCTCCACCCCGGGGACATTCACGCGGTCGCCGGCGACATCGGCGAAGGCCCGGTCGCGGTCGGCGCCAATTGCGGCGTCGGCGCCTCCGATATCCTATCCTCGCTGCTCGACATGACCGCGGCGGCCCCGGAGGCAACCGTAGTCGTCAAGGGCAATTGCGGCATCCCGGAATTCCGCGGCTCCGAGATCCATTATTCCGGCACCCCGCCGCTGATGGCGGAATATGTGCGGCTGGCGGTCGACGCCGGCGCGAAGATCATCGGCGGCTGCTGCGGCACCTCCTGCAACCATCTCGCCGCGATGCGCCTCGCGCTCGACAACCACGCGAAGGGCGAGCGCCCGACGCTCGACGTCATCGTCGAAAAGATCGGCCCCTTGCGCAACAAGACCGCCAACGAAGGCGCCTCCGCCCCGACGCGCGAACGCGGTAGCCGCCGCCGCGCCTGAGACGGCCAGACTGCGCAGCACGAAACGACAAACGCTCCGGTGCGGAATGCCCGGAGCGTTCTTCTTTGTTCTTCGACGAACGTCGGGCGCGGCGGCGTGCAGCACCGTCGCGAAGACGGGCGTCGAATCCCGGCCCATATTCTCCGCCTCGCTTGCGGATGGCCGACGGCTGACCTATCCCCGAAGGATGTTTCGATTCGAGGAGACGAACGATGAACGCCGGGCCAGCCGCCTTTCCGGACAGGGACACGACCGCCGCCAAGCTTTCGAGCTTCGGCGAGGCCGACCGATCCTTCGTCAAGCTTCTGATGGAAAACGCCGAGCAGGATGAGAACCTGATGGAAGGCCTGCAACGCCACCTCGACCTCGCCGTAGAGGCCCGTTTCCTGAACTCGCTGAAGCTGGAGAAACTCGGTGAATGGCTCGGCAACGAGGCGCCCGCCCGCCTGCAAATGCGCCTCATGGAAGCTGCCCGCTCCAGCGAGCATCCGGCCTATCAGGCGTTCAAGAACGGGCTAACGAAATCCGGCGGCCTGCAGCGGGCATTTCCAAGGGCGTAGCAACTTCGATTCACCAACAGCTGTCCCGCCCCTCACCCTGCCCTCTCCCCGCAAGCGGGGCGAGGGTGAGTCGCGCTCGCGGCCCGTGACGCACCCCCGTCACCAGCCCTCGTAGAATAGCTTGGAACTTGGCGGAGCCGGTGCAGCGTCGCCCTTCTCCCCGCCTGCGGGGAGAAGGTGCCGGCAGGCGGATGAGGGGCGGCACCGCGGCGTCATTCCCCCGAAAGCCCTTTCGCCAGCCGTACCAGATTGACGAACTCCCCGCGGTATCCGAACGGGTCTGCCCCCTTGGCGCCCGCGGCAAGATCGGCGATCGCCGTGTAGGAATAGCCCGAAAGCGCCGGATTTCCCGCAAGCGTCTGGCCGAAAGCAGCGACGGCGGTTGAGAAACGGACGTCCACAGGAGCTTCGGCGAGCGACGGCACGGCATTCGCCTCCGTGACTGGCGTGGTGATCAACTCGCTCTTGTCGCCATCCGGCTTCTTGTAGCGGATCTTGAGATAGGCGAGTTCGCCCGAATGCGCTGTCGCGTTCGCCGCCGGCTTTTCTACCGTCGCATAGCGCAGGTCGTCGTTGAGGACCGCCGGGCTTCCCTTCGGCGTCACTTCGTAGATCGCGGTGACGCTGTGACCCGAGCCGATATCGCCGGCATCCACCCGGTCGTTGTTGAAATCCTCGCGTTTCAGCGCCCGGGTCTCGTAGCCGATGAGACGATACTCCGCGATTGCCGCCGGGTTGAACTCCACTTGCAGCTTGATGTCCTTGGCGATCGGGAAGAGCGACGAGCCCGCTTCCTCGACCAACGTCTTCTGCGCCTCCGCAAGTGTATCGATATAGGCGGCAACGCCGTTGCCGTTCTGGGCGATCGCCTGCATCAGCGCGTCGTTGTAATTGCCACGACCGAAGCCGAGCACCGAGAGGAAGATGCCCGTTTTGCGCTTTTCCTCGACCAGCCGTTTCAGCTCCTCGTCGCTCGACGGGCCGACATTGAAGTCGCCGTCGGTCGCCAGCAGGATGCGGTTTACGCCGCCCTTCACGAGAGCCTTTTCGGCCAGTTGATAGGCCTCGTCGATGCCGGCAGCGCCGGCCGTGGAGCCGCCGGGCGCCAGCGTATCGATCGCCGCCAGGATCTTCGCCTTGTCCTTGACCGCCGTCGGCTCGAGGACCGTCCCTGCATTCCCGGCATAAGTGACGATCGACACCGTGTCGTCAGGCTTCAGCCCGTCGACAAGCAGGCGGAAAGCGTTCTTCAACAGCGGCAGCTTGTCCGGCTCGTCCATGGAACCGGAAACGTCGATCAGGAACACGAGGTTCGCCTTCGGCGCTTCCGCAGGCACGACCTCATAGCCCTTGATCGCCACATGCATCAGGCGCGTGCCCGCGTTCCAGGGGGTCGGCGTGACGGTGACAGTCGCCCTGAAGGGTACCGCAGCCGACGTCGGGCGCGGCCAGTCATAGGGGAAATAGTTGACCATCTCCTCGATGCGCACGGCATCGGGATTGGGCATCTCTCCTGCCATCAGCGAGCGGCGGACGAAGGAATAGGAGGCCGTATCGACATCGGCGGAGAACGTCGAGACCGGCTCAGTCGCCGCACTGTTCACCGGATTGGCATCGGCGTTGCCGAAGCGCTCGCGGCTCTCGGCCGGCGGCGGAAGAATGTCGGCCGGTGTCGTCGGCGACGGCATGATCTCCATGCGTCCCCGCGCCGCAAAGCCGGCCGTGCCACCGAGCGTGCTCATGGGAGCCGCCGTGTCGGCGGCCGTTCGGCTCGCCATCGCGTCGACTTCTGCGGCCGCCGGCGCTTCGCTTTTCACCTCTTCCGCAAGTTTTGCAGCGGCCTGTGCCGCCTGTGAGCGCGCCAGCGACGCGCCGCTCTCCGCCACAGGCGCGGCCGACTTCGGTTCGGGCTTTGCTGCAATCGCGGTTTGCTGCTCGGGCAGCCGATCATTACGGATCATTTCCACGGTCAGGAAGGCAGCGGCGGGCACAACGATCAGGGTTGCCAGCGCCGATCCGGCAAGCAATTTCCGGTTCATGATGGGGCTCCATATCCGGTTGAGGATGGAGCTTGGACGAGCGGGCACTACTGCTCCTTGGGCGGCGCTCGAATTTTCCGCCGTGTCATAGGCTTCCATCGCGGCGGCGAGCGCGCGCGCCCGCGCTTCGCTCGAAGGCGTCGGCGGCAGCTTTGCGGCAAGCGTTTCGAAATCGTCGGTCATGATCACACAGCCTCCTTGCCGAGCATGGTCCGCAGACGCTTGCGCGCCTCATGGACATGCCAGGAGATGGTCGCTTCGGAGCAGCCGAGCACGTCTGCCGCCGCGGCATGGCTCAGGCCTTCGGCGTAGACGAGCAGGACGGCATCGCATTGTTTTTCCGGCAGCGCCCGGACTGCCGTCCAGAGCGCTTCCCGCCGGTCCTCGTCCTCTCTGTCAGGCGTACGCTGCGCCGCTGGATCCGACGCATAGGCCGCAATCTTGCGCTCATCGCGCACCCGGCGGCGGCGATGGTCGCGCGCGGCGTTGAGCGTCAGCGTATAGAGCCAGGTTCGAAAACGGCTCGTGCCACGAAAGCCGCGGATAGCGGAACCGAGCCGAATGCAGACATCCTGCGCGATATCCTCCGCGTCGGTCACGTTGCCGGACCAGCGCCAGGCAACGGCGTGCACGAAATCATAGTGGCGCTCGACCAGAAGGCTGAACGCCTCCCTGTCGCCCCTCACCGCCCTCTCAACGAGTTCCGCGTCCAAGTCCGTGCCCGCTTTTGACCTGTTTGCCCGTTAGACGTCCGCCGGCAGCCATTCCTTGGGGCCGCGATCAAAAAAATCACGCTGCCGATTCAGCGCGGAAACCGGTCAACGACGGCGATGATCGGCCCGAGCGGAAACAGCCGATCGTGGCGATTGATCTCCGGCGCATAGAGGCTCGAAATCGTACCATCGAGAAAGAGTGCATTCGGGCAATCAAGGGCGTCGCGAAACAGCGTCGCGAAATCGTGAAAGCGCGCCGGCCGTTTCGACACCGCGAAGACCACCTCGCCCGAAACCGTCACGCCAACTCCGTTGCGGGTTTTGAGACTGTCGCTGTTTGGCAGGAAGCGCGGATGCAGCGCCCCGTCGATCACCAGCATCGGACCGGATTGCGTCGCGAAGCGCGGCTTGATACCGGCGGCGCGATAGGCCTCCGCCGCCATCACCCCCGCCTTGCCGTCTCCGACATAGAAAACGCCGTTCGGCAACAGATGGAAATTCCCCCAACCGGAATTGGTGTTGAGCGGCGCCTGCTCCACGCCCTCTTCGACATGCAGGCCGACCGGGGAAAGATCCTCGTGGTACATACCGCCATTCATGGCGAAGACGAGATATTCGTCGCGCTGGCGCAACTCGAGCGACAGCGCCCTGAAGGACTTGAACGGCACGCCCGCCTGATCCTTGTTGTAGAGGCGAATGTCGCTCGCCGCCGGGTCGAAGCTGCAGGCGATATAGTCCTGCCCGAGGTGGCTGACGCTGCGGCAGGCGGCATATGCTGCGTCAGCCGGCGAGGGTTTGGCGAAGCCAGCCATGAAAACGGCGGCACCGACGAGGAAGGCTTTCGGAAACAGTGGCATGGTTCGCGACTCGAAGCGGATCGTGACGCGTAGCATCGCACGGATTGCGGCGAAAATTGATGTTTGCATTCGCGATCGCGGAAAGCCCCTCATCCACCTGCCGGCACCTTCTCCCCGCAAGCGGGGCGAAGGGACCCGCCGCGCCCGCTCGCCCGGCTAGCCGAACTGGAAGAAGGGACAACCGCGCGCCCTTTAAGTCCCCTCTCCCCGCGTGCGGGGAGAGGGTTAGGGTGAGGGGCAATTCGGGTCGGCTACAAACTCAGCGCCGCCATATGGAAACGCAGTTGCTGAACTGGATAGCGATAACCCATCCCCACCGGACAGGCATCGCGCGAGATGCATCCTTGCGTGTGACAACCGACTGCCCCCGCCTGCGTCCTCAAATGGGCACGGCAGCGCCCGACATCGAATGTGCGGGCGGCCAAGGCGTCAGCTGGGCAGGCGGAGACGCACGGCTTTTCCACACAGGCATCGCAAGGATGGCCAACTGAAACTTTTCCCGTCTGCGGCAACACCCGATCAAAACCGAGCGCGGCGCGATAGCCGTGCCACAGCCCATAGTGCGGATGAATAAGAATACCGAGCGGAGAAGCCTGCAGTCCCTCGGCGCGCATCGCCCATTGCTGAAAGGGCTGCCACGGCGGATCGGAGGGGAAATAGGCGGTGGCGCCGGCCGCATCGGCAATCGGCTGGATCACGCATTTGGACCAATTGTCGAGCGGATCCGTTCCACCGCGATCCGTCTCATGCTCGCGCCAGCGGTCGAACGGCTTCCACAGCGAGCCGCCGATATTTCCGATGAGCACGACACTGGCGGTGGGCTTGCCGTCTGCAAGCATCGGAGCGGCCTCGCCATCGAAAAAATTCACTGTGCCGCGCAAAAAAAGACCGTGCGGCGCGAGCGCCGCACGGATCGTTTCAAGCAATTCGCCCGCCGAAGGATCCGTCATTTCGGTTTCGGCCCCTGAAGTTCGTAATGCGGGCGCCAGACCTCCTTCTGGATCATGTCGGCCACCTGCGCCGCGCCGCCTTGCTCCCTGGCTCGCTCGGGAGCCTTTCAGGTGAAGGCGTCCGGCATCGAGTCCTTGCGCTTGGCGATATAGTCCTTCAGCGCCTCGTCGATTGCCGGATCGAGGTAAGGTGCCTCGTAATGCTCCAGCCAGCTGCGGGCCAGCGCATTGGCGCGCTGCTCGATCCGCTTCTCGCCTTCGATTTCCCACTGCTCGAAGGAATTGTTGTCGGCGAGCGGCGAGCGGTAGAAGGCGGTCTGGAAATTCGCCTGGGTATGGGCGCAGCCGAGATAGTGGCTGCCCGGACCGACTTCGCGAATCGCGTCCAGCGCCTGGGCGTTTTCGGAAAGGTCCACGCCTTCGGCCATCTTCTGCATCATGCCGAGCTGGTCCTGGTCGATCATGAACTTCTCGTAGGACGAGACGAGACCGCCTTCGAGCCAGCCGGCCGCGTGCAGCACGAAATTGGTGCCGGCGAGCAGCGTCATGTTCAGCGTGTTCGCCGATTCATGCGCCGCCTGCGCATCCGGAACCTTGGAGCCGCAGAGCGAGCCGCCGGTCCGGAAGGGCAGCCCGAGGCGGCGGGCAAGCTGCGCTGCGCCGTAGGAGACGAGCGACGGCTCCGGCGTACCGAAGGTCGGCGCGCCCGACTGCATCGAAATCGACGCCGCGAACGTCCCGAACAGCACCGGCGCACCCTTGCGGATGAGCTGGGTGAAGGACGCACCCGCGAGCACTTCGGCAAGGATCTGCGTCAGCGTGCCGGCGACGGTGACCGGGCTCATCGCGCCGGAGAGGATGAACGGCGAAAGCACGCAGGCCTGGTTGTGGCGTGCATAGACCTTGAGCGCGCCCACCATGGTCTCGTCGAAAACCATCGGCGAATTGGCGTTGATGAGGTTCAGCGTCACCGTATTCTTTTCGACGAAATCGTCGCCGAAAACGATCTTCGCCATGGCGATCGTGTCTTCGGCGCGTTCCGGCGCCGTAACCGAGCCCATGAACGGTTTGTCGGAATATTTGATATGGCTGTAGACCATATCGAGATGGCGCTTGTTGACCGGGATGTCGACCGGCTCGCACACGGTCCCGCCCGACGAATGCATCGACGGCGCCATGTAGGCAAGCTTCACGAAATTGCGGAAATCCTCGATCGTCGCGTAGCGGCGGTTGCCGTCGAGATCGCGCACGAAGGGCGGGCCGTAGACCGGTGCAAAGATCGTTGCCTTGCCGCCGACGTGCGCACTGCGCTCAGGATTGCGCGCATGCCAGGTGAAGTCCGACGGCGCGGTCTTCAAGAGTTCGCGGCAGAGCCCCTTCGGGAAATGAACACGCTGCCCGCGCACGTCGGCGCCGGCTGCCTTCCAGAGATCGAGCGCTTCGGCGTCATCGCGAAACTCGATGCCGATTTCCTCGAGCACGGTGTCGGCGTTGCGCTCGATGAGCTGCAGGCCTTCCTCGTCGAGCACTTCGTATTCGCGAATCTTGCGCTGGATATAGGGCAGAGACGGTCCCGGACCGCCGCCGGTGCGTGACGCCCGGCGCGCCGCCGCTCCCCGTCCCTCGCCACGCGCGCGGCGTCCGCCGCCTTCGACCGCGCCTTGTTCTGTCACGTCGCTCATTCGCTCATTCCTCTCCCGCCGCGCCCTTCTGGCTCTCCAAGGGACGCGGCAACGCTTTGATTAAGTGGCGCATCTTCCCTCCGAAGGTCGAGGCCAACGGGGGAAACCATGCACCGGGATCGATTTTGGGCTAATGCTACCAAGCCGCCGAACCGGTACGGGTCTCAATGCGCCAACGCGTGGCGCATCTCAGACACTCAACCTTGACACCCGTCAAGGCCCGACATGCGGCGAAAACGGGCGCCACGCGCGCAAAAACTGTTGTCCGAAGCCGATGCTGCCCGATGTAACAACTTGAACTGTTGCAGAAATTTACCGCACGCCCGATTCCGAATGCGGCCGAGATACGGTAGGACTATGGATGCGCGGACGAACCAACGGTGCCGTCGCTTTTCATCATATGCGACGTCGCTTTCAAAAAGAGATTTTTAGCTTTGGGCCGTTAAGGATGAGCAACGCGTCCGGATCGTGCCCGATCGAGCCAGATCACCGCGCGAAGACTACCGTGCCAGGAACCGAGGAACCCTACTATGGCAGACGATGAAATCATTCTCGAGGACCTTTCCGACGAGGAACTCGTGCAGCAGATGCATGATGACCTTTATGACGGTCTCAAGGAGGAAATCGAGGATGGAACGAACATCCTCCTCAAGCGTGGCTGGACCCCTTACGACATCCTGACCCAGGCGCTCGTCGAAGGCATGCGCATCGTCGGCATCGACTTCCGCGACGGCATTCTCTTCGTGCCGGAAGTTCTGCTTTCGGCCAATGCGATGAAGGCCGGCATGTCGATCCTGCGTCCGCTGCTCGCCGAAACCGGCGCGCCGAAGCTTGGCAAGATGGTCATCGGCACCGTCAAGGGCGATATCCACGACATCGGCAAGAACCTCGTCGGCATGATGATGGAAGGCGCCGGCTTTGACGTCGTCGACCTCGGCATCAACAACCCCGTCGAGAACTATCTGGAAGCGATCGAACGCGAGCAGCCGGACATCCTCGGCATGTCGGCACTGCTTACGACCACCATGCCCTACATGAAGGTCGTTATCGACACGATGAAGGAAAAGGGAATGCGCGACGACTACGTCGTCCTTGTTGGCGGCGCGCCGCTTAACGAGGAATTCGGCAAGGCCGTCGGTGCCGACGCCTATTGTCGCGATGCCGCCGTCGCCGTCGAGACTGCCAAGGACTTCATGAAGCGCAAGCACAACCGACTGGCAGCCGGCTAAGACCGAGGGCGTTTTGGCAAAGAAGCCGGCTGCGTGGGTGAACACCGCAGTCGGCTTTCCTATATTCAGGGGCAGATAGGATGGCGCCGCTCTCAGGGGTGCCCGTCCTGCCCGGCGAAGCCGTCAGTTGGCTGCCTTGGCAACCCGATGGCCGGCCCCCTGTGTGGCGTTCACGGCATTTGCAGTATCCTGCCCCATGCCGCGGATCGTGTTGGCGCAGGAACTCAGGGTTGCCAGCGCTAACAGAACGGCGCCGATCGTCGCGAGAGTTTTTGTTGTCATGACCATGATTCCTTCATGTTGCTGCAAGGCGGAATAAAGATGGAAAATGCACCGTCGGCAAGAGAACGTGCACAACCGCAGAAAGTTCACGTCATTGGTTGTGGAGCGATCGCGCGCGAAATCCTTGCCATCTGCGAGGCCAACGGGCTCGACCACATCGATCTCCATTGCCTGCCGGCCATCTGGCACAACACCCCGGAAAAGATCACACCGGGCCTTCGCGAGGCGATCGCCCGGGCGCGCGCGGACGGCTTCGAGCGCATCTTCATCGCCTATGCCGATTGCGGCACCGGCGGCGAACTCGACCGGCTTTGCGAGGAGGAAGGCGTGACCCGCATTCCTGGTCCGCACTGCTATTCCTTCTTCGCCGGCAACGCCGATTTCGCAAAACGCTGGGACGACGACATCAGCGCCTTCTTCCTCACCGACTTCCTCGCCCGCCAGTTCGAAGCCTTCGTCATCGAACCGCTAGGCCTCGACCGGCATCCGGAACTGCGCGACATGTATTTCGGCCACTACCGCAAGCTCGTCTATCTCTCGCAGGTAGAGGACAAGGCGCTACAGGAAAAGGCCCGCCGCGCCGCCGACAGGCTCGGCCTCGAATACGAATATCGCTTCACAGGTTATGGCGATCTGACGCGGTCGTTGATCGAGGCGTAATCGATTCGCCGGGAAAATTCCTTGACGGAGTCATTCACGGCGCGGTCGTGCCGTGGCCGGCAACTGTGTATGTCAGCAGCGCCGCGTCGGCGGAGCGCGGAGTCTTATAACCTCAAGCCAGCCCGATCGATCTCGCGGGCATCATGGCGACAATGGCATCATCCCACGCTCTGGACCTGTGTTTGCAATGGCTTGCGACGCCGAATCTGCTAAACAGGTGTGAAAGTGGGGAGAACGCAATGTCACAAGAGCGCTATGAACTTGTTCTCGATCCGACCGACCATTGGACGGTGTGGGACAATGTGACCGGCGTGCCGGTGGTGTTTGCCGATCAAATCCTTGGAGGTCTCAGCGAAGAAGAGGCGGAGGCGGCCCTGAGGGTCCTGATCGAACTTGACCGGACTCGTGCGGCGACAGCCGTCGTGGACGCCGCGTAGCTGTAAGAGCACGCCAGGCGCGTTTCGCTGGCCTCCGACCGGTCGGCGTTCGCGTGAGCGCGAAGCCTGCCCTTCCTATTGTGCGCCTGCCCGCAAGACGCGGTCTGTGGCGCCTCCGAAGGCGAGACCCGTTTGCTCGCTGTCCTGCTTGAAACCGCGAACAGTGTTCGCGCAAGACGAAAGCGCGACAAGCCCCAGGCACATTATTGCGATCACGGCTTTTGACATCGTCATCTCCAGAATGGACGCGTGATCCCAAGGAGATGATCCGCGCCGTCCCGAAATCAATCCCTGCGCGACGCCATGTTTTTGACCAGCAAGTGGCGGAACATGACGGGCTTCGCCATATCCTCCATGATTGGAGAAGACCATGGACCGCAAATTCCTTGTCGTCGCGATTGCGACAGCGCTCCTGGCGGTTGCGGGATGCACGACCAGTCAGACCAGCCAGAACACAGCCCCTCCTCCGCCCAGTCAGGCCGGCAGCGCCGGTTCCTCAGGAAGTGGCGGTTCCTCGGGAAGTGGCGGCATGGGCGGAGGCGGAAGCTCGGGCTACTGAGGTCGCCCGCGGCTTTGTTGCATGTTTCCTTAAATCCAAGCCGATTTAAGGATAAAAACGCGCATCAAATCGAAGTGCTACAGCGTCCCGTGGCGTCTGATAGGAAGCGGCGTGCAGGACCCGGCATCACTCTATGAGCGCCACGACGGCGAATACGAGGATTGCGACAATGATCGCCAGCACCACGATTGATAGCAAATTCCCGTCACGCATGTTCAGAGCCTTCAAGCTCTAAACGAGCGAGGCAATCCACTGTTCCGTGCGCGACGTGTTCCCCGTGCAACGGGGTTCTTCCACGCGAGGCACACGGTCGCAACAGCCCGCAATCGCCGCCAAGCCCTTTCCACGGCTGGCTCGAAGCCGGTGCCGCCACCGCCGAAAGGGCGCGGAGGGCTAACCACGACGAATGGACACCCGCTCGGATACACGATTGGGGAGCGTCGTTTTTGGACATATCCAACGTCGTGACAAGGTGAGCGACAGCGAATGGACATGCGCATTGTCGGCATTACAGCGCCGCGCGTCGGAACTGACGCGTAAAGACGCTGTAACACTTTGATACGTCGCATAAGCCTTTCCGAAAATCGATCTCGGTTTTCGGGGTTATGCACCTTGCATGTTTCCTTAGATCGCAATCGATTTGAGGATAAAAACATGGAGCAATTCAAAGTGCTACAGCGACCTTTGCCCGTCTGACAAGACGCGCGGCGCTGTAGAGGAGAACAGGAATCCCATGGCAGATCGCATCATTGTCTACTGGCGCGACATTCCCGCCCAGGTCATCATCAAGCAGGGTCGCAAAAACGCCAAACGCGAACTGTCGCTGCGCTTCACCGAGGCGATCGACATGTGCGCGATGCGCACCGGTGCGGCCGAGACCGACGATTACCTCGCTGAATGGCGCAAGGCCGATCCGGTTCCGGTTTCCGACGACCTGGAAGCGGAGGCCGACAAGGCGGCGGCGGAACTCGAATCCGCCTACGATCGGGAGCGGCTGGTCGCGCTCGTCAAGGCCGGAGGCCGGGACAATGCCTGACCCGAAGGTCGTCACCGGCAACGCCCAGCCCGCCAAGAAGGCGGCGACCGGCGCCTATACCCCGACGAATGTCTCGCCGAGCCGCCGCTCGCGCCACAAATATACCGTGCGTCTCTGGGCCGTGCGCAATTCGCGCTTCCTCGAATGGTTCTACAACCGTTTCGCCGACATGTTCCTGACGCTCCATCCGCTGTGGAACGCCATCGGCTACGGCCGCGTTGAACGGCCGGTGACCTTCGTCGAGCGCCACGTCAAGGGCTTCCTCTTCGACTGCCGCATGTGCGGCCAGTGCGCGCTGTCCTCGACCGGCATGTCCTGCCCGATGAACTGTCCGAAGCAGCTCAGGAACGGGCCGTGCGGCGGTGTGCGCGCCAACGGCAATTGCGAGGTGGAGCCGGACATGCCCTGCGTCTGGGTGCAGGCGTGGAAGGGCTCGCAGAATATGGTGAAGGGTAATGCGATCATGAATGTGCAAAAGCCGGTCAACCAGTCGCTGCGCGAAACCTCGTCCTGGTTGCGGGTGACGGCGGAAGCTGCGGCCGCCCGCGACGCGGCGAAGAAGGAAGGCCAGCAGCAATGAGCCCGGATATCAATCCCCACGATCCCGGCGCGCCGCTCGATCCCCTGCCCGGCCATTCCTCGCGCGGGCGGCTGGAGCGCGTGCTGCGCCGTGGCGAATTCGCCGTGACCGCCGAACTCAACCCGCCGGACAGCGCCAATCCCGAGGACGTCTACGAACGCGCGGCGATCTTCGACGGCTGGGTCGACGGCATCAACGCGGTCGACGCTTCCGGCGCCAACTGCCATATGTCGTCGGTCGGCATCTGCGCCCTGCTGACGCGCATGGGCTATGCGCCGATCATGCAGATCGCCTGCCGCGACAAGAACCGCATCGCCATCCAGGGCGATGTGCTCGGCGCCTCCGCCATGGGCGTACAGAACATCATGTGCCTGACCGGCGACGGCGTGCAGGCCGGCGACCAGCCCGGCGCCAAGCCCGTGTTCGACCTCGACTGCATGTCGCTGCTCGAGACCGTCCGCATCATGCGCGACAATTCGAAATTCCTGTCCGGCCGCAAGCTGACGACGCCGCCGCACGTCTTTTTGGGCGCCGCGATCAACCCCTTCGCGCCGCCTTACGATTTCCGCCCGTACCGGCTCGCCAAGAAGATCGAAGCCGGCGCGCAGTTCGTCCAGAGCCAGTACTGCTTCGACGTGCCGATGTTCCGCGAATACATGAAGAAGGTGCGCGACCTCGGCCTGCACGAGAAGTGCTTCATCCTCGTCGGCGTCGGGCCGATGGCATCCGCCAAGACCGCCCGCTGGATCCGGTCCAACGTGCCGGGCATCCACATTCCCGACAGCGTCATCACACGGCTCGAAGGCGCGCAGGATCAGAAGAAGGAAGGCAAGCAGCTCTGCATCGACATCATCAACGAGGTGAAGGAGATCGAGGGCGTCTCGGGTGTCCACGTCATGGCCTATCGCCAGGAGGAATATGTCGCCGAGATCGTCCACGAGTCCGGCGTGTTGAAGGGTCGCAAGCCATGGAAACACGAAGCGACGCCGACGGAAACGCTCGTTGCCGAACGACTCGAACATATCCGCGAGGGCATCGAGGAAAACCAGCAGCAGATGGCGGAAGCCGCGGCGCACCATCCACATTAGGATGCCACTTCCATTCGATATCAGAGGAAAACCGGCGCTTCGGCCCGTCCAGCGCCTTACAAACGAAGACCGGGCCTATTACATAGCCCCACGCTCAGGATCAAAGGATCTTACATGACCCGCACCATCGTCGCTTCCGCCACCCGCGAGATCGTCATCGGCTTCGACCAGCCCTTCTGCGTCATCGGCGAGCGCATCAACCCGACCGGC
The DNA here is from genome assembly GCF_036488675.1 of Sinorhizobium chiapasense. Classification (NCBI taxonomy): domain Bacteria; kingdom Pseudomonadati; phylum Pseudomonadota; class Alphaproteobacteria; order Hyphomicrobiales; family Rhizobiaceae; genus Sinorhizobium; species Sinorhizobium chiapasense. The sequence goes on from NZ_CP133148.1 coordinate 1,921,589, forward strand.
CGCAAGAAGCTCGCCGCCGAGATGATCGAAGGCAACTTCGAGACCGTGATCAAGGACGCGCTCGAACAGGTCGCTGCAGGCGCGACGATGCTCGACGTCAATGCGGGCGTCACCGCAGTCAACCCGAACGAAACCGAACCGCCGCTGCTCGTCAAGACGCTGGAGATCGTCCAGGGCCTCGTCGACGTGCCGCTGTCGATCGACAGCTCCGTCACCGCCGCGATCGAGGCGGGCCTTCGCGTCGCCAAGGGCCGGCCGCTGGTGAATTCGGTCACGGGCGAAGAGGAAAAGCTCGAGGCGATCCTGCCGCTCGTCAAGAAATACGACGTCCCGGTCGTCGCGATCTCCAACGACGAGACCGGCATTTCCATGGATCCGGACGTTCGCTTCGCTGTCGCCAAGAAAATCGTTGAGCGCGCTATGGATCACGGCATCAAGCCGCACGACATCGTCGTCGATCCGCTCGTCATGCCGATCGGCGCCTTGGGCGATGCCGGCCGGCAGGTCTTCGCCCTTCTGCGGCGCCTGCGCGAGGAGCTGAAGGTCAACACCACCTGCGGCCTCTCCAACATCTCCTTCGGCCTGCCGCATCGCCACGGCATCAATGCCGGCTTCATCCCGATGGTGATCGGCGCCGGCATGACCTCGGCGATCATGAACCCCTGCCGCCCGCAGGAAATGGAAGCCGTGCGCGCAGCGAACGTCCTGAACGGCACCGACGCGAACTGCACCAACTGGATCATGACCTATCGCGACCACAAGCCGGCCGAAGGCGGCCATGCCGTGGCTGCTGCTGCACCGGCTGCCGGCGGCGGACGGCGTGGTGGCCGCGCGGCCCGCGCCGGTGCTGGCGCAAGGGCGGAGTAGTGCTTTCGGTTCGGCGCAGCGTTGCACTTCAAGGGGAACAGCAATGAGAAGCCAACTGCGGCTCATTGCCGTCCTCATCCCCCTGATCCTCATTGCCAGATATACGCTGTTTGAGGATGCGGACGAGTTTCAAAAGTTCTACGCTGCGCTCCGGACTTATGTTCTGCCGATTGTATTTCTGAACCTCGCAGTGGTTGCGGTCATGCTCGGCCTTGCTTTGACGAATAAAATCAATTCTGGGTCCCGAGAGCGGGTTATAAACGTTTGCTTTTGGGGTAGTTCGATGGTGTTGGCCGCGGCGGTTGCCTATGCATTCGCAGTTGTGAAGTTAACCGTGGCACTGTAGCGAGGTATCCCGAACTCTCATTTGAGCAGTGGAGATCCCCAATGACACCGCGTCGGCTCCGCGTGGACACTGCCACGCTTTGGTTCGAAGCTCCGTTCGTGATAGCGCTTCGGCTGCAAGAGATGCAGCTTGCGGCAATGACCGGCAAGACGCACGACGTAGCCGAGCTCCAACGCATGGTTTCCGAAAAGGTTGCGGCCGCGGCCGAGAGCGGGATGGCCGTGAACGTAGCTCTCTGGAAGGCGACACTCGACAGCACGATGCGGCTGATGACCGGCGCCAGTGGTTCCGGATACGGAGCGGCGATTGCCGCCGCGGCCCTCAAGCCTTATGGCAAGCGGGTGCGCAGCAACGCGCGGCGGCTATCGCGCAAGAAACCGTGACCATCCTGTTCACCAGCGCGGTACAGCCCTTCTGAAATGTGCTGGCAGATCTTTTCATGTCGGGATCTGACAACTATCAGGCGTCATTCCGGTGCAGTCTGAAGCCGTCGATCCGCGCTTCGCTCCCGGCTGAAGCGAACATGACGAAAGACGGAACAGCATGCGCATTGACAGCACTTCCGAACTCGAGACCAATATGCCTGAAGCCGCGCGCAAGGATCCTCTGGTACTGTTCATGCCGTCGGGCAAGCGTGGGCGCTTCCCGGTCGGCACGCCGATCCTCGACGCCGCGCGTTCGCTCGGGGTCTATGTCGAAAGCGTGTGCGGCGGACGCGCGACCTGCGGACGCTGCCAGGTTTCCGTGCAGGAAGGCAACTTCGCCAAGCACAAGATCGTTTCGTCGAACGACCACATCTCGCCGATCGGCCCGAAGGAGCAGCGCTATGCCAGCGTGCGCGAACTGCCGGATGGCCGCCGCCTTTCCTGCTCTTCCCAGATTCTCGGCGATCTCGTCATCGACGTGCCGCAGGACACCGTCATCAATGCGCAGGTGGTGCGCAAGGCCGCGACCGACCGGGTGATCGAGCGCAATGCCGCCGTCCAGCTTTGCTATGTCGAAGTCGACGAACCGGACATGCACAAGCCGCTCGGCGATCTCGACCGAATGAAAGCCATGCTGGAGAAGGATTGGGGCTGGAAGGATCTGCTGATCGCGCCGCATCTGATCCCGCAGGTGCAAGGCATCCTGCGCAAGGGCAACTGGGCCGTCACCGCCGCGATCCACCGCGACATGGATTCCTCGCGCCCCTTCATCGTCGGCCTCTGGCCAGGCCTCAAGAACGAGGCCTACGGCGTCGCTTGCGACATCGGCTCGACGACGATCGCCATGCACCTCGTGTCGCTCCTCTCCGGTCGCATCGTCGCCTCCTCGGGCGCGTCGAACCCGCAGATCCGCTTCGGCGAGGATCTGATGAGCCGCGTCTCCTACGTGATGATGAACCCCGACGGCCGCGAGGCGATGACCAAGGCCGTGCGCGAAGCCATGAACGGCCTGATCGGCAAGGTCTGCGCCGAGGGTGAGATCGACCGCCACGACATCCTCGACATGGTGGTCGTCGGCAATCCGATCATGCATCACCTCTTCCTCGGCATCGATCCGACCGAACTCGGCCAGGCGCCCTTTGCGCTCGCCGTCTCCGGCGCGCTGCAATACTGGGCGCACGAGATCGACATCGAAGTCAATCGCGGCGCAAGGCTCTACATGCTGCCCTGCATTGCCGGCCATGTCGGGGCGGACGCCGCGGGTGCGACACTTTCGGAAGGCCCGCACCGGCAGGACAAGATGATGCTGCTCGTCGATGTCGGCACCAATGCCGAGATCGTGCTCGGCAACCGACAACGCGTCGTTGCCGCCTCCTCGCCGACGGGCCCGGCCTTCGAAGGTGCTGAAATCTCCTCCGGTCAGCGCGCCGCGCCCGGCGCGATCGAGCGCGTGCGCATCGACCCCGAGACACTGGAGCCGCGCTTCCGCGTGATCGGCGTCGACAAGTGGTCGGACGAGGAAGGTTTCGCCGAGGCCGCCGCCGCGGTCGGCGTCACCGGCATCTGCGGCTCGGCGATCATCGAGGTGGTCGCGGAGATGTATCTGACCGGCATCATTTCTCAGGACGGCGTGGTCGACGGCGCCATGGCCGCGAAAAGCGCGCGCATCGTCCCGAACGGCCGCACCTTCTCTTACCTCCTGCATGACGGCGAACCCCGCATCACCGTGACGCAGAACGACATCCGCGCAATCCAGCTCGCCAAAGCGGCGCTCTATGCCGGCATCAAGCTCTTGATGGAAAAGCAGGGGGTCGATCATGTCGACACCATCCGCTTCGCCGGCGCCTTCGGCTCGTTCATCGATCCGAAATACGCCATGGTGCTGGGCCTGATCCCGGATTGCGACCTCGACGAGGTGAAGGCGGTCGGCAATGCCGCCGGCACCGGCGCGCTGATGGCTCTCCTCAATCGTGGCCATCGCCGCGAGATCGAGGAAACAGTCAGGAAAATCGAGAAGATAGAGACGGCTCTTGAATCGAAATTTCAGGAGCACTTCGTCAACGCCATGGCGATGCCGAACAAGGTCGACGCCTTCCCGAAACTCGCCGAGGTGGTCACCCTTCCGGAGCGGAAGGTGATGGCCGATGATAGCGAAGGTGGCGGCCGCAGAAGGCGCCGCAGCCGGGAATAGGCGCTATCGCCTTTCCCTCGCTGCCGCTGCCACCCGAGATCACCGTGCCTTTGAGTCTCAAAGCGGCACCGTCAGCCCCACCTTGACCCGGTCCATGGCGACGAAGGTGCGGAATTTCTTGACATTGTTGTTACCGAAGAAGAGGCGTCGCGTCAGCGCCTCGTAATCGGCCATGGTCGCGACGACGATGACCAGGATGAAATCCGCCTCGCCGGTGACATAGTAGCATTGCTGCACTTCGGGTGCGGCCGAAAACTCCGCCTTTGCCGCATCGATCAATTCGGCCGTCTCGCTGATCACTTCGACCTCGACGAAGATCGTGATCGGCTGGCCGACGCTGGCCGGATCGACGATGGCGCAATTGGCCGCGATGACACCCGCCTCCTCCATGCGCCTGATCCGCCGCTGCACCGCCGGCGCCGAGAGATTGACCGCCTCGCCGATCGTGCGCTGCGGCGTGGCATTGTCCTTCTGCAGGATCTTCAGGATTGCGAGGTCGAAGGAATCGAGGGCGATTTCGGGAGCGGTTTTCGCCAAAGCTGACATACCTCGTGAAACAAACTTGCATTTCGAGGCCTAGAATACAGCGCAATTTTCGCGCTCTGTGCAATATATATTCGCCGATCCAGGAGTTTGAGACGCGGGATTCATCCCGCTTAGATCAACGAGGACGGCTATGTTTCTTCTGAATACCCATCCCGACCACAACCGCCCGCTCGACCCCGTCGATGCGGAAACTCTTGGAGAAGGCGCCGCCGATACGGTCGAGCGCTTCCTCGCCCATCGCGCCAATCATGCCGAGACGCCGCTGCACGCACTGCCGGCACTCGCGCGCGAGCTCGGCGTCGGCGCGGTCCATGTCAAGGACGAGGGTCATCGGCTCGGCCTCGGCAGCTTCAAGGCGCTCGGTGGCGCCTATGCGGTGATCCGGCTGGTGCTGGAAGAGGCGGAACGGCGCCTCGCGCGCCCGGTCGATGTCGCCGAACTGCATTCGTCGGAGGTCAAGGCCGTGGCGGCGACGATGACTTTCGCCTGCGCGACCGACGGCAATCACGGCCGCTCTGTGGCGCAAGGGGCCGAGCTCGTTGGCGCGAAGGCGGTGATCTTCGTTCATGGCGGCGTCAGCGAGGCCCGTGTGGCGGCGATCTCCCGCTTCGGTGCCGAGATGGTCCGTGTCGACGGCACCTACGATGATACCGTTGCCGAAGCGGCGCGGGTCGCGACCGAGAACCGCTGGACGATCGTCTCCGATACGTCCTGGGCAGGCTACGAGCGCATTCCCGGACTGGTGATGCAGGGCTACACGGCAATGGTCCGGGAGGCGCTGCGCCGGCTGCCGGAGCCACCGACGCATGTGTTTGTCCAGGCGGGTGTCGGTGGCGTCGCCGCTGCCGTCAGCGGTCATCTCGCGCTCGCATTTGGCGACCGGCGGCCGACCTTCACCGTCGTCGACCCGGTGCGCGCTGCCTGCATCTTCGAGACGGCGCGTGCCGGGCATCCGGTGAAGATCGCCCATGGCGAGCCGACGGTGATGGCCATGCTCGAATGCTACGATCCCTCGCTTGTCGCCTGGCGCGTGCTGAAGCACGTCGCCGACGTCTTCATGACTGTCGACGAGCAGGACGCCATTGCCGCGATGAACCGTCTGGCGCGCCCGTCCGGCAACGATCCGGCGATTGTTGCGGGAGAAAGCGGCGGCGCCGGATTGGCGGGCCTCGTCCGGGCGGCGACCATCCCCGCCGTCAGGGCGGCGATCGGCCTCGATGAAACCTCTCGCGTCCTGCTTTTCAACACCGAGGGCGCGACGGACCCGGCGCGCTATGCCGAGTTCGTCGGCATGACCCCGGCGGAAGTCATCGGCAACCGGCGGGCACAGGGAGCAACAGCATGAGCGCCCTATCGATCGATGCGGACCGGCTGCTCAGCCGCATCCGCGCACTCGGCGACATCGGTCGCGACAGCGGCGGCAGATTGACCCGGCTCGCAGCCTCGGACGCAGACAAGGCAGGTCGGGACCGGCTTGTCCAGTGGCTTTGCGAGGCGGAACTGGAGGTCGTGGTCGACCGGGTCGGCAATATCTTCGGCATCTGGCGCGACGCCGGCAATGCCGCGAATGCGCCCGTCCTCATCGGCTCGCATATCGATACTGTCATCGACGCCGGCATCTACGATGGCTGCTACGGGGTGCTTTCCGGCCTGGAGGCGATACAGACGTTGAGGGAAGCCGGTACCGCCCTCGCCCACCCGATCGCCATCGCTGCCTTCACCAATGAGGAAGGCGTGCGCTATGCCCCCGACATGATGGGCTCGCTCGTCTATGCCGGCGGGCTTTCGGTCGACGAGGCGCTTGCGACGGTCGGCACGGACGGCAGCGTACTTGGCGAGGAACTGCGACGCATCGGCTATGCCGGCGCGGATGGGCCGGACTTTTCAAAGCCACATGCCTATGTCGAACTCCATGTCGAACAAGGTCCGGTCCTGGAGCGCGAAGGCGTGCCGATCGGAGCCGTCGAGAACCTGCAGGGCATTTCCTGGCAGCGGATTACGATCGAGGGCGTCGCCAACCACGCCGGCACGACGCCGATGTCGATGCGGCGCGACCCCGGCTACGCGGCCGCCCGCGTGATCGGCTTCCTGCACGATCGCGCAACGACCTCCAATACGCCGACCGTCGCCACCGTCGGCTGCATTGCCTTCGAGCCGAACGCGATCAACGTAATCCCGTCGCGCGCCACTTTCACAGTCGACCTGCGCGATCCTGACACGGAACGGCTGAAAGCCGAGGAAGCCGCGCTCGCTGGCTATCTGCAGGACCTGGCGGCTGTCGAGGACATGACCATAATGACGGAGCGCCTGGCGCGGTTCGAGCCGGTGACCTTCGACGCAAGGATTGTCGGTATCGTCGAGGAGGCAGCCCGCATGCGCGGCCTCGCCTCGAAGCGGATGACCTCCGGCGCCGGCCATGACGCGCAAATGATTGCGCGGGTCGCGCCGGCGGCGATGATTTTCGTGCCGAGCGTCGGCGGCATCAGCCACAACCCGCGCGAATATACAGCCGACGTCGATCTTGTCGCCGGCGCCAATGTCCTGCTCGATGTCATCCAACGCCTGGCTGCAGACTGAAGGAACGATCCGATGACTGATCTTGAGATGCTCGAAAAGCAGATGACGGAATGGCGGCGCGACCTTCACGCCCATCCTGAATTCGGCTTCGAGGAAAAGCGAACCTCCGCCTTCGTGGCGACGAAGCTCAGGGAGTTCGGGCTCGATGTCGCCGAAGGCGTCGGCGGCACCGGTGTCGTCGGCACGCTGAAACGCGGTAGCGGCAACCGGGCCATTGCGCTTCGCGCCGACATGGACGCGCTGCGCATTCCGGAACAGGGAGCGGCCGAATATCGCTCGCAAAACCCGGGCGTGATGCATGCCTGCGGCCACGACGGCCACACGACCATGCTGCTCGGCGCGGCGAAGCTGCTCGCGGAAGACGGAGGCTTCGACGGCACCGTGCGCTTCATCTTCCAGCCGGCCGAAGAATGGGGCAAGGGCGCCCTCGCCATGCTCGACGACGGCCTGATGGAGCGATTTCCCTTCGAGGAGATCTACGGGCTGCACAACATGCCGGGGCTTGCCGTCGGTCATTTCGAGACGCGTTCCGGCGCGATCATGTCAGCGGAAGACAATTTCGAGATTGTGCTCACGGGCGTCGGCGGCCATGCCGCGCGTCCGCACGCCGGCAACGAGGTGCTGGTTGCCGCTTGCGCTCTCGTCACCAACCTGCAGACGATCGTCTCGCGCCGCCTGAGTCCGGCCGATATTGGCGTCGTCTCTGTAACGGAACTTCTCACCGATGGCACCCGCAACGCGCTGCCCGGCCTTGCCCGCGTCCTTGGCGATGCACGCAGCTTCCGGCCGGAGGTCAGTGCCGAGATCGAGAAGCAGATGCGCGTGATCGCGGAGGGCACGGCGTTGACCCACAACGTCTCCGCCGAAGTCACTTACACGCGCGAATTCGTGCCTCTCCTCAACGATGCGGCCCTGGTCGAGGAAGCCTTCGCCGCCGCAAGAACCGTGTTCGAAGCCGATCATATCGCCACGGCCCTTGAACCGATGACGGGCTCCGAAGATTTCGCCCGCTTCCTTGAACACGTTCCCGGCTGCTTCGTCTTCCTCGGCAACGGCCGCGATTCCGCGCCGCTTCATAATCCGACCTACGATTTCAACGACGCCGGGCTCGTTCACGGCGCCCGTTTCCATGCCGCGATCGTCAAGCAGCGTCTGCCGTTGGCGTAGAGCATTCCAGCAAAGATGTGTAACGGTTTTCCGTCCGGTCGGACTGAGCACGGACTGCACGGTCTCGGCTGCGCTCATGAATAAGCTTCGCTTACTCGTCGCCCGGTCATAACGGGCGAAGACTTCGGTTGTGTGCCGTCGCCTTCTGTCGCAGTTTCGAATAGAATGATCCTGGCAGGTCACGTTGTCGGAGCGGGGATGATCAATTCTACCGATCACGAGGTTCGAAGGCGTCTCGCCGCGATCCTGGCTGCCGATGTCGTTGGATATTCGAGCTTGATGGGCCGGGATGACGAAGGCACGCTCGCGAGGATCAAGGATCTTCGCCGTGACGTGATCGATCCGACAGTGACCCGACATCAGGGGCGGATCTTCAAGACGACCGGCGACGGCATACTGGTTGAGTTCCCGAGTCCTGTGGAAGCCGTGCGCTGTGCCGTGGAGCTCCAGCAAACGCTGGCAAAGGCCCCATCCCAGGTTATCCAGCTTCGCATCGGCATCAATCTCGGCGACATCCTCATCGATGAGGACGGCGACGTTTACGGAGACGGCGTGAACGTCGCTGCCCGCCTCGAACGACTGGCGAACCCGGGAGGTATCTACTGTCGGCGAAGGTCTACGAGGAAGTCCGCGACAAGCTGTCCTACAGTTTCGACGACCGCGGCGAGCAGCAGGTCAAAAACATCGCACGGCCAGTTAGGACCTACAGCCTGTCGCTTCAAGAGAAAGCCCCTCGGATGGCGCTCGGCCCCGGCAATGGTGGCGAGCGGCCGGCCGTCACCGTCCTCCCCTTCCTCAACATGAGCGGAAACCCAGAGCAGCAATATTTCGCGGAGGGCCTTACCGAAGACATCGTCACAGCCCTTCTGCGCGTTTCAGGCATCGTCGTTGTATCAACTGCCTCGCACTCCTGGCGACCGCATTCCGAACAGCAGGCCCTTCGCTTAGGCACGTCCTTTCAGCTCGAAGGCAGTGTGCGACGCTCCGGCAATCGTGTGCGTGTTAGCGCACAACTGACAAGTCGTACCGGAGAGGGATTGTGGGCCGAAAAGTATGATTTTGAACTGGATGATATCTTTGCAGTTCAAGACGATCTGGCACGCAGCATAACCGCTGCCTTGAAAATCAAGCTTGAGGAACATGAACGCCACCATGCCCTGACCAAGCCCCCGGCAAACCTGAGCGCCTACGACTATTGCCTGCGCGGACGCCATCTGGCTCGAAATTTTGATCGAAACGAGCGCTTGCGAGCGAAAGAAATGTTTCTATCGGCCATTGAAGCCGATCCGCTCTACGCGCGCGGATATATTGAACTTGCCTGGTTTGACATCCGCAGGCTCAAGTGGGGCGAGGCAACGGACCCGGAGGCAGCACTTGCTCGGGCATCGGATGCCGCCGAGGTCGCGACAACGCTGGACCCGAACGATGCGGACTGCCATTGGCTGCTGGGCCTGATCCATCTTTGGAGGAGAGATCACGGAAAGTCGATGGCGTGATACGAGCGCTCGAACACTTAGTCCGAACCATCCTGATCTGCTCTCCGAGATGTGCGATATGTTGACCTACGCCGGGAGGTCCGAACAGGCCGTTCAGATCGGAGAGATGGCGCTAAAGCTGAACCCGAACACGCCCGACTGGTATCTCTGGAACGTTGCCGCGGCATACTACTTTCTTGCCGACTACGAGACCTCGCTGGGCTATCTCCAAAGAATGGTACAGCCGGGGCCTGCCTATCGCCTCATCGCCGCGACCTATGCCCGGCTCGGCCGACGGGAAGAGGCGTCGAAGGCCGCTTCAGAACTGCTCAAGATCAATCCCGAATTTTCGATCAGCAGGTTCGAAGCCCAAGCTCCTTACCTTCGGCAGGACGACCACGATCACTATATGACCGGGCTACGCATGGCGGGGCTTCCGGAGTGACGCGCAGCACCTAGAGACCAGTACAGTGGATCCACGCTAATTCTCCGGCAGGCCCGCCTTCTTCATGCCAGCCGCCATCGTCTCGCGGAAACGGCTGACGTCACGCAGCGAGGGAAGCGCGACATATTTGGCGATCGTGTAGTCGGGCTGAATGGCGAGAAATCGCTCGGCCGCCCAATGGGCGGTCTTCAGGTCGTCGTTCATGGCTGCCCAGGCCGCCAATTGACGATAGGCCCAGGTGACGTTCGTATGGCGTGTGACCACGTCCCGGGCGATCGCGGCCGCTTCCGAAAACCGGCCGGCGAGCGCGTAGGCAGCCCCGAGCCCCATCCGCATATTGAACACGAAGGGATCGAGCGGGCTCAGCCGCATCGCCCGCTCGAACCGTTCCTGTGCCTCGACCGCCTGGTCCTGATAGATCCCGACCCAGCCGTAACGGGTCCAGGCCCAGGCATTGTTCGGATCGAGCGCCAATGCGCTCTCGATGAACGCGGATGCTCTTTGCTGATCGCCGGCAAGACTGGCAGCTGCCCCACAAGCGGTCAGCGCCGTCGGGTCGTCGTCTATCAGGCCGGATGCCCGATCTACGGCCTCGAACGTGGCCCGCAGTTCGGAGGCCTGGTCGGGCGACCAGAGATAGGTGATGTTCAGCGCGTGGCACCAGGCAAGCAGCGCGTGCGCCCGACCATATTTCGGATCGAGTTGCAGCGCCTCCCCGAGCGTCGCCATAGCCTCGGCGATGGCGACGGCATTTTGCCCCCAGAGTTTTGGAAAGGCGCGCATGACCAGGTCGTAGGCCCTGAGATTTGCGGGCGGCTTGCGCGTCGCGGATTCGATCTCCGCGTGGCGGACGGCCGGATGGATGGCGCCGGCGACCTGAGCCGCGATCCGGTCCTGGAACTCGAACAGGTCCGCGCTCGCCCCCTCGTAGCGATCCGACCACAATTGCTTGCGCGACTCGGCATCGACCAGTTGCACGGAGATGCGCAGACGATCGCCACCACGACGAACGGTGCCCTCGACCACATAGGAGACCCCGAGCTCGGCTCCCACTTCGCGGACATCGATGAAACGACCCTTGTAGGTGAAGGCCGACTGGCGGGCGATGACGAAGAAATCGCGAACGCGCGACAGCGCCGCGGTGATCTCCTCGACGACGCCATCGACGAAATAGTCGTCCTCCTCGCTGCTCAGATTGTCGAACGGCATGACGACGACGGAGGGCTGCTCCCTCTCGCGCGGCACCGGGGCGGGGGTGTCATTTTTCATGGGCGCGATGGGTGTCGCTGGCGGCACCTCGGAGGGTGTTTCGATCAGCGCCCGCGTTGCCGCCTCCGGTTCGACGCCGAGTTCGCGCTGAAGCGCCTCGCGACAGAGGAGATATTGCCGCATGGCAGCATTCGCCTTCCCGCGATGCTGGCAGATCCGAATCATGGCGCGGTGCGCTTCCTCGGCGGCGGGCTCGGAAGCCAGCAGCCGCTCCGCCAGCCGCTCGCAGGCCTGCACTTCCGCCGTGCCGCCGTTGGCCTTCAGCTCGCGGCTTAACCGATCGACGAGTTGCAACGCCTTTTGCCGATAGTTGCTGCGGTGCGGTTGGAACCATTGTTCGAGCTCGTCGGGAATCGAGATCTCAGAGAGGAGGTCGCCACGATAAAGCTCGGCCGCCGCCGCAAGGTTACCGATCCCGCCCTGCTCGATCAGGTGATCGAAGACCCAAAGGTCGGCCTCGCCGGGGCCGGCGGCAAGTCCGACGGTCTCAAGGTCGGCCTCGATCTCGATCGCTGCGCCGTTACCGGCCGGGAAAGCGCGCCGGATATCGACGAGCGCTTGGCGCAGGCTGTTGCGCGCCTGCGCCTCGCCACGGCCCGGCCAGAAGCCATCGGCGAGCAAGGCCCTGCGCACGCCGCGACGCCCCGCCAACACCAGGGTGGCAAAAACGAGCGCGGTCTTGCGCGTCGTGAACCTGACCGGTTTGTCCGACGGCGAAACGACGGTGAACTCCCCCAGCAATCGAATGCGCATGCACTTGCTCCATTTCACAAAATGCGAGCCACGTTAGCATTGATTGCTTTCGATTTAACGCAGATTTAGCGCTTGTCCCCTTCGGCCTCACCCGCATTTCACTCCCGCCTGAACAGCGGTAAAACGCGGCCATGGCAATCTCCCTCCATCAGTTCGAAGATGGAGGCCGAGATGGCTACCGCAGACTATCACTCCGGATACGCAGCCCACACCGGCGATATCGTCCACGCCCTCGCAGAGCGGTTTGCGAATATTGCTTCCGCCTTTGCGAAGCAGCACCGGCACGCCCAGACGCTGAAGGCACTCGAAAGCCTCAGCCACGACGAGTTGAGAGACATCGGCTATCCGGCAGGCGCGCTCGAAGCGAAACCCGCGCTGGAAATCACGGCCGGCCTGATGACCACCTTGATGTCCATGCGGTGAATGGGGCCAGACCTCACGCCACCTTGGCGACATAGGAGGCGAGCAGTCCGCCCCAACCGTTTTCTGAATCGAGCACGCCGCGCAGTTCCTCGGCCTTGGCGCCGTAGTTGGCGAGTTGGCGATGTTCGAGCACAACGGTCGTCTCGTTCGCCCCCTTCGCCTCAAAGAGCACTTCCACCTCAGTGCGGAACGCGGGGTCGAAATCGAAATCGGCATTGAGTTGCCAGGCGAAGAGGATGCGGTTCGGCCGGTCACAGGCGATCACGTGACCCCACTCCCTCTCCTCACCGGCATTGCCGATCTCGTACCAGCGACCGCCGGCGACCGCCTCGACGACAACCGTCTTCTGGCCGGATTCCGTGAGGCTATGGCCCTTGATCCACCAGCTTCCCATGCCGTTGACAAACACGTCAAAGGCCCTTTCCGCCGGCGCGCGGACGGTGACGGACTTGCGGACTGGAGCGGGGTCGATCGTGTGCATGCTGCTTCCTCCCATTGCACCGAATCTCAGGATTCGTCCGCCGTCTCGACCACACCCTTGAAGGCGGCGAGTTGCTCGCTCCAGAAGCGGTCGAGCCACGCCCGGAGAGGCCCTAACCCCTCCGGATCGATCGAATAGATCCGGCGCGCGCCCGAGGGCACGTGACGCACGAGCCGCGCCTCCTTCAGAACCTTCAAGTGCTGCGAAATCGCCGGCTGCGACACCGGCATCGTCCTTGCGAGTTCGGCGACGGACTGCCGCCGCCCGGCGATATGCTCGAAGATCGCGCGTCGCGTCGGGTCGGCAAGGGCTGCGAACAATCTATCTTCATAAGCCATAGCTTATTATAAGCCACCGCTTATCATTTTCAAGCGGCCGCGGTGAACGATCCCGCAAACGAAGCGCCGCGAATTCGGCTGAACACGCGGCGCTCCGAATAGGTTGACGTTTGAAATCGCGCAATTCCGGATGAAAACCGTTACACACTTTTCCTGGAATTGCTCTAGCGGTGAGCCAGGGTCTCGCAGCTTCCTCAGGCCGGTTCAGTCCAAGGAATCATGCCGCTTGCATCTGCAACTCGGCGAAGGCCTCACGCACATGATCGGCGACCGCGAGCACCGGCGCCGGCGCGTCCTCGATAACCTTGAGCCCGATGTCGTAGTGCCCGAGATCCGGCAAACCGTCACGCTCACCGAGCTGGACCATGTCGCCCTGGACCAGGTAGCGCGGCAGCGGAGCGATGGCGAGGCCGGCGAGAACCGCCGCCCGCTGACCGGTCGTATAGGCGCTGAGGAAGGCAACGCGGAACTTGCGGCCGGCCCGGGACAGTTTCTCGACCGCATCGGCGCGCCAGACGCAGCCGTCTTCCCACATGGAAACCGGCAGGGGATCGCGCAAATGCGCATTGCCGCATTTCGCGCCCGCCCAGACGAGCTTCTCCTGCAACAGGATTTCGGCGTCCTTCGACGTTTCATCGGTCAAGCTGTTGAAGATGGCTATGTCCAGCCGGTGCTCGTCGACCCGCTTGCGCATGGCGTTGCTCATGCCGATCGATACGTCGACGGTGACATTCGGGTAGGATTCCGCAAAGCGCTTCAACACGTCCGGCAGGATCCGCTCGCCGACATCCTCCGGCGCGCCGACCCGGACTACGCCGTTCATGTCGGGCAGAAGGAAGCGCGACACCGTTTCATTGTTGAGCGACAGGAGCCGACGGGCAAAGCCGAGCAGCAACTCGCCCTTCGGCGTCAGCGACACCGAGCGCGCGTCACGCAGGAAAAGCGTGCACCCGAGCAGTTCCTCCAGCTTCTTGATCTGCATCGAGACGGCCGACGGCGTGCGGTAGACCGTCTCCGCCGCCGTGGTGAAGTTGCCGGTTTCGGCGATGGCGACAAAGGTCTTCAGCACATCCATCTCAAGCAGCGGAAGCGCGTGGCGCAGCATCATGTTCATGGCGGTATCCTCATTCAGAAAAACTGAAAGATAACATGATTTCATTTCGTTTGATTGAACATCAAGCGTGAGCGATAGTCAAGCTGCAAGGAAGATCCAGGGCAGAATCGGGATTAGGGCGCAGCGGGTTTACCGCCTCGCATCCGCCGAAACTCAAGAGGAACCGATCCCGTTCATGCTTCTGGGTTGGCCCAAGTCCAAGGCAGTGCGATCTCGGAAAGGAAGAAGCTCATGTCCGCGTTGACACTGGTGATTACGCCGCACGGCAATGCCTCATACATAAAGATCGACGGGCAGATGGCCGCGACCACGGTCAAACAGGACACGGTCATCCGGCTTCAACCGGAAACCGTGGCGCTCTCCTCGATGATCCCTGGCGACGGCGACATCGTCCTCGCCATCCTGTCGCACGCCCGGTCCTTCATCGACCGGATCGCCACGAGGCGGCGCGCCAACAACCTCGCCAGGAATCGGGTGGAAACCCGCCGCGAATTGGCGAAACTTCCCGCGAGGGTCAGGAATGACCTGTTACTCGCGGAACAACAGCCGGTGACGCTTTCGGATAGAGTTGTTTCGTAAGGCGGCAACCGATCACCATGTTTGATGAAAAGCATCAAACATATTCGTTGGAATGATGAATGGGGTTGCACCATATTAGCTTTCATGGTCGCGACCTTTTGAGAAGCTCAGAAGGAACCAGAAATGTCTACGAACCAGTTTTCATCATCGAGCCACGGGCTGTCCGCCCTGCCCGGCCTTTTCAATCTGCGCGCACGCGCCTGGGCCGCATGGAAGCGGCACCGCAATGAAGTCGTCCTGGAAAGCCTGTCCTACGACACGCTGAAGGATATCGGTTTCCCGTCCGCTGACGACGAGGTCCACGAGGTGCAGAAGACCCAGCAATGAGCGCCGATAGCAAATATCCTCCCGCCCGATGTCGGGCAATACTTGACCTCTGAAGGGCATTCCCGCAACGGAATGCCCTTTTTGTTTGGGCGGACGACTTTCAGTCATGCAAACGGGCAACGATCTGCGGCGACAGTTCCCTGATCAGTTTTCTCCGGATGGCCGCCGCAAAATCGGCCTCGTTCCTCACATCCATCACAAAGGCATCAGCGCCGAGAATCACCTCGCTGGCATAGTAGCTTGCCAGGTCCTCCTCCTCATCCGAGATGGTCAGTGCATTGACGGTGACGCCCATTTTCCGAGCGCGCAGGCGCGCCGCATATAGGGAAGCACGCTGTCGCTGCTTCGGAGCGACCGTTTCCTTGCCGTCACCCGAGATGTTGACGATCGATCTCTCGGCGCAAAAGCGCGGATCGGCCAACAGATCCAGCGCCGACCAGATGCCACTGCCGATATCGGTATTGCCGAAGACCAGCCGCTGGTTACCTTCGATCTCGCGCGCGAAGGTCTCCGCGCCGTGTCCGTGGTAGACCACGTGCCAATCGAGCTTCTGGACCGCAAATTCGCCATCACCCCAGAAGACCGCCGACAATGCCACGACGCCCGCCCTGTTCAAGGCCGACTGGACGCCGTTGTCCCGGAAGGCCGCCGCGATCGCCGATTTCTGGAAGGCATATTCCTCCTCGGAGATGCTGCCGGATCCGTCGACGGCAAGCACCAGCGCAACGTCGACGCAGGCATGCGGCTCGGACGCCGCCGGCGTGCAAAGGAACAGAGCCGACATGGCGGCCGCCAGCGCGTTGCGCATGTCCCCCTCCTGGCCTGACGCTCCCCAGCATCACCCGAATTGACTATGGCAGAAGAGCGCTTCCTTGCTGTTATAGTGCCGTTACACTGTCCGTTAGAGGTAGCTTAATTGGCATTCAGGTTGCGCCTGCTTGGCCGTTTCCAACTGCTTTCGGCGACCGGCGAAAGCATCGCCATAACTTCGCGCAAGCATCAGGCCCTGATCGCCATGCTCGCGCTCTCGAATGGCAAGCCGATTTCGAGGTCCAAGCTGGCCGGGCTCTTGTGGGCGGAGCGGCCGGAAGACCAGGCCCGCAACAATCTCCGCCAGGCCTTCTTCACCATCAGGCATGCGGTCGAGGGGCACGGCCCCTCGCCGTTCCTGATCGACAATGAGAGCGGCTGGATCGCGGACGGAGAAGTCGTAACCGACATCCAGGGGCTTATCGAGGGCGCAAGGATGGGCATCGTCCCGCCAGAACCGGACGCTTTCGATGGCGAATTTCTTGAGGACCTGAATTTCAAGGATGAAACGCTCGAGGCATGGCTCCGCATCGAGCGGGATCGGCATCACAATTTGCTGGTTGATTGTCTCACAGGCCTGACCGAACGCCTCGAGAAGGCGGGCGATGCTGCTCGGGCGCTGCTGGCCGCACAATGCCTGCTGCGTCACGATCCCTATCACGAACCGTCTCACCGGGTCGTTCTGCGCCGTCATCTTGCGCGCGGCGATCGCGCCCGGGCAATCAGATATTACGACACCCTGAAGACGCTCTTCGAAACCCATCTGGGCGTGCTGCCGGATGCGGAGACGCAGCAGCTCGTCAATCGGATCCGCGACCATCAGAGCCCATCGCGGGCGGTGGATCTCGCCAACAGCAAGCCAAGGGTGGCGATCCTGCCGATCATCAGCCTGTCCGCCGGCAGCGACCACGATATCGTCGACGAGTCCCTGACGCGAGAGCTCATCGGCGAACTCGGCCGCTTCTCGCCGATCTCGGTCGTCGCAGCGGCGACGATGCTTGCCGTCGGCGCGAGGCAACACACGATCGAGGAGATCGGGAAGCAGGTTGGTGCGGACTACGTCGTTGAAATCGCGTTCCAGGGGCTCGGGGAAGCGGGATGGACCTTGGTACAGCTTATCGCCGTGCAAAACGGAACGCAGATATGGAGCCGGAAATATTCCGCCGTGGCGGCCGACCCGTCTGACGCCCAGGATGCGCTTGCGCGCAGGATCAGCGGCAATCTCTACCAGACCATAATGCGGCACGCGGCGAGCCGATCGGCCATGGAGCCCGAAGATACGATGGCCGGGGAGAAGCTCTATCTTCAGGTCTTCTCTCATGTCGAACGGCCGACACTGAACGGCATGATCCGGGCGCGGCGGCTGTGCGACCGCCTGCTGGCGATCGATCCCAATCACGTGCTCGTTCGCGAAAGCCTCGCTTGGATATCCTTCCATTGCTGTTTCAACGGCTGGCTCGCTGATCCGCTGCGCGGCTTCTGCGAGGCGCGCGATGCCGCGCTCACCGGATTGGCCCTCGACGACCGCGAACCCTACCTCCTGAGCGCGCTCGGGCTTGCGGAAACCTATCTCGGAAATATCCGGTCCGGCCTCGACAGCTTAGGAAGGGCCGTCGAGCTCAATCCGAACGACGCCGAGTTTCACACATGGCTCGGCATTGGACTCACATTCGCCGATCGGATCGATGAGGCGCATGCCGCCTTCGACGAGGCGGATCAGGCGAGCCCCGACTATCCGCCGATCTTCCTGTTCCGCGGCGACGCCCATCTGGCCGCCGGAAACGACGAGGCAGCCGTTTTCTATCTGGACCGCTTCCTGACCGTGCTTCCGGAATATCACTGGGGCCGGCTCCTCAGGGCAGCGGCGCACGAGGCGCTCGGCGATGCGGCAACGGCCCGACAAGGGGTGTCGCATGTCCGCGCGAATGCCGCGCGGCTGAACGGCCATTACATCGAAAGACTGCTGCAGGCACGCGCAACCGAATTCCGGCAGAAACTCTGGTCGCGGCTGGAGGCGGCGGGCTTGCCGTGGTCCGGATGATATCGGCATTTAGGTCGGGCTGAACTCTACCCTGTTGCGGCCGCTTTCCTTCGCCCTGTAGAGCGCGACGTCCGCCTGCTTCAGCGCCACGGCGAGGTCGACGATGCCGTGATGCCAGTGTCCGCCGACACTGGTGGTGACCCTGATTTGCCTGCCGTCGACCTCGACGCCTGCCCCTTGCACATTCTGCCGTATGCGCTCCGCCAAAAGCCTTGCGTTGCCGAGTTCCGTGTTCGGCAGGAAAACGACGAACTCCTCGCCGCCTATTCTGGCTACGACATCGCTTTGCCGCACTGTTTCGCTCAAAAGGCGCCCGACGGATTGCAGCACGATGTCGCCGACGTCGTGGCCATTGGCATCGTTGACGTGCTTGAAATGGTCGAGATCGACCACCAGCAGCGCCGAACCGGTACGGTTGCGTTCCTGCGCCTGGCGTTCGTACCGCTCCTGGAAGCTGCGCCGGTTCAGAAGACCGGTCAGGGGATCGGTCTTTGCTTCATTGCTGAGCCTTGACTCGCGCGCCGCGTGCCGCCGCTCCCTTTCGATGAAGCTACCGAGAATGACCGCACCCAGGAGATTGAAGCCAGTGCTGAAGAGGCCGACCTCCGTGAGCAGCTTCATTCGCAGATCAGCGGGTAGCAGCACAGTGCCGAGCAGGCTCACGGAAATCATCGCGCCGAGCACAAGAAAGCTCACGAAGGTGCCCTTCAAGCGCGATCGCACCGATCGCTCCCACACCGCTCCCATAAGATAGGCAATCACCATCGATGCCAGGCCTGCCGGCATCCCGACGCCGCCGGCATGGATGCGCGCGATCGCCGTAATGACCAGGGTTGCGGAAGCGCCGAGCGGACCGAAGAAAGCACAAGCGCAGCCGACGATGAGGTTGCGCGCGTCGACCAGCACCCCGGAGCCGATATAGATCGGCTGTAGAACCGCGATCGCCGCGGCACCACCGAACAGCACCCCCATGACCGCCTTATGGAGCGCCTTCGACATGCGCCGGCGCAGCAACGAGCCGTAGAAGATGGCCAGCAACGCCATCAGACCCAGACTGTTGAAAAAATGCATCGTACCGTTCACACACGTCTTCCTTACGGCGCCTTGGTACGCTCGATAGCCTAACGGATGCTTGCGTTCCAGATGCAACTTCCTGCGACTTGCCGACGCAACCCGCGGTCGCGTCGGTAGACGACGGCCGGGGCCTGCCGCCGTCAACGGCGCCGTGCGTCTTTTCAGACGCATGGAGGACGCTGTAGCACTTTGAATTGCCGCATGTTTCCTTAAATCGGTTACGATTTAAGGAAACATGCGGTCGGCTGGCGGGGCGCGCCGAAGTCACGCCGCCCGGCGCTCGACTTCGACGGTGACGTGGGACAGCTCGTGCAGATGCGCGAGCTTGTCGCGGTAGAGCGACGGGCTTTGCGGATTTTCCGTCAACAGCGAGACGATGGCGCCGTGATGGCCTGGGCCAAGCTGCCAGACGTGGAGATCGGTGATGCGGTCGCCGTCCTTCTCGATCGCGGCGCGGATCTCGTCCGGCAAGTCCTCGCCGGTCGGAATGTAATCCAGGAGGACGCTGCCGGCATCGCGGATCAGGCCGACGGACCAGCGGGCGATCACCACTGCGCCGACCACGCCCATCAACGGATCGAGCCAGATCCAGCCATAGACGCTCCCCGCCGTCAGCGCGACGATTGCCAGAACCGAGGTCAAGGCATCCGCGAGCACATGCAAATAGGCGGCGCGCAGATTGTTGTCACGGCCGCGGCCGGCAGCGCCGTGCTTGTGATGATGATCGTCGTGATGGTGATGATGATCGTGAGCGTGATGATGATGCGAGTGATCGTCGCTAAGCAACCACGCGCTGACGAGATTGACGGCGAGGCCGAGGACGGCGACGGAAATCGCCTGCGGGAAGCTGATTGCGACCGGGTTCATCAGACGGAGAAGGCTTTCCCAGCCGATCAACAGCGCAATCAGTGCCAGCACGATCGCGCTCGCAAAACCGGCGAGATCGCCGAGCTTGCCGGTGCCGAAGGTGAAACGGCGGTTGCGGGCGTTGCGTCGGGCGTAGAGATAGGCGAGCGCAGCGATCAGCATGGCGGCCGCATGCGTGGACATATGCCAGCCATCGGCGACGAGCGCCATCGAGCCATAATACGTGCCCGCCGCGATCTCGGCGATCATCATACCCGCCGTCAGCGCAATGACGAACCAGGTGCGGCGCTCGTTGCGCCGGTGATCGTCGCCAAGAAAGACATGGTCGTGCCCGGTCGAGGCGGAAGCGTGCGCCCTGCTCATTTAAGGTACCTCCTGACAACTTCGATCAGTTCGTCGGCGCCCTGCTCGCGAGCGCGCTGTTCCTGCTCACGATCGTCGCCCGTGCCCGGGGCGGCCACATGCTCGCGAATATGATCCTCGATCAGTTCGACAGTTAGGCCCTGGACCGCGCCACGCACGGAGGCCACCAGATTGAGAACTTCGCCGCAGGGCCGCTCAGCCTCGAGCGCACGCTCGATCGCCTCCATCTGTCCCCTGAGGCGACGGACGCGGGCGAGCAGCTTGGCCTGGTTGCGGATCGTATGCATAGCATAGGGGAGTACCCTATATTCGTCTTATATGCAAGCGTGTCGGAAGCGGAGGCGCAGCCATAAGGGGGCGGCTCAGCAAGCATCCAGTAGCGTGAGGTCGCGATGCAACCTTGGCCCACACGACCCTTGTCAGATACCGACACAGCCCGCACCCGCTGCGAGGACGTCGCAATCGGCAATGCTGCAACCACAAGCCGCAGGCGCGACCACCACTCAGCCTGAGCGGCGTTTGCCAGATTGCGCCATGCGCTCCGGGCATTGTGTCGCTTTTTCACAAAACTGCCGGAAAGCCGCTCCAAATGACCGAGATCGCCGCCATGTCGCAATGGGAAATCCCTTCCCAGTCGCGGCTTTCCATGTCAATGTCGCAAATTGACAAGCCGAGCAAGCTGTTCCAAGCGACCAATATGCGTAGCTTAGAGCCTGGGAGGACTCATGAACAAACCCCTGACCAAAAAGCGTTCGCTCGTTTTCTTTCTGGTGCCGAACTTTTCCATGCTGCCCTTCTCGGCAGCGATCGAAACGCTCCGCATCGCCAACCGGATGCTCGGTTACGAGGCTTATACATGGCGCCTCGCCTCGACCGATGGTCAGAAGGTCTTTTCCTCCGCCGGCATAGCTCTTGAGGTCAACACCTCGCTTGCCGACGAGCGCAAGTTCCTCGCCGGCGAGAACCGGCCCTCGATGGTGCTCGTCTGTTCCGGCATCTATGTCGAGGATTTCCAGAACAAGTCGGTCAATGCCTGGCTGCGCGAGGTCTATAATCGCGGCGTCGCCGTCGGCAGCCTCTGTACCGGCGCCCATGTGCTGGCGTCCGCCGGGCTCCTGACGGGCAAACGCTGCGCGATTCACTGGGAAAACCTGCCCGGCTTCTCCGAAAGTTTCCCCCAGGCCGAGGTCTATGCCGACCTCTACGAGATCGACAGCAACATCTATACCTGCGCCGGCGGCACCGCCTCGCTCGACATGATGCTGAACCTGATCGACCAGGATTTCGGCGAGAACCTCGTCAACAGGGTCTGCGAACAGGCGCTGACCGACCGGGTGCGCGGGCCGCATGACCGCCAGCGGCTGCCGCTCAGGGCCCGCCTCGGCGTGCAGAATTCCAAGGTTCTGTCGATCATCGAGCTGATGGAGAGCAACCTCGCCGAGCCGCTGTCGCTGCTCGAGATCGCCGAGAACGCCGATCTTTCACGTCGCCAGATCGAACGGCTTTTCCGCCAGGAAATGGGCCGTTCGCCGGCGCGCTACTATCTGGAGATCCGGCTCGACCGCGCCCGTCACCTCTTGATCCAGTCGTCGATGCCGGTGGTGGAAGTGGCCGTTGCCTGCGGCTTCGTCTCGGCCTCGCACTTCTCCAAGTGCTATCGAGAACTCTACAATCGCTCGCCCCAGCAGGAGCGCGCCGAGCGCAAGCTGACGCTGCAGATGGCGCGCTGAATTTCCAGCACCGTACCCCGACCTCGCAGGGCCGTCTGCGGCCTTCCTACGGCAATCTCTTCCGACATGAAGAGATCGCCGTAATAGGCTGAAGTATTTGCAACATCGTCTCGTTTAAGCCATCGAAGGCGATCACGGCGCGGAAGACCCTTCGGTCACATCAAACAGGATCACGACGATCTTTGGCTGGACTCAACCCGCTTTGAATCAACACGCTTCCAGGCAGAGGCCGCTATAGGCCTTTTCGGGGAAAGCCCTACGACGCCAGCGTGTCGAGCAGCGTCAATTCTGACATCACCCGGTTTCGCCCGGCATGTTTCGCCATGTAGAGGAACTGGTCGGCCGCGTGCAGGTAGTTGTCGAAGGCTTCCGGGACCTCGATGGTCGCAAGCCCGATCGAGATCGTGATCGTCAGTTCCTCGTCGTCGGCGACGATCTTCGACCGTTCCAGTTCAACCCGCAGCCGCTCACAAAAGTCGTAGGCGCGCCGCGCGTCAAGCCCGTTGAAGAGAATGCCGAATTCCTCGCCGCCGAGGCGCGCCAGCAGATGCTCCTCTCCAACGAGCGCCTTGAGCCGCCGCGCCACGTGTTTCAGCACGATGTCGCCGATCTCGTGGCCGTAGGTGTCGTTCAGGCGCTTGAAATGGTCGATGTCGAGAACGGCAATCGAAGTGCTGTCGCCGCGCCGCAGGCATTGCTCGACAAGCCGCGGGCCGGTGAGGAAGAAGTGGCGGCGGTTGTAGATGTTCGTCAGATAGTCGCTCGCCGCCAGGCGGCGCAACGCCTGCAAGCGCTTCTGCATGGCGGCGGCCTGCCCTACCCTGGCGCTGAATTCCGCCTCGAGGAATGGCTTGCGGATGAAGTCCACCCCGCCCGCCTCCAGGAAACGCGCCGCCAGACGGGCGTCGCCGTGATCGGAGAGGCCGATGATCGGGGTGGCCTCCTCGCCCTGGCGACTGCGGATTTCGGCGATGAGTGCCGTGCCGGTCATGTCGTCCAGTTCGGTATCCGTGACGATCAGATCGATCGCCTCGCCCGCATCGAGCAGCTGCAACGCGTCGCCAGCCGCGGACGCCTCGATGACGGAGAATCGCTGTCGACGCAAGAGACCGGCGAGATCGCAGCGGGACGCCTCGTTGCGATCTACGAGAAGCACGGTCGTCCGGCCCTCGGTCAGCGCCCGGTCGACGGCGGCGATCAGGCGCTCGATTGATTGCGGTTCGTGCTTGACGATGCAGCCCAGCACGTCCTTGCTCAGGATTTGCTCGCGCGTCCCGTCGTTGAAGGCACCGGTAAAGACGATCGCCGGTATGTTGGTGGCGAGAACGAAATCGAGCGCCTCGCAATTCGGCGCGTCGGGCAGGTTGAGGTCGACCACTGCCAGCGAGAATTCGTCGGGCCCTGCGGCAAGCTCGCTCTTCACCGCTTCGAGCGTTCCGCAATGCGTGACCCGGGCACCGAGCGTGGTTTCCAGCCCGTATTTCAACGCCGTCGCGAACATGCGCGAATCCTCAACGAGCAGCAATCGCTTGTCGCGATGCTTCTGCGCGCTGTTCGCCTGCCCCGACGTGCGACGTAGTCTCACGGTCCCAGCAACCCCACCCCTGCAGCACCGGTATCTCGCCCCCGAGATGCCTGAAAACTGCAACCAATTGAATTCATGCACGTTTCCTGATTTCTGTTCAGTGATACATGCACTGGCCGCAGGCGTGCTCCATGAGGGTGACGCTGGCCAAAGAGTAACGCTTGCTCCGGCACGCACCTGCCGAGTTGCCATCCGGCAGCGCGCGCGCCCATCTTCCCCATTATTTTAAGTGGATTGAAAGGCCTGCCGGTTGCGATTCCGTTAACGCAGCAACCGGCAGTGCGAAATCCACAGCCGCAGGCCTGCCGCGGAACCTGAACGTGGCACGGGCTCAGGCCGGGATTTTAACCTTTCCGCTCAAGGTGCGGATCTTCGTCAGCGTGTCGAGGTTCTGGTTGACGCGGCAGTAGAATTCCTCGTTGACGAAGGGACGCACGACAAAATCGTTGCCGCCGGCCTTGAGGAAGCGTGCGGAAAGCAGCCGGTTGGTCGAGGACGAGACGCCGATGATGCGCAACTGATGCGGGCCGTGCGCCGCCCGGATCCGGCGCGTCAGCTCGAAGCCGTCGATGTCCGGCATGTTGTAGTCCGTGATGACGAGCGCGATGTCGGGATTGTTCTTCAGGATCTCGAGCGCCGCGGCACCGCTCTCGGCCGCGCTGGTGCGGAAATTGTAGCGTTTGAGTTGCGTCGTCAAAAGCGCCCGCGCCGTCGGGCTGTCGTCGACGATCAGCACGTGATGTTTCTGGTTGGTCAGGAACCGGCAGACAGACTCCGCCAGCATGTCGACGGCGAAGACGCTGTCCTTGATGACGTAATCGACAAGGTCCTTGGCAAGGATCGCCTCGCGCGTGCTCTCCTGGAACGAGCCGGTGAAGACGATCGTCGGCACGCTCATGTCGATCAGATAGTTCAGCGCTTCGCCGTTTTCGGCACCGGGCAGATTGATGTTGGAGATAGCGAGGGAAGCCGGAAAGGAGGCGTTCTCAACGGCGAACTGCAGATCCTCGTAGTCGCGGCAGACAATCACGTCGATGTCGAACAACTCCTTCAGCCGCTTCGAAACCATCGAGGCAAAGAGGTTTGAGTCCTCGGCAAGCACGATGCGGTGTTCGCCGAGGGATTCGCCGGAATAGTACATTCCGGAAACGCCGAAAAATGACATTGATCGCCTATGAGAAAGAGTGTCCCCGGCACGCATGCTAGGGGGAAAAGGCTTTATTGCGTGTTAATGCCGATCGACACCGGCCCGCCTTAGTTCCAGCTTCTCCCCTCTCCAAAAGCATAGTTCACCTCCACCTTGGTGGCAGTGAGTACGTCCGTTGCCGTATGCTTCAGAACGAATATGCGAATTTTCTCATTTGATGATCTGCGTCAGGATAGGCTGCGGTCGGTCTCGGGAAGCCGTGTGATGGAAAAGCGGGAGAGAACCATGCCATCAGCCAGAGAGCAGCGCCCGCAGCTCAATCGGGCAAGACGGCACTTCCTCGGTCTGGCTGCCGCGACAGGCGGCAGAATCGCCGCAATGGGCACGCTGGCCCTGACGACTTTCTTTCCGTCTTCGACAGCCCAGGCCCAGGCCGCAAAACCGGGAAACGGGCCGAAACCCGGCAAGCCGCCGGGGAACAACCCCGCTCAGGGCCCCAGATGTCTTCTTCGCGGCACGTCCATCATGACCCCGACGGGCGAGGTCCGGATCGAGGATCTCCGGATCGGTGATCTCGTGGAAACGGTGCGCGGCGAAGCCCACGCGATCAAATGGATCGGCCGCGATCTCTACCGGCGCAGCGGGGGCACCTGGAGCGACAGTGTCGTGCCGATCCGGATCTGCCGGCATGCCCTCGATGAGCATACGCCGCATCGGGATCTCTACCTCTCTCCCGGCCACGCCCTGTTCATCGACGGCGTCCTGATCAGAGTGCAGGATCTCATCAATGGGGCGTCGATTGCCCCTGCCCTCCCTCAAGACCAGCACGAGATCGAGTATTTCCATATCCTGCTCGATACGCATGAAGTGATCCTGGCGGAGGGCACCCCCGTCGAAACCTTCCTTCTCGAGGCTGGCAACCACGAGGATTTCACCAATTTCGCGGAATTCGCGCGGCTCTATCCGCGGCCGCAACCAGCGATGACGCCCTTTGCGCCGATCGTCGGCTATGGTGGGCGCGCACATCTGAAGGCTCTACTGCGCCTTGCAGCGGGCCGCTTCGCTCGGGAGCGCGGGCCGATCGAACAGGCCTATGAGAGAATTGCCGCACGCGCCTGACCGCTCGTCTGCCGATTGCACGCGCGGTTCTCGATGACTGCACCTTGCCGCCCGCCTTTGCTCCAACTCTTGGAACGATCTTGGGTCGGGTCGACCCACGATCGTCGCCAGCTACTGCATGTTTCCTTAAATCGTAGCCGATTTAAGGACAAAAACATGCAGCGATTCAAAGTGCTACTGCGTCCTTTGCGCGTCTGATAAGACGCGCGGCGCTGTAGAGCAATTCCAGGAAAAGTGTGTAACGGTTTTCCGTCCGGAACTGCGTAATTTCAAAGAGTTAGATCATTTCACTGTTTCAGAGAAACAATGAAGTGATCTAAGCGAGGACGATGTCGTCCGCCGAGAGGTCGGACAGCGAAACGTTGTCGAGCATGAGGCCAAACGTGCTGGATCCATTGAAGGCGATGTAGAGTCCGTCGGCCGTCTCGGTCGCCGCCGCAAGGAGGTCGGCGAAGCTGTCGATCCCGGTGACTGTGGAGGCGTGGCCGATGAACCGCAGCACGTCGCCCCCGTCAGCATCGAAGTCGGTGATATGGTCGACACCGTTGCGGGAAAGCGTATCGGAAGACCACAGGAAGGTATCGGCATCGATACCGCCCGTCATCACGTCACTGCCGGCACCGCCCCAAAGCAGGTCGTTGCCCGCCCCGCCGTCGAGGCGGTCGTTGCCGCCATTGCCGGTAAGCTGATCATTACCAGCAAGGGTTCGGATGAAATCGTCGCCGGAACCACCCTCGACCTGGAACGTCTCGATGTTGGTAAATATCAGCGTCTTGCCGAGCATGCCGGTCGCCGCGTCGAAACTGGTCGTCCCCGGAAGCGGCTGCGTCACATGGAGCGTATCGTTTCCTTGCCCGCCATCGATGATGCCGGATGGAGCGCTCACCAGGATCAGATCATCGCCGGCGCCGCCGTCGATGATCGTCTCGCCGTCGTCGAAGCTCGTTCCCGCGTCGTGGATCTCATCGTTGCCGGCGCCGCCCATCAGCACATCATTGCCGCCGACGCTGATCAGGATATCGTCGCCGGCGCCGCCATAAAGGGCGTCATCACCACCTCCGGAAGCTATGTAGTCCCTCCCGCCACTACCGAACACGTAGTTGTCGCCCTCGCCCATGTGGGCGCTCAGCGAGGACAGATTTCCGCCGATCAGCGTATCGTTGCCACTGCCGAGATCCACGGTGGCGACCTCGATGCCACTGATCCGCGTACCGGTCGAGGCAAAGCCCTGCGCGAAATCGACGGTCACGTCCTCGGTCCTTCCTTCGTCGGCCAGCGTGAGCGTATCCCGGCCGTTCCCGCCGTCGATTACCGCTGAGGAAAGAGTGGTGACGATGTTGTCGCTGTCGTCGCCGGCGTAGATGCGGTTCGCGCCACTCGTGTCGACAATGATGTCGCCGCCGCTGCCCGTGTCGATCGCGTCGTCGCCGAACATGCTGGTGCCGTCGTCGAGGTCGGTGCCGTAAGGACCGATAATGTCGTTTCCTGCCCCGGTCGAGATGACGTCGTCGGAGGCGGCCCCGAAGATCCGGTCGTCGCCGCTTCCGGTGGTCAGCACGAGCCTCTCGATACGGTTGAAGAAGATGTGGTCCCAATTGGACGTGTTGTAGCCGATGACGCCGTGGCCGTGCTCGCCGCTGAACCGGACCGTGGTGCTGACGCTGGAGAGGTCGACCACCAGCGTATCGAGGCCGGCCCCGCCGGTAACCGCGCCGCCGGTGCCGATCAGGGCGATCTGGTCGTCGCCCTCGCCACCGTCGAGGCGGTCGTAGCCGGCCCCGCTCGTCAGACGGTCGTCTCCTGCGCCAGCGTTGACGAGATCGTCGCCCTCACCCGCGTCGATCTCATCGTCCCCGATGAGGCTCCAGATGCGATCCTTCTCGTCGGTTCCTAGTAACGCGTCATTTCCGGCAGTACCCACGATAGTGGTCATGTTGCGCTCTCCCAGCCCAAAAATATAACTGCGAGAGCTCATTACTGTATTTTCAGTTGAAACGCCATACATGATTGAAACATACCTTTAGAAAACAACACACTAATTACTTTACTTCAAAATTTCAATTAGTATAACCAAATATATACTTGTCGAACCGCCAGCATCGTCGCGCTTAGCACGCCAGGTACCGTCGACAGCAAGATTTCGACAGCTTTTCGCCAAGGTCTGCACGGCGCCCGATCAAATCCCCTGACCACGCGCCGAATTCCGTATAGAATAGCGCGATGAATGAAGCTCAGACTCTGTTCGATGCGCTGCGCCAGTCGGTGAAGCCGGAGATTGTCGATGCCTTCGAGCGGTTCGTGCGGGATGCGCCGGACCGCAAGCTCTGCCGCATCAACGCGCTCGCGTTCGCGCGAGCCGAGGGGCTCAACGAGGAGCAGACGATCGCGGCCTTCCTCCATGCGTCCCATCACGGCATCTTCGAACTGTCCTGGAACGTGCTCTGCCCGGGTTGTGGCGGCGTGCTCGACGCCAATACCTCGCTCAAGTCCCTGCAGCAGGAGGAATATACCTGCGCGCTCTGTGCCGCCGGCTACGAGCCGACGCTCGACGAAATGGTTGAGGTGACCTTCACCGTGAGCCCGCGTGTGCGCCACATCGAGGCCCACAATCCGCACGAGCTGCCGCCGGCCGAATATTTCCGCCAGATCTACTGGGGCTCGGGCGTCGACTTGCCCGAAGAGGGTTATGAAGACAGGGTCGACGAGTTCATGATCGAGGCGCTCGAATTGCCGCCCGGCGACAAGGCGGTCATCGCGCTGCAGCTTCCGGCGGAATTCGTGATCATCTTCGAGCCTGTGACGCACGCGGCGCAATTCGTCGAGGTGGCCGGGGAGCCGACCAAGGAGCGAAGGAACCTCGCCCTGGTCTTTGACCGCGGCCACCGCCACGGCGAGACCTTGCGCCTCCAGCCCGGGCCGCTCAGGATCCAGGTGGAGAACCACGCCGAAGTGCGCACCCTGCCCTCGGTCTGCATCGCGAACGACGCGCTCCACGGCATGCTCGGCCGCCGCCGGCCCTTCCTGACGGCCAAGCGCCTGCTTTCCAACCAGACGTTCCGCGATCTCTATCGCACCGACACGATCGACGTCGACCAGCGGCTGAAAATCACCAGCCTCACCTTCCTTTTCACGGACCTCCGCGGCTCGACCGAGCTTTACGAGCGTGTCGGCGACCTTGCGGCCTTCGATCTCGTCAGAACGCATTTCGCTGTCTTGAACGAAATCGTCGCGGCCGAAGCCGGCGCGGTCGTCAAGACGATCGGTGATGCGGTGATGGCGACCTTCCCGACACCGGACCGGGCAGTTGCAGCGGCGATGCGGATGCGCGATGCGATGCGCGAACTCAACGAAGAGCGCGGCAGCGAGGACCTGCTGCTAAAGATCGGCATCCACGAAGGGCCGTGCATCGCCGTTAACCTCAACGAGCGTCAGGACTATTTCGGCCAGACCGTCAACATCGCCTCGCGCGTCCAGCATCTCGCCACCTCGCGCGAGATCTTCGCCACCGGTTCGGTGGTGGAGGATCCGCGCGCATCGAGACTCCTCAGCGACCGCGGCCTCAATCCCATGTCGCACAATGTCACGCTTCGCGGCATCACCAACGAGATCAGCATTTTCGCGATCCCGTGAACGCAGACGCTGCTACAGCGCCGCCCCGTTCATCACCAATTCAGGCGCGGTGGCTGAATATTACGGCGATGGAAGGAGAGCGATATGCGCATCCAGCTTGTCCTGCTTGCGGCCGTGACGATAACTGCCAGCGCGGCGGTGGCCGGGAGCCAATCGTCGAATTCGAGTTCGAACAGTTCGTCCAACAACGGCATCGTCAGCGAACGGGTCGTTGAAACCCACTGCGAAGATGGCCGTTGTCAGCGCTACCTTCTACGCCGGCTATATCGCGATGACGACTACTCCGACGACCGACGCTTTCGCGAACGCTACCATGACGACGACGATTGAGGTCATATCTAATCACGGGCATCTTCTTGGCCCTGAATAGGCTGAGAACAACGCCCCACGAGGTGCGCCATGCGTTCCCGAACAGCCTCCTGCGCCTGCGGGCAATTGCGGATTGAAGTCCGGGGCGAACCGCTCGGCGTCGGCGTTTGCCACTGCTTCGCCTGCCAGCGCCGAACGGGCAGCGTCTTTGCGGCGCTCGCGGCCTTCGCCGTACCCTACGAGGTCACCGGCACCGCGACCGAATATGTGCGCGTCGGCGATCAGGGTGCGCGGTTCAGGTTCCGCTTCTGCCCCGTCTGCGGGACGAACCTCTTCCACACCGAGGAGGGGTACGAAGAGTCCTCGGTGGCGGTCGCCGTCGGCGCCTTCGCCGACCCCAGCTTTCCGCCGCCCGAAGATTCGGTCTATGACTGCCGCAGACATTCCTGGGTGCAACTGCCGGAGGGGATAAGGACTTACGAAAAGGATCCGACTTAGATCATTTCATTGTTTCACTGAGAAGATCTAACTCTTTGAAATGCCGCAATTCCGGACGGAAACCGTTAGACGCTTTTCCTGAAATTGCTCCAAAACACGCGCCGCAAAGTCAGTGTCCGAGATTGTCGGCGGCCGCGATGATCTCGGCCGCGGTCGGGAAGGTGCAGAGGCCGTCCGGTCCCTCGCGCGCCTCGAGCTGAGCCCAGTGGATGATGCCGGCTGCGTCGACGAGGAAGTGCCCGACGAGCTGCGTGCCGTGCTTTGCAAAGATCGCATTGTCGGTTTCGTCCGGCTCGAAACCATCCTTGGCGTTGAGCACGCCGTTGGCTTCCATCGGCTGCAACGCCTGCGGCAGCTCGCCGGTCGGATTGATTCGCGCCGCCTGGAACTGCTCGACCTTCGCGCGGGACGGCCATTCCGCCGCTTCGTCGCTGCCATCGGCCAGGAACTCGACGCGCCGCAGGCCGAAGGCCCTGTGCGTGTGGCAATCGGGATCACAAAGAAGCGTTACCGGCGTCGGCTGGTAGCGGAAATAGAGGCGCGCGCGCTCGACAGGCGTGTTGATCACGGCGAGCGTCTCGACCCCGGTGGCGTGAAGCACAGGCTGGACACGGGCAAGCTGCTTCACCTGGCGCCGGCAGAACGGGCAGTGCAGCCCGCGAAAGAAACCCATCAGAAACGGGCGACCGCGCAGGCTGTCGAGGGAGACTATCCCTTCGGCATTCGCGGCGGGCAGCGCGAAGCCGGGCGCCGGATCTCCGGGCCGCAGCGGACCTGTCGGTTCTGCCATCGGATCGTTCCCCCGTTGCGTCGCTGAGACGAAGCGTGACCGTAGCACGTGTCGCGGGAAGGCACAGTGCCGAATCCGGTTCCATCAAGCCTTCGGGATCGCGCTGCGCCGTTCGAGCGCGGTCTTGCGGATGATGTCAGAGATGTCCGGGTTGCTGGCGGACAGCATCTGGAAATCCTCCGCGTGCAGCGACAGCAGCGAGACCTCGGTCGTGGCGCTGACGGTCGCCGAGCGGGGCTCACCGCTGATCAGCGCCATCTCGCCGAAAAAGCTGCCGGGGCCGAGCTCGATCGGGTCCGGCGTCGCGACGCAAACGCGGCCCTCGACGATGAAGTACATCTGGTCGCCCGCCTCGCCCTTGCGGCAGATCACGGCGCCGGCCGGCACGACACGCGGCCTCAGCGCTCTGACGATCTCGACCAGCGCGGACGAGCCGAGGTTCTGGAACAGCGGCACGGCGGCGACCAGCTGCCAATTGCGCACGAAGTCCTGGCGACGGACTTCGGCGTAGAAGCCGGTTGCAAGGAGGCCGGCCCAGAGCGCGAAGATGCCGATGCCGCACATCATGACCAGCCCGGCCAGCACGCGGCCGGCGAAACTATGCGGGATCGCGTCGCCGTAACCGGTGGTCGACAGCGTGACAACGGCCCACCACATCGCCTGCGGAATGCTGCCGAATTTATCCGGCTGGACGTCGCGCTCGATGATATACCCCGCGAGCGCCGCAGCGAACAGCACGAGGCCGAAGACCGATGTGACGCCAATCAGGTTTCGCGCCTCGTTGACAATCACCCTGCCCATCAGCCGGAAGAACGTGGAATTTCTGAGCGGCTTAAAGAGCCAGATGGCGCAGAAAAGGTCCTGATTGCGGGTGGAGGCGAACAGGAAGCCGGCCATAGGCACCAGAACGGCCAGCACATCGATGGCGACCGCCGGTGTGCTGTCCTGGCGACCTTTCGCGCGCCGCACGACCAGCGTCTCGATCAGTTGCAGGACATAGACACCCCAGATACCGACGAGCAGGACCTGCAGGCCGAGCCTCACCCGCTCGGTGATATCCGGTGTGGTAAGCGCAGCAACCGCCACCAGCCCAACCGCTGCGAGCAGCCCGTTGAACGGCGCGGAAATCTTCGAGAAAGGCCGTGCCGACATCAATGCCCCCGAGCGACGGACGACAGTCCTACAATAGGACGCCTTGGGGCCGAGCGCAAAGGCTGCGAGACGGTCCGCGGCTACGAGGCTGTCGGTCGCCCTATCGCGTCAGCTGAGCTTCGGTCCAACCCATTGCCTTGAGGTCCTCAGCTCGCGCCGCGCCGTTGTCGGTAAGGATGAATTCGTCGATCTGCGGTGGGGGGACGCTCGTTCCCGATAGCATCGAATGGATCTGGCCGCGGTGGTGCTGGCCGTGCATGAAAACGTGAAGCAGCGTATCGGCGACGGTTTCGGCGATTGTCCTTTCCGGCCAGGGAATGCTGATCTCGCGTGAAAGTTCCTCTGCCGTCAGGCTCTCGCTGAAATCGACCAGCCATTCGTCGACCTCTGCCCGTTCGATCGAAAATTCGTCCGCCGTGGCGCGGCTCCCCGGCGGTCTCGCCAGGCCGCGCCGTTCGCCGCGCAGCGTGTCGATATAGTATCGATCGGCATTCAGAAGATGGACCATCGTCTCCTTGAGCGACGGGAAGAACGATGTTCGGGACGCCTCCCATTCACCGGGGTTGAGCGCCATGCAGGCGCGATCCAGCCGCGCATTGGCGAGACGAGCATTGCGCGCAAGCTGGCGATAGGGCCGGCATATCAAATCCTGCGAAGAGGTCATGGCGGGCATAGTGAGATGTTTGCGACGGCGCGTCCAGCTGCCAATTGTCTGTCTTGTGGTGCGCCGCTCGGCGCGCCACAAGACAGTATCGTTTCAGAGCCGCGCCTCGAGGATCAGGTTGAACGGCGTCTCCAGCGCCCGGCGGAAGCGGCTGAAGCCGGCCTTGCGGAAGACGTCCGCGAGCCGTGCCTCGCCGGCCTGGGCGCCGAGCACCAGATGGCCGCCGTCCGAGATCGCATGGGCGCAGCAGATCGTCGTGGAGGCTGCGTAGTAGATCCGGGCGACCGGCGACACGTTGTCTTCGACCCGATCATTGGCAAAGGGCTCCACCAGCATTACCGACCCCTCGCCTGCAATCGCCTTTACCGCATGCGCCGCCGCGGCGACCGGGTTGCCCATGTCATGGAGGCAGTCGAAAAAGCAGATGAGATCGTAGTCCGCGCCCGGGTAACTGTCCGCGCGCGCGCTCGCAAAGGTGACCCGATCCGAAACGCCGGCTTCTTCCGCGACCTTGCGCGCCTCAGCAACCGATTCCGGGTGGATATCGAAGCCATGGAAGCGTGATGCCGGAAAGGCCTTTGCCATCAGCACCGTCGAATGCCCGTGCCCGCACCCGACATCGGCGACACGCGCGCCGGTCCTTAGCTTCTTCTCGATGCCGCCGCTGAGAGCGGGCAGCCACTCGGCCACCAGGCTGGCCTTGTAGGCGTTCCTGTAGAAGGCCGCGACGCCGCAATAAAGCCGGCCGTCGTGATCTCCCCAGGCAATGCCCTTGCCGCTGCGGAAGGCCTCCACCGCCTTGTTCTCGTCCGCCCACATGGACGCAGGAACGGCCCAGGCATGGGGGATGAAGACAGGACTGTCTTCCTCGGCCAGCACAAGCGCCTGCTCCGGCGAGAGCTCGTAAGTGCCGCTGCTGGCATGGTAGGTCACATAGCCGCCTGCCACCTGGGAGCCGAGCCATTCGCGCACATAGCGTTCGGCGCAATCCGCACGGTTCGCCAGTTCATTCGAGGTCAGCGGGCCGGCGCCGGCCAGCGCCTTGTAGAGGCCGAGGCGGTTGCCGAGGCTCACCATCACGCCGCCGTAACCCGCCGAGAGATCGCCGATCGCCCGCGAGACGATCGCATCGAGCTTCGCCTGGTCGATCTTGTTATTTTCTACGTTTGCCATGTTCTTGCTCCTGTCATCGGTCTGAAGGTCCAAGGATTTGCAGAGGATCGCATCTGATGTGACCGAGCGGCAGAGCGGAATTGTCCGGAACCGGGCCATTTGCGCCATAAGCCGTGCCGCGGTAGAACTCGTTTGCCGACGTGGCGCCACCCGTCCGATGGGATTCGAGATGCCGCGCAACACCGCCGAGACCGGATCGAACCCGCTTCACGTGAGCCTCATCGCCATTCCCGAGGCCGTGGTGTCGACGCTGAGCGGCATCTTCGACGTGATGAACGCCTTTGCTATCCTGCCGTCTCCCGGCCAGGCATCGGTTCCCGCGCCGCCGTTCCGGGTCGAGATCGTGGGGTTGTGGTCCGGCCCGCTGGAACTCGCCAGCGGCGTGCCTGTGATGGTGCAGCGTGGCATCTCCGCCATCGAAACCACCGACATCGTCATCGTCCCCTCGGTCCTGCTCGGGCCGGACGGCTGGCAGACAGGCCGGCATCCGGAACTGGTCGATTGGCTGAGCGCCATGCATCGCCGCGGCGCGCTCCTGTGCTCGGCCTGCTCGGGCCTTTTCCTGCTTGCCGAGACGGGGCTTTTCGATGGCGTCGATGCCACGGTGCATTTCGGCTATGCCCACGCCTTTCACAACGCCTTCCCGAAGGTGACGATCCACCCCGAGCGCGTGCTGGTCGTTGCCGGGGACCGCGAGGAGTTGATTACCTCAGGCGCCTCCATGACCTGGCACGATCTGGTGCTCTATCTGATCGCCCGCCACGCCGGAGCAACGGCGGCCCAGGCGGTCGCCCGCTATTTCGCTCTGCAATGGCATCAGGACGGGCTCGCACCTTACATCGTCTTCGAGGGGCGCAACGACCACGGCGACGTCGCGATCCAGACGGCGCAAGAATGGATCGCAACGCATTTCTCGGTCGCCAATCCGCTGGAGGAGATGGTCCTCCGCGCCGGGCTTGCCGAACGCACCTTCAAACGCCGCTTCACCGGCGCCACCGGCCTCAGCCCGATCGCCTATGTCCAGCGCCTGAGGATCGAGGATGCCAAGCGCCGGCTCGAACGGACGGAAGCCCCAGTCGATGAGATCAGCTGGCAGGTCGGTTACGAGGACCCGGCCTTCTTCCGCCGCCTGTTCAAGCGCGTCACCGGACTGACGCCGGGAAGCTATCGCCGGCGCTTCATGATTCCCGACTACGCCCAGCCGCCGCGGAAGGAATAGGCGCTTCGCGGAGCTCCGCTACCGAAGATGCGCTCGCAATATTTTCGCGAGCCGTGTCGGTTTCATTCGCCGCCGGGCGTCCTACTGCATGTTTCCTTAAATCGCAGCCGATTTGAGGATAAAAACATGCAGCAATTCAAAGTGCTGCAGCGTCCTTTTGCGCGTCTGAATAGACGCGCGGCGCTGTAGATACTGACACAAGGATCACGAAGGAGAACGCAATGAGAAAGATCGTTGTTGGTGCATTTGTAAGTCTCGACGGAGTGATGCAGGCGCCGGGCGGGCCGGAGGAGGACCCGATCGGCGGCTTCAAGTTTGGCGGCTGGGTGGCCCCCTATTTCGACGAGACGATGGGTGCGGCAGTGGACGAGATGTTTGCCAAGCCGTTCGATCTTCTGCTCGGCAGGAAGACCTACGACATTTTCGCGGCGCACTGGCCTTATGCCGGCGCCGACGATCCGATCGGCACCTTGTTCGACCGCATCACCAAATTTGTCGCAACGCGCAATCCGGATTTCAAGCTCGGCTGGCAGAACAGCCAGACCCTCGGCAGCGACGTTGTCGCGACGCTCCGGAAGCTGAAGAGCGAGGACGGGCCGGATCTCCTGACGCAAGGGTCGACCGACCTGCTGCAGACGCTTTTCCGCAATGATCTCGTCGACGAGATGTATGTGTCGATTTTCCCGGTCGTGCTCGGCAAGGGCAAGAAACTGTTTGGCGACGGCGCCTCCCCGATGGCGCTGAAGCTCGTCAGTTCGAAGGTCTCCGGCTCTGGAGTGACCGTGAACAAATACGTGCGCGCCGGCGAGATCGTCACCGGCTCGTTCGAGTTCGAGCAGCCGACTGAAGCGGAACTGGAGCGGCGGAGAAACCTGACCTGAGCGGAGCGCTCATCGACCGCGCCGACCCTTTCGGGACCGCTCCGCCGATGGCGCGGGCGGTCCCGCCCTTGTGAGAATCCGACCGATATCAACGATTAGCCATGATTTCCGCCTATGCTTCGCCTTTGCCGAACAAGGGAGGTTACGATGAAAATTTCGGAAGCCATGCATTCTGGAGTACGTTGGATCTCGCCGGATACGGACCTGCGCACGGTGGCGCACATCATGAAGGACGAGGACATCGGCGCCCTGCCCGTCGGCGAAAACGACCGCCTGATCGGAATGGTCACGGATCGCGACATGGCGCTGCGCGCCTTCGCCAACGGCCATGATCTCGACGCGCTCACGGTGCGCGACGTCATGACGAACCAGATCGTCTTCTGCCGCACGAGCGAATCCCTCGAGGACGCCATCCGGCTGATGGAGGAAAAGAAAATTCGGCGGCTGCCGGTGATCAACGACGACAAGCGCATGGTCGGCATGCTGTCGCTCGGCGATATTTCCCATAGCAGCAGCCGGGAAATGACGGGCGAACTGCTCAAGGCCGTCAGCGGCCATCACGCCTAGACGCGGCTCATCGCGCAGACGCGCCCTGCTGCATGTTCCTTAAATCGGAGCCGACTTAAGGATGAAAACATGCAGCAACTCAAAGTGCTACAGCGTCCTTTGCGTGTCGGACAAGACGCGCGGCGCAGTAGAGATGTCGATGGTAAGGAGACGGCGCGCGGTGCCGCCTCCTTCGAGACGGCACGTGGCGCACGTCTAATTAATTGCAAGAGTTTCCCGCGCCGACGCCGCAAGACCGCTTGATCGCGCAAAGCGCGGCGACGATCGCCTATTTGAACAACACGGAGCCGTTGAGGATCTCGATCGTTTCGTCGCCTTGGAGGCCGATGCGGTCGCCGCTCGGCGCCGTGACGAAGCAGCCGCTCGGGCAGATCATTTCCGTCGCGCCGGATCCGATCGCAACTTCCATCCGGCTCTCGCCCTCGACGACGACCAGCACGGCGGTGTCGCCGTCCTTGTTCGTCACGGACGCAGCAAAAGCCGTTCCCGTCATAAGAATGCCGGAAAGCACCGCAATCAGAGTTGTCTTCATTGCCCACCGGCGCTGCCTGAGCGCCGCCCCTATACTGCCGGCCGCCGCGTCGTGTCGCGACCTCCGGCCCCCTCTTCAGTCCGCGCCAGCCTAAACCTGAGCGAGGCGAATTGCATGCTTTTTATCTCCGGACGGCTGAATGCCTCCTGAACGGCGGATCGGCGCGGGGAATTCATGCGGGGGGAGCACCGGCCCAATCGCGCCGGGCCACCCGATGCGGTCCGTAAAGCATTGATTTGCCGACGATTTTTCGATTTTTATTTTGGCCTGCGTGACTGGTAATCCGAACGGATTAGGAGACACCCTGCCCTGTCGCATGGTAAATAGTTAAGCAATTGCGAGCGGGGCCTAAGAACAAATGCCTCAAATATT
The DNA here is from genome assembly GCF_036488675.1 of Sinorhizobium chiapasense. Lineage (NCBI taxonomy): Bacteria > Pseudomonadati > Pseudomonadota > Alphaproteobacteria > Hyphomicrobiales > Rhizobiaceae > Sinorhizobium > Sinorhizobium chiapasense. Next base: position 1,959,435 of record NZ_CP133148.1, read on the forward strand.
TCAGTAAATCCCCGCTCTGACGAGTGATCACGCAGAACGACTACAGATTGTTTCAATCCAAAGTCGCCGTGATCCAGGAGGGGTGCCATGTCCTATTTGCGTGGCGCTGCAATCGTTGCACTCGGCTTGATTTTTTACAGTCCGGTGTCAATGGCCGCTGAAGCGATCGGTGAAGCGGTTCGGATCAGGACTGAAGTCAGAGGTGCGGGCGGTCCGCTGGCGGTCAAAGACCCGGTTTATCGGGACGAACGGATTCTCACCTCGAAATCCGGGCTGGGACAATTTGTGTTCCGCGACGGCACCAAACTGGCGGTCGGCTGGGGCTCGTCGGTCGTCATCGACAAATTCGTCTTCGACGACTCCAACAACTTGCAGAAGCTCAGCCTGAGGGCGACGAAGGGCACGTTCCGCTGGGTCAGCGGAAAGTCGAAAAGCACTGCCTACGAGATCCTGACGCCGGCCGGAACGATCGGCGTCCGCGGCACCGCCTTCGACTTCTATGTCGGCGGCGACGGAACGACGGCTCTCGTTCTGCTCAACGGAGAGGCCAGTTTCTGCGGCCCCGGCGGTTGCAAACAGCTGACAAGGCGTTGCGACTGCGTGGTTGCCAACCGCAACGGCAACGTCACCGACACGCGCCGCGTCAACCGCCGCATCCTGGAGGCCCTTGGGAACGAGGGAGCATTGCCGTTCCTTTCCGGCAACCAGCAGCTTTCCGGCGGGCTGGGTTGGGTCGGCGGCGGCTGCAGCATTCGTGCGGCGCTCCCAATTCCGCCAACACAGCCCGAGCGGTTCAAGCCCGAGAAAAAGCAGGCGCAGCAGCAGAAGCCGCCTCCGAAGCCGGACAAGCCGGACAAGCCGCCTCCAAAGCCGGACAAACCGGACAAGCCGCCTCCAAAGCCGGACAAACCGGACAAGCCGCCTCCAAAGCCGGACAAGCCAGAGACGCCGCGCCCGGATAAGCCGGAGAAGCCGCGTCAAGACCAGGACCGGCCGCGAGACGGCAGCCGCAACAACGGTTAGCAATTCCAGGAAAAGTGCGTAACGGTTTTCCGTCCGCAATTGCATAGTTTCAAAGGGTTAGACTCGTTCGGCCAATCCTGATTTGCCGTGATCTGCGAAGTGGTCGGCCCGGCGCGATATCCGTCGGTAGAACTCCGTCAGCCCCGGGAGCGTCGCTGCCTTGAGCTTTGCCGCGTTCAGGATCTTGCGGTTCGGCACACGGGCCCGCAGGGCGTCGATAAGTTTCAGATGGAGGCATCTGAGTTCGGCGAATTCGGCGGAAGCGCCGAGTTTTTCGTCGCCCACGACGGCGAAGAGCCTTGTCCGCGTGCTCTTTCCCTTGAGCGCCAGCATCCCCGCCTCGAGCAGGGCATGGCCCGGCAGCACCTTCGCGGTCTCCTCGGACACCAGAATGTCGAAGTGGACATCCTTGCACGACGCCTCTATTCGCGCCGCGACGTTGACCGTGTCGCCGACGGCGGAGTAGTTGAAGTGGGCCTCGGCGCCCATGTTGCCGACGCAGGCGATGCCGGTGTGAATGCCGACCCCGATCGCGATGGCTTGCTCCTTTCCGAAGCCGAAGGCGTCGTCGGCATTGAGGCGGAGCAGCGTCTCGCGCATGCCAAGCGCCGCGCGAACGGCCTTGCCCGGGTGTCCGGCGACGTCGACGGGGGCGTTCCAGAATGCCATGATCGAATCCCCGATGAACTTGTCGAGCGTGCCTTCGTTGGCGATCACGTGGCGGCTCAGCGCATCGAGCAGCGTGTTCAAGAAGCCGACGACGGCGGTCGGCGCCAGCCGTTCGCTGATTTCGGTGAAATTCCGGACGTCGACGAACATCACGGTCAGCTCGCGGTCGTCGCCGCCGAGGCGCAGCGCATCGCGCGTGTGCTCGATGCGGTAGAGCAGCGACGGCGAAAGATACTGGCCGAAGGCCCGCCGGACCGCGCGACGCTCGCGGTCGGTGACGAGGAAGCGGAATGCGGTGGCCGCGAAATGGGTGATCGACGCGCTGACGATCGGGGCCAGTGGATCAAAAAGCAGCCCGCCATAGAGGAAGGCGAGCCAGGAGGCGATGAGGGCAAGCGCGGTGATGGCCAGGCCGCAGGCGAGCGCGACCGCCGGGCTGACGAAGGTGGTGAGCACCACGAGCAGCGTGCCGGCGACGGCAATGGACAGGATCTCGAGGCCATCCGCCCAGTCCGGGCGCGAGAGAAAATGGCCGGACAGGATCTGCTCCACCGTTTGCGCGTGCAGCGAGACGCCGGGAACGTTCTGCCCGAGGGCGGTCGTGCGAATGTCCTGCAATCCTGCCGCCGACGTGCCGATAAACACGATACTGCCCTCGATGGCAGACCTCACCTCCGGCGGCGCCCCAGCGGGGGCGAGCACGTGCCTGGCCGAGACGTAGCGTTCCACCCTGTCCGGGCTGACATAGAGCCAGAGCTCTCCGGCCGCGGTCACCGGAACCACGAAGTCCCCGATCTTGGCGTCCGTCAAGGTATCCGTCACCTCCGGGGCAGCGGCGAGCACATAGGTCGAGGCGCCCTGCGCCACCCTCAGCGCTTCGAGCGCGAGGTTCGGATAGAACTGTTCGCCGTCGCTTAGAAATAGCGGAACGGCGCGCACGACCGCCGACGTCGCGCCGGGATTGAGGCTGATATGGCCGATACCGGCGGCATTGGCCTCGAGTTGTGGCCTGAGTGGCGTCGCCGCCTTAAGATGCGGAGGCGCGCCGAAGGGGCTTTCGCCGGTAAAGGCGAAGCCGGCCTTCACCGGCGGGCGATAGTTCCCTTCGTTGGAAATGCCGAAGCCCAGCACGACAGGTCTGTCCGCGATCGCCTGGGCGAAGATCTCGTCGTTGTCGGGCATTTGACGAAGCAGCGACGGGTCGATCCCGCCAACGTCGCGCACCACGTTGCGCGGCGACAGGCGATCGGGCTCGGCAAAGAGAATGTCGAATGCGATCGCCGACGCGCCCATCTCCGACAACCGGTCAACCAGGGCGGCGATGCGATTTCTCGGCCACGGCCACTGACCGAGCTCCCGGAGCGACGCCTCATCTATGTCGACGATCCGCACCGGCATGTTCTCGAAGGTGCGCGGCTTGATACGCTGGTACTCGTCGAATGTGAGATTGCGGGCGAGCCGCAGCAACGGCGGATCGCTTGCCCGCAGCATGGTCAGAGCCGCTACAATCGCCAAGCCGATAATGACGCCCACCTGCTGCGCGCGTGTCATGCAGCATCCGCCCCCCTACAGCGCCGCGCGTCCAAACAGACGCGCAAAGGACGCTGCAGCACTTTGAACCGCTGCATGTCTTATCCTTAAATCGGCTACGATCTAAGAAAACATGCAGTAGCGCGGGCAAGCTTACTGCATAATCCGGCAAATCGGAATCGGATAAATTATGCGGCAATTCAAGGCGTTACGGCGCGACGACTGGACCTTGGTGCGCGTTCAGCGTTTCTCGCCAAGATAGTTGAACAGAGTCTGCTTCCATTTTTCGCTGCGGATCGCTTCAAGGAGGGCCACATCGGTCGCATTGCGGTAACGGCTCCCCGTCGGCATGGCAATGCCGTAGCTCTGCGGTTCGAAAGTCACATCGAGGACTCCGACCGAATTCGAAAACTTCTGTGCGACAAGCCACGCAAGCAAAGGTTTGTCGTACACAAAGGCATCGATCGAGCCCGACATCAGCATGCTCAGCCCGTCCTCGACGCGGTCGAAATCGCGGTGCGCGATGCGTTCCCGGTCGAGAAATCCGAGCGTTGCCGATCCCGCCAATGCACCGACACGCACGCCGGGCAGGTCATCGACACCGTTCACGACGCCGCGGATCTGTCGCGTCGTCAGCGCCGACGTCACACTCGCGGTAAAGACGGCGATGGTTATGATCGAGACCACCATCCAGATGATCGCAAGCGCGCGTCCCGCGAGCGTTCTCGGGCCGCGGTGACCGGTACTGGCCTGCGTCATCACCTCGGCGGACCACCAGATGCTGGCGCCGAGCCCCTTGGCTGCGCTGCCGCCGAATTCCTCGTTGTGCCGGCGTTCGAACAACCAGATCAGAGCGCCGACCAGAAACGAGATGCCGATGAGCGCACCGGCTGCCTGGAGGAAACCGAGCGAGCTCATTGTCCGGACGATTTCGCGCCATATCGAAACCCGGGTGAGCGAGACCGCGATACCGAGCCCCGTGTTGTAGAAGGGCTGCGAGAAGTCCACGCTGCGCTCGCGCTCGGGCGAGATGGTTATCGCCGCGACCGAGAGGTCATAGTCGCCCCGTGCCGTCGCCTCGACGAGGCTCTGGACCGATGGCTCTTCGACCAGGCGGAACTTGAGGCCGTGTTCCTGAGCGATCTGCCGCCAAAGTTCGATGGAAATGCCGGTCCAGTTGCCGTCCGGTTGCTTCATCGAGAACGGCGGCGCCTCCTTGGTGCCGACGACAAGCTCGCGATCCGGGAAGTCCGCCGCCGGGCCGCTGGCCGGTGCCTGACGACCGGTCTGCGCCGCAGCCGCGACCGCGATGACGGTCACCATCGCGAAAACGAGCGCCGGCAGAAGACGAGAGAAACGTCTGCCTGTGCGTTGCCGGTTTCTGAAGGTGTGCATCACCCCCCAATTCCTTCCCATCCGACGCCATGTCCACACTGTCAGACGAAGTCCGATCCTTACGTGCCCAAGCGCCGTTGCGGGACGGGACCTGAGCAGAGTGGTTATCTCCTCCCCTGCGGGTAGATCGTCTCGCCGCGCTTCAGCATTTCGACGAAAGTCTCGATCTTCTTCTTCCGCCCGGCTTCGGTCTTCATGTTGTGGGTGCGGAATGCGAGCGCAAAGCGGTTCTGTTCGCTGAGCTTCGCGAGCATTTCCCTGGCCTTGGGTTCGGCGTCGATGGCGGCCTTCAGATCGTCCGGGATCCTCATGTCCTTGCCGCTCGCATAGGCGCGCTCCCAGCGCCCGTCCGCCTTTGCCGCTTCCACCTGCCTCAACCCATGCTCGGTCATCCGGCCCTCCTCGATCAGCCGGGCGACATTGTCGACATTGATCTGGCTCCAGGTGCTTTTCCTGCCGCGCGGCGTGTAGCGCTGGAGGAAGCTCTTGTCGTCGAGCCCCTTGCGCAGGCCATCGATCCAGCCCCAGCACAGGACGACGTCGATCGCTTCCTTGGGTGTGATCGAATTGAGCCCTGAGCCCACCTTGTGAATCTTGATCCACACTTCGTCCGCCGTGTCGTGGTGGCTGCCGAGCCACCGGTAGAAGCTATCGGCGTTCTCGAACTCGCGGATCTTTTCCGGATCGACCGTCACCGCCGCCATCGGCCGACCTGCCGTTTCACTACCGCCATGCTGTGTATCGCCTCCACCAAAATCGCGTCGCCATCATCACGCAGCGGGCGCCAGAGTGCAACGCGTAGTGGTTATAGCCGATGCGGTCGCTTGGCGTGGCAGGCTTTTCCAGCCTAAGATTGTCCCACGCGCGGCGCTGTAGGCGCGGGAGAAAACGATGGACGATCCGGGACTGCGCTTTCGCTCGGGCAAAGTCGATGAACCGCTTCCTTCACCCGTCAAGCCTCTCCAAACCCAAAAGCGAGCCATTCACGGTGCGGACGCACGTGGCTGGATCCCTGTGACGAGCACAGGGATGAGGTGCCTGGGGCGGCCGTACGGAACAGCCAACTGAGTGACGTGGGCGAAAAAGCATCCGCCAAACCCATTACGCTACTACCGCGTGCCGTGGCACCTGAAAAGACGCACGGCACTGCAGTAACCGTCCGGAATTGCGCAAAGGCGAGAAACTTCCACGTCCGGCCGGCGGCACCGGCCGGATGCGTCTTCTGTCATCAGGCGAGCATATCCTCAATCCGGATCGGCAGTGTGCGCACGCGGATGCCGGTCGCGTGGTAGACCGCGTTGGCGATGGCGGGCGCCATGCCGACGAGCGCGATTTCGCCGAGACCCTTGACGCCGAGCGCGTTGACGTGCGGGTCCACCTCGTCGACGAAATGCGCTTCGATGTCCGCGATATCGAGATTCACGGGCACGAGGTAATCCGCCATATGCGCATTGACCGGACGGCCGTCGCGCTGATCGAGCACGGTTCGCTCCATCAGCGCCATGCCGATACCGCCGACCATGCCGCCGGTACACTGGCTGGCTGCAAGGCGCGGATTGACGATGCGACCGGCCCCATAGGTGCCCAGCGCGCGGCGCACCCGGATCGTGCCGACATCGGGATCGACGGCCACCTCGGCAAAGACAGCACCGAAAGCATGCATGGAATATCGGCTGGCAATATCGGGATCACGGCTGGCTGATGCATTCGCCTCGATCGGTCCGCCGGCACTCGCGACAATGTCGCCATAGGTCTGGCCGGGCGCGGTATCGCCGCGACGGCCAAGACGCCCCTCCTCCCACACGACCCCATCGATCGAGGCGCCGAAGACCGGCGAGCGCTGGTCGGCGATGGCGCGCCTTGCGGCCTCTTCCTGCACCGCGATGCAGGCGGCGCAGATCGCCGAGCCGACGGACGCCATCGTCCAGGAGCCGCCATGGGAGGGAGCCGGCGGAAAATCCGAGCGACCAAGGCTGAAGCGGACGCTGTCGACCGGCAGGCCGAGCGTCTCGGCGGCAACCTGCGTCATCGACGTGTAGGTCCCCGGCCCCATGTCGCTTGCCGCCACCTCGATTTCGGCCGTGCCGTCGGGAAGGAGCCGCGCGAGCGCGCTCGACGGAGCGTGAAACGCAGGATAGCTCGCGGACGCGACACCCATGCCGATCAGCAGCCGCCCATCGCGCATGGAGCGCGGTTTCGGATCCCGCTTCGACCAGCCGAAGCGCTCGGCACCGGCATCGTAGCACTTCATCAGCGACCGGCTCGAGAACGGCTTATCCGCCGCCTCGTCGATCTCAGGCTCGTTCAGGCGGCGCAGTTCGATCGGGTCGAGGCCGAGCTTGTAGGAAAGCTCGTCCGCTGCGCATTCGAGCGCGAAGACGCCGCTCGCTTCCCCCGGGCCGCGCATGTAGGTGGGCGTGCCCGTGTCGAGCTTCACGATCCGGTAGCCGGTGCGCACATTGGGGCAGGAATAGAGGAAGCCCGTGACCGAGGTCAGCGCCTCGATGAACTCCTCGTAGCGGCTCGTCTCTCCGACGCCCTCGTGGATCAGGCTCTTGAACTTGCCGTCTTTCGCCGCCCCGAGCGCGACACGCTGGAGCGTGCGCGGACGGTGGCCGGTGGTGTAGAACATCTGCTTGCGGGTCAGCACCAACTTGACCGGCCGGCCCACCTCGCGCGCCGCGATGGCCGCGAGCGTGACATGCGGCCACGTCCTGAGGCTGGTGCCGAAGGCGCCGCCGACGAAGGGACAGATCACCTGCACGTTCTCCACCGGCAGGCCGAAGATCGCCGCGATCTCGGCCTGTTCGTTGACCACATACTGGCTCTTGCTCCAGAGCGTCAGCCGGTCGCCGTTCCAGGCCGCGATGGTGGCGTGCGGTTCCATCGGATTGTGGTTTTCGCGAGCGATGTCGTAGCTCTCGTCGATTTTCACCTCTGCACTCGCGAGCGCGGCGTCCGCGTCACCCCGCGCGGCGTCGGCGAGCGTGCGCGCGCCCTCTTTCCTGGCGGCCTCCGGAACGACGGCATTCGCGATCAGGCCCGACGGGTCGACCACCGGCCGCTCCGCCGTGTAGCCGACATTGAGCGCCGCGGCGGCACGCTCGGCATGGTCGAGCGTGTCAGCAACGACGATCGCCACCGGCTGGCCCCAGAACCGCACCTGATCGTCCTGCAGCACATGCAGGCGCTCGCCGATGGCGGGATCAATCACGCCCTTGTGCTCGCCATAGGCAAGGCGCGGCGCATTGAGGTGGCTGATTACGGAAATTACGCCCGGCATGGCGGAGACGGCGTCGACGCCGATCTCGGTGATGCGGCCAAGGCCGGCCGTAGCGCTGACGATCACCGCATAGGCCTGGCCCTTCTGGTTGAAATCGGCCGCGTAGCGCGCGCCGCCGGTTACCTTGGCGCGGCCGTCGATGCGGGGAAGCGGTTGTCCGATGACGTTCGTCATGCCAATTCTCCAACCATTTCGAGCGTGCGGACGATCGTCCGCTGCAGGAGTTCGACCTTGTAGTGATTGCCGGCTGCCGGCCGTGCGCCTTCCGCCGCCAGCCGCGCAGCTGCCTCGAAGACCGGGCGGGACGGCTCCTTGCCGATCAGTTCCGCCTCCGAGGCGCGCATCCGCCACGGGCGGGTTCCGACCCCGCCGCAGGCGATCCGCACCGAGCGGATCACGCCGCCCTCCGTTTCCATGGCGACGGCCGCCGAGACCAGGGCGAACTCGTAGGACTCGCGGTCACGCACCTTGAGGTAGCGTGCGCGACGGCTGTGGGGGCCGCCCGGCACGCGCACGTCGAGGATCAGTTCGCCCGGCTCCAGCGTGTGTTCGAGATGCGGCGTATCGCCCGGCAGCAGAAAGAGATCCTCGACGGGAAACGTGCGCTCGCCTTCCGGCCCGCGCACGCTCATCGTCGCGTCGAGCGCAATCAGCGCGACCGCAACGTCCGACGGGTGGGTGGCGATGCAATGACCGCTGACGCCGAGGATGGCGTGGCCGCCGTTGAGCCCATCGATCGCAGAGCAGCCCGAGCCCGGCTCGCGCTTGTTGCACGGGGCATCGAGCATTCGGAAATAGGGACAGCGCACGCGCTGCAGGAGATTTCCGCCGATCGAGGCGACGTTGCGCAACTGCGGCGATGCGCCTTCGATCAAGGATTCGGCGACAAGCGGCTGCAGACGCAAGGTGTCGGGATGGGCGGCGACCTCCGTCATCCGGGCAAGCGCGCCGATGACGAGATCGGAGCCTTCGATGCGGATACCTCCGAGCGGAAGGGCGTTGATGTCGACGAGCCGTTCGGGACGCTCCACCTCCTCCCGCATGAGGTCGATGAGCGTGGTCCCGCCGGCGATATAGCGTGCGCCCGCGGCCGCGGCGGCGATCGCCTCCTGCTCGCTGCGGGCCTTTTCGTAGCTGAATGGCAGCATGGTCAGGTCCTCCCGGCGGCATCGGCGACAGCGGCAACGATGCCCGGATAGGCCCCGCACCGACAGATGTTGCCGCTCATCCAGAACCTGATCTCCTCCGGTGAATGGGCGTGGCCCTCGGCGATGCAGCCGACGCCGGACATGATCTGGCCGGAGGTGCAGAAACCGCACTGGAGGCCATCATGCTCGATGAAGGCCGCCTGGAGCGGATGGAGTTCGTCGCCTTTCGCCAGCCCCTCGATCGTGGTGATCTCGGCGCCGTCATGCATCACCGCGAGCGTCAGACAGGAATTGATCCGCTTGCCGTCGACCAGGATGGTGCATGCCCCGCAAGCACCCTGGTTGCAGCCCTTCTTCGTGCCGGTGAGGTCAAGCGTTTCGCGAAGGACGTCCAGCAGCGACTGGCGCGGATCGAGTTCCAGTTCGCGCGAATTCCCGTTGACGGTCAGTCGTATGCGCGCTGGCGTCATGCTCGTGCCCTCCTGGTTTGCGGTAGTAGCGGCGGATGATGCGGCCAGCGCCGTGCCGGATGGGATGGCCGCTAGCGTCGCGGCTCCTGCTGCCATCTGTAGAACGTCGCGTCGGGAAAGTTCGTAATGGACGGTCTCTGTTCCGCCCGATAATCGCGCTTCCCCGCTTTCGGGTTTGTCATGTCCGGACATGGTAACGCAGACTCCTTGCTGGGGAACGGCGTGTTCGCTCTTTGAGGTGATTAATCGATTTACGGGAGTGACAACGCACCAAGCTTATGCAGGCATCCCAAACGCGCCAGCGCCCGTATTGCTGCGTTTTGTACGAAAGTGCTATGTATTTGCGGGGCGCGCCCGAGAACAAAACAGCGTTGGGCTCGACCGGAAATTCCTCATGATCGGAGTTCGCGGATGGCCAGCGGAGCTTATGGCGAGCGGTTGGGCGAGGCTGTCGGGGCCGAATCGCCGCCGAGCATTCTTGTCCAGCGACTGCAAAGAACGGACTTCGCCGCCACGCGCGTCAGTTGGGACAAGAGGGAAAGCGGGCGCCTGGGCCGGATCGAACGGGAGGACGGCTATCTTGTCTGTCTGCAACTGCTCGATCTTGAGCCCCACCCCTACTGGGTGGAGGGTCGCCCGGTGACGATTGCGCCGATCAGGAGCGGGCAGTTCACGCTTCTGGACCTGAATTGCGAGCATTCCTCCGTCCTCGCCGATCCCATCGACTGCCTGGCGATCTACATATCGCGCCAGGCGCTCGACAGGATCGCCGAGGAGCGCGGCGTTTCGCGAATGAGCACAATCGGTATTGCGCCGGGCGTTCCCCTCGACGACGTTGTCGTCCGCAGTCTCGGCAGCAGCCTGCTGCCCGCATTACAGAGGCCCGAACAGGCCAGCCAGCTGTTCCTCGATCATGTCGGCATGGCCCTGCTCGCCCATCTCGGCAGCGCCTATGGCGACATGCGGGCTGCACACAGGCCAAAGCGCGGTGGCCTTGCGCCCTGGCAGGAGCGGCGCGCCAAGGAGATCCTCATGGGGCATCTCGACGGCGAAATCGCGCTCGAGGACCTCGCCCATGAATGCGGCCTATCGCGCAGCCATTTTGCCCGCGCCTTCAAGGAGACGACCGGCGCCCCACCGCATCGGTGGCTGCTGGCCCGCCGCATCGAGCGCGCCCAGGACCTGCTCTTGAACTCGAACCTGTCGATCACCGAGATCGCCAGCAGTTGCGGCTTCGCCGACCAGAGCCACTTCACCCGGGTCTTCGCCAAAATGGTCGAGACAGGCCCCGGCGAATGGCGGCGATGTCGGCGGTGGTAGCAGCAGTTTCGACAAGCGCCTCCGCCGCCGGTCTGCCGATCATGGCGCCGGCGGCGGAAGCATGAGCTGCGGCCGCTCAGTTCGCGGCGAAGCAGTAGAAAAGGCCGTCGCCGCCGGTGGTCTTGAACGCCTCCACCGTGCAGCCGCCGCGCGTCTTGTGCAACGAATTCCAGGATTTGGCCGCGGCGGATTCGTCGAGGCCCATGCGGTCGCTGTGGCCGACGATTGCCACACCCTCCGCTCCACCCATCGTCCAGTTGCCGCAGGTGTCCGCTGCGGCCGTGCCATCGGGGTTCGACCCGGTCAGGATGTCGTGGCGGTTCGGCGTGTCACCGCGGCCGTTGATGACCTCGCCCTTCTCGTTGAGCGCGGTCTGCTTGGTCAGGTTGTTCTTGTCGCTGTGGAGCGATGCGACGTCGTCGGCGATCTTTTCGCCCTTGGCGTTGTACCACGGGCCTCCGCCGATGCGGTCCTTGGCGTTTTCCGCATCGGTGGAAAGATAGGCTTTCCAGGTCTTGCCGGACGAGCCGCCGGCGATTGCGAGCTGCGCGCAATAGGCGTCGGCCCCTGCAAGGCCGCCAAGGTCGCCGCCCTTGCCGGGATTGGCGCTGGTGACGAAGAAGCTCATGCTCGTGTCCTGGGCATGGGCGGACACGACCGAACAGGCCAAGGCGGCCGCGAAAAGTGCAACTGCGCGATTCATAGTCTCCTCCCTGATGCAGGTTCAAACCGGCGACGAAGAGCCTATGGCGGCAAAGACGGGAGTAAAATCAAAACCTTGTGATACGGTTCTGGAGTGCTGCCCATGGCCTGGCGAGCGAGCGGCCCCGGCGCGGGTGGCCGCCCGCCGTTCAAATTACTTTCATGCGGTTGTGGAATAAGACGCGACACAAGCGCATCATGCCGCGGCCCCGCAGCGCCGGAGAGATGACATGAACAAGTCGACGACCGAAACGGAAGGCCCGGACTGGCTGGAGGCCGAACTGGCCGACACGCTCGACGAGGACTATGAACTCGAGCTTTCCGAACCGGCCCTTTCCGAAGAGATCCGCAAGATCTACCGAAAGGCGCACCCGCCCTCGATCCCGCGCATCGAATACTTCCGCGCGCTGCTCAAGCTACAGGCGGAGCTGATCAAGCTGCAGGACTGGGTCGCTTATCACAAGGAGAAGGTCGTCGTTATCTTCGAGGGGCGTGACTCAGCCGGAAAGGGCGGCGTGATCAAGCGCATCACCCAGCGTCTCAACCCGCGCATCGTGAAGGTCGTGGCGCTGCCGGCCCCTTCCGACCGCGAAAAGACGCAATGGTATTTCCAGCGTTACGTGCCGCATCTGCCGGCCGGCGGCGAGATCGTGCTCTTCGACCGATCCTGGTACAACCGCTCCGGCGTCGAGCGCGTCATGGGCTTCGCAACCGAGGACCAGGTTGAGCAATTCTTCAACGACGTGCCGGAGTTCGAGCGCATGCTCGTGCGCTCGGGCATCAGGCTCGTCAAATACTGGTTCTCGATTACCGACGAGGAGCAGCAGATGCGGTTCCTGGTGCGCATCCATGACCCGCTGAAGCAGTGGAAGCTGTCGCCCATGGACCTGCAGTCGCGGGTGCGCTGGGAGGCGTATACCAAGGCTAAGGAAGAGACCTTCGCCCGCACCAACATCCCGGAAGCGCCGTGGTACATCGTCGAGGGCAACGACAAGAAGCGCGCTCGGCTCAACTGCATCGACCACCTGCTCCAGCAAATCCCCTACGACGACGTGCCGCACGAGGACATCACCCTGCCCGAGCGGGTGTTCAATCCGGACTATGAGCGCAAGGTATTGCCGCTGGAGCTCTACGTTCCGTCAAAATACTGACGGGCAGCCACGGCGCGGCTTCCGGGCGCGGAAAGATACGCTGGACTTTGCAAGAGTGCCCGCGCTTTCGCGGGCACTCCATTTGATGCGCGTTGTGGCGGTAGGTACCGTACCGGCTATTGCTGCGCGGGTGCCTGCGCCGGTGCGGAGCTCTGGATCTTCTCCTGAACCTTCTTCGCCAAAGCCGGATCGTTCTGCGCGGCCGTCAGAATCGATGTGTATTCCTCGACCGAGATGCCCTGAGATGCTTCAACGGCCTGGACCATCTGCTGGCTGGCTTCGGTCTTCAGCTTGTCCTTGGCGGTCTCATCCGCTGTCGCCTCGATCTTCGCCGAATACTCCTGCCTGACCTTGTCGACTTGCAGATAGGCCACGGCAAAGGCCTCGATCTTCTGATCGCTTACGGCCCCGCCGCTGCTATCGGGCTGACCTTGCATCGGCTGCGTCTGTTGCGCTTGAGCCACTTCCAACGCGAACGCCGGGCTGTAAGCCATCATGCCGAAGACCGCAGCGGTCAACGTTGCAACGGTTTTATAACGAGTGATCATGTTCATTCCTCTGTAACGTGCATGACTTGATCGGCAGCAATACCGCCTGACAGCGCCGCGCGTCGTTCCCAGACGCATAAAGGTCGCTGTAACACTTTGAATTGCTGCATGGTTTGTCCCAGGTCCGTTACGATCCGAGGACCATGCAGCTGTCGCTCGTGCCTCGCACCAACGCGATGACGAGTTGGTTACGATGAACCGCTTAAGAGTGCTCGATGGGGCGGTACCGGGGCGATTTGCTGACAATTGAGCGGCAGCTTTGTGGTCATCGATGCCAGGCGGAGATGGCGAGTTCCGCAATGCACACCTCATTCCTGTGCTCGTCACAGGAATCCTGCAGCGCCGCGTCGGCGGCGCGGGAGACTCCTCTGGATCGACCTCGCGTATGGCCGCCGGTCACCCGCCGCGCGCCCGACCGGCACCTCCTCCGTCTCACACACTGGTGGCCACGTCATTCACGGCGCAGACGCGCCGTGGCTGGATCCCTGTGACAGGCACAGGGACGAGGAGCTCTGAGTATCTGCCTCGGAAAAAGCAGCCGTCATCCCCTGCGGGAACCGCGCTTGGCGATGCTGCGCGGCGCAGTTTCCGGCGCCTCTTCCGGTTCGGCAGAAGGCTCGGGCTCTGCCGCGAGCGAGGGCTCGGCCTCGGCCGGCGCCTCGTCCTCCGGCGTCGTATCCTCGATCTTCAGCGGGAACGGCGCGCCGATGCCTTCGTCGCGGAAGCGCTCGTAGATCGTGACGCGGATATCGTTGCGCACGTTGCCCGCCGTCAGCACGTCGGCAACATAGATGCGCAGTTCGAAGGTCATGCGCTCGTCCCCAAAGGCCGTGAAACCGACCGTCGGCGCCGGGTTCTTCAGCACCATCGGATGGGCGGCGGCGATCTCCTGCAGGAGATCGATGACCCGGCGCGGATCGCTGGCATAGGTGACGGTGACGGTGATCTCCGACCGGCCGAGCTTGTTGCGGTGCGTCCAGTTGCCGACCGAGGCGTTGATGAGCAGCGAATTCGGCATCATGATCGACTGGTGCTGGAAGGTCTCGATCTCGGTCGCGCGCACCGAGATGCGTCGGACAAAACCTTCGGTCGTGCCGCTGACGATCCAGTCGCCCACCTTGAAAGGCCGCTCGACGAGCAGGATCAGGCCTGAGACGAAGTTCGAGACAATGTTCTGCAGGCCAAAACCGACGCCGAGGGAGAGAGCACCGGCGACGAGCGCGAGGCTCGAGAGGTCGATGCCCGCTGCCGAAAGGCCGATGAGGCCGGCAAGCCCGACGCCGACATAGCCGATGCCGGTGCGGATCGAGTTGCGCACGCCCGCGTCGACGCGGCTGCGCGCCATGACGTTGCCGTCGATCCAGCGCTGCACCCAGCGCGTGACGACGAAGCCGAGCGCGAAGAACAGGACACCGGCAAGCAGGCCGACCAGCGAGATGGTGATCGTGCCGATCCTGATCTCGGTCAGCACGCGATAGGCCCAGGACTCGATGTCGGCGGGCTGGAAACCCCACTGCAGGAGGATCAGCGGAATGAAGAACAGCACGACGAGCGCGTAGATGCCGAGCCCGGCCGCAAGTCCGATCTGGTCGAGCCCCACCTGCTCCAGCTGGAAGCGCCGTTCGAGATAGCGCCCCCCCAAGGTTTCCGCGAAGGCGCCCTGCTTGGAGACCGATTTGCCGGTGAGAATGCCGATATACATGGTCACCAGGATCGCGCCGGTGACGATGATCTGCGTGGCAATGAAGCGGGCAAGGCCGACGTAGCCGGCAAGCGGGATGGCTATGAGCAGCGCCCCCATGAGAAGAAGCGAAATCCAGATGAGGCGGGGCCAAGGCCGACCCGGCGCATCGTAGGGTTCGTCCGGCCTCAACATCGGCCGGATCCAGGCCATCGACATCAGGATGAGGCCGATGATGATCGAGGCCACGAAGCTCTTGGCGACGGTCAGGATGACCGGCGAGCCGAGGGACTCGCTGATGCTTCCGGCGAGGTAATCGAGGACGTTGACCACCGCCATGGCGCAGATTGAAATGAACAGCATGCGGGCGCCGCGATCCGAAACGCGCACGAGACGCCAATTCGATTGCTGCGGAGACAGCACCGCCTGAGCGAGGCTGGTGATGAAGAGCAGCACGACGGCGACCGCCAGCGTGATCGCCAGGATCGGCGCAATATCCGGCCGCAACACATTGAAGCTATTGAGGAAAAAGTAGCTCGACGCTGCAAAGGCGGTCGCCGACACTGTCGGGATCACCGTGGACCAGAAGGCGACCGAAAGCTGCCTGAAATAGTTCGGCTCCTCCTCGTCGCCATTGTGCCGGAGGAACGGCGCAAAGAGACGGCGGCTGCCGGCCAGAAAGATCAGCGCCGCACAGAGCGAGAGGAAGATCGCGATGAGAAGCGGCACGCGCTTGTAGTTCCACGCAAAGGTCAGCCAGCTGCCGACGCTGCGCGACAAAGCCTGGGTCTCGCCGATCGTCGTCTTCACCGCCTCGGCGAGCGTCGCCGCCGAGATTTCCGTGTGCTTCAGCAGCGTATTGGAGAACAGCGCCCGCCTTGTCGCCGTGATGCCGTTGGCGAGTTTCCTCGCCTCGACCGAGAGGTTCTCCGCGCGCCCCGTCAGCGCGTTTATCGCGCCGCGTTCGGCGATCAGGCGCTTCCTTTCTTCCGTAACGATTGCCGCTTCCGGCGGCTGCCCTTCGCCGGGCGGCTCGCCGAGCTCGGTCAGCCGTCCCTTGATTTCTTCGAGCCTCGGCCGCGTCGCAACTGTGGCGGCGAGGATCTGTCCGGAAAGAGCATCGACCTGCACCTTGAGCTCGGCAAGCAAGGTATCGTCTTCCTTGGCGCCTTCGACGCGCCCGCTGAGCCGCTTGAGCTCGCGGTCGGCTGTGGCGAGTTGATCCTCCGCCTGCTGGAGAGCCGGAGAGGCAGCCGCTGCGCCGTCATCGGGCAGGTCCTGTTGCGTGGGTTCGGTCTGTTGCGCCGGCTGGGCGGGCTGCACCTGCGGCGCCGGCTGAGCCGGCTGGGCCTGCTGGGCGCTCGCGGGTCCGTTGCCGGCAAGCGCCATGGCTCCGGTGAGGACGACAAGCGTAACGGCGGTCAACTTTGCAATAAAATTCAATTCGACACCCTTCGAAGCCCCGGAATGGCGACACGGAATCACGTCGAGCACTAGATCACGATGATTTCGGCTTGAATCAACCGAAAACCGGATAACGTGCCCTGCCCCCGGCAGTTCCCGCGCACGATCACGCCGCGTGACGCCCGTGAAGATCTGCTCTGCATGCGCAACACGGCAAAAAGATGCGGACCGGAGCGGATCGGCATGTTTTTTTTGCTGAATTGACGCGCAGGTCCGGCAAACCCTCCGCTACTACAGCCACGCGCGTCTCACCGGACGCGCAAAGGTCGCTGTAGCACCTTGAATTGCTGCATGTCTTTGTCCTTAAATCGAGGTCGATTTAAGGAGACATGCAGTAGACGCCCTGGAGGGTCGCAACGACATTGGTTTGCACTCCGGCCGGCAACCGACAACCATCACTGTTCCACCCTAGCTTGGCCACTCAGCGAGCCGGACGGGCACAACCCCGGCGCAGCAGCCCCCTTTTCCTCCCGTAGCGTGAAGCCGCCCTTTCTTTTTGACCACCCGCAATAACGCTATGAAATCCAAGTCCAATGCGTATGATGGGGCGTTGGCGTGTTCTGTGTTTCGGGGGAAATGAGATGGCAGAAACGTTGCATCCGGCGGCAGTGGATCATCTGCCTGTCTTCATCACCGCGCCGGGACAGACGGACGTCCTGTTCAATGTAATGGTCGTCTTCGTGCTGCTCATGGTCTTCCTGGTCGGCATCTTCTACCTTCGCCTGCACGCGCTGCCCGAACACATGGCGCACGGCGCCAGCAAGGCGCAGCTGCAGATCATCGGCGTGCTGGCGCTGATCGCGCTCTTCACCCACAATCATCTGTTCTGGATCGCCGCGCTGCTGCTTGCCATGATCGAGTTTCCGGACTTTGCCTCCCCGGTCAAGTCGATGGCGCGCTCGCTCGCCAGGATTGCCCGCCGCGATGAAAGGGAGGCGCGCGAGCGGCAAGAGAACGGAGCAGCCCCCTCGGAGCCTCCGCCGAAAACGCCGCCTCCAGAAGCCCCAAGAGCGGAAGGGTCGCAATGGGTGCCGCTCGAAGTCGCCCAGGGCGATGACAAGATCGAGCGCAGGAGGTGAGCCATGCTGGAATTCCTGATCTGCTCGATGCTCACCATCTTTCCCGACTTTCTCTTCCGCCGCTATGTGCAGGGCAAGCGCATCGGCCGCGAGATCAATCTCTATTCGATGTGGTTCGAGCTGCGCTACGGCATCACCGCCTGCGTCATCCTCACCGTGTCGCTGATCACGATGATCTTCTACTTCCACCCCTCGACAACAAATGTCACCGCCGTGTTCCGCACCGTCACGATCCTGCCTGAGTCGAACGGGCGCGTCGCGGAGGTCTTCGTCGGCACCAACGAGAAGGTCGCGGCCGGTGCGCCGCTCTTCCGTCTCGACAATACCGAGCAGCAGGCGGCGCTTGAAACCGCACGCCGGCGCGTCGTGGAAATCGAAGCCGAGACAACGGTGGCAGAGAGCGAGCTCGCCTCAGCCGACGGCCTGATCGCACAAGCCGAAGGCGCCTATCTCCAGGCTCAGAACGAACTGCAGACCCAGGTCGAATTGAACGAGCGCAATCCCAACATTGTCGCAAGGCGGGAAATCGAGCGACTGCAGGTCGCCGCCGACGGCCGCAAGGGCGCGCTCGCCGCCGCCGTTTCCAACAAGCAAACGCTGCAGACGAAGATCTCCTCGCTGCTGCCGGCGCAGAAGGCAAGCGCCGAGGCAGCGCTCGCCCAGGCACAGGTGGATCTGGACAAGACGACCGTGCGCGCCGGCGTGGCCGGGACCGTGCAGCAATTCTCGCTTCGACCCGGCGACGTCGTCAATCCGATGATCCGCTCGGCCGGCATCCTCGTGCCGGAAGAACGGCGCATCGGCCTGATCGCCGGCTTCGGCCAGATCGAGGCGCAGGTGATGAAGGCCGGAATGATCGCCGAGGCGACCTGTATCGGCAAACCCTTCGCCATCATTCCGATGGTGGTCACCGAGGTCCAGGACGTCATCGCCGCTGGCCAGTATCGGCCGACGGACCTGCTCGTCGACGTCCAGCAACTGGCACGTCCCGGCACGCTGACGACCTATCTGGAGCCGCTCTTCCAGGGCCAGGCGTTCGACATCCCGCCCGGCAGCAGCTGCATTGCCAACGCCTATACCAGCAACCACGACGCGCTGCATGAGCCCGGCATCAGCACGTGGCGCTGGGCGTACCTGCATGTCATCGACACGGTCGGTCTGGTGCATGCGGCGATCCTCCGGCTGCAGGCGCTGCTCTTGCCCGTCCAGACCCTGGTGCTCACGGGCCATTGATCCGGAGGTGACGGGGATGCAACTCACCCTCCCTCGCCTGCCACTGATTGCCAATCTTGCCGGCTACCAGGCGAGCTGGCTGCGCAACGACGTTTCCGCCGGGCTCGCCATCGCCGCAGTCGGCCTTCCGAGCGCCATCGCCTATCCGGCCATCGCCGGCTTGCCGCCGGAGACCGGCCTCTACGCCAGCATCCTGCCGCTCATCGCCTATGCGCTCTTCGGCCCGTCGCGGCGCCTGATCGTCGGGCCGGACGCCGCGACCATGACGGTTCTGGCCGCGGTGCTGACCACGGTCTATGCGGTGCCCGGCGTCAGCGCGGATCGGGTCACGGTGGCCGCGTTGCTGGCGCTCGCCGTTGGCGCGCTGTGCCTGATCGCCCGGGCGGTGCGGCTCGGCGTGCTCGCGACTTTTCTGTCACGCCCGATCCTGATCGGTTTTTTCGCCGGCATCTCGCTTTCGATCCTGATCGGCCAGATCGACCGGGTCACCGGCATCGACATCGAGGGTGACGGCCTGATCGCGCCCGTCCTCGAACTTGTCAGCAAGGCCGGATCGATCCATTGGCCGTCGCTGCTGCTTGCCGCCGTGTCCTTCGCACTCCTGCAGGCGGCGCGCGTCATGCAATCGCGCATTCCCGGGCCGGTGCTGGTCGTCGCGCTCGCCGTGTTGCTATCGGCCCTGTTCGATTTCGAAGGGCACGGCATCAAGGTGGTCGGCGATATCCCGCGCGGCCTGCCATCGCTGACGCTGCCGCCGGTGTCTGGCCTCCCCTTCCAGTCGCTCCTGCTTGGCGCCGGCGCCATCTTTCTGGTGAGCTTCGGCTCCGGCATCATCGCCGCCCGCAGCTTCGGGGCCAAGGGCGGTTACCTGGTCGACCCGAACCGCGAACTCGAAGGCTTCGGTGCGGCGAACATCGCCGCCGGGCTCTTCGGGACCTTTCCCGTCACGGCTTCGGACTCGCGCACAGCGGTGAACTTCAGCGTCGGGGGCCGGTCGCAGATCGCGAGTATCGTGGCGGCCGCGGCGCTGATGGCGGTTCTCCTGTACCTCGGCGATGTCCTGCGCATCCTGCCGATCCCCACGCTCGGCGCGGTGCTGGTGGCAACCGCGCTCAGCCTGATCGATATTTCCGCCCTGAGGGAGATCTGGCGTATCAGCCGCGTCGAATTCGTCTTCGCGCTGATCGCGATGTCCGGACCGATCAGCTTCGGCGTTCTGGAAGGCGTGGCCACGGCAATCGCCGCGACGCTGGTCTACGTATTGCACAAGACGATGTTTCCGCGCGACGCCCTGCTCGGCAGGCTTGCCGGCCATGACGGCTTTTACAAGCTCCACCGCAACCCGGCGGCACGGCCGGTGCCCGGCTTTGCCGTCTTCATGGTCCAGGGCAGCCTGCTGTTCTTCAACACCGATTACGTCCAGACGCGCCTGCGCGCCGTCATTGATGAGCTGCCCGCGGACACTCGCTGGTTCGTGATGGATGCGAGCGCGATCGCCCAGATCGACAGTTCCGCAGCCGCCATGCTCGACGAGGTTCATGACGATCTCGGCAGGCGCGGCATCGCGCTTGCGATCGCCGAGTTGCATTTCGGAGCGCGCGAGATCCTCGAACGGGCCGGCGTGATCGCGAAAATCGGCCCCACGATGATCTTCGAGGATCTCGACGACGCGCTGGACGCCTTCGAGAAAAGCGGTGCGGAAAGAGCCGCGCAGTAGAGCCATCCTCCGCTGCGCCGACATCGCAACTTTTGAAAACAAGCAGGCAACGGCCAGATGGGAGAGCAGCATGGTCAAGAACGGCAAGAACGGCAAAAAGGACAAGAATAAAAATAAGGACAAGGAAAAGAACAGGGAAGTCGCCCAGTTGCATGAGCCGGCGACGAAGTCGAGCGGCGACTATGCGAAGGAACTCGCCCGGCTCCACGTCGAACTCGCCCATCTCCAGGCCTGGGTGAAGAAGACCGGAGCCCGCGTCGTCATCGTGTTCGAGGGCCGTGACGCAGCCGGCAAGGGCGGCGTGATCAAGCGGCTCACCGAGCGCGTCAGCCCGCGCGTCTTCCGCGTCGTCGCCCTGCCCGCTCCGACCGACCGGGAGAAGACGCAGATCTACATGCAGCGCTATATCCAGCACCTGCCGGCGGCAGGCGAGGTCGTGATCTTCGACCGCTCCTGGTACAACCGCCCGGGCGTCGAGCGCGTCATGGGCTTCTGCACCGAGGAGAAGGCGCGGCGCTTCCTCGAACTTGCACCGCGGTTCGAGGCGGCAATGATCGAAAGCGGCATCGTGCTGCTCAAATTTTTCCTCGATGTCAGCGAAGAGGAACAGGAACGGCGCTTCCGCCAGCGCGTCGACGACCCGACCCGCCAGTGGAAATTAAGCCCGATGGACGTCGAATCCTATCGCCGGTGGTGGGATTACACCCGCGCCTATGACGAGATGATCCGCATGACCGATACCGACTTTGCCCCCTGGTGGATCGTGCCCTCCAACGACAAGAAACGCGCGCGCATCAACTGCATCTCGCACATCCTGGCCTCGATCCCCTATGAGCGGGTGAAGTTCCCGGAACCCGAATTCGGCAAGCGGCAGAAGCGCCCGAACGACTACGTCGACGACACTCACATCCGCCGGACCGTACCGGACGTTTTCTGAAAGGAAGCGCCTGCTCGCCGCATCTGCGTGCAGGCGCGCCGCCTGATAAGACGCGCGGCGCAGTAAGCGCCGCGCGTGAACAGGCCGCGCTCAGGCCTTGTCGGGCGACCAGTCGAGGAAGAAGCCGACATCGCCCGGCATGCCGCCGGGGAAATTGATGATCATCGCCTTCAGCTTGTAGCCCTGCGGCTTGCCGAAGGTCTGATAACGTTCATAGAACTCCTTGGCCTTGCCCTGCAATGTTTGCGGCCAGTCGCGATCGGAGCTGTTGATCGCCCGGCCGCTGTCTGTGCAGAGCGAGGACGGGAAGCTGTAGACCATGGCTTCGAATTTGCCGTCCTTGACGGCATTGGCAACGAGGCGGCGGACAACCGCGATTTCCTGCTCGGTGACATGTTTTTCAAGGAAATCGGCGGCGAAATCGGCAAGCTTCTGCTCTTGCAGCGAGCGGAGCTTTCGCTCCTTCTCCATTTCCGCCATTTCCCGCTCCAGCATTTGCATGCGAAGCTGCTCGGCACTCATCGGCGCTCCGTTCGAAGCGGCATCTTTGTTTTCCGGCATCCTGTTGATCCTCCTCAAGTCTATGGTGAACACTGTCGGGAGTGAATTGCGGAACATCGGGTTACGTCGAATATGCTTTCCAGATCCCTCGAAGTATATCCCTTATTAGGCAAGAGATAATTCGCTTATCTTCGGTGAGAAACCAGCAAAAAGATTGATTATTAAAAAACAATTCTGTCAATCGATAAGCTATTACGATCGCGCCCGGCCTGCATCACCTCGGAGATCGTGAAGGCTTTTGCCGACAACGCCTGTGCGTTTTCTCTCGTCTTGTTAAGGCCACAAAGGTCATAGAAAGAATTTGAACGAATACTACCGCCACGCAGGCATCATGACAAGTATAGCGTCGACATTGATTTCGCTTGAGAAAGCGCCGACGGAACGGCTGCTCGCCCTTGTGAAGCCGATCGAGGAAACGGTCGAGGGCAAGAACAACCAGCTTCGAACCGTTGTGGAAACGCTCCGGTCGCGACGCGTCAGCTGGGCCCAGATCGGCTAGGCGCTGGGCATATCGCGGCAAGCGGCCTGGGAGCGGTTTTCCTGAATCACTGCAATTCAAAGCGACGGCATCCTTGGCGCGTCTGATCAGACGCGCGGCGCTGTAGTGCACTCCGCTTGCAGTTCCACCGCTTCAACGAAACGGTAACGCTCCAACGCCTCGCCCGTCCGGCTATGCCGGGCTTCCAGCCTGTTTGCGATATTCCTCCAACAGGCCCTCGTAAGCCTCCAGGGGCGGCAGCGCCTCGTAGCTGTGGTTGGCGGGCGTCGTCGCCCAGGGCAGTTTCTCGCTCGTCCAGGTTTCGATGAACGGCGCGAACCAGCCCGGATCGTCGAGCATCGTCGCGCGAACGTTGACGAACCAGTCCATGCCCTCCGGCCGCGTGAACATCCAGCTCATGCAGTGCGGGCAGAAATAGTGCCGGGTCGCGCCGTGCAGGCCGCCGATCACCGGCTCGCCCTTCGTCACGGCAAAGCCTTCGCTCGGGATCGCGACGCTCAGCGAGAAGGCGCTGGCGGTCATCCGCTGGCAGCCCGCGCAATGGCAGGCCATGGTGAGCAGCGGCGGCGCACTGACCTCGAACCGCACCCCGCCGCAGCGGCATCCCCCTTCCCAGGGCAAGCTGTTCTTGTACATGGTTTCCTCCGTTAATGTCGTTCGGCAGCGTGCGCCCTGGCCTCAGCACCCCTCAAAACCCCGCGCCCGGCTCGGCCAGATAGGCCTCCTCGGCCGGCGTCGAAACCCGGCCGAGGATGACGTTGCGGTGCGGAAAGCGACCGAATTGCTCGATCACCTGGCGGTGGCGGATGGCATAGTCGAGATAGTCGGCGTCCCCGAGCTCGGTGAAAAGTTTTACCGCCATCGTCTGGTCGGTCAGGTTCTCCGAATGCTCGAAGGGCATGTAGAAGAAGGCGCGCCATTCCTTCGGCACCGCGAGATCCGCACGGGCGCCGATCGCAAGCTTCGCCTCGCGCAGCGCCAGGCAATCGGTGGCGTAAGCGAGCGGCGAGCCGCGATACATGTTGCGCGGCAACTGGTCGAAGAGAAGGACGGCCGCAAGCCAGTGTTCGGGCGTTGCCCGCCAGGCGTCGTCGAGCCTTCTCGAAAGCGCCAGATGCGAGGCCTGGAAACGCTGCATGCATTGCCGGTCGAGCTCTGCGCTCGGCGTAAACCAATCGTCGTAGGAAAGCTCGCCGAACCAGAATTTCAGGACCTCTTCCGGCGTGCAGATCGCGATCTCGTCAGTCATTCAGTGCCTCTCGTCAATTCCGGGCATCAGATAGGGGGCGATCATGCGGTTTCCACCGTCGATCGGCAATGCTCGCGCCGATGGTGCACGAAGAATTGCGGGCAGCACGGCGGGGACGCCGGTCGTGTCAACGGACGCCGGAGCCTCCGGGCGGCCAAGGTGCCATGAATGACTCCTGGCGGTCGATTAACGCGCGGGCAAACTGTCCCGCGCCGCGGCGGACATGCCGCCCTCACCGCCGCTGCAGCAGTGCCCGCCCGATGGGTTTCGGCGGCTCCGCGCGCAGTACCAGCGAGGTCGTCACCGCCCCGAACCTGGCGATCGCGTCGACGATCGTCTCCAGTTCTCCGGGCGATGGCACGAGCACCTTCAGCAAAAAACAATCCTCCCCGGTCAGCCGCAGCACTTCGACAATATGTGGCATCTCGGCGAACTGCTTGAGGCATGGCCGGATGTTTTCATGCGTCGTACGCAGCCGGATGACTGCCATCATGCCCAATCCAAGCGCGGCGGGATCAACGCGGGCGCCGTAGCCGAGGATGAAGCCGCGCTCCTCCAGCCGCTTGACGCGCTCAGACGTTGCCGGCTGAGAGAGCCCCACCCGTCGCCCCAGTTCCGAAATCGCGATGCGCCCGTCCTCCTGCAGCGTTTCGAGGATGGCGATATCGATTGGATCGAGCGCACGATGATTTTCCTGCACTATCATGTTCGGCCTTTAATTCATCGGAAATTGGAGACGTTTTCCGATAGTTCCGCATTCCTGACGAAAAAGAAAGCCGTCATCATCCTCCCCTGCAGCGCCGTGCGTCCTTTCAGACGCACAAGGGTCGCTGCAGCACTTTGAATCGCTGCATGTTTTTTTCCTTAAATCGGCTCCGATTTAAGGAAACATGCAGTAGACAGCGACAGGAGAGATCATGACGAGCATCATCATACTGCCCGGGATCGGCGGCTCGGGCGAGGCCCACTGGCAGACGCTCTGGGAGAAGGAAAATTCGCGCATGCAGCGGTTCCGGCCGACGAACTGGGACGAGCCGGATCTCACCGACTGGATTTCCGCGCTGGAGCGTTCGGTCGCAGCGGTGCCCGCGCCGCCGATCCTCGTGGCGCACAGCCTCGCCTGCCTCCTCGTCGCCCACTGGCAGCAGGCTTCCACGCTGCCGGTCGCCGGCGCGTTCCTCGTCGCGGTCCCGGATCCGCAAGGAGCCGCGTTTCCGAACGAGGCGAAGAGCTTCGCGAACCCGCCGACGGAAGCGTTTCGTTTCCCCTCCCTCATCGTCGCCAGCGCCGATGACCCCTACGGCACCCTCGACTACGCCTGCGCCCGTGCCCGCCAATGGCGAAGCCGCCTCGTCGAAATCGGCGCCCGCGGCCACATCAATGGTGCGAGCGGCCTGGGCGACTGGCCGGAGGGGTCGAGCCTGCTGACGGAGTTTGCCGCGGAATGTGCACCGGAGCGAACTGTCTGACGAGGACGACCGCACCATCAACGCGCACCTCACCCTGTGCTCGTCCCTCACCCCCGCCGCTTGAGAATGGCGATGAACGCGAGGCCGCCGGCAAGGCCGGTGACGACGCCGATCGGCATGTCTTCGGGTGCCATGACGACACGGGCGACGAGGTCGGCGAGGATCAGCGTGAGCGCGCCGGCAAAGGCGGAGAGCGGGATGACGCGGACATTATCGCTGCCGGCAAAGAGGCGGACGAAATGCGGGATCATCAGGCCGACGAAGCCGATCGCGCCGGAGAACGCCACCATCACGCCCGTGAGCAGCGCAGTGATGATGAAGAGCATCAGGCGGAAGCGACGCACCGGAATGCCAAGCGTCATCGCCGTCTCGTCGCCCATGGCGAGCGCATTGATCTCGCGCGCCCGGACTGTGAGCCAGCCGAGTGAGACGGCGAGCGCCAGCGCCGGATAGACGAGATGCGGCCATTGCGCGAGGCCGAGGCCGCCGAGCATCCAGAAGATCACCGTGTGCACGGCGCGCGGATCGCCGAGGAAGATCAGGAGGTTGCCGGCCGCCGTCAGCGTGAAGGCGACCGCGACGCCGGAAAGCACGAGGCGATCGGCGCCGGTGCCGAGCACGCGGGTGACGAGCGCCACCAGCGCGGTGGCGCCGAGCGCGCCGGCGAAGGCAAAGAGCGGCACCGTCGCGAGACCGAGGAGAAGACCGGTGTGGAGCAACGCGACGATCGCGCCGAGCGCCCCGCCCGCCGAGACGCCCAGGAGATGCGGATCGGCAAGCGGGTTGCGCGTCACCGATTGCAGCACCGCGCCGGTCACCGCAAGCCCGGCACCGACGATCCCGGCGAGCGCCACGCGCGGCAGGCGCACGTCCCAGACGATGCTTTCGCGGCCGGCCGACCACAGGACCTCGACACTGCCCGGCGCGACCTTGGCGACAATGATCGACCAGACGGTCGCGACCGGGATAGGCGCCGAACCGAGCGAGACGCCGGCGGTGACGGTGAGGCAAAGCAGAAGCAGTGCCGCGAGGATGAAAAGTGCGGTTTTCACGTCGGGTTGAAGCTTTCGGGTTTTCTCGGGGTCGAGGGACGGATGCCCAATCATAAAATTGATGAAAATCATATGGTTGTACTAATTCATTCTATGTCATCGTCAGCCGCCGCTTGTGGCCCTCATCAAGTGAGTTGCTTTGTTGATGCGTGGCAAAAAGATCAACTCCGTCATCCCTGTGCTTGTCACAGGAATCCAGCCGCGCCGCGTCGGCGGCGCGGGAGACTCCGCCGGCCCGATTGAGGGTTAGATTCGGGTTGCTCCGCAAGCCCTCCGACAGCCATCTCCTCCGCGGCGTCCAACCACTCAAGGCGCGTCATTCACGGCGCGACGCGCCGTGGCTGGATCCCTGTGACAAGCACAGGAATGAGGTTCTGGTGGGAACCATCATCTGCCAGCGCCGTGAAGCCGAACATTTCGACAGCCGAGATGCGGACGCGCCATCTCCCTTACGCGATGCTTCTTCACACGCCCCGGCCCACTCACATCGCCTCGGCGTGAAAACTCCTCGCCAGCCGCCTGATCGTCTCGATGTTGCGCGGGCCCGGCGTCGCCTCGACATATTCTAGCACGACGAAGCGGTCGTCCTTCACCGCGTCCACGTTCCTGAAGGCCGGATTGCTCTTCATGAAGGCGATCTTCTGGTCTGCGGTCACCTCGCCGTAGTTGACGATGACGACCACTTCCGGGTTGCGGTCGATCACCGGCTCCCAGGAGATTTCCGTCCAGCTCTTCTCGACATCGTCCACGATGTTGACGCCGCCCGCCGCTTCGATCATCGCGGTCGGAATGCCGTAGCGCCCGGAGGTGAAGGGCTTTTCCTCGCCGGAGTCGTAGACGAAGACGCGCACTGGCCGCCGCTCGGCTCCCTTGATCCTGGCAGTGATCTCGGCGAGCTCATTGCGATAGCCCTGAACCAGCGCCTCGGCCCTCTCCTCGACCCCGAAGATGCGGCCGAGGTTCAGGAGGTCGACGAACATGTCTTCCATCGTCGGTTTGCCCTTCGCCATGATGTGGATGCAGCTCTCGGTCAGCTCATAGACCTTGATGCCGAGGGGCATCAGCGTTTCCGGAGTCACCTCGCCGCCGACCTTCATGCCGTAGTTCCAGCCGGCGAAGTAGAAATCCGCATCGGCATTCAGCAGCACTTCCTTCGTCGGATATTTTTCCGCGAGTTCGGGCAGTTGCTTGACGCCCTCGCGCAGCCGCTCGTCCAGCGTCTTCCAGCCGGAAACGCCGGTGTAGCCGACCATGCGATCCTGCAGCTTCAAGGCCAGCATCATCTCGGTGAGATTGACGTCGTTGGAAATCGCCCGCTTAGGCGCGGCATCGAAGGTGACCTCGCGGTTGCAGCTCTTGACGGTGACGGGATGGGCGAGCGCCGGCACGGCGGCAAGGACGAGCGCGCCGGCGGCAAGAAGAAGTCTGTTCATTGGATTACTCCTGTGGAACGGGACGGTCGCGCGACGGGCATTGCGTCGGACCGCGAGAGCGTGAAGGAAAAGCGGGAAACCTGGCCCGCAGCATCGCCATGCGCGGTGGCATGGACGCCGAAGGCGGCCGAGAGCGCCGAAGGCTTCAGCACCGTCTCCGGCGGGCCGAAGGCGGCAAGCCGCCCCTCGGTCAGGATCGCGACTTCGGTCGCGAACTCGGCCGCGAGATTGATGTCGTGCAGCGTCGTGACGATCGTCAGCTTCAGCGTCTGCAGGAGATCGAGGATTTCGAGCTGGTGGCGGATGTCGAGGTGGTTGGTTGGCTCGTCGAGGATGATGATCTTCGGTTCCTGGGCAAGCGCCCGGGCAATCAGCACCCGCTGCTTCTCGCCGCCCGAAAGCGTGGCGAACTGGCGGCGCGCCAGATGGGCAAGGTCGAGATGCTCGAGCGCATGCGCCACCCGCTCGCGGTCGCGATCGCTCCAGCCGCTGATCCCCTCGCGACGCGGGATCCGCCCCATCATCACCACGTCGCGGACGCTGAAGGGAAAATCGCCCGGCATTTCCTGCAGGACGACCGCAATCGTCCTTGCCGCCTCGCGCGCACTCATCGCCCAGAGGTTCACGCCGTCGATCTCGATACGGCCGGCGATCGGCTCGACCGCCCGATAGAGGCAGCGCAACAGCGAGGTCTTGCCGGCACCGTTCGGGCCGATGATCGCGAGCCGGCTGCCCGGCGCGATGGAAAAACCGATATCGCGGACGAGCCGGAGGCCGACGCGCGGCCCCCACACCAGTCCTTCGACGCGCAGGCTGGCGCCCGCGCCCCGCTGCAAGCTACTGAATTTGTCGCTCATGAAAATGCCCTCCCCGCGCTCACTGCAGCAGCCCCGCGGTGTCCTCGGAAACGAGGAGCGCCGCCGGAACGCGCGCAAGGCCCTTGCCGTTGGCGCTGAACGCCGCAGCAGGGAAAGCGTCAAACACCTCGCCCCCGGCGCAGGCGGCGGCGAAGCTGACAAGATCGTCGATGTCTTCCTCCGGCGAGATGTCGCCGAAGAGATAGGTCGCCTTGCCGGTCGCTTGGAAGGCTATCGTGCAGGGCCGCGTGCAGGCGGTCATCGCGACCGTGCCGGCGATCGAGAAATCCCGGTCGAGCGGCCCGCCGAGCGCTGAAACGCTGCGGTTCAACTGCGCGAGCAGCTCGGCGCCGGGCCGGCATGGGCCTCCGGTGAAGCGGCAATCGGTGCAGAGCGTTATCTTGTGCTGTCGGAAGTCTGATTTCGCCATGGCTTGTCTCCGCCGGGCTGGGCCGGAGAGAAAATGGCGAAGATGCAAGGAGACGGTTGCCCGCCGAGCAGAAGCCAGTTCTTTTCCATCGGAACACCCCGTCCGTTGTGGTTGATCGGTTCGATGGCAGGTCTCCTGGCTCGCGGGTCGCCGCGCATTCACGTCTTCCCGGCCTTTTGCCAGTGACATGGTGTGAATGCGCTTTCCGCTCACAGTTGCGGGGGCAGCCACGGTTTCGGCCCCTCCTGGGTCGTCCTCACCGTGTTCCCTTTTCAGCCGCTTCCGGATCACGAAAGCAGCACCATCGCGCCCTTGGTGACATGAATCGCGGCGCGAGGCAACCAGCGGATGAAGGGAGAAAGGAGATATCAACACGGGTGGGTGTCTCGTTGAGCGGTGCGTTCTGTTACGAAATAACATTACATTACGCAAGACAGAAACGTCGTCGCGAGCTGGCTCCCGCCAATGCGAAGGCAGCAAGGAGCGAACACCTCAGGCCGAAAACAGGTTCTCCGCTATGAAATCCACGAAGACCCGGAGTTTCGGCGACAGGTAGCGGCTGGAGGGCCAGAGGATCCGGAACGGGCCGGAATGTTCGACGTGGTCGTCGAGCACGCTGACGAGCGTGCCTTCGCGGAGCTGGCGGCGGATGCCGACATCCGGCAGGCAGGCGATGCCGAGCCCCTGCTCGGCCATGTAGATTAGCGGCTCGATGGTGTTGACGACCGCCGTCGTCGGCAACTCGATGTCCCTCTCCACGCCCCTGAGCGGCCAGCGCTCGAACTTGCCACTGGTCGCGTAGCGGTGCTGCAGGCAGGCGTGGGATTTCAAGTCTTCCGGAGTTCGCGGCACGCCTCTCACTGCAAAATAGTCGGGCGAGCCGACGAGCATGAGGCGGAAGGTGCCGAGCGAGCGGATCATCAGCCGCGAGTCGCTGACCTCGCCGGCGCGTACCACGGCGTCGAAGCCTTCGCCGATGACGTCGACGATGCGGTCGCTGAAGTCGAGGTCGAGCTCGATCTCGGGATAGGCACGCATGAAGGCCGAGAGCGCCGGCATCGTCAGCATGCCGATGAGCGGCATGCTGACGCGCAGCTTGCCGCGCGGCGCGCCCTGCGTCTCAGCGATTTCGTGCTCCGCCGCTTCGACCTCCAAAAAGATGCGCCGGCAGCGTTCGAGAAAAAGCGCCCCCTCCGCTGTCAGCGTGATCGAGCGGGTCGAGCGATGGAAAAGCCGCACGCCGAGCCGTTCCTCCAGCCGCGCCACCGCCTTACCAATTGCCGACGACGATACGCCCAGGTGCCGCCCGGCGAGCGTGAAGCTGCGGTTGTCCGCTGCCTGGACGAAAGCGTTGAGCGATCCGAGACTGTCCATCTGCCAAACTCAATTCCGGACATTTGGTCCGATGTCCTCGGAATTATAGCGCATTTTTCCGCGACATCGAGTGGCCTACCCTCAACGAACGCGGCAGATCGCCTCTTCACTGATCCGACCGCCCATGATTTCACTGAAGGAGAAAGCCATGTCCCCGGTTTCAGCGGCACCACAGCACCACGACCGTTTCGATTATTCCGCCATCATCGATCGTCCACCGCTAAGCTGGCCGGGCGGCGCAAGGGTTGCGGTCTGGGTCGTGCCCAATGTCGAGCACTTCCTGTTCGACCGGCCCTCGAGTTCCATCACGCAGCTGACCGCCGGCTTCGTGCCCGACGTGCTGAACTATTCGTGGCGCGATTTCGGCGCCCGCGTCGGCATCTGGCGGCTGATGGAGGTCATGGACAAATACCGGGTGAAGGGCACCGTTGCCCTCAACTCCGACGTCTGCGAGCACTATCCGCGCATCATCGAGGCCGGCAAGGCGCTCGGCTGGGAGTGGATGGGCCACGGCACCAACAATTCCACGATGATCAACGGCCAGCCGGAGGAAGAGGAACGCCAGATCGTCAGAACCGTGATCGAGACGATCGAGCGTAGCACCGGAAGGAAGCCGCGTGGCTGGCTAAGCCCGGGCCTCACGGAGTCGCATCGCTCGCTCGACCTGCTCGCCGAAGCCGGCATCGAATATGTCGCCAACTGGGTCAACGACGAGCAGCCCTATCCAATGCGGGTGAAGAATGGCTCGATACTGTCGCTGCCCTACTCGGTCGAGATCAATGACTTTGCCGCATTTCTCGAACAGGGCCAGAGCGGCGAGGCCTTTGCCCAAACGATCCGCGACCAGTTCGACGTGCTTTACGAGGACGGCGCGCAGACGGGGCGCGTGATGGCGATCTGCCTTCATCCGTTCCTGATCGGCCATCCTCACCGCAGCAAGCATTTCGCGAGCGCGCTGGCCCACATCACTTCGCGCCGCGAGGTGTGGCTGGCAACCGGCGGCGAAATCGCCGACTGGTACAAGAGGAACTATTTGAAGAACTGACCCCGCCGGCTCCTGCGCAATTCCGGACGGAACCCGCGACATGCCTTTCCTGGAATTAGAGCAATTCCAGGAAGGGTGTGTAACGGTTTTCCGTCCGGAATTGCGTAATTTCAAAGAGTTAGATCATTTCACTGTTTCAAAGAAACAATGAAATGATCTAGTGCAGCGGCCAGACCCACATCAGCATCGGCACGGCGACGAGCACGATGACGAGGGAAAGCGGCAGGCCGAGGCGCGGGTAGTCGCTGAAGCGATAGCCGCCCGGCCCCATGACCAGCGTGTTGCACTGGTGGCCGATCGGGGTAAGGAAATCCGAGCCCGCGCCGATCGCCACGGCCATCAGGAAGGCATCCGGCTTGTAGCCGAGCGCCGCGGCGAAGCTGACGGCGATCGGCGCCATGACGAGCACGGTAGCGGCATTGTTCAGAAACGGCGTGACGCCCATTGCAGCGATGAGGATCAGCGCAAGCGCGCCTGAAGGCGGCAGATCGGCCGCAATGCCGCTAAGCCAGCCTGCAATGAGATCCGAGCCGCCGGTGGTGCGCAGCGTGTCGCTGACAGGAATGAGGGCCGCCAGCATGACGAGGATCGGTCCGTCGACGGCGCGGTAGAGGTCGCGTAGCGGAATGACTCGGAAGACGACCATCGCCAGCGCCGCCGCGAAGAACGCGACCGGCACCGGTACAACGCCGACCGCCGTCGCGCCCATTGCGGCCGCCAGCACGAGAAGCGGCACTGTCGCACGGCGGATGGTCCCGAGCAGGATTTCCCGCTGGGCAAGCGGCAGGCAGCCGAAATCCTGCAGGAAGGGCGACAGGTCTCGCCGCATCCCCTGCAGCACGACGATGTCGCCGGCCTGCAGCCGGATGCTGCCGAGGCGCTGCTTCAGCCGCTCGCCCTGCCGGCTGACGGCAAGCAGGTTGATGTTGTGATTGTTGAAGAGCGCAAGCCGTTGCGCCGACATGCCGATCAGCGGCGAGCCGCTGGCGATCACCGCCTCGACCGCCTCGAGATCGGCCGGTGCCTTGCCGTTGCCGGATGCCGGCAAGCGGTCGCCGGAAATCCTGAGCTTCGCCTGGGAGACGATACGGTCGAGCGCTGCCGGCCCGCCTTCGAGCAGCAGGATATCGTCGGCCTCGATGATGGCGTCCGGCAGCGGCGCCAGATGCGTGCCGCGGCGGAAGATGGCGAGCACGACGGCGCCGCCATCGCCGAGCTTGACGAGGTTGCCGAGCGGCTTGCCGATCATCGGCGAACCGGCCGCGACGACCGCCTCGGACGTATAGTCGGTAATCTCGATCGCCTCGTTGACGGACACCTGCTGGCTCTTGCGCTCCGGCACCAGACGATAGGCGAAAAGCAGAAACACCGCGCCTACCAGCGCCAGCGACGCGCCGACCGGCGTAAAATCGAACATGCTGAAACTTTCGCCGGTCAGGTCCTGCCGCATCCGCGACACGACGACATTGGGCGAGGTGCCGACCTGGGTCATGAGCCCGCCGATCAGCGAGCCGAAGGCCATCGGCATCAGGAAGACCGAGGGCTGGACACCCGACCGCCGGGCGAACTGGAAGGCGACCGGGATCATGATCGCCAGCGCCCCGATGTTCTTGATGAAGGCGGAAAGCACCGTGACGGTGACGACCAGAAGCGCAAGCTGCGCCCTGACCGAGGTCAGGTCCGGCAGGTAACGCTGGATCGCCGCGTCGACGACGCCGGAACGGGCGACACCGGCGCTGACGATCAGCGCGCTGCCGACGATGATGACGATATCATTACTGAAGCCGTCGAAGGCGTGGTCGAAAGGCACGATGCCGACCGCGATAGACAGCATCAGCGCCGAACAGGCGACGATGTCGTAGCGGAAACGGTCCCAGATGAAGAAGGCCATCATGGTGCCGATGACGAGTAACGAAAGCCACTGTTCGGCGGTCATGAGCAGCACCTGAAGCAACGCGGGTCGGACGAGAGCGTCTACTGCATATTTCCTCGAATCGGAACCGATTGAAGGAATAAAATCACGCAGCGGCGAGTCAGATCCACTACATCGTCCGAAGCGCCCATCGGATGCAACGGGGATAGCGACAGATTCGCGTCGCAGCGCCGTGCATCACCAGAAACTCAACCGAAACTCGTTGGTTCCTTTGATCGTTGTTGAAGAAAGAATATGATGACGCAGCCAGTTTAACGTGTATCAACGGGCCTTCGCGCAACGGAGAGGGCGCAATCGCCGGAGCCAAGGAAAAAGCAGCCATGAAGACCGCCCTGCCAGCCATTTGCGCGGGTCTCCTGTTCGCCGCCTGCACCTCCACCGCCCCGCCGTCGGTCGGCTACTCGCGCAATCTCGAGCCCATTCCCGGCAGCATCACCTATGGCGGCCAACCGCGCACGAAACTCACCAAGGCGCCGGTCGGCAGCATCGTGCCGCACCGCTTCCGCGACAAATTCGGCCGCGAGGTCTCCGAAACCTACGTCATCGAGCCCGACCGCTCGCTGCGGCTGATAAGCCGCCGCATCGACTATGATCTTTTGTCCGACCGCTAAGAGGGACGAGGAGACTGTGCGGTTTCTGCGCACCGCGTCTCAAAATGTTGGAATTGAAAGGATTGCCATGAAACATGTCTTGCCCGCCCTCTTTGCCGCCATTCTGCTCGGCGCCTGCACGACCACCTCCCGGCCGCCGTCGGTCGGCTATGGGCGCTACCTCGAGCCCATTCCCGGCAGCATCACCTATGGCGGCCAGCCGCGCACGAAGCTCACCAAGGCCCCGGTCGGCAGCATCGTGCCGCACCAGTTCTTCGACAACTTCGGCCACAGGGTCTACGAAACCTACATCATCGAACCGGACCGCTCGTTGCGCCTGGTCGGCCGTCGAATCGACTACAATATCTTCGGCGACATGGATGATTGATGTTCGGGCAACACCGGGGACCGTCACGATGAAACATGCCTCTATCGCCTGCGCCGCCGCACTCCTGCTTTCAGCCTGCACCGCCACGGCGCCCGAGGTGGAGCCGATCCCCGGCAGCATCACCTATGGCGGCCAACCGCGCACAAAACTCACCAAGGCGCCGGTCGGCAGCATCGTGCCGCACCAGTTCTTCACGCAAGGCGGGCTGGCCCGGGAAACCTACGTGATCCAGCCGGACCGCTCGCTGAAGCTGATCCGTCGCCACATAGACTACGACTTCATCACGAGGCACTCCCGCGGCTAGGATTGAGGAAACATGCAGTAGGCAGCAGCAGGGTGCTGTCGCGCCCAATAGTCCCGGGAGCACGTCCCGGGAACCCTGTGCATGTAGAACGCGTTGTTTTTGCGCGAGGCCTACGTTCAAGACCTTCGGCGCTTCACCGGGCCACAGCGAGCAACGAGAATCCATGAGAATGCCCCTGCCCGCGATGTCGCTTACCATCCTGTCCGCGATCCTGCTCGCATCGAGCTTGAGCGGCTGCACCGCCACGGCCGTCACCGTCGGCTATTCGCCCTATATGGAGCCGATACCCGGCAGCATCACCTATGGCGGCCGGCCGCGGACAAGGCTTACCCGGTCCCCGGTCGGCAGCATCGTGCCGCACCAGTTCAACGATCGCGCGGGACGCACCGTTTACGAGACCTACGTGGTTGAGCCCGACGGCTCGCTGCGCCTCGTCAGCCGGCGTTACCGCTACGACTTCTTCGACTTCGATTGATTACGCACTTTCCCGGACCACCCAACAGGGCGACAGCGCCGAGCGCACAACACCCCCGAACGCCCGAGGCAAAGCTTGGCGGCGGATCCCTCGGCGAGATCGGTCCCCCGCCGCCTCTTCAGTGAAGGCGGGTTCGCGCCTGACCGGAGAATGGTTGCCTCTGTTTAGGAGAAGCCGGCCTGGCGGAACCAGTCCTTCACGCCCGCCAGCACTTGCGCCTGGGCCGCATCGAGCGTCGTGGCATGACGGAAATCTTCGCTGCCGGTCCCGTTGCAATGCCAGATGGTCCAGGCCCAGTCTCCACGCGCCTGGCGCTTCAAGACAAAGCCCATTTCATGGTCACCAAGCTTGGCGCAATAGGCATCCGCCCGTTTCTGCACCCATGTCAGATTGATGTCGGCGACAGTCACCATCCCCCTGGCCCTCCCCCGTGCGAAAGGTAACCGCAATCGTTTTGATCGCACCCATGGAATTTTAGGGGAATGGCATGGTGCCGACGCAATATCCACAGCCATGGTGAGCCGAGCTAAGCCGGCGCACGCGGCTTACGCTTGTTTCTAAGGAAGCACAACCTGGACTATTGTTTTTCCACAATTCGTACCGTGCCGGTGCAACCGCGGAGACGGCGCACCGGTCGCCGAACCTGGGGCTTTTCCCTCCGATTCGAGCAGCCTCCGCCAAGCGAAGCGACCGAATCACCCGACGGATGCGATGCCCGGACCACCGGCATGGCGACCTACACGCTCCTGAGCAGCACGAGCAATCGCTTCGCCGCATCCGCAAAGGTCACCCCCAGCGCAGCGCCGCCGATGCCGATGACGCCGAGCGCGCCCATTCCCATCAGCTTCCATTTCCGCACATCCTCGGTCACCGGCTTCATGTCGGCAATGTCCTCCTTGGTAAGCGACATCGCCCCCTCGAGCACGCCCACCCGTTCGAAAAGATCGTCCATGCGGCGGATCGTCGAGGCGAGGCTTGCGTCCGACCGCTCCTCGGCTCGCCGAAAATCCTCGCGCAGGTTCTTCACTTCGGCGATCAACGTCCCAAGCTGGTGGTGAACGCTCGCATCAATCATCGCCGCCCGCTCCATGTCTCTCGCATTCGGCCTTCGTCCATATCGCCACGGCGCAAAGGCCGACCACGGTGCGGTCAATCCGGCTTTGGTCAGCGGCCGTTGCGCCGCGGGCGCCGACAAGATCAGTGCCGACGACGCGTCTCAGGCCCGTCACATCGCCCGGCCCCGAAATCCCACACCCCGCCAGAACCAAGGCAGGCATCATAAGCGCGACGCTTCGCGTCAGCGCGGTTCGCCGCTTCATCGTTTTGCCTTTCGATTGCGTGTCTCATTGCTCGTGCCCCCTCCTCGCGGAGGGCGAGCACGGCCCAAACGACGGCAGCAAGCACGAGCCCGCCGCCAAGCATCCTTCCCCAGACCATCATCACTTGAGACCCAGCGCCTCCCGCACGACCGGCATGGAGGAGATGGCGTAGACGGCGAAGCCGACGATGACCGTGAGGATCGCGATTTGCACCCGCCAGTCGAGCGTCACGAGATTCAATTCCCTCAGGGCGGTAACGACGCTGCCGCCGGCCGTCAGCAGCCAGGTCCAGAAGCGCCCCGATCTCGCGACGGCCTTGCGCGTCGACGCGGGGCCCGCTGCCGCCGCCGGGGCGGCTTCCGCATGCGTGACTGGCGCTGTCGGGACTTCAGGCTTCACAGGCCGTCGCGCCGCGGCCAGCACCTCTCGCAGCACACCCTCGACCTTCTCCGGCTTTACCAGCGCCTCGTTGAGCCCATCGCCGGCGTAGTAGGATTGCCCGCGCTTCACCCCCTGTTCATTGCCCGTGGTGTCGGCGAGGACCGGAAGCGACGCCCATTCCTGCGCCAGCCGCCGGCCGAATTCGACCAGGGACAATTCGCCAGCCACAAACGCCGGATAGCCGCGGCGCTTCAGGAGGTGAAAACCAAGCCGGTCCTGCAGATCCGGCGTGAAGATATCGCTTCCCTCGATCGAGGGAATTTCCTTCGCAAGGCCGATCAGCGTCGCCCGCATGAACTGATAGGCGCCGGCGGCACTGGAGCCATGGCTCTTCGACCAGGCCTTTTGCGCCTCGACGACATCGCCGAAGCTCATCGTCGTCAGCGGCTGCTTCAGCCTGTTCTGCCTGTTGGCATAGATCACGTCATAGGATGCACGGTCTTTCCGCCCGACCTCGGTTTCCCGAATGAAGTCGAGCAGAATCGCCGCGCCGGCAGGCACGGTTTTGTTCATCGTTCACCTAATTGCTCAAAAAAGAAAAACCCCCGCTCGGTAGCGGGGTCGTAGGTAATTCGATCACGATAGTTTGTGCTTGACAATCAGCCCTTTGCCGGTCGGCAAAATGAGAACCATAAGGGCGCGTTTAGCCGTGGATTCGTTCCGCATGTCGTACTGCTCTCCGAGATCCTTGAAGGCGTAATCTTCCAACACGATGTGACCACCTGGGACGATCCCATCCGACACGCGCACGATGCATTCTTTTTCGTAGCGGGCGCTGTTTAGATCCATCGAAAGATGTGAGATCTTCTCTATGGCTGTAACTTCAAGTGTTTGCGGCAGTGCGCCTTTGACCCGCGAGGCATTCAGGAATCGCGAGTAGTTACGTTTCGCTATGTCGTAAACGTCGATTCCTTTAATTTTGATGCATTGAGAGCTGCACAGCAACAGAGGTGCGCCCTCCAGAGGACATCGGGACATGGCTCCGTTTCGCCCCGAGCTTCTTATTACCCTGCTCGGCAAACCGCCATGCGGCATCGAGTTTCGGATCATCGAGGAAGGACGTATTCTTATTCAGAACGCGGAAAGCCGTCCATCTCCAGCCAGGGCTATCGCATATGAGCCAGAGCTGTGACGAGGTAGTCGTCGTTCCAGGCGCATTTCCTGATGCGATGGCTGATGGGGACCTTGGGAAGGTCGGCGGTTTGCAGGATGTTGCGGGCCAGGCGGTTGAGGATGGCGGTGTTGGCGGGGGCGTTGTCCTTCCTGGCGCGACTAAGGTCCTCGTCGAGATGGACGTCGAGCATTCAGTGCAGGCCATTTTCGATCTGCCAGTGGGAGAGGCGGATGGCGAACGCGCGCTCGGGGCTGATTTCGGCAGAGGCCATGAACAGGCGCGTCGGCGGCTTAGCCTCGTCGCGTCGGCTGGTGATGCGGACAAAGGCTTGATGACCTGGCACCAGCGCGGTTTGGTGTGGCGACGACCTTGGCCCGGCGCCACTCGTTTCGGCTATGGCTGCGTTCGCTCCGCTCAGCCATGGCCGGCGTCGCTTGCGCCAATGCCGCCTCGGCCTGCCGCCGCCGGTGACGGCGGTTGCCCTTCAGCGCGAGCATATAGTCGCCACGCCGGTCGAAGACCGCCTGAGCCATGTGGATATGGCAGTGGAGCGCGTCCGCCGTGACGATTTTGTCCGTCAGATCAAGCAGTTCCACCACCTTCAGCGCCGCCTCGACCTCGTTCTCCTCGGCCCTTGGCGTCACCGTCGCGAGGCCCAGCCGGGCTTCGGCGGCAGAGGCGGACACCGTCAGTGGCGGGCTGCGGCCTGCCCAAGCGCATAGGCGCGGCGCAAGGCCTTGCCGTCAACGGCGAGCAGCCCCGCTCGCGCCCAGCGCCTGGGCAAAGCCGGCGGCAAAGACGGCAAAGGCGCGGCCGAACGCCGCGGGATCCATCAGCCGTAGCAGCCGCGAGAATGTGTCGTGGCTCGGCGCGCTGTCATACTCGATCAGACGGGAGAGCGCCGCCTTGCGATTCTCAGCGAACAGCGCGAATTCCGTCGCCGTGCTCGCCCCGCGCGGGCTGGCGGCCACCATCATCACCAGCAGATCGCCAAGCCCATGCTTGGCGCTGCCAGCCCGCGGATCGGGCAGCGAACCAAAACAGTCTTCCAGGCAGGAAATGGCAGTCTCTCCTCTCAAGATCTGCCTTTCCAAGATTCCTTTCAAACCCGAAACGCAATCAAAATTTCATATGCGAATCCCTGCATCTCCAGCCCTGGAAGCGACTTATCCCCGTGCGCTACATAGCGCGCCCGTTTCCTTGATTTGCGAAACCGCATGCAATTGATCCCGTGTGTGATTCTGCTACTTGGGCTTGCTATACAGGCAAGAGTTGAGCGCCGTAAGCAGATCAGAAATCGATAGCTGTCGACCAGATTTCATCGATCTGCGTTTCTGACAGACCGAGAGCGCCGCCTATCACGCTAATGAACGGATGACCGCGAACGAATGTCGTCGCATATTCCCATTCGATCCTTGCCGTTTCCTTCTCGGGGCCTTCCGGCATCGTGTCGATCACAGTATCGACTCCTGCGAGGGCGAAGCCGTTGTTCACAAGGCCAATGCGAAGCTGACGCGCAGTCAGCGCC
The DNA here is from genome assembly GCF_036488675.1 of Sinorhizobium chiapasense. NCBI lineage: Bacteria > Pseudomonadati > Pseudomonadota > Alphaproteobacteria > Hyphomicrobiales > Rhizobiaceae > Sinorhizobium > Sinorhizobium chiapasense. Next base: position 1,998,846 of record NZ_CP133148.1, read on the forward strand.
GGCATACCAGCGCGAATTTCGGCCACCGTCGGGGGAGCAAATGGCTGGATTGGAAAGGACGGATTAGCCGCGAGCCACGCGCGGACGGCCGGGTTCAGGCCATAGAGGTCGTCAGAACGGCTACAGTAATATGTGTCGTAGGTGTGACCTTCGACGTCCGTGATATTGCAATGAACGACAAGCACGCCCTCTTCAGTTGTAGCCGCGACGGCGATGACCGAATTGAGAGATATGTTGGAGGACATGACAGTCATTTAGGCAACCCTTTGGAACAGATTGATTTCCGAACCGCCGTCAGACACACCACGACACCGCCATGTGCCAGCCAGTTGGGCGCCGGCATTGACGTAACCAGTAGTGACGTAAGAGAAGCTATTCGGCGAAAAGAGATGGATGCCCGCACTGGCGTTGCGCGCAGTGTATGCGCTCGAACTCGCGCACAGAACATGCCCCAGCGGAAAATTCGTTTCCCCCGCCGCCGTTCCCGTATAAACTTCCGCCGCCGTGAACCCCAAGGCGTGGGTGTGGCTGGTGGTTGTCACGCTGTTCGTCGTGTCGTTTGTGATGCTTGACGGCGTCCCGAGCGCGAAAGTCCGGCTTGCGGATAGATCGCCGCCGCCGGTCAGCCCATTGCCGGCAGTCATGGTCGTCGCGGTTGATGCCGCGCCCATCGAGGCGCGGGCCGTTGCGCCGCTTTCGGCGACCCAGGTGGTGCCGTTGCCGACTATAAAATTGCTGTCGGTAACCGCCATGTTCGCGATCGCCGCAAGGCCGGCGTCGTAAGCCTGGACGTTTGTGCCGATCGCAAGGCCGAGGGTCGAGCGCGCCGTTGCGGCGTCGGCGTCGTCGAGGAGCGTGCGGGAGAAGGCCGTGAGCGGGGCAACAGCATAGGAGTCGGCCGCCGTCGTATAGATGATGCGGTCGGCGGCCGTCGTCAGCCCGGCGATCGACTGAAGCCCGGCGTCGAACGCCTGGACGTCGGTGCCGATGGCAACGCCGAGGGTCGAGCGCGCGGTCGCCGCATCGGCGTCGTCGATCAGCGATCGGCCGAACGGCGTCAGTGCCGTCGTCGCATAGGCGTCCGCCGCAGTCGTGTAGATCGTCTTGTCGGCGCCGGTCGCAAGCCCGGCGATCGAGCTTAGCGCCGCGCTCGTGGCCTGCGCGCCCAATGCAGTGCGGGCGGCGCTGGCGCTGGTGGCGCCCGTTCCGCCCGCGGTGATCGGCCGCGCGGCATTGGCGTCGGCCGTGAGGTCGTCGACCAACGCGTTATAGGGCACGCTTTGGATCGTCGTGTTCGGCACACCCTTGGTGCCGGCCGGTGGGGAATAGACTCCGCCTGTTCTTGGCAAGTTAGCCTCCATGAAAAAAGGCCTCCCGATGGGAGGCCATGCCTGAAGTCGTGTTTCGCTTCCAACGAAGAGAGACGAAATCCGCCTCTACTTCCGCCCCTTCCCCGCCGCGAAAAGTCGGCCGTAGTCCACCCGGCGCATGCCGTCCGGCCCGCGGATCACCGCGTCGGGGCGGGTCTTTTCCACCTCCTGCGCCATCACGCCGAGATGCTTAGGCCCGGAGACCGGCTCATCCTTGTAGCGGAACTCGTAAAGATTGTGCCCCTTGACCCTGCCGACCTTCTCGATGTTCTTCTTGGCGCGGCGATCGGACTTTGGCAGGAAGCCCAGTATGGAATCGATGAGATTGCCGCTCGCCTGCTGCCGGGCGTTATAGGTCGCCATCTGATTCTGGTAGTTCTGCTGCACCAGCCCGGCATAGTCGACCGGCTGGATCGACTGGCCCTGTGTCGGCACGAAATTCGGGCTCGTCACCTGGCCGCCGGCAAGCAACGCTGAAATCTCGTTGATCGGCTGGTTGCGGCTCGCATACTGCTCGTTCAAATAGTTGGCGCGCGCGGTGTTCTGGGCGTTGATCCGCGCCTGCTCGGCGTTGAAGCTCTGGTCCTTCAGCGCGTTGTTGGCGGCCGTGGCCGACTGGCTGTTCTGGTGCATCTGCTGCTTGGCGTTGTTGCCGAAGTCGGCGTTCTGCAGCGCCTGGGCATAGGCCTGCGCCTGCGCCGCATTCTCGAAGCCCGCCTTCTGGTTGGCGAGGTTGGCAAGCCGCGTCTGCTCCTGGCCGGCGTTCAGCACGGCGGCGATGCGGGCGTCGTTGGACGTCCGGTTCGCCTCGTCGATCGCCCGGTTATAGGCCTCCGATCCCGGCTGCAGCCCCTGGTTGGCAAGCCGCGTTTCCAGCGCCGAGCGGTCCCGTTCGAGTTGCGGGTTGAGCCGGGCCATCAGCGCATTCTCGTATTTCGGGGTATCGAAATCCGTCTCGTAGCTGCGGGTGATGTTGCCGGCATCGCCGACCGAGGTTGCAAGCTCCGGCCCGCCGGAAAACTGCTGGTATTGCGGGAGCTGGAGCTTCGAAGGGTCGCCGGCGGCCGGCGCCTTGGAAATGTCCATCGGCTTGCCGAGCAGATTATTGAGCCGGCTCGATTGCGACGTGGCGAGCGTCGCAAGATTGAGGCTCGCCGCATCGTTCTCGTCCTTGATCTTCTTCTGCATCGGCGAGAGCGCCTGCGTCGCCGTCGCCACGGGCAGGTCGTAGACGTTGCCGCTCAAGGGATCGGTCCATTTCTGCGTCGTGTAGCTGTAGGTGAGACTGCCGTCCGGCGTCACCTGGTTGACATTGCCCATGTATCCGTTGGCGACTGCGGTGCCGATGTTGGTCGCGGTCTGTGCCGCCGCTGTCGCCTTCGGATCCGGGGGCGTGGGAGCTTTTGACTTTCCGATAGCACACCTACCTTCGATTGACGGGATGCGCCCGCCAGTCGTTGTCTGTCAGAGTGAAGATGATTTCCGCCTCCTCGCGCCCGCGGAGGCGGGGGATGCGGTGGCCCGTGAAGCCGAAGCGGCGGGCAATCTCGGCCATGCCTCGGTTCTCCTCCGAGACGCGCAGCACCGCCATCTGGCAGCCGATCTCGTCAAAGGGATAACCGAACATGGCTTTGAGCACCGGCCGCGTCAGCCAGCGTTTGCTGGTGGCGGCGGCCGAAAGCTCGATGACGCCCGCTTCGGGCGAATAGTTATGGTAGACGACGCCGGCAAGGAGCCTGCCCTCCTCCATCACGCCAAGCGTGGTGAAGTCGGCAAAGCCTCTTTCGCAGCCGTCGATATGGGCGGCGACGAAGCCGGCGATCGCCTTGTTCTTCGCGGAGTCGCCCACCCCTCCCCAGATGATGTTCACGCGCTCGCCTCCCCGGCCGCGACCTGTAGCGTGGCGAGGTCCACCTCGATGTCGAGCTTCACCGCGCCGCCGGAGGTGATGACGCAGCCGACAGCGAGCATGTCGCCGCTTGCGCGCACGTTCTGGCGAAAATCATAGCGCAGCGCCTCCGACACGCCGTCCCAGCGCGCCACGTCCCAGAGGCCGACATCCCATTCCGGCGAGGCCGTGTCGCCCTCCGTCACCCGATCGAAGGGCGGCACCCTCCGGTCGAAGTCGGCGCGGGCGAAGAGCTGCACCTTGGGCTTCGTCTTGGCGCGAAAATACATATGCGCCATCGTCGCGGCCGTCCGCTGGCCGAATTGGCCGGCCGGCGTGAACTGCGAGAGATAGGTGGCGGCAAAGGTCAGCCCGTCGTCGGTGCCGCCGGTGTCGCCCTGCCAGCAATAGCCTTCGCGCGAGCCGAAGAAGAGCCCGCCCTGCAGCGTCTCGAAGCAGTTGGCCCGCCAGTTGCTGATCGTCGCCCAGCGCCCGCTCAAGACGTTCAGGACGAAGGTCCGGTCGCTGACGACGCTGTTGTCCGGAAAGGCGACGAAGACCAGGTTCTGCTCGGTCCAGGGTTTCAGCGTCCAGCCGGATCCGGTGGCGTTTGCCGCCTGCCGCCAATCGTCCTCGATCGGCCGCGACACCGAGACCTGCCTCAGCGCCTGCCGGTCGCGTTGAAACACTTGCGACATCGGCGTCAGCCCATCCGAGGTCGCGATCAGCACGTCGCCGCCGACACGGATCCAGGCGTTCTTTCCGAGCGGCTTGCCGATCTGGTAGACGCCCTTCAGCGCGAAATCGCTGGCGCTCGAAGGGTCGGAGCCGGCATAGACGGCGATCTCGCCTTCCGTCGAAACGAAGACGCAGAGATCGGAAAGCCCGTCGCCGCTTTCGAGCGACCAGGAAAAGCCGGTGATCAGCGACCCGCCCTTCTTCATCACCCCGCCGAGCGGAAACACGGCCGCCGCGCCGCCGATCGCGTTCACCGGCAGGTAATAGGCGTCGAGCGTCGCGTTCTTCAGGAAGAACTCGCGGTTCTTGAACAGCCAGCCATAGTTGAGCTGCGCCATGGTCGTACTGTCGGAAAAGGTGATCGTCGGCGTCGTGGTCCAGGCGTTGCCGTCATAGATGCGGCGCGTGTCGGCGCCGTTGAGGCAGACGAGAAACGAACCGCCGGCGGTCGTGTGCTGGATGGCGCACCAGTCGCCGCCGGCAAGCCCGCTCACGGCCGCTGCCGTCGTCGCCGGCGGGCCGGCCGGCGCGGTCATGTTGTAGATCGCGCTCGTCGTCGCCATGAACAGCTTTTCGTTGCTGCCGAACTTGTATTTGAAGGCGCTGCGAATGGCGCCGCCATCAGCCGCAAGCCCGATCTTGCGCGAGCCGCCGCGGATCTTGCAGCCGGCAAGCGTCGGCAGGAAGTTCGTAAGTACGGTAGCCGAGCCCGGCGTCTGCGACGCCATGTCGGCGGTGGTCACGAGACCCTGTTTCGGCGCCGGAAAAGTCACTGATCCCGAGTTCTGCGGCCGGCCGATGCTCGCCTGCCCGCGGTTGGTCTGCGGCAGGCGGCCCGGGCGAACTGTATTCATGCGAACTGCCGTCATGATATCCCTCTGTCCGCATTGATCTCCTGCAGGAGATCCGCCTCGAACTCGGCGAGGTTGTCCTCGAAGGAGAGGCCCTTCTGCCGCTTCCAGCGCCAGATCAGCCCCTTCTTCAGCAGTCGCTCGGGAAAGAGCGTCGTGTCGTCGTCGGCGCGGAACGTATCGCGCTCCTCGTAAGGATCGCCGAGCACCCAGTTCTTCGAGATGTAGTCGATCGTCGCGCCGGCGGCTGAAGCGGCCGGCGAGAAGACTATCTCCCTGCCGCGAAGGTGGCAGTAGGGCTCGGTCGAGGCGACGCCGACGATCACCGCCCATTGCGCGCCGTTCGCGACCGGCCGGAAGAAGCGGCCGTCCGCCGCCCGCACCGCCCCTCCGGGCGCCAGCCGGTGGTAGTCGGCAGGCAGAAGTTCCGGCGAAGCGGAGACGGCGTGCGTCTTCAGCATCCGCTTCCAGTCGGCGCGCCGGGCGATCTCCGCGCCCGCCTCCTCGGCGAGCGCAACCATCGTCTGCGCATTCGGATCGTTCGTCCCGTAGACGCTGTCGAAGCGGTCGAGCGAGACGATGTCCGAGATTTCGTTGATCACGGTAAGAAGCGTCATGGCGTCAGCCCTCCGATGACGATTTCGGCATTGCCCCAGCGCAGGCGCTCGTCGGCAAGCCCAAGGCCGGCCATCGCCTGGCGCTTCAGCGCCTCGGCCGCGCCCGCCTTGGCGGCGTCGCGCTCCCAGATGGCGATCTCCTCGACGAGCGCGTAGAGATAGACGTCCGGCGCCTTTTCGATCAGCCAGTTGCTGGGTGCTTCGGCCGTCAGCGGCGGGATTTTCGCGTAATATGTCAGGCGGATGTTCTCGCCGCCCTTCGGCCGCACCCGGATCGCGGCGCCGACGATCGCGTAGCCGATCGGCGCGCCGGCGGATGTCCCGTTACTGTTGAACTCCTGCAGCGGCAGCGCCCGCAGCGCCCGGCCATCGGCGCCAAGCACCTGCCGCGCCTCCAGGAAAGCCGCCGGCAGGCTGCCCTCGCCTTCGGCCAACGGCACCGTCGCGGTCTTCTCCATATCGGCAACGCGCATCACGCGGTTGAGCTTGAGCTCGGCGAGCGCGAGGAAGCGCGGGAAGAGATGGGCGACGTCATCGCGACCGGAATAGTCGCCGGCGTCGGCGAGGAGCGATGCATAGTCGGATATGGTCATAGATGTCCCTCGAATGTGCGCCAGGCGCGGTTGTCGCTGTCGTTGAGCCACCGCTTCACATAGCGGTCGTCGCCTTCGGAATGCGCCCTGACCAGGTTTTCGGAATGCGCCAGGTTGAGCGGGATCGAGGCGACCTTGGTCCATTCGCCAAAGGCGTTGCCGGCGGTGGCGCGGCGGGTGAATTCGTTCTGACGGACGAGGTTTTCGACCGGATAATCCGTCCGCCAATAGGTCCTGTTGCCGTCCTCCATCACCCAGACGGAGCGGCCGGTCTGAAAATCATAATCGAAGAGCTTCCAGTCGCCGTCGCGGATCACCATGGTCACTCCCCCGGCAGCGGATCGGCCCGCTCGGCCTTGCCGGCGGCGATCAGCGCCTTGGCCTCGACGAGGCCCACGGACACGACGGTGCCCGCCGGCGTCCGCTCGCCCTCCTTCAGCCAAACGTCATAGATCAGCCGGACGGGCGCCGGCTTCTTTGTTTCGGACATTGATTCCTCCATGAAAAAAGGCGGCTCCGGAGAACCGCCTTGGCTGCAAGCCATTTATGTCTGTGATGCGGACGTCCCCGCTGCCTACAGCGCCATGCGTCTTTCAGGCGCACCAAGATCGCTGTTCTGTTCCGATCTAAGGAAACGTGCAGCAGTAAGCCGTGACCTTGAAACCGATAGGCTACGAGAGGACGCTGTCGCTTTCGCTACTGCATGTTTCCTTAAATCCTAGCCGATTTAAGGGTAAAAACATGCAGCAATTCAAAGTGCTACAGCGTCCTTTGCGCGTCTCATAAGACGCGCGGCGCAGCAGGCTCCGTTATGGCGCCCCGAATAGGTCCCTTATGTCCGGCGGCTGCATGTCTGCCGTGGCGTCCGGATCGACATCACATGTCAGCGTGGCCTGGCGATCCGGATCGTCGTAGGGTGCGATGGTCAGTTTCGGCGATAACGGGCCGGCGTCGGGTGTCTGGCTGACGTCCACGCTCCAGCCCTCGAACATCCACGGCCGGGCAAACTTCGCGTCAAAGCGGGATTCGAGCAAACGGATGATCACTTCCGGCTGCTCGGCGATCTGCAGCGCCCAGCTATATCCGATCGGCTGGCCACCCTGAACGGTCGCGCTCTGGAAATAGCGCACGATCGAGAGATCGCCGGCCTTGACCGGCTTTTCGAAGGTGGCGATCTGAGCGTATACGTTTTTTGCGTCGGGATCGTCCTGCCTGTTGCCAGGGTCTGCGAAAGTTTCAAGCTTCACCCGTCCCAGTGCCGGCGCTTCCGCTTTCAAGACCGAGAAGAAATCCGGCCTGCAAGAAAGCAGCGTGTCGAACACTTTCCCGGCGTCGGCAAAAGCCGGCGTCGAGAATCCGGTTGCGACACCTGCCGCAAGAACGAACGCGACATATCTGAACAAGGGTCCTCCTTTTGGCCGAGCAGGCCGAAAACTCAACGCCGCAAAACGCGGCGATCCATTCCTGTTCCATGCAGCGGCGGCAACTTCAAGCTGCGTGAACAGAAGTCATGAACCGTGCATGCGTTTTTCAGCATTGATCAGCGTCACGCCCGTTCAATACTTCCAGGGCTCCACTTCATCGTCCGGCCGCGGTGCAGGAATCGGCGCCTGGCGCGCATAGTTCGGAAACTGCATCACGCGTGCGGCGAGGCGCTTGCGATTGCCGTAATGCTCCAAACCCTTCTTTGGCCGCAGGTAATCCTTGGCAACCACTCTCGTGGCGGTGTCCAGATCGCTCGCACGAGAAAGCGGCTCTCGGAAGTCACTCTCCGGCTTCGGACCGACGATCTCCTGTTTCAGGAAGCCGTAGTTCGCTTCGTAGGAGTTGGGATCAAGTCCGCGCGCTTCGCTCCAATCCAAAAACCGCTTGCGCCGGTCCCCTGTCCATTGCGCATAGCCAAGACCTTTGTTCGGGTCCTTGTTCCTCTCCTCGAGGTCTCCGTAGAGCGCCCCGAAGTCCCCACTCTCGTGATAGAGGTTCCCCACCAAAGCCGCCGCCTCCTGTTCGGGCATCAACAGCTCCTGCTGAAGATCTCGCTTGAGGCGCATCGCTATGCTGTCCGCGAGTTTGTCCTTGGGTCCCAACTTCCGGAAATGATCGACCGGCAATGACCGAGCGCGTTTGCTGAAGGCGGTCGTGTCGGTGAGGGTTCCTTTATAGTTCAGAGGTCCTTTGCGATCGCCGCTCAAAATACTCTCGATGGGCGCATGGCGGAAACGAGTGTCTGCACTGCGGCGCTCAGTCGCTTGGGCGATCGACCCGTTGTGCAGAACAGGACTGTCATCGAAATACTCGACCGCATCGCGGACCGAATGGATTCTCGCAGGAATACCCATCCAGTTCAGGGTCTTGTTTTTTCTGGTCATGATTCACCTTTGGAATTTTGAATTGGCGGCCGTCGGAATATCCCACGCTGGCGGCGACCGATGCCGCTCTGCGGTTCTCGCGTGCAGTCCGCTGCGCACCGAAGAATGCACTGCATTATCAGCCAGGAGCGCATCGTTCCCGGCGCACGCAACGCCGCGAGCGTCGGGATAGTGACGGCGCAAAACAGTCGTGAGGAACGTGGCTATCGCGACGAAGTCAGGAACAGATCGGCTGTGTCCGGCAAGGCGACGCCGCTATCATTCGCCGGGATGGAGCAGGACAGAAGACCAGCAGACGACTTTCCGCGCGAAACGGAAAAATTCTGTGCTGGGGCATCGCCGTCCAATTTTTCCTTGTTGAGGCCGTGAAGCCACGCCACGCTATCGATCCATTTCTTGCCGTCCGGGTTCACCCGTCCTGTGCGATACTCGATGACGTGAGCAAGTTCTTCGGGGTCCTCCTTGGTCAGCAAGCTCCATGACAACCTTGGTTTTCCCGCCTTCACCTCGACGCCCTGTACGTAGGCCGCGAGGCGCATTCCCCAGACATGCACGATCGAGGGAAAATCGGCGCGAACGGCGACAATCGGTGAATCTCCCTTGCCCGAACTCGCTTCCCGCGTGAGTCGCACTGCGCCAAACGCTCTCCCTTCGCCTCTCACGATGTCGAAGAAATCCGGACTGCAGGATAGCAGCGCCTTCATGAGACGATCGCCATCACGCAGGGGAAACACGCCCAGTTCCGGAGCCCCGAAGAGCTCCATTGCGTCCGGCAACTCCATGTCGCCACCCACGCGCACGTAGTGATCGCAATGCAGTTCTGTCTGTATGACACCATTGTCGAAATCGGCTTCGATCATCAGCTGCGGCGAAACCGGAGCGGCTTCGACATCGTTCCGCCACATTACGCTCATTGGCATTTGCTCGTAGGCTGTACCGAAACGTGCGTTGAAAATGCCCGCAAGCGCATCCGGCCGGACGGCGATCAGCAAGGCCCATTGGTAGGAAGCGGGTTTGCCCTCGTCGATGAACCGGGACTGGAGATATCCAATGACAGACAGCCCAGCGACCTTGAACGGCTTTGCGAATTTCACCTTCTGGTAAAACAGCCCGTCAGTGTCGGAATCGATGGCTCGAGAGCTTGCGGTTTCGAAGAACTCCATGCTGACCGGCCCCAGCGCCGCCCTCTCCTCCTTCAGCACCGAGAAAAACTCGGGCTTGCACGAAAGCAGCGCATCGAGCAGCCGGTCCGGCCCAGCAAATGCCGGCGCAGCGAACGTGAGTGTGACGAGAGCGGCAAGGGCCGCGGTGAAGTTCCTGAACAAGATTGCTCCTCCCGAAGCGAATTAATTCCAACTGGTCGTTTCCGTGCCCGCCTGTCGCCGGACCGGTCCCCGGATTGCAGAAAAGGATAGAATTTGCGTGGCAATTGGCCCCTACGGCACGGAGGTCAGGAAGAGAGCGGGAGCGTCGGCGACACCGGTTCCGACCCGTTTTGCCTGACACTCCCTACTCCATCAGTGGTTTCACGAATTGGCCTGCAACCCGCTTTTCCTGCAGAACATTACAAGAACATTGATGGAAGGCAGCGCTCCGCCTTTAAAATCGTCAGAACTCCGCGATCGTCTTCGCGAACGACGCGATGAATAGCCTGAGCCTTCCGACAATTCGCAGTTCGCCTGATTGCGACAGGAAAAGATCGGCCACGTAGGGCAATTCCTCCATCCCGTTGTCCCCTCGGTCACCAAAACAGTCGATCTGCGTTCCGGGAAAAACAGCTTTCGGCGTCCAGATCAGGCCCGGCCAGTCATCGGATCTCATCGCGCCCGACACCCATCCGGAGCGGCGAAACTCTTCCTTATCAGGGTGACGCGCTTTGATCGCCTTCGCGACCTCGGCCGGGGGTTCGATGACGTGAAATCCCCAGCTGTAACCCTCCGACGAGGCGCCCTTGTAAAGAGACCAATCCTGGCTGTAGCCGATCAGCGTGAGTCCATAAGCCTCGATCGGTTTGGCAAAGGTCGCCACTGTCGTCCGTGGTTCCTCAAGACTGATCAGGTTGTAAGGGAGAGCCTTGATTTCCGCACGCCCGAACACAGCCCTCTCTTCTTTAAGGATCCGAAAGAAGTCGGGACTGCAGGAAAGCAAGGCATACAGCACCTTGTCGGCGCTCTCCGGCGGCAGCGCACATTCCGGCGCCGTCCCTCCGCTTCTTTCGCAAATACCCCTTCGGCTTGCATCCTCGCCGGCGTCGGGACCGATCATGGCGAAGACCACGCCGCCCAGAACGACAAGCAGGCCCAAGACTATGGCAAAACGATAGAGAATGCCCCGTGGCCAGTTTTTCATACTCGCTCCCGCCGCTGCACGCGGTTTCATATTCCCCTAAAACGCTTCTAGAACATTCCGTGAACACACGCAAGGCTGTGGAGGAAAATATTCTCAACCCCAGGGTATTTGTCAGAAGTGTCGCGAAAGCGCGTCCCAAAGAGAAATCCCCTCGGGAAAACGTCTGTTTCGGGGCAGAGATGAGTCCGGTGTCCAGCGATTGCCGCGCTCCGAGGTGGACGTATCGGGATAGGAGACGACGAGCTCCGCGGACTGCCCGGTTTTGTCGTGGAAGTCGGCAAACCGATCCATCTGGTCCGTGAGGTCGATACATCCCGCAGACCCCGGATCCCGACCTCCATGGATCGAAAATCCGCTTCTGTGCGCGTACTTCGGATCAATATCTGCCTTGGGAGTGAGCCACGCCCTTGAGTTGCCCCACGCCACGCGACCGCCCGGCCATTTGCCTCCCTTTCCGAAGGGGTAGCCGAGCAAGCCGATCACATCGTCCATAATTCCCCGGTGCTGCAGTTCGCCAACGGAGTATCTGCCCTCGGGTATTGGCCCATTCCCCTGGTTATGCTGCTCCGTCGGAAAATCATGGCCTGGTCTTCCGCTTACCGCCGGCCAGGAGCCGGAATATCGGCCGCCTTCCGTTGCAGTGAGACGATCGCCGTCGAAGTGAAGCATCATTCGCTTCCTGAGGTTGTTTTTGTCCATGCCGATCTCCTTCTTTTTGCATTCTTTGGACCGCTGCCTCTCAGTCACCCTTGTCACGGACACAGGGGCGACTGAGAGGACCGGCAAACCCGTCGTCAGCTTGCGGCGCTCAAACCGAAGAGGTCGGCAGCAACCCCGAGGCCCTTTTCGTTGTGCACCTTCAGCGTGCCCTCGCCGATGATCACGCCCTTGTCGGCGTCGCCGGTCTTGGCCACGTCACGGTCTTCCTGGATCTGGCGCAGCCACAGGAAGGAGAGCATGTCGGTGTCGATGAAGAAGGCGTTGCGGGCAAGCCCGGCATTCACCGCCTGCACCCGGTTCGGGTGGACCATCACCGTGCCGAACGGGCCTTCGTAATAATCCGCCGTCGCGACGATGGTGTTGCGCTCGCCGCCCTGCGAGACCGCGTAGCGGAAGGGCGCGACATTGCTGTCGGACATGAAGGTGACGAACACGGATTTGACGTAGGGCGAGACCGAGACGTGGCGGAAGTTGGCGCCGTTCTGGTAGCCCTGCTGCATCACCGTATCGAGGATCGCCTTGGTGAAGGGGCGCTGCGTGCCGTCGGTCGGCGCCACCGTCAGCCCGGTGCCGGCATTGAAGCCGCCGTTGGCGCCGCCGGCGCCGCGCGAGACGTTGGAGGTGAGCCAGGTGCTGAGCGAGCCGAACTCGCGGGTGGCGCCGCTCACCGACGCATTGGTGTCGGCGATCGCGAATTCCACGTCCTTGCGGATCTCGACGCCCTTCTTCAGCTTCTGGTACTTGCGCTTCTGCACATTGCCGGCCTCGGCCGTCACCTCCTGCGTGGCGGAAATGATCCAGTCCTTGCGCATGATCTGCGTGTAGTTACCGAGCCGGGTCGGCGGGGTGATCGCGCCGAAGGCGTATTCCTCGCCTTCCTCGCGGATGTTGTCGCCGGGCGCGGCCAGCTCGTCCGTCTCCCATTCCGGGTGATAGGTGGTGCACTTGCCCTTTTCGATCAGCGAATAGATTGGGGTATCTTCGGGCGTAATGCGCGACACCACGTCGGAAAGCTCTTCGCGGTTGCCGACGGCCTGGGTCGTCTGGAAGGTATTGCTGAGAACTGCCATTGTCTGGTCCTTCTGTGAAAATGAGATCGCCCGCGCGAGGAGTTCACGCGGGCGAAGCCTTTAGGTTGTTGAAGTGAGTCGGCTCGGCTTGCCCCTCACCCTCACCCCGCAGACGGGGAGAGGGAACGTGGGCGAGAACGATGCAACGCGTCCCTTCTCCCCGCGTGCGGGGAGAAGGTGGCCGGCAGGCCGGATGAGGGGCAATCTAACGCCCTAAGTCCGCAGTCGGCGCTATTCGAAATCCACCGCCATGGCATCACGGATCGATCCGGTACGCGTGAGCCGCTGCATGGCCTCACGGCTTTCGCGCTGGTGGCGCCGCGTCTCGCTCCGCGCCTTCAGGCGCGGTGCGGAGGCGGGTGCTGCCGCCACCTTCTGCAAGGCCCTCGCCCGCGAACGTTCGGCGATGAGCCCGAGCCGGGCGTAGTGCGCCACCTTGAAGAGACGGTGGTCTATAACCTCGCGCACCTCCTCGTCGGAAAAGCCGAGCTCCCGCGCCGTCTCGAAGGCGTCGGCGAAGAAGGCCTGCCGCCCCTCGTCGTGCCCCGTCTCGGGGAAGGTTTCGAGAAGCCTGGCGTTTTCCGTCTCCAGCCTCTCCTCGTTCGCCGCCGCCTGAAGTTCCGCCGTCACCGCCGCCGGCTCGTCGCCGAGCGCCATCACCCGCGCGAGCTGTTCCAGCCCCGCCTGGTGGAGCGCCCATTGCCGCTGATAGGCTTGCGGGTCGTAAAACCTCAGCTCCTCCGGCGGCTCCTCGGGGATTTGACCGGCGACGAGTTCGGCAACGGCGTTGGCGGTGGCCGCGACCCGGCTGCTCATGCTTTCGAGCGCCCGTCGCCCGTTGGCGAGGTCCTGGGTTTTGTGGCGGTAGTCGCGATCCCGCATGTAGCCGAGCTTCAGTTCCTCAAGCGGAACCTCTTCGCCGCCCTTGAGCGTCACGACCAGATCCTCGGCTTCGTTGGCCGGCTCCTCGTCGGAAAAGCCCGGCTCGTCGCCTTTGGCATCCGGATCGTCGTCCTCACCGACGTATTCCGTGGTTCCCTCGCCGCCCCACGCCTCATCATCCTCGTCCTCCGGGTTGGCGTCGTGCAGTTCCCGGAAATCGAGGTCGTCGAAGCTTGCGGGCTCGAGCGAGCCGTCAACGGTTTTGCTCCCGCCGAAAGGCAGGTTGGCACTATCGTTCATCATGGAATGACCCTTTGGTTCGGGCGCGGCTCACGAAGCCCGTTCGCCCGGAGGAAGTTAAGATATCTCAATGTGCTACAGCGGTTTCATGAGGCAGATTGGAGGTTGCTTCGCTGGATGGAGTAGCGTCGGCTCACCCGGTTTGCATCTACCGCACATCACGCCGGCGCGCTCGCCCTACGGCCTGCTCTGTTCGATAAACCCCCGCATGCCGCGGAAACCGTGGGGCGCACCGCGCAGAGACCACACGCGGCAGAATTTATTCCCGTTTTGTTCCGGGTTATGAGTGTGAGAAACCGCTGGTTTTGAAGAGTGCCCAATCTCACGCCGCCCACCGGCCTTGCGGTTGTTGCCGGGCAAATCGTCTCGATGATTATCTGCAGGGGACAGGATCTTGGAAAAGACTCCGATATGGATGATAGCGCTGATCGGTACGCTGTCCGCTTTGATGACGAGCATGATAATCAGGCCGCTCTTGCCGGATTACAGCCAATGGGTTCGTAACGGACTGGAAATGGCATCATTTGCTATTTCCTATTACATATTGATTTTGTTTTATGAATTTCTCCGAAGGCTATTGTTCAACCGCAGATAGGCCATTTGACCATCGCCGGTCGATTGCCGTCGCAGCGTGCTTGGAACCTTCTCGGGCTAAACTGAAGCCATCCTCTAGCGGCTCCGGCTCCACCCGCCCACTCCGTCGCGACCGGAACAACCCCAATAGCCGGGGTAGTCCTTCTCATTCGGTGTGAACACTCCCCGCGCGACAGTTTCGGCAACAGGCCCGTCCAGAGTGGACCCGATGGCCCCACCGATCTTATAGCCAATGGCTCCGCCAAGGCCCTCGCCAAACTTGCCAAATCTGGAGCCCAACGCACCACCCGCCGCCCCACCAAGAAGCTCCCCTATCGTCCTTCCCCCACCGATAGGCGCCGCCGAACATTTCCGCGACGTTCTTACTGGCGTTTAAAATTCAGTGCTGCGTCGATCTGGTAGCACCTCAATTCACCTTGCGCCCCTTCGGACAAAGCGGTCTCGCTGCCGCGCTAAAAATCGAGTCCCGGGGAGTGCCCCATCAAGCCGGTGCGCTCGTTCCCTCACCCCTGGCTTGTTCCGTCAGGAACTTGAGCCTGCCGCGGAAATTCCGGATCGCCCGCACCTCGGCCGCAAAGGCCGCGCGCGTCTCGTGGTCGGTAATCTTCGCATTGACGCAGCCGTTGATCGCCGCCGCTTCCAATTCGTCCATCAATCGGTCGAACAGCGGATTGTCGACGAGCGCCCGCGCCGCGGCAGTCCTTTCCTCTGGTTTCATATCATGTTTTCTCCCGACCTCCTGCACCGCAAAAAGTATCGCTACACGGCAGGATTGATTCCTGTTTTGTTCTGAGATATCTATTTGCCAAGCCAACCCGTCGTCACGTGAGGCGGGAGCCTTCAGCCACGACACGTCAAGTCCACCCTGGCCGAGAGTCTCGATGAAAGAAGCGAATCAAGGAATGGCTAGGTTTTTTCGTGTTCGATTCTGCTTTCTGGCTTGCCTTGAATAATATCGGCGTCCTCGTTTTCGAGTTCTTCTTTTACGGAACTGCACGGGTCGCCGTGCCATTGTTGAGCTTCGGCAAAGTTGTGGTCGACGATTTCTACCTTGAAGACTCCGGCTTCAACTGGATCGGGCTCAAGCGCCGGGAGGACGGCCGCTACGTCATGAATTCCGACGTCAGCAAATTGGCCGCCGTCGCCTTCTGGGTGCTTTGCCTTGCTGCCTACGCCGTCTACACCCGCGGCTTTTGACGACGCGTCGGGGTCATTCGCGCCAGTCGTCCTGCGCCTGTCTGAGGGACGTTCGCCCCGGAAATAGGCTCTCCCGCAGCGTACGTCCCTCCGGAACACCGGAGGACGCCGGTAGCCGCGAGGTACGCTTCACCGGCGCCATTGTCGGGCCGCTTCGACGGTTATTTGGATCGCCCTTGTAGGCCCCCTCCCAGAACTGTGGGTTCTGATGGTAGGTTTGATGTGCATCGTACCAGTCGTTGCCGAAGTCCCGCGCAATTCGACCCCGCGCCATCACCCGCCTATTTGCTCGCCCGCCTCGTGCACTCCGTCTTTTGCTTCACGCAGGCGATCTGCGGCGTCGAGCATTCGGCCACGCCGGCGACCACCGCGCAGAAGGAACATCGGTCGTTGAATTCCAGGCAATCCGGATTGGCCGCCATGAATTCCTTCATGCTGTCGCCCTGCGTCTGAGCCGCTCCTGGCGTCCCCCCGACCTCGGCCGGAAGCGCGGCCGTTGCGCCGGCAACGGCGAGCACGAATGAAAGCGCGAACTTGCGGACGGCATGTCTCATTCCATCCCCTTTGCGGCGCCGATCTTTCTTCGCCTTTCACGAGGCTCCCATCTTGCCACAGGGCAATCACCCCACAAGGTTGCGGATCGCGCGCATGAAGACCCGGGCGCCGATGCCGATCAGCGCATCGGGAAAATCATAATCCGGATTGTGCAGCCGCGGATGGTTTTCGCCGGCACCGAGGAAGAACATCGCCGACGGGGCGACGCGGCCGAAGAGGCCGAAATCCTCCGACGCCTTCATCGGTAGCGCGCCCGCGCCCCGATCGTGGTTGATGCCTTCCTCGTCGAGCGCCCGTCTGAGTTCGCTGACGGCCGCGGCATCATTGCTGCATTGATGGAATACGTCCTCGTAGCTGACCGTCGCATCAAGATTGGCCGCCTCGGCCTCCCTCAGCACAAGAGCCTCCGCAGTCGCCACCAGCGCCGCCATTCCCTCGTCTGTAAGCGTGCGCAGCGTTGCCCAGATTTCAGCGTGACCGGGGCTGATGCCGAAAGCCTCCTCGCCGAGCTTCGCATGCGTCACCGTCACGAGCGTGAAATTCTCGTCGAGCGCCCCGCCCGCGCCGAGTGCGGTCAGGCCGCTGAGGAGTCTTGCAAGCGCAAAGGTCGGCGCGATCCCGTCTTCGGGCGATGAGGCATGCGCCGTCTTGCCCGAAAGCGTGATCTTCATGCCGCGCGAGGCGCAGTTGACCGGCCCTTCCGCAAGCGCCACATGGCCGAGCGCTAGGCCGGGAAAATTGTGCAGCGACAGCACGAAGTCGGGCCTCAGCGCGGAAAACTTCGGATCGGCGAGCACTGCCGCCGCCCCTGCCCCGTTCTCCTCGGCCGGCTGGAAGAGGAGGATCGCCCGCCCGCGCGCCGGCCGCTCGCGGCCAAGCCCCTTGGCCAGCGCCATCAGGATCGCCATATGCCCGTCATGCCCGCAGAGGTGCCCCTTGCCGGCGATCTCAGAGCGGTGTGGCAGATAGGAAACCTCCGTAATCGGCAGGCCGTCGAGCTCGGCGCGGATCATCACCGTCGGCCCCTCGCCTGCTCCCCGGTAGATTGCCGCCACGCCATGCCCGCCAAGCCCGGTGACGATCTCGTCCGCCCTGGTTTCCTCAAGCGCCCGCTCGACCGCCCTTGCCGTCTCCGCCTCCGCGCCCGAAAGCTCGGGCCGGCGATGCAGCGCGCGTCGAAACGCCGTGATCTCCTCTAGTTCACCGCCGCCCAGAAACACGCTTCACCTCCCTACAATCGTCCTGATAGAACCAACTCTTCGAAAATGCCCCGGCGGCGACAGCCGGTCCAGCCCAAATAACGCGCGATTGCCTCGCATGATTCAAAGGGCTGGCACTCGGTAGCCGGCAACGTCAGCATCTCATATCAGCAGACGCGGCATGCCTGAGCCCCTATGAAAGGCTCGATCCTCATCCCGGTATCCCTCCAACATGAGCCACCGACACCGGCTCTCCCCCCAGCGCCTCTGCAGCATTCTGCTGGCGTTTGAGGTTCAGTTCGGCGTCGATCTGGTAGCGCTTCAGGGCGCCCTTCTGCTGGAGTTCGGCGAGTTTCAGCTCGCGCTCGATCTCCAGCTTCCGCCGGTCGTTTTCCGCGGCAAGCCGCGCTCTTTCAGCGTCCGCCTGCTGCCGCATCTCAAGCTTCTGCATTTCCGGGTTCGGCTGGCTTGCACTCGCCTGCATCCGCCGCTGGATCTCCTCCGGCGACGGCTTCGAAAAATAGAGGTCGGGCGATTTCAGCCCCGCCGCTTCCACCGATTTGGCGATGCCGTTGTAAAGGTTGTCCGGCGAGACGTAGGGGTTGTCCGGACCCAGCGTCATCAGGAGCTTTTCCTGCAGCTGCTGGACCATCTGCACCATCATCATGTCGCGCTCGCGCGTACCGGCGCCAAGCCCGGTATTGACCGTCGCGTCCATCTCGGCGTTCCAGTGGCGCGGATCGAAACTCACCCACTGGCCGCGCAGGCGCGCGACACGCGGCCGGTCCTGGTGCTTGATGACGAGGCGCAAGAGCCCCTTGAACACGCGCCTCAACCCTTGCGCAAAGGTGCGCACCATCAGCTCCGTCTGGCCGATCCCCGCCTGCTCGATCAGCGCCGTTGCCCGCGCCGTCATGTTCTGCAGCGCGTCCGGCGCAAGCCCGCTCGAGGCGTCGGAAATGCCGGTGCGATCCGTCGCCTCCTGATCGAGATAGGAAAGCATCGCGAAGGACTCCTTCGCCACGAACGGCACCACGGTGTAGCCGAGCGCGGCGCGGGCGTCGATGCCCTGGCTGACGCGGATCGGCTGGCCGAACTTCGGGTTGAGCACGGCTTCCGGATTGGCGATCGCGCCTTCCTGGACGATCGGCTGCTGGTTGTTCTGCCAGTAGAGATTGTCGAGCGTCTGGCGCATCAGCACGGTCTTCACCCGCTGGATTTCCGCCATGTCGTCGGTGACCGAGCCGCCCTCGCGCTGGTGCGGCCGCCGCTCGACGATCAGATCCGCGAAGGGCACCTCGTCCCATTCGTCGTTCGAAAGCAGGTTTTCCGCGCCCGTGCCGCCGGCAAAGACCAGCCGGCGCAGTTCCGCAATGCCGTCGTCGTCCGCGTCCACCTTCACGTAGAGCTCGTAATAATCCACTTCCTCCAGCGCCTTCGGCGCCGCATCCCGCGCCGCAAAGGCATCGCGCCTGCGGGTGAACTCCTCGGCGTCGCTGCCGCTGTCGCCGGTCGAAGCCGGCAGGCCTTCGATCAGCTCGCGGTCATGCCCCATCGCGATGAGATCAGAGCGGCGCATGCGCGTGGCAATGCCGGTGATCGGGCTCTCTTCGATCGAGAGCGCGTCCGGATGGATGAGGAACTCTTCGAGCGGCACCGCCGCCAGCCGCGGCGTGCCGCGCTCCACCTTGCGGCGGATCTTCACGTTGTAGCTCGGCTGTTCGATCACGCCCTGAGGGGTCTGGATCTTCCCGATCGTGTGCGACTGCTCCAAGACCTCGACCGCGTCGTCGCCGACGAGTTGCACCAAAGCGGCCTCGTCGAGCCCGGAATGGGTGGAGACCGCGACCGACACCTTGTCCTCGTACCACCAGCGGATCACGCCGTTGCGGAGCTTCAGGGCGTCGTGCGCCGCGTCCTGCACGGCGTCGTAGCCGTCGCTTTCGGGAAAGACGACGTAGTTGATGTAGTCGGTCGCCTGTTCCGCCGCCGCCTCGTCGCCCTCGTTGACGGGGGCGTATTCCACCACCTTGTCGTTGCCGAGAATGGTACGGATCAGCGAAGGCAGCACCTTCTTGATCGCCGCACGGCAATCGCGCGAAACGACCTTCGAGCGGTTGGCGTCCGCCGGCACGTCCTTCATCGTGCCGTCGTAATATTCCATCGCCTTGATGCGATCGACCGCGAGCACATCGCGATAGTCCTCGCAGTCCTTCACCAGTTGGCTGACAAGCTGGGCCAGCCGTTCATCGGTCATTGCAGCCATAGGAGAACCTTTCGGGCAGTAAATTCCTGATTTGTGTTTGCTTGGGTGCGCGCAGAAGGCGCGCTTTCACCAGCGCTTCGCGCGAGGAGGAGAAGAGATACGTTGAGGAAGGGACGTCATGCAGTCTCATCATTGCTGCAGAAACCCAGCTCTTTCGCGTGCGGCGAAAGCGAAGCTACCCGGTTTGCTCCCGGAAGATGGCACGCAACTGGCCGGGAACCCGGTGATCTTGCTAAGCTAAAGTGCGAACGCCGGCGGGATGATGTTATATCTCAATGGACCGCAACATCAGAGAGGCTGATCCATGTGGCTTAAACTGCACGACAACAACGGACCGATCTTCATCAACATGGACACTGTTACACACTTCCAGCGGGTAGAAGGGCAGCGGCGCACCACTCTCGTCACTTTCGCGCCCAATGGCGGAACCTCCGTCATGCTCCACGTTCATGAGTCACCTGACGACATCATGGAAATGCTTTGGGAAGAGTAACACAGGTGGCCAATCTCGGCATCGCCTCCGACCGATGGAGAGCGAACCAAAACGCCCCAGCCGCGCAGCGCTCGGCGCACGCGACCACCGTCTATAGCACTACGCTCCGGGCTTCCAATGCAAGTGAGGGGCGCAGTCAAACGTTGCCATCTTCGGTAGCAGATCTTCCCTTCTGCAAAACCTCCCATAGTTAAGCCCTACAGCGCTGCGCGTCTTGCCAGACGCGCAAAAGACGCTGTAGCACTTTAGAATTGCTGCATGTTTTATCCCTAAATCGGCTACGATTTAACGAAACATGCAGTAGTCGGAAGCTTTCATCGGGAGTAAGAGGCCATGTCGATCCTCATCAGCATCTTGATCACGTTCCTGGTCGTCATCCTGGTGCTTTATCTCGTAAATCGGCTTCCACTGGACGCGCGTGCGAAACAGATCGTCCAGGCCATCGTGATCATCATCGGCATCCTGTCACTGCTACGGTATTTGGCGGTCTTTTGATCGCGCCCTCGACACGATTCGGCGCGCCGTGACCCGTGGCGTCCGACGAGACGCGCGGCGCTCCGGGCCTGGATGTGTATAGCTTGTGAGGCTTTGAAAAACGCGCTCGAATTGACATCGTGGCGAACGTTCCCGACCGACCGACGGGCTGGTCTCGACGGAGACGCCGATTGGTCGCGCTTGCCCGCTGCCAAAAATAGCTACGAACAGTCAGTGAACCGGTGGCGGCAGATGCCGCCCATCACCCGTAATCTCCGGCCACGAGCTGAGGAGCATGGTATAATGCCGTCACGCTACAACGCCTCAACCTTTGTTATCCCTGGCCAACCATCGTGCAGGAACCAGTTGCACTGATGGCACGTTCTCGTATGTGCATGGAGTGGAGTTCGTTACGATGGCTGGAAAAGATTACCGAGGACCGGAATATCACGCTTCGAGCGGCCTCCCCGTGGCCATTCTGCTGCTGTCTGTGCTCGGCATATCGGCCTATCTCTTTCTTGCAGGATCTTTGACGAGTGAAGAGCACGCCGCCGCGAGGGTTTACTTGCCGGCCGCACAGACCGAGACGCGATAACAGGCTCTAGAGCATCCCGCTTTCAAGTGGAATCACTTGAAAGCGGATAAGATGCTCTAGAATCAAAGTGCTAGAGCGTCCTTTGTGCGTTCACTTGAACGCACGGCGCTCTAGACGCTACTGCATGATTCCTTAAATCGGAATCGATTTGACGACAAAATCATGCAGAAAACTCAAAGCTCTACCGCGATCTTTGCACGTCCGATCGGATGCGCGGCGCTGTAGGCGTGAGGCTTCTGCCTCGCGGGCCCGCGAATGCCTCGAAATTCTCACATTCAGTGCCCCATGATGGGGAATGAACAAGACCGGCATCGCCTTTCTGGCGCTTATACTCATCCTCGTCGCTCTCGTCATGAGTATCCTGGCGTTCCATCCCGAACAGGAGGCGCCTCCGAGCAGACCGCCAATCGCGCCGAGCAACTAAAGCAATTCCAGAGAAAGTGTCGAGCGATTTTCCGCCCGGAATTGCGCAACTTCCAAAGCAATTCCAGGAAAAGTGTGGAGCGGTTTTCCGTCCGGAATTGCGTAACTTTCAAAGCAATCCCAGGAAAAAGTGTCGAGCGGTTTTCCGTCCGGAATAGTCTGAAAGCGCCGGATCCGGCTGCCTACGCCCACCGCTCGCCGCTTATGCAAACATCGGCTCAAGTAATTACGAACGCCAGAGGAACGCTTGGGGAACGAAACATGGACTTCTACTCCCCGTGGGCTAAGCCCTCGTCCGCGGCGCCGAAGGCGGAAATACCTCCTCCGGGTAGGGCTTATTCGGCAATCCGGAGGAGCCGCCGCCTGCCACGGGAGAGGCAGTCAGTTGCGAGCGGCGCACCTCTCCTGGCTGGGCTGCACAGCGCAGGAAACGGGTGGCTTCGGTGACATTGCGCGATCAACATGCTGATCAACCGACGGAGACAGCCATGAGATCCCTCCTCGCACTCCACACCATCGCAATTGCGCGCGCCGATGGCCTTCGCCCGGAACTCGTCGAGGCCTTCAAACGGCAGGAGCCGCACGGATACGCGCTGCCCGGCGCCCGGGTGTCAGCAGAAATGGCGGGCGAAACGGATGAATGGAAGGCGATCGCCCCCGAGCGTTTGCCCGACATCACCCGCGTCAAACAACCTTCCGATCCGTAAACTTCCACGCCGCGGCATCGACCTTCCCCCGCGCGAACCGCTTCATCATCAGCGCGTAACGTGAGGCCGAGAGAAGATCGTCGCGTTCCTTGACGACCCGGCCGTCCTTGCGGTGGTAGAGGCGGAATTCCTCGAACCAGTCGGCACAAGTGGAAAACACCTTCCAGCGCCCGGTCTGCATCCGCTGCAGCATCTCGGAAAGCCCCGCTTCGACGCCGTTGGTGCCGTCGTCGAAGGTTGCCCGCTCGGCAAGCAGCGCCAGCCCCTGCCCGCGATATTGCGACGCCAGCTGTTCGCCGCTGCCCTTGTCGTGCTGCAGGCCGTCATGCGGCCAGGCGAAGGGCAGCCACGGCCCCCAGGGTTTCAGCGCCGCCGCATGAATGATCGGCGTCGCCTCGCGCTCGCGATAGGTCCTCGTCACATAGAAGATGTCGGCGTCCCGGTCCCAGGCGCAGCCCGCGGCGGCGAAAGGGTGGTCCCAGCCGAAATCGAGCCCGCCGATCTGCACCCAATGCTTCGGGATTTCGAAGGGATCGACGCGGATCGTCTCCTCCGTCACCGGGAAGACACGCCCCGAACCGAGCGCCGGTACGCCCTTGGTGCGCGCCTCGCGCTCATGCGCCGGATAGCTGTCGATGATCCGCTGCCGCTCCTCCGCCGTATAATGCTCGGCATCCTCGATCGTCATGGTGATGACCTCGCGATCCGGCGACTTTTCCATCAGATACCGCGCCACGACGCTGCTCAATCCTTTGAGCGGCGTGAACGTGACGGCGACCGCGCCGCGCGTCGCATTGGTGCGGGTGATCCCCTCGAAATAGACATCCTCCGGGGGCTCCTCGTCGAACCAGACATAGTCGACCGTGTTCGCCTGCCACTTGCCGCGCCCCTGTTCGTAGGCCTTGAAGAGCAGCGTCGAGGCGCCTCCCGTGACATGGCGCACCGTCAGGCTGTCGAGCGCGCCGGATGCGCCTGAACGCCGCGTGGTCGCCTGGATCGTCGCCTTCGGAATGAAGCCGGTGCCCCAGTCCTCCTCGTTGAGCGGCGGGCCGACCAGCAGCCGCTGCACGCCGTCGCGCGTCAGCTCATAGGATTCAGAGCCCGCCAGCATCACGACCGGCCTGTCGAACCGTCGCCCCCTCCACCAGTCCGGGTAGCGCCCCGTCAGGTGCATCGCCGCCTCCGCCGCGCCGGCAAGCGTCTTGCCGAGCTGGTTGCCGGCCATGAACAGCCGTTCGCGCACCGCGGCACCCGCCGTATGGAAATCGCGCTGCTTCGCATAGGGCCGGTAACCGGCGAGAATATTGGTGCGCCGCCGCCGGTCGAGTTCGGCCATCAGCACCGCCTGTTCTTTGAGCAACGCGTGGAGATCTGACGGTTGTCCGAAGGCGCCCGATATCGCCGTTACAGGCTCGGTCGATCGGTTTGGCATTTTTTCTCCGCCGGTTCGCGCATTGTTCCATCATTGGCTCTTGCCTTTGGCGAGCAGTCGTGGAAATTCCACCGAATGAGAATCAGCCGTACCTTATTGATTACGCTCTGCCTCTCGGCGCTGGCGTCCTCGTGCACCGAGACCGCCGAAGCGCCCGCGCCCGCACGCCGCCCCAAGGTGGCCGCCGCTGTCGTCGATAATTCGCCGCGCCAATGCGCGACCCGCCTGACGCAGTGCTACTACGGCACCGGTCCGGCCGGCGAACCCTGCTCCTGCTGGTCGAGCGAAGGCGCTCCCGACCACGGCATCACCACCAAGTAAGTCGAGAGTCGCGAAGATCGCCCCGCCGCCGGCGGCCGGCGATGCCATCACTGCAAAGATATCTAAGGGAAACCGCCCTCGCGCGTCTTATCGGACGCACGGCATTCGGCTTGCGCCGGCCGCCATCAATCAGTCGTTAACCATATTTCACGTTACCGGGGGAACAACTCGATCGGCGCCACACGAATATCGTCATCGCACGCTCTGAAGAGACGGACGACAACAACGCGCTTGAAAGGGATGGAGATGGTCAAAACTGGTCTTGGCGCTTCGATAGCTGCTCTCACCTTCTCCATTGCCGTGTCCGCGGTTCTTCATGTCGCCTTGGCCCAGAATCGAACAGAGGCCGTCCCCGCCGTGTCGGCCGAGATAACCTCTTCGATCTCGAAATGAGGTGATCGCCCCGTCCGGGAAGGCCCGACTGGATGGGGCTGACGCGGTTGCCTGCGCGTCACGCGGCGCGATAGCCGCGCTGGGCCTTCGTACTTACCCTGAAAACGTCGCAACCCTCACCCCGGTTCCAATTCCGGGTTCGCTTCACACCCCTCTTGCGCTTCCTTCGGTGCTGGCCAATGCTTGAACGGACCGGCTCACCGAAGGAGCACACCATGATCGAAGGTCATTGCCATTGCAGGTCGGTGCGCATCACCGTTCCCATCCGCCCCGAGACGCTCGGTGATTGCAACTGTTCCATCTGCAGCCGGCTCGGCGCGCTCTGGGGTTACTATCCTGTGAACGACGTCAAGATCAGCGACGAGCAGAAAACACTTGTCGGCTATGTCCAGGGCGACGCAACGCTCACCATGCACCATTGCGGGCGCTGCGGCTGCACGACCCATTGGTCGCCGCGCGGGCGCAACGCCTCGCGCATGGGTGTCAACATGCGGATGTTCGACCGCGCCGTCTGGGAGGAAATCCCGCACCGGCTGATCGACGGCGCAAGCTGGTGAACCCCCGCTTGTCAGCACGAGCGATTCGACCGACTTGGGCGTGGCCACGAGGGCGCTCAGATCCTGCCCATCAGCAAGAGAACAAGCAGCACGACCACCAGGACGCCGAGAATACCGGAAGGGCCATAGCCCCAGGCGTTCGAATGGGGCCAGGCGGGAAAGGCGCCGATCAGGAGCAGGATGAGAATAACGAGAAGTACGGTTCCAAGCATTTCGCAATCCTCCGCTCGCATAATTCGATCCGCGGATGAAACTATGCAGCAATAGAAGGTGCCGCCGTGCTATTGGCGCGGGTGCGCTGGCGCAGCGGGGTGTTTTCTTCCCTACCGAATTCCCGCCGTCGCAATAAGTTCCGCTAAAATCGCGCGACCGACCGTCGGAAAAACCTCTTTCTCCCGCCAGCAATGCTGCAGTGCCGACTCGCCCTCCGGAAATATTTCGATTGTAACATCGGTAACAGCGTCGGCGCGCCAAAGATCCTTTGATAGCCTCGTTCTCGGGCCTCTGAGAACATGCTAAATTTCTGTCGGCAACAGAGGGGGAGAATCAATGCCACGCATCGCAAATCTTTACTTCAAGACCGCCATCATTTTTCTGATCGCCGGCATCTCGGTCGGACTTCACATGTCGATTTCGGGCAATCACGCGCCCACCGGCGCCCATGCCCACGCCAACCTGCTCGGCTGGGTCACCATGGCGCTCTTCGGCGTCTACCACGCGCTCAATCCGCGCAAGGCCGAGAAGCGCCTGGCGATGATCCAGTACGTCGTATACACCTTCGGCGTCGCGGTGCTGATCCCGTCGCTTTATCTGCTGCTTTCTGGAAACGCGGCGATGGAACCGATCGTCGCCATTTCCTCGCTGATCGCGTTCGCCGGCGTGCTGATGTTCGCCGTCATCATCTTCTCGGGCAGCGAGGCAGCGGTTCCCGCCAGCGCCTCTGCGATCCGCTGATCAGACTGCGTTAAATCGGCACCGGTTTAATGAAACATGCAATTGGGATGAGGTGGGGCTCCACCTCATCCTTCTTGTTGAAAGGTCCCCTACAGCGCCGCGCGTCTTATCGGACGCGCAAAGGACGTTGTAGCACCTTGAATTGCTGCATGTTTTTGTCCTCAAATCGGCTACGATTTAAGGAAACATGCAGTAGCGCATTGAACTGATTCATTTCTTTCCGAGACACTTGCCGCTCGCCCGCCGCGTCCGCGCGGGCTTTCGCGCCGCCCTGCCCTTTGTCGGCGCTTCGATCAGCGGCCGGATCGTCGCATCGAGCATCCGGATGCGCCGGACAAGCTCTTCATCCGTCAGTTCGTCCAGCGCGTTCGCATTCGCCGAGAGATCCTTGGGCAGGATCGAGGCGAGCAGCTTCAGATAGGATTCCGGCTTCTCCTCGCGCAGCCGCGCGATCACGTCGACGCCATGCGCCTCGAAATCCGCCTGCACCGCCTCGAGGAAAGCGCCGCCGAGCCGCGTGCGCGAGCCCTTCGCTGCAGGGCTGGCGGATTGGTCCGCATCATCGGCTGGCCCATCTGCCGGATCGCCCGGGCAAAACCCCGGGGCGCTTGAAACATCGTCTACGGTCACGTCCATCGCCTCTCTTCCATCGACCTTTGCATCGTGTGAACAGGCGCAGGAGCCACCTCGGGACGGTGCGTGCATCGGTGATTTTTCGCCACCCATAATTGCACCAGAATCACGAATCAGTTTGAATCACAAGCGCCCGCAACGCCTCGATTGCGGCCGGGTCGCACCAGCGCGTCACACTCAAAGAAAGGGACCCTGGACCCATGCTGAAATTCATTGCCACGACCTTGCTCGCCGCCGCATCGGCCGTTTCAGCCTTCGCAGCCGGGCAGACCGGCAAGCCGCAATATTTCGTCAAGGCCTGGCTGCAGAAGGCGGACAAGAGCTTCGAACACACGACCGGCTGGTGCGACGGCAGCTATTTCTGCACACTCGAGATCGGCGATCACACGGTGAAGCTACGCGAGATCGGGCATTTCCGATATTTCCTGAGCTTCGAGACCGCTCCTTCCGAACGGGAGCGCTGCTGCCTGTTCGCCGACGGCACCGCCGAGACAGTGGTCAAGACCGGGCGACCTCATGTCGAGACCCTCTACGACAGCGCGGCGGATGTGGCGGCCCGCGGGAATCCGGTTGAATTCGGCAAAATCATCATCCTCGTCGAAGACCTGAAGAAGCCCGAGCCGGACTGGTGGCAAGCGACACCCGTCAGCGCAAGGCCGCTCGACACGCTGCAGGAGGCAAGGTGAACGTGTCCGGCTCACTGGCAGCGACGCTTCTCGCCGCCATCTCCGCCTCCTCTGCCCTCGCCTCGGGCCAGACCGGTGATCCACGCTACCTCGTCAAGGCCTGGATTCAGAAATACGACAAGAGTTTTTGTACACGCGACCGGCTGGTGCGGCACCGGCGATCTTTGCACCCTCAAGGTCGGCGAGCACGACATCCGCATCCGCTTCTTCCTGTCGGGCGACAGCTACCGCTTGAGTGTGCGCGCCGCACCCGACGATCCGGCCGCCTGCTGCGTCTTCGCCGACCGCACTGAGGAAGTCTTCGTCGGCGGCGGATCACCGCACGCCGAAACACTGTATTTCCGGCTTCCGGACGCACTCGCGGACAAGGGCCGCGTGGAATTCGGCACGCTCTTCATTGCGCTGGAGGATTTGCGGTAGCTGGATCACTCGACCCAATAGAAAGCGCCTCTCGCAAGGAAATAGGGCGCTTGCGGTTTGGACTGTCCCAGGGCGACGGCTCTTCACCTTTCAGTTGAGGTTCGGTTTTGTACGGATCTTCGTAAAACCTCTTACGCTCATCGTCGTCCAGCCTGTCCTGCGTCGCCTGTATCGACGATATGATGCCATTCAAGGCAAAGGACGTTTCCAATCGCTCATAAACTACTCCTTGATTTCCGTCCCGCAGCCCGCCCGGCCGTCGCGTTGCGCCTCTGGTCAGCGTCGTTCAAGCGTCTTGCGCCTTGCGATCGGGCCGGGCGGCTGCGGGGCGGCCGGTGACGCTGCCATGGCCGCAGCGCCGCGCATCCTCGCGGACGCCTCAAGGTCGCTGTTCCACTAAAGGCGCATCACCGGCCGCGTACGGCGCCGCGCCGCGTCGTGAGACGCGCGGTGGCTGCCGTAATCCGTTGTTTGACGATGGTTTGATAAATTCAGGAATCAGAACGGCTGCCGAAGCAGCCGTCGCATCAGGACAAAATTCCTATCCTTGATTTACGGAATAATCCAAATCACCCGCGGAACACAAGACCCGGCAAAGGGCAAAGCGCCCGATCGCCGACTTAGCGACAGCATTTTTGCTCGAAGCCTGCCTGTCGGAATCCGCTCCCTTGTCCATCCTGCCCCTCCGCTGCCGGCACGATCGCCTCACGCCACGCACCCACAAAAACCAGCCAAGCCCTTGCTATACAAACGTATATTATAATTTTCTTGCATAAGACAGAGCCCTCTGCTTCAATCAAAGCCAGGTCGATGCTCAAGGGGCTTGGGCATGATTGGATTGGTGGCATTTCCGCAAGCAGAGCGACGGGGACGAGACATCATCGCGCCTTGAGGCCGGTGGTGGCCGTCGTGCACGCCGCGGAAAGCCCTTGCCTGACCTGCCGGTAAAAAAGACGTGAGCGAGGCTAGAAAAACCGGCAAGCCGACAGATATTTATACTGTAATGCCAAGAAATGATGGTGCGGCGCTTATATTTTAGACTTTCGATAAGCTCATGGCTCCCGGGCCGATACCGGGGAACCAGACAAGCCCTCACGCATTTGCCTTCCGACAGAAGGAGTTTCAGTCATGCGTAATCACTGGATCTATGTTGCCATCGGATTTGTTGCCGGCGCCGGCCTGTTTCTCACCACCTCCTGGCAGCAGCGCATGCCGCCAGCCGAAATGCCGACGGTAAAGCTCGAAAAGACCGACCGCCTCCAGGGCCCCGCCGTCCAGACCTCGTTCACCATGGAACGCTTCGGCCCCGTGCACTCGGTGGAATAGATTACCTAGTCCCCTGAATCCACGCCGATATCGCCGGAAACTCACACCGATTTTCCGGCGGCATCGACGCTCCTTGCCTGCAACCATGAAACGATCTATGGGTTCCCCTACAACGCTGGGGGAATAATGGCTACGATCACTGTAAATAGTAACTATTCATTGGACATGAGCGGCTACGACTTCAGCTGGCTCTACTACGGCGAATACTACGAATTCGGAACGACGCTCTACCGGGTCGACTATGGCGACGGCGGAGTCGACGCGTTCGGCGGCTTCGGCTTCACCTACGGCGGCGCCGTCCCGATCGGCGGCACGGTCACGAGCTATGGCTACTATTACAATGGAGAGCCCGTGTGGATCGCCGAGGGGATCAGCATCTCGGCCACGAGCATCGTCAATGCGGCAACCACCTATTCGACAAATGACGACCTCGCAGTGATGACCGCTGCGCTTGCCGGCAATGATACAATCAGAGGCGGCAACTACGCCGACCTTCTGGCGGGCTTCGGCGGTAACGACCTGATCTACGGCAATGGCGGCGATGACGCGCTCCGCGGCTTCAGCGGCAACGATACGCTTGACGGCGGAGCGGGCAACGACATGTTGCGTGGCGGCGCCGGCGGCGACAGGCTTTACGGCGGCATCGGCACGGATACCGCCTCCTGTATCGACGCGACGGCCGGCGTGATCGTCAATCTTACGAGTACAGCGGCCAACACCAACGACGCCAAGGGCGACAGCTACTCCTCGATCGAGAACCTTATCGGATCAATCTACAACGACGCGCTCACGGGTAACATCGGCGCCAACAGCCTCGACGGCGACGCGGGCAACGACACGCTGGTCGGTGGTGCCGCAGGCGACAGGCTCTATGGCGGCACCGGCACGGACACTGCCTCCTATGCCGGCGCGTCGCTCGGCGTAATCGCCAATCTTACGAGCGCTGCGGCAAACACCAATGACGCCAAGGGCGACAGCTACTACTCGATCGAGAACCTTGTCGGATCGAGCTACAACGACGCGCTCACCGGCAACGCCGGCGCCAATACCCTCGATGGCGGGCTCGGCAACGACACGCTGATCGGCGGCGTCGGCGCGGACAGGCTCTATGGTCGCGGTGGTACCGACACCGTCTCCTATGCGGGTGCTGCTCTCGGCGTGATCGCGAATCTTACGAGTGCAGCGGCAAACACCAATGACGCCAAGGGCGACACCTATTCCGAGGTGGAGAGCCTCATCGGCACGAACTATGCGGACAAGCTCTACGGCAACGCGGTTGCCAACGGGCTCACCGGCGGCGCCGGCAACGACACGCTGACGGGCTATGCCGGCAACGACCTTCTTTACGGCGGCGCGGGCCGCGACCTGCTTTATGGTGGCACAGGCGCCGACCGGTTCATCTTCAAGGCGACGTCCGAATCCGCCGGCGCCTCCTTCGACTCGATCTACGATTTCCTCGCGAGCGAGCAGGACAGGATCGATCTTTCGGCGATCGACGCCAGCACGAAACTGACGGGCAATCAAGCGTTCAGCTTTGTCGGAACGGCGGCGTTCAAGGGCGTGGCGGGCGAGCTTCGCTATGAAAAGCAGGCGTCCGACACCTGCGTCTATGCCGACGTCAACGGCGACAAGGTTGCCGATCTCAAGATCCACCTCGACGACGCCGTCACGCTGACCAAGGATTATTTCGTCCTGTGAGTTGAGGCGGGATTCGCCAGCCATAACCCCGCCCCGGCGGGGTTTTTCATTGCCACTGCATCACTCCTCAAGCGGGGGCTGAAAAGACCCAAGAGCCTCGTTCACGGCGGGCTGGCGAACGTTCGCCGCCGCATTCACCGCGCAGTGGCCGGCCTTCCAGTGCCCGTGACATGAACCTTTGCGCTCGCCGAACGTTTCCCTCCCTGCCTGCAATAGTGCGGAGGACTGGCGATGGTTCCTGTCCGGCATGCCAAGATGGTCGAGTGGATCGTGGTGATTGCCGCATGCGGCCTTGTTGCAGCGTTCATGGTCGCCACGTTGATGCCCTGATCGATGTCGCCTTTCAGATAATGCCGGAAAACTTCCGCTCGCGGATGTAAGCGATTGCCGCTGCTTGCAAAGCCCTACACTCCTCCTCCAGCCGGAGCAGGGATTCATCGTCCTTGTCGGAAGCGCACCGCAAAGCATCGCGCCGCACGCACGCATGCTCGTACATCTCACATAACTGCAGAAACGCGAGATCCTGCATCATCCAGGGGCTGTTCCTCAACTCAGGGGCCGCCAAAAGCAGCCTGGTCATCCCCGCCTTTTGCACATCCATGCCAAACGCCCGCATTCTTCGACGAGCCGCGAAGTGTTAATGCCGACGTCGGCGGAAGGTTCCAGAAGCGCCCCAAATGCACTCGCTCACGCGGGGGTCTTCAGTGCCCGCAACGCGGGACGACCCAAAGAAGAAAAGAAATCAAATGGATGTTTCCTTGAGAACATGCGGCGCTGCAACCGACCGCAGGTCATTTGACAACCGCCGTGACGAGAAAGGCGGCAATGGCGCCGCAGAGCGCTGCATAGGCGCAGGCGCGCAACATTTTCATTCGGCGCGTTCTCTCCCCGGTCCAATCGTAGCCCATCATGTGCTCCGAACCGCCTTACAGCGCCGCGCGTCTCATGACGCACGAGGGCCGCCGTAATGCTTTGAATTGCCACATGATTCCTCAACCCAGCTTCGACTTGGGGAATCTTCCGGTACCTTGCCGGCTTCTTCTTAAAAAATGGAGAATCGAGGCCAGAAAATCTGCTCGACCTACAGCGCCGCGCGTCTTATCAGACGCGCGAAGGACGCTGTAGCACTTTGAATTGCTGCATGTTTTTACCCTTAAATCGGCTACGATATAAGGAAACATGCAGTAGTGCTGGCGTCCTTCAGACGCAGAAGGGCGCTGACACCTTCGAGGTGCTGCCTGTTCCCATCCTTGATCGGCTTGATGGCGCGTCAACGTTCGTGAACGGGCGCCATGCGGCCCCTTCCCGTCTTGCCTTTCATCCGCGAATGCGCAAGTTACACCAGAACGGGCCTTGCCCGAGGAAACTTTCGAGGAAACCGCTTTGAACTCCGACAACAAGCCCGATGCCACCATCAAGGTCGAGAAGCGATTGAACGGCCGCTGGGCCTTCGTGCTTACCTTCCGTGGCGTGACCTATCCGGCCGAGGGGCAGTTTGCCTCCGAGCTCCAGGCGCAGGCCGCGGCGCATGCGGCGAGGAAGATCCTCGAGAAGCGCGGCTGACCAAATAGCCGCTCGGGGCCGCCTGTCCGTGAGCCGCCATGCTACAGCGCCGGGCGTCTTATCAGACGTGCAAAGGATAAGTGCAGTAGGGTCACTATGACTTTAGGTCGAATCCATGTAATTGGGCTCGGCGCTCCCACACGCTCCCTTATTCCTGTGCTTGTCACAGGAATCCAGCGCGCCCAAGTCCTTGGGCGCGGGAGACCCCGCAGGGCCGACCGCGGATGTTTCGGGCACCCCGCCGCGCCTCAAGCGCGGCCTCACTCCGGCAGGCCCGCCAGGCGATAACCATCGACAAAGTACCGCCTGAGCTCTTCGTCCCGGAAGGGCTGCGATTCGGACCACTGCCGGATCGTGAAGTTCGGGTTGTTCATCATGAACAGCTGCGCCTCCGTCCGCGCGTCGTCCAGCCGTCCGAGCCGCGCCAGGCTTGCCGCAAGCAGGCGGCGCGAGGTCGCCCGGTATGTCTCCGGGCGACGCAATGTCTGGACCGCAGCCTCGTAGTCGCGGCCGGCATACTGTGCCTGGCCGAGCATCCAGTAGTACCAGCCGGGCGGACGAGGATTGAGCCGGAGTGCCTTGCGGACGTGCTCGATGGCATCGCCGGGTCGCCCGGCCAAGACAATCAGATCCGACCGCATCGCCCAGGCGTCGGCATGGTTGGGATCGAGCCGCAGGGCGAGGTCGAACTCCGCGTCCGACTCCTCCCAGCGGCGCTCATGCCCGAGAATGATGCCGAGCACCCAGCGGTTGCCGGCGTCATTGGGGTCGAGCGCGACCGCCCTTTGTGCCTCCGCCACGGCGCGCGCCCGGTTGGGATCGATCGGCTGATCCCAGAACTCCCAGCTCAGCCACAGATTGAGCGCCAGCAGCCGGTGCGCCTCCGCATAGTCCGGATCGCGTGCGATGACCCGCTGCAGCAGGAAGATCGCCTCCCTTGCGCTGCCGGCCGTCTGCAGGCCGAGCGAACGCGCCCGGACGCAGAGGTCATAGGCCTCCATGTCGGTCGGCCTGTTTCGCGCCGGCGCGGCCGTCAATCGCCCGACGAGCGCCTCGACAATCTTGCTCGTCACCTCGTCCTGGACAGCAAAAACGTCCTCCAGGCTACGGTCGAATCTTTCCGCCCACAGGTGGTCCCCTTGCATGGCATCGATCAACTGGGCATTGACGCGGACGCGTCCGGCGGCGCGGCGGGCGCTGCCTTCGAGGACGTAGCGAACGCCAAGCTCGCGGGCGATGCGGCGCACATCCGTGGGCCTGCCCTTGTAGGCGAAGACGGAATTGCTGGCGATGACGAACAGGCCACTGGCCCTGGAGAGGTCGGTGATCAGGTCCTCGGTCAAGCCGTCGACAAAAACCTCCTGCTCCGGATCGTTGCTCATGTTGGTGAACGGCAGGACGGCAATGGAAGGCTTGGTCGGCAGCGGCAACGGTGCCTTGGCGGCGCCGTGCTGGCCCCAGGCCGGAGTCTCGATCCGATAGACGGAAACCGGCTCGACGACGTTCTTGATGGCGTGCGGGCCAAGGTCGTCGAATTCGCAGTAGAGCCGCCGGCGGACCTGATCGTAGATGCTGCTCGAGACGAAGATCTCTCCCGGACCGGCCATCGCCTCCAGCCGCGCGGCTACGATCACGCCATCGCCGTAGAGATCGCCGCCCTCGACGACGACGTCGCCGAGGTTGATACCGATTCTCAGAAGAATTTGCCGGTCGTCGGCCAGTCCCTCGTTTGCAACCTGCATCCGCCGCTGGAATTCGATCGCACACGTCACGGCGTTTACCGCGCTCGCGAACTCGACCAGCACACCGTCGCCCATGGTCTTGACGACGCGGCCGTTATTCTCGCGGACGAGCGGTTCCAGGATCTGCTTGCGGCGTTCCTTCAACGTCGCCAGCGTGCCGCTCTCGTCCAGTTCGACGAGGCGGCTGTAACCGACCACATCGGCAGCCATTATGGCGGCAAGACGCCGTTGAGTGCGTTCATCAGCCATGTCAGACGCTCTCGCAGAACGCAGTACCAGGAATTGTAGGACGTCGCCGGAAAATGTCTATCAGTCGAATGCTTCGGCGGCCGCGCCCGGTGGACGCCGGGACGATCGCGGTTCTACTTGCGAATTCCGAGAAGTTTTATGTTGTGGCAAATGAAAAATCTGATTTACTGCCACTTCGCTACTTGGCTTTTCGGGGGATATTGCCGATGGGGTGGACGCGCAGGGATATTGTGCTTGGTGGTCTGGCGTCGCTTGGCGCCGTGGCGGTCCAGAGACCCACATTCGCAGCCGCGTCTTCCTATTTTTCCGGCACCGCCGTCGACAATGGCGTGACGTTCCGAAGCACCAACTTTGCCAAGATCGACCAGAAGTGGCGCCGTCAGGTCGTCAAGTATTTCAGCAGCGAGCCGATCGGCACCGTCGTAGTCGATACCAGGCACCATTTTCTCTACCTGATCATGGAGAACAAGACTGCCATCCGCTATGGCGTCGGCGTCGGCCGCGAGGGCTTCAAATGGTATGGCCGCGCCACGATCGACCGGAAATCGCTCTGGCCACGCTGGACGCCGCCGCCCGAGATGCGTGAGCGCCACCCCGAACTGCCTGAATCGGTCGACGGAGGTTCGCCAAAGAACCCGCTTGGCCCGCGCGCCATGTACCTGCTCCGCGATGGCGTCGATACCGGCTATCGCTTGCACGGGACGCTGGAGCCGGGCAGCATCGGCAAGGATGCCTCCAGCGGCTGCATCCGCATGTTCAACGAAGATGCGATCGATCTTTATCAGCGCTGCCCCATCGGCACCGCGGTGCAAGTCCTGCCGCACATCGCCGACCAGGCCGAAAGTGCCGCTCAGCTCAGCCAGGCAACCCCGGTCGAATGAGGAATATCACCCTGATGTCTGCTTTGACCGGATATACGAGGCCGCTTTTCGCCGCGGCCATGCTCCTGACGCTCGCCGCCTGCGCCACCACTGAAATCGCCGCGCTGGAAGAGCCGGCCGCGGTGCCGATGACCGGACAAACCAACGATCCGGCGCCCGGTTTCGAGAATGTCGTGGCCGGCAGCGAAGAGGACTTCATCCTGAATGCCGGCCGACGGACATATTTCACGCTGGACTCGGCCGCGCTCGACTCCGTTGCCATGGCAACGCTGGACAAGCAGGCCATGTGGCTCAACAACAACCCGCGTTGGCTGGTCAAGCTGCAGGGATTTGCCGACGATTCCGGGTCCGCGTCAAATATGACAACGCTGTCGCAGAAACGCGCCGACGCGGCGATGGCCTATCTCGTCTCGAAGGGCGTGGATCCCAACCGCATGTGGGCCAAGGGTTACGGCAACGACCGCGAGGTCCGTGACTGCACGGACCGCTCCTGCAAGGTCCAGAACCGGCGCGTCGTCTCGAACCTCCGCACCGAGCGCGACGCACTTTAAGGAAAACCTGCAGCGGGCGCATGAAGCCCATCCGAGGGATCAGGACCCTTGAACTCTCGAAACGGCTCGAGCAGGTCGCTCGTCTGGCTGTCGCATGGCCAGATGTTGTCGTGCTTCAGACCGGCAGCCCGCTCTGCTTCCGAAGGCTTTTGTCGAAAGCGGATTCGGGGACGAAACGGCGCAGCAAGCGAACTTGGCCGGCGAGTTTTCCCGCTGTGTAGCGTCGTTTCGGCGCGTTAGCCATTGCCGCTTTGACGACGGTCTCTGCTACGACCTCTGGGTCTTCGCCGCTTTTGACGCTCTTGCGCATCTGCATTTCCATGTCGGCGCGCACCGCGTCGTAGACAGCAAGCGGCCGATCGGGCCTGGTTATATTTTCCTCGAACGCCGTGCGGGTAAAGCCGGGTTCGACCAGCGCGACCCGAATTCCGAATGTGCGTAGTTCGTGATCGAGCGACTCGGAATAGCCTTCGACGGCATGCTTGGTCGATGCATAGAGAGCATTGTAGGGCGACGGGATCAGCCCCAGAATGGAACTTATGTTGATGATCCTGCCCTGTCCTTGACTCCGCATGGTTGGCAACACCGCGTTGGTGACTCGAAGAACGCCGAAGACGTTCACGTCGAACAGTGCCTGAGCCTGGGCAGTTGAGGACTCCTCTGCGCCACCGAGCAGTCCAATGCCGGCATTGTTGACGAGCAGGTCGATACGCCCTGTCTCGGCCAGCACCTCCTCCACCAGTTTCGCCACGGATGCGTCATCGGTCACGTCACAGGTCAGCATGGTGATGCCGTCGGATCCCCCTGAGGCCGCGCGACGGCTGGTTCCGAAGACGCGAAAGCCCGCGCGCTGAAGGGCTCTGGCGGTTGCGCGCCCGATGCCGGTCGATGCCCCGGTCACCAGGGCGACGCCAAGATTGGCTTTGTTCATGAAACTACTTCCTTCTTTGTGCTGATTTCGTTTGCAAATGACGCAAGCGCTCTCGTTCACGCTGCCCGGCTAAGCTTCAGTCACGGGCATTCCGGCGCCGGCAAGCTTGTCTGTCCATCTCCGGAACACGGCGCTGGCGTTGACACCGCCGAAGCCAAAGCCGTTGGAGATCGCGTAGTCCATCTCCGTTGGCCGAGCCTGGTTTGCGACGAAGTCAATCCCCTCGCCGGCCGGATCAGGAGCGCTCAAGTTGAGAGTCGGGGGGGCCATCTGATCTCTAAGCGCCAGGATCGTGAAGATGGCTTCAAGCCCGCCGGCAGCTCCGAGCAGGTGCCCGGTCGCCGACTTCGTTCCGCTGACAGCTACGCTGAAATCCGCGCCGAACACCCTCTTGATCGCCGCGATTTCCCCGAGGTCGCCGACCGGCGTCGAGGTCGCGTGCGCATTGAGGTGGCGGATCTCGCGCGGCGAAATTCCGGCCTGGGCGATTGCGATCTCCATGGCTCGGCGCGCACCGTCGCCGTCCTCGGGACCGGAGGTGACGTGGTGGGCGTCCGCAGTCGTGCCGTAGCCGACGAGCTCGGCGAGCGGTTTCGCGCCGCGTGCGAGCGCGTGGCTCAATGCCTCGATGACCAGGATGCCGGCGCCCTCGCCCATGACGAAGCCGTCGCGCAACATGTCGAAGGGACGCGAGGCCCGATCAGGCGTTTCATTGAAGCCGGTGGAAAGAGAGCGTGCCGCGGCAAAACCGCCGAGGCTGACGATATTGATGCAGGCTTCCGTTCCGCCGCACACCGCGATGTCGGCTTCGTTGGCGCGGATAAGACGAGCCGCATCGCCGATTGCCTGAATGCCGGCCGCGCACGCCGTCACCGGTGCGCCGAGCGGACCTTTGAAGCCGTAGCGGATGGAAATTTGTCCGGCTGCCAGGTTCACCAGAAAGGACGGCACCGTGAAGGGTGAAAGCCGTCGCGCACCGCGCTGATCGACCGTTCGCACCGCTTCCGTAATGGCGGGGAACCCGCCGATGCCCGAAGCGATGATCGTGGCGGTCCGGGCGCGGTCATCTTCGGAGGCCGGCTTCCATCCCGCCTGGGCAAGCGCCTCTTCCGCCGCCGCGAGCGCGAAGAGAATGAACCGGTCTACCTTGCGCTGATCCTTTGGGGCAAAGACGGTATTCGGATCGAAGCCCGCCTCGGGGTCTTCTTCCAGGGAGGGAACCGTCCCGCCGATCTTCGCCGGCAGGTCTCCCACCACTACGTCAGGAAGCCGCCGGACTCCCGAACGGCCAGACAAGAGCCGCGACCAGGAAGTCGCCACATTGGCTCCGAGCGGGCTAACTGCTCCCATGCCTGTAACAACGATACGGCGCATGTGTTCTCCAGATATAATTTTGTTGGATCCATCGGCGCGGCTACAGCGGTAACGCCGCCACGGGATGGCGTCATTCTTTCCCGGCGGAAGCCGCAATCCGCCGAGCTTCGTCGGCGGCTGCCTCGAGAAAGCGCTGCGACATCTCTTCATCATTCAAGATACGAGAGATCGTCACGGCACCCACCATCAGCGACAGCATCGCCATGGCCTTGCCGTAGGCTTTTGGACTTTCCGCCTCCGACATCAGTTCGTTGAGAATTTGAAGATGAGCTTGAATGCCATCCTGGAACGGGGCTCTCACCTCCTCGGTTTGACGCGCCGCATCAGCACCAAGCGCCACCAAGGGACAGCCGTCGCTCTTCTCTTCGCGATGTCCCATCGATAGGTAAATCTCGATAACGGCCTCGAGGGGGTTAGGGCTTGCAGCAGCAACAGCCGACCATCTGCGGGTCGCGTGCTCCATCGCTCGCCTCGATGCCTGTGCCGCAAGATCGTCCTTGGATTCGAACTGCTTGTAGAATCCACCCTGGGTCAGGCCGGCCCCTTTCATCAGATCCTTGAGCCCGATGCCATCAAAGCCGTGCTCTCGAAAAAGCCGGCTAGCAACGTTGATGACCGCTTCGCGATTTGCCTCCGCCTGTGCGCGGCTAACTCTCATGATCGACCTCCAATTAGATTTCACTTGACATCTATACCACGATTAGATTTATATCGCAATCTAATAGAGGCAGCGCCCGTCAACAAGGGTCATCTGACATGAACCGCAAATTTCTTCTCACATCGATCGGTCTTATGGCTGCAGCCGGCGGCGCGGCGTATGCGTTCGTTTTCGAAGCGCCAGCACCGGACGCGGAGGCCGCCGACCCCCGCCTCGCGTCGCCACTTGTAAGGGTCGTGCAGGCGACGAGATCGCAGAGCGGCGAGCGGGCCTTTACCGGTACGATCGCCGCCCGGGTGCAAAGCAATCTCGGCTTTCGCGTGCCGGGCAAGATTGTTGAGCGACTGGTCGACGTCGGTCAGCAGGTCAAGGCGGGTCAGGCTCTGATGCGCATCGACGAAACCGATTTGCGTCTTGCGCTGGCTGCTAAGCGCAATGCGGTTGCCGCGGCCCGCGCGGTCCTCGTTCAGGCAAGCGCGGACGAAAGGCGCTATGCCGCTCTTGTCAAGGGCGGAGTCGCCGCTACGCCCCAGCGTTACGAGCAGGCCAAGGCGGCGTCGGATACGGCTGAGGCGCAGCTTGCCGTCGCGGAAGCGGAAGCCAAAGTCGCAGAAAACGAAGCGACCTACTCCGTCCTGGTGGCCGATGCGGATGGAACAGTGGTCGCGACGCTCGGCGAACCCGGACAGGTCGTCGCGGCGGGGCAGACGGTGGTTCAACTGGCGCATGCAGGCCCGCGCGAGGCCCTGGTCGCGCTTCCCGAAACCGTTCGTCCCGCAATCGGGTCGGAAGCCGAAGCAAGTGTCTATGGAAGTGACGGGCGGCGCGGAAGGGCGCGCTTGCGACAAATCTCGGATGCTGCCGATTCGCAAACCCGAACGTATGAAGCGCGTTACGTGCTCGACGGCGAGGCCGCCTCGGCGCCGCTCGGTTCGACGGTAACCATCAGATTCCTCAACGGAGAAAGGCAGTCGGAGGTCGCGGTGCCGGTCGGCGCCGTGTTGAATGACGGGAGCCGCACCGGGGTTTGGATTGTTGAACGAGCTTC
This sequence comes from Sinorhizobium chiapasense, assembly GCF_036488675.1. Classification (NCBI taxonomy): domain Bacteria; kingdom Pseudomonadati; phylum Pseudomonadota; class Alphaproteobacteria; order Hyphomicrobiales; family Rhizobiaceae; genus Sinorhizobium; species Sinorhizobium chiapasense. The sequence continues at coordinate 2,038,513 of NZ_CP133148.1, forward strand.
TTCGACCGTGCGCTTTGCTCCGATCCAGATCAAACGGCTCGGCGAAGAAACCGCGTCTGTCACCGGCATCGAGGTTGGAGATCAGGTCGTGGCACTCGGGGCGCATCTGCTCAGGGATGGCGCGCCCGTCAGGACGGGACTTCAGGCAGAGGCGGTAAACTGATGAGCTTCAATCTTTCCGCGCTCGCGGTTCGCGAGCGAGCCGTCACCCTGTTCTTCATCGTTCTGCTGGCTGCCGCAGGCGTCTACGCTTTCGCCAAGCTAGGGCGTGCCGAGGACCCCTCCTTCACCATCAAGACCCTGACGGTCACGGCTGTGTGGCCGGGCGCAACAGCGCGCGAGATGCAGGATCTAGTCGCTGAGCCGCTCGAGAAGCGCATCCAGGAACTGACCTGGTACGACCGTGTCGAGACCATGACCCGGCCGGGCTACGCCTTTCTGACCGTCACGCTGAAAGACAGCACGCCGCCCACGGCAGTTGAGGAAGAGTTCTACCAGGCCCGTAAGAAGCTCGGGGATGAAGCCCGCAACCTGCCGTCCGGCGTCTTCGGCCCCTTCGTCAACGACGAGTATTCCGATGTGAGCTTCGCCCTTTATGCGTTGAAGGCCAAGGGCATGCCGATGCGCGAGCTTGTGCGGCAGGCCGAGGTGATTCGCCAGGATCTTCTGCATGTGCCGGGCGTCAAGAAAATCAACATCCTTGGGGAGCGGCCCGAGCAGATCTTCGTCGAATTCTCCTACGCTAAGCTCGCAACCCTTGGCGTATCGGCACAGGACATCGCTGCGGCTTTGCAAAGGCAAAATACCGTCACGCCGGCGGGTTCGATCGACACACGCGGCCCGCAGGTCTTCATCCGGTTCGATGGTGCCTATGATAGTATCCAGGCGATCGCCGATACCCCGATCGTCGCCGCCGGGCGCACGTTGAAGCTCTCCGATTTCGCAGATGTGCGGCGCGGTTATGAAGATCCCGCTACCTACCTTATCCGCCATGAGGGCGAGCCCGCCATCATGCTTGCTGCGGTGATGCAGCAGGGCTGGAACGGGCTGGAACTCGGCAAGGCGCTCGAAAAGAGATCTGCCGCGATCGCACAGACGCTGCCGCTCGGTATGACGCTCGCCAAGGTCAGCGATCAGGCTGTGAACATCGACGCTGCGGTCGGCGAGTTCATGATGAAATTTGCCATGGCGCTTGGCGTTGTGTTGCTCGTGAGCCTGCTCAGCCTCGGTTGGCGTGTCGGGATCGTCGTGGCGCTGGCTGTTCCGCTCACGCTTGCCGTCGTTTTTCTCATCATGCTGGAAACCGGCCGGTTCTTCGATCGCATCACCCTCGGCGCCCTCATTCTGGCGCTCGGCCTTCTCGTTGACGACGCCATCATCGCAATCGAGGTGATGGTAGTGAAGATGGAAGAGGGCATGGACCGCATCAAGGCGGCCGCCTATGCCTGGAGCCATACGGCAGCGCCGATGCTGTCCGGCACACTCGTGACAATCATAGGGATGATGCCGGTTGGCTTTGCTAGGTCAACCGCGGGCGAGTATGCCGGCAACATCTTCTGGGTCGTGGGCTTCGCGCTGATCGTCTCCTGGATCGTCGCGGTGGTCTTCACGCCTTACCTCGGCGTCAAGATGCTGCCCGCGATCAAGCCGGTCGAGGGTGGCCATTATGCCATCTACGATACGCCGAATTACCGGCGCTTGCGGGGGCTCATCAAGTCCGCAGTGCGCCACAAGTTCATGACATGCGCTGTCGTCGGCGTCGTCATGGCTCTTTCTGTCGTTGGCATGGGAGCGGTGAAACAACAATTCTTCCCGACGTCGGATCGTCCCGAGGTGCTGGTCGAAGTCCGTATGCCCGAGGGCACCAGCATCGAGACGACGACCGCCACGGTCGAGAAACTCGAGCGCTGGCTGCAGGAACAGCCCGAGGCTGAGATCGTCACCAGCTATGTCGGACAGGGCGCTCCCCGTTTCTTCTTTGCGATGGCCCCGGAATTGCCTGATCCCGCCTTCGCCAAGATCGTCGTGCTGACCCCGGACGCGGAGGGGCGCGAGGCTTTGAAGCACCGGCTCCGCGAAGCGGTGTCACAGGGGCTTGCACCCGAGGCTTATGTGCGCGTCACCCAGCTTGTGTTCGGGCCGTATACGCCGTTCCCGGTCGAGTTTCGGGTCATGGGACCGGATCCTGCCCAACTGTACAGCATTTCCGAGAAGGCCCTCGACATTATGCGGGGCGTCCCGGACGTGCGACAGGCCAACCGCGATTGGGGCAACCGTACACCTGTTCTCCGTTTCATCCCGGATCAGGATCGATTGAACCTCGTCGGCCTTTCGCCGGCCGAGGCAGCTCAGCAGATGCAGTTGCTGCTGAGCGGCATTCCGGTCACGCAGGTTCGCGAGAACATCCGCAACGTGCCTGTCGTCGCACGTAGTGCTGGCGAGAGTCGCCTCGATCCGGCAAGGCTGGCCGACTTCTCGCTGATGAGCAGGGACGGCCGACAGATTCCACTCGATCAGATCGGCCATTCCGAAATCCGGTTTGAGGAACCGATTCTGAAACGTCGCGATCGGACCCCCGTCATCACGATCCGATCGGATATCAATGAGGCGACGCAGCCCCCGGAGGTCTCACAGCAGGTCACGACCGCGCTTCAGCCACTGATCGCCTCGCTCCCCGTTGGATATCGCATTGAAATGGGTGGAAACATCGAGGAATCGCTCAAGGCAAATGTGGCGCTGGTCCAAATCTTCCCTGCCATGATTGCCGCCATGCTGATCGTCATCATCCTCCAGGTCCGCAGCCTGTCCACGATGACAATGGTCATGTTGACGGCGCCGCTCGGTCTTGCCGGGGTGGTTCCAGCGTTGCTCCTCTTCAATCAGCCCTTCGGCTTCAATGCTATTCTCGGACTGATAGGGCTGGCCGGCATCCTGATGCGCAACACGCTGATCCTGACCGAGCAGATCAAGGAGAACCAGGCGGCTGGTCTCGACGATTATCATGCGGTCATCGAGGCGACTGTGCAGCGGACACGCCCGGTTATCCTCACCGCACTTGCCGCCGTACTGGCCTTCATTCCCCTCACCCACTCGGTCTTCTGGGGGTCGATGGCCTATACGCTGATCGGCGGCACGGCGGTCGGCACGGTGCTGATCCTGCTCTTCCTTCCGGCGCTCTACGCGGCGTGGTTCCGGATCAAGCCGACTGCAGATGAGATCCATGAGGATACGGCGGAGAAACCGGAACTGCGCATAGCAATGGCTGCCGAGTAGCGTCTGTCGCGGGTCTGATGGCTCAAGCCGTCGCGCGCTGGCCTTGCCTGAACACAAGGCTAGGCCAGCTACGCGGCGTCCCGCTCCGTTAATCCAATCTGGAGGCATCCATGGATTATCCGGTCCGACCGGGGACTGATACCGAGAGCATGCGCGCGCGCATCCTGGAGGTGGCGGAGGAACACTTCCGCCGCATCGGTCATCATAAGACGTCGGTAGCCGACATTGCCTCCGAGCTGGGCATGAGCCGCGCCAACGTCTACCGCTTCTTCCCCTCCAGGGATGCAATCAACGAGTCCATCTGCAGGCGGGCTTTGAACGAGGTAACTGCGATCGCCCTTGCGATCGCACGCACCAACAGGTCGCCCTTGCAGAAGCTCGAGGAGCTACTGGCCGCCGTTCACCACCACAACAAGTTCACGCTGCTTAAGGAAAAGCGCATGCACGACCTGATTGTAGCGACCATGCAGGAGAACCGGCCGGCCATTAAGGCGCATACCGAGCAGATGGTGACGATCCTGGAGGCAATCATCCGCGAGGGCATTGGAACGGGTGCATTCGAGGTCGAAGATTCCGCCGAAGCGGCGCGCGCAGTCAGGACCGCGTTCATGCCGTTCTTCCATCCTGTTCTGATCGAGCATTGCCTTCGACACGGCGAAGACACTGAAGCGGCCCTGCGCGACCAGATCCGGTTCATCCTGAAAGCTCTCGGTAGGTCGGACTATCCCCGCTGATCAGCGGATCTGGCGGCCTCACCATTTGACCGTCGGCTTCGGGGTCGAACTTTTGCGTTCGTATCCTCGTGAGGGCGGTTGAAGGCCGTTTCAGCTCAGTTCCGCTCGCCTTCCAAACCTCAAATGTGGCCTGAACACGCGCTGAATGCGCGTTCGAAGGAGACCCCGGCAAACTCCAACTTACCTATTGAGCCCGACGACGATCGTCGTCATAGCCGCAAACTTCTCCTTCAGGCGCGAACCGGACCTCAGCCGAGGCGCGTATTGTTGCATGTTTTTGTCCCTGAATCGGATACGATTTAGGAAAACATGCAGCGGCCCATCCGAGGGATCAGAATGTGAGCAAGCCGAATTATCGGGACATCGCCCGCCGTGCCGGCGTGGGAACCGCTACGGTCGAGCGGGTCCTGAACGGGCGTGGAGGCGTTCGCCCGGAACTGGTGGAGAAGGTGGTGGTTGCCGCGCGCACCTTGAACTACCCGCGCACGCTTCCCGACGCCCATCGGGGCCTGCTGCGCATAGAAGTGCTTATGGTTCGCCCCGAAACGACGTTCTATCGGCGGCTCTCCAAGGCGTTCGAGAGGATCGCCGCGACCCTCGATCCTCTGGTGATCGTCCACCGTAGCTTCACCGAAGAGATGAAGCCGGACGAGATCGCAAGGCGCATCCAATCCACCGATCTGCCGCGTGCCGGCCTGATCCTTGCGGTCCCCAACAGCCCGTTGATCAGCGCGGCGGTGGAGACGGTGGTCGAGCGAGGGGTGCCGGTCGTCCATGTCGTAACCCGGGCGTCCGAGAGCAAGGGGGAATTCGTCGGAATAGACAATTACGCCGCCGGGCGGACCGCAGCTCACTTCATGGCGCGAATGGCGCGGGCAGAAGGTCCGGTCATCGCGCTGTGTCATCCGATCTATCAGGTGCATCGCGATCGCATCCGCGGGTTCTCGGACTACTTTCATGAGCACCCCGGCCCCATTGCCTTTGAATGGCTCGGCTTCAGCCGCGACGAAGAGCACTACAGCGCGGAATCATTGTCCTTCGCGCTTGAAATGTATCCGCATCTCGTCGGGCTTTATAACGCCGGAGGCGCAAACTCCGCCCTGATCCAGGTCCTGCGCCGTCACCCTCGGGGGCGGGACCTTTTGTTCATCGGGCACGAATTGACCGACTACACCAGCGCCGCCTTGCGAGAGGGCATCATGGATGTGGTGTTGGACCAGGCCCCTGAGGCACAGGCCCAGCGAGCGCTCGATTTGATGCTGCGCCGTATCGGCCTGACTGCGATCGAGCCGGATCACGCTCCCATTCGCTTCATCACCATCACCGCCGAGGCGCTTTGATCTAATTTGATCAAAGAAGGTTTCGGCGTTCGGAAAGCCTCCTGATATTTGTCAAGTCAGGGAGGAGAGACGGAGCCAAACCGGATCACGGCGCGAAAACGCACTCTCCTTTGATCGTGAAAATTTGTGCGGGCGCGAGTTATTCCGCCCAGGGAGAGCGCAATGGACGACCTGCAATATGGAACGCGCAACAAGCGCGGCGACTGGGCGCCGAACCAGCCGGCCGAAACCGCGCCGCTGTTCGCCCTCCCGCCCCGGCTGATGGCAATTCTGAAGTGGCTGCCGCACTATTTCTTTCCCTGGAACGTGATCTTTGCGGCATCGGCGGTGGCCTACTGGGCATGGGTGATTCCGCCGAAGGAAACGATGCAGACTTTCGCCATCGGCTGGATCGCTTGGCTTTACGCTGTCAATGCAATTTGCGTGCTTTTCTTCTACGGCGCTTTCGAGCTCCATCTCTATGTCCTGAAGCGGCAGGAGAACCGCTTCAAGTACAACGGAAAGTTCCCGGCCGAGCAGAAGAGCAAGGCATTCTGGTTCGAGAGCCAGAACCTCGACAATATGCTGCGGACATTCCTGTCGGGCGTGACCGTCTGGACCGCGGTCGAGGTCGCGATGCTGTGGGCCTATGCCAACGGCTATGCACCCTGGCTGAGCTTCACGGAAAATCCGTGGACGCTTGCCGTTGTCGCGCTGGTGGTGCCGATCATTCACGAGTTCCATTTCTTCTGTATTCACCGGCTCATCCACACGCCCTTCCTCTACAAGTGGGTGCATTCGGTCCACCACAATTCGGTGAACCCCTCGCCCTGGTCGTCGCTGTCGATGCATCCGGTCGAGCACCTGCTCTATTTCGGAACGGCGTTCTATCACCTGATCCTGCCGTCCAGCCCGATCCTGATGCTCTATCAGCTCCACTATGCGGGCTTCGGAGCCATTCCCGGCCATGTCGGCTTCGACAAGGTCGAGATCGGCGAGGACAAGCTGGTCAATAGCCATGCCTATGCTCACTACCTGCACCACAAGTACTTCGAGGTGAACTACGGCGACGCCCTGATCCCGCTCGATAAGTGGTTCGGCACCTGGCACGACGGCACGCCGGAAGGCGAGGCCCGCATGCAGGAGCGCTATCGCAAGCGCAAGGAAAAACTCGCAGCCCGCAAGGCTCGCGTCGAAGTCAGGAGGGCCGCCCAATGAGCTGGATCTCAGCCTGCAAGCTTGACGACATCGAACAGGAAGGCGCCATCCGCTTCGACCATGGCGGGCGCACCTACGCGATCTACCGTGGGCCGGACGACAGTGTCTACTGCACCGCCGGCCTCTGCACACACGAGGCGATCCATCTTGCGGACGGATTGGTCATGGACTTCGAGGTGGAGTGTCCCAAGCATTCCGGCGCCTTCGACTACCGCACCGGCGAAGCGCTCAGGCTTCCCGCCTGCGAGAACCTGAAAACCTATCCGGCGGAGGTGATCGACGGAGAAGTACGCGTAGCCCTCGGCTAGAGCATCCCGCTTTCAAGCGGAGCCGCTGAAAGCGGGGAAAGTGGCCTAAAATCAAATTGTTATAGCGTCATCCTGTGCGTCCGCGTGAACGCACGGCGCTTTTAGGCTGCGCGACATTGGCTAGGTCCGGTGGACCTCCGGGAAGCAACTGGGTGGTCCGGCACCCGCAGGGAGGATGACATGAAATCGACTTTTGCGGCGGCCGTTCTGGCTGCCTTGATGGCGGGCACCGCATCGGCCGAAACGATCGGCGTTTCGATGCAGAGCTTCGACAACAACTTCCAGACATTGCTGCGCCAGGGGCTCGACGCAAGGGCGTCCGAGGTGGATGGGGTCGCTCTCCAGATCGAGGATGCGCAGACCGACATCTCCAAGCAGATCAATCAGGTGAATAACTTCATCGCTGCGGGGGTGGATGCGATCATCATGACGCTGACGGACACCTCCGCCGCCCCCGGCATCAGCGAGGCGGCTCGCAAGGCAGGAATTCCCCTCGTCTACGTCAATCTCGAGCCGGAAAACATCGATCAGTTGCCCGAAAAGCAGGCCTATGTCGGCTCGAAGGAAATCGACTCGGGAAGGCTCGGTGCCGAGGCGGCCTGTGAGCTGCTGAAGGCAAAGGGCAAGGCAAACGATGCGCAGGCCTACATATTGATGGGAGATCTGGCCCACCAGGCCTCGCGCGACCGTACGTCGTCGGTCAAGGAAACGCTCGCGGCAGGTGATTGCAAGGGCGTGACTATTGCCGACGAGCAGTCCGCTGCCTGGACGCGCACGAACGCGATGGATCTGACAACGAACTGGGTCACAGCCGGACAGCCGATCGACGTGATCTTCGCCAACAATGACGAGATGGCGATCGGCGCGACCCAGGCGCTCAAGGCCGCGGGCATGTCGATGGATGACGTGATCGTCGTCGGCATCGATGCGACGCAGGATGGCCTTGCCGCCATGGCCGCCGGTGATCTCGACGTGACGGTGTTCCAGAACGCCAAGGGACAGTCGGCAAGCGCCGTGGACGCAGCCGTGGCGCTCGCACGCGGCAAGAGCGTCGACAAGGAGGTCTGGGTGCCTTTCGAGCTCGTCACGCCCAAGAACATGGCCGAATACGCCAAACAGAACTGATCCTCCTACAGCGCCGCGCGCCTTATCAGACGCGCAAAGGTCGCTGTAGCACTTTGAATTGCTGCATGTCTTTGTCCTTGAATCGAGGTCGATTTAAGGAGACATGCAGTAGCCGGCGCTCCCTTCCGGTTGCGCCGGCCTTCTTGCGATTGGAGAGCACATGGACGGTATCGTCATCATCGGTGCCGGGGAATGCGGCACCCGAGCAGCATTCGCCCTGCGCGAAACCGGCTATTCCGGATCTGTCACGCTGGTCGGAGCCGAGCCTCACCTGCCCTATGAGCGCCCGCCGCTATCGAAGCCGATGAACGGTGCGGTTGAGATGAAGTTGATCTGCGCGACAGAAGCGCTGGAGGCCGCCGGCATCGACTATCTTCCCGGATTGTCGGCCTCGAAGCTCCATGCCGACGCCGGAACCGTGACCCTAAGCGACGGGCGGGTGCTGAGGTATGAGAAGCTGCTTCTCGCCACGGGCGCACGTCCGAGACGGCTCACCTGCCCTGGTGGAGAGCTCGCGCTCGACTTCCGTACCCATGCCGATGCCGAGGCGATTTTCTCCAATGTTGAGGCAGGCCAGAGCATTGCGATCATCGGAGGCGGTTTGATCGGGATGGAACTTGCATCGGTGCTTCGAGGAAAAGGTGTCGCGGTCACTGTGATCGAAGCCGCGCCGAAACCTCTGGGCCGCGCCGTCCCCCAGCATTTTGCCGAAAAGCTGCACGCCAGACACGTCGCCGAAGGTGTGAGCTTCCACCTGGACCGCGGCGTTGTGGCAATCGGCGACGGTGGGGTGACCCTGACCGATGGCAGCATGGTGCCCGCTGATCTCGTCGTCAGCGCCATCGGCGTCTTGCCCGAAACTGCTTTGGCGGAAGCGGCCGGACTGGCCACCGGTAACGGCATCCTGACGGATGTCTGCCTTCGCACCAGTGCGCCAAACGTTTTCGCGGCCGGCGATTGCGCGGCGGCGACGCAGCCCGGCGGCGGGCACATTCGCTATGAAAGCTGGCGGAACGCGAGGACGCAGGCCGAAACCGCGGCGCGGAACATGGCCGGTGCAGCCGAGACTTTTACCGCCATCCCGTGGTTCTGGTCCGATCAGTACGATCTTGGCCTCCAGGTAGCGGGGTTGCCGCAGCCAGCGCATCAGCGCGTCGTGCGCCCTCTCGGCGAAGGCGAGTTGGAATTTTACCTGGACGATGGACGCCTCGTGGCTGCGGCGGGTCTCGGCATCGGCAACAGTCTGGCGAAGGACATCAAATTGGCTGAGATGCTGATTGCCGCCGGCGTCAGCCCCGATCCGGCCGCTTTGACCGATCCCGGCGTGAACCTCAAGACGCTTCTGAAGAGCGCGCGGGCCGCCTGATGCAAGAGCTGCTTGTCTTCCAGTCGCTGTGGGCCATGGAGCGCCGGCACACGGACGGGCACGAACGCAGCCTCGACGACAACATCGCCATGATCCTGGAGGCGGGATTCGATGGTATCAGTGCGCACTACACCAACCGGCGGGATGTCGTTCGCCTGAACGAAACCATCCAGGGCACCGGATTGAAGGTCGAAGGCGTCTGCTTCCCCCGCAGCGTCGAGGGCTTGCGCCTGCCGCTGGAGCTTGCCGCGGAATTTCCTGTCAGCCACATCAATCTGCAACCCGATATCCGCCCGCGCCGGATCGAGGATTGCCTGCCGCTCCTCGACGGATGGATGCGGCTTGCCGAAGACGCAGGCATTCCCGTGTTCATCGAAACGCATCGCGACCGGATGACCACGGATCTTTTCTTCACGCTCGACTTGCTGGAGCGGCGGCCCGAACTGCCGCTGTTGGCCGACCTCTCGCATTTTCTGGTCGGGCGGGAATTCGCTTATCCCGTCGACGAGGAGAACCATGCACTGATCCGGCGCATTCTCCGGAATGCACAGGCGTTTCACGGCCGCGTCGCCTCGCGCGAGCAGGTGCAGGTCGAGATCTCTTTCGCGCATCACCGCCCGTGGGTCGACCTGTTTCTTGAATGGTGGGAGTACGGCTTTCGCAACTGGCGGTCCCGCGCCGCCGCTGACGCCGAACTCATCTTCACCTGCGAACTACAGCGCCGCGCGTCTTATTAGACGCGCAAAGGACGCTGTAGCACTTTGAATTGCTGCATGTTTTTGTCCTTAAATCGGGTACGATTTAAGGAAACATGCAGTAGGTCCCAAGCCCTACGCGATCACGGGGAGAGACGGCAACGACTCGACGGACAGGTGGGCGGAGGCCCTGCTGCTTCGGCAGATGGTGCGCGAGCTCTGGGATGGCACAGCCGAGGGCTGACCACGGGCGGCCGCGGCGCAACAGGCAGTGAGCGCCGCAGCAGCCGTATGCTCCTTGAGGTTCTGAAGCACCTCAAGCGCAAGCTCAAACCAACTCCAGGAAACGAAGCGACATCTCCTCCACCAGCTTGGCCGCGCCCCATACGATTAGTGCTACGCCGACAAGGTTGCCCAGCCGGGAGCCCATCGGAAGAACCTTTTCCAGCAGAACGAATGTCGTGAGACCCACCATCCAGTAAAGATTCATGACGCCGCCGAAAAACAGGAGACCCATCAGGAACCAGCAGCAGGCGACGCACGAGGCGCCCTGCTCAATTCCCATGCGGAACGCTCCAATCGTTCCCCCGCGCCAATGGGTGAGGATGAATTGCAGCGGAGAGCGACACTGGCGCAGGCAGGCTCGCTTGAGCGGGGTCAGTTGGTAAATACCCGCCAACAACAACAGCGTGCCGTCGAGCGTCGCGCTTGCACTATCCAGCATCGGCGACAGCAGCGCCGAATGCTCCAGGCCCCACTGCAAGCCGACTGCCACAATGCTGAAGCCCGCCCAGGCAATCAGGTAGGCCGAGGCAAAGAGCGAGGTTGGGACAAATGGATTGCCTTTTTCCTTTTGCCGGCGGCTCATCGCGCCGAACAGAAGCACCGCGGGTGCCGCCGAGGGAAGCATCATGGCGATCATCATCACCCACCACATGATGAACATCAGTGCGGCGTGGCTCATGTCCCAGACGGCGGGCATCATCATCGGTATGCCTGCTCTGCCCGGGGTGGCGCAGATCGTCTCGAGGCCCGACACGTTCATGCCCGCCCCGGCCAGAACATATGTCCACGCGATCACGATAACGATGGAAAGTGCAGCGAGGAAAACAATCCTGTCGCGCTTCAAGGCGCTCTCGACAGCAGCATCGATCGACATCTCTTTAAGCCCTTTGACTCGACACTATCCGAGCCATGCCGTGAGCCTTGATCTTTCCCGGACCAGGCCATCCTGGTTGAAGTGGTGAATGCAAAAATCGGCCCATGAGTCTTCGAACGCCATTTCCATGTCACCGGTGACCGAGGTTGTACCGAGCCCAAGCTCGGCGTAGGTAAACTCGAAGCTGCCGCTCGGTCGCGCCAGCGCGATGTGGAACGGCTCGCCCGTGAACTCGTTGATCTTCGGGCTGGCGCTGCTCGTCAGGACACCGGGGATCGCGACGGTCGCGGTTCGAGCGTCGAAGTCCGCCTTGAGATCGATCGGAAGGAACAAGGTCTCGCAAAAATCGGAACAGGTGCTGGCGAAGACGGCGAAGAGATTGCTCAAGGGCGCGCAGGCCGCGCCCGAGATGATCGTTTCAAGCGCGGTCCGTTGAGCTTTGTCCGCACGCTCGTCGATGATGATCTGGCGCCGGCCGTTTCCGTCCTTGATTTCACCCGGCCACTTGTACAGAGCCGCCCAGTTCAGGCCCGCGAGCGGCGTGTCGTTGAACTGGCCATCAACGATGTTGCCGATGTAGGCGGACTGGCAAAAGCCATGAGTGCTTGGCAAATTGAACTGGCATCCGCAATTCATGGCGCAATTGCAGTTATCGTAGGTTTCGCTCTTAAATACCCATTGGTCTCCCATTCCCGGATCCTCCCATCCTTGCGCCGAGGTTGGCGCGACGATTACGGAGATCGCACAAGAGAGGTCGCGCGCTCTAGTTCAGGAACTGAAGCGCCCCGGTTTAGAATCTGAACTAGCCAGGACAGACCACCTGCCGTAGCGTATGGTGAACCGACTGCTGTTTCGCTGGATCGTAGCCGATCTAACGATAAAACATGCATCAAAGCAAAGACCTAAACTGCGTCGCATGGCTCCAATCGAATGCGGCGCGCTTTGGGGGGAGGAGGTTCATCATGGCACAGGCAAGCTATGGACAATTCTGTCCGGTGGCCTTGGCTGCCGAGGTGCTGTGCACGCGCTGGACGATGCTGCTCCTGCGTGAACTGATGGCCGGCTCGACGCGCTTCAACGATCTGCGCCGAGGCGTGCCGCGCATGTCGCCGGCCCTCGTGGTCAAGCGGCTGCGCGATCTCGAGGAGGCCGGCATCGTCCGTCGCGTTGCTTCGCGGACCGAGCCGGGAATTCTTGAGTATCATCTGACGCCTGCCGGACGGGACTTGAAGCCGGTGGTCGAGACAATGGGCATATGGGGCCAACGCTGGTTCGAGGCCGATGTTTCCCTGCAACATCTCGATCCGTCGCTGTTGATGTGGGACATACACCGCAATCTCGATCCCACGACGTTGCCGCCGCGGCGCTGCGTGATTCAATTCCTCTACCCCGAACTGCCTTCCGCTCGCCGGCGGTGGTGGCTTCTCGTCGAGCCTGGCGCTGAGGTGGATCTCTGCGCGGTCGATCCCGGCTTCGATATCGACCTCTACGTCACCACCGACCTGCGTACCATGACTGCTATCTGGATGGGACTAACGACTGTCCGCCAGGCGATGGGCGATGGAAAGCTTGTGCTCACGGGCGATCGTCAGGTGGCGAGCCAGATGCAGACTTGGCTTGGCCTGAGCCCCTTCGCGGCCGAAAAGAAGCTGGTCTCCGCATAGCGGTTTACAGAGCTTATCGCTATGGCGAGTTAGGGAAATGGCGCAGTGCCGACATCGACGGCGCTTGCGCGAACTCCGGTTTGCCCCCCAACCGCCATTCGCCAATACCGCTCGGAAGATTCCCGTGCTGACGCAATCGCAAATGGACGCGCACGTCAGTGCAACGGGAGGCTATCGGCGTTGGGTCGGCTGATGCTATGACTGCGAGCTAAAGGCCCAACCGTTACGGGACGAGGCGTGCATGTCGACAGCAATTGCCATTCTCGGCGGCATCGGGCTGTTCCTGCTCGGGATGACCGTCATGACCGACGGCCTGAAGGCGTTGGCGGGATCCGCGCTGCGCACCGTTCTCGGCAAGGCGGCGGCGACGCCGCTATCGGGTGCCCTCTGGGGCGCCGTCGTCACGTTGCTGGTGCAGTCGTCGAGTGCCGTGACGATGACGACGATCGGCCTCGTCAGCGCCGGGCTTCTGACCTTTCCGCAGGGGCTCGGCCTCGTGTTCGGCGCCAATGTCGGCACGACAGGAACAGGCTGGCTCGTGGCGCTGATCGGCGTGCGCGTCTCGCTTTCCGCCTATGCGCTGCCAATGATCTTCGCTGGCGCGCTGGCGAGGTTGCTGGGCGGCGGGCGGATTGCCGCGTCGGGCGGCGCGCTCGCGGGCTTTGCCCTGGTGCTCTACGGGCTGACGACCCTCCAGCAGGGCATGGGAGGCCTTGCTGAAAGCCTGCATCCGTCTGACCTGCCCGCGGTGCTCGGCATGCCAGGGGTCGGGTGGGCCGCAGGGTCGGTTGGCCTCATGACCCTGATTATCGTCGGCCTGGCGATGACCGCAGTCATGCAGTCGTCGACGGCCGCCATCGCGGTCACAATTTCGGCTTACTATGCCGGGGCGGTGGGCCTGGAACAGGGCGCGGCGCTGATCATCGGGCAGAATATCGGGACAGCGACGAGCTCCGCATTGGCGGCTATCGGTGCCAGTGCGACGGCCAAGCGCCTCGCGCTTGCCTATGTGCTGTTCAAGGTGATAGCGGCGCTCATCGCGGTCGTCGCATTTCCGCTCACGGGGTCGCTGATGCGGGCTGCACTCGCGTCGGTCGACGGGATGACACTTCTTGCCGCCTACCACACAGCCTATAACGTCGTGGGGGTGGCGGTGCTCCTTCCGGCGACGCAATCCTTCACCCGTATCGTGGAGCGGCTCCTGCCCTCCAGGCAGACGGCGCTTCAGCGCGCGCTCGATCCTAGCGCGCTTGCCAGTCCGGTGATCGCGGTCGAGACCGCCCGCCGAGTCGTTGCGGACGTCCTCACGACAACGACCGCCTCGGTTTCTGCAGCACTTTCGGGCGAGGCGCGCCCCCCGGCGCAGGGCATTGCGGCGGCCGCCGCGGCGCTCGAGGAGGTGCGCGACTTCCTGTCCGAATTGAAGGAGCCGCCCGAGACGGAGGCCGAGCGGCACCGCATGACAAGCACGCTGCACGCGCTTGATCACGTCTCGCGCCTCGTGGAGGCGCTGGCCGACGACGGGCTCCCGGGGCAGCCGGGCCGAACCCCCCATGACTTCCGCGCCACCGAACTGTGCACAAGGGCCATGAGCGCGACACAGGTGGTTGGCGGTTCGATAACCTCGGAAAGCGCGCTCAGCGCGCAGGCCGCACCCATCGGCTGGAGCGTTTCGTCCGAGGTCGCCACGGCGCTGGCCGCAGTGGAGGACGCAGCGGGGAAACTTGACTCGCTTCAGCGGGATTATCGCGCCGCGACCCTCTCCTCCGTCGCGCCGGGAAAGTTGACCGCCGCGGAAGCCTTGACGAGGATCGACACCGCGAGACGGCTCGACGGGATTGTGAATCATGCCTGGCGTTCGGCGGCGCATCTCCTCGGCCGCGGCACGCCTGACAACGTGCAAGACAATCTGCTCCCCTCGTCCCAACCGGAAAGCGCCACGGCCGGAAGGCACGAGGACGCGGCCAGTTGAGTCAGCCGGCAACCGTTCGCTTCCCGCCTACAGCACCTCGTTCCGCCATTTGGTAGCATCGGCTTCGCCGCTTACCCGATGCAGCGGCTGGGCAGGCACGACTCAAGGGTCCGAGCGGACCTGCGAGAAGAGGGCCACAACTTGCCGTGGGCAAGAGGGGATGCAACACGGAGAACGACCGCTTGTCGGACGCGATGGTGCGCGGGTTGCAACTATGGAGCTTGAACATCGGGCCGTCATTCACGATAACGCGGCAGGCATGCTGCGTGCCTACGATCGCTGTTGCAGTCGGCCCTCGCCATCTTGCGCGGGAACCGCGCCGCATTGGCGATTGGCGGCATCCCGGCGGATCCGCGGGAATGGAAAGAAGGAAAATCATGGCTGTCGTCGCCTCATTCACCTACCGGGATGGAAAGCGCGCGGGGGAACTGCCGCTCTCCGCCACGCCGATTTCCTTCAGTGACAATGAATTCGCCTGGATCGGCCTCTCTGCCCCGACCGCCGAAGAAATGGCGACCGTCCAGAAGGCCTTCGGGCTTCATCAACTCGCGGTCGAGGACGCGCTCAGCTCGCAGCAGCTGGCGAAGGTGGACATCTACGGCGAGCAATTGTTCGTCATTGCCAAGACCGCGCACCTCGAAGGCGACAAGATCGCCTACGGCCAGACGTCGCTGTTCGTCGGGCGAAACCACATCATCTCCGTCAGGCAGGGATCGGCGCGCGCGCATACCGAGTTGCGCTCGCAACTGGAGGCCTCGCCCCAGCTCTTGCAGAAGGGGCCGGACTACGTGCTGCATGCGATCCTCGACTTCATCGTCGATGGCTATCTCCCGATCGTGCAGACGATCGAGGACAAAGTGCTCGCAATGGAAAAGCATATGCTCGTGGCGTTTCTCGAGCGCGAGGAAATCCGTCGCATCTTCCGTCTGCGTCGACAGGTGATCCTGTTTCAGCGCATTCTCGGCCCGATGTCGGAGGTGGTCGGCAAGCTGACGAACCTGGATCTGCCGTGCATCGACGATCATGCCAAGCCTTATTTCCGCGACGTGCTCGACCACGTCAGGCGCACCGAGGCCATGGTCAGCGGCCTGCGCGAGGTCATCACCTCGGTGTTCGAGGCGAGCAACCTCCTGGAGCAGCAGCGCCAGGGCACGATCACGCGCCAACTGGCCGCCTGGGCGGCGATCCTCGCCGTCCCGACGGCCATTGCAGGGATCTACGGAATGAACTTCCAGAATATGCCGGAACTGGAAACCCGCTACGGCTACTTCGCGGTCCTTGCAGTGATCGCCGCGCTGTGTTCCGTCCTTTACGTCCGCTTCAAGCGAGCGGGCTGGATCTGACGTCGGCTACCCGGGTTCACTACTGCATGTTCCTTAAATCGTAGCCGATTTAAGTATAAAAACATGCAGTAATTCAAAGTGCTACAGCGTCCTTTGCGCGTCTGACAAGACGCGCGGCGCTGTAATGCGCGCCGATCCCTATCGGTTCAGCTCGGGCGAGACAGGTTCCAGGAAGGTCGGCCTCAGGATTTCGCCGCAGTCCGTGGCAGGCTCGCTCGCAGCGAGACGAAGATGCAAGGCCGGGGCGCGACCGCTCACCTCCAGGATCAGCTTCTGGCGGATAGCGACGGCAAAGTCCTCCGCCTCGTGCACGGCAAGCACGAAGGAGCCGGGCCCGCCGATAACGCAATCTCCATAATATCGGTCGAGGGAACCGACGGTTCCCGACGGGCGGATCATGATCGCAAGCCCATTGATGACGATGCCGCGAGAGAGCGCAGCGACGCGCGCGGGCCCGACCGGCGGCCCCGTGTTGTTCGGCCCGTCGCCGGAAATATCGAGAATTCGGCGCACCCCGGAGAAAGCATTCGAGTCGATAAGCGATGTACCGAACAGGATCGCACTGGAGATGGAGGTCCCCCGCCGTGTCCCGACAGGCCGGGCCTGGAGCCTGGCGGCAAAGGCTTCGGCATCCTCGGCATCGTCGATCACCTGCCAGGCGATCACGGAGTCCTCGTTCACCAGCCCCGCCCATTCAAAATAGCCGATGGCAATGCGCCCGAGATAGCCGCCCTTCACGGCGTTGACGAAATCCGGGTGCCTCAGCGCGTCCAGATAGCCGGAGCGCTGCACCCGCGCTTCCTCCATGTCCATCGAGCCGGACATGTCGACGGCAAGCACGAGTTCGACATCGACCTCTTCTTCTGCTGCCGCCTGTGTCGGGATCCCGCTGAACGCCAGGATCAATGCCAGCACTTTGAGCATTGCGCTGCCCCCACGTCGGAGGACCTGCATACGAGCAGGTCCGGTGAACAACGCCCCTTCCCCGAAGGGTATATTAGCGGCTCCGGTCACGATCGCAAAGCGGAGTCACGCATGGCCGCTCTGGACTTAAAAATGAGGCCGTTGCCGTGTGGACTGCTGCATGTCTCCTTAAATCGCATCCGATTTAAGGATAAAAACATGCAGCAATTCAAAGTGCTACGCGCTGCCGCGCTCATTCTCAGGACGGCTCGCGCATAAGGGCGGCGGCAACGACGCCGGAGAGGAATGTGAGGGCGGCGACCGCTGCGATCGCCGCGGCAAGGCCGAAACGGTCCGCGATCAGCCCCGCCATGAGCGCCCCGATCGCGTAGCCGAGGTCGCGCCAGAACCGGTAGACGCTGAGCGCGCGGGCGCGCCAGGCGGGATGCGCGGCATCCGAGACGGCGGCGATCAGGCTCGGATAGACCATGGCGGTGCCGAGGCCGATGAGGAGGCTGGCGACCAGCCACCATTCGAACTGGCGCGTCCATGCCGTCAGCAACAGGCCGACGGCCTGCACCCACATGCCGCAGGCGATCAGCCCCTTGCGCCCCCAGCGATCGCTCAACGGGCCGGTCGCGATCTGGAGGATGCCCCAGGTCGCCGGGTAGACAGCCTTGAGAATGCCGATCCGCTCGACGCCGAGGCCGAAAGAGGCGAAGAACAGCGGGAAGATGCCCCAACTCATGCCGTCATTGAGGTTGTTGACGAGCCCGGCCTGCGAGGCAGCGAAGAGGTTGCGGTCGCGGAAGGAGGTCAGCGTGAAGACCTCGCGGAACCCGATCGGCGATGGCTGCTCTGGATGTGACGAAGCCTCGAGACGCACGTGATCGCGCGTGTCGCGAACGGCGAGGATCGAGAGCAGCGTCCCGAGGACGGCGTAGCCGATGCCGAGATAGATCGGCGCCGGCCTGAGCCCATGTTCCGACGCGAGATAGCCCGTGACGAATGCCGTCAGCCCGACGGCGAGATAGCCCGCGAACTCGTTCAGCCCCACCGCAAGCCCGCGTGACCTCGGCCCGACCAGATCGACCTTCATGATCACCGTCATCGACCAGGCGAGCCCCTGGTTGATGCCGAGCAGCGCGTTGGCGGCGATGATCCACTCCCAGCTTGGTGCCGAGATGATCATGAATGGAACCGGCAGCCCGAAAAGCCATCCAAGCACGAGCACGCGCTTGCGCCCCCAGTGGTCGGCCAACTGGCCGGAAACGAGATTGGCAAGGGCCTTCACCACGCCGAAGCTGACGATGAAGGAAACGACGAGCGTCGTCGAGGCGATGTGGAACTCTTCCGCCCCGATCAGCGGCACGACGGTGCGCTCGATCCCGACCATGCCGCCGACAAAGGCGTTGATCAGCACGAGCAGCGCGAATTGCGGCCAGTTTTCCGCAAGCCCGAGCCGGATAGCGGGCGTCGTCGGCGCGCCGCTCTTCGTAGCCATCGTCACGCTCCGCGAGCGTCACCGAGAGACGAGAGCGTCGCCCGGCCGCCCCTCACGGCGAGACCTCGACCGCATATCCCGCCGCCTTCCATTCCGGAAAGCCATCCTCGAGGCGGCGGACGCGATATCCCCTCGCCCTCAGCGCCGCCACGGCCTCGAAGGACAGGATGCAGTAGGGTCCGCGGCAATAGGCGACGATCTCCTGGTCTTTCGGCAGCGCCGACAGGTGTTGTTCGAGCTCACCGAGCGGGACGTTCAAGGCTCCGGGCAGATGGCCGAGGTTGAATTCGTCCTCGGGACGGACGTCGAGAAGCGTCACGCCGCCCTCGTCGAGGCGACCGAGCAGGTCCTCGCGGCTCACCGGTTCCAGCTGATCGAGCTTTCCGAAGTAGTCGCCGACGATTTCCCTCACCTCGGCGCTGTTCTTTTCCGCATAGCCATGCAGCGACGCCACGAGGTCGAGGATCGGCCCGTCGCCAAGGCGGTAAAGCACGCGCTTGCCGTCCCGCCGGGAGCGCACATAGCCACCGCGGCGAAGCAATTGCAGATGCTGCGAGGTATTGGCGACCGTGAGCCCCGTCAGCTCCGCAAGCCGCTCCACCGAGCGCTCGCCCTGCGCCACGTATTCGATCAGTTCCAGACGATGGGCGCTGCCCAGCACCTTCGCCAGTTCGGCGAGCTGCTCGTAAATCCGGACCTTTGGACTTGTCATGGCAAATGATCCGAGGAGGAATAATCATTCAATTAATAACTTGAATGATTGCTCCTGTAAATGCGGAGGAGATGCGCGGAAGGTCCGGGATGCATCGCCGGGTATTCTTGCTCGCAAGCGGCGAGGCGCTGTTGGTTGCCCGTTCAGCGGCCTAATCGGATCCATTGCAGACGTCACGTGATCGGACATACTTCATGCTAAAAGCTGTCCGGGAGATGACCTGTGGGTGCCTCTCTCTATGAGCCAATCAACCTGTATAAGTCGATAGGGCCAGATATCGGGATAGTCGATGGACCATTCGAGTACCTGACCGTGGGTGGCGTCAGGTTACCGCTGCCTTTCACCACCCGGATGACCGTCGTGCGCCTCTCGAATGGTGATCTGTTCCTGCACTCGCCGATCAAATTTGATGAGGCGCTTGCACGCGAGCTACAGCGGTTGGGCGCAATCCGTCACCTCGTTTCGCCCAACCAATTTCACTACGCCCATATCGGGGAGTGGTCGCGGGCCTTTCCCGATGCGATCACATGGGCCTCGCCGCGTGTGCGCCAAAGGGCGCGCGCTCGCCGCATCGAGGTCACCTTCGCGCGGGACCTCGACCTCGATCCGCCCGAGGAATGGCGGCAAGACATCGACCAGACGCTCTTTCCCGGTGGATATTTCAAGGAGTTCATCTTCTACCACAAGAGATCGAAGACGCTTGTTCTCACGGATACGATCATCAACATCGAGTTGAACAAGATGCCCGAGCCTTGGCGAACGGCGACAAAGCTCAGCGGAATGTATCATCCACGCGGGCAAATCTTCTTTGGCATGCGGCTGCCGCTACTGCTGCAGCGGCGAACGGCTGAAGCAGCGTTCGCAAAGATCCGCTCCTGGCGGCCGGAGCGCATTGTGCTCAGCCACGGCCGGTGTTTCGAGTCCCGTGGCGATGACGTCATTCGGAGGATATTTGGCGGGCCGCCTCCTTGAAATCGGCCCTCACGCAAGCCCGATCTGAAACAGGAGCAGGTACTCGCTGCCGCGGCGATGCGTTGATCGTCGTTTGCGAAAAAGGTCGCACGCCGAGGCGCCGCAAACCAACGTATACCTAGTCTCCAGCCGCCTATTCCTTGATTAGATCGCAGCAGGAGCCCCCAGGTTCCGGCCATGTAGAGGAGACACCTGATGTTCAGGCCCATTGCTGCTGCCTTTTCCTTCGCATTGATTGCGGCCGCGCCCGCCTTCGCCGACGAACCGTACAACGCCAAGGTCACAACGATATTCGACCACAAGCTGCCCCATGTTCCGGGCAAGAGCATGCGGGGCGTCCTGGTGGAATACGGACCCGGTGGACACAACCCCTCGCACACGCATGCCAAGAGCGCCTTTATCTCTGCGACGGTGATCCAGGGGCGCATCAAAAGCCAGGTCAATGGTGGCGAGGTCAAGGTCTATAATACCGGCGAGAACTGGACTGAAGTTCCTGGCGATCACCATCAGGTCAGCGCCAATGCCAGTGATACCGAAGATGCCAAGATCCTCGCAGTCTTCGTCGTAGACACGGAAGAGACCGAACTTACGATCCCCGACGATTGATCGAAAATCGGCATTCCTGCCGCCGGCTCCGGGGTGCTTCCTGTGCTGCACAGCGACCCGGAGCGGGTTTATCTAAGCCGGAAGGACGGCATCTCCCCCCAATCCTCATTCCTGTGCTTGTCACAGGGATCCAGCCAGCCTACGCATGTTTCTTGTCCTTAAATCGGAGCCGATTTAGGGATAGAATATGCATCAATGAAACTGCGACAGCGACCTTTGCGCGTCCGAAGCGACGCACGGCGCTGTGGGCACGGCCCCTCTTCTGTAAACGGGGCGGTAGTGACATGGCTGTAGATCCGGCACCCGCGAACGACACGTCGGAACCGACCCGACGGGATTTTCTCTATCTGGTGACCGCAATGGCGGGCGTGGTCGGCGTCGGCGCTGCGAGCTGGCCATTCATCGACGCTATGCAACCGGACGCATCGACACTTGCGCTGGCCTCCATCGAGGTCGACATTTCCTCGCTCACCGAGGGCATGTCGCTGACGGTCAAGTGGCGCGGCCGGCCCGTGTTCATTCGCAACCGCACCGCCAAGGAGGTCGAATCGGCGAAAGCGACCGCAATCGAGGAACTCAAGGACCCGATCGCGCGAAATGCCAATCTTGACCATGATCAGGCCGCGACCGACCTCGCCCGCTCCGCCGGAGAGGGAAAGGAGAACTGGATCGTCATGATCGGCGTCTGCACGCATCTCGGCTGCGTGCCTCTTGGACAGGCGGGCGATTTCAGCGGCTGGTTCTGCCCATGCCACGGATCGCACTATGATACCGCCGGCCGCATTCGCAAGGGTCCGGCGCCGGAAAACCTCGCCATCCCGCCATTGGCCTTCATTTCCGATACCGTGGTGCGGATCGGACAAGCCGTTGCGGCATGAGCTTGGTTGGTGCTGCGGCGGTCCGTCGCAACTTTCCGTGAGCGTCTTCCAATGGCGATCGCGCTATGCCATCCATATACACATGTCTGTCGTCGTCGCGCTCCGGCGCTTCTTCTGTCTGTTGGCGTTGCTCGGGATCGTGCTCGGTCCGGTGAGCATCAGCACAACCGCAAGTGCGATGGCGCTTTCATCCGACATGCGGATGGAAGCCATGGCGGACATGCGCGATGCCGATGACATGTCCTGCTGCCCGGAGCAGCAGCCGGTTCAGAAGAACGAGTGCGGAAGCACCTGCCCTCTGGCGCTGGTCTGCTCCTCCACCATCCTGGCTCATGAAGACAGCGTGGCGGGCTGGCGCGTCGACCGTGCCTCGCTTTACCTGTCGCACGCCTTCCTGCAGGAAAGCCAACTGCCGTCGGCCATCGTAGAGCCGCCGGCCCGACCGCCCAAAGCCTGATCTCACCCGCGATTCACGGGACTCCCTGCCCGAAGCATCCTGCCTTCAACCGGAAAGTTGATGAAAGCAGACGCGGCGGCAGGTGCGTCCGACCATCGTTGTTTTTCAAGGACGCGGCCGAGAGCCCGTCCCAGGTGAGATTTACATGACAATCAGCCTTACTTTCCCCAAGGGCATCCTTGCCTCGCTCGCCATCGCGCTGGCCTCGACAACCACATCCTTTGCCGCTGCCACGGACTATGAGTTCCAGCTCGTTCAGCCCGAGGTCGCTCAGAGCCCCGAAGCAACCGTCGCCGTTCGCCTCGTTGACAGGCGAACAGCGAAACCCGTGCCCGATGCGGTGATCTTCACCACAAGGCTGGATATGGCTCCGGAAGGCATGGAAGCGATGACCACCTCGGTCGAGGCGATGCCGTCCGCCGAACCCGGCGTCTACCGGTTCAAGACGAACCTCAGCATGGAAGGCGGCTGGCGCTTCAAGCTGGCGGCCAAGGTCCAGGGCGAGGCCGAAACCGTCGAGGGCGAACTCATCCTCAAGGCAACGCCGTGAGGACCTCCAGCTTCGTGCTCCTCCTTGGCTCCCTCGCCGTCGCCGGCGGGGGAGGCTATCTGGCCGGCACGCGTGGTCTTGCCGGCAATGTCACCGATCTTTTCTCCGGGCCGGCGCTCGGGGAAACCATGTCGCCCGCGGCCATGCCGACGGGCGAGATCATCTACTACCGCCATCCCGACGGAACCCCGGAATATTCGGCGACACCGAAGGACACCGCCGACGGCCGCGCCTTCGTTGCCGTGCGGCAAAGCGAGGACGTGTCTTTCGAGCCGGTAAAGGCGGTCTCCGAGAAACCGGCACCCGCCTCGGCCGCGGGCGAGCGGAAGGTCCTCTATTACCGCAATCCCATGGGCCTGCCGGACACCTCCAAGGTGCCGAAGAAGGACTCGATGGGGATGGATTACATCCCGGTCTACGAGGGCGACGAGGCGGAGAGCAGCGTCGTCAAGGTCTCGCTGGGCAAGCTGCAGCGGACCGGGGTGAGGACCGCCACGGCAGAGCGTACCGTGGTTGCCCGCAAGGTGCGCGTCCCCGGCACGGTCACCTTCGACGAGCGGTTGGTCCGGATCGTCTCGATGCGGGCCGACGCCTTCATCGAGGGCGTCGCCAACGTCACGACCGGCGACCGGGTGAAGAAGGGAGACAGTCTCTTCCAGTTCTACTCGAAGGAGATCGCCAAGGCGGGCGCGGAATACGCGACGGAACTGCGCGGCGGCGGCAAAGCGGGCCTCGATATCGGAGGCGCGCTGCAACTGCGCAACCTCGGCGTGCCGGAGGATGCGATCAGGGCAATCGCTAGACACCGCACCGTGCCCCGCAACATGGCCTTTCTGTCGCCGAGCGACGGCGTCGTCCTTGAACGTGGCGCCACCGCCGGCATGATGGCGAAGGCGGGCGACGTCCTCTTCCGCATCGCCGACGCATCGAGGATATGGGTGATCGCGGACGTTCCGGAGTTCGATGCCGCAACGATCCGCAAGGGCTCGCCCGCAGCCGTCAGGGTGCGAAACCTCCCGGGCAAGGTCTTCAACGGCACCGTCGACCTGATCTATCCCGAACTTCAGGCGGAGACCCGGACGGCGAAGGTTCGCATCGAGCTTCCCAACCCGGAGGGGCTGCTTCTCGCCAACACCTACGCCGAAGTCGAGATCGCTTCCGCCGAGCCTGATCCGGTCGTCGCGGTGCCCAACAGCGCCGTCATCGACACGGGCGACCGCCAGCTTGTCTTCGTCGACAAGGGCGAAGGCCGTTTCGAGCCGCGCGACGTTGCTCTCGGTATCCGCGGCGACGACCGGACCGAGATCACCAGGGGGATCGAAGCCGGCGAGAAGATCGTGGTCTCCGCCAACTTCCTGCTCGACGCCGAAAGCAATCTCAACGCGGCGATCAGCGCGCTTGCCGCGAGCGAGGTGCAGCCATGATTTCCAGCGTCATCGCCTGGTCCGCCCGCAATCTGGTGCTGATCTTCGTGGGCGCCGCACTCTCGATCGCGGCGGGCATCTATGCCCTGCGCACGCTTCCGCTCGACGCCATTCCGGACCTTTCCGACGTGCAGGTCATCGTCTACACGGATTATCCCGGCCAGGCACCGCAGGTCGTCGAGGACCAGGTCACCTATCCGCTGACGACGTCGATGCTGACGGTGCCGCGATCGAGGGTCGTGCGCGGCTTCTCCTTCTTCGGCGTGTCCTTCGTCTACGTGATCTTCGAGGACGGGACCGATCCCTACTGGGCGCGCAGCCGTGTCCTCGAATACCTGAACGCCGCCTCGAGCCGTCTTCCGGACGGCGTATCACCGAGCCTCGGGCCAGACGCGACCGGTGTCGGCTGGGTCTACCAGTACGCCCTGGTCGCCAAGGAACTGTCGCTTGCGGAACTCCGCTCGCTGCAGGACTGGGTCGTGCGCTTCGCGGCCTCGAAGTCCGAGGGTGTCGCCGAGGTCGCGAGCGTCGGCGGTTTCGTCAAGCAATATTCGGTTGTGGTCGATCCGGCACGGCTGAGAGCCCAGAACGTGACGCTGAAACAGGTCGCCGACGCGATCCGCGCCAGCAACCGCGACGTGGGCGGGCGCACGGTCGAAATTTCCGAATTCGAGTTCATGGTCCGCGGCAAGGGCTATCTGCAAAGCACCGCGGACATCGAGAACATCGTCCTTTTGACCGAGGGCGGCGCGCCGCTCCGGCTCGGCGATGTCGCCCGCGTCGAGACGGTTCCGGACGAGCGACGCGGGATCACAGAGCTCAACGGCGAAGGCGAGGTTGCCAGCGGCATCGTGTTGCAGGGCTTCGGCGCCAACGCGCTTTCGGTGATCGACAGCGCCAAGAAGAGCCTTGCCGCGATCAAGGAGAGCCTTCCCGCAGGCGCGGAAATCCTGCCCGTCTACGACCGCTCCGAGCTGATCGAGGCGGCGATCGAGACGCTGAAGGGAACGCTCGTCGAGGAGTCCATCGTCGTCGCGCTCGTGACGATCGCCTTCCTGCTCCATGTCCGCAGCGCCCTCGTCGCCATCATCATGCTGCCGATCGGCATCCTGATTGCCTTCGTCGCGATGCGCGCGCTCGGCATCGGCGCCAACATCATGAGCCTTGGCGGCATCGCGATTGCCATCGGCGCGATGATCGACGCGGCGATCGTCATGATCGAGAACGCCCACAAGCACCTGGAGCGTGCCCCGCCCGATAAACCCCGCA
Organism: Sinorhizobium chiapasense; assembly: GCF_036488675.1. NCBI lineage: Bacteria > Pseudomonadati > Pseudomonadota > Alphaproteobacteria > Hyphomicrobiales > Rhizobiaceae > Sinorhizobium > Sinorhizobium chiapasense. The sequence continues at coordinate 2,063,964 of NZ_CP133148.1, forward strand.
CCGAGGTCCTGATCAAGGCCGCGAGCGAGGTTGGTCCGGCGCTGTTCTTCAGCCTGCTGATCATCACCGTCTCGTTCCTGCCGATCTTCACGCTGGAGTCGCAGGAAGGCCGACTGTTCGGACCGCTTGCCTTCACCAAGACCTTCGCGATGGCGGCGGCAGCCCTTCTGTCGGTCACGCTCGTCCCTGCCCTGATGGTCGTATTCGTCCGCGGCCGGATCGTGCCGGAGCACAAAAACCCGCTCAACCGGTTCCTGATCTGGATCTACCGGCCGCTCATCTCGGGTGTCTTGAAGGCGAAGACGCTGACGATCCTGCTGGCGATTGCGGCCCTTGCCGCAACGGTCTGGCCGGCGCGCCAGATCGGCAGCGAATTCATGCCGAGCCTCAACGAAGGCACGCTGATGTACATGCCGACGACCTTGCCCGGTCTGTCTGTCACGAAGGCGGCCGAGCTGATGCAGACGCAGGACCGCATCATCAAGTCGTTCCCCGAGGTCGAGACGGTCTTCGGCAAGGCTGGAAGGGCGCTGACCGCCACCGACCCCGCACCGACGGAGATGTTCGAGACGATCATCACGCTCAAGCCGAAGTCCGAATGGCGGCCGGGCGTCACGATCGACAGCCTCAAGCAGGAGATGGACGCGGCACTGCAATTCCCCGGCGTCTCCAATGCCTGGACCATGCCGATCCGCGCCCGCATCGACATGCTGTCGACCGGTATCCGCACGCCCGTCGGCGTCAAGGTCTTCGGGACCGACTTCAAGGAAATGGAACGGATCGCCCGCGATGTCGAGACCGTGCTGAAGACGATCCCCGGCACGTCGAGCGCCTATGCCGAGCGCGTGATCGGCGGCTACTATCTCGATATCGTGCCGGACCGGCTGGCGCTCGGACGATACGGGCTTAGCGTCGATGACGTACAAGACGTGATCGGCACGGCGCTCGGGTCCGAGGTGGTCACATCGACGGTCGAGGGCCGCGAACGCTACGGCGTCGCCGTGCGCTATCCCCGGGCCTTCCGGAGCGATCCGCAATCGATCGCCCGCGACGTCCAGGTCTCGCTTCCGGGCGGCGGCAGCGTGCCGCTCGGCGAGGTGGCCGCGGTGAAGCTTTCGCGCGGTGCGACGACGATCCGCACCGAGAACGGGCAGCTCGTCGTCTACGTCTTCGTCGATATCGCCGGTCGCGATCTCGGCGGCTACGTCGCCGAAGCCAAGGAAGCCGTCGCCAAAAGCGTGGAGACGCCCGCCGGCTATTCGGTCGCCTGGAGCGGCCAGTACGAATATCTGGAACGGGCAAAGGCGCGGCTGGCGATCGTCGTGCCGCTGACGCTGGCGCTGATCTTCCTGCTGCTCTACCTGAACTTCAAGCGGCTCACCGAAACGCTGATCGTCATGCTGTCGCTGCCCTTCGCGCTGGTCGGCGGCATCTGGCTCATGTGGTGGCTTGGCTTCAATGCCTCGGTTGCCGTGGTCGTCGGCTTCATCGCCCTTGCCGGGGTCGCGGCCGAAACCGGCGTGATCATGCTGATCTATCTCGACCAGGCATTGAGAGAGCAGCGCGAGGCATGTGCGGCCGCGGGGCGCGCCTTCACGAGAGCCGACCTGCACGAAGCGATCATGGTCGGGGCGGTCGAGCGCGTCCGGCCCAAGATGATGACCGTCGTCGCGATCATGGCCGGCCTGGTCCCGATCCTCTGGAGCACGGGAACCGGATCGGAAATCATGCAGCGGATCGCGGTGCCGATGATCGGCGGCATGATCTCGTCGACCGTGCTTACGCTCGCGGTGATCCCCGCCATCTACGGGCTCGTCAAGGGCTGGCGGCTGTCGGAAAATTCCGGCAGCCAACCGGCCGCCACCGGGCTCGAACCGGCGCCTCTGAAGGAGGCGGCCGAATGAAGGGAGAATGCCATGATGAACGATATGATGGGCAGCGGCATGATGTGGGGCATGGGGGGCATCGGCATCCTCGCGCTTCTGGTCATCGCCCTCGTTATTGCCGCCCTGATCAAGTATCTGTTTTTCCGATGATACGTCACCGCGCGCAGGATAACGCACTGTTGACGGCGCGGGCCGCCGGATGGACGCATCCAGGCTTGTATTCGCGGACGTTCGGCGCGATTCTTTCGTCATGAAGCACAGGTCGGTCCGACAGCTTGTTCTTTTGCTCCTCGCGATCTTCGTCGCCGCGGGGATGGGCCTGTCGGTCGCCCAGGCGAGCGGCATGGCCGCCAGGATGGCGACGATGTCCGACATGGCCACGCCTGATCACGGTGACTGCCAGCACTGCCCTGACCAGCCCGAAAACAGTATGAAGGCTATGGCCTGCGGCAATGTCTGTGCCGCCCCCGTCTTGGCGCCGCTTCCCCTTGCGGCAGTGGTGCCGGACGGCGAGAAACCGGCTTCCGCCGTCGCCCGCGACCTGTTTCTCGACGGCACGCCCCCGCCCCCCGATCCAGACCCACCACGAACCTCCGACATCGGCTGATCTCCGGCTGTCGCGTCAAGCAAGCCGGGGAAGGAACATCCGCGCCGGTTTTTCACCGACGTGCTCTATCATCCACGATGATCGGAAGGAACGAATGTGAATAGCATCTTCAATAGCCGTGTGTCGCGGCGGGCCTTGCTTAAGGCCGGCACGGGCCTTCTGCTTGCGAGCGCGCTGCCGCCTTTCGCGGTGCGCGCCGCCGCGTCGGGCGAATATCGGATCGTCGCGACACCGGCCCGTGCGCGGCTTACCGGCGACGGTCGCCCGCAAACGGATGTCTGGACCTATGACGGCAAAGTGCCCGGCTCGCTCGTCAGGCTTCGCCAAGGCGAACCGGCGCGCCTCGTGGTCGAAAACCGCCTCGATCAGGAAACCACGGTCCATTGGCACGGCATAAGGCTTCCCATTGCCATGGACGGGGTGCCGGGCCTGACGCAGCCACCGATCAGGCCGGGTGAAAGCTTCGTCTACGAGTTCACGCCGCCTGACGCCGGCACCTTCTGGTATCACCCGCACGCCAACAGCCTGGAGCAGCTTGGCCGCGGCCTCGCTGGAGCGCTGATCGTCGAGGAACGCGAGCCTCCCGCGGTGGATCGTGACCTTCTCTGGGTGGTTTCCGACTGGCGATTGACCGACGGCGCCCGCATTGCTGCGGGCTTCGGGAACGGCATGGAGGCGGCGATGTCCGGCCGGGTCGGCAACACCGTGACCCTCAACGGCCGCGTTTCCGAGGCGGAGCCCTTCCGCGCCGGCGAACGCGTCCGCCTGCGCCTCGTCAACACCTCGCTTGCAAGGATCATGGCGCTGCGCTTCGAGGGACACCGCCCGGTGATCGTCGCCATCGACGGCCAGCCCTCGGATCCGCACGAGCCCGAGGGAGGCCGCATCCTTCTCGGCCCGGCCATGCGCGTCGATCTGATGCTCGACATGCGGGGCGAGCCCGGAAAGCGCTACGACGTCATCGACGATTTCTATGACGGCCTGTCCTACCGGCTGACTGAGCTCGCCTATGATGAGAAGGCTCCCATGCGCGAGCATCCTCTCGACGCGCTACTCGCCCTGCCCCGCAATCCCTTGCCGGAGCCCGACCTTGCCTCCGCCGAACGCCACGCGCTGAAGCTTCAGGGCGGCATGATGAGCATGGGCGGCACGTCGGACATGGGCGGCATGATGGGGGGCGGCATGATGGGCGGCGGCATGATGGGAACGGGCCAGATGGGCATGGAGACGCGAGCGGCGTGGGCGATCAACGGCCTGTCGATGACCGGCGACGGCCACGCCGGCATGGAGCCGGCACTGACGTTCAAGCGTGGACGCAGCATCACCCTGACGCTCAGCAACGCGACCGCCTGGTGGCATCCGATGCATTTCCACGGCCACAGCATGCGGGTGCTGACCCGCAACGGCAAGCCCGTGCCGCACCGTCAATGGCAGGACACCGTGCTGATGGCACCGAAGGATGTCGTCGAGGTCGCCTTCGTCGCCGACAATCCCGGCGACTGGATGCTGCACTGCCACGTCACCGATCACCAGATGGCCGGTCTGATGACCGTGCTGCGTGTCGCCTGATGCAAACAGAACTTACCCAAAGGAGAACTGAAATGAACCGCATGATCAGCCTCATGAGCCTCACCGCTCTCGTCGCCTTCGCCACGCCGGCGCTCGCCCAGTCGCTGGAGGCGACACTCTACAAGAACCCGCAATGCGGCTGCTGCGAGGGCTATGCCGCCTATCTGCGCGACAATGGCTTCAAGGTCGACGTGAAGCCGACAAATGACCTTCTCGAGATCAGCCACAAGGCAGGCGTGCCGGAAGGGATGGAGGGCTGCCACACGATGTTCATCGACGGTTACGTGGTCGACGGACACGTGCCTGTGAACGTCGTCCGCAAGCTCCTGAAGGATCGGCCCCCGATCGCCGGCATCACCCTGCCGGGCATGCCGATGGGTTCGCCGGGAATGGCCGGGACGAAAACCGAGAAGTTCGTCATCTACACCGTGCCCAAGGACGGCAAGGCACCGGAGGTCTACGCGACCGAATGACGATGATGGCCCGCATTTTCAACCGATCCGACGCGTCCGCCCCGCGCCGCCGGCTGCTGCTTCTGCTGGTGGCCGTCGGCTTCGGCGGTCTCGCGGGCACATTCATGTTCCGCGCCGCCCCCGTCGGCCCGGCGCTTGAGGGTGTTCCAAAGGGCTTCGTGCTCAGCGATGTCCCGAGACCCGTGCCGGAGGTCCAATTCACCGACGGCGAAGGACGGCCGCACACGCTTGCGGATTTCCGCGGCAAGGTCGTGTTGCTCAACGTGTGGGCAACCTGGTGCCTGCCATGCCGCAAGGAGATGCCGACGCTCGATCGGCTGCAGGCGGCGCTGGGCGGCCAAAACTTCGAGGTCGTGGCTCTCTCGATCGACCGCCAGGGAGCGGAGGCCGTGAGGACGTTCTATTCGGAGATCGGCGTGCGGAACCTCGCCTTGCACGTCGATGCCAGCGGTCGGGCGCTGTCCGCCCTCGCGGCGTTGGGCTTGCCGACGACGATACTGATCGACGCCGAGGGACGCGAGCTTCGCCGCCTGATGGGACCCGCCGAATGGGATGCGCCGGACATGGTCGCCTTCCTCAAATCGATCGTCGAAGCGCAGCGCCTGGCCGCGCCTCGCAAAAAGGAGTAATCGCCATGGACACACCCCATTCAACAGATGCATATTCCCGCGCACCCTCACTGCCTTTCGCCGACAGGCTGCCGCCGTGGCAGCGGGGCCGCCGAGGCCTCATCATGCTGGGCGCTCTCGTGCTGGGCCTCGGTGCGGTCCTCAACTGGAGCTGGCTAACCGCCGCCGGTGCCGCGCCGCTGCTGCTGAGCATCGCTGCCTGCGTCGCCATGTGCGCGCTCGGGCTTTGCATGAACCGCATGATGGGCTCTCCGAACAGTGCGTCATCGACCGTTCCTCCGGAGAGCGACGCAACCACCGGCGCGCTCGATATGCCGAGGTCGTGCTGTTCGTCCAGACAGTGCGACGAGACGACAGCCGTTCACAGGTGACCCCATGCGCGTCTTGCAGTTCGTAACGTTCGTTTTCACGATGCTCGCCGCGATCGCACCTGCGCTGGCGCACTCGCTCGAGGAGGTCGATCAGGACCTCCGCGACAAGGAGCAGTATTTCCAGCCCGTGGACAGCGGTGCGCCCGCCTTCACCTTGCAGGACGCGGCGGGCCGCACCGTCGGCCTCGGGGACCTCCGCGGCAAGGTCGTCGTCCTCAATTTCGTCTACACCAACTGTCCGGACGTCTGCCCGCTGCACGCCGAGCGGATCGCCGAGATTCAGAAGATGATCAACCAGACGCCGATGAAGGAGATAGTGGAGTTCGTCACCATCACCACCAACCCGAAGCATGATACGGGGGCCGTGCTCCGGGACTACGGCGAGGCGCACGGCCTCGATCCCGTAAACTGGGTCTTCCTGACCTCTTCGCCTGACAAGCCCGAGGACGCGACGCGCAGGATCGCCGAGGCCTACGGCCTCAAGTTCACCGGAGGCGAGGACGGCATGCAGATGCACGGGATCGTCACCCACGTGATCGACCAGGACGGCCGCCTCCGCGCCCGTTTTCACGGGCTGAAGTTCGAACCCGTCAACCTCGTCGTCTTCGTCAACGCCCTGACAAACCGGCCCCAGAAGCCGCACCCGCACGCGCAGCCCGGCTTCTGGGACAAGCTCAAAGGATCGCTGCCATGGTAGCTGCTGACCTGTCCCCATTGCGGTTTCGGCCGGCGGGAGACCATGCCGACCGATGCCTGCCAGTTCTACTATGAGTGTACCAACTGCAGGACACTGCTGCGTCCCCGCCCCGGGGACTGCTGCGTGTTCTGTTCGTTCGGTTCGGTGAAGTGTCCCCCGGCACAACAGCAGCTTCGATGCTGCGAGTAGGTTTTGCGGGGTCACCGCTGGACCAACTCCAGAGGAGAAGCCCTGCTACACCGCAAACCGAAGGAGTCTTCTGCTTCCATAGAGCGCCCATCCAAGGCAATGGCCGAGGAAGCAGATCGTCAGGACCATATAGGTGAGCATCACCACCGTGACCATCGTGCCGGCATCAAGCCTGTCGAAGGGTGACAGCTGATGAAGCAGGTTGGCCCACCAGCCAAAATTCAGGCTCCATCGGCAGGCAGCCTCGTCACATGCGTTTGCAATGAAAGGCAGGCTCACGGCCGACCAGGCGAGGAAAATGAAGCCGGAGCTTTTCCAGTTGTAGCTGCGGCTGCGTAGCAGCCTGTGCACCTGTCGTCCCTTGGCAATAGTCAGGACAATGAAGGCCAGTATATAAAGCAATATCCACATCTCACCGCTCAATGCTTACCTTTGAAAGCTTCATTGTTAGCAGAGAGATGTTGCTGCGGGGTTCAATCGATAAGTAAATAATTTATGACAAAGCTTGTTCGCATAGGCCCGAGACCGGTACGGGTCTCCGTCATCGCGGCCGGGCGCTGCCTTCATACATGAAGGTCATCGGCTTCGGCCCTTTCATATAGCCGGTCTCGACCCGGTCGACCCGAAAGCCGCCCTCCTCTATCAGCGACCGGATCGGACGGTTGAGATTGCAGCCGCCGCTGATGCGCCGCCAGATCGGGTTGAGGCAATCCTGGCACCAGCGCACACCGCGGTCGGGCGAAAGCCCGTGCTCGACGAAGAGCAGCCTGCCCCCGGACCTGAGCACGCGGCGCATTTCCGCAAGTGCTGTCGCCGCCCCGGGGATGGTGCACAGGGTCCAGGTCGTCACCACCGTGTCGACGCTCCCGTCATCGAGCGGGATCGCCTCGGCGGACGCTTCGATGAAGTTGACCGGGATCGCGGAATGCGGCACGCGGCGCGCCATGGCCGTCAGACTAGGCGAAGGCTCGAGCGCCAGGATTTCCCGGACCGCCGGGCGGTAGTGCGGCAGGTTGAGGCCGGATCCGCTGCCGATCTCCAGGACGCGCCCCTCCGCCGCACCGATCACCCGCTCGCGATAGGGAAGCAGTCGCTCGTTGCGCATGGAACAATCGCAGAGTTTCGGCAGGATGACGTCGCTGTAGATGCCCATCGTTTCCTCCCCGGCCACGGGCCGCGCGTCTCGATAGATTGGATCATGTTGCAACGGAGATAATTTGGAAAGTGGGTGGTGCCGCCTGTTAATCCGCCGTAGCGCCGCACGTCCGCAGACGCACGGCGCCATGCGGGCGCCTTCACCCGGCCCTTGGCTCCGCCGGCTGCCATATGCTGACCTGACGCGTCTCGGGCATCAGGATCAGTGCGAGCACGAAGCATATGGCGGGAACGACGATCGGATAGATCAGCGCGTAGCCGATGCTGTTCGTCGCGGCGAAAGCCGCCGAGGTGACGAAGGGCACGAGGCCGCCGCCCCAGCCGTTGCCGATGTGATAGGGCACCGACACCGAGGTGTAGCGGATCCTGCCGGGGAAATATTCCGCCAGGAACGCCCCGACCGGCCCATAGACCATGCCGACGTAGCACACGAGGATGAAGATGATGAAGATCGCGGTCGGATAGTTGATGTTGTCCGGCTGGGTCACCGTTCCGAGCCACAGATACAGCGGGTAGTAGGTGATCGCGGCGAGCAGCATGCCTCCGAGGATCACCGGCTTGCGGCCGACGATGTCGGAGAGCCACCCGAACAGGATCAGGCTCGGCGTTGCAAGGAGCAGCGCTGCGCCGACGATGTAGGACGAGCTCAGCGCATCCACCTTGGAAACCTGCTGCAGGAAATAGAGCGCCCAGAACTGGCCGCTGTACCAGACCACCCCCTGCCCGATCAGCACGATGGTGGCGATCCCGACATACTTCATGTTGGAGCTGAGGAACGCTTCCTTCCAGGGGTTTCGGGTCGTCTGCCCCCTGGCCTTGATCTCGGCGAAGATCGGCGTCTCCCGGAGCTGGAGCCGGATGTAGATGGCGATGGCAACCAGCAGGAACGACAGCAGGAATGGTACGCGCCACGCCCACGCCTCGAAGACCTCATTGCCGAAATAGGTGCGCGTGGCGATGACCACCGCCAGCGACACGACGATCCCGAGCGTCGGAGAGGTCTGGAGCCAGCCGGTGTAGTAGCCGCGGCTTTCATCGGGCACATGCTCGGCGACATAGGTGATGGCGCCGCCATACTCGCCGCCGAGGCACAGGCCCTGGATCATCCTGAGGCCGAAGAGCAGGAATGCGGCGGTGAGGCCGATCGCCTCATAGGTCGGGATCAGGCCGATCGCGCCGGTACCGAGTCCCATCCCGCTCAACGTGATCAGGAACGTGTATTTGCGGCCGACCCTGTCACCCATCCAGCCGAAGAGAAACGCTCCCAGCGGACGGATCAGGAAGCCTGCGGTAAACAGCGCAATGGTGCTCAAGAGTGCGGCGACCGGATGCGATGGTTCGAAAAACTTGACCGACAGCACCGCGGCCAGGCTGCCGAAAATATAGAAGTCATACCATTCGATGATGTTGCCCACCGACGCGGCGACAATCACGCGGCGGAAATCCGTCGGGGCCTGGATAGCCATGTTTCTTCCTCCGTTTCAACACATGGCCCCCAAAATTGTCGGGCATCCTAACACAAACCATGGGCAAGCAAAAACCGGTCTTGCTTCCGGAAAGCGGGAGAATCCAAAGTAACGGCTTGTTTCGACTTCCTGATTTCGCCGAACACAGTACCGTTACTATGAATAATTACTTCATCGATACCGGCCGGCACCGCGGCTGCCGCCGCAATTCTGGAGCGGGATGAGGAACGGTGTCGGCGCGGTTTTCCGCCCGCATCGCGCGTCTCAACTCATTAGAGCAATTCCAGGAAAAGTGTGTAACGGTTTTCCGTCCGGAATTGCGTAATTTCAAATAGTTAGATCATTTCACTGTTTCAGAGAAACAATGAAATGATCTAGAATCCATCACGTTTATGATCTCAGGTCGATTCGACCTCAAGTCATCGCGGTCTAGCGTGGCGCCCTTGCCGCGAACAAAGCCGCCGCGAGCATCAGCCCCGCCGCCGCCAGCGGCAGCATGAAGAAGCCGCTTCCGGCATAGGCCGCGCCGAAGCCGATCGTGCCGGCGAAGAGGGCGAGATAGGTGACGCCGCTGTTGAGCCCCATGATGGCGCCCCGTCTTGCGGCATCGAGCGCGGTCAGCCGCATGATGAGCACGTTGAGCCCGAAGTGGTTGGCGAGCCCCCAGAGAAATACCACCGCCAGGATGGCAACGTAGGAGCCGCTCGCCGCCGCCATCGCGACGTAGACACCGGCGACGGCGAGGAAAATGAGCGGCAGCAACCTGCCCGCACCGAAGCGATCGATCAGCCGGTCGAGAAAGGCCGCGCCGCCGAAGCCGAAGCCGTAGGAGACCGCAACGAGGCCGTTGGCGCTGACAGGCAGGCCGAGCGCGGCATGGAGGTGATCGCCGATATAGGCGTAGACACCATAGAAGGCCGCCATGAACACCGCGCAGGCGGAAAGAAGCGGCGCGACGCCGCGAACGCCGAGCGCCGCGAGCGGCGATGTCGCCCTCACCCCACCAACCTGCCTGCCCCCTGAATCGTCCGTGACTGCATCCTCCGTGCCGGCGACGAACCGGACAGCGGCGCAGGCGACAAGGGTTGCGGTGGCGACGACGATATAAACCGTCCGCCACCCGGCGAAATCGGCGATTGCCGCCGACAGCGGCACACCGGCCACCATGCTGAGCGTCCAGCCGGTCAGCACCAGGCCGATCGTCTCGCTCTCGCGCCCGGCCGGCGCGATGATCGAGGCGAGTGTATAGATGGAGGGAAGCGCGACGCCCGCGGCGATGCCGACGATGAGCTGGAAAGCGACCAGCAGCGGCAGCGCCGGCGCGGCCGCGCTGCCGCCAAGCCCGGCGGCAAGCAGGATGAGCGCCGCCGCCAGCATGCGGCGCGGGCCATGGCGGTCGATGAGGCGACCAAGGAAGACGGCGCTCGCCGCCGTGCCGAGACCGAAGGCGCCCGAAGCGGTCATCACGGCGGGCACATCCGCGCCGAGGCTCCGCGCCACTTCCGGCGCGATCGGACCGAGCGCCAGCGAGTTGGAGCCGATGACGCCAATGCATGTGGTCAGCACGAAGGCGAAGGGCGGGATGCGCGCCCTCTCCGCGGATAGGCCTGGAATGGATTGATTGAGGTTCGTCATTGCCGCATATTTGCAGAACTGCATTCGGCAACAAGAGGCGATTTCGGAATGGACCAAAATACAGATGACATTCGGCGGAAGCGTCGCGCCGACCGTGAACTCGACGCGATGGACCGAAAGCTGTTAGGCGTTCTGGTCGAGGACGCCACCACGAGCTACGCCGAACTCGGCGAACGCGTCGGCCTTTCGCCGCCGGCCGCGCACGAGCGCGTGAAGCGCCTCAGGCGCTCGGGCGCGATCCGGCGCGTGGCGGCTCTGGTCGATCCCGAGGCGGTGGGCAAGACGCTGCTTGCCTTCGTCCATGTCGACACGACCGGCTGGGGCAAGACGCCGGCGTTGCTTGCGATCGAGCAGCATCCTGAGGTCGAGGAGATCCACTCGGTCGCGGGCGACACCTGCATGCTGCTCAAGGTTCGGACCGAAAGCACCCACGCGCTCGAAGGGCTGCTGGCGCGCCTCTACGACACGCCCGGAGTCAAGGCGACACGCAGCTATGTGGTGCTTTCGACCTATCTGGAGCGGCCGGTGCAGCCGGGCACGACGAGCGAATGGCCGACCCTGGTGAAAGGCCAAGAACAAGGCGTGGCTCATCAGGATTAACCACCTTCCCGCGATATGCTATAGAGGCTGCAACCGACTACTGCACGTTTCCTTAAATCGTGCCGGTTCGAGGACAGAAACATGCAGCAACTCAAAGTGCTACGGCGTCCCTTGCACGTCTGACTGGACGCGCGGCGCCGGGAGGTAGCCATGTCGACTTTCCGAAATGCAGTTGTCTCGTTGCCTGGCAAAGAACGCATCGCAAGAACGCCTTTCGGCGCAAGGGTCGTGATCCATGTCACGGCTGCAGAGACCGGAGGCGCGTTCGCGATGTGGGAAACCTTCACGCCGCCCGGAGGGGGGCCCCACCCTCATACACACACACGCGAGACCGAGGTCTTTCGCGTCATACGCGGTCTCTATCGTTTCCAATGCGGCGACGACGAGTTCGACGCCCCTCCGGGTGCCGTCGTCGTTCTGCCACCGCATGTGCGACACGCCTGGCGAAACATAGGCGACGAGCCGGGCCAGATGTTCGGCACCGCCACGCCGGGTGGTTTCGAGCAACTGTTTATCGACATCGAGGCTTCTCGTGCAGATACCCCCGAGAAGATCGCGGTGATTGAAGCGCGTCTGGGGATCATCAACGAGATGACGCTGGCTCTCGGACTGGGAGCATGACCGCCTTCCCTCGCTCATCGATCTCACGGAAGCCGCGGCGTGCCGGCCGGTCCGGCGGTTGACGGCAGCAACCGCCGCGCTAACCTTTTCTGAGCCGGAGGGAGAAATAGCCGATGTGCGGACGCGTCTATATCAAGAGCACGCTGGAAGGCCTGTTTCGCGCCTTCTCCTTCGCCCAGCGCGAGGCCGGCGCCGAAGCGCTGGCGAACCAGTTTCCCCGCTACAATGGCGCACCGACGCTTTTCTACCCGATCATCATCCGCGACGTGGTCCGGGATCCGGACGTTTTCGGGCCAACCTTCGTCAGTGCGCGATGGGGCCTCGTTCCCGGCTGGATGAAGCAACAGCGACCCGGCCGGCCGCCGATCAACGCGCGGCGCGAAGGCATCTCGACCAATGGCATGTTCAAGTGGGCCTATGCGAACCGCCGCTGCCTCATTCCGATCGACGGCTTCTTCGAATGGAAGGACATCTACAGCACCGGCAAGAACAAGCAGCCATACGCGATTGCCATGCGTTCCGGCGAGCCCTTCGCGCTTGCCGGCATCTGGGAGACCTGGCGCGATCCCGAAACCGACGAGGATATTCGCACCTTCTGCGTGATCACCTGCCCGCCGAACGACATGATGGCGACGATCCATGACCGGATGCCCGTTATCCTGCACCCGGAAGACTATGCGCGTTGGCTGTCGCCGGAGCCGGACCCTTACGACCTGATGACGCCGTTCCCGGCCGAACTGATGACCATGTGGCCGATCGACAGAAAGGTCGGGTCGCCCAAGAACGACTCCGCGGACATCCTGGATCCGGTCGATTGACAGGAACCATTTGGATCAAGCCAGCCAATTGCCCGGCGAGCGAATGTAAGCGGGAATGAGCAGCGGTCATGACAACAGCCGAACTTTCCGACCTCTACCGAGGCTACATTCAGTGCCTGAACGACCAGGATTGGCCGAACCTCGGAAAGTTCGTTCATGACGACGTTCATTACAACGGCGAGCGGATCGGGCTCTCGGGCTATCGCAAGATGCTCGAAGGCGATTTCGACGCGATACCCGACCTCTATTTCGACATCGAGCTGCTGGTGTGCGAGCCGCCCTACAGCGCCGCGCGTCTTATCAGACGCGCAAAGGACGCTGTAGCACTTTGAATAGCTGCATGTTTTTTTCCTTAAATCGGCTGCGATTTAAGGAAACATGCAGTGATTGCGAGCCGCCTGCGTTTCGACTGCACGCCTACAGCGCCGCGCGTCTTATCAGACGCGCAAAGGACGCTGTAGCCCTTTGAGTTGCTGCATGTTTTTATCCTTAAATCGACTACGATTTAAGGAAACATGCAGTAGAGGCATGCTGTTTGGCCTCCCCGTCAACGGCCGGAAGGTCCGGTTCGCCGAAAATGTCTTCTACGAGCTTGTGGAGGGACGGATCGAAAGGGTCTGGTCGATCATAGACAAGGGTGCGATTGAAACTCAGCTGGGGTAGTTTCCAAAGCGACGCAACCATGAAGAAGAGTGATCCGATGGACGGAAAAGCAGAAGACTCTCCCTCTCGGCTGATCGATGCCAGAATCGACGAGCTTGGCGATTGGCGGGGCGAAACGCTCGCCCGGGTTCGAGCGCTCATCCGGGAGGCCGACCCCGAAGTCATCGAAGAGTGGAAATGGCGGGGCGTTCCGGTGTGGTCGCATGCCGGCATCATCTGCACCGGCGAGACTTACAAGCAGGTGGTGAAGTTGACCTTCGCCAAGGGCGCTTCGCTGGAGGACCCCGCAAGCCTCTTCAACTCCAGCCTCGAAGGCAACACCCGGCGTGCCATCGATATCCGCGAGGGTGAAAAGATCGATGAGGAAGCGATGAAGGCACTGATCCGCGCCGCCGTGGCGCTGAACACGTCGGCCAAAGCTGCCCGTTCGCAGAAGAAACCGAAGAGCGCCTGATCTGTCTGGGCAGCGCAGCGCGCCGATTCCGGACGTTCGCGGCGCATCTACCCGCAGATCAGGTCGATTGCCGCGCCGCTGAGCTTGTCGAGCGCATCCCGCGGCTCGCCGGCTCGCGCGCGAACGGCGAGCGAATGCATGATCGCCGAGGCCACGGATGTCAGCCCGGCGGCGTCTGCTTCCGGGTCGAGCTCGCCCTCGGCAACTGCCTTGCGAATACGCCCCTCCAGAACGGCATTGAAAGCGGCGAGGCTCTCCTGCAGCACGCGACGAACGGCCGGCCGGTGCACGGCCTCGACCGACGCGGTTCCGATAAGCAGGCACCCGCGCGCCGCGTCCGTCGACGCCATGTATACGTCCGCCGATTTGCGCAAGACCTCTGCCAGTTCCGTCCTCAGCGGCAGCTTGCCGCTCAGGGTTTCTCTCAAGGCATCCACACCGGCGTCGCGGTAACGCTCTAGCGCCGCAATATACAGGGCCTCCTTGTCGCCGAATGCTCCGGCGAGGCTCGGACGTGTCATCTGTGTTGCCGCGCTGAGGTCGTCAAGCGATGTCGCGGCGAAACCAGCCGACCAGAAGAGATCGCTCACGCGCTCAAGTGCCTGTTCCCGATCGTATTGCACCGGCCGCCCGCGTTTTGCATTGGTCATTTATATTCGAACTCGCATAAAAAGATTGACGTTACCTGAATTATATGCGAACTCGTATAAATGTCGAGCAGCAGTCAGGCCCGACCTATTTCGAGATCGGAGGAACCCATGAAGCTCTATATCCAGCAGGCGGCCTGTTCCCTGTCGCCTCACATCATCGCGCGGGAACTCGAACTTGATATCGAAATCATAGAGGTCGAGCGCGGAACGCAGAGGACCAGCGACGGAGAGGACTTTCTTGCCATCAACCCGAACGGATACGTGCCGGTGCTTGTGCTGGACGACGGCGAGATCCTTACGGAAGGCCCCGCAGTCGTCCAGCACTTGGCCGACATCAAGCCGTCTGGCGACCTCGCACCGCGCGATGTCCGTGAACGCCGGCGCATCCAGTCGCTGTTGAACTTCGTGTCGAGCGAGCTCCACAAGCCGATGGTTCAGATGTTCTATCCCGATTATGCCGCGGTGAAGGATGTGCTTCGAAAGCATGTCACGGCCCGTCTCGACTGGATATCGGCCCAGTTTGCCGGAGACTTCCTGACCGGCGACCGCTTAAGCGTCGCGGATGTCTATCTCTTCGTCTGCCTCAACTGGTCTCCGTGGCTGGACATCGATCTGTCGCGCTGGCCGGGGCTCGAAGCGTTCATGCGCCGGGTCGGCGCTCGTCCTGCGGTGCGTGAAGCGCTCCGCGCCGAACGGCTCGCCCATCGCGCCAATGGCGTGTTCTTCGCGCCGCACGCAACGGCGTGAGGCGAACAGGGAGGTCATGATGACAAGCGATAGCTTCAAAGACCCGGCCAGCTTCAAGGATCCTGCCAGCTTCAAGGATCCGGCCAGCTTCAAAGACCCGGAAAGCCTCCGGACCGCCGAAATTCTGGCGCGCTTCAACCAGGTGTTCCTCGACCACGACCCTGCGGCCCTGCAGGATCTCGTTGCCGATGATTGCGTCATCGAAAACACCCAGCCGGCACCGGACGGCTCCCGTCATGAAGGCAAGGCAGCCTGCCTGGAGCTTTGGACGAAGATCGCCACGATGCCCGCTGCGCACTTCGAAACCGAAAGCATCATCGCGCGCGGCGATCGCGGCGAAATCCGCTGGCGGCTGATCTGGGGGCCGGAGCACCGCGATTCCGTGCGTGGGGTAAATCTCATGCGTGTGCTGAACGGCCGGATCGTGGAGGCCCAGGGATATGTGAAGAGCGGCTGACCTCCACATAGCCAGCAGGGCTACTGCATGATTCCTGAAATCGGGATCGTTTTAAGGACAAAATCAGGCAGCAAATCAAAGTGCTACAGCGACCTTTGCGCGTCCCATCACAGTATATGACGGCAACTTAAGTGGCATTGGCGGATGCTTCTTTCGCCCTCATCCCTGTGCTCGTCACAGGGATCCAGCAGCGCCGCGTCTGCGGCGCGGAAGAGTCATTTCAGCCCAAGGACTTGGGCTGGCTGGATTCCTGTGACAAGCACAGGAATGAGGCTCGGAAGAGAAGCCTTGCCGTACCGCAACCGACGAGGCTGAAGCGGACTATGTCGTGTACTGTGGTTTCCGATTGGACGCTCGGCGCTGGAAAGTCAGCTTCGATCCCGCCTGTCAGGAGAGAGACAGGCAGGATTGCTGTTGGCCAGCCAGAGCAGTTCCAGGAAAAGTGTCTAACGGTTTTCCGTCCGGAATTGCGTAAGTTCAATGATCCGCGACCACGAATGACAGATTATGCGGCGCCAGTGCGTCGAGATAGTCGCGGGCATCGAAAACGGCACCCGGCGCCTGCGCCCCACTGCCTCGCGCCCTGCCGTCAAGAATGCGCTGGACGGCTTCACAGATGAGCGGCGCCGAGAAGGCGTAGATGTCTCGCCCCTCAACCGCGATCCGCCGTATCTGCTCGCCCTTTCGCAAGGTCGCCTCGACCAGGAAGACCTGCGCGGATCGGCCCTCTTCGTCGGCGGGCTTGGGCGGCGGCGTCGCCGGATCCCGAACGTCGCTCAGCGCGGTGCGATTGAGATAGGTGCGCAGCTCGGATGACCGCGTATGTCGCGAAATCACGACGATCTCGGAAAACGGGAGCTCGATGACCTTCTGGCGCGCAAACGGCGCCGGGAAATCCCAGTCCATTTCGGCGGCTGGCTGAACCACCGGCGCAAGCTCACCATTGGCAACGATCATGCGCCGCGCGGTGTTCTTCACGCCCGTTATGCGCGTGCCTTGCGTCGGATGCCAGCTGTCGAGCGCGATCCCTACCCTGATCTCGTCGGCGAACTCCCAGTCGCCCATGGCTGTCGTAACGAGCAGGTCGGCAAAGCCGCCATAAAAGCCCATGGCCGGAATGAAGAGCACGCCGGCATCGCGCGCCTGCTTGTCGAATTTGTCGTAGATCGCCTGCGCGCTCGGTTGCTCGGCCGTCACGTCGAGATAGTGGATCCCCGCACGAAGCGCCCCGGAAGCGACGGCATCTGCGGTATCGAGAAAGGGCCCGGCACAATTGATGATCGCGGCCGCACCCTTGAATGCCTGATCGAGCGAGTCCGGGTCGTCTGTCGAAGCACCCCTGACCTCGATGCCGCGATCCGCGAACTCCGCCAGTTTCGCCACGTCGCGTGCGACGGCGATCGGGGTGAAGCCGCGGCGCAAGAGTTCCGAGACGACGAAACGCCCCGTATGCCCGGCAGCCCCGAATACGGCCACAGTCCGATCCTGCTTCACAGCTCCTGATGAGTGAACAGTCATTGCCTTCCTCCACGCTACAGACCTGTTTGTTCGATATCGCTACAAACAAGTCTGTAGCATGTCAAGCATGACTGTGCTACCTGCTTAAATCGGAGCCGATTTAAGGAAGCATGCAGCAATTCAGGGTGCTACAGCGTCTGAAAAAGACCCACGGCGCTGTAGCTTGCCGGCATTGGAGGTAAGCGATGACGAAAAGCGCGGCCAAAGCGAACGACCACGATGCCGTCGACGTGCGGGACCGGATCCTCGAAACGGCGTCGACACTCTTTTACACACGGGGCGTGCGGGCCGTCGGAGTTGATCTGGTGGTCGAGCAGGCCGGCGTCGCCAAGACCAGCCTCTATCGGCATTTCGGCACGAAGGACGATCTCGTCGCCGCCTTCCTCGCACGCGAGGACCAGGATTTCTGGAGTACATGGGACCGCGTGGCTGAAAAGTACAAGGATGACGCGCGAGCGGAGCTCGACGCGCATCTGGAATGGATCGGCGAGCGGGTCGGGCGGCGGAACTATCGCGGTTGCCCGCAGATCAACGTTGCCGCGGAGTTCCCGGAAGCCGACCACCCGGCGCGCAAGGTCGCGGCAGCCCACAAGCGTGAAATGCGGCGTCGGCTGAAGGGGATCGCGGAGCGGCTTGGCGTCGGCCGCCCGGACGAGCTTGCCGGTCAGCTCGCATTGCTTGTCAACGGCGCATTCGTCAGTTCGCAGGTTCTTGAAGCGGGCGAAGCCATTCCGCTCCTGCGGCGAACCGCGCACGCGCTGACTGCCGCCGCCGGGCAATAGGAAGGTCGCAGCTGCAATTCCATAGCGGATGACGTGTTGTCCTGCTGATCACACGCGCTCGACACCACGCGACTTTGGGAAGTGGTGCGCGATACGCTTGAGCTGCGTCTCGGTCAGCCGGAATTGGTCAGACATTGGTAAATCCTCCTGCCGCACTGAGTCACGAAGGCGTGGCTGATGGAAGCTGGAAGATCCGCGACGCCCGCTTTGCGCCAAGAGCGGTCACCCGGTGCGGTGACATAGGGCGAGACGTTCCAGGCTTCGCGCCGGTAGTACCCTACCAGCCTGCGCCGCCTACAGGTGCCGGAGCTTGTTCGAAACACTCGATCAGCATTTCGGTAAGGACACGTACCTTCCTTGCGGGAAACTGCCCCGGCGGGCGGATGACATATATGCCTGCCGGAGGCGGGGGATAGCGTGTCATGACCGGAACCAGCGCGCCGGACGCTACATGATCATGGGTTACGCCATCGGGGATCCAAGCTATGCCAACCCCTGCCAATGCGGCGGCGGCGAGAGCCAGAGCGTTGTCGGCCTTGAAGCGTCCCCGTGGATGAACCGTAATGATCTCGTCGCCATCCATGAATTGCCAGGCTTCCGTCCCTTGCATCAGGGCCTGGTGGGCGACGAGTTCCTCCGGCGTCTCGGGGGAACCATGCGTTCTTATATAGTCCGGGCTTGCGACCAGCCTTCCGTAAAGCGGACCGACGCGTCTTGCGATCATGTTGGAGTCCTGCAGATAGCCAACCCGGATAGCGCAATCAAAGCCTTCCGAGACGAGATCAACGAAACGGTCGCTGTAGGACGCATGGATGTGGAGCTGGGGGTGCCGTCGCGCCATGTCCGCGAGCACGGGAGCGAAGTGGGTCGGGCCAAAGGAAAGCGGCACGGCAATTCTCAAGCGGCCGCAAAGGTCACCGGCGGGTAGGATCGTTTCCCTGGCCACGTCGATCTCGGCACAGACCCTTGCCGCATGGTCCCGAAATGTGATCCCGGCCTCTGTGAGAGCCGCGCCGCGGGTCGTTCGTGCAAGAAGCTGGACGCCAAGTTCCGCTTCAAGCCGGGCGAGCCGCCGACTGACCATTGACTTGGAGACGCCGAGCCGCCGCGCGGCGGGCGAAACACCCCCGGCATCGGCCACTTCCACGAATGTCCGCAGGTCCTCGATATCCAATTCGGCGTTCCCCATTCCGCGACACAGCTTGGCACAAAGCGAGGCTACCGTATTACAAACGGGAATGACAGTGTTCGTTTCGCAGGCGGCGCGCGCTGTCAGCGCATGTCTGCCGGTAAACCGATCTCACACAAAACGGCAGCAGAGGATTTATCCATGACCTTTCGTAACGGCCTTGCTTCGCTTCTCCGTCCCGAAGATTCGGTCCTCGTTTTGATCGACCATCAGCCCTACCAGCTCGCAAACCTCAACAGCCACGATCCGCACATGGTGGTCAACAACACGACCGCGCTGGCGAAGCTAGCAAAAGCTTTCAATGTTCCGACCATTCTCACCAGCGTGATCGCGGCGCGCGGTGGACTTCTCTTTAAGCAGATCACCGACGTATTTCCGGACCAGGAAGTCATCGATCGCACCTGGGTGAACACCTGGCAGGACGAGAATGTGGTGAACGTCGTCAAGGCGACCGGCCGCAAACAACTGATCATCGCCGGCCTGTGGACCGAGGTTTGCGTCGCAATGCCTGTGATCCAGGCCCTTGGCGAAGGCTGGGACGTGACCGTGATCACCGACGCGTCGGGCGGGATTTCGAAGGAGTCTCACGAAGTTGCCATCCAGCGAATGATCGCGGCTGGCGCGAACGTGATGACCGTGATGGCGCTCGCTGGCGAATGGCAACGCGATTGGGCGCGCACCGAGCATGTCGAGGAGCTGACCGAGATTCTCATCCAGCACTTCGGCGGTAGCGGCATCGCGTTCCTGTGGGAGCAGCAACTGCTCAACACACCGGTACCGAGCAACGCAGGCTGATCTGAGCGGGGATGACGAAGACCTTGGACGAGGCGATGCGAACAGTGCATCGCTTATCCATACTCGTCATCCCCATTCGCTGGATGCGAAGGCTCGATGTCTCGTTTGGGCCGAAAGCTGTCATCCAACACTTACGCTGTCGCTCATTTATGGGTCGTGACCCTGGATCGTTTTGGTGTTCCAGTGAAACACTGAAACGATATAACTCTTTGAAATGACGCAATTCCGGGCGGAAAACCATTACACGCTTTTCCTGAAACTGCTTCAGGATCTGAGGTCAACGGAACAGCGGACGTGCGGTACTACATCCCGCTCAACAGCCTGTAGGCGATCATCCACATGACGGCGGCGATGGCGGTATCCAGCACCCGCCATGCCGACGGCCGCGAGAAAATCGGGCGCAGCCACTTGGCACCGTAGCCAAGCGCGAAAAAGAACAGGAACGAAGCCGACATGGCACCGGCGGCGAACAGCATCTCCTCGCCCGGAAAGCGGGTCGCAATGGTGCCGAGAAGGACGACCGTATCCAGATAGACATGCGGATTGAGCCAGGTGAGCGCAAGGCAGGTCGCAAAAGTCGGCCAGAACCTTGAAGAGACCTCTTCCCCGACCGTCAGGGCTCCGGAAGATCGAACGGCGGAACGGAGGCTTTTCGCACCATACCAGATGAGAAAGGCGGCTCCGCCAAACCGCATGGCGGGGTCAAGCCAGGGCAGCATGGCCGCAATTTGCCGCAGGCTGGTAACGCCCAACAGGATCAGGATGGCATCGGAGACGCCGCAAGTAAGGCACACGGCGAACACATGCTCGCGCCGCAATCCCTGGCGCAGAACGAAGGCATTCTGCGCACCGATTGCGACGATCAGGCTCAGGCCCATCATCAGGCCGGTCATATAAATCGGAAGGTTCATGCTGGCGAATGCTCCGCGAACGAGTCGGCATTTCTCTAGCGGAGACCGGGGAGTTAGGATAATTAATTCAGATAATCCCGATTAAGAAGAGCTAATGGCATGCTCGATTACCCGGCGCTTCACGCCGTCGCGACCGTCGTCCAGACCGGCAGCTTCGAAAAGGCGGCAGCCGCATTGAACGTCACCCCCTCGGCCATCTCCCAGCGCGTGAAGCAGCTTGAAGAACGCCTCGGCGTAGTTCTGATCGTCCGGGGAAACCCGTGCACGGCCACCGAGAAGGGAGCCTGGCTCTGCCGCCACATGGAGAATGTCGGCATGCTGGAAGGCGAACTGATGGAGCATCTTCCGTCGCTTGCCGATCCTGACAAGCCGCGCGAGCACGTGACGTTTCACATTGCGACCAATGCCGATAGCCTTGGAACATGGTTCCTGCCCGCCATATCGAATTTCTCCAGGCGATCCCCCTATCTCCTGAACGTTGCCATCGATGACCAAGACCATACGGCCGAATGGCTCCAACGCGGCCGCGTGCTCGCCGCTGTCACCAGCCTCGAAAAGCCGATCGCGGGCTGCCGGCGCACGTCACTCGGAGCTCTGCGCTATCATGCAACGGCAAGCCCCGAATTCATGGCGAAATATTTCGCTGATGGCGTGACAGCCGAGGCGATCGGGCGCGCGCCCGCGCTGACCTTCAACCAGAAAGACAGGCTGCAAAGCCGCTGGATTCGTCAGGCCTTCGGACAGGACCTTGCCTATCCCACCCATTGGCTGCCGTCGACGCAGAGTTTTCTCGAGGCGAGCCTCCCCGGCATGGGCTGGTGCATGAACCCTGCCCTCCTCGCAGGAGAGCACCTGGCTTCCGGGCGGCTCGTCGAACTCATCCCCCATACCCCGCTCGACGTGCCGCTCTTCTGGCAGATCAACCGCCTCGCCGCCGACCGGCTGGTGGACCTGACGCGCGAGGTGGTCGCCACAGCGAAATCGCGGCTCCTCGGGTGATCCCGCAACGTCGCTCGTTCAGGCAAGCGAGTGCCACGGTATTGACCCTCGGACGGCCTACCGTTCCTCGGGTGGTTTGAGCTGCCGAAACTGCTGTAACAACAGAAGGTCGTAGGTGATCTTCAGCGCAGCACAGATGACGAGGGGCGAAGATCGATAGGATGCCGCAAAGAGCGCTCCCGCCAGGGCGGGGCTGGCTGCCGCGGCCAGACTGCGCGGCACGGATGTGAAGCTCGCGGCCGCGGCCCGCTCCGCCTCCGTGACAACGGCCATCACATAAGAGGAGCGCGTCGGCACATCCATCTGCGACAGCGCCGCCCGGACCAGCAGCAGGGCCAGCACAAGGGGCAAGGTGGGCGCAAAAGCCGCCAGCAGGAGGGCAATGCTCGACGGGATGTGGGTGAACACCATCGTGTTGATCAGGCCCACGCGCCGTGACAGCCATGCGGCGACAGGAAACGAGAACGCCGACAGCACGCCCGACCAGAAGAAGAACACCCCGGCTTGCGCGAGCGACAGATCGAACCGCTCGAACAGCCACAGCGCGAGCAGCGACTGGACGACGAAGCCGCCGGCGAAGGCATCGAGGCTGAACAGGGCTGCGAGCTTCAGAACGATGGCGCGAGAGGGACCGAGCGCGGCGGTCTTCGCAGATTCGTGGCTAACGATACGCTTTGGTATGCGGGCATAGAGAAGGCCGCCGGCAATGCCCAGGAATGCGTAGAGCACGAACATCAGTTTGATTGCGGTCAGTCGGTCGAGCCCCATGACGGTTGAGAAATCCGGCGACGCGCTCGCGAGCGCACCCGCGGCGCTCGCGAGCGCCCCGACGAGGCTGTAGCGCGCAAACATCCTCGTTCGCTCCGCATCGCTCACTTCGCGGGTAAGCGCCGCGTGCTCCAGCGGCACGAAGACACTGACGCTGCCGGCCGAGGGGTTGATCGTGCCGGCAAATGCGACGACCAGCAGCAGCCAGTAATCGTGTACCAGGGACATGGCGACGCCCGTCGACGTCATCAGGCTCGCGGCAGCCAGAAGCATCCGGCGAAGATCGTGGCGCGCGCCGAGGAACCCGACGGCACTCGTCAGGAGCGCGGAGCCGAAGAGCGATGCCGTCGCGATGATGCCGACCTGCAGCGGCGAAAATCCGAGAGCGAGCAGATAGACCGGCAACAGGATCGCGACGAAGCCGTCGCCGAAGTCACGTAGAGCGCGCGCTCCGAAAAGATATGTCGCCGGATGGGTGCTTTGCACTGATCTCACGATTTCCATCGCCCAGCGCCCTCCTGCGCTCAGCTTTGACGTCTACGACATCAAGAGCGTCCAGATCATACCGGCGACCGCGCAGGCGAGCAGCGTCGCGATGACCGACGCGCGGAACCGGAAGATCGCAACCCCTGCGGCCACCGTCAGCCCGAGCGACGGCAGAACCAGCGAACTCAGTACAGGCACATCGAGCGAGAACCGTCCGATGTTCCACGCCACGACCTCCGCAAACAGCGTGTGCAGGCCGAACCAGACGGCAAGGTTGAGGATCACCCCGACGACGGCGGCGGTGATCGCCGACATCGCGCCGGTGAGCGCCACGTTGTTGCGCAGCCGTTCGATGAACGGCGCTCCCAGAAAGATCCACAGGAAGCAGGGAACGAAGGTCACCCACGTCGTCAGGATCGCCGCGAGCGTCGCCGCCGTCATCGGGTTCAGCGATCCGGGATCGCGGTAGGCTCCCATGAAGCCGACGAACTGTACCACCATGATCAGCGGGCCAGGCGTCGTCTCGGCCATGCCGAGACCGTCGAGCATCTCGCCGGGTTCCAGCCAGCCGTAATGCTGGACCGCCTCCTGTGCGACATAGGCAAGCACCGCATAGGCTCCGCCGAAGGTGACGACCGCCATCTTGCTGAAAAACATGCCGATCTGGGTGAAGACGTCGTCGACGCCGAGAAAGGCCGTGATGAGCGCCAGCGGCACGAACCAGAGCGCAAGGAACACCGCCGACACCCGCAGCGACCAGGCGAGGTTCGGGCGGGCATGGGCCGGGGTCTCCTCGCCGAGAACCGAGTCCTCGTCCTTGAGGATCGGACCGGTCCCCGCCTTGTGACCGCCGCCGACCCTGAAAAGCGGCGAACCGGAACGGCCGCCGACATAGCCAATGATGCCTGCGGCGAGGATGATCAGCGGAAATGGCACGCGGAAGAAGAAGATGGCGATGAAGGCCGCCGCGGCGATTCCGATCATCAGCCGGTTCTTGAGCGCCCTGCCGCCGATCCGGAAGACGGCCTGGACGACGACGGCGAGCACCGCCGCCTTCAGGCCGAAGAACAGGCCCTCGACCACGGTGACATTGCCGAAGGCGGCGTAGATGTAGCTTAAGCCCAGGATCGCGAGAAAACCCGGCAGCACGAAGAGCGTCCCGGCGACGAGGCCGCCGGCGGTTCGGTGAAGCAGCCAGCCGATATAGACGGCGAGCTGCTGCGCTTCCGGTCCGGGCAGCAGCATGCAGTAGTTCAGGGCATGCAGGAAGCGGTGCTCGCCGATCCAGCGCTTCTCATCAACGAGGATGCGGTGCATCACTGCGATCTGCCCGGCCGGGCCGCCGAAGCTCAGGGCCGCCACCCTCAGCCAGACCCGGACGCCTTCGCTGAACGGGATGCCGTGGTTGTACGGCTGCCGCGCCGTATCCGGCGCGGCCTCGTCGGCGGTATCGGTCATCTCAGGCATCCTTTTTCGGCGACGGCCAGTTGTGCGTTTCGTCGGTCGCATCGCGGCACCAACGGTAGAAGGCGTCATAGAGCAGCATGCCTGCCTCGAGCTGCTCGAGGTCGTCGGCATACATCCGCGACAGGCCAAGCGATGCGGCAAGCAGGCCCGGGGCTTCCGGAGCGAGATCGAGGCGGGCTGTGTCCGCGCCGCGCACGATCGTCGCCAGCCGCAGCATCGGTTCCGTCGCAAGACCGAATTCCTCGACCATCACGTCGAAGGTGCAAAGCTCGCCCCTGTGGCTCCAGCGGATGGGCGCATCAATGTCGAAGGGGGTTGCGGCGAAACGTTCGCCGACCATCTCGACCTCGGAAGGCGACACGTACAGGAAAACCGCCCGCGGATCGACAAAACGGCGGATCAGCCAGGGGCAGGCAATGCGGTCGATCTTCGGCCGCGCCCGCGTCACCCAGACAGTGCGTCCGCCGGCATCCCGCTCCGGTATGGCGGATACCGGCACGGCCGGATGGCCGCCCGCTGCCCAGGCCTCGAAACCGCCCTCGAGCACCTCGGCGGCAATGCCATAGTTGCGAAGCCAGGCGGCAACGCCATAGCTGAGCTTCTTGCCGCGATGGCAGATGACGACGGCGGCGTCGCTATCGATCTCCGCAGCCCAGTCCTGCACGCTGCGATAGTCGCGCCGGACCGATCCCGGCACCAGGCGCGGGTCAACCTCGAAGTCCTCGTCGATGCGGACGTCGATGAGCGCAGGGCATTTCGGGGTGCCTATCAGGCGGGCGAGTTTGTCAGGAGAAATTTCAAGAAGTGACGACATGGCGCGTCCTCCGGGTGAGCGGTTGAATGGACGCGATACTTCGGCTGTCGCCTCGTGGGGTGATCGCGACCCCATGCGCGATCTTTTGCTCGCTTTGACCGGAGCTGTCAAGGCGGATCGACCGGTCCGTCAGCGCATGAATGACCAAGGCGGCGGCGCTGACCGGCATGTGGACCTGACGCGCGAAGTGGCCGCAGGGGCGAAGTCGCGACTTCTCGGGTGACCGCATTTTGGCACGCCATGCGGTCGCGTTTTGCTGTTGCCCTGAGCGTTGCCAGAAGTATTCATTCACCCTTATATTTGCAGGATGGAAATCCGTCGAGCGTCCGATCTGGATCAAGATGCCATTTGGCGGATCATTGGCCCCGTCATAAGGGCGGGAGAGACGTACGCACTGGACCGCAATTTGAGTAGGGATGAAGCGCTCGCCTACTGGCTCGGCAAGGATCGCGAGACATTTGTCGCCGAAGAGAATGGAGCGGTCGTCGGTACGTATTATATCAGGGCAAATCAGGCCGGTGGTGGCAGCCATGTTTGCAATTGTGGGTACATGACTGATCCGTCTGCCGTCGGGCGTGGTGTGGCGAGAGAGATGCATGCGCATTCGCTCAACCGCGCAAGAGAACGGGGTTTCCGTGCCATGCAGTTCAATTTTGTGATCAGTACAAATGAACGCGCTGTGCGTTTATGGAAATCACTCGGATTTGAGGAAGTGGGACACCTTCCGGGTGCATTCCTGCATCCCGCAAAGGGCTATGTCGACGCGTTGGTGATGTACCGAACGCTGTGACTCTACGCTTCAGACAGGCGGCAAGCCGCCAGCCAAGCCATACCCCGGTGGGAATGGCGATGCGGCAAGTCGCCATCAGTGTCCAGTCGTTGCCCGCCGGTTTCACCAGCTGCAGCCGCGGCAACGCCTTCGTTGCGTTTCCGACAGTGAAGAACAGACTCGTCGTTCCCGCATAGATTTCCTTGCTAAGGCCCAGTGGCAGCAAATACATCGCCAGCGGCGGTCCGCCCGAATGCGCGACCATGGTGGTGATTCCCGATGTGAGACCGGCGGCGATCGCCTTCGGTGACGAACGCGGACGGCTTGTCTCCTTCCCGCCTCCCGCTCGGCGCTGTAGTCTCTCGCCGCCCGAGCAATCTTTTGCAGGTTGCGTTTATGCGGGATGCGTCCTTTGATGCCGATTGCAAGCGAAGGTCTGCTTGGGGGCAAGCATGGACGGTACGCATTTCTTTGAACTGGTGATCGCGATGTTCCTCGCGATCATAGCGCTACACTACGCCGCTCACAGACTGGGGCTGCCGCCCGCGGTCGCACTGCTCGCCGGCGGTGCGCTACTTGCCTTCCTGCCGGGCCTACCCGCAATCACAGTCGACCCCGGGTTGGTTCTCGTCATCTTCTTGCCGCCGTTGCTGCTGGACGGTGCCTGGTCGATCGCCGTCCAGCGGCTCCGGCGCCACATCCTCGGCATTGCCTCCCTTGCTGTCGGTGCGGTCTTCTTTACCTGTGCCGTCGTAGCGGTCGTGGCGCATCTCATCTTTCCATCACTTCCCTGGGCCGCGTGCGCGGCGCTCGGGGCGATCGTATCGCCGCCCGACGCCGTCTCGGCACGCGCCGTGCTGGAACGGGTAAGGCTTCCACGCCGGCTTCAGATTCTGTTGGAAGGAGAAAGTCTGCTGAATGATGCAAGCGGTCTGGTACTCTTCCGTTTGGCCGTTGCCGCAGCCGCGACCGGAACCTTCAGTGCGGTCGAGGCAGCAGGTAACTTCTTCCTTCTTGCGGTCGGCGGGGCAATTGTAGGCGGCATAGTCGGAACAGTTTGGGTCAGGTTCGTCCGGCTGCTGGGTGATCAATATCTCATCATCGCTGCCACGACGCTCCTGGCCTGGATTTCCTATCTGATCGCAGAGCAGCTTCATGTTTCCGGTGTCATCGCCACGGTGACGACGGGCCTGATCGCGACATGGCATCAGCATACCGTGCTTTCGGCCGCAACGCGGATGCGGGGATCAGCTTTTTGGACGGTGGTAATCTTCCTCATGGAAGCTGCGGTTTTCATTTTGATTGGGCTGTCCTTACGGGACGTCGTTGAGCGCGGCGGCGGCTTCGGCACCGTGGTTGCAACCATGGGGCTGCCGATCCTCGCGATTCTGGCGACTCTGGTCGTCGCACGCTTCATCTGGGTGCTCGCCTCGGACCTCGTCATCAACCTATGCAACAGGCTGGGGTTTGCGCGAACACCGCCTCTTGGAGCTGGTGGCGCGATCGTCCTGAGTTGGGTGGGCGTCCGCGGCGTGGTCACCCTTGCCTTGGCACTTAGCTTGCCGGAAGGCTTTCCGGGTCGCGACTTCATTCTGGTCACGGCGTTTGCGGTCATTGTCGGAACGGTGCTCGTGCAGGGTACGACGCTCGGGCGTGTAATCGCTTGGGCAGGGTTGACGGAGCCGGATTCGGAACGCGCTCGCCTGACCATGAGCCAGGCAGAGGCCGCCATGGCGCAGGCCCAATTGGCCACCATTCAAAGCTTGGCATACGACGTTGACGGAAACCTTATTCATCCTCAATTGCTGGAAAGATATAAGCGCAGAGCGGTCGTAATCGTCGACTACGCGGAGCGCACCGAGGATTACGCTCCGACGCTTCATGCCCATTTCGACGTCGTCCTGGAGGCCGTGGCGACGGGACGCCGGGAACTTATCCGCCTCCATCGCGCCGGCGATATCGATGACGAGACTTTGCGTGAACTGGAGCGCGATCTCGACCTCGAAGAGTTGAGCGCGATATCGGCGAAAGCGTAAATTCGACCTGAGGGAACAAGCCTCGATGTCCGCTTCTGGCGCATTCGGACGAGCGCCGACGACGGGTCTCGGCCCGAAGCGGACTTCCGATTGCCCTAAATCCAGAAAGTGATATCCGAACTTACGCAACTTCAATGGCGTTGAACGGAGTAGGAAATGAGTGATTTCAGTTGCTGGTTTTGCAAGCAGACTATCGAAGAACACGACGTCAAAGCGGTGGCGATTGAGATTTCAAATCTTTGGTTTTCGGGAGAAAATCAACCTATCCAATCTTTTTGGGCTCATTCAAAGTGCGCACAGCAAAATCTTAGCGGCGGATACATTTTCGACCCTGACGACCTCATAAACCCACAGTAACTACACTTAGATCGAGCAATAGCGTAATGACCGCAATTGGCGACTTCCGGACGAGCGCAGACGACGGGTCTTGGCCCAAGGCGGTCGCCTTGCAGTCGAGCGCTTATTTCAGGAGCGAGCGGCACGCTCCGGCAAGCAATTTGCGCAGCAAGATCCGGTGAATCTTCAAGGTAGATGGCCGCTGCTGCATCACCCGCGGAGCGGACATTTCGGGAAATGGCGATCGAGTCCAGCATTCTATTTCAGACATTTCTGACCGTAGGCCCGAAACGGTCATGACCTCCTCACTTCTCCACCGGAAGGCTAAAAGTTGATTGCGATACTCCTCTTAACAGACTAAAGCGGAGGGCGAGATTCATCTGAGGGGGTATACCATGGAGAGTGCACGCAAAATCGCAACCGTATTCGGGTTTCTGGCCGTTCTGGCGGCCGGCACCGTTCATGCTGAGGACGCGAAGACGCTGACGATTACCGATGACCGGGGCGTCAAGGTCGAGGTTCCGGTCCAGCCGAAGCGGATTGCCTCGATTTCCTATTTCGCCGACGACGTCGCCTTGGCGCTCGGTATCAAGCCGGTTGCCAGCACCTACATGACGGCGGGCCGCGAGCCGGAATTCCTGCTCGGTCTGACCAGGGACATGAAGCAGATCGGCCAGCGTGCAAAGCCGAACCTTGAACTCCTGTCGGAAGCGAAACCCGATCTCATCGTCGCCATCCGGCGTTACACTGTCGGCAACGCACCGCAGCTCGAAAAGATCGCGCCCTATGTTGCCTACAACATGGAACTTCTGGATGGCAGCGACAGGGAGATCGCCGAGCTTTCCAAGATCCTCGGCAATCCCGAGCGCGGCGTTGAGCTGAACAAGGAATTCCGCGAGCACCTGGCCGAATTCGCGGCAAAGGCCCCGAAGAACGTGCATCCGCGTTTTGCAATCATGTGGGGCGGCGAGACGCCGTTTGCATTCCACAACGAAAATACCTCAGCCTCCATCGTCAACGCCATCGGCGGCGACAACATTGCCGGGGCCATGACACCGGGCGGCGAGTTCGGCGTCGATCTCAGCCTGGAAACCATGCTCGAGAAGGACCCGGAAGTCCTGTTCATCTATGACTCCGGACCGGACCGCCCGCATGAAAACAACCCGATCTGGCAGGAACTGACGGCAGTCAGGAACAAGCGGGTCTTCTATGTCGGCGACCAGTGGGTCGAGACGAATGGTCCGATCGCCCGCGAGATCGTTCTGCGCGAGGCCGCCCATTACCTCTATCCCGACGTATTCCCGGCGGTCGATGTCAAGGCGGAAGCCGCCAGGATCATTCCGGCTCAAGTCCAGAACTAGATCTCATTTCACAGTTTCATTGAAACAGTGAAATGATCTAACCCTTTGAATCTACGCAATTCCGGATGGAAAACCGTTACACACTTTTCCTGGAATTGCTCTAAGGAACAACCGGCCGCGACGACGATGGACGCACGGAAATCCTCTATAGCCATCGCTTTCGTCGTCGTCGCGACCTTGCTGGTCATGGTCGTCGGGCTGTTGCCCGGCGCCAAGACGCTCTCGATCGAGACCGCCTTGCGCGTCCTCTTCGCTCCGGACGGGAAGATCGACTCCATCCTCATCTGGACGCTGAGGCTTCCGCGCAGCCTCGCCGCTGCGGTCGCGGGGGCCGGCCTCGCCGTCTCGGGCTACCTGCTGCAGGCGTTGACCCGCAATCCGCTTGCCGATCCCGGCATCACGGGCGTTACCGCAGGAGCGATCGCGCCGATCGTCGCTTGCTTCGTTCTGCTGCCCTGGTTTTCCTCGCTCTACTACCCGTTTGTCGGCCTTGCCGGAGGGCTTGCCGCAGCGTCGGTGACCTTTTGGGTCGCGCGGGGCGGCAATGGCCGTCCGCTTCATCTGGCTCTTGGTGGTCTCAGCGTCTCCCTCTTCCTGGGCGCAATAACCATCTACGTCCTGCTTCTCGCGGGGCCGCAATCGACCGCCCTCATGTTCTGGATATCGGGCGGTTTCGCCGGCAGGAGCTGGTCGCACGTCCTCCACATATTGCCTTGGGTCGCCGTCGGCGTGGGCGGGGCTCTGTTGCTGCATCGGGTCGTGGCGATGTTTTCGCTGAGCGACCATGCTGCCGCCGGGATGGGTGTGCAGCTTAACCTGTGGAAACCGGTTCTGCTTGTGCTCGGCATCTGTCCCGTGGCCGGCGTCGCGCCGGTCTCCGGACCCGTCGCCTTCGTCGGGCTGGCGGCTCCGCATATTGCGCGCCTTCTGCGGCCCCGCGGAACGGCCTGGGAAATCGCGCTTTCGGCGGCCATCGGCTCATTGATCGTGACATCGGCGGACCTGATCGGCAGAACGATCGCCATCCCGAAGGAAATCCCTGTCGGCATCATGACCGCGCTCCTCGGCGGCCCGATCTTCGTCTACCTCATCCAGCGGGGGCGTCTCGACTTCAAGGGAGAAGGCGCATGACGTCGAATGTGCCTGCCGTTGCGCAGCCGAAGCCGTGGCTCCTGCCCGCCGCCTTTCTGCTGGTCCTGCTATCCTTCGTCGCCGCCGTTTTCCTGGGCGTCGTCGATATCCCGGCGGATGACGTCATGTCGGTCCTGACCGGAGGCGGATCGCCGGAAGCCCGGTCCATCATCCTCGATATCCGTCTGCCGCGGATCGTTACCGGCATCCTCGCCGGAATCCAGTTCGCCGTGGCCGGTCTTCTGCTTCAGACCATCACCCGCAATCCGCTGGCCGACCCGTCGCTCATGGGCGTCTCCCAGGGCGCGACGCTGACTGTCACCACCTTTCTTCTGTTCACCGTCTACATCTTCAATCCCGGCTCGAACACTCTGGCGGAGCTGCCCATCGGATGGCTGCCGACCGCCGGATTGGTGGGCGGAATGGCGGCGGGCGGCCTTATCTACCTGATGGCGTTCCGACTCGATCTCAGCCCGCTCAGGATTACGCTCTGCGGCATCGCGATCGGCGCGGTGCTGCACGCCCTGGCTATCGGTTTGATTGCTGGCTGGGGTTCGGCACGCATCGAAATCATCCTCGAATGGCTCTCCGGCAGCCTCTACGCGCGCACCTGGGACCACGCGATTTTCCTGCTGCCGTTCACGGTCGCGGGCCTCGCCGCCCTCCCCCTGATCTACCGGCCGCTGATCCTCCTGCAGTTCGATGCGGCCCTCGCCCGCTCTTTCGGTCTGTCCTACCGCAAGCAGTTCTCGCTCGTTCTTCTGGTGTCCTGCGCGCTTGCCGCAAGTGCCGTCGGCGCGATCGGCCCGATCGTGTTCGTCGGCCTCATCGTGCCGCACCTGGCGCGCTTCCTCGCCGGGCGGCATTTCCCGCTGGTGCTGCCGCTGACGACCGTCCTCGGGGCGGTGATCGTGACGCTTGGCGACCTCATCGGTCGCCTGGTCGGGCGCGCCGAGGAAGTGCCGATCGGCGTGGTCACAGCCATTGTCGGCGTGCCGATATTGATCGCGCTGCTCAGAAAGGTCCCTTGAGTTTGCCCATGCCCCTCTCCTGCTCGCCACTGACGGTTCTCTACGGTCGCCGGAAGGCGTTGAACGGCTTCACGCTCTCTCTGGAGAAGGGCGAGATACGCGCCCTGATCGGCCCGAACGGATCAGGCAAGAGCACGGCGCTGCAGGCGCTCGCGGGATTGATCACACCCGCTGCGGGGCAAACCTCCATCGAGGGCGTCGCCGTAGCCTCCATGTCGCGGCGCGCCATAGCGAAGAAGCTCGCCTTCCTGCCACAGCAACCCTCTGCGCCGGACGAGATGACCATCGCGCAACTCGTGCGGCAGGGGCGCTTCCCCCATGTCGGGCTGTTCCGCTCTTATGATCGCAAGGACGAAGAAGCCATAGAATGGGCGCTCGAAAGCACCGGCCTCACGAGCCTCGCAGATCGAACGCTGCAGGAGCTTTCCGGCGGTGAGCGGCAACGGGCATGGATATCCGCGGCGCTCGCCCAGGAGGCTGGCATCCTGTTGCTCGACGAGCCGACCTCCTTCCTCGATATCGGTTATCAGGTGGAGGTCCTGGACCTCGTGCACCGGCTCAGTCGGGAAAGGGGCGTGACGATCGTCATGGCGATCCACGACATAAATCAGGCGATCGCCGTCAGCGACCGCATATCGCTGCTCGAGAGGGGCGAGCTACGCTTCAATGGCGAGCCGAGGGCGCTCGCCGAAAGCGGACTGATCGAAAAAACCTTCCGGGTCAAGGGACGGTTCGTCGAAGTCGCCCCCGGCAAGCCGCCCCACTTCGACGTCGAGCTTACGAGGCATTCCGACGCTTGACGAGGCGGAACACGGTCTTGGTCCCAGTGTAGTATTCGAGCGCATCGGCAAAATCCGGCGTCCACCCGTCCTCGACGAACGGGATGAAGCCGCCGTACTCGAGTTTTCGGCCAGACACTTCGAAGCCCGCGTTGGCGAAGGCCCGCGCATAATCCGTAATCGAACGATCCTGGACGACGGTGTTCGTGCGCTTCGCGACGAGTTCGCGCCACTTCGGCCACAGCGGATTGTCCGTATGGCAACCGGTCACGGCATAATAGACGCCGCCGGGCTTCAGCGCCTTGAATATATCCGCGGCGTGGGCGTCGATGTCCTTGACCAGGTAGACGACCTCATGGCTGATCGCCAAATCGAACTCCTCGATCCAGCCTTCGAGCGATTGGCCGACCGTGTGCTGCACGGGAATATTGCCCTTGAAGGCTTCGGCCTTTGCGATCGACTGCTCCGCGATGTCGATGCCGAGCGCCTTGCGGAAAGGCCGGATGGCGTAGAGGTGGCGCAACAGACCGCCCTGATTGCAGCCGAAATCGAGAACGCTCTTTTCCGAAAGGTCGCGTTCGAGAATGAGGTCAATGAGATGTCGCCAGATCGGCGCATGCCCGTCCGACATGTGGTCCTCGGCATCCGGGTCGACATACCAGGTGGCGATGGTCTTGGCGTCTCGGCTCATATGATCCTCTCCGATGCGATTCACACCCGGCCAGTCTCATAGGCTCCCCGGAGCGATGTGGGTAGACCAAATTGAAGGATGCAAAGGTCGGCGTCCGGAGCATTCCATTTCATGCGTCCGGCATGCCTGCGAGCAGCAATCCTTCGAGGATGGGTTCGATACGGCCGGGAATCTTGGCGGCCTGGCCTGCGCGAATGCTGGCGACGGTGACCTCGGGCGAGATCGCGAGCAGGTTGGCGAGGTGCCGCCGGGCCTCCTCCATCCGGCCGAGCCGCGCATTCGCGGCGATCAGCATCCAGAAGCACGGGGCATATTCGGCATTCGCCGCCATGGATTTGCGCGCCCAGACCAAGGCCTCTTCATAGTTGCCGCGGACCATCTCGACATGAGCCAGGCCGGTAAGATTCCAATGAGCGCCCAACCCGTTGGGACTAAGCCGCTCGGCGCGAAGAAAATAGGTGACGGCGTCATCAAGGCTGCCGCAGTGCAGGTTCGCGACGCCCGCAAAATTGACCACGTCGAGGTTGTTGGGGTTGAAGGCAACTGCGTTGCGGACCAGCTCGAAGCCTCGATCGTATTCCTTGAGGTGCTGGATCAAGGCGTTGCCACAGATTCCGGTAACGGTCGCGTCGCCGTGACCATGCGAAAGGGCACGTTCGATGTAGTTCCGGCAGAGTGCTTGCGGATCCTCGACGCCGGACAGCTTCCAGCCCAGAGTGCCACGTTGCATAAGCAGGATGACTGCCGTTGCAAGATAGGTGGCGTTGTTCGGCTCGAGGGCAATCGCCTGGTTGATCAGAGTGAGGCCGGCTTGGTTCCGCTCCGGTGTGTCCACGTAGAAGTTCACCATAGTCTGAAGGTAGATGTCATACGCCTCGATGCTCTCAGGACGTTCCCTCCGTGAACGGGCGATCTCTGCGCTCTTGATCTGGGGTTCGACTATCGCCACGACGCTTTCGGTAATGCGATCCTGGAAGTCAAAAATATCCTCCGTCGATCCATCATAGTGCTCGGCCCAGAGATGTGCGCCGGTGGCACCCTCGACGAGCTGCGCCGTGATGCGCAGCCGAGTGGCAGCCCTTCGAATGCTGCCTTCCAGCACGTAGCGCACGCCAAGCTCACGCGCGACCTGGCGGACGTCGGTCGCCCGTCCCTTGTAGACGAACGAGGAATTGCGCGCGATCACGGCGAAGGAGCGGAAGCGGCTGAGTGCCGTTATCATGTCTTCCACGACGCCGTCTGCGAAATACTCCTGCTCGACGTCGCCGCTCATGTTCTCGAAGGGTAGAACGGCCAATGACGGACGCATACTGTCCACCTTCTCGAGCGGCAGGGCGGATTTCGCTGCCGTCGGCCGAGGCGGACGCCATTTCCAGATGTGGATGGGTCGGTCGATGTTCTTAAGCTGAACCTCGCCACTGTCCTCGAACAAGGCGTTGACGCGGCCAACAATACTTTCCTTTACGATCGAGGAGATGCAGATGCCGCCGGGCTCCGCCAAGGGCTCGAGTCGAGCTGCAACATTGACGCCGTCGCCGTAGATGTCTCCGTCCTCGAACCTGACATCGCCGAGGTTCATCCCGATCCGCAGGACGATTTCCGGAAGCGGGGCGTCGGAGACTCGGGCGTTCTGCAACGCCAGCGCGCAATTGACCGCATCAACAACACTGTCGAATTGGACGAGTGCTCCGTCGCCCATCAGCTTGACAAGGCGGCCGTTATGGCCCGCGACGGCGGGATTGAAGACGGACTGCCGATGATGTTTCAGGGCGGCCAGGGTGGCGGTTTCGTCGGTTGCCATCATGCGGGAATAACCGACGACGTCCGCCGCCAGGACCGCCGCCAGCCTTCGATCGACATGATCATCGCTCATCGTGCCCCTCTCCCGCGCGGAGATCATAGCGGCCACCCAAGCGCGATCCTAGAGCATCCCGATTTCAAGTGGAATCACTGAAAGCGGATAAGATGCACTAGAATCAAAGTGCTAGAGCGTCCTTTGTGCGTTCACTTGAACGCACGGCGCTCTAGTTACCCGGTTTATTCTTGATGGCGGCCTCGATCTGCCTCTTCACAGCATCAAGGTTGAACGACGCCGGATCTTGCATCGGCGGATAGTCGACGGCAGTAAGAGCGAGTTTGACGACTTCCTGCTGAACGCTCACGAACCGCCAGAATTCGCGAGCGAAGAAATCATTCATGTACCCGCCACCAAGATTATTGAGGCTTTCCTCGCTGATGGATGGGGTCCGCTCGAATGGGTCCTGCCGGATGTTGACCATTGTGGGCATGTCCGTCGTGACCTTTGCCCCAGGCCAACCCTGTGGCTGTTGGATAAACTGGAACTTGAAGTTGTCGATCCGAATCGCGCCCAGTGCCGGCCCGGCGAAGTAGAAAAATTCGTGACGCGCCGACGGTGTCGTTCCCTGCAACAAGGCCAACTGATTGTAGCCGTCAAGATGGTTCTTGTAGGTCCGATCACCGAGTTGCACGCCTTTTAGCAGCTGTTCGGTGATGTTGGGGTTGCCAGCGGCCGCGACGAGCGTCGGGAACCAGTCCAGAGCCGAGAAAATCCCGTTTTCAATAGTGCCCGGTTTAATCTTGCCCGGCCAACGAATGATCGCCGGAGCCCTAAACCCGCCCTCCATAACGGTGCCTTTGGTACCCTTGAACGGGGTCATCCCACCGTCAGGCCACGTAAATACCTCAGCGCCGTTGTCCGTTGTGAAAATGACAATGGTGTTGTTGGTTTCGCCTGCATCTTCCACGCATTTCATTATTGCCCCGACGCTGTCGTCCAGCTGTGCCATGCCAGCTTCCTCAAGGCCGTAGTTGCTGTCGCTGCCCATAAGCGCCTGGTACTTCGGCGACAGGAAGGTCCAGACGTGCATGCGCGTTGGGTTGTGCCAAACAAAGAAAGGTTTTCGGTCCGCCTTCGCTTTGTCCATGAAGTCGCAGGAGGCCTTGACCAGGACCTCGTCGAACGTCCCCATGTCGTGTTTGGCCTTGGGGATCACATCATGCATGTTCGGCACATTGGACATGTCGGGATATGGCGCGAGAGGCCCCTCGTCCATGATCCGCTGCTTGCCGACCTTTCCCCAGCGCGGCTGTTCGGCCGCATCGTCGGTTTCGGTTGCAAAGCTGTGGACCAAGTTACGAGGGCCAAACTTGTCGCGGTACGACTGATCGTTCGGAAACGAGTACCAGTATGGGTCCGACATGGCGTCGAGGTGATACAGGTACCCGAAGAACTCATCGAATCCGTGCACTGTCGGCAGATACTTGTTCAAGTCCCCGAGGTGGTTTTTGCCGAACTGACCTGTGGCATAGCCCTCGGCCTTCAGAGCGGTCGCGATCGTCGCTGCCTTGTCGGGCATCCCTACATCCGCGCCGGCCTGGCCAACCGTTGTCAGACCTGTGCGCAGTGGTATTTCGCCGGTTATGAAACTCGCGCGTCCTGCCGTGCAACTCGCCTCGGCATAGTAGTCGGTAAACATCATGCCCTCGGACGCCAACCTGTCGAGGTTTGGCGTCTTGCCTGACATGATTCCCCGGTGATAGGCGCCGATATTGAACCAGCCCACGTCGTCGCCCATGATGACAACGATGTTGGGTTTCGGTTCCTGCGCCTTGGCAGGCGTGTTCAGGGCCAACGCGAACGTGGATGATAGCAATCCAATACAGATGTTTCGCAATGTACTCATCGGGTCACCCTCCTCCAAAAGAGCGCACGCCAAGTTTGCTTGCGCACGCCAAAGAATGCGACATGAAGAGAACTTTAATGCTTATTCTGCCAATAGCGTCCCGCGAGGACTAGAGCGCCATGCGCTCAAGTAAACGCACAAAGGACGCTCTAGCACTTTGATTCTAGAGCATCTTATCCACTTTCAGTGATTCCACTTGAAAGCGGGATGCTCTAACGATGCTTCGAGCCTGAAAGTATTTATCACACAGTTGCGTCTTGTTCCACAATTCGGCAACGTCCGCGTGTCGGGCTACCTCCATTCACGACTGCTCTTGGCGCATTCCAGGCGATGATCGAGTTGCAAGCGCAAGGACGCATGAACGGCCAGCCGATTACCAGGCGCAAAGCGACCGCGACGTCGGCGTCAGGCGTGCCACCTCGATCCTCCGCCAGCACTGGCCGTCCATTCTCGGGTAGATCTCGTCCGCCCAATTGACGTTCCGGTGCAGGCGTTCCTGATAGCGGGCTGCACTTTCCTCGTCCTTGTGGCATTCGAACCAGACAAGCACCGTTTCCCCCTCGCGAACCGGGAGCCTCGGAAAGCCGTTGACGCCTCGCGCGGTCACAAACACTCCATCGATGCGTGCTCCGGCTTCCTGCATGACAGGAAGTGCCTTGTCGCTGAAGTACCTCGCAAAATCCTCTTCGGTTCTTGGTGCCAGCGAGCAGATATTTACGACAATCAGGCCCCTCGCCTCGGGCCGCTCGACCTCCTGGCTCCTTTTGAGATTATGTGCGAACGGTTGCACGCTGCCGGTCGACTTCAAGAGCAATACGTTGTCCGAATTGAGCATCGTCTCGTTGGCGGCTGGTCCATGTTCTTTCCAGACCGGGCCTGAATAAAAGGATGCGAGCGCTTCCGTTCGGGCTTCCATATCCCTGAAGGAGCGAACCCAGACAAAGGCGTCAGGATCGTCGAGGTCGCGGAACTCGCCTTCGATGCGCATCCCCTTCGCTTCCTGCGGTTCAACGAACTCCCTGTCAAACAGGCCGATCAATGCCTCTCTGCCATTTGGGAGAAGTCTGTAGCGGCGGAGTTCAAACACGGTATGGGGGGTCATGGCTTCTCCTGACAGGTCAATCATCCTGTTTTGCAACACAGGACAATTGACCTGTTTTGTCAAGATGCTATCGTCGATGGAAATCGAAAGACGGACTCCATGACTGAAAACAGAAGAACCAATGACCCTGAGGGCGTGCGTCGCCGGATCATCGACGCGGCCTACGACGCCTTTGTCAGCCAGGGTTACGTCGCGACGGGAATGCTGGAGCTGCGCGAAAAGGCATCGGTATCCGGCGGTGCGATGGCGCATCATTTCCCGGCCAAGCGTGATCTCGGACTGGCGGTAATCCGCGATCGCGTGGCCGATGCTGTTCGGCAGACGTGGATCGAGCCGCTACAGGCGTGTGCAGACGCGCCAACGGCCATCGATCTCATCTTTGGAAGCATTATCGACGAATTGATGCCCAAAGGTTCGGTCTCCGGCTGCCCGCTCAACAACATGGCGATGGAAGTCTCTCGGCATGACCCGGAAATGCGCGACGTTCTCAGCGGGATTTTCGATGCCTGGCACGATGCGCTGTCCGCAAGGTTTCAGGCGGACGTGGCATCGAAACGCGCACGCGACCTCAACCCGGGCAGCCTCGCAACGCTCACGATTGCCGCCTATTCCGGTGCGATGGCGATCGCAAAGGCACGCCAGGACGTCGGTCCGCTCGTCGACTGCCGGGCGGAACTGGCCGCGATGCTGGCAACGAAATATCACTTGGGAACGTAGGCTTGTCGGTCTTCAACCAGCTCAAGGCAGCCTTTGCGCTACTGTATGTTTCCTTAAATCGTATTCGATTTAAGGATAAAAACATCCAGCGATTCAAAGTGCTACAGCGACCTTTCTGCGTCTGAAAAGACGCACGGCGCTGTAAGCATTCGTCCCCCTGGCATTCAGCCATTCAGTCTGGTTCGGCGTAAGATGACGTTTTCTCCGTCCTCGAATGTGAAGTCAGGACGAGCCCGCAGGAACTCGTTTGTCGCCGCTCGGCATCCTTCGTAGTCATGGTAGTCATCGATCATGATGACGCCTCGCGGACTGACCCGGTCTGCCAGGCTATTGAGGCAATAGCTGACCGGATCATACCAGTCGCAGTCGATGTGGGCGAAGGCGATGTTTTTTATCCCTGCCGCCGGCAGGGTATTCTCGAATAGTCCCTTATGCAGGTTGACCATCGGTCCGTCGACGGCGAAGCCGTATTTCGTGAAGGAACGGCAGACTTCATCATAAAGATTGTCGCGATAGCCATAATAAAGCTCGCCGCCCAGCCCTTTTGATTTCCCGCTCGCGATCGTCTTGTAACGATCCTTTGCTTTCTGGCCGTCCTTCGCCGACTGAGGCGGGGGTATCATTCCGAAAACGTCGAAGCCGTGAAAGCGGCGTCCATGGCGGTTGGCTTTCTTGGACAGGATGATTGCGCTTCCACCCAGGGCAATGCCGAATTCGGCTATATCGCCAGGCACATTCTCCTTCAGAACTTCCTTCAGTGCTGTCTCGAGACGTCTCAGCTTGCGAGGCGAAAGGTAGGTAAGGCGCTCTCGCCGCACGGACCGCGCCGTGGCGCTCAATAGGGAAGTTTCAAGCACGCGGCGCGCACGCCAGGTAAAAGAGCTCAAATAGTGCACTTTTTCCTCCCGCTAGAGCATCCCGCTTTCAAGTGGAATCACTGAAAGCGGATAAGATGCTCTAGAATCAAAGTGCTAGAGCGTCCTTTGTGCGTTCACTTGAACGCACGGCGCTCTAGATCGGGATGAGGAAAAGTGTGTGCGGTTTTCCGCCCGCATCCCGCTCTAACTTATTAGAATAGATCACGATGATTTTAGGTCGATCCGACCTAAAATCATCGTGATCTAGGCTCCTCGCCCCCTCCTTTATCGATTTACCCGTCCTGATGTGCAACAGTCTGGCTAATCAAACCATTCACATTTCCCGAAATATCTATGATGCCCGGGCTTGATGGGCCGTTTCGGACAACTCGGGGAAAAAGTGCGAACGCATTCGCTCCACGTAGGCTACGCACGCGGGCTTGGATCTGAGGAAATCCCGGATCGGTGACTCGATCGGCGTCAGCACCGATGTCGCCAATGTGCCGAAGACTGTTGCGTCGACGGTGGTGGGCCTCCCGCCGAAGAAGAAGGGCCCCTCGGACATCACTGCCAGTACGGCGCGCCAATCAAGCACGCCGGATTCGATGATGTCGTTGTCAGTATGACGCAAGATGCCCTGCTGCCAGAGCAGGTTCTTGATCTGCTTCTGCACCATGCGAATGACCAACGGACGGACAACCGCCGGCACTGCATCGAATCTGGCGCGCGTATGCCTTACCCCTTCGTCGCGAACCAGATGGGTGTACGCCACGACGAAGGCGTAGTGCTCTTCCAGCGTGCGCTGCACGAGGAGCGCTGTCGCGCGCTGCGAGGAGTCAAGACTCGCATCGGGATCGACACCGCGCGTTCTTTTCAGATGATCGATGATGATCGATGTGTCGGCGATCCGCGCCCCCGAATCCTCGATGAACGGCAACTTCCCCTTCGGTCCCTTGCGAGGGTCAGGCGTCTCGACGATCTCGTAGGGGATTCCGGCAATGCGTAGCCATGTTTCGAGCTTGCAGCAAAAGGGGCTGAGATTCGGAATCGCAAACACGCGCGGAAACTGGAACAGCTTGATGGGAGGTTGCGCCGCGTTCCGCATGGGAGAAGGAACCGCGGCGATCGGGTCGCGCTTGGTGGCCATGGTCAGGTTCCTTGTCATTGGTACCGACCACATGACGAAACAGGATGGGCGGGTGTGACGTGCGCGAGCACAAAAAGGTTGACGGTCCGCGCCCGCACAGAAATGTCCGCTTCGGGCTCAATCAGGCATTCGTCCGCCCGACGACCACTCTTGGCCCCAAAGCGGGCCTCACACGTAAGGATGCCGAGGTCCGGAGGCCAAAGCGGCGATTCGCGCCGGACTACCGCTATCCACCCAAAGCGGACCTGAACAATCGCAGGGCTGCTCGGACTTTCATGAGTGAGTACTCAGCGGAGCGGCGTCTTCAGCCGGCCTCGTAGCCTCAGACGACACGGCAGCGTCGAAGTTTGAATGGCTTGTCACAGCCCGAGGCCCGCAAGGCCGTCGCCAGGCGATCGCTGACAAAAAACGCTCGAGACAAAGACGGGTCGATCCAGATGTCGGCTCGGCACAGCGCGGCCGAGTTCACGACAACATCTCCGTCCTCGGCAATCGGATAAAGTTGATAGAAACCCTTGGAATATGGGTTTTCGCGAACGTTCTTCGATGACGACGGAACGAAGGCAGTTTTCGTATTGCCGAAATTGAGGGCGTAGTATTGGCCGGGCACAGGTGTCTTTCGGTCCATTTGCCGAAAGTCCACCGGATAGAGAGCACCATTTCCAAGATCGCAAGACTGAAGAACCGAGGCGCACGCAGCCGACACGTACCAGTGATCGCCATGAAAGAGGTGACGGGTCTTGGTGAACACGTCTGGATGGTCGGTGTTGGGATCAATGTTTATCTGCTTGGGAAAGTGGGCGGCCGAAAGCGGCTCGCCTGCTCTATTGCGCCGTATGCTATCAAGGGCGAAAGCGTTGTTCACCCGCAGAATATCAGCTTCCAGTGCAACAACACTTTCGGTGGAAGCTGGAGCGACACTCACCCAGACGCCGTCGGATTTATTCATTTGATACCTAACCGCGTGTATTGAGCGCGCGGCGTGGGCCGCTTTGAGGCATTCCGGAAGCTAGTGCAGCCAGTGCGGCATGTAGGTTTTCACCCAGTCAGGATCACGTTCGAACATTGTCGCGGGCCGGTTTTTCTCCATCCAATCGACTATGTGCGGCACTTGCCCGCGATAATCAAAGGGCGTGTCGACTTCGTCAAAATGCTCGGCCCGCGGTTCCTTGAATTTCAAGCGCCGGATTTTCGCATCCATCAGCGCAGATCGTAGTTGATCGGAAACCATGATACCCCCACCTTCCCAAACCCAATAGTTCAGCCAGAGATGCCGGCCGGCAATCGTCGTTCTGCTGACGGGCAATGGCGGCTTGGTTCCCATGCGGGAAAGATAGGGCATCCCCTCCAGACCGCCTGCTACTCTCCTGCCCCATTCGAGACTGATGCCTTTGACCAGAATGGAATCGAAACGTTGGCAGACATTGATCAGGAAGTAGGGTTCTTCATGCGGAGCCCCCTTCCTCGACTTGAGCAGGATTGGAAAAAATTCATGGACGCCTGGTTCGAACGCTTCGACGATCGTCCGAAATCGCTCACTCACACAGGCAAATCCGGGCATCGGAAAGACGTCGACAAGAGTGTTGCTATCGGTCTGGGTCGCACTCGTCGGCACTGGGTGTCCAACGAGACTGCGACCCGCGCCCCAGCTCCAGCCAAAGCCCCACGGCTCTGTCCCGTTGTTGTGCTTGTCGATCGAAAAGTCCGGTTGCGCGGAAACATAGTCGAAGCCAATCTTCCAAGCCACCGGCGCTACCTCGACGTTCCGCCAACGATCCGCACCCGTGCGAACCGAAACTTGACCTTCACTTTTGCCGCCTGGATGGCGTCGTGGAGCCGCCCACTCATGAAGAGCCCTCTTTGAAGCTTGCGCTCGTGCCAGAGGTCTGCACCCTCGAACGCCGCCGTTGTCAGCGCAACATCGCCGTCCTCGGGATCATACGTTGCCCACAGTTCGTAACCGTCCCGCTCCACCGTCCGGCGGGAAAATAACTTGCTGCGGGTTTCGCTCGGTACGAAACTGTCCTTCACCGCGCCAAAATTGAGCAGATAGAAGGGGCCCGGAAGCCGGGTCGCCTTGTCGGCCGCGTAGATCGGAAATTCGATCAATCCTCCCTTG
Organism: Sinorhizobium chiapasense; assembly: GCF_036488675.1. Lineage (NCBI taxonomy): Bacteria > Pseudomonadati > Pseudomonadota > Alphaproteobacteria > Hyphomicrobiales > Rhizobiaceae > Sinorhizobium > Sinorhizobium chiapasense. Next base: position 2,107,160 of record NZ_CP133148.1, read on the forward strand.
CCGAGGTCGAAATCTTTCAGCACATCGGCAAGTCTACCTTTCACAGCATAGAAGGGACCAGCGCAGAACAGATCACCCACCCGCTTCCAGTTGGTTTCGGCAAACACGTACATAGCCTCGGGAAAATCGGTGCGCTCGAGGGTGTCGCCGCTATTATGTCGCAGGTGCGCCTCAAGGACATGCTGCGGCTTAACACCAAGCTTAAAGGTCGGAGGTGCCCAATCCTCGCCATAGAACTTTTCGCGGATGCCTTGCCTGTTTCCGATCTTGTAATCGCTCATCACGCTGCTGACCCAGATGGTCTCCGGCATGCCGCACTCCCCATTCTTTGAGCCATCTGCCTCGACCGGGCAGCACAGGCACTCCGTGGCAGAATCGTTTCGCAAGCTACACCGGAAAGTTGAAGGAAGAGTTAGGCAAGCAACTCGCCTCAATTCGCAGACTTCAATGGAATGTGCCAGCCGTGCGCAATGTCTCCTTTTGGCGGAGGCTGTGTGAAAACACCCGCGCATGATAGCCTACCTCGAGTTGAGCGGGAGATTCGGCATGGCGGGTTTCATCGAGGGGAAGGACCGCCGAGAACAGTCGTTCTTGCCGGAATGCCTCGATGACTATGTCGCCGAAGACAACCCAGTCCGCGTTGTCGATGTCTTCATTGACGAACTGGACTGGAGCGGATTGGGCTTTGCAGCGCCAGCGGCGACAGGGCGGCCGGGCTATAACCCCGCGACGATGCTGAAGCTCTACCTCTATGGCTACCTCAACCAGGTGCAGTCGAGCCGACGACTGGAGCGCGAGGCGGGCCGCAACATCGAGCTGATGTGGCTGACGGGCAAGCTGGCTCCCGACTTCAAGACGATCGCTGATTTCCGGCGTGATAACGGTGAGGCGATCCGCGCCATCTGCCGCCAGTTCGTCGTGCTCTGCCGGCAGATCGGCCTCCTTGCCGGTGGCACAGTTGCGGTGGACGGCAGTCGCTTCAAGGCCGTGAACACGCGCGATAAGAACTTTACGTCCGGCGCGATCCGCCGCCGCATGGAGCAGATCGATGCCAGCATCGAGCGCTACCTGGCCCTGCTTGACACGGCCGATCGTCAGGAGGACGAGGTGGCGGAGATGCGCAGGGATCGCCTGACGGAGCGCCTCGAACGCCTGCGCCAGCAAATGCGCGATCTGAAAGCGATGGAGCGCGCCATCGAGGCAGCACCCGACCGCCAGGTCTCGCTGACCGATCCCGATGCTCGCGCCATGGCCACCAACGGCAAGGGCACCGGCCTTGTCGGCTACAACCTCCAGGCGGCGGTGGACACGAAGCATCATCTGGTCGTGGCGCATGAGGTCACCAATGTCGGTCACGACCGCACCCAACTCGCCAGCATGGGCCAGCAAGCGAAGGAGGCGACCGGCGCGGATGAGCTGACCGTGCTGGCCGATCGCGGCTACTTCTCGGGCGAGGAAGTGCTGGCCTGCGATGCGGCGGGCATAAAGGCCATCGTGCCGAAGTCGCTCACCTCAAGCGGCCTGAAGCGTGGCTTCTTCGGCAAGCAGGACTTCGTCTTCGACGCCGACCGGGATCTGTATGTTTGTCCGGCCGGACAGGAACTGACCAGAGGCAGGATCCGATCGGATCGCGAGTGCGACGTCATCTTCTATCGCCATCTGACCGCCTGTTCGAGCTGCGAACTGAAGTCCCGCTGTACGCCCGAGAAGCTTCGGCGCATCCGGCGCTGGGAGCATGAGCAGGTGATCGACGCCATGCAGGCCAGGCTCGACCGCATGCCCGATGCCATGCGGGTGCGGCGGCAAACGGTCGAGCATGTCTTCGGGACCATCAAGGACTGGATGGGCCGAGGCCACTTCCTCACCCGGCGGCTCCCCAACGTCGGAACCGAGATGAGCCTCCATGTCCTCGCCTACAACCTCAAACGGGCGATCGCCATTCTCGGAGTACCGATGTTGATGAAGGCAATGAGGGCGTGAGCCCCTCAGACCGTCTGCGCGCCACCCAGATCCACGGCAGCAGGCGTTTCCACACAGCCTCGGCGCATTCCGGACGAGCGCGACGACCGCTTGAAGTCGGTCGTCTCTGTTTGCAGTCGAGCGCCCGCTTTGGCAGGCGCGGGCGGACACGCTCTACGGCGCCACGCGTCCTACGCGCAAAGGACGCTGTAGCACCTTGATTTGCTGCATGTTTTTGTCCTTGATCGGCTGGACCTCAAGGAACATGCAGCAGCAAACCCGGGCGGTAACACGCGAAGCATCAGCCGCGCCGCGCCGCCTCGATCGCGGCGACGTCGATCTTCCCCATCTCCATCATCGCATCGAAGGCACGCTTTGCTTCGGCGCCGCCGGCCGCAAGCGCGTCCGTCAGCACGCGCGGCGTGATCTGCCAGGAAATCCCCCACTTGTCCTTGCACCAGCCGCACGCGCTCTCCTGGCCGCCATTGCCGACGATGGCGTTCCAGTAGCGGTCGGTCTCCTCCTGATCGTCGGTGGCGATCTGGAACGAGAAGGCTTCGTTGTGCTTGAACATGGGACCACCATTGAGGCCAAGGCAAGGAATGCCGGCAACCGTGAATTCGACCGTCAACACGTCGCCCTCCTTGCCGGACGGGTAGTCGCTCGGCGCGCGGAAGACGGCAGTCACCCTGCTGTCGGGAAAGACCTCCGAGTAGAAGCGGGCGGCATCCTCGGCGTCCTTGTCGAACCAGAGGCAAATCGTATTCTTCGACATTGCGTGTTCCTTTCGCTCTGAAGCCATGCGGTCTACCCTTCGACATAGGGAGCCAACCGTTTTTCTCCACCCCGGAAATGTCGCCTCGCCGGGGCAGTCGCCAACACCGGAAACTTTGACGTCGCCGTCCGCGAGGACTATCTCGAGCATTGGGTGTCGGAATCTCGTTTAGCCAGTCGTCTTCAAGACGGATAAGCTATGGAGAACAGCGATGACTATCACCATTACCGCCTTTGAACGGTCGCCCGACCGAGGCGCGGGTCTGGCGCGCGACATGCGCGTTCGCTGGGCGCTCGAAGAAGTGGGCCAGCCTTACGACGTTCGTCTTCTTTCGTTCAAGGCGATGAAGCAACCCGCGCATCTCGCCCTCCAGCCTTTCGGCCAGATCCCCACCTACGAAGAAGGCGATCTCGCCCTGTTCGAGTCCGGGGCGATCGTGTTCCACATCGCGGAGCGCCACGGCGGCCTGCTGCCGGACGATGCGAATGCCCGGGCGCGCGCGATCACATGGATGTTTGCCGCGCTCAACACGGTGGAGCCGCCGGTCTTCGACCGCGCCCTCTGTCGGATCCTCGAGCGCGACAAGCCTTGGTACGAACAGCGTCTGCGTGCCCTCGAGGACAGCATCCGGAACCGGCTGGGCGCCCTTTCCCGTCGCCTTGGCGATGCCGACTGGCTCGACGGTGCGTTCAGCGCCGGTGACCTGCTGATGGTGACCGTGCTGCTCAGGTTGAAAGGATCGGATATACTCAACGAATATCCGAACCTTTCCGCCTATGTCGCCCGCGGCGGAGCGCGGCCCGCATACAAGCGTGCTTTCGACGCCCAGCTTGCGGTTTTCGCGGCCGCATCGAGCGAGTGACAAAGGTCGGCTCCGGGCGCGATCGTCCCGTTCGTCCCCCGGCGCCACGGATAGCAACGGGTCGAGAGAACGGAAGCTGCGGCGCCGGGCGTCTTATCGGACGCCACAGTACACGACAGCAGCGTATTGGGTTCGGCGAATGCTCTTTTCGCCCTCAGCCCTGTGCTCGTCACAGGGATCCAGCAGCGCCGCGTCCGCGGTGCGGAAGAGTCATGTCAGCCCAAGGACTTGGGCTGGCTGGATTCCTGTGACGAGCACAGGAATGAGGGGAAGGAGAAGCCTTGCTGTACCGCAGCCGACGCTGTAGCGCTTTGAATTGCTGCATGTTTTGTCGTTGAATCGGCTAGATCACTTCATTGTTTATTTGAAACAATGAAGTGATCTAACTCTTTGAAATTACGCAATTCCGGACGGAAAACCGTTACTCACTTTTCCTGGAATTGCTCTAGGATCTAAGGAAACATGCCGTAGCCGTTCCATCGAGGCCCCATCACGCCGAGAACGAGAGAGATAACCGGGAGCAAGTCATGTGCAGAAACATCAAACCCCTGTTCAATTTCGATCCGCCGGCGACGGACGAGGAAATCCACGATGCGGCGTTGCAGTTCGTGCGCAAACTGAGCGGAACGACCAGACCGTCGAAGCGGAATGAAGCGGCGTTCGATCGCGCGGTGCGTTCTATCGCGCAATGCGCCCGCGAACTCATCGATTCGCTGGAGACGTCGCAACCGCCCCGCGACCGTGAAGAAGAAGCGGCGAAGGCGCGCGCGAGAAGCGCAGCCCGGTTCGCGTGAGCTGCTGGCGGTTCTGTGCCCGCCGAGCTTCGCCGGCCGACTGCATGTTTCCTTAAATCCTAGCCGATTCAAGGATAAAAATGCGACGCGCTTCAGGGAAGTTCGATCTCGCCGTCCACCACGTGGTTGAGACCGGTGCCTTCCGCCGTCAGCGTCATGCGGACCTTCAACTTCTTGCCGCCGGTCTGCCCTTCGCGCACGATCTCCTCGATCTTGCGCTGCGAGGTCACACCGACTTCCTTCAGGAACTTGCGGATCGACATGTTGAAGGCGTCTTCACTCATGGCGGAACTCCTTTGTATCCGGAAGAGATTGTAAGGGAAGGCAGGCGGTCAAGGAAGGAGGACGGTGACACACCGTGCCATAGAAAAAGACCCCGAGCCGGGAGGAGGCGTCGGGGTCTCTTGATCGGCCCCTTGGGAGGAGGAGCGGAACCGATCGGTTGGCTCGCGCGGCGGGAGGAGGTACCGCGCGTTGTTAAGGCGAAGATAGATCATGCCCCATCATCGAATAGTTCCCCAGGTAACATCGCGGCGCCGTGCGTCTGACAAGACGAAACAGAGGGCATACCCGTCTTCCGCGTCCGGAGGTGCTGCGCCTACGGCGCTATCATCTTAACCGCTTCATCGGTCGTCCAAAGTCCGTTTGCCATATATCGGAAGTTGATCAATGCCGCGAGGTTGCCGTCGCCTTCAGGCAACTTCGGCGCGGCTACGGCGTCTCGAATAACTGCGACTTCAAATCCTTCTTCGAGAAACTCGCGAAGATGCGATTCAACGCACATGTTGGCGAGCATCCCGGCAAGGACGATCTGAGTGACGCCCTGTTTGCGGAGCTGGAAGGAAAGATCGTTTTGCTGCGGCCCGTACAGCTTGTGAGGCGAGGCGATGATAGTCTTGCCATCCTCTATGTATTTCTTGAACTGCGGCAAGAAGTCTGCCCCCGAGCCCTCGAAACCCTCCAGTGTATAGGGGCCTTTTCTATCGAATATGCCAAGCTCATGTTGGAATATTTCGAGAGGCCCCTGCACCTTCCACGTGTGATCCCACTCGTAGTAATGATGAGGCGATAGTGCGACGACCATTCCTGCCTGCTTTGCTGCGGCGAAGAGCTGATCAAGATGGGGAATGACATTGCGTTCGGTGACGGCTTCGCCCAGGACCGGCCAGGCAGTCCCTTCAGGGCTCATGAAGTCGTTCTGCGCGTCGATAACAACGAGCGCCGCCTTCGAGACGTCAAGTTTCATGTTCCCCTTGGTTAGTGCCGGTTTGGCGGGGTCCTGGTAGAAATCGACAACCGGCTGCGCGGCCATGGAAGCGCCGGCCCCAGCGAGAATAACCGCGCCGGCGAGGATCGCTGTGCTCAATTTCTGAATGAATTTCATTTCACGACCTAACATTTCGATGTCTCCTATTGTTGATCGTCAATTTGGCATTGGGCGATGGTTGCCGGCGCGCTTACCGCGCCGGCTAAAATGCTATGCCTTCACAAAGGCGAGCAGGTCGGGGTTCACGACATCGGCATGGGTGGTGCACATGCCGTGTGGGAGATTTTTGTAGATCTTGAGGGTGCTGTTCTTGAGGAGTTTGGCGGAGAGCGGAGCGGAATCCGCTATCGGTACGATCTGATCGTCATCGCCGTGCATGACGAGCGTCGGCACGTCGATGATCTTGAGATCCTCAGTGAAATCGGTCTCGGAGAACGCCTTGATGCCGTCGTAATGCGCCTTGGCGCCACCCATCATGCCCTGGCGCCACCAGTTCTGGATCACCGCAGGAATCGGTGTCGCTCCCGGCCGGTTGAAGCTGTAGAAGGGACCTGTGGGCAAATCGACATAGAACTGCGAGCGGTTGGCAGCGAGCGCCTTGCGCAGACCATCGAACACCTCGATCGGCAGGCCGCCGGGATTGGCCGGCGTCTTGACCATGATCGGCGGCACGGCGCCGATCAGCACCAGCTTGGCGACGCGGCCCTGGGGCTGGCCGTAACGGGCCACGTAGTGCGTCGCCTCGCCGCCACCGGTGGAGTGGCCGATATGGACTGCATTTCTGAGGTCGAGATGCTCGACCACGGCGGCGACATCGGCCGCGTAGTGATCCATGTCGTGACCGTCGCTGACCTGGGCGGAGCGGCCGTGGCCGCGTCGATCATGGGCGACGACGCGATAGCCTTGCGCGAGGAAATAGAGCATCTGCGTATCCCAGTCGTCTGCGCTCAGCGGCCAGCCATGGTGAAAGACGATCGGCTGAGCGTCGCGGGGACCCCAGTCCTTGTAAAAAATCTCGACGTCGTCCTTGGTTTTAACAATGCCCATGGTGTTGATCCTTTCAGATGGCATGCTGTCTGGAATGGAGGGCTGGGAGGCAGCCGGCAGGATCGGCAGAGCCGACAAAGCCGTCGCGCTCAGGCCGAACAGTAGGAGGTCACGGCGGACCGGATCGAAAAACCTGGATGTTGTGCTCATTGGCGGCTCCATGCTCAAACGGGATTGACAGGACGATACGAGAAAGCACCAATGTCGCAAACGACATTAATCCCGGGATTTCGGCCATGGCCCGTCACGTGACATTTCTCGTCTATCCGGGATTCGTGCTGCTCGACCTCAGCGGCCCGCTTGAGGTGCTGTCCAATGCCGGCGAGATATCGGGGAAGCCCTACGGTCTCCGGGTTGCGTCCGTCACAGGAGGATTGGTGCGCAGCACCTGCGATCTGGAGGTTGCAACGGTACCGCTGAAGATCGAGGCGACCGACACGTTCATTGTCGTCGGCGGGCGGGAACCGCCGGAAGGGCCGTGGGTGAGCGAGATCGCGAATGCCGTTCGGGGCGCGTCCGCACAGGCCCGCCGCACCGCGAGCGTCTGCACGGGTGCTTTCCTGCTGGCCGAAAGCGGACTCCTGGACGGGCGCGCCGCGACGACCCATTGGTTCTACGCGCCGAAGCTGCAGGCCCGATATCCGGCACTCCAGGTCGATGGCGACCGCATCTTCACCAGCGATAATGGCGTGTGGACGTCGGCAGGCATGTCGGCAGGCATCGATATGACGCTCGCCCTCGTCGAGGAAGATCTCGGTAAGGAGACAGCGCAGGCGGTTGCGCGCATGCTTGTGGTCTACTACCGGCGACCGGGCGGTCAGTATCAGTTCTCGTCGTTGCTCGACTTCGATCCCGGCTCCGATCGCATCCGCAAGGCGCTGAGCTATGCGCGGGAAAATCTGGCCGAAAACCTTTCGGTGGAGCGTCTCGCCGAAGTCGCGCACCTGAGCGTCCGCCAGTTCGGGCGTGCCTTCTCCTCTTCCACCGGCATGACGCCGGCCAAGGCGGTCGAGCGGCTCCGCGTGGAGGCGGCGCGTCCCCTGATCGAGGAGGGCCGGCTGTCCTTCGACGAGATCGGCCGTCTCGTCGGGTTCACCGATCCGGATCGCATGGCCCAGAGCTTCATCCGGATCTTCGGCCATACGCCACAGGAGATGCGGCGTGTGGCCAGACAGGCTGCCGCTGCAGAGCGGACGGCATGATTAACTGAGGTGTCGCATTGTCCCAACGTCTCGATAAATCGGTGTGCGTTTCGTTCGGGAAACGGCCGGATGTCGCTCGGCAGATGGGATGGTTGCCGCCTTCCCGACGGCATCGAAAGTGCCATCCGTATGTGGTCAAACGAGCCACGAAGCGAAAAGGACGGTGGAATGAAGGCTACGGCCTGACGTCGGTGTCGGGTGGAGAGCGGAATTAGGTAGACAAGTGCTGAATGGCGGCGTTTGCAGACAGGAGCCGTCATAGCATGAGGCTCGTGAGGGAGTTCCACACAAGCCTTTGAATCCATTAAGACTCACAAGTCCAGAACAGCCTCTAGGCCGCCGTCACTTTCAGCCCGCGCTGCACCGCCGGACGCGCGAGGCCGCGGTCGAGCCACGCCTGCACATGAAGAAAGCGGTCAAAGCCGACGAGCTCGCGCGCTTCGTAAAAGCCGATCAGGTTGCGCACCCAGCCGAGCAGCGAAATATCGGCGATGCTGTAGTCAGCGCCCATCACCCAGTCGCGACCCGCGAGCCGTTCGTCGAGGACACCGAGCAACCGCGCTGATTCGGCTACGTAGCGGTCGCGCGGGCGCTTGTCGTCATAGGCCTTGCCGGCGAATTTGTTGAAGAAGCCGACCTGGCCGAACATCGGCCCGACTCCGCCCATCTGCCACATCACCCACTGGATCGTCTCGTAGCGGATGTTCGGATCGGCCGGGATAAATTGTCCCGTCTTGTCGGCGAGATAGAGGAGGATCGCGCCCGATTCGAATAGCGCAAGCGGCGTACTGCTCGGCCCGTCGGGGTCGTAGATTGCGGGAATCTTGCCGTTGGGGTTGAGGGCGAGAAAGGCCGGGTCGTGGTTTTCGTTCGCCATGATGTCGATCCGGTGCGGCTCGTAGGCGAGGCCCGTCTCTTCCAGCATGATGCCGACCTTCACCCCATTGGGCGTCGGGGCGGAAAAGAGTTGCAGCCGATCAGGGTACCGCGCCGGCCAGCGCGTGAAAATTGGATGATTGAGTGTCACTTTATGCTCCTATACTTGTCGGCACACACGAAAAGCCCAGACGCGTTTCCAAGCATCCTTCCTGGGTGCGTCTGGGCTTCGGCGTTACTCTCGCGTCACATGAAACCTCCAATTACCCTCGGAGATGGTCGATGCGACCGGTCAGAGTTCAGATCGAGCCGGCCGGTGTAACGGCCGGAAAGTCCTTCTCGGGATCGAACACGTTATTGAAGAAGTTCGTCAGGGAGTACATGGCCACCAGCGCGACGATCTCCATCACGTTCGCATCCGTGTAGCCGGCATCGCGGACGGCTTTCAGATCGGCGTCAGTGACCTGCCCTCGGGTTTCGATGACTTTGCGCGCGAACTGGACGGCGGCGTCCCGCTTCGGGTCGCTGGCATGGCCCTTCCGAGCGAGAATGATTTCATCGGCCGGCAGCTTGGCCATATGTTCGGCCGTAAAGCTGTGAACCGCCAGGCAGTAGTTGCAGCCATTCACTTCGGAGACAGCGAGGCCGATGCTGTCACGCGTCTTCACGTCGAGCGCCTTGCTCAAGGAGCCGAGCAGTGTGGCCCATGCGTTGAACGCGATCGGGCTCTGCGCGAAGGTCGCCATCATACTTGGGGTGAACCCGATGTTCCTGGTGAACGCATCGAGGGTCGGTTTCGATTCAGCCGGCACCTGTTCCGGCGTTAAGGCTATAGCTCTCGCCATGGTATTCTCCATAAGTTGTTGAATTGAAATAGGATTATGCGAAGTCCAGTACATCGGCCACCGGCAGGCGCGGCTTCTGCGGCCAGTTCCCGGTGCGCTCGGGCCCTACGGTCAGCAGCATGACCGGCACTTCGTCCTCGGCCAGGCCGAACTCGCGGTGCACCGCAACGTCGTCGAAACCGATCATCGGCGTCGAACCAAGGCCCAGCGAGCGGGCCGCATAGATTATCGCGGCGGCCCCAAAGGTGGCGGAGCGTACCGCCTCGTCGCGCTGGCGCTGCGGCTGCTCGAAATACAGACCGCGCGCGGGGAGTTCCCAATCCGGCACCAGGTGTGCCGGCATGATGCCCGCTTCCACGACCGGTGCCAGGCGCTGTGGTATTGTGCTGGCATCGGCTAGCTGGCCGACGATGATGAAAGTAACGGCCGCATCGCTGATCGCTGGCTGATTCCAGGCGATCGGCAGTAAGCGGGCTTTGGTTTCAGGCGTGCGTACGGCGATGAAGCGCCAGTTCTGCAAGTGAAAGGATGTCGGCGCGCTGGTGCCGATACGCACCAGCTCACGAATTTGATCGTCGCTCAGGGTAGCGGCAGAGTCATAATATTTGGCGGCACTGCGGCTCAAAATGGTTTCGATCACGGGGTTGGTCATGGCTCGTTCCTCATCAGGTGGTTACGAGCCTGAAATTAGAACCAGCAGATGCTATTTTCGAGACGGAATTAGCTCAATAAAGTGCTCGAAAGGATCAATTTGACGCGGTTCTCGTGAAGCAGTGGCTACCGCTATACAACGAACGATGCGCCTAAGCCCTCATTCAGACCGCACCGAAAGCCGAGCGCGTCTAGAGCGCCGTGCATTCAAGTGAACGCACAAAGGACGCTCTAGCACTTTGATTCTAGAGCATCTTATCCGCTTTCAGTGATTCCACTTGAAAGCGGGATGCTCTAGCCGCCCTCGTGTGCCAGCCGGCGCCATTCCCCCGGCGTCATCCCCATCCGCTCGGTGAACACACGCCGGAATGCCGACAGGGATTGATACCCGACCGACTCGGCCACGGCCTCGGTGGTCATCGCCGGCTTCTTCAGCTCGTTGGCGGCCAGGCTCATCCGGATATCCGTCAATAGATCGGCGGCCGAGCGTCCCAGCTTGTCCTGAAAGTGCCGCATGAAGGTGGCGCGCGACATGCTGCACAAGTCGGCCAGATCGGTCAGCTTCCAGGGCCGCGTCGGATCGGCGAACAAAGCTGAAATGGCCGGGGCCAGTCGTGGATGGCCGGCCAGCGCCAACAAGCCTGCCGGGGCTTGCTCGGATTCGCTTGCCGCGCGCAGTACCAGTGTGAACAGGGCCGAAGAAAGTGCGTTGAGAATGGCGCGTCCTCCCGCTTTGTCGCCAGCGGACTCCATCCGCATCAGTCCTACGAGACCGGCCAGATGGTTCGAAGCGGAGCCAGTACCCTCTTCACCATGGCTGTCCATGGCCCGTACCACCAGATTCGTGGGTAGGTAATTGCGGATCAGCCGATCATGAGGCGGCCCGATGAAAAATCGCCCACACAGCAGATCCAGAGGCTCGCCCTGTCCGTCATTCTCGCTGAGCGTCCATCCGGCGGAGCCCCGGCGTTCGTAGGTACGGCCCGGCGCCTCACCGCTGCCATCGTGCAGCACGTGCGCCGACCCGTGAGGCAACAGCACGATATCTCCGTCCACCAGCTCCTTGGCCGTCTCCGTCTCCGGATTCTCGATAATGGCTCGGCCCTTGAGCACGACGTGGTAGGGAATCTCGTGCGCCGCGGACCGGGGCCAGGCCACACGCCATGGCGCACCGTAGGCGCAGCGGACCTCCAGCTGGCCGGTGATGGTGATCATTTGCAAGAGATGGCTCAGCCAGTCGACTTCAGACATAGGACCTCGGGAGCTTGAAACGCTCAATCATCTTATCGTAGTTGCACACCGGTTGTACTTGTCGGCCACACCTCAAAACCCGGCGCGCCGACTTTTTTGCGTGGTCTTGTTCTCGAAAATCCAGCGGTCACAGAGCTAAGCGAGCGTCCCGACCAGGTCGTCACCGATACTTTCAAGAAAAAGGGCTTATCATTGAGCACCGAGTTGGTGTTGCCCTATGTCCGATCGCAGGCAATGGCAATGATCGCGTATGCGGGCCACTGCGTCCGGAGCCTCAATCACGTGACGCTCCGCAGCACGATTTTGAAGCCGCCCGTCGCGCTGGAAAGCACGCTGACAATATTCTCGGCCCTAAAGCTGTGCCGGCGACGTGGATAAGGATCAATGCAGGACAAGGAGCAAGGCCGCGACCAGCGCAATAACCGAACGACTATTTTGGGCAGCGGCCGTGAATTGACCCGGAGCGAACGAGCTTCCGCTTAGGTCGCGAGCAGTCCTTAATTCGTCTTTAGCAGACGCCCCAAAATGCGCCCCAGGAGCAGACGCTCCGGCGCTCGTTTGCAGTGTTCGCCGTCATCGTTCAGGATTTCGAAATGCGCCGATGCACACCGTCCAGGCTTTGCCCAAAAAGATCGAATACCTTGCGATCCGTCATTTCGCGCAAGACCTGTTCGTTGAGGCCGCCGCGCGTTGCATATTCTTCCGCCAGATGCATGAAGCCGGCATCCGGCGCCATTTCCGGTGCGTGCGCCAGGGCCTTGAACAGGGTGGCGATGTAGTCGCGCGCCCTCGCCTCGCCGACGCCGCGGTCTTTCAGCCATCCATGGATTGTATCGAGGTATTTGAAATAGGTGGCATAGGTCGCGGTAACGACGCTCAGTGCGTCGAATTCACCTGGCTCCTCGATCTCGATCGCCTTTCCCAGCTTGCCGAACAAAGCGGCCGTGCCCGGATCGGGCGGGTAGATGATTGTCGCACCCTGCCCGTAAGCGATCATCGGCATCGGGAGTGCTTTCGTCACCTTTTCCGCCGGCGCGGTCAAAACCGCGATTTCCTCGCGGGACAGCGTGGCGATCAGGCTGACGACGTGATGGTCACGGCGGAACCGCAATTCTGAAAGCACTTCATGCGCAACCTGCGGCCGAACCGCAAGCATGACCGTGTCGCAATCGTCGAGAACCGCCTGATTATCGGTTGCAACGCGCACGTCCGGATAGCGCGAAGACAGCCCGGCCGCGATTTCTGCATTGCGAGGCGACAAGAGAACGGACACGGAATCATCCGCGAGGGATTTTAGCCCGGTAACAATCGCGGATGTGAGCGCACCGGTGCCGATGAAGCCGAGTTTCATTTGGGGTCCTTTACCATCGGTTGCGGGTCGTCGGCCGACAAGAGCAGCGGTCGCATTGTCGGCAAGACCACTGCATCTTTCTTAGATCCTACTGCATGTTTCCTTAAATCGTACCCGATTTAAGGACAAAAACATGCAGCAAATCAAAGTGCTACAGCGTCCTTTGCGCGTCTGATAAGACGCGCGGCGCTGTAGCCGACTAAAGTGCTACCAGAGCGGCTGTTCAATCCGCTGGCTTGATTTCACTCAGACATGGCCTGGAATTCCCTCATTCCTGTGACGCGCACAGGAATGAGGGAGTCCGGAGGAGCGGCCTGCGGACAACCGCTCTTGGCGTGAGGTCCGCAAGGTCTATATAAGGCGGGCCACGAACTGGGTGATGGAATGAACGACGAATTGCAGGCGCGAGCTGCGCACTCCGCAGCGATCCGCGAACGCGCGGAAGCAGAGATGAAGGCGATCGGGATCGACGACGCGTTCATCGGTCGGCTGGTCGACACATTCTATGCCCGCGTGCTTGCGCATCCGGAGCTCGGACCCGTGTTCGACGCAAGGCTTTCGGGGCGCTGGCCGGAGCACATGGAGAAGATGAAAAGCTTCTGGTCTTCCGTTGCCTTCCGTAGCGGCGCCTATGGCGGAAAGCCGGTCCAGGCGCATCTCGGCATCGCCAACATGAAACCGGAGCTTTTCCCGAAATGGCTGGCGCTCTTTGCTACGACGCTTGACGACATCGCACCGAACAACGACGCGAAGGCCTGGTTCATGACCACGGCCGAGCGCATTGCGCGAAGCCTGACGCTGTCACTCTTCTACAATCCGGCGCTCGACGATCCGGCACTCAAGCGTTCCTGAAACTGCACTTTTGCCGATGACGGATGTACCCCTCCGCCGCTGAGCGGACCTTGAACCTGAGGATGCCGAGGTCCGCGTTGGTGGGGAAACGGCCATTCGGCGTCGTTCCGCCGAACGGCTTAACGGCGCCAAAGGCGGTCATCTCGAACATGGTTGGCGATGACCAAAATGGGGCCGACGGCCGACCGTCCGCTGCCAAGACACCCAACAGGAAAAGCGGACATCGAAGTTCTTGCCGCCAAGGGCTGAATGGCCCAAAGCCGTCATCGGACTTGCTTGTCGTGCTTGGCTGACCGTCAACCGAGCTTGCTGTGGAAGTGCGACGCAACCCGGTCAGCAGCCTGGCGCACTGTCTCGGCTTGGTCGTAAAAGTCGTAGTGTTTTCCCTCTGTCCAATGTAATTCTTTCGGACCCGCCAAAAGGCCATACATTTTGCGAGCCTGATCAGGGAACGCTGCGCCATCTGAGTGAACTACGAGAGCTGGTGCCGTAACATGCGGAGCCTGGGCCAAAGGATCAAACGCGAGCCAGGGCTCCCACGCCATAACTGCAAACTCGTTGCGCCAGGCGCGAACGCTCCCGCCGCGTGAATGATCCATATAGTATTCGTTGGGGCCGGAGCTCACCGCAGTTTTGTCGTTCGGCATATAGGCGAAGACCGTTTGGATTACCCCTTCGTCGTCATAGCGCTTACGCGCCTCTCGACTTGCCGCGATCCGGCTGTCGATACCCTCTTTGCCGCCGAACATCTTCGACACCAGTTCCGGGTCGGAGAAAAAACCTGCGACAGTGGCTAACGCGCCCACATTGGGGTCCTTCGCAGCCGTGTAAAGAGCCGTGCCGCCGGACGTGCAAATTCCGAGGATACCGGTCCCGGCGACGTCGCTACGTTTCTTCAGGTACCGCAAGGCGGCCGACAAGTCCTCTGCCTTTGAAGCTTGGTCCTCGAACTGGCGCATCGCACCGCTACTCTCGCCGTAATTGCGATAGTCAATTGCGAGCGCAATGATGCCGCGCCGGGCAAGCTCGCCGGCATAATTTCCGCCCATCTGCTCCTTCACCGAGGTTAGCGAACCGCCGACCGCCACGGCTGGATAGCGGCGCGATGGATCATGTCCCTCTGGAAGATAAAGATTGGCTACGACGAACCCGTCCCCGCTCTCGAAGCTGACTTTTTCAGGCACTGGTTGGGTTCGTTCGGTAAGTGTCAGTGCCATGGTGTTTTTCCCTGCGCTGAGGAGGACGGCAGTCGCACCAACAGCAAGACCGAGGTTCCGGCGGGTAATCGATGTAATGGGCATTGGCGGCGCTTCCTCATTATTCGCTCAAATAATATTTGGTGGAATACAGTTTGATAATCTGCAAAAATATGAAAGGGTTTTTAAGGTAGATTTGATAATGCGAGCGGACCTACTGGATGGAATAGTCGTCTTTACCCGTGTCGCGGAACGACGCAGTTTTACCGCTGCTGCGCTTGAACTCGGCGTGACGCCTGCTGCAATCAGTTGGACGGTCAAGCAATTGGAAGCGCGTGTGGGCGCGCCGCTTTTCACCCGCACAACACGATCTGTCGGCCTTACCCAAGCGGGACAACTTTTTTTGGAGCAGGCTACAGCGGGCATCGCCTACGTTGAAGCTGCATATGAGGCGGCTCAGCGCCTCAGTGATAACCCAAGAGGGCTGCTGCGCTTGAGCGTACCCTATGTGGCGCAGACGCTTATCGAGCCCATGCTCAAGGGATTTACTGACGCATACCCGGACATCGAACTCGAACTGGTCTTTGAGGACCGTTTTGTCGATGTCGCCGGAGAAGGCTATGATGCAGGCATCAGGGTCGGGGAAATGATCGCACAGGATATGGTGGCCGTACGGCTCACCCAAGCTTCTCCGAGGGTGGTTGTGGGGTCACCTGCTTACTTTGCAGATCGCGGGAAGCCTCTGCGGCCGGAAGAGCTTGAGCATCATGCCTGTATCAATATTCGCCTCGCCGGAGGCGCGGTCTACCGGTGGGATTTTGTGGAGCCCTCTGAGGAGAGCGACACCAGAGCCTTCTCGATGGATGTGAAGGGGCCTTTAACCGTTAACGGGCCTGGAACTTCTCTTGCTGCTGCGCAGGCGGGGACAGGCCTGGCCTATAACATCGGTGTTGTTGTCGAACCGCTGATACGGCAGGGACTGCTTGAAACGTGCCTTGAAACCTTCATGCCCACTAGTCCTGGCTTTTTCATCTTCTTTCCTAGCCGTAAACAGATGCTGCCGAAGCTCCGCGCATTCGTGGATTATTGGCAGCAGTCCACCAGCCTCATGCAAAACCATCTCACGCAGAAATCTGAGTCGCGTCTCCACGATCGCTAACTATGTTGAACGACCGCTTATGGCGCTAAGGGACGTAACCCCTGCCAAAACAATGTCCGCTTCAAGGCCGGCCCGACCACGGCATCTATGACCGACTTGGGGCGCAAAGCGGAAGTCATTTCCGCTATCTGCCAGGAAGAAGTCATTCGCCCCGAGATGCGGCAAGTGTGCTGAATCACGCCGACGCGACTTTGCCCTCGGTCACTAGTGCCCGCA
This sequence comes from Sinorhizobium chiapasense, assembly GCF_036488675.1. Lineage (NCBI taxonomy): Bacteria > Pseudomonadati > Pseudomonadota > Alphaproteobacteria > Hyphomicrobiales > Rhizobiaceae > Sinorhizobium > Sinorhizobium chiapasense. The sequence continues at coordinate 2,123,463 of NZ_CP133148.1, forward strand.
CCGATTCATGGATGGCTTCCAGACTTGTATAGTGGGGTTTGTATCCGAGGCGCTGGCGGCTCTTCTCGATTGAATGCGAGGAACTGCGAACGATATGGCCGCGAGAGTTTTCCGCGAACTCTCCGAGTTCCGCCAGCCATTCCTCGAAGGGCTTGAAGGAAATACGGGGCTCCCTTCCGAACCAACGATAAACCGCCTCCGCGTAGCCACGCAGGGTAATCGCCTGTTCGGACACGGTGTTGAAAATCTCACCGACCGACGCTGACCGGTTCTCGATTGCGCGAATAATCCACTGCGCGACATCGTCGGCATGGACGTGGTGCAATGTCTCATGCCCGAGGTTGGGAAGAACAAGTTCCTCGCCACGCGCGATCAAGGAGTAGACCTCGGGATTGGAGTTGCCCAGCGGGTTTGTCGGAACCCAGCCCTCACCAACGATGTGGCCGGGGCGGAAGCAGGTCGCAGGGAACCCATTCAGATGGGCTTCACGCATCAGCCAAGCCTCGCTCTCGGCCTTGCCTTTGCCGTAGGCATCGATGGGCGACGTGGGATCCGTCTCGGCCGAGGGAACAGCGACAAGGCGGCCATAGACCCAAATCGTACTGCAAAAAAGGTAGTGCCGGACTTTGCCACGCAGGGCTTCCACGATCTGCCGCGTGCTGGCGAGATCAAACGAGATCATGTCCACGACGATATCGCCGTTGAGCGCGGCGATCTTGGCTCCGAACTGGCCCGCCTTTTCCTCGACCGCGCGATCGAGCGTAACGCTCTCGATCAGGCCCCAGGCATAGTGGGGACGGTAAGGCTTGGCCGTGCCGCGACTGACGTTGACGACCTCGTGCCCGAGTTCCACAAACCTCGGAATGAGGAAACTACCAACGTGACCACTGCCTCCGATAACGACGATACGTGACATAACTTGGCTCCCCTTTGTGACCGGACGCCAAACTAGCATGCATTGCTTTAGCTTATTAGCGGGCGTAAAGTGCATGCGTTTGTGAAATAAGCTCATCAAATGCCAAGAGATCAGATCAGCGAGTTGACCGCGTTCATTGCCGTCGCGAGGGAGAGCAGCTTCACGAAAGCGGCGGCTGGATTGGGCGTGACGCCGTCCGCTCTCAGCCATACGATCAAGGGACTGGAGGAACGGCTCGGGTTGCGGCTTTTGTCGCGAACCACGCGAAATGTCGCGCCGACGGAAGCGGGTGCGCGACTGCAAAGACAAATCGCGCCGCTATTGGACCAGATCGACGCTGAACTTGAGAAGATCGGTTCCCTTCGCGACAATCCGGCGGGGGCAATTCGAATCACCTGCACAGACGTGGTCATCGAGACCGTGTTCCGGCCCAAGCTCGGCGCGTTCCTCAAGAAGTATCCAGCCATTCAAGTCGAACTCGACATGAATTACGCGCTTGTTGACATTGTCGCTGAGCGGTTCGACGCGGGCGTCCGCATTGGGGAAGCGCTCGAAAAGGACATGATCGCAACTCGGATTGGGCCGGACTGGCGATTTAGCGTTGTCGGCGCACCTTCATACTTCGCAGGACGGTCGCCGCCTACTACGCCTCATGATCTGCAAGACCACGATTGCATCAACATTCGGCTTGCTGGCTCCGGCGGCCATCTCCGATGGGAATTTCGCTCCCCGGACGGGCGCGATGTCAGTCTGCGTGTGGAGGGGCAATCCGCGTTCAATACCGCGGGAGCGGCGCTGAACGGGGCGGTTGATGGGCTGGGGCTGTGCTGGATATCGCAGGAGGTGGCTGCGCCCTTGATCGCGGAGGGCCGTCTCCAGGAAGTCCTTGTCGACTGGTGTCCCTTCTATGAAGGTTTTCACCTGTACTATCCGAGCCGAAAGCGAAACTCGGCCGCGTTTTCTGCGTTCGTTGACGAGATGCGATATCGCGGGCCAGCAAGACCCGCATAGATCGGATGGCGTTTTTGGCGCTTTCCGGATGCTATCACCCCCAAGCAGACCGTCGGCTTCCAGGAGCTCGATCCAATACTCCGAACGACGGAACTGAGGGCACAGACCTGCCGTCCCCGCGCAACGAATTGGCAGCCCGCTTCGGGCCGACAACGACGTCGACTTGAGCGTGCTCAGCGGCGACTACGATTCCGAGCGCCTTTCGGGCGAAGTCTCGCTGTACGGCCAATACAAGTTCGGCGCCTACTTCGTCCGCCCGGAGGTATCCGTCACCTATTCCCACGTGAAGAGCGATGATTACGATCTCTCGGGCAACATCCTCAACCTGCCGGTGAGCGTTTCCCTTCCCGGCGGCAGCTTCAACTACGGCGTCCTGGATCTGACGACCGAGGTCAGCCGCAACTTCCGCCTGTCGGACGGACAGCCGTTCCGGGTCTTCGCCGAGGTTGGCGCGCAATACGAATTCGAGCGGCCGAACGACGGCAAGATCCTGACCGGCGACCTTTCCGAGGTCACGCCGTCGCCCTGGGCGTTTTCGCTTCGCTCCGGCTTCAGAACGCTGCTGAACGATTTCATTCAGATCGAGGCGACGGCGGGATACTTGAGTTTCGGCCAGGATGACCTCGACGTATGGGAGGGCAAGCTTCACGTGTCCTGGAGTTTCTGAGACCGGCTCGGGGCGCGAGCGGGCGTGCCTGCAGCCGCCGTGCGTCGACAGCGCCGCGCGTCTTATCAGACGCGCAAGGAACGCTGTAGCACTTTGAAATGCTGCATGTTTGTATCCCTGAATCGGCTCCGATTTGGGGATACATGCAGTCGTGCCAGGAACGCGATGTCAGTTCCTGAACTGGAAGACTCTCCCTAAACGATTGGGCATCAGGAATATTTGTTCGGCATGGGAGAACCCGGCTTGACGGCCCATCGCCTTCCATGTGTCGGCCGACTCCGGGAAGTCGGCGAGGCTCATATGGGCCTCCATCGTTGCAAATTCTTCGTCGGTTATGGCGGCCCATACGCTGCGATATGCCGAGAACCTGTCAAGCCATTCGGCTCGGTTCTCCCCCTCGAGGAGGGTGGGTTCCCAGATCAGAAACAGGCCGCTGCGGCTCAAGGTATCGTGCACGTCTTTCATCAGCCGGACCTTTCCCTCCGGCTGCAGATGATGAAGCGACATTCCGATCCACACGACGTCTACGGCATCGGACCAGTCGGCCATTGCCTCGACGAAATCGCAACACCGCAAATCGACAGGACAGGGCAAGGCTTTCAGCGATTCTCTTGCGAGCTCCAGGGACTGCGCAGAGAGGTCGATCCCGTAATAGTGGTCGATGGCGCTCCCCTTCAGCGCAGCCGCTGAGGCGACCGCATCCCCACAGGCGATATCGAGAAACTTGAACGGCTTCAGCATCTCCTGGGAGAGCACGTTCTGAAGCAAGCCATAGACCTCACGATGAAACATGAGGTTCTCGCCGACGATCTTCCGGTACGTTGCCAGGTGTTTGTTGAACATGGCTTGAGCATCGTCGGTGCTGGCCAAAGATGTGCTTTCAGCCAAATTTTGCCCGGTTTCCATTGGTTTCCCTCCCCCATAAAACGGGCCCGCCTTGCCGTTGAGGCTCGGTGCCCGTTGCATACGAATGCAGTGCGCGACAGCGGCCGTATGTGCCGGAGTCGGTACGCCAGGCTCGCCGTAGCACGCCGAACCTCCCTGCCCGCTCAGTTATATGGCGAATTGCAGGCGCGGCGCGGACCCTCGTGCGGCTGGAAAGTATTGTCGGTCGAGCGGTAGGAGATGTAGCGCTCGCGGCACCAGCGCGCGTGGGCGTTGGCGTCGTAGCGGATCAGCTGCTGCTGCCGGCGAACGCGTCCCGGGTCGAGCGCGGGCGGCTTCGGGCCGCCGACGGTCGCGCCCGGGCCGATGCCGATGTCGTAGGGCTGGCCGCGATAGCGCGCGGCCGCACCCGAGTTCGGATAGCGATTGACCTGGAAGTCCCGGTATTCCCGCTCGATGAAGAGATCGTGGCGGGAGATGCCCCGATAGCCGGTCCCGTAGTTGTTGCCATAATTGCCCCTGAGGGGCACGCCGGTGCAGACGCCGATGCACGGCGTCTGGGCCTGAACCGGCGGCACGGCCGGAACGGCGGTCAGGAGCGCGAGTGCGATGGTCGCTGCAATCTTCACGGGCTTCACCTTTCCCTTCCTTCTTGAAGGAACGATTTTCGCGGCAGGATTGATCCCTCCGACGATTATACACCATCGGGCAATGAAAGACGCGCGTTTCCGCAACCCTCTCGCATATGCCGGCTGCCGCATGTTTCCTCGAGCCCTACTCAGATCATAAACGTGATCGATTCCAAATAAGTTGCGACGCGGGATGCGGGCGGAAAACCGAGCACACTTTTCCTCATCCGGCTTCAGCCCGTTTGGAAGTTTTGAGAACTATTTGGGCGGGCTTAATTACGACGCTGGTCGTATCCCCCAGAATTCAGCCTCTTTCAGGTCTACTGCATTTCCCCTGAATCGCATGCGACGCGCGGCGCTGCAGGGAGCGCAGGACCTTCGAACCATATGGAGGCTGTCATGGACGATACCACCACCCTTGCGCCGGCCCCGCATCAGGCGACGCGGCCGGGAACGCCCGTCGGACCGGAGAAAGCCTCGCGTCGGCACGACGGCCCGGCGAGCCTGCGAGCCGTTGTCGCGCCCCGGGACCAGCGGAAGCGCCTTCGCGGGAACCTTGAGCAAAAGTCGAAGGCCAATCTCCATCCGGTCGATGATGTCGGTCGGACAACGGTCGACTCAGAGGTCGCCAAGCCCTTGGCTGGACATACCAGCGGTCTCCTGCGGCTTCTCGCAAGGCTCAGCACCTTGGCCATCCGATGGAGAACGTGGGGAGGTAGCCCGGCAGTCGGGATCGACGATTTGAGCGACGCACAGTTGCGTGAACTGGGTATCAGCCGTGTTGCGCGCAGCGTGCGGTGGCTTGACGGCTGCGAGACGCAGCTCCCCATGGATTTCGAGTACAGCATCCATCCGGACGTCACACGTGGAGATGAACGCTACTGCATGTCTCCTTAAATCGACCTCGATTTGAGGAGACATGCGCGTCCGATAAGACGCGCGGCGCTGTAGGGACAAACTCGTGGCAATCCGCTGCCTCCGCGCGTTCGTTTGAACGCGCAGCACTCTCAGCACCCGATCACCCGTCAATAGTAAGGCGAGACGCACACCCGGCGCGGACCGTAATAGGGCTGGAACGTGTTGTCGTAAGCCCGATAGGACCGGTAGCGCGCATAGCACCAACTCGTATGCCCGTTGCCGTAGTAGGTCTGGCGGTAATAGCGCGGCGCGTAGTAGCGCGGGCGGTAAGGCGGGGCATAATAGCCGCCGTTGTAGTAGCCGCCGTTGTAGTAGCCGCCGTTGTAATAACCCCCGCCGTAATACGGCTGCGCCAGCAGTCCGCCGAGGATCGCACCGGCCGCGAGTCCGCCGAGCGCCCAGCCCAGCTCGTCGTCGTCATCATCGTCGTGGTGTCTATGCCCATAGTAGCCGCCACGATAGCCGCCCCTATATCCACGGTTGTAGCCGCCGCGATAACGCCTGTACTGGACCGGCTGCGCCTCCGGAACTTCTACCTTCGGCATCGCCGGCGCGGCAATCGTGGGAAACGCCATGGCCGGCGGAACGCTCGTCAGCGCCGTCGCCAGCGACAAGGCAATGATTGCTAGCCTCTTCATTGGCTTCACCTTTTCCTCTACAGCGCCGCGCGTCAAACGTGACGCACAAACGACGCCGCAGCACTTTAGTGCTGCCGCGTATTTTTGTCCTTAATCGTTTTCGATTCAAGGAATTACGCAGGCAGCGGGAAAGCATGCCTTTCAAATAGTGGCCGAATCGCGGTGCCGTGAGATCCGCCGCAAAAAAACACGATCTCTTGCCCGCGGGACGCCCTTTCACACCTTGCTTCGACACGCACTGATAGAAACGGCCATCCTGTTACGGAAGAACGTGGGACGCGGCACGCAAGTTGCGCGGGCTCTACGGCGCCGCGCGTCTTCAGGCGAGCAAGGGACGCCATGGCACTTCGAATTGCTGCATGTTTTACCCTTGAATCGGCCAGGATTTAAGGAAATATGCAGCAGGAAACCTGCGATGATCGACGTTCAAACGGGGCATGCGATGACGGCGTTACGGATCCTGAAGAAAGCACTCCTGGCGGCGGCGCTCGTCATCGCCGGCGCGGGCGGCTATACGCTTGCGGCAAGGCACGGTGGCTCCGGCACCCCGCCCGAAATGGCGGCGCCCGAACTGCAGGCAAAGGAGGTAGTGGTCGACAAGTCCGCGCGCACGCTCAAGCTCCTGCGCGACGGCACGGTGCTTGGCGAATACAGCGTGTCACTTGGCGGCAACCCGCTCGGCCACAAGGAGCGCGAGGGCGACCGGCGAACGCCGGAAGGCGACTACCTGATCGACTGGCACAACCCGAACTCCTCTTTTCACCTCAGCCTCCACATCTCCTACCCCGACGCCGCCGATAAGGCGCACGCCGCGGCCACCGGTGAAAACCCCGGCGGAGACATCATGATCCACGGCCTGCCGAACGGCTGGGGCTTCCTCGGCTCGCTCCACCTCCTCCTCGACTGGACCAACGGCTGCATCGCCGTCACCGACGAAGAAATGCGCAAAATCTGGTCGCTCGTCCCCGACGGCACCCCGATCCGCATCGAGGCGTGAGCGGCGGCACACGCGCAACTCCGGAGTCCCTCATTCCTGTACTTGGCACAGTTGCCAGCCACGGCGCGTCGGCGCCGTGAATGACTCCGTTCGCCGGCAACACAGGTGCTGAGAGAGCGGTGTACGTTGCGTGCAAGGGTCTCCCGCGCCCAAGGACTTGGGCGCGCTGGATTCCTGTGACAAGCACAAGAATGAGGGAATTCTCGGCAATGCCTGAGTGAAATCAGCCCAGCCGAGGAAGGCGACGCCGCGCTTTTGCCCTCGCCCGGCCGCGCCTCTACTGCATGTGTCCTTAAATCGACTTCGATTTAAGGACAAAGACATGCAGCAATTCAAAGCGTTACAGCGGCCTTTGCGCGTCTGATAGGACGCGCGGCGCTGTAGCGGGAACGCTCTCGCCGGTACCGCGTTATTGTTTCAACCGCAGCGTTCGTGCCTGCATGTTCCCTTAAACCGGGACCGTTTTAGGGGTAACATGCAGGAGGTGTTTTTTGTGCGTTTGACGCCGGAGAGAGGACGTATGCTGCATGGCATCCGTGCTGGGGCCGGATGCTGCAACGGACACAGGAGCAATGCCATGAGAGTTTCTCTGAAAACATTCGTCCTCACATCCGCCCTTGTCGGCGCAGCCGCACCGGCCTTTGCCGACATGTACTATGTCGATCGCACGCCGACAGGCAGCATCTACTACGCCGATCCGGCACCGGACGTGATCTACGTCGATCCGGCGCCTACCGGCAGCATCTATTACCAGCGGCGGATACCGCCGGCGAACCTGGGTGCGGCCCGCGACCGCTACACCAACGAATACCAGGGTAGCCACCAGGGCGACTACTATCTGGGTGTCACACCCCCGCCGACAGCTCCCTGAGCGGAATTGCGTGGTTTCAAGGAGTTAGATCATTTCAGTGTTTCAGTGAAACAATGAAATGATCTAGAGCGCCGTGCGTTCAAGTGAACGTACAAAGGACGCTCTAGCTCTTTGATTCTAGAGCATCTTATCCGCTTTCAGTGATTCCACTTGAAAGCGGGATGCTCTACCGCGTCGTGACAGCGCGCGTCCAATCGGACGCCACAGTACACGACAGTAGCCTGCTGCGCCTCGTTGGTTGCGGTACGGTACGGCTTCTCCTCCGATCCTCATTCCTGTGCTTGTCACAGGAATCCAGCCAGCCCTATGCATGTTTCCCTAAATCGGATCCGGCTTAGGTAATGAGGAGTGACGCGGCTTCCTTGAAGCGCAGCCGGTTCAAGCAAACCTGCCGGCAGGTTCTGTCACCGGCCCGAAAACGCCGGCCTTCCCGATGCAATCTCATAGCGGGACGCCGAACCGGTCGCCTTGCTGATTTCGTTCTGCAGCTTTTTGCGCAAGGCCACGGCGTAGTCGTCGGCGGTTACTGGCTCAAGAGCGAACGCGCCGCTGCCTCCTATGACATTGTCGATGAAATAGCCGAGCATACGGTAGGCGACCCCACCCCTCACCTGCGGTATGGCGATCGCGTTGATGATGTACCCGCTCCTCAGCGCATCGAGCCGGCTTGGCCCGATCGGCGGACCATCGTTGTTGGTTCCGCTGGCGGAAATGTCGATGACCTTCATCCGCGCGTGGCCCCCATATGCACCGAGAAGCGCGCTGCCGGCGGCGATCGCCGATGATATCGATGTCGCGCAATAAGTCGCGCAGCCGTCGCCGTCGGCTCCATCCCTTCGGATCGCCTCAGCCGCCATCAGGCCATCGGCGCGGTTGCATATCACCGTCCACGGCAGCACCAGCCGCGCCAGCCCCGGGCTCGACCATTCCAGGTAGGCGATGGCGACGCAGCCGTTCAATCCCGTGGAAATGGCGGCGATCACCCTCGGCTCGGAAAGCGCGCGCGCATGCCCGTCGCGTTGCAGTCTTGCGGTGGACCGATCGATCGAGGCCGACGCATCGACGGCAAACACGATTGCCGCGTCGACGTCGGCGGCAAGCACTGTCCCGCAAGACGTCGCGATCAGCAGCAGCAGGAAAAAGAGCGCCCGCATGGTGTCCCCCCGGGCCTGAGGCGTAATATTTTACGCCTGCCGGCCGCCGCCGCCAAGCGTAAGTGGATCTCTCTTCAACGCGCGGCCCCGGATCGCCCGCCGGACGGCCGACAGACCGGCGGCTGCGCACACCGCCCGCCGCTTCGACGGGTTGCCGAAGTCACCCACGGTGTCGACGCCCTGGCTCTGATACATGCAGTAGGTCAAGCCCGGGGATGACGATAGGAGGGAAGCACTGCGCTACCGGCAAGACTGATTGTTGTCCCTCGCAAGCGGTAGCCGCCTAAGCAAGCGCGGCGTCGCCAGACCACCCCGATCAGACGCCTGCCGCGATCGACACCCGGTAGAGGGAGAACCGGAAGCGCGCACATGTCGCTGACACCGTCGTCGCTCTGCTCTTCCAGGCAATATTTGACATCAGGCGTGACCACGTCGCGGACCGCTGCATCGCCGCCCGTGATCATGCCGTTGCGACGGCGAACCTCGCCCTCAGGCATGAAGCCAAAATTCTGATCCGCTGATGCGATCGCGGCGTTGGTACCCGTCCGGTAGGAGGCGCCCGGCGTATTCCCGGCAAGGTTCGCCTGCGTCGACCAGGGGGACTGACGGTCGCTCCGCAAGTGATCGCCGATCGAGGCCACCATCACGCCAGTTGCGATCCGAGGCTCCGGATTGACAGTCGGGAAGCGATCACCCTTCCTGGCGTAGGAGGCCATGAGATAAGGCATATCGTTTCCGCCCAGGCGGGCGCGACCCACATACTGCACCCGAACGGAGGCCGTGCCGCGGTGCTTCAGATCCAGCATGTCCGCGGCCTTTCTGGAAATGTCGATGATCCGACCCTTGTGATAGGGACCGCGATCGTTGACGCGCAGGATGAGCGAAGAACCGTTTTCAAGATTGGTCACCCGCACGTAGCTCGGCAAGGGAAGGGTCGGATGCGCGGCCGAAAGGCGATCGGGATAGTAAACCTCGCCGTTTGCGGTCCGGCGCCCTCGAAACGCCGAGCCGTACCAGGAAGCGACACCCTCCCTGTCGTAGTTCGGATCTTCCTTGGGATAATAGCGTTTGCCTTTCACCACATAGGGCTTGCCGACCACATAACGGCCGCCGCCCTTGGGGCTTTTCTTGCTGTAGGCGACCCGCGGGCTCGCCTTCACACGCAATAGCTTTTCGGAAACATATGCCTTGCCGCGGTTCGTGTTCGGCGCTTGCGTCGTCGTACAGGTGGCGCAGCAGGCGCCGACCATGATGATCGCCAACCATCGCACGCCTTTGACAGCCGTACTTACATCAATAACCATCTGCCCGACACTACAGCGCCGCGCGTCCTTTCAGACGCGCAAGGGACGCTGTAACACCTTGAATCGCTGCATGTTTTTGTCTTCAAATCGGCTCCGATTTGAGGAAACGCGCAGTGGGCGCTCGCAGTCTGCTGAGCATTGGGTCGAGAGACAGACGCAATAACAGTTGAAGCACTCGCCGATGCATTGCTGCATTCCGGCCGCGTGCCACCAGTTCGCTCCATCCGTGAGCCAAGTGTACAATCGGGCTTGATGCCAAAAGTTCCCCTGAAACACGCGATTTCTGGGGAACACGCGAATTTGCGCGGCCTTCATTGAGGCCACTGACCTGTTTCGATGAAACCGTGAAAAGCTCTTGAACTCACCTATAGCGCCGCGCGTCTTATGAGACGCGCAAAGGACGCTGGCAATTACGGGCCAGATCGGATCGCCTGCTCCAGCACCTTCAACAAGCGACGCTCCTCGGTCGGCTTGCCGACATTCGGCGCGCCGTTCAGGACCTCTCCGCCGATGAGCTCCGGATTGCTATAGGCGCTTGCCACGACGAACGGTACGTTTTGCGCGCGCAGCGCCTCCGCCACGAGCGTCACCTGGCCGTCCCTTAAGGTTACATCGAGGATCGCCACGGCAGGCAATTCGTCGCTCAACAGGTCGAGCGCCTCCCCCACCGTCGCCGCGGGTCCGAGTACGCACCAGCCGCGTTGCTCAAGCAAAAGCTTGAGATCCATCGCGATGAGGAACTCGTCCTCCACGATAAGCACGGTCTTTTGCACGGGACCAATCTCGATTTCATGAGACCGCTCCTATGGGGACGACGATCTCGACCACCAAACCCGTGGGCGCATAGTTAAGTTCCACACGTCCGCCGAGTTCGCGGCTCGCGGCGAATTCGATGAGCTGCGTGCCGAACCCGGAAGAGGCCGGTGGCGCAACCGGGGGGCCGCCGCTTTCCTGCCAGACCAGCCGCAGGCGCCCGGCGCTCGCCTGTTCCAACTCCCAGCGGAGGCGGATCTGTCCGGTGGGTATCGAAAGCGCGCCATGTTTGATCGCATTGACCGCGAGTTCGTGCAGGATGAGGCTCAGCGACATGATTTGCCTCGACTCCAGCCGCACGGCCGGCCCCGGCACGACGAGAACGCCTGTTGGCCCCTCCGAATAGGGCTCGAGCATTCGCTCCAGCATCGCCTGAAGGTCAATCTCGCCCTCCTGCGAGTAAGCCATGTCATGGGCCTGCACGAGCGCGTTGAACCTGCCAAGGAAGGCGTCGCGGTATTCCGCGCCGGAGCGGCCGGCGGCCGTGGTCTGTCGCGCCATCGCCTGAACCAACGCCAGCAGGTTCTTCATCCGATGCCGCAGTTCGCCGAGGAGAATGTCCTTCTCCGCCTCGCGTCGACGTCGCTCCGTGGCATCGACGACCGAGAGTAGCAAGGTGCGGCTGTTGTTGTCGGGATGGAACAGCCGGTGGGCACTGACGAGCATCGTCCGATGGCCGATGCTCGGAAATTCGTGCTCTACCTCGAAGTCCACCACCGCCGTGCTCTTCGGGATTACCTCTTCCAGCAGGCGCCGCAGCTCGGGGATGTCCCATTGCCGATTGCCGAGTGCGTAGAAGTGCTGCCCGATCGTCTCATCGCGGTCGACCTTGAATTTTTCAAAGAAGGCCCGGCTGGCGCTCAGTACGCACAACTTCTCGTCGAGGACGATCAAAGGATCGGGGACTGTGTCGATTATGCCTTGCGCCTGGACATGGCCCTTCCGCAGCAGGCGATAAAGATCCTCCAGATTCACCTTTATCTCCACAAGTTCAACGTCTCAGAAAATTACCACACGCCGCGTTCTTGATGAAGATGACCTCCCCCTTTGTGGGGTGGATCTCACGCTTTCCTTGCAACGCATTCGCATCGGCAGCGCAAATAGACTGCATCCGGGTCCCTACCCCACACCTCCCAGGCCGAGAGCGCTGTCTCGCTTCTGGCCCAAAGTCGCCGTTTCGCGCAGTGGCTCCGGAATGCGCTCTGCCAAGGCCATCAGGTGGCCTCGCGAATAGACCAAGCAGCGGGTGTGACCCCTGTGATCTTCTTGAAGGTCCGGCTGAACGCCGCCTCAGACTGATATCCAACTTCGTACGCGACGGCCGCCACCTTCATCGACCGCTCGGCAAGGAGATTCGCGGCGATCTGCATACGCCAGAGCGTCAGATACTGCATCGGCGGATATCCGACGAGATGGGCAAAGCGGTTCGCCAAAACTGCACGCGAGACGCCCGCCTGCCGCGCCAATTCAATCAACGTCCAAGGATAAGCGGGGCTGCGATGCAGGAGGGCGAGGGCACAGCCGACAGAAGCGTCCCGCAGTCCCGCCAGCCAGCCGGTTTCGCCCATGGGCTGGGTCTCGAGATGACGCCGCACCACCTCCACAAACATGAGCTCGCTCAGCCTCATGTGAATGGATTCGCGCCCGGGGCGGTCGCTCTGCGCCTCAGCCAGCGTAAGTTCGATCAACCGCTCGAGCAGGTCGGGTTGGCCCTTTGGGCGGCGCTTGACATGCAGAAGCCGCGGCATGCTCGCGAGCACCGGGTTGAACGGCCGCATGTCGCATGCGAGGAAGCCGCACAGGATGTCGGTCCGCTCTGGGCCGCCGCCGCCCTCCTGGATCACGAACGGGATTTTACCGGCCGCCATGTCGCGGAAGAATTGCAACGTCGCGGCGGCATCGAACTCCGGCGGCTGTCCTGGTGCGCTGAGCAGTGAATGGCGATCGCCATGCGGGAATACCAGTACGTCACCTGCCTCGAAGGACGTGGAAGCGACGCCCGGAATGCCGGCCCAGCCGGAACCTTTGAGGACGATGTGGTAGGAAAACACATGCCGCGCGCGTGGCAGGATAATCGGTGCGAAGGTCTCCGCCCGGGGTACTTCCGTCCCCCAGGGAGTCGACGCCTGCGAGATGAAGAACAAAGCACCGGTAAGCTTCACCACTCTCAGAACATCCGACAAGGCGTCGGTCCGCCCGTAACCTGGATGAGGCGACGTCTTCGCCTTTTCCGCTGGGCGCGATGGACTGTGCCGGAGCTCCACGACAGACGATCCAGCAAATGATTGAGACGCATGGGCATGGGACTTTGCCATGAGCAAGGATACATCTGCGTGGGCGAAGTATCCATCCTGGGTAACGCGGCCTGCGGAACGGCCGCGCGGTATAACTGGAGTGATCCTCATGGCCGAGCCTGAACGCTGGCAGGTCTCAACGGGCGCTGCCGAAGTCTACGAGTCCTGTTTCGTACCTGCGATCTTCGGCGCTTGGGCCGGACCGGTCGCCGACGCTGCTGGAATCAAGGTGGGTAACAAAGTTCTCGACGTTGGCTGCGGGACAGGCGTGCTTGCACGCGAGGCCCTCAGGCGGGTTGGGGAAGAAGGTCAGGTCGTTGGTCTCGATCTGAATCAGGAGATGCTGGCGGTCGCAGCGCGAACCGAGCCGAGAATAGAATGGCGACACGGCGATGCGGCGTCTCTTCCTTTCGAGGATGCGAGTTTTGACATCGTGGTCAGCCAGTTCGCGCTGATGTATTTTCCGGACCGCGTGACCTCCCTATGTGAGATGTGGCGCACTCTCGTGCCAGGAGGACGCCTTGCGGTCGCCGCTTGGGCACCGATCGGCCGCGCCCGTGGTTACCAGATACTCGTGGATATCGCGGCCCGAGGGTGCGAAGGTCGGGCAGCAGACGTGCTGGCAGCGCCTTTCGTCCTTGGCGATCAAGCCGAGCTCGCCAAGCTATTTGTCGACAGTGGCATTTCCCGGGCCAAAGTTACTCACCACAAGGGTTCGATCCGGTTCGCGTCTGTAAAGGAATTCGTACGTATCGAGGTTAAAGCCTCGCCCCTGGCCGACATGCTCAGCGACGATGCGATGGCAACTCTCGCTGCGGAATCTGAGAGTGCGCTTGCGGAGTTTGTCGTGCCTTCAGGCGAAATCATTATGCCGATGGATGCCCACATTGTAACGGCAAAGAAAGGCTAGACGCCTGAACACCTCATCTCCGCTTCTGGCACAAGCGGAGACCGATCACGACCACCGACTGGTGGCATTTGCTACACAATTCCGCCTCGCGACGCCTCCGCAGTTCACGCCTTCGCACAAGCAGAGGCCCCGCCGGAACGGGGCCTTGTCTCAAATAGTCTCTCTAGCGATCACCATCTCCACGATGATGAACTGACCAAGGAAGGTTCGCGCCAGGCAGGATCCAGGCTTTCGAACCGGCGTGCCTTGGTCAAGGATAATATTCCTATTGTCACTCAAACGAAGCACCGCCCTCCCCATATTCGCGCAAGCCCTTGTCGAAGATGAGCGCATTCAGCCCCCGCCTCAGCCAGGCGAGTTGCGGCTCCGGCATCAGCCGCAGACCCTCGTAGTCCATGACGCAGACGTTGAAGACCGTGGTTTTGACCTGCCGTCCTTCCGCGCATCCGGAAAGCACGCCGTCGAGCCGCATCATCCGGTCGGCGGCCTTCAGCGCCATCCGGGCGCGCTCCTCGGTCGTCTCGCCCGGATGCCCCGCCACGCGGTCGAGCGCCTGGGCGCGCACGCTCGGATAGGGAATGCCGTTCAGGTGATAGTAACGCGCCATCGCCACGGCATAGTCGTCGCCGGCCTCGCGCTGCTCGGCGGTGATGCGCCCGTCGAGGAAGAGGCGGCCGAGCGTGTAGCCGGCAAAGGCGCTCGTCGTCTCCAGCCCGTGCATGCGCTTGCGCGCGGCGAGCGCCACCGCGATCGCCTCCTTTTCGTTCTCCTTTTTCGACCATTCCGGCCGGATCTTGCCGCAGGCGAAGCGCTCGGCATTCACCTTGCGCGGGCGTCCAAGCTGGGCCTTGCGCTTTGCACGCAGCTTCTGGGCTTTGCTCGTCATTTTCGGGTCCTTTCAAAAAGCGGGGTAGGAAAAGTGTGTGCGGTTTTCCGTCCACCCCGCGCCAAACAAAGGAAGCGGGGTAGGAAAAGTGTGAAGCGGTTTTCCGTCCACCCCGCGCCAAACAAAGGAAGCGGGGTAGGAAAAGTGTGAAGCGGTTTTCCGTCCACCCCGCGCCAGCAAAGAAGCGGGGTGGGAAAAGTGTGTGCGGTCGTCGCCCGGTCGCGACCGGAGAACATGAATCGATTTCTCTGAAATCGCGCGCAAGCGCTTGAAACGCTTGAATCACTCGCCACTGCATTTGTCCTTAAATCGTAGCCGATTAAGGACAAAAACATGCAGCAATTCGAAGTGCTACAGCGTCCTTTGCGCGTCTGATGAGACGCGCGGCGCTGTAGCGCCACAGCCGGCTCAAGCATCCGCCGATCGCCGCTGTACGACGCCGAGCACGGTCGTGTGCTTGCGGCGGAAGATGCGGCCGATCAGCGGCAGCGAGAGGTCCTTGCGGGCGTCGTAGACCGCGCGCATGCAGGCGTGCCGGGGCTCGACCAGCCGGCGCTCGCGCCGCACGCTGATGATGTCTTCCCAGGTGACACCGGGGAAGCGTTCGAGCACGGCCGCGACGATCTCCTCGACCGGCGGCCGGTCGCCGTCCTCAGGCTCCTCGCCCGCATATCGCCCAAGAAGCGCCTGCGCCTGCGCGATCAGCCGCGCCCCGGCATCGGCAAGCTCCGTCTCCAGCGCCGCGATCCGCCGCGCCTTCGCTGTATTGTCGCTCGCAAGTGCTTGAAGCCGCCTTTCGAGCTCCGCCGCCGCGGCGACCGATACGACCGCGTTTGCCGGCCGCACCAGCCGTTCGCGCACGGCGCCGTAATGCCGGGTGAGGCGCGCCAGTTGCGACTGTGTCCCGTCCGAATGGTTCGTCATTGATATCTCCGGTTTCCCCTGCCGACGCGCTTCCGCCGGCCTCGTTTGGTGGCCTGATTTGCATCAATTCATTCGCCGGCTAAATTTCATCGAGCCAGCGGGAGGGCTTGCGACGGTTGATGCCGCCGTGCAGCCAACTACAGGGCTCCGTTTCCCTTGCGCTTGTCTTGCGCGATCAGCCCTGAGACTCCGTCGTCCTTGCCGTTGTCTTGTGCGGCCAACCCCAGGCTCCCTCATTCCTGTGCTTGTCACAGGAATCCAGCCACGGCGCGTCCGCGCCGTACATGACTCCGTCCGGCCCATACCGACGCTGCGAAAGCGGCGCCCCGCATCCGCCGTGCGCAAGATTCTCCCGCGTCAAAGGACTTGGGCGCGCTGGATTCCTGTGACAAGCACAGGGATGAAGTGCGCGTATTGATTGCGCCGCGACCGAGCGTGCCCGCGTCATCGGCCCCGCTCCTGCGAAGGCGGTGCGTCCGCCGCCGGCAGTTCGGCCTGCCCGCGATAGCGGGCGAGAAGCGCCCGCACACGCGCCTTGCTTTCCGGCGAAGGCTTGGGTCGCGACAGCGCCTGCAGGGTCTCCACCGTCGCCCGCGCCCGGGCCATGTCCTCCCGGACGCCCAGCGCCTCCTTTCGAGCGAGCGCGGCGAGCTCCGCCGGCAGCGGCATGAAGGCGGGATTGACCGTCGCATATTCGCCGCGCTTCAGCTTCAGGATCGCCGTCATCAGCCCGCATGCCGGCACGTTCGAAAGCGCCAGCGTGTATTCGCGCAGGAAATCGGCGGGCGCGATTGCAGCCGGCGCCGCCATGCCGCCGCGCTTCAGCGCGTCGAGGCACTCGGCCACGCGCTCCGGCGGCGCCGGCCTCAGCCTATCGGCGAGCCTGCCAATTTCTTCGTTCAAGTTCGAAAGTCGTGCCGGTAAAGTCGTCATCGCCTGCCCGTCCCAATGCCCTGTCGAGTTCGCGTTGCACCTCGTCCTGGTGCGCCCTGAAATTGCCCTTCCCGCTGGTCCCACCCGGCGGCGCCCGCCCGCCGAAGGCCCGCGGCCGGCCGGCGTTGCGGATCCAGTTGCGCCAGGTCGCCTGCCAGTCGAGCTTGGTCGCCTCGCGCCCGGCCTTGGCGCGCCAGTAGTCGCGGAATTTTTCGAACTCGGCCTCCGCCGCCGCCCGGCCGAAGCCCGCGCCCGCCGCGAAATCCCAGTCGGGCACGAAAGCATCGGGAAGCCGCGTCCCCCGCCGCCTGCCCCCGCTCCGATTGGCCTCACCGCGATTGGCTTCACCGCGATCGGCCTGTCGATACCTGGCTTGCCCGTGCGCCCGTTCCGGCTTTTCGCCGCCCCGAGGCAGAGCCTCTTCGACCCGGCCAGCGACCAGCCCAGCGGCGATTGGGTTCGGGGTTATCGGGTTCGGGGTTGGGTTAATTTCTTTAGGGGGTCCGGGGGACCTTTCTTTATCGGGAAGGGGGGCGTCACGCTCCGTCACGTGGCCGTCACCGGCCGTCGCGTGACGCGCCGCGCCATTCGTTTCGTCGGCTTCCGCCTCCTCGCGCGCCAGCCTCTGCCGGCGGCGCTGCTGGCGGGCGCGGTCGGACGCCCGGCGTCGTTCCAACGGGTCGAGCGCATGCGCCTCGGCGACCGAAACCGCCGAAAGGATCATCTCCGGCGTCGCCCCCGCCTCCACCAGCGCCTCCACGATCGCCGAGATCCGCAATGCCGCACCCCTCATCCTGCCTTCCGCCTTTCACGAGCAGCGCCGAACCTTGCCGGACGCCGCAACAATCTGAATCCCCTCGGCGCGCCGCTCCAGGTGATCAAGCAAGGGCTTGATCAAGCAAGGGCGCGCCGCATCCTGCCCCGCGCGGACTTTCCCCGTCGCGACGCCGACTTCGCTGCACATCCCATCGATGTTCTCGAATTCCCGCACGAGCCGAACCGGCCGGCGGGACCTCCCTCGCCGCCCGGCCACGGCCGGACGACATGCAGAGCGGATGCGAAGCCCTGTCGGTTGCAGCCGACAGGGCTTCGCGCTGATCGCCGGGGAGGAGAGCGGCGATCAGTTCCGCGGGGTGCAGGAAAAGTGCGAAGCGGTTTTCCGTCCGCACCCCGCGCCCCAAGAAACCCCGGGGTGCAGGAAAAGTGCGAAGCGGTTTTCCGTCCGCACCGCGCGCCCCAAGAAACCCCGGGGTGCAGGAAAAGTGCGAAGCGGTTTTCCGTCCGCACCCCGCAACCCATGCTCGGGGAACGTGCGAAGGCGCCTTCCGTTCACACCCCGCGCCCCAAGAAACTTGGGCGCGCAGATTTAGGAAGCGGACTTCCGCCTCCGCCCACACCTCAAAAACCGGGAAGATCGTGCGCGGCGCCCTTCTGCCGTCCCGCAATCCCCCTGGGCACCTTTCGCGGCAATGCCCACAAGGTTGATCTAGGGCACCGCCAACCGCTTGAAAGGCGCAAGCCGAATGAAGATCGGTAAAATCTTACGTTGCCGTCCCTTCATAGCCGCCCTCCGTGGTTCGTGTTTCCATGTCCTCATGAATGACATTATTCGTGTTGCCATGTCAACATGATTTGTGTTATTCGTGTCGCTATGTTCCGAGCCATGAGCGACTATGTTCCGAGCCATGAGCGACAAAGCTGAGAGATTGCGCGAGGCGCGCCAGAAGGCCGGCTATCGGTTTGCCTCCGATGCCGCCAACGCGCTTGGCGTCGTCGCCTCGACCTATCGCGCCCACGAAAACGGCCAGAACGACTTCGAGCTCGCCGAGGCAAAGATCTACGGCCGCCGCTTCAATGTCGATCCGTACTGGCTGATGGAAGGCGACCGGCGGGCGGGTAACGGCACCGCGCCCGCGCCCCCCGAGGTCGACAAGCCCAACGCTGAGGTTGGGGCCCGGATCGTCGGCAAAGGCAAGAAGATCCCCGTCTTCGGCCAGGCCGTCGGCGGGGTGGACGGTGAATTCATAATGAACGGCAATGTGTTGTACGAAGTCATGGCGCCGCCGATTCTCTCGGACATTTCGGGCGCCTACGCGGTCTCGGTTTCCGGCGATTCGATGTATCCGCGCTACGAGGACGGCGAGGTCTGCTTCGTCGACCCCAAACGCACGGTGAGGCGCGGCGACTATGTGATTGCCCAAATCCGGCTCGAAGAAAACGGCGCACTGCTCGCCTACGTCAAGAAGTTCGTCCGCCACAACACCGCCGAACTGGTGCTCGAGCAGTTCAACCCGCCGAAGGAGCTCCGCTTCGACGCCAACACCGTCCATTCGGTCCACTACATCGCGCTTGCCGGGAACGCGTGAAGGCGCAGGCGCTTGCCTGCAAACTCACATGGCACCGCTCGATCCCGTTGCGTACGACGGATTCCTGCGACAGCCTCACCCGGCGCAACAGGACAGCTTGGCGACGTCCTTGCCGAACGCCAGCGCCGCGAGCTTCAGTCCCTCTACAGTAGTGAGATACGGAAAGATCGTCTCCGCGAGATCGTCGACCGTGAGACCCTGCCGGATGGCAAGCGCGGCCGTCTGGATGCTGTCGGCGCCTTCCGGCGCCAGGATGTGCGCGCCGAGCAGCTTGCCGCTGCGAGCATCGGCGACGAGCTTGATGAGCCCGCGGGTGTCGCGGGCCGCAAGCGCACGTGGCACCTGGTCGAGACCGATTGTCGAGGTGCGAACCGCGTGTCCGGCGGCGCGCGCCGTGGCTTCGGTCATGCCGACACTCGCCACTTGCGGATCGGTGAACACGATCGCCGGCATGGCGCTGTCGTCGTAGCGCAGGCTGTCGCCGTTGAGCACGTTCCTCGCCGCGAGCTTGGCGCCATAGGCGGCCATATAGACGAACTGGTCGCGGCCGGTGACATCGCCGGCGGCATAGATGCCGGCGCGGGACGTGCGCATGCAGTCGTCGACGACGATGCCGCCATTTGGCGCAATGGCGATCCCATGCCCGGCGAGCCCCAGGCCTTCGATGTTGGGCGTGCGGCCGGTGGCGATCAGCACCCGATCGGCGTCGATCGTCGTTTCTTGGCCGTCGCGTGCCACGGTGAGGGAAATGCCGTTCCCGGTCTTGCGAATCGCGCGGTAGGCAATGCCGGAGACGACCGTGATCCCCTCGCCTGCGAAATACACGGTCAGCGCAGCGCCGATCTCGGGCTCGGCCCCGGGGAGCAGACGGGAGCGGCAGATGAGCGTTACCTCGACGCCGGCACGGGCGAACATCTGGGCGAGCTCCGCCCCGACATAGCCGCCGCCGATGACGAGCAGCGACCGGGGCAGTTCCTCGAGGTCTAGCGCGGTCGTGCTGGTGAGATAGGGCACGGTCTCGAGGCCGGGAATGACGGGCACCGCCGGCCGCGCACCGGTCGCGATGATGATCTTGCCGGCCGGGATGCGTGCGCCGTTGACGACGACACCATCGTCCACGAGGCGCGCCGGCCCTTCGCGATAGGCGATGCCGTTATAGGCCGGCAGCAGATCGACGTATTTGGCCTGGCGCAACTCGGAAACGAGGGCGTCCTTCTGCCGGACGGTTTCGCGCCAGTCGGTCAGCTCGGCCTCGGCCGAGATACCGGCAAACCGGGCCGCCGCGCGCGCATTGTGCAACGTCTCAGCGGCGCGGATCAGGGTCTTGGAGGGTACGCAACCGATATTGACGCAGGTGCCGCCGATCGTGCCGCTGCCGACGAGCGCCACCTCAGCGCCCTCGTCCGCCGCCGTGATCGCGGCCGAGAAGCCGGCAGAACCGGCGCCGATCACGACGAGGTCGTAGGCCCCGCCATTGCCGCGATTGGCGCGGAAGGAACGGTCGGTGGTCGCTGGGCTCTTCGATGGCATGTGGAGACCCGCAAGGCTCGGCCCGAACAGGGCGCGGCCCGCCTCCAGCCCTTCCTCGATCGACAGCCGAAACCCGGGCGCTTCCGCGGAACGCTGGCAGCGCCATGCGGAAAGATGGTCGTCCGAGCAGAAGAAGGCGGTCGTCGCACACAGCGAGCTTGCGGCGCACCCGCCTTCATAGCGAACGCTGAGCCATGCGACCGCTGATGCCGGCGCGATGTCAGCCAAAGCCCGGCCCTCATCCCGTGTGGCGATCCGGATCGGCGCGCCGCATTGGCGGCACCGCGAAGCGATCGCGGCGTCGCGGTTCGTCATGGCCCCGATGCCGAGCGCGTCGACCGCGCACATGGCACTGAGAACTCGTCCGTCGAGCGTGACCCGGTGCCCGGTGTCGCGATCGGTGAAGGGATAGGCGCCGACGATCCGCTCGCCGTCGAGCACGACCAGATCGCGGCGGCTGAGGTCTTCAAGCAGGGGCCGGATGGCCGGCGCGCTCAACCCCGCACGGTCGGCGAGCGCGCCGATGGCCGGCGCCCGCCCGTCTTCGGCGTAGAGCCGCAGCAGCGCAACGCGAACCCGATCCGCGGCGGGATCGTAGCCGCTCCACCGGTTAAGCACATGGTCGGAGCCGACCATCGCCTCAAGGGCTTCCTTGACCGCCGGCGATGTGACGACCGACCAGTCAGGAAACGTCACGCCCGGCCGCACGACAAAGCTCGGTGCGGCTGGGGAAGCCGAAGGCTTGCTCTGGGACGAGGAGGTTGCGCAGCAGTCGTTCATGGTTTCTTGCTTTCCTTGTGATTCTCTATCTTGCAGGCCGCGCCGATGATGGAGCCCATGAGCCCCGACGCCGATGGCTAGGGCCATGAGGAAAAGCGCCAGACCGCGCCCGCCAGCCCTGCGCGGTTCGCAGCAGGGTCAGCCATCCTGGCCGCCTTGCTTTTGCTTCGGATGGGCCGGGTAGCCGGCGTCCGTGCTGGCGGCTGCGATGGCCTCGGTGTTGGTCTTGGCATCGTCGAACGTCACCGTCGCGGTCTTCGCCTCGAACGAGACGGTCACGTTGCTGACGCCGGGCACCGCGGCAATCGTGGTCTTGACGATGTAGGGACACGAGGCACAGGTCATGTTGTCGACGGCAAAGGTGACGGTGCGCTCGGCGGCGAAGGCGGCCGGAACCGCGGCAATGGAGCCGATGACAGCGAGGGCACTGAAGAACGTCTTCATGGGGTGGATCTCCTCCCGGTGTCAGGCGGCAAGCAGCAGGGGCGCGACGAAATCGAAGGCGAAGGCGGCGATGACGAGCACGGTCGCGAGCCAGAGTGCGGCCTGAACGAAACGGCTGGGCTTGGCACGCGTGCAGGCAGCGTCGTCGGCGCAGGCTGGTCTGGGTTTCCAGTAGACAAGGTAATAGCCGTAGCCGAGGACGCCCGTCGTTCCGGCGACGAAGAACGGCTTGTAGGGCGCGAGCGCGGTCAGATTGCCGACCCAGGCGCCGCCTATGCCGAGGCTGAACAGGATCAGCGGAACGATGCAGCAGGACGAGGCGCCGAGCGCGCCGAGAATGCCGCCGGCGGCGATCAGGCGCTGTCGGCGGACTCGCTGCGGTCCGACGCCGTCCGGCTCACCGTGGCGGTTCCAATGTCTGCCGGTCCGTGTCGCGATGCGTTCATGTCCGAACTCGCTCTTCTTGCCGAAATCTTCATTGCGGCCCACAGCGCCGCGCGTCTGATCAGACGCGCAAAGGACGCTGTAGCGCTTTGAATTGCTGCATGTTTTTATCCTTAAATCGGTTCCGATTTAAGGAAACATGCAGTAGGATACGGTCTGTAGCAACTACAGAGTCAAGAGGGCTTGGCAATGCGCGATCACGCTGGTGTAAAAGGCCTGCAACGGGCCGAGCTCGCGCGGCGGACGGGCTGCAATCTGGAAACGGTGCGCTACTATGAGAAGGTTGGTCTTCTCCCCGAGCCGCCACGCACGGCGGCCGGCTATCGCAGTTACGACACCTGGCACGAGCGGCGGCTTCGCTTCGTCTTGCGGGCGCGCGAGCTCGGCTTCTCCCTCGATGAAATCCGCGAGCTCCTGCGTCTCGCCGACGAGCGCGACCGGCCTTGCGCCGAAGCACGAGACGTCGCCGCCGTCCACCTTGCCGACGTCCGGGCGAAGATCGCCGATCTCAAGCGCATGGAACGGGTACTGAAGGACGTGGTGGCTGAGTGCGGCAGCGGCACGCGGCCGGAATGCCCGCTGATCGAGACACTGTTCGGCGAATCGGCGGTCAATTGATCCTTGCACGGGCCTCCCCCGCCGCAACACACAAACCATTGTCGGCAACACCCAAACAACACGCTTCGTGTTGACTGGATCCGTGTCGCATGTGATGTTGCACTCAACACGAACAACACGACCGATGCCCGGCAGCCCGGCCCATCGGAGACCGGGAGGGTGCGCGGCCGCATGTCCATCGTCACGATAAAATCCGGCCTGCACGGCCATATCGACGAACTCTTTGCCGCCGATCTCCGCAGGTCGAGCGATGCCGAGAACCAGCAGGCGTTGAAGACCTTTCTGGCGAGCGTCTATTCCAGCCTCGCCTCGCTTGCCTGGCATCTCGGCGCCGATGGCAATGTCTTCCAGCGCGAGGCCCTGCCCGCCTCCGAGCTCACCGACGACGCCTTCTTCGCGCTCAACCGCGAGCGCGAGTTTTCCAGCGGCGGCACCGCCCGCGACCAGCGCCTCGTCGGCACCCACAATCATCGCCAGCAGTTTTAGGCATTGATCATGCGCGCCGAAACCTATGCCGTCGTCAATCTCGCCGCCTTGAACCTGATCGAGGCGATGAGCGCTGCCTATTACGCGACCGAGGCCAAGGCCGCCGCGCGGCATGCCTTTCGTGTCAGGGAAATGCTGAAGAGGATCGCCGCCGCGCTTGAACAGGAGCCCGGGCACGCGATTGTCGAGGCGGCACGCGTTGGCGCCACAATCGGCGAAGCGACAGGGGGCGAAGCGACAGCGGGCGAAGCGACAGGGGGCGAAGCGACAGTGGGCGAGGCAACAGCGGGCGCGGCGAAGCCCGCCGCGCCGCTTCCAACGGCAAGGGCCGCCTCCCCTTGCCTGACGCTCGTCTCGGACCGCTCGGCCACCCCCGCAAGCCTGGTTGAACAGTAGCCGGCTCATGGACAAGGCCAGCGATCAAGCGCCGCTGAAACCTTTGCGCGCTTGAACGAACACGGTCGGTGTCGCCTGGAGCGCTCTTCCCGGAAGAAGCCCTGCTCCCGCCTTCGGAGCTTCACACTTGATCAGTATCAAGGCGCAAGCCCGCGCGAGCGCCTAAATGTTCCTTCATGATGGTATTCAGGGCAGTTCTTTCGCGGCCTTCCGTCTGGAACTGCGTGCCTCCAGGAGGAAGTCATGTTTGTCAGGGAAATGACCGAGCAGGAATGCATCGCACTCGTCGCCTCGGGCCGCCTCGGCCGGCTCGCCTGCTGCCGGGACGGACGGCCCTATATCGTTCCGATCCACTACGCGCTCGCCGGCCGATGCCTCTACGGTTTTTCGATGCTCGGCCAGAAGATCGAGTGGATGCGCGACAATCCTTTGGTCTGCGTCGCGATCGACGAGCTTTCCAGCCAGAACCAGTGGAAGAGCGTTGTCATCTCGGGCCGCTACCTGGAATTGCCGGATACCGAGCAATGGCGCCGCGAGCGCCTGCATGCCTGGTCGCTGCTCGAAAAACACGTCAACTGGTGGGAGCCCGGCGGCCTGAAGCCCGGCCCGCAGGAGATCGCCGATGCCGCACCGCCTGTCTTCTATTGCATCGACATCGAGGAGATGACCGGACGCGCGGCGATGCCGGGCGATCCGGTATGAGCCGTTGCTTTCGCGTCACGACGATAGGCTTGCAGCAATTCAAAGTGCTAAAGCGTCCTTTGCGCATCTGATCACAGCACACGACAGTAGCGTACCGCTGCATCGTCGGTTGCGGCACTGCAGGGCCTCCCCTCAGATCCCTCATTCCTGTGCTTGTCACAGGAATCCAGCGCGCCCAAGTCCTTGGGCGCAAGAGACTCTGGCTCGCTTGGCACACTCGTGGCAGCCCTGTGACACCAATCGCGTTTCGCGGTGAGACAAGCGCCGATATCCTTCAGGTGGTGTTTCGTGGCCGCTGCTGCTATCTCTATAGTTGCCGATGGTGGCGGCTTTGGGGGGAACAACGATGTCTGTGCTTGCCCTGCATCACGTGTCGATCGTCACCGCTGATCTGGGAAAATCACTGCAGTTTTATTGTGATGTATTCGGCCTCACCGAAATTCCTCGCCCTGATTTTCCGGTAGCAGGCGCGTGGCTCGCCTGCGGTAGTCTGCAGATACATTTGGTCGTGCACCCCGAAGGAACTTTCCGCCAGAACCCCACGATCGACCGCAACGATTGGCACTTCGCGTTCCGCACCGATGATTTTGAGGGCGTTACTGAAAGGCTGGCGGCCCTCGGCTTCCGGGAGGATTTGCCTGAAGACGATCCAAAGTGTGTGCTGGTGTCCCGCTCCGGCCCAGCCGGCTTTCCACAGCTCTATCTCCGCGACCCCGACTCGAATGTCGTAGAGATCAACGGAGCGCCGTAAGGAACTGCTGGGAGCTCCTGCTCATTGTCCCCCGTCTGTCTACACTTTTGCGCCCGGCTGCTTCATTTCGGCTCTGGTGGCATTTGCTACCGAGCACAGGCATGAGGACGTGAGGTGGTGTGCGCCGCGGCTCAACTGCCTTATGAGGGGGAAAAAGATCCGCAAACCGGTTACGCTACTCTCATGTGCTGATCAGACGCGCGGCGCTGCAGAGATGGCGATGATCTCGAGCTCCTGATCGCCGACGCTGACGACATCGCCGACCACCTTGCCTCTCAGAATCCTTGCGACCGGAGATACGTAGGAAATCGATCCGGCCTTGGGATCGGCCTCGTCCTCTCCGACGATCCGATAGGTCTGCACCCGCCCATCGTCGCGGCTGAAGGTGACGGTGCTGCCGAAGGCAACCGTGTCGGTTGACGTCGGGTCAGGAACAAGCTCAGCCGTGCGGACGCGCTCGGCAAAGTAGCGCAGGTCACGCAAGGGGCCTGCGGCCTGTCTGCGTCGTTCGTTCACGTCCTCGATCGCGCTTGTCGCATCATAGGCCTCGCGCGCCTGCCTAAGCTGCATTTCAAGCGCCTTCAACCCCGCCTCCGTGACGAGGTTCGGATGGGGCGAAATCGGACGGTCGGGCAGCAGGGTTTCCGCAGCCGTTTCGGCACTTTCTTCCTTGACGAAGGCGACGCTCAAGATCGGACTCCATTTAGAGCAATTCCAGGAAAGGTGTGCAGCGGTATTCCAACCTCTCGGCGGCCGGCGCCAACCAGCCTTATACGATGTTTCCGATGGTCAGCGCGACTGGAATAACGCAGGCTCTGGACAAAGGAGTGCCGGGCATTGTCTCCGCCCGATGGTCGCTGTCCGCACGAGCGATGCGTGTCGCTTCCCGCAAGATTTTCACGAAACTAACCCCGAGTAATCCTCCCGTGCGTCCAGAAGACCTCCCATTCGATCTACCTCGGACTCCAGTACGTTTCATCGCCACCGCTCTGATTGAAGACGGATTCTACCTGAGTATAATGGCCGACCGTGTGAGGATCCCGTCAGAGGTTCTGGTCGGTCGCGAGGCGATGGAGTTGTCAGTTACCGCACGTGCGACATGATCGGAAATGCGTCGCTCGCAGTCCTCGTTCTCTGTTTTCATTGGTTTTGTCTCACCCGATTTCACCGGCGAGGATCTGATGTCGAACAATGAATCGCTGGCCCTGCAACTCGTCGAGAATATACCAGGTCACGTTTGGTCGACGGATCCCGGCGGTCGTTTCACCTATGTCAATCCGAGTATGCGGGCATTTTTCGGCGGCGCATCAGACGATGCCTTGAGTTCATGGAGTGTGGAGGAATGGTTGCAACATGTTCATCCCGAGGATCGCCACCGTGTTGCCGCCAAATGGCGGCATAGTCTTACGACGGGCGATCCGTTCGATAGCGAGCAGCGTATACGCGACGGAGGTGGTGCGTATCGCTGGTTTCGCGCGTCGAGCCGGTCCTTTCGGGACAGCAGTGGCGTAATCAATGCCTGGTATGGTCAGACGATCGACATTGAGGACCAGAGGAAAGCCGAGGACGAACTGCGCGACCGTTCGGTGGAACTGTCCGTGCTCATCGACATGGTTCCGAGCCACCTATGGCGGCTGACGCCAGACGGTACAACCACGCTTGTCAACAAGCGTATGGCTGACTATCTCGGCCGTGATTTGTCCGACAAGAGCAGTCTCGAGTCCGTGATGGAAACGATCTTCCATCCAGACGACGCAGACGCTGTGGACAAGGAGCTGGGCCGCTGCCTTGCCACGGGCGAAAGATTCTCGATGCGTTACCGGCTTCTCCGGGCTGATGGCATGTATCGCTGGATGTCCGGCCGCGCGGAGCCCATGCGGGATCAGGATGGAAACATTACTGAGTGGTTCGGACTCTGCCACGACATAGAAGACCAGGTGCAAGCGGCCGACGCGCTACGCCGCTCCGCTGACAAACTCGCGCGGGCAACTCAGACCGCAAACCTGGCGCAGCTTTCCGCCTCCATAGCACACGAAATCAGCCAGCCGCTGGCGGCGATCATCACCGATTCCGACACATGCCTCCGTTGGCTCTCGACCGATCCGCCGAATGTCGAGCGGGGAAAGTTCACTGCGAAACGCATCACCCAGGTCGCCTTGGCAGCCGTCGACGTCATTGGCCGGATTCGAGCGCTTTTCCAGCAAAAGCCGCAGGCGCGGGTGACCGAAGACGTAAATCAGCTCATCGTCGAGGTCCTTGACCTTATGTCCGACGAGATTACTGCAACGTCCACTCGTGTCGACACCGATCTTGGCATGAGCCTGCCACAGATTCCAATCGACCGCGTGCAAGTGCAACAGGTTCTCGTAAACCTGATCCGAAATGGTATCCAGGCCATGGACAGCACGAGCCCCCTGCGTTCACTCAGGATCAAGTCATGTCAAAATCGCTCGGATGACGTCCGTGTCGAGATTCAGGACGCCGGAAGCGGTTTCGCCGACCCCAATCGCGTCTTCGAGCCCTTCTTCACGACGAAGAGCAACGGAATGGGAATGGGGCTTTCCATCTGCCGTTCCATCGTCGAATCCCATGGAGGCCAACTCTGGGTGGCTAACAATGAGACGGTTGGCGCGACCGTCGCATTTACACTACCCGTCGCGTCGGCGGGTTCAACGCCGCCGGATATGGATTCACTTGAACGTCCGTTGCTCTAGCTGTGAGCTTTCAGGAGATTGTCCATTCGGACCGGACCGTGGATGCTGGAGTTACCAGGCTTCAGCACTCATCGGAGGGTCCGAATGAACATCCACAAGAATGCCCGTTTGACGCCTTTGCGTCGAGAGGAGATGGCGCGCGCCGTCGTTGAGGGCCGGCTTTCCAAAGCGAATGCGGCGCGGGTTTACGGTGTGACGGTGAAGATCGTCGGGCGCTGGGTTGCGCGGTTCCGGTGCGAGGGGCCGCCGCTATGTGGTCAAGGGGGTGGATGGGCTCTTGAGGGACGCAACCCGTCCCTCGCGCGTCAAGCCGCTCGCGCCCGAGAAGATCAAGCAGGTGGTGCACATGACGCTGCACGAGAAACCGCCGAACGCGACCCATTGGAGCACGCGCAGCATGGCGGCGGCGGCAGGCATCTCCTACAGTAGCGTCCAGCGGATCTGGCGGGCGCGCACGGGCTGAAGCCGCATCTTGTCAAGACGTTCAAAGTCTCGCGCGACAAGAACTTCGCCGCCAAGGTCGAGGATGTGGTCGGGCTCTATCTTGATCCGCCGGACAAGGCACTGGTGCTGTGTGTCGATGAAAAGAGCCAGATTCAAGCCCTCGACCGCACCCAGCCCGGCCTGCCGATGAAGAAGGGCCGCGCCGGCACCATGACCCACGACTACAAGCGCAACGGCACCACCACCCTGTTCGCGGCGCTCAACATGCTGGACGGCAAGGTCATCGGGACCTGCATGCCGCGCCATCGTCATCGCGAGTTCGTGCGCTTTCTCAAGCTGATCGATCAAAGGACCCCCACCGGTCTCGACCTTCACCTCATCGTTGACAACTATGCCACCCATAAGACCCCGGCCGTGAACCGCTGGCTCAAGGCGCATCCGCGCTTCCACTTGCACTTCACGCCCACCTCGGCATCTTGGCTCAACATGGTCGAACGCTTCTTTGCCGACATCACCCGAAACCGCATCCGCCGCGGAGCCTTCAAAAGTGTCGCACAGCTGAAAGACGCCATCATGCAATACCTCGAAACCCACAATGCCGACCCCAAACCCTTCGTCTGGACAAAGTCCGCCGCCCAACCCTCGAAAAGGTTGCAAGGGCGAAACAAGCGTTAGAGTCACAACGCTAGCTCCCACATTTCCCGCGCCATCTTTCCAGCCTGTTCCAACCACGCTCGTCGCTCGTCGCGGGAACTTGTGGCGACGACACCAAATAGCGCGCGGCTCACATGCTTCACGCCGCAAAATTCGAGAATGCACCGCCGCCAGATGTGGTCGAGCGGGTCGCCGAAGTGATTCTTCTCACGTTCGGCCGGAGTGTTGCCCGTGTTCAGGATCAAAGCAGCGCGCGTCCGCAACAGGCCGATCGGATCGTCCCCGTTGTCCACGCCTTTGGCGAATGTGTAGGCGGCCTCCGGGGCGAACACGCGATCGATCCAGCCCTTCATCATTGCCGGCGGTGCGCCCCAGCAATTGGGATGAATGACAGCGAGCAGATCACAGGCACGAAGCTCGGCAATATGCGCTGCGACTGTCTTGTCCGCGGTCGACGTGCCCCGAGCTTCGGACGCGGACAGAAGCGGATCAAAACCTTCTGCGTAAAGATCATGAAAGACGACATCACACCCCGCGGATGTCCAAGCCGCCCGCACCGCTTCCGCCAGCGCGTGATTGAAACTATCGGCAGCCGGATGGCAAACCACGACAAGCGCTTTCATAGGCCTCTCCCAAATGTGGTCTTCGTTTTAGGAGGGGTACCAAGCTTACCGCTTGGTCCCTAGGATTTCAGTCCCGCGACAATCGCACCGACGAGAGCCGCAAGGCGCCTCCCCATCCACTTCCGAGGAGCTCAAACCTTTGCGGCCCGCCCATTGTCGAATTCCTGTTGCGAATCGGCGATGTGCGTAATGCGCGTACCCAGCCACTGCATCACATTGGCGAGCAAGGGGGCGATCTCGCTCCCGATCGGGGTCAACGCGCAGCTCACCTGCGGCGGTGTCGCAAGGGCGAAACAAGCGTTAGAGTCACAACACTAGGTCGTCGTACCCGGATACCGATCCGTCAGGCGCTTCCCGTCGAAGCCTCGGCTGAGGACTGACATCGCAAGCCCCCAGGCGGACATCGTCATTGCCACGCAGAACGCTGCCAGACTTGCATATCCAGCGCCAGCGATCACGGCACCGGCAAACATGGGTCCGACAGCGAAACCAAGCAGGTACGCCGACCCGGCCGCCGCTGCCCAGCGCCCGCTACGGTCCAAGGCCGCGGCCAGACCGAACAGATACGGCAGTGAGAAATAGTACAGGACAGCCGACGCGACGACCGCGACCATGTAAGCAAGCGGCGCGCGCCATAGGCACAGCACAAGCACGACAAGCACGTAACCGAGGCAGAACGCCGAAATAGGTACCGCTCTCCCCCAGCGCACGTTCAGCGTGGTGGCCGCTCCCGCCCCGACGAGACCTACGAGGGTGGCAATCGTCAAGATGTATCCAACCGCACTGGTGTCAAGGCCGACCCGCTCGCCCAGTGGCCCACTGAACGCAAAGAGCCCCGCCGAGACAGCCACGTAGAGGACGATGGCGGCGAAAAGCAAAATACCGAGGAGCGCGGGCGATCCGGCGTCGGTTGCGACTTCGTTGTCATTGACCGCACGGACGTTGGGCACGAGGAAGACGAGCGGCGCAAGGACCAGCGTTATTGCCGCAAGAAGGGCGAAGATGCCCCGATGCGCAAACGCGGCGGTAACCTCACCGCCGACGCTGAAAAGCGCAACACTGCCGATCGCCCACACGAGCTGGAAGTAGCCGAAGATCTTTTCAGGGTTTCTGCACTGGGAGGCGACGATGCTAAGTGACATGGCGTAGAGCGCCCCTTCCCCGACGCCCGCCAAGCCCCTCAATACAACCAGAGCCGTCCATCCATTGGTCGAAATCGATGCGGCTTGGGCAATTAGCGTCAACAGGAGCGCAACCAGGCCGGCTCGGCGGTAGGAAAGCCGGGGCAGTAATGGCGCGAGGAAGATCGCGGTGGCCGCAAGTGCAAGGAGTTCGACAGAGGTTACGATACCCGCATCGCGCTCGGACATGGAAAGACCGTCCATCAATCCGGCGACGACGAAAGGCGACATTTGGGCGACGAGCCCGCCGATCACCTGGAAGGCAATTGCGCCGATCACCAAGGATGCAGGGTCGCGATCCGCGACAGGATTGGCTGACTTGTCGCTCATGGCTCAGCTTGTCCGGTGGGCTCCTGGAAGAAAAAGCCGATCCTTCAAATGGTAAGGATTCGACCTACGCCTGATGGTCGATATCCGCATTGCGCCAGAGGCAGAAGTTTGCGGTTGGCTAATCGATGACCGCTGTCGACCCGAAGGAGACATCCAAGCGTGTGACATATACATCTTAGAGAAGCGATAGTAGTTTTGGCGCGCTGAAGCAATTCGGAGGAAATGGCCATGGCTTTGGACGTCATAGGGGCGGGTATGGGCCGCACCGGCACGCACTCCCTAAAGCTCGCGCTGGAGCAGCTTGGATTCGGGCCGTGCCATCACATGGCTGATGTCCTCCGCGACCCCCAGCAAAAGGCACTGTGGCGTGCCGCTGGTAAAGGAAAGCTCCCTGAGTGGGACGCAGCCCTTGCAGGCTACCGCTCTGCGGTCGATTGGCCATCGGCGCACTTTTGGCGCGAATTGAGCACCTACTACTCGGACGCGAAGGTTATACTCACTGTTCGTGATCCTGAGCAATGGTACGAGAGCATGGCCCAAACAATAGGGCTCACTATGGATGCGAGCGCCAATGATCCAGAGTCTTTTGGCGTGGCGGTCGTTGGAAATGGAGTCTTTGGCGGGCGCTTTGACGAGCGCGATCATGCTATTGCGGTCTATGGGGCGCATAACGAGGCAGTAAGAAAAGCGGTGCCGCCAGAACGCCTCCTTGTTTATGAGGTCTCCGAAGGTTGGGCGCCGCTGTGTGCCTTTCTGAGTGTACCGTTGCCTTCCGCGCCGTTTCCACGCACCAATTCAACCGCCGAATTTCGCGCTCGCATAGGGCGTTGAGCTACCGCTTCCCATCCAATGCGGACCTCAGCATCCTGACGTGCGAAGTCCGCTTCGGCCCAACATCGGGAGACGCATTTGCAGCTCACTGTCATAATCGAGCCAACTACGACCTGACTCGGTAGGTAGCTTCAGGAGCGGAGACAATGGCAAGGCACAGGATTTATACAACGAGCTTCGCAAGCGTTTACCCCCACTACGTGGCGAAGGCAGAGAAAAAAGGGCGGACCAAGGCGGAGGTCGATCAGGTCATCTCATGGCTGACCGGATATGGTCCGGAAGAGTTCGAAGCTCAACTGGCCCGGAAAACCGACTTTGAGACGTTTTTTGCAGACGCTCCGAAAATGAATCCCTCGCGAGCCTTGATCAAAGGCGTCGTCTGCGGTGTCCGCGTCGAGGACATAGAGGAGCCAACCATGCGAGAGATTCGCTATCTGGACAAGCTGATCGATGAGCTGGCGCGGGGCAAAGCGATGGACAAGATTCTGCGCGAGAATTGACGCGCCCGCCAATCTCTGTCCATGTCACGTTCTCGCAGGCAACGCGGACACCCGTTTGGTGGAGACGACGCCCGCTACAGCGTCAGGACAAGGAAGACCAGAAACGCGATGGGTATCGCGACCAGCAAGGTGAGAAGCAGTTCTGTGCCGACATTTTCCCAATAGCGCCGGCGCCAATATTTGTCAGGACGCCGCATGTGCGTGTCCTCCATCTTTCGATGCATTTTACTGCGATCTCGACAGGAAATCACCGGCATGAAGATCGCCAGCGGCCCGGGTGGCGCTGACCTTCTTCTCAGCGAGAATGCCTGGCACTGCGAGTAGGAATGCTCCAGAACGGACGTTTTATTTCGACCAGTGGCCGACCGGGATCACCAGCCTTGAGGCCGTCCCGAACCAAAGCAGCCAGATCTTTTTGAACCGCCGGGTCGGACAGGAAGTAGCCGTGACCCGCAAAGCCCGAAATTCCCTTGTATTCGATAAAGTCGGCGATGCCCGACAACTGCGAATTCCTCCACAGCGCATTCGAGCCCGCCCCCTTGGAGTCGAGGCTCGCGCTGGTCAGACGCCCGAGTCGAACAACGCTTCCGAACAGCCCGCTTGAAATCGCGAGCGCCTGGTCGTTCGGGGATGAATATACGGTCAGATGCAGCGAACCTATGCGCGGCAAAAGGCCGTAGGGGGCTGCCTTTGCTCCGAAGGGCGTATCGGGATCGGATACGAAGCCGAACAGTTTCGTCGTGGCAACATCCAGATCGATGTCGGGAGCGAACAGCACGGCATTGGCGAATTTGTAGCGCTCGGCGGGGGAAGAATGAGCGGCATAGGCCTCCATTCCCAGTTGCCCAAGGGCGGACAATAGAACGTCTGCGCCGCGGCTGTGCGCGATGAAGTGGAGGCGTCTGACACCCTCGGTCGCTGAAATGATACGGACCGCCTTCTTGACATCCGCCACTGCGAACTCGCCGGACTCGCGGTCGATATTGTAACCGAAGAAAGCGCCGCCGGTTCCGCCCGCCGGCCACGAAAGCGACACGCACACAAACTCTTGAGAAAGGGTACGGCATATCTTGCCGGTGGCTTTGGCGGCATCGTCGAAACTATTGTTGTAGCCGTGAATAAAGATGACCACTTCCTTGCGTTTCGCGATCGCAAGCCGCCGGGCCACCTCGCCCTGCAACCCCGCGACTGCCCGCGTATGGGCATCCACAGTTGCGCGTGCCCGACGGGGCCCCTCAGGCGTGAGTTCAATCGGGTATGGCGATTGCGGAAATTCCCCGAGCCTGGTCGTACGTGAAACACGTAGCGCAGGCTGTCCAGCTGACCCACCCTGGGAACGCGACCGCTCCCGAACAAGCGTAACGGAACCGAAGCTCAGTGAATGCCCCCGAAACGAACTGTAGGAGGGTTCGCCATCAGCGGAAGCGCGAGGCGCTCGATCAGTGACGTAAAGGACATCGAGGGTGCTATCCTCTTTAACGCTGGAAGCAGCAGCTTTTGTCCCTACCGCCAAGTCGCTGACCAGGTCTCTTCCAGTTGAGCAGGCCGAAAGGACGAAAATGCACGGTAACACTAATAATAAAGTAGAGAACTTTCGGAACAGCCGATCGAATGAGTCAAACTTTCTCGACTTTATTTCGAACGGTATATCCATTTTTGTTGCGACATTACGTCCCACATTGGGCGATTAGCAGAATAATTTTTATCTTATATCCCGAGGTGAATTTAAAACAACTAAGAATAGATACCACCTATACATTGGTTTAGCTTTCCCTGCATTGAGTAGTCCACCCCATGGGAGTGATGTCACTCCACCCCAATCGGACGCGCAAAGGTCGCTGCAGCACTTTGAATCGCCGCATGATTTTGTCCTCGAATTGATTTCCGACTTGAGGAATCATGCAGTAGGCGCAAGCTGGCCACATGATCGCGCTGTTTACGGATTTCGGCCTCAGCGGGCCCTATACGGGGCAGATGAAGGCCGTGCTGCACCGGGAAGCGCCAGGCATTCCCGTCATCGACCTCTTCGCCGATGCACCGGCCACCAATCCGGCAGCATCGGCCTATCTGCTGGCGGCCTATGCCGTGTGGTTTCCGGCCGACACGGTCTTTCTCTGTGTCGTCGATCCCGGCGTGGGCGGCAAGCGGCCGGCCGTGGTCGTGGAGGCGGATCAGCGGTGGTATGTCGGACCGGGAAACGGCCTGTTCGAACTGGTCCAGCGGCGCGCTGGAAAGACGCGCTCGTGGGAGATCGACTGGAGGCCTGAACAGCTGTCGGCGAGCTTCCACGGGCGCGACCTGTTCGCGCCGGTGGCGGCGATGCTGGCGCGCGGCGAGCCGCCGCCCGGCCAGCCGCGCGGCGATTTCGGTCGGCGGCCGGAGTGGCCGGACGACCTTGCCGAGATCGTCTATCTTGATCATTACGGCAACGCCATGACCGGGCTCCGGGCGGCCATGCTGCCGCCCGATGCGAAACTTCAGGCAGCCGGCCAAATGCTGGAGCGGGCGAGAACCTTCAGCGACCGGTTGCCGGGCACCGCGTTCTGGTACGAGAATTCGAACGGGCTTGCCGAGATCGCGGTCAACGAGGGACGCGCGGACCGGGAGCTTGGCCTCGCAGTCGGCAGCCCTGTCGAGATCGCTTCTCCAGAAAGGAGGAATTTATGACCGAGAATATCGCTAAGAAGTCCTGCACGCCCTGCCGCGGCGGCATACCGCCGCTGACGAGCGACGAAGCCGCCGGCTATCTTTCGCAGACGCCAGGCTGGGATCTCCTGGACGACGGGCATCTGATCCGCCGCAAGTTCAAGTTCGACGATTTCAAACAGGCGCTGGCCTTCGTCGACGAGGTCGGCCGGCTGGCGGAGGAGGAAGGGCACCACCCCGACGTCTGTTTCGGCTGGGGCCATGCGGAGGTCTCGCTCTGGACCCACAAGATCAAGGGCCTGCACGAGAATGATTTCATTATGGCGGCGAAGATCAACCAACTGCCGGGAGCGTCCTGAATTTCAGGTGAGCCCGGCCAGCAAAAGTCGGCCTACTGCATGTTTCCTTAAATCGCAGCCGATTTAAGGATAAAAACATGCAGCAATTCAAAGTGCTACAGCGTCCTTTGCGCGTCTGATAAGACGCGCGGCGCTGTAGTCCGCGACTGCGCCGTTTCGGAAATTGGTTGACCCTATCTATGCGAAGACGCGGATCCGCAGGCCGGACGTTACCCCGGCGGCTATCAACCCTGGCCAGCCGGCGCGCGTCGCCGGGCGGTCGTTGGCGTGGCTCCAGTGTGCTTCACCAGGAGCAGTGACGCTCCCCTGCGGACCAGTGACGTAAGTAGCACTCACCTACTGCATGTTTCCTTAAATCGTAGCCGATTTAAGGACAAAAACATGCAGCAATTCAAAGTGCTACAGCGTCCTTTGCGCGTCTGATAAGACGCGCGGCGCTGTAGTCGGCGGCAACCTGTCCGCGCCCGGGAACTCTCGTGCCAGTGACCAACGGCTTGCGGGCGGGTGGACTACTCGGGATAGGTCTCGACGCCCTCCGGCGTCGCCTTGTGGAAAAGGATGAATACCAAGGGGTTGCCGGGTTCCGCCATTGCATCGCTTCGCTGGCCGATTAGCTCTCCGGACACCCCGCTCGTATATTCTGCAACCACTTCGCCGAAGCTGTTGCGTTGGACGGCTACCTTCTGTCCGGGCTCGACCTTGTCGTTCAGCTTGACCAGATGCTCGACGATCCCTCCCTCCGTGGCCAGGATCGGGAAGGAACTGTTGCCGATAAAGACAGTCACGTCCTTGGCTGTACGGCCCATCGGCCCGGCAACGATCCCATGATGTTTGAGGACGTTCATCGTCCCCTCCACGAACTGGGAGATCATTTCGAGGTCCAGCACACGCGCGGCGCCGACCTCCGGCGTAAAGGCCGGGATGCCCACGTCCATGAACGCGTTGTGCAGGACGCCCGGATAGACATGGTTGTCGTAGATCTGGCTGACCGGATAGAGCTCCACCATCGCCTTGACCTCGGGTACGTCCATGCCGCCGACATTGAAGTCGGTGACTCCGAATCCGGTTGTGCCGGTGTGGAAGTCGAGCGCGAAGTCGGCGTTCGGCCGCAGCAGCCTGTTGAACAGGAGCCAGGCGTGTCGGCCGGGTGCAGTGACGTCGTTCTCGTTCCCGGGCCACACCCGGTTCAAATCGATCAGGTCGATGCCTCTGCCCTGGTTGGGCCATCTGCGCTGCATGCTTTCCAGGGCTGGAGGGGACACGTCGGTGACCGCCGTGTCCGTGCCCGACATCTCAGCGGGGTCGAGCTGGTTCATCACGGTCTGAACCGTATATATGCTGCTAATCTCGTCGCCGTGCACACCGCTGGTAAGAACGCCACGCTTGCCCGGCTTCGCCCCCTTTGCGACCGTCACGGAGACATACCAGTGCTGTCCGCTGGGCATCTGTACGCCCTGGAAATACAGAAGGTGCTTCTTTCCGGGCTCCAGGTCGTTCACGTCGAGCATGCTGACGACTTTCTTCCCGTCGATCACATCGCCGGTATAAGCCGTCCCCTGCGTTGCACCCGATGCCGCCTCGCCAGAGGATGCCGCCGTGCCTTGGGCCTGCGCAGGGCCAGCGCTGCGGGCGAGGACCGCCGATGCGCCGACCGTGGCGATTGATGCCATCACGAAGTCGCGGCGATCGAGGCCCTTCTCAGATTTTTCCGACATGATGGGGAAGCTCCTTTGTGCTGAAAAGCTACGCTACAGCGCCGCGCGTCTCATAGGACGCGCAAAGGTCGCTGTAGCACTTTGAATTTCTGCATGTTTTTGTCCTTCAATCGAATAGGATTGAAGGAAACATGCAGCAGGATAGCGGCATGCACATCGGTCGCAAAAATCCCCCTGCGACCTAAGACACAACCATGTTCCTGACCTCTCAAAGTTGCAAGACTTCAACGGAGCTATGTCTGCGAATGGAGCGTTTTGCGTCTTTGCAGCGCCGTCCAGCGCGGCGCTGTAGTCCGACCGACATTCGCCACCGGTCGGACCTCCGAAACGGCTGATCACTTCTTGTCCGCGTCCTTGTTCCGCATCGCCGCCTCGCCCGCGTCCGACACCTCGACCCATTTCTTGTCGGGTGCTGCGTCCGCGACGTAGCTGTCGTGCCAGTTCCACCACTTGTAGGTCGGGGTCTGGGGATAGCCCTCGGGCGAGTCCTCCCAGACCTCCTGCCGGCCGAGCGGCGTGATGTCGAGGTAGTTCCAGGTGCTGCCCATCTGCTCGTCGCCGCGGTTGTTGACGAAATAGGTGCGAAAGACGCGGTCGCCGTCGCGGTAGAACACGTTGGTGCCGTGCCATTCGTCAACGCCGAAATCGGCGTCGAAGCTGTCGATTATGGTGAACCACGGCATCTCCCAGCCCATCCGCTCCCTCAGCCGCTTGATGTCCGCCTGGGGTGCGCGCGAGACGAAAACGAGCGTCGTGTCGCGGGCGTTGAGGTGCGCGACGTGGGCCACCTGGTCGGCCACCATCGAGCAGCCGCGGCAGGCTTGCTCGGGCCAGCCGAACACGCCCGGCTCGTAGAAGGCGCGGTAGACGATCAACTGGTGCCGGCCGTCGAAAAGGTCGGCGAGGCTGACCTTGCCCGCGGGCCCCTCGAACACGTAGTCCTTCGTCACCGCCATCCACGGCATGCGCCGGCGCTCGGCGGCGAGCGCATCACGGGCGCGGGTCTGGGCCTTTTCCTTGACCAGCAGCTTCTGCCGGGCCGCCTCCCACGCATCGGGCGATACGACCGCTGGCGTGTGCATGGCAGGCTGTGCGTCTTTCCGTCCGTTCTCGGCTGGTGTAGTCATCGCTCTTGAACCTCCTGGTCTTCTGCATGTGTTCGTAGTGACAGTCTGGCTCCGGATTGCGATGGGTGCGAGTAACAAGTGTGTCGCCATTTTGGTGGCGCCGAATTGCAACCGCAGCGCGTGCGGCAGCGCGGGTCCGGCGTCGTGAGACGGCTTCGGCGGGCTTGCTAACACGCGTTCCGGCCCTACCTCTATTGGCGCACACAACCGGAAGTATCGCGCGTGTGACACACTGATTAATATTTTTAATAGCCAGCGCCCCGCACGAGAACGCATCATTCGGTCATCAGGGGGAATATTCAGGGCCCGGCTGACGTCATAGCGCTGTCGCGCCAACGGAGGAAGATGCGCTATGCCGATCAGACCTCACATTCCCCTTCACGATGTCGACATGCTCAGCGCAGTGTTCGAGGAGTTGCTGGAGGATCATCAGATACTCCGCGCCAGCGCCGTGGCGGAGCGTACCCTCACGCGCCTGATCTTCAACTATGACCTCGGCATTCGCGATCCGGCGCTATTGAAGATCCTTACCGTGCCTTTCCTGCGGCAGCGTCTGTCGGGAACGCACTGATCGGGCCGTGCAGCAAGGCCTCTCCTCCATCCTCGCTCCTGTGCCTGTGCCTGTGACAGGAGTCCAGCCGGCCAGCAGATCCCGCACAAGCGGGGTCCCGCGCGTTTTCTGCCGAATGGGGCCCCGCTCTAAATCAATTCTAAAATAAATTTAGGTTTGTGTCGGTGCATGCCGCCGGCACCCTCCCAAAGAGGGCGAAGTATCGTCCTCTGCCACCCGGTGGTCCATGGACCTTAGTCCCAGCCCGACTGGGACAAAGGTCCCATATTCGGTTTTGGCATGAACTCGCGGGAGGAGCCCGCCAGGAGGGGTGGCGACGGGCTCCGGTTGATGACTACAGCGCCGAACGTCTTGTCAGACGCGCAAGGGACGCCGTAGCACTTTGGTTTGCTGCATGTTTTGTCCTTAAACCGGCTACGATTTAACGAAACACGCAGTAGAGGTCGGCCGGA
The DNA here is from genome assembly GCF_036488675.1 of Sinorhizobium chiapasense. NCBI lineage: Bacteria > Pseudomonadati > Pseudomonadota > Alphaproteobacteria > Hyphomicrobiales > Rhizobiaceae > Sinorhizobium > Sinorhizobium chiapasense. Next base: position 2,162,877 of record NZ_CP133148.1, read on the forward strand.
TAATCGCCGAACACGGCTTCAGATCAGCTCGTCAGTTGAGGATCTGAACGACGGTGCGCGACCTCGGATCGGCGATCACACGCTGATCGTTGACCACAGCCACCGAGTATTGCGGAGCTTCCGGAATGGGGGTCAGCACGACTGTCTCGGGAAGAGGCTTGCCAACGACGATCCGTTCCTGAACGACGACCGAAGGCGGCGGGGGCATCTGTTCGACCAGGGTAACCACCTTCGGGGGCGGCGGTGCCAGTGCGCCGCCAATTGCGCCGCCGACAACTGCGCCAACGCCAGCGCCGAGCGGGCCGCCGATAATGGCGCCCGTCGCGGCGCCGCCGGCGATGCCGGTAGCGGTGCTGCGATTGCCGCTGTTGTTGTTGTACTGAGCGATCGCGGGGCCGCCCAGCAGGGCAGCTGCCGCAGCAATGAGTATAAGTTTTCTCATTGGTCATCTCCTTCGTTGGATGAAGGGTCAACGACCTCCCGGGGAAAACTGTTCCCCCCGCTGGACTTAAGTCCGACAGGCAAAGCCAAAGGTCCTAGGACCGTTGCGGGCCTGCCGCATGAAACATATTGTGACGACAGAGCGCCGACGACACCAATAGTCCCCGACACCGCAGTCGGCGCGATAAGGTCCCAGAGCCATCGCGATTGTCCCTCTAAACCGCTCTGGGACCCTCCTTTTACACGACAGCAGCCGACTGCACGTTCCCCTGAATCGGAGCCGTTTCAGGGATAAAAACACAGCAATTCAATGTGCTGCAGCGCGCGGCGCTGCAAGCCCGTGGCAAGTTGCGGTTCCGAGCCTGTCACAACCGGCGCAAAAGTGATAGTTTCCCGACCGCCAATCTACTGCATGCCTTCTTAATCGACCTCGATTCAAGGAGGAAATTCAAAATCGCAACAGGACTTTTGCGCGTCTGATAAGACGCGCGGCGCTGCAGGAGAGCGCCCTCCAGCCTAAGGGAGCGAGAGAGATGTATGCAGGCGCGATGCTCGATGATGCTGCGACGGGCCCTTTCTGGACACCGCCCTTGCCCGTCGACCGGGACAAGCTCAGCCCATCGATCCTGCGCGAACTCGATCAGCGAGGCGAGCGCCAGGCCTTCAAAGCCTACGTGCTGCAGATCTATGACGCGCCCGACGGCAAACCGTCCGGTGTGTTCGAAATCGCCTTCTGCCCGAAGACCGGGATGGCATGCGCAATTTACGAGTCCGAAGCGCCGGATGAGCACGACGCAAACCGGCGCGTGGTCGTAATGACCGACCCTCACTGGCTTGCCGCCGCCACCCCGCGGGACGCCGCCGGCACCTTCTTCCAGTTGCTCGTCGACACCGCCCCGGAAGCCTGAGCGCGGCTACAGCGCCGTGCGTCGGCGCGCCTTTGTTCATCCTGCCTCGATATTCATTGGCGCCCCTTGCGGACCGCCAGCCCTATCTCCGCGAGCGTTCCGAGCGCGACGGCGAATACGATCCAGTAAAGCCCTTCATCTATGGCCTGGCCCGACGACGAAGCCGTCGTGAACCGCGACAGAAAATCCGGATCCAGATACCCCGTGGAGATGACCAGCCCCAGCATGATCTCCCAGATCCCGGCGACGAGTGCCACGATTGCCACAAGGCGAGCAGCGTATGAAAACACCGTTCCACCTCCTCCCTGTTGTCGCGGAAGAATACAGCGCCGCGCGCAATTGCTGAACTCCACCCGGCGCTACTCCGGCGCCTGACATTGACTCGGCACATAGATCCATTATTCTGGATTTATGGATGAACAACAAACGATCGCCGCGCTTGCTGCACTTGCGCAACCCACGCGCCTGAGGACGTTCAGGCTGCTGGTTGAGCGCGAACCCGGCGGCGTCGCCGCCGGCGAACTGGCCAGGCTGGTCGACGTGCCGCAGAACACCATGTCGGCGCATCTTTCGACGCTTGCCCAGGCGGGACTGGTAAGGGGCGAGAGACAAAGCCGCTCGATCATCTACCGCGTCGATCTCGACCGGTTCCGCGCGGTCATGCTCTACCTGCTGCAGGACTGCTGCGGCGGCAACACGAGCCTCTGCGCCCCATTGATTTCCGATTTGACCCCCTGCTGCCCTCCCGAGGAGGAGGCACCCACTCGTTGAGCCAACCGGGAGGAAGCCCATGCGCGACAAAGTCTACAACGTCCTCTTTCTATGCACGGGCAATTCGGCTCGCTCGATCATTGCCGAGGCCATCCTCAACAGGCTCGGGATGGGCAGGTTCAAGGCCTATTCGGCAGGATCGCACCCCAAGGGAGAAGTTCACCCGTTCGCCTTGCAACTCCTCAAGGGGCTGAACTACGACACCTCCTTCGCGCGCTCCAAGCCGTGGGACGAGTTCGCAACTCCCGATGCGCCGCGGATGGATTTCGTCTTCACCGTCTGCGACAGGGCGGCCGCAGAAGCCTGTCCGGTCTGGCCGGGGCAGCCGATGACGGCCCATTGGGGTGTCCCCGATCCGGCTGCGGCCGTAGGCAACGAGGCCGAGCGGCATTTTGCCTTCGCCGAAACCTACCGGATGCTCAACAATCGCATCTCGATTTTCACCAGTCTGCCGATGACGAGCCTCGACAAGCTCGCCCTGCAGAGACGGCTTGACGAAATCGGTCGCGACATTCCGAAGGCTGGCTGAAGCATGGCGTTCGATCTCAAGCGCCGCCTCGCGGCGGAAGCCCTCGGCACGGCAATCCTGGTCGCCACCGTCGTCGGCTCCGGCATCATGGCCGATCGCCTCTCCGACGACGTGGCGGTTTCCCTGCTCGGCAATACCATACCGACGGGAGCGATCCTCGTCGTCCTGATCAGCATTCTCGGGCCGATCTCCGGCGCGCACTTCAATCCGGGGGTGACGCTGGTGTTCGCGGCCAGGCGGGAGATCGAAACATCGGCGGCTGCGCTTTACGTGATCGCACAGGCCGCAGGCGGCATCGCCGGAACGCTGGTTGCCCATGCCATGTTCGACCTGCACCTGTTTCAGGTGTCGGAAACGGTGCGGACGGGCACGGGCCAATGGATCGCCGAGGCGGTCGCCACGTTCGGACTCGTCTTCACGATCCTGGCGGGATTGCGGTTCCGGGAAGACGCCATCCCGTGGCTCGTCGGCCTTTACATCACGGCGGCCTATTGGTTCACGGCCTCGACGTCGTTTGCGAACCCCGCCGTCGCCATCGCCCGCGCCTTCTCAAACACCTTTTCCGGCATCCGCCCGATGGACGTGCCGGCCTTCATCGTCGCCGAAGTCCTCGGTGCGCTGGTCGCCACGGCCGTCGCCGCCTGGATGCTCGCCAAGCGACCCTCAACTTCCGCAATAACGCTCAAGGGAGCCGAATAACCATGGACGCCACCATCTACCACAACCCCGCCTGCGGGACGTCGCGCAACACCCTGGCGCTGATCCGCCACGCCGGCATCGAGCCGAAGGTGATCGAATATCTTCAGACGCCGCCGAGCCGCGAAGAGCTTGCCCAGATGATACGCGAGGCGGGGCTTTCCGTCCGCGAGGCGATCCGGGAGAAGGGAACGCCCTATGCGGAGCTGGGCCTCGACGACCCCGCCCTCTCCGACAACCAGCTCCTGACCGCGATGCTCGAGCATCCGATCCTCATCAATCGACCGTTTGTCATTACGCCGATCGGCACCCGGCTGGCGCGGCCGTCCGAAGCCGTACTCGACATCCTGCCGGCCGACGCCTTCAAGGGACCGTTCGTCAAGGAAGATGGCGAAGCGGTCCTCGACGCGGAGGGCCGGCGCATTGCCTGATCTTCCAGCCGCCGATCCACGCCACCTCCGCATGCCGGACATCGATGCGCTGCGGCCGCCATTCTCGGCCCATCCGCCGCGCATCCTGATCCTTTACGGGTCGCTCCGCCCGGTGTCCTCTTCGAGGCTGCTGGCCGAGGAGGCTGGCCGGCTGCTCGAACATTTCGGGGCCGAAGTCCGCTTCTTCGATCCTTCGGGACTGCCGCTGCCGGACGATGCCCCCGCCAGCCACCCCAAGGTCCAGGAACTGCGGGAACTGTCGGAATGGTCCGAAGGCCAGGTCTGGGTGAGCCCGGAGCGTCACGGGACGATCACCGGGATCATGAAGGCACAAATCGACTGGATACCGCTCTCGATCGGCTCGATACGGCCGACCCAGGGCAAGACCCTCGCCGTCATGCAGGTCTCGGGCGGCTCGCAGTCCTTCAATGCGGTCAACGCGCTGCGTCTGCTCGGCCGCTGGATGCGGATGATCACGATCCCGAACCAGTCGTCGGTCGCCAAGGCCTTTCAGGAGTTCGACGCGAACGGGCGCATGAAGCCGTCTTCCTACTACGATCGCGTCGTCGACGTCTGCGAGGAACTCGTGAAGTTCACGCTGCTTACCCGCGACGCCTCGGCGTACCTTACCGACCGCTACAGCGAACGGAAGGAAGACGCCGCCAAACTGGAAAAGCGGGTGGCGCTGAAATCCATCTGACGCGCACGCTCACGACGCCGAGGGCACCGCGCGTTCAATGGGCGGCGGCATTCGCAGGATGTTGCCATGCTTGTAGAACCGTTCCTGCGGGTTTACTCTACTGCGACGCGCGTCTTATAGGACGCGCAAAGCACGCTGTAGTACTTTGAATTGCTGCATGTTTTTATCCTTGAACCGGCTACGATTTAAGGAAACATGCAGTGGCTCTTGCTAATGACGGTACCGAGGGCATTGCCGGAGTTAGATTCCATGCGCGCCAAAGATGCGATGACGACCACGGTCGTCAAGCCTTCCCTGACAACAGTGTCCGACAGGCGGCCAAGTCCGTGCACGACAGTCACGCCGGTGACTCCTGGCCGTCGATGATGAGCGGTATCTGCTGGGTATCAAAGGGAGCCGGCGCGCGAAGCTCAGGCGATGAAGCGGTAAGGCGGAGCCGTGACATCAGGGGCGTGGTCGAGCATTTCCTGGATCCTTATCCATAATAACGCTTGCCGACCATTTTACTGCCCTCGAATGCATCTTCAGGGAGGAGGATGTAATGGCACAGAATATGAGAGCCGCTGTCGTTCGACAGTTTCGTACGCCGCTCGCGATCGAGGAGGTGGAGGTTCCGACGCCGCAACCCGGGCAGATACTCGTCAAATATGAAGCGACGGGCGTTTGCCATACCGACCTCCATGCCGCAAACGGGGACTGGCCCGTGAAACCAAGTCCACCTTTCATTCCGGGACATGAAGGTGTCGGATATGTCTCGGCCGTCGGCGCGGGCGTGAAGAGGGTGAAGGAAGGCGACAGGGTCGGAGTGCCCTGGCTTCATACGGCTTGCGGCTACTGTCCCTATTGCCGAACCGGCTGGGAAACCTTGTGCGCGTCGCAATCCAATACCGGATATTCGGTCAATGGCACTTTCGCTGAATTCGGATTGGCAGATCCGGAGTTCGTCGGTTATCTCCCCGATGCATTGGATTTCGGACCGGCCGCCCCCGTTCTTTGCGCAGGCGTCACCGTGTACAAGGGGCTGAGAGAGACAGAGGTCCGCCCCGGTGAATGGGTGGCCATCTCCGGGGTCGGCGGCCTGGGTCACATGGCCGTTCAGTACGCGAAAGCGATGGGCATGAACGTTGTCGCCGCCGACATATTCGACGAGAAACTGTCGCTGGCAAAGCGGCTTGGGGCTGACGTCACGATCAACGGCAAAGCGAAAGATGCCATTGAGCAGGTACAAAAAGCGACGAACGGCGGCGTTCATGGGGCGCTCGTGACCGCTGTTTCTCCTGCCGCGATGGAACAGGCTTTCGGCTTCCTGCGATCACGGGGAACGATGGCGCTCGTCGGCCTTCCTCCCGGAATGATTTCCCTGCCGGTGTTCGAAACAGTCCTGAAGCGCATAACGGTGCGCGGATCGATCGTCGGCACCCGCCAGGACCTGGAGGAATCGCTGCAGTTCGCGGCGGAAGGCAAGGTGACACCGTATTTCTCGTGGGAGAGCCTGGAGAGCATCAACGACATCTTCCAACGCATGGAAGCGGGCAAGATCGACGGTCGCATCGTGATGCGGCTGCGGTAACTTGCGCGGCGCTGTAGGGGCTGGTCCGCACCAATTGGGGGATCCGTGTGATGGTCCGATCGATTGACGAAGTTGCTAGTGCTGGCGCTGCGCACCCCGTCTGCGAGCCTCCCGAAATCGCTTTGCTTTCGAACGGTCGATACGGCCTGCTTCTTACGGAGGCGGGTTCAGGCTGCGCATCCTGGCGTGGTCTCGATGTGACGCGTTGGCGAGAGGATGCCACGCAAGATTGCTGGGGCCAGTTCTGCTACATCCGGGACCTCGAGAACGATAAGGTCTGGTCGATTGGCCGGCAGCCGATCTGTCGGGCGGATGCCACATACGAGCGAGGCTTTCATGGCGACCGCGCCGAGTTTCGCTGTTCGGTTGGAGACATCGACGTTTCGTGGGAAGTTTGCGTCGCCACGGATTGCGACGCGGAAGTGCGTTTGCTTCGGCTGTTCAACAGGGGAACGGCGGCCAAGGAACTCGAGCTGACCAGTTACTGCGAAGTCTGCCTGAATGGTCGACGCGCCGATAGCGCCCATCCCGCCTTTGCCAAACTCTTCGTCGAGACCTGGTTCGATGCCGGGTCCGCCGCATTGTTTGCAAGGCGTCGGCCCCGCAGTGCCTCGGAGAAGCCGATCTGGGCGGTGCACGTTTCTTCATCAAGCGATGACGCCCGCCCTTCGGTCGAGTACGAAACGGACCGCCGCAGGTTTCTTGGCCGGGGGCGAACGCCATCGAATCCCCGCGCCCTTGAGCCTGGAACACGCCTGTCAGCCACGACGGGTCCCGTGCTCGATCCCATCTTCAGTCTGCGCAGGACGGTTGTCTTAAAACCCTCTGGAACCGAGCAGATCGCTTTCGTGACAGGCGCGGCCGACAACGAAGATGATATCCGGGCCATTGCTGGACGGTTTGCAGATATCGAGGCGGCCCAGCGGGCGCTGTCGGATGCCATGAAAGCCTATGCCAGCGGACTGGCTACGTCGAAGCTCACCGCCGACAAGGTGGCGGTCTACAATCGGCTGGCAGGAAGCCTGGCATTTTCGCATCGCGGTTCGCCAGATACCGGCGGTCTCGGCAATATGCGGCTGAGAAAAGACGCTCTTTGGTCGGTCGGCATTTCCGGAGATCTCCCTGTTCTGCTCCTGCGGCTCGACGGGGCGGACGAAACGTCTCTTGTCGAGGATGTCATCGACGCCCACGCATTCATTTCCAGCCGCGGCCTTTCCTTCGATCTCGTTCTCCTCGACGAGACCGGCGCGAGCGACGAAGTGAAGATCGACGGAGAGGACGCGAGCCTCGGCAAGCCCGGAGGCGTTCATGTCCTGTCCGCGACCGCTCTTGCGGCCGCCTCGATGGACGCGATCGCTGCTGCTGCACGCGTCGCTCTCTCCTGCAGCCAGGGACCGCTTGCCGACCAGATCGAGCTCAAGCCTGCCCCGGCGCGCCAGGCTATGACGCACACCCGGACGCACTTTCGAGCGGCCCGCAAGACGCCGTCCCATGCGAGACGGGCTGACCTGCTTTTCTGGAACGGTCGCGGGGGCTTCACCGGAGACGGGCGGGACTATGTGGTTCTTGCGGACGGTGGAGCGGAAACCCCGACACCATGGAGCAACGTCATAGCAAACCGCGAGTTCGGCTGCCTGACGAGCGAAAGCGGACTTGGCTATACCTGGGCGGGCAACAGCCAGCTCAACAGGCTCACGCCCTGGTCGAACGACCCGGTTTCGGACCCACCGGGCGAAGTCGTCTACTTGCGCGACGAGCAAAGCGACGAGCTCTGGACGCCGACCCCCCTGCCCCTCGGCCAATCGATGACAACCACGGTCACCCATGGACAGGGTTACAGTCGCTACGAGAGCGCTGGCGAAGGCCTGCACCATGAGATGACGGTCCACGTCCCCGTGTCAGAACCGATCAAGATCATTCGCCTTGCAATCCGCAACGATGGAAAGGACCCGCGCGTCCTGACCGCCACTTACTTCGTCGAATGGGTTCTCGGTACGCTGCGCGAGGATGCTGCCACGCGGATCGCGTGTGAATTCGATGGCGCAGTGGGAGCGGTCGTCGCGTGGAACGTCTGGGAGAGCGACTTCTCCGGAAAGCTGGCATTCGTTGCGTCGAGCGTGCCGCCGCGCTCGGTTACGTGCGAACGCGGCGAGTTTCTCGGTCGGAACGGTTCCGTGTTTCAGCCTGCGGGACTTGGAGGCTCGGATCAAGGCGGCAGCGGCGGCTCGCCAAGCGATCCCTGCGCTGCGCTCACGGTCGAGGTTTCGGTCCCCCCCGGCCGAAGCGCCGAGCTGGTGTTCGTGCTCGGTTATTGCGACAGTCGTGACGAGGTTCACAGGCTCGTCCGGGAATATGCCGAGCCTAAGCGTGCGCACCGCTCACTCGCAGTCGCAGCCCGCCACTGGGATCGGCTATTGAGCTCGGTCACGGTTCGAACTCCCGACGCCGCCTTCGACCTCATGATGAACCGATGGCTGCTCTACCAGGTATTGGCTTGCCGCGTCTGGGCGCGAACGGGTTTCTATCAGTCTGGCGGCGCCTATGGTTTCCGCGACCAGCTCCAGGATGTGGCGGCCTTGGTGCAATCCGCGCCCGATGAGACACGCACCCATATTCTTCGCGCGGCGGCGCGCCAGTTCACGGAAGGAGACGTCCAGCACTGGTGGCATCCTCCGTCTGGCGTCGGCGTGCGGACCCGCATGACCGATGATCTCTATTTCCTGCCCTACGTCGTCCACCACTATGTGTCGACGACGGGAGACTATGCGCTCCTCAGTGAAGAGGTTCCGTTCATCACCTCGCCCGTCCTGAATGACGATCAGGAGGAGAGCTTCGGCGTTCCTCAGGTCAGCGAGGAGACTGGAACCCTCTATGACCACTGCTGCCGCGCCCTGGAGCGCGGTTTCCGCCTCGGATCCCACGGGCTTCCCCTGATGGGAACCGGCGACTGGAACGACGGCATGAACAGGGTGGGTGCCGAGGGCAAGGGCGAGAGCGTATGGAACGGATGGTTCTTCCTCACCGTGCTCAACTCATTCGCCGAGATCGCATCGGCACATGGCGATGAGGATCGGGCAGCGTGGTGCCGGGAGCGCGCCGAGGCATTGCGGGCTTCATTGGAGGCAAACGCCTGGGATGGCTCGTGGTATCGCCGCGCCTATTTCGACGATAGCACGCCCCTTGGCTCCTCCGTGAACGACGAGTGCCAGATCGATGCCATTCCTCAGGCGTGGGCGGGCATCTCGGGGGTTGCCGATGCCGAGCGCACGTCCAGCGCAATGCAGGCGGTATGGGATCGACTCGTTCGCCACGAAGACAAATTGATCAAGCTCTTCGATCCGCCCTTCGACAAGGGGACACTCCAGCCAGGCTACATAAAGGGCTACGTTCCGGGAATACGGGAGAATGGCGGGCAGTATACCCACGCGGCTGTCTGGGTCGCGTTGGCGACCGCGCTGTCAGGCGACGGAGATCGGGCGTTTCAGCTCTGGAGCATGCTCAATCCCATCAACCATGCCCTGACGCCGGAAGATTGCGAGCATTACATGGTCGAACCCTATGTCGTCTGCGCCGACATCTACGGCGCGGCGCCGCATACGGGGCGCGGCGGCTGGACCTGGTACACGGGGGCCGCCGGGTGGCTTTACCGCGTGGGTCTGGAAGCCATCCTCGGCATTCGCCGTCGAGGCCCTCAACTGTCGATCGAGCCGTGTATCCCGCGAGATTGGCCAGGCTACGAGGTCGACTACCGATATGGATCGGCGACCTATCGCATCAGGGTGACCAAGGATGCGGAGGCCGGGCGCTCGCTGACCGTGGACGGCGCACAACTGGCCGACGCGACCGTTCCGCTCGCGGACGACGGACGAAACCATGATGTCCATCTGGTGGTTGGCTAGCCATGGCGGAATTGCTGTCGACAGATCAGGATCTCGGTCGACGTCAGTTCACGACGCACGGATCGAGATGCAACCCGACACTTCCCGCAAGCATTGCCGAAATTCAACATAGCTCGACCGGAGACGGGTAGCGGCCTGGCCATCGGCTCGGTGGCCGGCCGTTCAGCGGAATGCCGATAGCACTACAGCGCCGCGCGTCCTATCGGACGCGCAAAGGTCGCTGTAGCCCTTTGAATTGCTGCATGTCTTTGTCCTTAAATCGAGGTCGATTTAAGGACAAAGACATGCAGTAGACCTTCTGCAGAAAGGAAATGGGTCATGAACAAGGGCTGGTTCTCTAATCAGCATGACGGGATTTCCAGAAGAGATCTCCTGATGATGGCGGGAACTGCCGCCGCCACGCTCGCCAGCTATAACCATGCCAGAGCGGCGCTTGGCGGAGGTCCCTTTAGCATTGACGAAGTCAAGCAGGGCGAGGACGTCTTTGCCTATATCAGCCGGATCAAGGGCGGGTTTGACCAGACAGCTTACCAGCAGGTGATCGGCGCCGCGAATGAGTTCAAGGAGGGAGATCAGGCAATTGGCGTGGGGGCCGAGAATGAGACGACGCGACGGAACGCTCGCGCCCTTCTGGCAAACACCAAAGTCAGTGACCTCTACCAGCGCCCGCTGTTCGAGGACGATCTGCAAAAATTGATCTGGCAGACGACGGATCAGGTCCAGTACGAAAAGGTCAAGGATTGGACCATGGGGCAACTGAAGGAATTTCTTCTGACCGAACCGGAGGAAAACATCAAAGGCGTCATGAACGGCCTGACCAGCGACACGATCGGCTTTGTCCCGAAACTGATGAGCAATGAGGAACTGGTCTCCCTCAGCCAGAAGATTTTCAATGTCATGCCTGGCACCAATATGGGGGCCAAGGGATACATGGGCGCCCGGATCCAGCCCAATTCTCCTACAGACCATCCGGACGACATCGCCTGGCAGGTCTTCGATGCCTTCTCCTATGCAACCGGCGACATCGTCATAGGCACCAATCCGGTGGACAGTACGGTGGCGAGCGTCGTCGCTGTTGAACGCGCGCTCAAGGATATCGTCGATACCTTCGGCCTTGATGACGTGATCCCCTGGTGTGTGCTCGCGCACATCGATGTCCAGGCCGAGGTCAACGAAACTTTCCCGGGAACGGTTTCGACGATGTTCCAGAGCCTGGCCGGAACAGACGACTGCAACAAGATCTTTGATATCACCAACGAGAAGATCCTTAAGTATGCGCGCGCGAAGAATGGGGAAAGATATGGCCTCTACTTCGAAACCGGACAGGGCTCGGAATTCACCAACGGCGTGGCAAACGGCGTCGACATGATGGTGCTCGAGTCCCGAAAATACGGGTTCAGCAGAGCGGTCGGACTCGAACTCGCAAAGGTGCAGCCGAGCGGCGCATGGCTTCATGTCAACGATGTCGCCGGCTTCATCGGTCCGGAGGTCTTCAAGAGCCGCGAACAACTGGTCAGATGCTGCCTCGAAGACATGGTCATGGGCAAGCTCCACGGGCTTACCATCGGCCTCGACATCTGCACCACCCTGCACATGACGGTCAGCCTGGAAGATCTCGACTGGTGCCAGGACCAGATCATGCCGGCCAATCCCGCCTATCTGATTGCGCTCCCTACCAAAAACGACCCGATGTTGAGCTATCTCACCACGTCGTTCCAGGATCACGTGCGCGTGAGGGATAAATTCGGCTTCAAGGTCAACGATGCGATGTGGGATTTCTACAAGCGGATCGGCATCGTTGGCGAGAACAACGGCTACACCGAGAATTATGGAGATCCGCTATGGGTTTACTACCAGTATCGCCTCGCCAAGGGTGACGGAAGGTCCAGGGAGGCGGTCTACGCCGAAGGCCGGGAGAAAATGCGGGAGGTTGAAGGGAGAGGTGTCGATCTCGCGACAGGCCACGGGGAAAAACTCTGGGACCTCAATCCGGCGCTCGCGGCCAAGGTGAAGGGTCTTTACGACGACGCCAAGCAATCACTCTGGGCCGAACTGACGCCCGAATTTATCGCCGCCGTGCCTGATGTGGTGCCCGTCCGCACCCTGTCCAAGGACCGCAACGATTACATAGCCCACCCGAACACAGGCGAAACGCTGAGCCCCGAAGCAATTGCGGAGATTGAAAGAATAAGGGATTCCTGGGGAGACGACATGCCCAAGGGCCAGATCGTCATCTCGGACGGTCTCAACGCCAAAGCCATCATGGACGACGGACACCTTGCCCCCTACCTCGAGGAGATGCGCAGGCTGCTTGCCGAGGCCGGCGTCACCATGGGCGACAAGAACATCATGGTCACCAGCGGAAGGGTGCGAGCCGGCTACCGGGTCGGCGAGGTGCTTTTCGAGAAAGCAGATCCCGACACGATCAGAGGGATTCTCCACATCATCGGTGAACGGCCCGGCACCACGCACCACGCCTATTCGGTCTACATCACCGTCGCCAAAGGCAAACGATGGTCCGAGAAGAATATCGACCACGACATTACGAGACTCGTGAGCAATGTCGCAGACACCGCCCTGCCGCCAAAGGAAGCCGCCAGGGAAACCTTGACCATTATCAGGGAGATCGTCGGCAAGGAGGTGAATGGCAGCCGCCGTTATGGGCAGTAAATCGCGCAAGCAGGCCGCGGAGTTTGCCGTGCGACGCCTCGGCGTACCTTACCGACCGCTACAGCGAACGGAAGGAAGACGCCGCCAGACTGGAAAAGCGGGTGGCGCTGAAATCCATCTGACGCGCGCGCTCACGACGTCGCGGTGGCCGTGCGCCTGGCGGCCGACGCCACTGCGACAAAGGCCGCGATGCCGACTGCACCAAGGCACGCGTTGGCCATCAGAGCGACGTTGCTTCCGACGCGCTCCATCAACACGGAGAAAACGAACGGCGCCATTGCGCCCGCAGCCAGCCGTGCGGCGGCCATGCGGCCCGTTATCGCTCCGTAGCCCCCCGACCCGAACAGCCAGAGTGGCAGGGAGCCCTGGGCGATGCTGTTGATGCCTGACCCAAGGCCAAGACAGATCGCGAAGGCCACGGCCCCGGGCAGCCAGGTTCCGGACAGGCCGAGGATAAGGACGCCGGCGACGATGAGCGCGGCGGACAGCATGGCGAGCACAGGTGGCGACAGGTTTTCGCCGAATGCCATGTTGATCAGCCGGCTCAGGACCTGTGAAGGCCCGAAGAGCGAGCCGATCACGACGGCTGCCGTTCCGAAGCCGATCGCTCCCAGCATCGGAACCATGTGGGTCAGCATCGCCGAAAGCGTGAAGCCCTGCAGGGCAAAAGCCAGCGACACAAGCAGCATGCCGCGTCGCCTGACCTCGGCCGGAAGTGCACCGACGACGGCCTCCCGGTCGTTGCGGGCGAACTTGGCCGCTTCGGATCTCCTGCTCCGCATGATCCAATAGTGAAGCGGAAGGCAGACGATCAGGTTCAACGCCGCGTAGGCGATGTAGATTTCCCGCCATGAGAAGGGCTCGTGAAGGCTCGCGGTGATCGGCCAGAAGATTGTCGAGGCGAAGCCCGCGATCAAGGTGAGATAGGTGATACTGCGCGAAGCCGCCATCGGGCGGCTTTCCACGAGCGCCGCGAAAGCCGCCTGGTACTGCACCATGCCCGATGCAACTTCCAGGAGGACGATCGCGAGCGCGAACACCGCGATCGAGGGGGACCAGGCGCACAGCAGGAGGGCCAACGCCGAGACGGCCGAGCCAAAGGTCATGACCATCGCCGCGCCGAACCGATCCATCCATCCCCCGACGAACGGAGCCGAAAGACCGCCCGCGAACAGCGAGGCGGAAAAGACCCCGAACACCTGCTCGACGCTAAGCCCGAGGTCGCGCGCCATTCCGGGCGCGAGGATGCTGAAGCTGTAGTAGAGCGTGCCGTAGCCGATGATCTGGGTGAGTCCGAGCGCGGCGACGATGGCCACGGGAGTGCCGGGCTTCATGTCAGACATTCTCGCCTTCTGCCGATGCGGAAGACGGGGCGCAGCAACCGTCGTCGGCCCGGTCCGCGGGCGGGCGCACGCTGGGGTGCCCGGAGCAGCAGTCCTCCATCAGGAACGTCACTAGACCGGACAGTGCATCGTAGCTGGCGCTGTAGACGATCGAGCGGGATTCGCGCCTCTGCGCGATCAGTCCGGCCCGCTCCAGCTCCTTCAGGTGGAAGGAGACGTTCGAGGGCGAGACGCTCATCTTCTCCGCGATCGCGCCGGCGGCCATCCCCCCAGGCCCCGCCACGACGAGCGTTCTGACGATCCCCAACCGGGTCTCCTGAGACAGTGCCGCGAACGACATCAGGGCTTGACGTTCTTCCATATTTCAAGAATCCTAAAAGTGTTGAAACGAGGAATAACCGAAATGACGCTGATCGACAATAGCCCGCATGCGCAGAGCGACATCACACTTGGATCGCTGCTCGAACGGCTGAAAGAAACCGGGGCCAAGCCGCTCGTCTTCGAATATGACGGAAGGATCGTCCGCCCCGGATACCACGTCACGGAAGTGAAGGCCGGCCAGTTCTCCGCGCTCGACTGCGGCGCGAACGCCGAGGCATGGACGGAAATCTTCGTCCAGCTATGGGACGTCGACGGCGGCGAACGCACCCACATGCCAGCGGGAAAGTTCTCGGCCATCATCAGGAAGGTCTCCGAACACGTCGCCCTTGACGGATCGGCCAGACTGACGTTCGAGGTCAGCGATGGCGTAAGGCCGATGCAACTTTACTGCGCCGACGCGCCCGTCGAGCGGGACGACGCGCTTTTCATTCACCTTTCGCCCCGCCCCGCGAGCTGCAAGCCTCGCGACCGGTGGCTCGCCGAGCAGTCCACACCCTCGCAATCGAGTTGCTGCGGTCCGTCGGACGCTTCGAATTGCTGCGCATAATGAGCAAGGACAAGGGGCACGCGCCTACTGCATGTATCCTTGAATCCTGGCCGGCTTAAAGTAAAAACATGCAGCAATTCAAAGCGTTACAGCGTCCTTTGCGCGTATGATCACAGTTGACGACAGTAGCGGGTTCGGCGGATGCTTTTTTTCGCCGTCATCCCTGTGCTTGTCACAGGGATCCAGCAGCGCCGCGTCTGCGGCGCGGAAGAGTCCTTTCAGCCCAAGGACTTGGGCGCGCTGGATTCCTGTGACAAGCACAGGAATGAGGATCGGAGGAGATGCCTTGCCGTACCGCAACCGACGAGGCGCAGCAGGCACCCGCCGTGTACCGTAGCGCCTGACAAGCCCCGCGACGCTGTGGCGTTGCCATTCGCAGGCTTCCCTCCCTATACTCCGTCATGGAGAAGACCTTCGTCTCAGCGCGGGAGGACCGGCCCGGGGAGGACTGGCTTTCCCGATTCACGACGGGCCGGGCCGGCGCGGAGAGCTGGTATTTCGGCCGGGCGCGAACATCGGCCCCCACTGCCCCTACCGCAAGGGAATGTCGCGCCGCGCTTGCGCAGCACATGCCCGAGCTCATCCCGCACTATGAGCACGTCTGCGCCCTCGTCGGCGACGACGAGCTCGCCCATCGGGTACTCAGCCACTACCGTCCCGCGCCGGAGGGCTATGGCTGCAGCCAGGCGGTCTGGCTCGGAAAAGAAGGCCCGGCGCTCGTCCGCAACTTCGACTATCCGCCCGATATCGTCTCGGATCGCTTCGAGCTCACCGCGTGGTCCGGCCTGAAGGTGATTGCGAAGGCGCAGCGCCCCTGGGGAGGCTGCGTCGACGGGATGAACGAGGAAGGACTGGTCGCGAGCGTGACGCTCGGCGGCGGCCGCGTCCAGGGTCGCGGCTTCTCGATCATTCTGATGATCCGCTACGTGCTCGAAACCTGCCATCGCGTCGGCCAGGCGGTGGACGCTCTTTGCCGCATCCCCGTGGCGCTTGCGCAGAACGTCACCCTGCTCGATCGATCGGGCACCTATGCCACTCTCCTCCTCGGCCCCGGCCAGCGGCCGATCATCACCCGCCTCAAGGCCTGCGCGAACCACCAGCGCAGCGAACGGGCGCCGCCAAATTCACTGGCGCGGCAACAGGCGCTTTTGCAGGCGCTCGACGAGCCTTCGATGTCGCTCAAAGGCCTGACCGACCGCTTCCTTGAGCCGCCGGTCCATGCGCGAAATCCGCGCTTCCCGACCCTTTACACAGCCGTCTACCGGCCCGAAGAAGGCCGGGTGGACTATGTCTGGCCGGGCAAACGCTGGTCCCAGGGCTTTGCGCATTTTCAGCCGGGCGAATACACGCACCACTATGGGTGACGGTTGGCGGCTGAAATCACGCCAGACCTCAGCCCTCAACTCCGTTTTTGGATTCGTGCCCTTCCGCAATCCCGCTCCGGTGCGCGACGAGATAAGAGCGAAACATAATTGTGAGTTGCCTTTCGGCCTCTATACCATCAGCGGGGGCCAAAACCCGGTGGCAGAAGGCCGGAACAGTTCCGTAAAGCGCTGCGGTCAGGGTTTGGGCAATCAAGCTCGGATCGGCGAAGCGGCCATCACCGGCACTGGACAGCGTTGCCTCGATTGCGCTTGCGCTCCGCCGAGCCGCCAACTCGGTCAACTCCCGAGCGTCGAGTTCCAAGGCGATGCGGTAGAGGGCGGGAGAGATCTCGGCTTGCGCCATCTGTGCCTGAAGATAAGCCTTCACCACGGCTTCGGCTATCGTCTCCACCGTAGCGTGGAGGTTCTCGTCGCACGCTTTCTCTATGGCGGTTGCCAGCATCGCGAGGTGTCGCTCCAGCACCGCGAAGAGCAAGGCCTGCTTGTTCGGGAAGTACTGGTACAGTGTTCCGACCGAAACGCCTGCACGACGTGCCACTCGCGTGGTGTTCAGGCGGATCAGACCATCGCTCAACAAAACCTGAATGGTTGCCTCGAAAATAGCGTCCACGGTGGCGATGGACCGGCCCTGACGCGGTGATTTCCGGGGGATTAGCGGTGGCCGAGAGCCGTTTCCCATAAGCGAATCCAAAACCTGAAAGATGCTTCATATATAAGTTTTGGCCCCGCCGCTCCAGCAATCATGCACTTCATGTCGGGGTCGTTCAGACACGAATTGGAGACGAATGTGGGTAAATTGGACGGTAAGGTCGCTGTCATCACTGGCGGTAACTCGGGAATGGGACTGGCGACAGCCAAGCTGTTCGCACGCGAAGGCGCAAAGGTTGTCATTACCGGTCGCGATGAGGCGACGCTCGATGCTGCGGCGCAAAGCATCGGAAATGGCGCCGACGCGGTCCGCAGCGATATTTCCAAGATGTCAGACATCGAAGCGCTTCGCGAACACGTTGAGAGAAAGCATGGTCGTGTCGATATCATCTTCGCGAACGCCGGCGGGGCGCGACCAAACATGTTTGAATACATGTCGGAAGAAGAATTCGACTTTACGGTCGATACCAATTTCAAGGGGACCTACTTTACGGTGCAGAAGCTCCTGCCGCTCATGACTTCCGGCGGCTCGGTAATCCTGAACACCTCGACCCTGAGCACACAGGGCCGTCCATATGTCAGCGTCTATTCGGCGACGAAGGCTGCCATTCGCTCGCTGGCACGGTCGCTCACCGTGGAACTGACCGAGAAGGGGATTCGGGTGAATGCCATGGCGCCCGGTTACATCGATACGGATCTCGCGCGTAAGGGAGGAATGAGCGAGGAGATGATCGAGCAGACGAAAGCACAGGTGCATGCCCAAATTCCAATGCACCGCAGTGGCACCGTCGACGAAATCGCGAGAGCCGTTCTGTTTCTCGCCTCGGATGACTCGGCCTACGTGACAGGCACCGAATTGTGCGTCGACGGTGGTTGGGCCCAGATCTGACAGCGCTCCCGGCGCTCTTCGTGAGCGCCGGTTTGCATGCTGCATGTCGCCGATTTATGAGTTTACGGCGGCCCGCACCCGTCGACATCCTCGCCAGGAGTTACCAATTGCCGGGATCTGCCGTCTGATCGACGCTCGCAAACTCGTCCGCCTTCTCGCGGTCCAACATGACATTGGTTGCGGTCTTTGTCTCGTCCGTGACCGAATAATTGAGCGGCGCCGGCACCTTGGTCAGTTGCTGATACATCAGCAAGGCGGCCTCCTCGGCGGAGTCGGCCTCGAACTCTTCAGTGACGGTGACTGTGAACCTGTGCATAGCCTTGACCTCGTCTGTGCTGGTTGGCCCCTTCGCGCTGGTGCCGGCGATCTCGACCAATTCTCGCACGCATCCGTGCCTTACTCTGTCATGCAGGCGGACGACATGTTTCCTGGCTGGCTGAGAGCCGACCACGTTTGGGCGAGCGCCCGCACCTGCATGTTTCGTTGAATCGCAGCGACGCGATGGGCGATTAGCGGCGAGACCAGTATCCTTCGTGGAGTTTCACCGCCTCGTCCTCAAGCATGGGCCCCACGACTTCCGTTGCGCGCTGACCGGCGGCGAACACGACGTGGCAGGGGAGATCGAGCGTCGGGTTTTCCACGTGGTCGCCCGTCAGTTGTTTCATTCCTCTTTCGGACAGGCCAAACACGACGCGCCCTATGCCTGCCCAATAGATCGCGCCCGAGCACATGGCGCACGGCTCCGCAGACGTGTACATCGTGCACCCGGCGAGAAAATCCAGATCATAGGCCTTGCCTGCGCGCGTGGCGAGAAGCCGTTCTGCGTGCGCGGTGCGGTCGCCACCTTCTGAACTGTAGCCGTTGCACTGTTCCAACAAGACATTGCCATCACGGTCGGCGAGAATTGACCCGAACGGGTGATCTCCACCCTCGCGCGAACGCCGCGCCACATCGAAGGCCTTGCGCAACAGTGACTCGTCGTGGGACCGCGTGGTGCCTGTCATTTTATGAACTCCTGGGAATTGTCGCAGTTCATCCGCCGTCCATGTTTCCCCGGTAACGGCGCGGGTACTTTGCATTCCGTCAAGTGGAAGGCTGCCAGCTTTCCGAGGGTGGTTATCCGGCATTCCCCCGATGGACAGGTATCAAGGATCAATATTGATCCATTTTGACTTATCAGCAAGACGGACACGCACCGCCGCAAAGACGCGCGGCGCTGTAGACCGCATGGAAAGACTGCGGCGGCGTCACCGTTCAGTCGGTGAACTCCACGATGACCCCCGGCTTGACCATCCCAGCCAGCTCCTCGACGTCCCAGTTTGCGAGCCGCACGCATCCGTGTGACCCCACCTTGTCGACGAGCGACGGCTCCGGCGTGCCGTGGATCCCGTAGGTTGGCTCGGTCAGGTCGATCCAGACGCTTCCCACGGTGTTGTTGGGGCCGCTGGGCAGCGTCAGGACCTCGTCATTGTCGCCCTGCTTGAAGTTCACCTCGGGGTTGTAGACGTAGACGGGCTTTCGAGCGACCCCTTTCACCTTGTGCGTCCCGGAAGGCGAAGGCGTCTCATCGCTGCCGATCGTGGCGGGATAGACGGCAAGCAGCGCGCCGTCCTCGGCGAAGGCCGCGACCTGGCCCGCGCGCCTGCGCGCCTCGATCCGCTTGATCCTTCCCTTGCCCTCCTTCGCGGCGCCGGGCATTGCAACCGATACCGTGTCTCCGACCGCAAATGCCGAGCCCGGATTGAGCGCCTTCAAGAGGTCGATGTCCATGTGGAACCGCTCCGACAGCCTCTCCGCCACGCTGGTATACCCAAGGTGCTTCATCTCGGCTTGCCTGGCGTAGTCTTGGGGAATGCGCTCGACGAGATCCTTGGCATCTTCTTCAGTCACTCGATAGGGCTCGATGACGGGCTTGTCGTCCGGAAGCCGGCCGACGACCTCGGGATCCAGCTTTCCATCAACGGGAAGATGCTGCATGGCCTCGAACCCGGCGATCGCCTTGGCGACATTCTCGCCATAATAGCCGTCGATCACGCCGGGAGACGAACCCGCGCGGTCGAGAAGCACCTGGAGATGAACGATGGCCGGCTCCGGTCGCGGCGAGGCCTCGGACGGTCGTTCGGGCGGGATGGAGGCGAGCGAAGCCTTGTTGATGGCTTCCGGCTGAAGCTGCCCGGCACCGGCGGTGCCGCAGAGGCCCAATGTCAGCAATGCTGCGAAGAAAGCGATGCTCTTCATGAACATCACAAATCCGCAGCGGCCGAACTTGTTCCACCGGCTGGATCTGCGGTCGCGAAAGCATGGACCGTCCGGCGGTCGACCGCGTCCCTACCCGCTGGGGTTTCGTCTGCCGCCTGCTGCATGCCTCCTTAAATCCTGAACGATTTGAGGATAAAAACAGGCAGCGACTGAAAGTGCCACAGCGCCCCTTGCGCATCTCAAAAGGCGCACGGGGGGACCCGAAGCAAGGACGAAGCCATCATGCCCGAGACCCGCCGCAAGCTGACGACGATCTTCTGTGCCGATGTGCAGGACTATTCGCGCCTGATGGGGGCCGACGAGGAAGGCACGCTCGCGACCCTGAAGCGTTACCGCGAGGCCATGGCGCGGCTGATCGAGGCGCATGACGGGCGGGTCGTCAACACCTGGGGCGACGGGCTGATCGCCGAATTCCCGAGCGTGGTCGAGGCGGTGCGCGCCGCGATCGACATCCAGAACGAACTCGCGGGGCTCAACGCCAAGCGGCCGAGCGAGATGCAGATGCTCCTTCGCATCGGCATCAATCTCGGCGACGTGATCGCCGAGGGCGACGACCTCTATGGCGACGGCGTCAACATCGCCGCCCGCCTGCAGGCCACGGCGCCGGCCGGCGGCATCGTCATCTCCAACACGGTCTACGACCAGGTGCGCAACAAGGTCGCCGTCAGCTTCGATTTCCTCGGCCAGCTCGAAGTGAAGAACATCGAGGGCGGCGTCGCGAGCTACGCGGTCAGGATCGGCACCCGGGATGCCAGCAGGCGCGACGGCATTCCGGAGAGCGCCCCCGCAAGTGACGGCACGCGGCAGAATGGTCCCCCACAGGACGCTCACGGCAATGGCGCGGCGGCAAGCGGCACACCCCGGCATACAGCGTCGACGGCACGTTCCGCCACCTGGGGCCGACAATCCGCTCCCGACGCGGCGCGCGGGCAGTCGGCCGCCGGGGCGCGCGCTGCCCCCGAGGACACGGCAGCGGAAAGCTCCGGGACCTGGGGCCGGCAACGCGCGCCTGAAGCCTCGCGGCCGCAAGCGCCCCCCGAGACGGCCTCTCCGGTGACGCCCGGCAACCGCAAGTTCGCCGTCTTCGCCGTGATCGCCGCCAGCCTCGTCGCGATAAACCTCCTCACATGGGACGGCGTCCTCTGGGCCGTCTGGCCGCTCCTCGGCCTCTCGATCTTCTACGCCCTCCTCTGGCTCAGGCGGAGAAAGGACATCAACCGCACCCTCGGCCTGCTTGCCATCGCCGCCCTCACCGTCGTCGCCGTCAATCTCCTCACCTTCGACGGGACCTTCTGGGCCGTCTGGCCGCTCCTCGGCCTGGCCATCGCCGCCGCGCTGAGATGGGTGCTGCGGCGGGGCTGAGCGGGGATGCGACCTCGTCACCGTTCGCGCGCGATCCGGCAGAGTCTCCCGCGCCCAAGGACTTGCGTGCTGGATCCTGTGACGAGCAGGAATGACGGCGTGCTCGTTGGCCGCGCGTTCAGGACGCCATATGCAATTCGACATTTGACAGCTGGTCCTTGCGCCTCTGGGGAGCCGGGCGGATTCTCCAAACAGCAAAGTGCGACCCAAAGGGATCAAGACAGTGTATCAACGGCACCGGTTAGTGAGGCAGCGGTATCTTCTTGAGAGCGTTCGCCAGCGATTGCATTGACGCGGGTCGAAAAGGCCCCATTCGAGTGAAGGCGTTGATTGTGAAAGACGGTGCGAGCTCGATAAGGCGCTTTGCCGCCACTCGTGCGGCGTCGAAATTGCTCAACTCAACATATGCCGCCGCGAGGTAGGCGTAGGCGACGCTGAAGTTCGGGTTCGCGCCAACGGCGAGCGCTGCATAGGTGGCGGCCTCCTCGAACCGGCCACTGAACCAGTGGGCCAACGTCAGCGCACAGTACGGGTGATAGTTCAAGGGATCGTACGGACTGAGCCTCAACGCAAGCAGTGCATGCTCGATGGCTCTTTCATTTCGCTGGCTATGGGCATTCACCAAGGCACTGAAGCCGTATGCGAGCGCCGAATTGTGATTGAGCTCCAGCGACCGATCCAAAACAACAATGGCCGCGTCGTAGTCATGCGTGAGATTGGACTGGACAAAGGCGGCGATGCTTAGGACCTGCGGGTCATCGACGCCAAAGTTGAACGCAGCATTGCAGTGTTCTAGCGCGAGGGATTTATCTCGTTCATCGAGGCCACTGCGAAAGTAACTTTGCTCACGGCACCACGCCGCATAGGCATGTGCAAGTGCATAGTTCGGGTCGCGCTTCAAGGCCTCCTCCAACAGCTGCAGCGCTTTTTGGGTTTCAGCAGGTGAATTCGCATGGGTGTGGGGAAGTGCTTTCAAGTACAGATCGTATGCGTCTAGTGCATCTGGCCGTTTTCGAAGCGCACGTTCGATTTCGGCTCGCCGCATTGACGGTTCCAACGCACCGACGATGCTCGTTACGAAACGGTCTTGAAGGTCAAACAAGTCCTCGGCGAGGCCCTCGAACCTATCCGCCCATACATGAGTTGCACCCGTCCCCTCCACAAGCTGTCCCGTGATGCGGATTCGGTTGGCGGATTGTCGGACGCTGCCTTCAAGCACGTAGCGTACCCCTAAGTCTCGAGCGACTTGCTTTACGTCGACCGACCTGCCTTTGTAGGAAAAGCTTGAGTTGCGTGCGATCACGAAGAGGCTGGGAATTTTTGCCAGCTCAGTGATGAGATCGTCGACCAAGCCGTCGGCAAAATAGTCTTGCCGCGGATCGCCGCTCATGTTTTCAAACGGCAACACAGCAATTGACGGGCGTTTCGGCAGAGCAAAGGGCGTGTCGATCAAGTTGGCTGCATTCGGCATCTGCGTCTCCAAATGAACCTGATAGACGCGGATTGGCCGGGTGATGTTCTTGAGGTACTGGTCTCCGGTGTCTTCGAAAGCGATGTCCAGCCGTTCCCGGACAAGGTCGCGCACGGCGGCCGAAACAGCGATACCGCCTGGTCTTGCAACCCCCTCCAGCCTTGACGCAACGTTCACGCCGTCGCCGAAGATGTCATCGTTTTCTAAGATGACGTCTCCCAGGTTTATGCCGATCCGGAATTCAATGCGGCGATCTGGAGGAGTTGGGCGGTTTCGAACAATCATCGCGCGTTGTATGTCGACAGCACACGCGACCGCCTCCAACACACTTTGGAATTCTGCGAGAATGCCATCACCGATGAGTTTGACGACCCGGCCGTTGTGCTCTGCAATCCTTGGATTCAGGAGCTCGCATTGGTGAGCCATCAACGAGTTGAGCGCACCGGGTTCATCGGCCTCCATGAGCCGACTGAAGCCAACGACGTCAGCGGCGAGGATCGCTGCCAGCCTACGCTCCATAGACGCTCTCCTACGGATTGCATCAAGCAACATACCATAGAATTCGGTTAAGACATTCGACAGCGGCTCTTTGCGTGTCTGAGCCCTGCAAGAGTAACCGCTTCTGGCGCAAATTGACCGTCCAGCGCGCTAGCGTTCGAACTTCCGCTCTCCACGAACTACGGCCGCTAGCATCTGACGGCAGGATGCGAGCCTGATCTTCTTCGAGTCGCAGCCAAGGAGCGCGGGTCTGCGGTACAACCGGGCGGTCGAGACGATTTTGCTTCGCGATTCGAGACCGGGCGGACTGTCGGGGCCGCGGAAGGCGCAGTAAACATTGGAGTTTTTCAAGAGCACCAACGAAAAGGCCCCGGCAGGGGAACCCGGGGCCACGAGGTCTTTCGCCCATTGGGAGGGGGCCAGGCGTGGGCGAAAAAGCGGGAGGAATATTTCCCGTCTGCTTTCATTTTGCCACCGGGTTAACGCATCTCAAAGTAGCGAAAATTAGCCATGCCTTGCAAAGCTGATGGTTGCAGCGTTTGCGGTCGGTTCGTCCGGAATCGCACGTCGCCGCCGTGAATGACGTGGCTTTCAGCGCTCGAGAAGTGGCGAAGGGGCTTGAAGACCACCCATCTCACGCCAGCGCCACCTCCTCCAGCCGCTCGCGCAGGCGCGGTGCCGCGAAATCGAGGAAGCTGCGCATCTTGAACGGCAGTTCGCCCCGTCCCTGATAAAGAATATGGACCGGCAGCGGTGCCGGCTCGAAGGGCTGCAGGACCACCTGAAGCAGGCCCTCCTTCACCGCCCGGGCTGCTTGGTAGGAGAGAACCCGGGTCACGCCGACGCCGGCGATCGCGGCGTCCAGCGCAGCCTCCGCGGTGTTGACGCAAAGGCGCGGGCGGATCTCCACGACCGGCTCGCGTGCGTTCCCGCCCTTGCCAAAGATCCAGGGGCTCGGCGACGCCATCATGTCGAAGGTGACGCAGGGCAGCCGATCGAGGTCCGCCGGGCCTGCCGGAGCGCCATGCTGCTCGAAACAGCCGGGGTTTCCGCATACCACGCGGCGCACGGATCCGACGCGCCTTGCAACCATCGTGCTGTCGGGCAGCGCGCCGATGCGAACGGCAACATCGATATCGTCCTCGAGCAGATGCACATTGCGGTCGGAAAGCAGCATCCGGACATTGATGTCGGGGTAGAGCGCCAGGAACGCGCTGACGACCGGCAGGACATGCAGCCGGCCGAACACGATCGGCGCCGTCACCACGAGCTCGCCCTTCGGCGCGCTCTGCTCGCCCGCCGCCTTCCGCTCGGCCTCGCCCACGTCTTCGAGGATGCGCTTGCAGGACAGGAAATAATCGTTGCCCGCATCGGTCAGCGTCAGCCTGCGCGTCGTTCGCGTCAGGAGCCGGGTTCCGAGGTGATCCTCCAACTCGGCGAGCTTCCGGCTGACGGTCGGTAAAGGCATGTTCAGCCGGCGGCCGGCACCGGTGAGGCTGCCCGCCTCCACCGCCGCAACGAGAATCGACATCGCTTCGAAACGGTCCATGATTATCTCACTCAACGAAACTATGCTTCTTGAAAGTAGCCGATTATCGCTCCTGCTGGAAGATAATATCTTGCCCGCATCCATCTCAACGGCACCGGACAAGCGTCCGGGCACCAGCCAACAAGGAGTATGACGATGACCGACATTCACTATCGAAGCACCGACGTCGACGGGCTGAAGATCTTCTATCGCGAGGCAGGCGCACCGGGCGCGCAAAAACTCCT
Organism: Sinorhizobium chiapasense; assembly: GCF_036488675.1. Taxonomy (NCBI): domain Bacteria; kingdom Pseudomonadati; phylum Pseudomonadota; class Alphaproteobacteria; order Hyphomicrobiales; family Rhizobiaceae; genus Sinorhizobium; species Sinorhizobium chiapasense. The sequence goes on from NZ_CP133148.1 coordinate 2,188,048, forward strand.
GCTGCTGCACGGCTTTCCGACGTCGAGCCACATGTTCCGGGATCTGATCCCGCTCCTTGCCGACCGCTACCACATCATCGCGCCCGACCTGCCGGGCTTCGGCCAGTCGGACGATCCGAAGGTAAACACCTTCGACTCGATCGCCGAGACGATCGAGCGTTTCACCGAGATCGTCGGCTTCGACCGCTTCGCCGTCTACGTCTTCGACTACGGCGCGCCGACTGGCTTTCGCCTTGCGGTCCGCCATCCGGAGCGGATCACCGCGATCATTTCCCAGAACGGCAACGCCTATGCCGAGGGGCTGAGCGAGGGCTGGAATCCGATCCGCGCCTATTGGCAGGAGGCGTCGGATGCCAATCGCGACGCAATCCGCATGATGCTGACACCGGAGACGACCCGCTGGCAATACACGCACGGCGTCCCCGACGCAGCGAAGGTCTCGCCGGACGGCTACACGCTCGACAATCACTACCTCGCCCGCCCGCGCGCCGCCGATGTCCAGCTCGACCTCTTCGGCGACTACAAGAGCAATGTCGCGCTCTATCCGGTGTTCCAGGAGTATTTCCGCACCCACCGGCCGCGCTTCCTCGCAGCCTGGGGCCGCAACGACCCCTTCTTCCTGCCGCCCGGCGCCGAAGCCTACAAGCGGGATATCCCAGAGGCACGGGTGGTTTTCTTCGACACCGGCCACTTCGCACTGGAAACCCACGCGCCGGAGATTGCCGCCGCCATCCGGGACTTTCTTGGCTGACGACGGCATGCAGGGAGGTCATGCGGATGCTATTTTTGGACCACTGGGCGCGGTGCCGCCGGGCGAACATCTGCCTAGAGCGGGATGAGGAAAGTGTGGCGGTTTTCCGCCCGCATCCCGCTCTAACTTATTAGAATCGATCACGTTCATGATTTTAGGTCGATCCGACCCAAAATCATCGTGATCTAGCGAGCGCAATAGTCCTCGTTGGCGAGGCCCCAAAGCTCGGTCCCTTCTGGTGTACCGGTCATCGCTGTCAGGTTGATCACTTCTCCGCAACCCGTATCGAACTCGAACTCAATGTAGCGAGCCGTTGAGGGATCGAATGACATCCGGGGGCCAAGGATACGAATGTTGCGGATTTGTCGGCCGAGATCGACAACCCTAATTTCGTCCGGAGAAGAGCGCACCTGTTGATTGATCAGGAACTCCAGCATGGGGCGGGCCGCATCCGCCGTGTCAATCGGGCGGTACTCACGCGAACCCTGGAGATAGACGGCGAGAAGCAGACCCGTCGCTGAACCTGCGAGCGCGCCGCGCCGCCAAGGGTGGCCTTTGCCAAAGGCAAGCGTTACCCCACCAGCAAAACACGAAGCCAAGGCAAGCCAGATTGAACCGAGTAAAATCAGCCAATCTCTTGTGATCTCATCATTCTGAACAGAAACAATGATCAGCCAGGTCAATAGTGCTAACCCCGACATCGCCAGGATGACGATGACAACGACGCCGAGAATGGCCATGTACATGGCCACCGATGTCATCCAGCTCTTCATCTCTTTAATCCAAGCTCGGAGGGCCGCCCGCCTCGCATTTCCTCGCCCGCGTTTGCGATCGAGGGAGGAGGCGTCAAGCCGAGGGGCAGAGAGCCCCTTGGCCGCCACGGTGCCATTTTGCGATGACACATTTTAGAGCAGCGCGCAACCTGCACGGGTGCCTCATAAGCAGTGACCTACTTTTGTGGCGTTTGCTATTTAAATCCGGAAAAGTCGCCGCAGCGGAACTCAGCCGGCGGACGCCCGCTCAAGAGCACTCCAATCGTACGCGCGCGCCCAATCCGCAAAGCTCAGCCAGTGAACCTCCGGAAACTCCCGGCGCAGTGCCGCGATGTCGGCGTCGTAGCCGACGCGGTCGAACCATTCGAACATGAGCGCCGCATCTTCACTTTGCTGTCGAGCGGTGGCGATCGGGATTTCCTGGTAGTTGATCGGACGGCCGATCGCTTGCGAGAGGATGTTCGCCTGCTCTTCGCCGGACAGCTCGTCCCCGGCGATATCAAAGCGCATGCCGAAAACATGCCCGCGCCGCTCGACCAGGGCGGCGACGAAAGCCCCGATGTCCGCGAGGGCGACGAGCTGGAGGACGCGCTTGGGAGGCATGGCAAAGGCGTGAGCGCCCTTTCGCAGCGCGCCGACCGCCCACGGCGCGACGACATTTTCCATGAAGGCGACCGGCGCGCTGATCGTGTAAGGGATGCCGAGCCCGGCGACATGCTTTTCGACGCTATACTTGCTTTCGAAGTGCGGGATGCCCGTCCTCTTGTCGGCATCGGCAACGGACGAGTAGATCAGGTGCCCGACGCCGGCCGCCTTCGCCGCATCGGCGGCAATGATCCCCTGGCGGACCTCCGCCTCCGCACCGGCCTCATAGGTGTTTCCCATCAGGAACATGGTGTCGACGTCGCTTGCGGCCTTCACGATGGAGGCCGCGTCGCCGAGATCGCCGGCCACGACATCCGCGCCGGCAGCCGCCAGCCGCCGCGCGGCATCGCTGTCCGGCTTGCGGGTCAACGCCTTGACGCGGTGCCCTTTGGAAAGCAGTGCGTGCGCGACAGCGCCTCCCTGCTGACCGGTGGCGCCGGTGACGAGAACGTTTCGCTTGGTGGTCATCTTGTCTGCTCCTTTGGTTTCAATAGAGCGAAGTTAGGGTCTGCCACATTGATCCATAATGGCCTATAATTGGGAAACTTTGTCCCAAGGCTGAATACAATGCTCGATCTCAACGATATCGTCGTCTTCGCTCGCGTTGTCGAAGCCGGCAGTTTTACGGCCGCGGCGCGCCAGCTCGGCATGCCCAAGACGACCGTCAGCCGCCGCATTGCCGCGCTCGAGCGTGAGGTCGGGGTCCGTCTCATCCAGCGCACGACGCGCAGCCTCAACATGACCGACGCCGGGCGTCTCTACTACGAAGAGAGCAGCCAGGCGCTCAGGACGATCGAGGAAGCAAATCTGCGCCTCGCGGAAGCCAGGGCGGAGCCGTCAGGCACGATTCGCATTTCCGCTCCCGTCGGCTTCGGCGGCCATTTCCTGACCCGCGCCGTGGTCGACTTTCTGGCAATGTATCCGAAAACCAAGGTCGAACTGCGCCTGACCGACGACAATCTCAACCTTGTCGAGAACGGAATCGATCTCGCTTTCCGCACTGGGATCCTTGCGGACTCGACCCTGATCGCCCGCAAGCTGGGCTCCACGCACAGGCTGCTCTGCGCCAGCCCGGACTATGTCGCCCGCTCAGGGGTTCCGGACGGACCGGCAGATCTCGCCCGCCATCAGTGCGTCATCGCGGGCCCCTCGGCCGCCAGCGCCCACTGGGTGCTGGACGGGCCGCACGGGCAGGAAACGGTGACCGTGGCCGGGCGCTTCGCCGCCAATGAAATGCAGGCGGTCGTTGCCGCCGCGATCGCAGGCTACGGCATCGCCCAGGTGCCCCAGGCGATCGCCGAACCGCTTGTCGCCGAGGGGCGGTTGCACCGCGTTCTCCACGATTACACGACGCCCGCCGGCGGCCTCTATGTCCTCTACCCGAGCAGTCGGCACCTTTCGCCGCTGATCAAGGCATTCATCGAACTTGCAGCAGAGCGATGGAGCGCGGCCCGAGCCGGCGAGACGGACAAGGCCGTGGCCGCGTTGCGCTAAAGGGAAGAGGAAAGGCCTGCGCGGTTTTCCGCCGAAATCATCGCGATCCAAGAAGCGACGCGACCGGGCGAGAGCGCGCGGGCCGCTCGAAAGGGCTCCGGCACAAGGTATGCGTGTCCGCTTTCGCTCGACCGGGGCGCGCTGACGTTGTATATAGAAACAGGTGGCTCCACGTGACGGGGAGGTTCGTCATGGCGTTAGAGGAAGAGAAGTCCAACCTGTTTTTCGGCAAGGTCGGCGGATTGATCTTTGTCGTGATCGGTTTCCTCCTGGCGGCGTCAGGCTACCGCTACGGGGCGGCAGGATACATGATCGCCGGCATCGTTTTCATCGCGATAGGCATCATGCTGCTGATGGGGAAGGTCCTCCGTCGCAATCAACACAAGTAGACCTGCAGCGCCGGGTGTCGTTTCAGATGCACACGTCGCCGTAACGCTTTGAATTGCTGCATGTTTTTTAGCAGGATCCGATTTGAGGAGCAGGCTGCCGGCCGGCAGCCTGGGCAATGTTCCGGCAGGTGGGTGAGGCTTGGCAGCGACGCGACTACTCGCGCTGCCCGCCCGATCTTCGCTCCGTAACCATCGTGAGGGGAGAATGTCATGTTCGACTGCGCGGCGGCAACGACGGCTACACCCGGGCACGTTGGATGCCTCTGCCACGGGCCCGAAATCCGATACGTTGCCGAGCGCGTCAAACTTAGGTTTTCCCGGCGCGACTTCATGACCGGGATCGCCGCGGCGGCGACCGGCGTCGGCCTGGGAACCACCGCTTCGGCGCAACTGCAGCCGCCTCCCCCGGCGCCGGCGCGGCCAATCCTCTTCACCAACATCCGCCTCTTCGATGGCACCTCTCCGACCCTTCGCGAGGGTGTGCGCGTGCTCGTCGAAGGCAACAGGATCAAATCGGTGCAGGATGGCGGGGCGGCGGTACCCGAGGAAGCGCTGACGATCGACGGCGCCGGCGGGGTATTGATGCCGGGGCTGATCGACGCCCACACGCATTTGACCTTCTCGTCCGTTCCCCTGGCGGTGGCGCTGACCGCCGACCCCAATTATCTGGCGTTGCGCTCGGCCCGGGCTGCCGGCGACTACCTGATGCAGGGGTTCACATCCGCGCGCGATGCCGGTGGACCCGTGTTTGCGCTGAAGCGGGCGATCGACGATGGCACGATCGTCGGTCCCCGCATCTGGCCGGCCGGGGCGATGATCTCGCAGACGTCCGGCCATGGAGACTTTCGCACCCTTCACGATCTGCCCCGCGAAAACCGCGACCAGCGGCATTTTTCCGAGCGCAGCGGAGCGGCTGCCATCGCCGATGGCGTCGACGAGGTGCTGCGGCGAACGCGCGAGCAACTTTTCCTCGGCGCCAGCCACATAAAGGTGATGGCGGGCGGCGGCGTCACCTCCGACCATGACCCGCTCGATTCCACGCAATATACGGAAGCCGAGCTCCGCGCCGCGGTCGATGCAGCGACGGGGTGGAACACTTACGTGACCGTGCACGCCTACACGCCAAAGGCGATCCGGCTCGCGATCGCGGCGGGCGTCAAATGCATCGAGCACGGACACCTCGCCGACGAGGACGCCGCCAGGCTGATGGCGGAAAAAGGCATATGGTGGAGCCTTCAGCCGTTTCTGGATGACGAGGACGCCGCACCATTTCCGGAGGGGTCGCCGCAACGTTTTTCCCAGATGCAGGTCATCAGCGGGACGGATACCGCCTTCGAGCTGGCGAAGAAGCACGGCATCAAGACGGCGTTCGGGACCGACACGTTGTTTTCGGAAAGGATCGCGGCCCGCCAGGGAGCGCAGCTCGCCAAGCTCGCCCGGTGGCACGCGCCGGCGGAAGTGCTGAAGATGGCGACAGCGGACAATGCCGAACTGCTTGCCCTCTCCGGCCCGCGCAGCCCCTATACCGGCAAGCTCGGCGTCATCGAAGCGGACGCGCTCGCCGATTTGCTGGTGGTCGGCGGAGACCCGCTGGCGGACATCTCGCTGATCGCCGACCGGGACAATCTGAAGGTGATCATGAAGGACGGACAGATCTACAAGAATACGCTTTGATCGGTGTCGCGTCCCTCGCCGATGGCGCTTTCAAGCCGGCCCTTGCTGACAAATCCGTCTCAGTTTCTAAGCTGTAATTCAGACGACATACAATGTCTGGTAGTGTCTGCGCGTGCGTGCTACGTCGAAAGCGCCAAGAGGGAAAATAGGAGGCAATTATGGAATTGACACGCCGTGCCGTCGCATTGGGGGGAGCTGGTTTGCTCGCCAGTGCCGCATTTTCACCGGCGAATGCCTTGGAGTCGCCGCTTATCGACCCTGTCGAAGCGGCCGATGATTTCTGGCTGGCCGTCGAAGCCTACATCTACGGCTATCCTCTCGTGACGACGGAGATGACCCGCCGTGTCATCACCAATGTCGAAAAGCCAGAGGGCAGCAAGGGCCCGATGGGCCACATCATCAAGCTTCGTGAATATCCGAATGCGTCCTTCAAGGACGTTACGGCACCAAACGCCGACACGCTCTACACGACCGCGTTCATCGACGTGGCGAAGGAACCATGGGTGCTGTCGATCCCGGACATGAAGGATCGCTACTTCCTGTTTCCGATGCTCGACGGATGGACGACGGTGTTTCAGGTGCCGGGAAAACGAACCACTGGCGATGGCGCGCAATCTTACGCAATCACGGGCCCCGGCTGGCAGGGCGACATTCCCGATGGTGTCACCGAGTACAAGTCGCCGACGAGCATCGTTTGGATTCTCGGCCGGATCTATTGCGACGGCACACCGGAAGACTACAAGGCCGTCCACGAATTGCAGGATCAGTGCAAGCTGGTGCCGCTTAGCGCCTACGGCAAGGACTGGACTCCTCCGCCTGCAAAGGTCGATCCGAGTATCGACATGAAGACCGCCGTGCGCGACCAGGTCAATCGGATGGATGCGATCGAATATTTCAGCCTGCTGAGCGAACTCATGAAAACCAATCCGCCGACAGCCGCGGACGCGGACACGGTGGCGAAATTCGCACAGATCGGCATCGTCCCGGGCCAGGATTTCGACAAAAGCAAACTGAACGCTGCGTTCATCAAGCGCATTCCCGAGATCGCGTTCCACCGCATCATGCTGCACTTCAAGTTCAGCGATGGGGACGTCAAGGATATCAACGGCTGGGGTTACACGACCGGGGCCGGAATCTACGGGACCAATTACCTGCAGCGAGCGCTGATCACGGCCATCGGCCTCGGGGCCAATCGCCCCCAGGACGCCGTCTATCCGACCTCGCTGAAGTCGAAGGAGGGCATTCTTGCTCGTGCCTATAACGGGGCGAACAACTACGTCTTGACCTTCCCCAAGGGACACCTGCCGCCCGTCCGAGGATTCTGGTCGATTACGATGTACAACGACAAGTACTTCTTCGTAGACAACCCGATCAATCGCTACTCGATCAGTGCAAGGCAAAACCTCAAGGTGAACCCGGACGGATCGACGGATATCTACATCCAGCACGAATCCCCTGGAGCAGATAAAGAGGCCAACTGGCTGCCGGCGCCGAAGGAAAAGTTCGTCCTGATGATGCGGCTCTACTGGCCCGACGACAGTCCGCCATCCATTCTGGATGGTTCGTGGGTCATCCCGCCGGTCAGGAAAGCCTGATAGCGTCTCGGATCGGGCGCTTGCCGGGCGCGAGAGGGCACTCTCGCGTCCGCTTCTGTTTGCAATCCAGCGTCCGCTTGGGACGCGAGCCCACACGCCCTGGCAGCAAATGGGGCTGCAAGACGCGATGATGGCTTTCTCCGAAGTTCGCACGGATGACCGAGGAACGCTTGCTTGGACTTGGCCCGCGGATCTAATCTGAACGCTTCGCGGGCCTGCCCCAGCGCGCAGCCGAGGCATAAGGGCCCGGCGATACAGGGAGGTGACATCAAGTGGGGTCCGGCCCCCAAGGTGCTTCCTGCCGGAGCAGAAGCGGCGGTCTTGTTCGGCGATCCCGCCAAGGAGGGCTTGTTTGCCCTCAGGCTTAAAGTGCCGTCCGGGTATGCGGTTCCGCCGCACACCCATCCTGTGGATGAGGTGGTCACAGTCATATCAGGGACTTTCAATCTTGGAATGGGCGAAACCGCGGATAAGGGTTCCGCCCAGGCGCTGCCTGCGGGCAGCTTCTTCGCGCTACCGCCCGGCACCGCGCATTTCGCCTACTTCGACGAGGAAACGGTGATCCAGATCACCACCAATGGCCCCTGGGGCCTCAAGTATGTCAATCCGGCGGACGATCCACAAAAGTCGCAGTAGCCAGCCGCGGACTTGAAGGCCAACTACCCCCCGCCGCGTACAGCGCCGCGCGTCTTATCAGACGCGCAAAGGACGCTGTAGCACTTTGAACTGCTGCATGTTTTTATCCTTAAATCGGCGACGATTTAAGGAAACATGCAGCAGCGCGGCGGGGCTTTCGCCTCCCACCAAATGCGGCCTGGTCCATCCTGTATGAGCCGTTGCGTCACGGGTACCGTGGTACCCGAATGCCGGCTATTTTTCCTCGATCTTGTTTGATCGAGAGCATATTCAAGCGGGTTCTCCGATGCTAGACGAGTGATCGATCGGAGCAAATCATGCTGAAGCACCTGCGCAGTAGAAAGAGCATTTGGATGGCGCTTGTCGCCGCCTGCCTGCTCGTTCTGCAGGCTGCAAGCGGAGTTGCTGCCAGCCCCACGCCGGTCGGGTTGGATACCTTCGGAAACCCGCTTTGCATCTCGGACGCGACCCACGGGCATCACGAGCAGGCGCCATCGACCGATCACTCGGGAATGCCGGATTGCTGCACGCTCGCTTGCGGGATGTTTGCTCATCCGGCGGTCCCGGGGAGACAGCTTTACGTATTTGACGCGCCGTCCGTGGCGCCCGTCGATCTCCCTGTAGCAAGGGATCGTGCCGCCGTTCCGCAAAGGCTCGAAGAGTTTCAAGGAAGCCCGAGAGCGCCTCCTCACCAGATGCGAGACCATCTGCGTCGCGCTGATTTCGCGAACGCTTAGTCGCTCAGCGCATCCAATCCAATATGAGCCGACCAACAGCGCCTGGCACCCGCAGGCGGAAGACACTCGGCATCTTGTCAGGCCCCACTGCATGATTCCTTAAATCGGAATCGATTTAAGGAAAAATCATGCAGCATTTCAAAGTGCTACAGCGACGTTAGCGCGTCCGATTGGACGCGCTGCGCTGTAGGGCCGCTTAAATCACCGCCGCGCTGAACCGCCGGCGACATGGAGAAGAAATATGTTCAAGACGTTCATTACGACCGCAGCCATACTGGCGCTTGGAAGCGGCGCCGCGCTGGCGCATGTCAGCCTGCAGGTCAAGGAAGCGCCTGTCGGCTCGACCTACAAGGCGATCCTGCAGGTACCGCACGGTTGCGAGGGCAAGCCGACGACGACCGTCCGGGTGCAGATCCCCGAAGGCGTCATTGCGGTCAAGCCCCAGCCGAAGGCCGGTTGGACCGTCGAGAAGGTCAAGGGCGCCTATGCCAAGTCCTATGATTACTACGGCACGCCGACCAGCGAGGGGGTGAAGGAAATCATCTGGAGCGGCGGAAACCTCGCCGACGACGAGTATGACGAATTCGCCCTGCGCGTCTTTCTGACCCCCGACCTCAAAGCCGGCGAGACGCTGTATTTCCCGGTGGTGCAGGAGTGCCCCGGTGGCCTCGCGGAGCGCTGGATCGAGATTCCCGCCGCCGGGCAGACCTCCGACGACCTCGAACTGCCGGCGCCGGGTTTGAAACTGCTTGAAAAAGTCTCTGGACATTGAGCGCCGAATATTGAGGCAATCAAGCCGGCGCCTCGGCGCCGGCTCCATTCCGACTTCAGGATTATCCGGTGAATATGCTCGCGGCCATGAAACTCCCGCCCGGTCTTAGCCGGGTAGCTGCCGCCGCTCTGGCCTGGCTTTTCCTGGCAACGGCAGCCCTTGCCCATGCGTCACTGACCGCGACCGAGCCGCGGGACGGCGCGGTCGTTCCTACCGCGCCCACAACACTTGCGCTGTCGTTCAGCGAACCCGTGTCCCCTCTGGCGTTGAAGCTGGTCAAGCCGGATGGGTCCGCGGTCGCGCTCGAGCGGTTTTCGCTCCGGGATCGCACGGTGGAAATCGAAGTACCGCCTGACCTTTCCGCTGGCACGCACGCCCTTTCCTGGCGCGTGGTCTCCGAAGACGGACACCCGGTCGCAGGCTCGATCGTTTTTTCCATAGGCTCGCCTAGCGGGTCGAGCTATGCCGGCGAAGAGATCGACTGGCAGGTGCGCGCCACACTCTGGCTAGGCCGGATCGCGCTTTATGCGGGCCTGTTCTTCGGCGTCGGAGGCGTCTTCGCCTTGAACTGGTTCCTGCAAGGAGCGCGCGCAGGGCTGCGGTTCATCGCGGCAACGCTCGCCATCGGGCTTGCCGGGACCGCTTTGTCCGCAGGGTTTCAGGGACTGGACGCGCTTGGCGTGCCGCTTTCGGCCCTGGCCGAGCCTCGGCTGTGGTCGACCGGGCTCGAAACAAGCTTCGGCAGGACCGTTGTCGTGATGACCGCCGCGCTTGCTCTTGCAGGCGTCGCGCTCGTCTCGCGCCGGCAGCAGGTCGCGCGGTGGACGTCGCTCCTGGCGCTGATCGCGGGTTCGCTCGCTCTCTCCCTCAGCGGCCACGCCAGCGCCGCCGACCCGCAATGGCTGATGCGCCCGAGCGTCTTCCTCCATGCAATCGCGATCACGCTGTGGGTCGGTGCCCTGGTGCCCATCGCAAGGCTGCTCCGGGCCGGCCACGCGCATGCGCTCAAGGCCCTGCATCGCTTCTCTGTCTTTATCCCCTTCTCCGTCGCCGTTCTCGTGGCGGCGGGCATCGTGCTGCTGGTCGTGCAGGTGGGACAGCCCTCGGCACTCCTCGCCACGGCCTATGGCAATATCTTTCTGGTCAAGCTCGCCCTCCTCCTCATTCTTTTCGCCTTGGCGGCAATCAATCGATGGGTGCTGACCGATCGCGTCGAAACCGGCGATCAAGGCGCCGCCCGGTATCTCGTGCGCTCGATCGCCGCCGAGACGCTTCTGGTGCTGCTGGTCTTCGGCGTGGCGGCTTCGTGGCGTTTCACGCCGCCGCCGCGGGCGCTCGTGACGGTCGCTGCGGAGCCCGCCTCGGTCCACATTCACGGAGAGAAGGCGATGGCGGAAGTAACGATCACACCCGGCCGACCGGGACCGGTGGAAGCCTCTGCCCTCATCATGGCCGGCGACTTCTCCGCCCTTGACCCGAAGGAGGTCACCCTCGTCTTTTCCAACCCGTCGGCCGGCGTCGGCGACATAAAACGCAAGGCGAGCAAGGCGACAGATGGAACCTGGCGCACGTCCGACCTCCTGCTGCCCCTCCCCGGCCTCTGGAAAATCAGGCTCGACATATTGATCAGCGATTTCGAGATCACCCGGATCGAGGGGGAGATTCAGATCGGGCCGTAGCCGCATGCAGCCGATATCGGGTCCACCTTCAGACCTCTACCGCTAACGCCACAAGGGCGCGTTTCGACCCGAAGCGCTTGGCGGCTGGGTCACGCCGCCAAGCCTGCCTTGCGCAGGCCAATCGTGAACTTCTCGGCATCACCGGGGTCCTGGAATGGTAGGCGGCCTATATGCTCAAGGGGGGAGTATCCTGGATTGACCTCCTTGAGCTTACGCCAAACCTCGCGGGCTTCATCGAGCTTGCCCAGATGGCCCAGTGCCGAAGCGAGAAATGCGCGCGACAGATCCGTGGTCGGGTTGACGGCGATCCTGTCGCGGAACAGCGCGGCCGCTTTTTCGTAGTCGCCGGCCACGAAATGGGCCGTGCCGAGGAAGTGTAGGTATTGCTGCTGAACCACCGGATCGAGGCGCATGGCGCGTTCAATGTAGGGGATCGCCAGTTCCGGCTCCCCTGTATAGATGTGAAAGACGCCGCGCATATTGAGAGCGGAGGCGAAATTGGGGTTGAGCGCCAATGCGCGGTCGGCTTCATCGGTCCAGCGGTGATAATCCCTCCTGAACATGGCGACGAGGGAAACCACGAAATGGGTGAAAGGGTCCTGATCGTCCTTGGCGATCGCCTCGCTGGCGAAGCGCTCGGCCTGGTCGAGCGACGTCTCAGGCGCGCCACTCCAGTGGTTCTGATAATCGAGCACATAGGCCATGCCGAGGCCCGCATGGGGGGCGGCGTAGTCCCGATCGAGCGCGATCGCCTGTCGGAAGCACGCCGTTGCCTGATCGAACATCTCGCGATCTTTCTTGACGCTGCTCAGGAACTCCCGCCCGCGCAAGAACAGATCATGGGCGTCGACGTCCTTCGTGCCGGACTCGGCGCTGCGCGGTTTTTCCGCTTCGCTGAGTGTGACCTTCAAGGCGGTCACGATCTGCTGCGTGATATCGTCCTGGACCTCGAAGATATCGGTCAACTCGCGGTCATAGCGCTCAGCCCAGACATGGCCGCCGCTCGATCCGTTGATCAACTGAGCCGTGACGCGAACCCGGTTGCCGGCCTTGCGAATGCTGCCTTCAAGCGCGAATTTGACGCCGAGCTCGCGGCAGACATGCGGGACGCTGAACGCCTTGTCCTTGTAAACGAAAGCCGAGTTGCGGGCGATGACGAACAGGCCGGAGATTTTGCTGAGGTCGGTGATGATGTCTTCGGTCATTCCGTCGCTGAAATATTCCTGATCGGCATCGCGGCTCATGTTGTTGAAGGGCAGAACGACCATCGATGGCCTGTCCGGCAGCGGCCCTTCCATAGGAACGGCCTTGGGACCGGTCGCCGCGGCGTCGCGCAGCCAGCGCCAAACGCGAACTGGCCGATCGATGTTCTTGACCTGCTGCTTTCCGAGATCCTCGAACCGAAGCCCGAGGCGATCGCGCACCTGGTCATGGACTGCCCCGGAAACGTAAACGCCGCCCGGTTCGGCGAGCGACTCTAGGCGGGCTGCGACATTGACTCCGTCGCCATAGATGTCCTCGCCATCGATGGCCACATCACCCAGATTGATGCCGACACGGAATTCGATCCGTTGCCCTTCCGGCACGCCGGCGTTGCGATCAGCTATCGCCTGCTGCAATTCGGTCGCCGCCCGAACGGCCTCCACGACGCTCGGGAACTCTGCCAGCAAGCCGTCACCCATGAGCTTGACGATACGCCCATGATGTTCCGCGATCTTCGGTGCAATCAGGTCAGTGCGCAGCGACTTGAGCGCCGCGAGTGTCCCGTCCTCATCAGTCCGGATCAGACGCGAGTAGCCAACTACGTCAGCGGCCATAATGGCGGCGAGGCGGCGTTCCAAACCGATTTCCTCCCGCCTGACAGAGTAGTGGATCGCGAGCCGAGAATCCACGAAAGTGTTGCGCCGGCACGTTCTGGAGACCCGAAGCGGCGCGTCTCGGCGAAGCGCTACTCACTGGCCCTGGGTGAAGGCCAAAGTTCGACCCGAAGCCGTCATTCACAATACAGGGCCGGAATTTCCGGTGTTGCCCGAACAGTAGACATTTTTCATTTCCTCTGACCTAGGTCTGAATCGGATGCGGCGGCTGAGCCCTCGGGGTACTGAACTCCTCGCAATCGCCGTCGCGCGACTTCACCGTCGGACCGAAGGCGAGGCCACGCCTGCAAACAGCGAGTTGGCCGCTTGGTGTTCGCAGTAAGGCAGAGCTTTTCCCTCGCTAGCGGTACGGACAAGGCGTATAGTTGTTGATTGTTGCGGGCACTTCAGATCAAGCGATACAGACCTTTGGCTTGAGGTCAGGCGGACTTTACATTCGTAATTGCTTGGGCCGCTCACAGGCGTGGGCTTCCTGTTGAAATAGTCTTTCGCGCGATTCTGACGGGCATCTTCCTTCTTGTTGGAGAGGGGGCGTTCCGATGCAGATCATCCAGAGCCGCCGCTCTTTTCTGGCCGGCTTAGCGGCAGCTGGCGCCGCTGGTCTGACCGGCGCAGTATCGTTTGCGGCTGAGGCGCCATTGGAAACCAGCACCATCCGATTGGCAAAGATCAGGGGCATCTGCATCGCCCCCCAGTACGTCGCCGAGGAGCTGCTGCGTTTGGAGGGGTTCAGAGACGTCCGCTTTGTGATGGCGGAAGCAGGCTACGGCACGTCCGAGACGATCGCGCGCGGTGATGTGGACTTCAGTTTGAACTTCGCTGCACCACTTGTCCTTGCGATCGATGCGGGCAACCCGATCACCCTGCTGGCGGGCGTGCATCCCGGTTGCTTCGAGCTGTTCGGAAACGAAAGCATTCGCGGCATCACAGACCTGAAGGGCAAAACTGTAGGCATACAAGGCCTGGGTTCAACGCCACAAGTGTTCGTGACCAGCATGGCTGCCTATGTCGGGCTTGACCCCCAAAAGGACATCCGCTGGGTGACCGATCCATCCGTCAGGCCCATGGAGCTTTTCATCAAAGGAAAAGTCGACGCGTTCCTTGGCTTTCCACCCGAACCTCAGGAACTGCGCGCCCGCAACATCGGCCACGTAGTCGTAAACAGTACCATCGATCGTCCCTGGTCGCAGTACTTCTGTTGCATGCTCGCAGGCAACGCGGACTTCGTACGGCACAACCCCGTCGCCACCAAGCGCGTGTTGCGCGCCATTCTCAGGGCGGCAGACCTATGCGTCGCCGAGCCGCAGCGCGTCGCGCGCCAGATCGTCGATGGCGGATTCACCGCCAACTATGATTATGCCCTGCAGACGATGAGCGAGGTGCCTTACGGCAAATGGCGCGAATACGATCCCGAGGACACGATTCGGTTTTACGCCCTGCGGCTGCGTGAGTCCGGCATGGTCAAGTCGAGCCCGCAAGAAATTATTACCAATGGCACCGATTGGCGCTTCCTCAACGAAGTGAAACGCGAGCTGAAGACGTAAGCGGGTGGCCGGCGCGCTCTTTCGAAAGGAAGGAGGTCCCCAATGCAGATCATTCAAAATCGTCGCACTTTTCTGGCCGGTGTGACGGCGGCCGTAAGTGCAGAGCTGCTCAAGGTCCGGCCGTCCAGCGCCGCTGCGGAACAGGCCCCGGAAACCACCACCGTTCGTCTGGGCCGGTTCACCGATGGCCCTTACTGCTGGGCAGCGCTCTTCCTCGCAGGCGAGCTGATGCGCGCCGACGGGATAACCGATGTCCGATACGTGCCGGGCGACACGACCGTCGACAACACCGAGTGGCTCACCTCCGCCGTCACGGACTTCGATTTCAATATGCCCTCGATGCATATCCGCAGCATCGAGTCCGGCGCGCCCATCAAGATGCTCACCGGAGTGCACACTGGTTGCTGGGAGTTGCGGGGCAATGACCGCGTCAACAGTGTTGCCGACCTGAGGGGCAAGCGGGTCGGGATTTGGGCCTTCAACGACCACCCGCACGTTTTCCTCAGCCTTATGATTAACTATGTGGGGCTCGATCCGGTTCGCGAGATCGAATGGGTGCTGGGCGCCTCTCCGATGCAGGATTTCATCGAGGGCAAAGTCGATGCCTTCCTTGCCGGCACCACCGAGTTCCCGAAAATCCGGGCGGAAAGGATTGGCCACACGATCGCCGACAACGGAGTCGATCGACCTTGGTCGCAATATTACTGCTGCATGGTCGCGGGCAGGACGGATTACATTAACAGGTATCCTGCCGCGACCAAGCGCATCCTGCGCGCCATTCTGAAGTCCGTGGACTTCTGCGCGTCAGACCCCGCTGGAGCGGCGCACGCGCTGGTCGAACGAGGCTTCCTGTCGAGCTACGACATCGCACTAACAACCCTGCAAGAGACCGGCCACGACAAGTGGCGCGAATACGACGCCGAGGACTCGGTGCGCTTCTACGCATTGCGCATGCAGGAAACGGGCATGATCAAATCGAGCCCCCAGCAAATCATTGCCGAGGGTACGGACTGGCGCTTCCTCAATGAGTTGAAACGCGAGCTGAAGACGTGAGCGGGTGGCCGGCATACTCTTTTGAGGGAGGGAGCCGCATGCAAATCGTGCAAAATCGACGCACTTTCCTCGCCGGCGCTGCGGCAGCTGGCGCCGTTGGCTTCCTTGGCACGACGGCACAGGCTTGGGCCGAACCGGGGCTGGAGACCACGACGGTGCGTCTGCCGAAGACCTTCCGAGCTCTTTGCGAGGCTCCCAAGAATGTCGCGGCTGCGTTGTTGCGTGTCGAAGGTTTCACCGACGTGCGCTACGTAGAACCGCCAATCGAAGCGGACTTCTTTGAGCTGCTCGCAAGCGGCGAGCTGGACTTCGTGGTCGATTTCCCGCCCCCGCATATCAAGGCGATCGAAACCGGTTTGCCAGTCAAGGTGCTGACCGGCCTGCACTCCGGCTGCATCGAGGTGATCGCCACCGACAGCGTCCGGAGTATCTCCGACCTCAAAGGCAAGAGGGTGGGCGTATTTGCATTGACATCGGCGCCGCATATGCTGGTAGCCCTTATGGCTGCTTACGTCGGTCTCGATCCAGCCAAGGACATCCAATGGATCGAGAGTCCGGATGCCGGGGCCATGCAACTCTTCAACGAAGGAAAGATCGATGCCTTCCTCGGGGTCCCGCCGGAACCGCAGGAGCAGCGTGCCCGTAACTTCGGGCACACGATCGTCAACACGACTCTTGACCGGCCATGGTCGCAGCATTTCTGTTGCATGCTTGCGAGCAGCGCGCAATTTGTCGAGAGATACCCGATAGCGACCAAACGCGTACTGCGGGCCATTCTCAAAGCCGCCGACCTTTGCGTGTCTGATCCGGAGCTCGTCGCGCGGCTCTCCGTTGATGGCAAATTCACCGACCGATACGACTATGCGCTGCAGGGTTTACGTGCCGCGCGTTACGACCGGTGGCGGGAGTTCGATCCCGAGGACACACTGCGCTTCTACGCACTGCGGATGCACGAAGTCGGCTTCATAACGACCAGTCCCGATGAAATCATCGCGGAGGGCACGGATTGGCGCTTCGTGAACGAACTGAGGCGTGAGTTAAAGTCATGAGGAGGTGGCCAGCACAGATTCTGCTGTTGGCGCTGCTTGCCGGGCCATCGCAGGCGCATGATGCATCGCAAGCCCAGCGCTTGCCGACTATCGGAGCGGCGCCGGACTTTACCCTGACGTCGCAGGACGGCGTGTCTGTGTCACTCCGCGACTTTCGCGGCAAAGTGGTCGCCGTCGCATTCATCTTTGCTTCCTGTGCCGACATTTGCCCGATGCTGACTGACAACATGGCGCGTGTGAAGGACGCGCTGGGCCCTTTATTCGGCCCGCAGATCAGCTTCGTTTCGATCACCGTCGACCCGGAGCGGGATACGCCCGAAGTGCTGAAGCAATACGCGCAGAATTTCGCCGCCGATGTGAAGGGCTGGTCGTTCCTTACCGGCGATCCGGCAGTCGTCCATGAGACAGGACGGAAGTACGGCGTAATCGCGAGGAAGACAGCAAACGGCGACGTCGACCATACCCTGCTGACGTCGCTTGTGGACCGTAATGGCAGCTTGCGCGTGCAGTATATCGGCGCCAGTTTCGACTTGGAGGAGTTCCGAAGTGATCTTCTCAGCCTTGTGGATGAAGCCCGGTAGTGTCGCAAGCCCGCTGATCAGTTGGGTTGCGCGTCTGCCGGTGCGCGTCCAGACCAAGCTCCTGATTGCGTTCCTGTCGATCGTCGGACTGCTGATCGTGCTCGGAGCGGTCGGGTTGCAGGTGTTGAGCGGGGTCAACGATCAGACAACCGAGCTGATCAAACTGCAGCGCAGGATCGCAGCCTATCGCCAGGTCCAGCACGACACGACCAACCAGCTCTACAGCATCTCCACGGCACTTTTGCTGCAAGACGAGAGAATGCTGGATGCGGCGCTGCGCCAGCTCAGCCAGTTCGGTTACGATCTCGACCGCATGGAGTTCGTCGCCACAAGCGAGGTGGGCGTGCTCGGTCAGGTACGGCTCGAGTATGACCGGTTTACAGCTGGCGTGATGCGCGTCGTGGAGCTCATCCGCTCCGGCCGCACAGAGGAAGCACGTAAAGTCCAGCTGAATGAGATCATGCCGTCGGCCGACCGGCTTGAACGGCTGACAAATCAGCTGGTCAACATGGCCGAAGCTGACATGGTGACGGCAATCGAGGTGACGGAGGGAGCCTACGATACCTCACGACTGGTCGTAGTGTCCTTTGCCGTCGGTAGCATCCTGTTGGCACTAGGCCTTGGCTACGTCATCTCCTGGTCGCTGGTCGACCCCGTCAAGAAGATCGAGGCGCGTTTGCGTCAGATCGCGGCCGGCGACTTTGCCCAACAGGTTGCGGTCGGCAACCGGGACGAGCTTGGTGCGCTCGCCGACAATGTCAACCAGACCTCAGCGCAACTCGGACGGCTGTACCTTGAAATCGAGACCCGCAACCGAGAGCTGACCGAAACGCTTGAACAGCAGATGGCGACGAGCGCGATTCTCCGCACGATCGCCGCTTCCCCGACCGACATTCAACCCGTCCTGAATGCCGTTGCCGAGAGCGCGGCAAAGCTCTGCGACGCTTACGACGCGGCCATCCTCCTGAAAGACGGTGAGTCACTGGCATGGAGGGCGCATTATGGCCCAATCCCGATTGACTTCGTCAAATGGCCGATCGGTCGCGACTGGGTTTCCGGTCGCGCCTTTGTTGACCGGAAGACCGTGCATGTAAGCGACCTTACCGCCGCAGGCGATGATTTCCCTGCGGGCCGGCAAATGGCGATGCGGCTTGGCCATCGGACCACCCTTGCCACTCCGCTCCTGCGGGAAGAGGAAGCCATCGGAGCTCTGGTGATCCGGCGAGTCGAGGTTCGGCCATTCGACCGCAAGCAGATTGAACTGCTCACCACCTTCGCCGACCAGGCGGTGATCGCGATCGAGAATGTGCGTCTGTTCCAGGAGGTCCAGGCGCGCACGGCCGAACTCGCGCGCTCCGTCGCCGAATTGGAAGCGCTCGGAGAAGTCACCAAGGCGGTCAATTCGACGCTTGATCTGGACACGGTATTGCAGACGATCGTAGCAAAGGCCGTGCAACTCTCGGATACGGATGCGGGTACTATCTATGTGTTCAGCAGCACCAGGCAACAGTTCCGACCGCGTGCAACTTATGGAATGAGCGACGAGCTCGTCGCCGCCATATCTGGACAGCCCATCTCCCTGAATGATCCAGGGATCGGTGATGCCGCACGGCGCCGCGAACCGGTGCAGGTGCCCGAACTCGGTGAAGGAACGCCGACACCCGTTCAAAAAATCATCCGCGACGCTGGATATCGCGGCGTCCTGATAGTTCCATTGCTGAGGCCCAACAAGATTGTTGGCGCTCTCGTCGTCAGGCGCCGCAAACCCGGAGAATTCGACGAGCGGGTTGTTCACCTGATGGAAACCTTTGCCGCCCAGTCGGTGCTCGCCATTCAAAACGCCAAGCTGTTCCGCGAGATAGAGGAAAAGGGCCAGGAACTCGAGGCCGCTAGCCGTCACAAGTCTCAGTTCCTCGCGAATATGAGCCACGAGTTGAGGACGCCGCTCAACTCGGTTCTGGGCTTCACCGAGCTTCTGGTCGACGGCATTTACGGTGAGCTTCCGGACAGGGCAAAAGCGACGGTGGCGCGCGTGCAGGCCAACGGTCGCCATCTTCTGGGTCTCATTAACGACGTGCTGGATCTTTCGAAGATCGAATCCGGCCAGCTCACACTGACCTTTGAGGATTATTCCCTTGGGCAGATCGTTCGAACTACCGCCGCCGCGGTCGAACCGCTGGCGCGGGAAAAGGGCCTGGCGTTCACTACGACAGTTGCGAACGACCTTCCGACCGGCCGCGGCGACGAGCGCCGTCTAACCCAGGTCCTGCTCAATATTGCCGGCAACGCTATCAAGTTCACGGAATCGGGCTCTGTCGACATTCTGGCCAACGCAGCCGACGGCCACTTCGAGATCGTAGTGCGGGACACCGGCCCAGGCATCGAGCCTAAAGACCAGGCGCTCATCTTCGAGGAATTCCAGCAGGTTGACAACAGCAGCACCCGGCAGAAGGGCGGCACGGGTCTCGGTCTGGCTATCTCGAAACGCTTTGTCGAAATGCACGGCGGAGCGATAACCGTGGAGTCGGTGCCCGGTTCCGGTGCGACGTTCCGAATGACGATACCAATCGATGCAGAGGAGCACGTTCAAGCGGCATGAGCAAACGAATCCTGATGGTGGAAGACACCGAAGACAATCGCCAGATCGTGCGCGATCTCATCGCGACCACCGAATATGAACTGATCGAGGCCGCGGATGGTGCCGCCGGCGTGGCGGCTGCGGCGGCGCAGAAGCCGGACTTGATCCTTATGGACATCCAGCTACCGGTGATGGACGGGTATGAAGCGACTCGCCACATCAAGTCCGACCCGGCGCTCCGGCATATTCCGATCATTGCCGTCACCTCCTACGCGTTGTCGGGGGATGAGGCGAAAGCCCTGGCTGCCGGATGTGACGGCTATATCGCCAAGCCGTTCAGCCCGCGCCAACTGCTGGCAAAGGTCCGGGAACTCCTGGCCTGAGGGAGGCTGCGCCATGCACGATCCGCCCCGCATTCTCGCCGTCGACGACACGCCGGAAAATCTCGAAATCCTCCGCATGCGCCTCGAGGTGAATGGCTACGAAGTGGTGACCGCCGCGGACGGCGAAGAGGGTCTTGCAAAAGCACGCGACCTCAAGCCCGATCTCATCCTTCTCGACATCATGATGCCGAAGCTGGACGGCATCAGCGCAGTGCGCCTGCTCAAGAAGGACATTTCGCTACGATCGATTCCGGTCATTCTCGTGACTGCGAAAGCCGACACGCGAGATGTCGTCGAGGGATTGGACGCTGGCGGCGACGACTATCTGACCAAGCCGTTCGAGCATAAGGCGCTGCTGGCGCGCGTCCGATCGATGCTGCGACAGAAGGCGCTTCACGACACCGTCGAGGCCCAGGCGCGGAGCCTTCAGGACCAGGCGGCCCAACTGGCAGCATGGAACCAATCCCTGGAACAGAAAGTGGCGGAGCAGGTCACGGAGATCGAGCGGATGGCTCGGCTCCGACGGTATCTGCCTGCTCAGGTTGCCGATCTCATTGTTGCCGCCGGCAATGGCGACGCGCTTCTCCAAAGCCACCGCCGCGAGGTGACGGTCGTTTTCTGCGATCTGCGCGGCTTTACGGCATTTGCCGAGACTGCCGAGCCTGAAGAGGTGATGACAGTTCTTGGCGAGTACCATTCCTGTCTCGGTGAACAAATCACCCGCCACGGAGGGACGTTGGAGCGGTTCGTGGGCGACGGCATTGTTGTGATTTTCAACGACCCCTTGCCCTGCGCAGGCCATACCGAGCGAGCTGTTTCAATGGCCGTGGCGATGCGTGACGCAATTGACGAGCATTCAGAGCGATGGCGCAAGCGGGGCTATTTGCTCGGTTTCGGAATCGGCATTGCGCGGGGTCATGCAACCATCGGAAAGATTGGCTTCGACCAGCGCTCGGATTATGCGGTCATCGGTACCGTCCCGAACCATGCGGCCCGATTGTGCGAGGAGGCCAGACCTCGTCAGATACTCGTCAGCCAACGGGTCTTCGGCGCCGTCGAGCCATTGGTCGAATCCAGCCCTGTTGGCGACTTGACTCTGAAGGGCTTCCACCGCCCGATGCCAGCCTACGAAATCGTTCGGTGGCTTGGACCGTCATGATGACGTTCATGAGCCCAGGCCGCTCACCTATCGGGGCATAAGTCGGATCGACCGACCACTGGCTGGTAGCTGCGGTCGTGCCTTCGGCACTGCCGCCGGCAAGGAGGCCCACCCACAGCGCCGTGCGTCTTTTCAGACGCACAAAGGACGCTGTAGCACTTTGAATTGCTGCATGTTTTTGTCCTTAAATCAGCTACGATCTAAGGAAACATGCAGTAGCGGCAGAGCACGACGAACTCCTATCCCTTCAACTCCCTCTTCAGTTCGTTGAGGAAACGCCAGTCGGTGCCCTCAGCCAGGAGCTTCTGGGGTGTGCTCTTGAGCATCCCGACTTCGTGGAGGCGCAGGGCGTAGAAGCGCAGGGTGTCCTCAGCGCTATACTCACGCCACTGATAGGGAAGCGCCTTCACGACCTGGAGGGCATGGTCATAGCGCTTAGTATAGCCCTGGTCCACCATGAACTGTGCGGATTGCTCGGGCTCGCTGGCGCAGAAATCCGCCGCTTTCAAGATGGCGCGGAGGGCGCGTTTGGTGGCCACCGGATTCGTGCGGACGAACTCCCGGTTCCCAGCCAGCATGCAGCAGAAGTATTGCGACCAGGGCCGGTCCACGATGCTGCTAATCACCACATGGCCGATCCGCTGCTCCCGCATCTCCTGCGGTTCGGGGGGAAAGCCTAGGTAGGCATCGATCTTCCCCTCGCTTAGGAGCCGGATGGACTCCGGTCCCGGATACGTGACGAAGTGTATGTCTTTGTGGAGGTCCAGGCCCACATAAGCCGTGATCGTGGCGAGAAAGACGAATCGGCTGGAATCCAGCGTTGGTACGGCCACGGTCTTCCCCTTGAGGTCGCGGATCGCCTGGACGCGATCGGTCCCGAACAGCTCAAAGCAGCCGACGTGGAGTCCTGCTAGGATGACGATGGGATCCCCCGCCTCCAGGCGGAGAAGAAGCGGGGCGGCGAAATGCCCATTGATGTCGGCTTCACCGGAGGCGAGGGCCGGCGCGATGTCTGCGGTCCCCCCTCTTTGGAGGTACTGCACATCGGTGAACCCTTCGCTGCGCAGCAGCTCTTCGGCTACATACTGGGGAGCCTGACAGATGCTGGGGATCTTGACGAGCCGGATCCGCGTCGTCTCAGGCGGTGGCTCCGCAGCGGCTCGCCTGGGGTACCAGCCCAGGAGCCCCGCAGTCCCCGCCAGCGTCATCCCACTCAGGAACCTCCGTCTGCTGAACCGTCCAGGGTATAGGGTATGCATGGGTCCCTCCCTTCCAAATGCTGGTCAGCGTGGCACCGAGAACGTACCCATGGACGCCTCTGACCTTGCAGAACGGGTACAGCCTCAAGCGGTTTAAATGCATGGCGAATGATAACACATAGTGCCGCGGATTGGCGCGCGAGCTTGAAGCCTGCGGCTCGGTGCACGGAAGCGAAACAACGCTATCTCCGCGCCATCGAGATAGCTCGCGAGCGGTGGAGGCGCGATCGCTCGCACCGCGAGCGGCTCGCTACCGCCGACCTACACCCGCTTGTCGGGACACGATAATCGCTCTCGCGCGGAGTTCACCGTTGGACCGAAGGCGGGCGCCGGCCACACCGAAGTGCTCTTTCGATGGCCGTGGCGATGCGTGATGCAATTGACGAGCATTCAGGGCAATGGCGCAAGCCGTGATCAGAATGTAAACGCCATAGCCGCCGTTTTCAGGTTAAGTACACATAACAAATTAAGTGTACATTCTCAAATTAAGTACACGTATAACTTTTAGAAATCGTTGGAGTCATGCTCTGGATTGACTGCCAAGCAACATGCAGGACTGTTCGCAGTAACTTGCAACGTTCGTCCGAACTCAGAAAGTGGACCATGGCCGGTGAGTAATCAATGCTTACGTCTTCAAAAATGGCCACGAAAGTGCTTAAATAATTGAGATCGCGTGCACGGATAAGTCTCTTGCACGCGACCGGCGAATGCAGGGGCGTTCTTGTGAGGGCCGTCCGAAGAATCGCAGAGTCTGTCCCCACACGAAAGGGGGGACAATGTCGGGTATCATACTAGATAGACGACGCTTCATGGCATCTGCGGCCGCCGCCGCTGCCGTCGGGCTGATCGGCGGGCCGGGCTTCGCCGATGAGGGGCCGCCCGAGACCACGACAATCCGGCTCGCCTATTACTCGAACATCTGCCTCGCGCCGACTTTGGTGGCCAGGGAACTACTACGCGCGGAGGGGTTCAAGGAAATCCAGTACGTGCGGACCTCCGAGTCCTTTACGGTCCCACAACTCGTGGCCCGTGGCGACGTGCATTTCGCCAGCACGTTCGCGGGAACGCTGGCTTACTACCTGGACAGCGGTTTGCCGATCACAGCGTTGGCCGGTATCCATTCTGGCTGCTATGAACTATTCGCTCATGAACCTGTCCGGACCATTAGCGACTTGCGCGGCAGGAGTGTGGCCATCCAGGAGCTGAACTCTGACGGGCACCACTATCTGGCGATCATGGCTGCGTATGTCGGGCTTGACCCGCAAAGGGATTTCACCTGGGTCACGAGCCCCGAGGGCAACCCAATGAAGCTCTTCGCCGAGGAGAAGGTCGATGCTTTCCTCGCATTCCCACCGGAACCTCAGGAACTGAGAGCCCGCAAGCTCGGTCGAGTGATCATCAGCACGCTCCGGGACAAGCCATGGTCACAGTATCTTTGCTGCGCGCTCTATGGCGGCAGGGATTTCGTTCAGAGCCATCCCATCGCCACCAAACGCTATTTGCGCGCCCTCCTCAAGGCTGCTGATTACTGCGCCGAGGAGCCGAGGCTCGTCGCACGGCAGCTTGCCGGCATGGGGTTCTCTCGTTTCGACTACGCGCTGCAGACGCTCAGTGAGATCCAGTACCGGGGTTGGCGCGAGTACGACCCCGAGGACACGATGCGCTTCTACGCGCTCCGGTTGCACGAGGCTGGCATGATCAAATCCGAGCCGAAGCGGCTCATCGCTGAGGGCACTGACTGGCGGTTCCTTGACGAGCTCAAGCGAGAGTTGAAGGGGTGAGCGCTGCAGCCCCGCGCCTTCCTATCGCGGAATTTCGCGTACCGGAGCGATACCTGCCCAGATTAATGCGTTGAGAGCTCCTCGTGACCTGAATCGCTTGGATGCACACCGCTCTTCGGATGCAGTCATGGAGGAGGTTTGGCGTGATGACCAACGACCAGGACGGCACAGTCGTGCATCGGCGGGATGTGGTTTGCGGTGGCGGCGCGGTCATGTTCAATGCACTGTTGGTTTCATTGCTCGGCGACGCGAGACCAACATGGGCGCAGGGAATCAACGGCCCGATTCCGGAAGTCGACCGCGTAGCGGTCCGGGTTGTTGTCGACAGCTACCAGGTCGCAGTCGCGCCGAGCCTGAAGGCCGACAGCGTCGAAATTCAGCGCTTTGGATGGCCTCTAAGCGATCAGCCGCCGCAGAACGCGATCATCAGCGAATTCGGCCTGTCTTTGCACGCGGAATCGCAGCGCGGTAGCGAAGTCCGAAATGTGCTCGTGGACTTCGGCTTCACGTCCGAGGCCCTGGTCAACAATTCAAAGCTGTTAGGCGTTGATCCTGCCGCTCTCGACGCCCTGGTGTTGAGCCACGGCCACTACGACCACTTCGGCGGGCTCGTCGGCTTCGTGCACCAGAACAGGGGGAAGCTGAAACCGAAACTGCCGCTCTATGTAGGCGGCGAAGAGTGCTTCTGTGCCCGCAGGTGGACCGCGCCACCCTTGAAAGGCAACTTCGGCGTTCTCGACCGTAAAGCGCTTGCGGGGGCGGACGTGACGGTGATCTTCGCCGAAGTCCCGACCCTTGTCGCCGACCATGCCTTTACCACTGGTCAAATCAACCTCGCGAGTTTCGAAAGAGTGCTGTCGCCGAGCGCCATGAAGATCGGCGTGCAGACCGGCATCGGGTGCTATCCGGAACAGTTCAGCGAAGCCGAGCGTCAGCAGGGCGTCATCCCCGACCAGTTCCGCCACGAACTGGCGACGGGCTTCAACCTGAGGGGTCGCGGCCTAGTCGTGTTGACCTCGTGCAGTCATCGCGGGGTCGTCAATGCGATCAAGCGCGCCCAGGCGGTCTCGGGCATCAGCAAGGTCCACGCTGTGATTGGCGGCTTCCACCTTGCACCCCACCCGGTGGAGTACGTGCGCCAAAGCGTTGCCGCTCTGAAGGAGATCGATCCAGACTACGTGATCCCCCTGCACTGTACCGGCGAACCCTTCTACGAGATATTTAAGGCTGAGATGCCAGAAAAAATGCTGCGGTCGTTCACGGGAACCCGCTTCGTCTTCAATGCCTAGCGCTGGCCGGACAAATCCGTCCGCTCGTGCCCAGGCATGGCCGCGGCGCATATTGGGACACGGAATTGGGATGGCGGTGGCACACCTCCGATCTCCTGCTGCCCCTCCCCGGCCTCTGGAAAATCAGGCTCGACATATTGATCAGCGATTTCGAGATCACCCGGATCGAGGGAGAGACCCAGATCGGGCTGTAGTGATGGTTTCGATAGGTCCGCTTTCGGTGACGAAATCAGGAGAGCGGCGATCACCCAAGATGGTAGCTCGAACCTGAATGGGCGGCGGCGGAAGGCAGCGCGCTTGCTTCGCTGCGCCCACCCCCGCTTCATCCGCCGCGCGTGCTGTATGGCGTGTCGTCACAGCGCATCGACCCAGGCGACAATGGCCTTGGTCACGTCGTCCTTGCGGTCCTGCATGATCCAGTGGCCGGCGTGCTCCCAGTAATCGACCTTGGATTTGGGGTGGAGGAACCATCCGCGCATCCGCGCTGCTTGTTCCGGGTCGCGGCACAAGTGGTAGAACGGTACCCTGACTGTCCGCAGGAAATTCTCGCTCTGCTTACCCAACCCCACCTGGTCGGGGCCCAAGAACAGTGGGCCGAAGGATTCGCGTACGGCGTGGCTGGACGTTCCCTGCAGGCGTCGTGCGTGCCAGCGCTTTATTCCGGGGTCGGTGGCCGGATCGTACACGGACTGGAACAGGGCCGGACCGACGAGCCCGGGATCAGCGTGTTGCAGGTCTTGGGCGGTCTTCAAGAAGACGGGGCGCAACGCGTCGGGAAAGCCGAGCGAGCCGTCGACGGAGACGACTGCGCTGACGAGGTCCGGGCGCTTGACGGCCAGGCGGGCGGAGATCTGGCCGCCCATTGAATGCCCCACCAGGATGAACTTCTGGCCCGCGAAATCCGTCTCGATCAGCGCCTCTATGTCGGCGACGTAGTCGGCAGGATTGTAGGTGCCCGAGGGCATGACCTGGGAGCGGCCGTGCCCGCGCAGGTCGGCGGCGACGACCCGGTATGTGCTCTCAAGTGCCGGCAGTTGCCAGGTCCAGTCATGCGAATCGCCGGTCCAGCCGTGGATCAGCATGACGTTGGGTCCGGTCCCGACGTCGGTGTAGAACAGCTTCGCGGTGCGCGCGCCCGTCGCTATAGCGGACGCGCCGATCGCCATGCCGGGCGCAAGTGTGGCCGCGGCCGTCGTCGCCCCCATCAATCTCAGCAAGCCGCGCCGGGAAAAGTCGAGACCTTCGTTCGCCATGTAGTTACTCCTGTTGAAACGCACCGGGTAGCGCTCGACTTGGCGAGCCCGGGACCGAAATTGATCGTCTGCGAAATTGATCGTCTGGAGGCATCAAGATATACGTTGTAAATCTACGATCAATTACGCACCTAGAAGTGCGTAGATATACACGAGGATATCGGCATGCCGAGGACTGGGACTGCAGATGTGGACACGGTGTATTTCGCGGACTGCGCTGCGCGTTCGTTCTTTGATCAAGTAGCCAACAAGTGGTCGGTGATGATCCTGACCATCCTCACGGAGCGGCCGACTCGCTTCAACGAGTTCATGCGCCGATTGGAGGGGATCACCCATAAGGCGCTAACGCAGGCGCTACGGCGGCTCGAACGCAATGGACTGATCGCACGCAGAGTGCTGGCCACCTCGCCAGTCGCCGTCGAGTACTCGATCACCGACCTTGGCCGCACACTGCAGGTTCCATTCGGTGCGGTCTACAATTGGGCGATCAACCATCTGCACCAGATCGAGGAAGCCCAAGAAAGCTACGACGCACGGACGGCACTGTGAGCCGCGGGGTAGCCCCTACTGCATGTTTCCTTAAATCGTAGCCGATTTAAGGATAAAAACATGCAGCAATTCAAAGTGCTACAGCGTCCTTCGTGCGTCTGAAAAGACGCACGGCGCTGTAGTGATGCCCCAGTCTACCGGCTCATGCGACCGGATCACACGGCAAGGAGTGGTGTGCATGAGGCCGGGCCGATGAATGGCTGATATCGAGGCACTGAAGTCCGAAAGCTGCCGGTCCGCTGTCGGCCCGAAGCTGACATCGATAGTCGCGTTGATGTCAGTGCGAGCATCCAAAATATCAAGCAAGTACTACTTCGCGGCCTCGTCTAGGCTATCCGCCCGCGTGGTCGTTGCGACCGTGAGCGGCGATGAACATGGTGACGGCCGATCGGCAATAGGATTCGATTTCGTTGTCGTCCTCTGCTCTCGCCTCATCGAAGCGTGCGATAATCAGGAGATCGGACCCTTTGAAAAGCGCGGCAAACAAGCGGGCGGACCGGAGAGGATCGGGCACGTTCAGAACCGCCTTCGCGTGCAAACGACGCAACAGGGCCTCGATTTGGGCGATGATGTGGGCGGAGCCGGCTTCGTAATGGAGCTTGCTCAACGACTTTTGACTCGTCCTTTCGGCCATAACCACGGCTTCGACATTGCGGACGTCCGGGCGCAACAGCGTGCGAAGCAGCGATGATCCCACCGCCATGAGCTGATCTTCGGCCGAACCGTCGACGCCTTCAAAAAGGGCCTGTGGTACAAACTGATGGCAGCGGTCCGCAAAGGCCGCGCTGAACAGCGCCTCTTTGTTCTCGAAGTGCCGATAGATGCTGAGCTTGGATATCTTCGCTCGCTGGGCGACCTTGTCCAATGTCGTCGCTTGAAAACCCAGTTCCGCAAAGAGTTCGCCCGCGGCGTCGACTATCGTTTGGCCAAGCGCCTCGTTGGCGGGCCGGCCGCGCCGGCCTCGACTATTTTCGGTCACGACAATTCCAGTCCTTGACAGTATCTTTATTCTTGAATTACGATACTACGCAGTGTCCGAAATTCCAAGAGTGAATTTTATCGTGTCCTCCAAATCAAGTTTCCCTTGGCCGCCGAGCGTCATCGAATGCGCATCGCTGGACGATATTGCGCGCCAGGCTCAGCCCGCCCCTCCATCCATCCACAACACGGAGCTTATCACCATGGATGACGTCATCATCATCGGCGGCAGCTTTGCCGGCCTCGCAGCCGCTCTGCAGCTCGGCCGTGCCCGCCGCAAGGTCACTGTTCTCGATACCGGCATGCCGCGCAACCGCTTCGCCAGCCACTCGCATGGTCTGCTCGGCCACGATCACAAGCCGCCGCTGGACATCCTGGCCGATGCGCGGCAGCAACTGACGCGTTATCCCACGGTCAGGCTGGTCAATGCCCGAGCCGACAGCATCTCCGGCGCTATCGATGATTTCTCCGTCCTCACTGGCGATGGCGAAAGCCTTGCGGCGCGCCGCCTGATCATGAGCTATGGCATCGCCGACCAGATGCCTGATGTTCCGGGCTTTTCCGAAGGCTGGGGCACGTGCATCGTGCCCTGCCCCTATTGCGACGGCTTTGAAGTCGCCGGCCAGCACTGGGGCCTCGTCTGGTCCGGCCCGCAGTCGCACAATCAGGTCAGGCTGTTCCACGATTGGACCGACAGGTTGACGGTCTTCGCCGATGGTCACGACATTCCGCCAGATATCCGGGCCGATCTGGAGCGTCGCAACACACCTGTCGTCGAGGGCCGGATCACCGAGGTCGCCCATCAAGGGGGCCATAGCGCCACCGTCAAGCTCGATATCGGCCCCGATGTCGCTGTCGACATCCTGTTCGCGCATCCGCGCAACAAGCCGTCCGCAAGCCTGCATGAATCACTGGGTCTCGCCACAGTCGATACGCCCCTCGGCATCGCCCTCAAGGTCGACGAGCGCCGCGAAACCAGCATGCCCGGCATCTACGCCGCGGGCGACCTCGCCAACCCCCTCATGCCCTCGGTCACCACGGCATCATGGCAAGGCGCTATTGCGGGCATCTCCGCCCAGCAGTCGATGCTGGTTTGAGAACACAGACTGGAGATCAGCATGGCCGTCGAACCGGACAGCGCGGGTGTGCGCTTCCCTCCGCCCATCGTCTATCTGGGAGCGCTGCTGTTGGGGCTGGCGGCGGAGCGGTTCGTCACCCTGCGCTCTTTCGGCATCGACTGGCGGTTGCTGGTCGCGACGGGCGCGCTGCTGTTCGTTGCCGGCGCGGCGATGATGCTTGCGGCGGCGGGGCTGTTCCGGCGGCTGGGCACTAACGTTCCGCCGTCGCGGCCAACGACCCTCATCGCAACGACCGGTCCCTATCGGTGGACCCGCAATCCCATGTATCTCGGCATGGCGCTTATCTATGCCGGCCTTGCGATCGGCTTCGACGGGCCGATCGCCTTCGCCTTGCTCCCGTTAGTGCTGATCGCGATCCAGACGCAGGTGATAGCCCGCGAGGAGCGCTATCTCGAAGCGAAGTTCGGCGACGACTACCGCCGCTACAAGGCCGAGGTTCGCCGCTGGCTCTGACTATTCCGCCGCTGCCGCCTGCGGGGCCTTCTGATAAACCAGCACCGGCTTCCTTGCCGCGAGCTATCATCTTCTAAAGGTTGCGGGCTGGTGTCACGGAAAACCGCCTGGCCGGCCGACCCCGCCCTGCACCCGGGGAGATGTACGTGTCCAAAAATAGGGGCACCGAAGCCAGCATCAGCATCTCTCGTCCGACCGCTCTTGGAGAAGCCTGCCACACATGGAGTTCGAACACGTCACCTTCGACCTGCCACACGGCACCTTCACGCGCCGCAGGGTGGTGATCCCGATGGTCAACCAACCGATGTCGCAGACGCGTTCAGCTGTTTAGGGGACGGCATCGACACCATGACCGCTGTTGGCGCGAAGCTGACTTGCGGGCGGCCCCTACATTCTTCTCCTTAAATCGGTCGCGATTTGAGGAAATGCAGTAGCCATACAAACCCGATTCCGTGGGAGTTTTTCGTGGCCACTTCTTCGAACAGACTGCGCATTGCCGTGCTCTTCGGCGGGCGCTCCGCCGAGCATGACGTTTCGGTGCTTTCGGCAACCAATGTCATGCGGGCGCTGGAGCCCGAAAAATACGATGCGGTTCCGATCTTCATCACCCGCGAGGGGCAATGGCTGCTGAGCCGCTTCGAGAATGGCACGCTCGCGAAGCCATCGAGCGGCACCGAAGTCTCGCTCGTGCCGGGCGGCAAGGGACGCATGCTGGCGATCCCGGCCGATGGCGCGCCCTATGCGCTGCCGGAGATCGGCGCTCTCTTCCCGGTGCTGCATGGTCTTCACGGCGAGGACGGTGCCGTGCAGGGGCTTGCGGAGGTGGCCTGCGTGCCGCTTGTCGGCTGCGGCATTCTCGGTTCCGCCACGGCGCTCGACAAGGACATCGCCAAGCGGCTCCTCAACGAGGCGGACCTGCCGACCGCGCGATCCGTCACCATCCACCTGGGTGTCGCGCCGGCCTTCGCCGAACTTGAGCGCGCGCTCGGACTTCCGCTCTTCATCAAGCCGGCCCGACAGGGTTCCTCCGTCGGCGTCAGCAAAGTTGCGACCGAAGAGGACTACGCGGCCGCACTTGACGAGGGCTTCAAGCACGACCGCAAGCTCCTGGCAGAAGAGTTCATCCGCGGCCGCGAGATCGAGTTGAGCGTGCTGGAGGATCCGGAAGGCGGCCTCTTCGTTTCCCGTCCGGGCGAGATCGTGCCGGCCGAAAGCCACGGTTTCTACAGCTACGACGCCAAATACATCGACGAGGACGGCGCGGTGCTGAAAGTGCCGGCGGAACTGCCGCAAGAGATCGAAGTCCAGATCCGCGCGACGGCCGCAATGGCTTTCCGGGCCGTCGGCTGCGATGGCATGGCGCGGGTCGATTTCTTCCTGACACCGGACATGCGCTTCCTCATCAACGAACTCAACACCATTCCCGGCTTCACCGACATCAGCATGTACCCGAAGGCGATGGCCGCAAGCGGCGTCAGCTATGCCGAGCTCATCGACCGGCTGGTGGCGCACGGGCTGGGGCGCGCTGGTCTAACCGCTTGAAATTGCGCAAATTCCGTAACCGCTGTTTGGTCCCCACGTTGCCGTGTTCGCCCTAATCTGAGATCGGCCTTCCATGGAAGAACGAAGGGAGCTTCTCCATGGAGAGTACGTTGGAGGTTCTCACGAACGGCAAGTCAATGTTTTCGCGCATCCTTGGGAAGCCGTGCTGCGACGCCCGCCACTACATCTTCAACGATCTCCTGCAGTTCCGCTGGCTCGCTACCGTCGCGCGCCTGGATCGAAATACCCTGCATGACGGCAGCCAGATGGCGCGCCAAGCGCCGAACCTCGTCCGCGCGGGCAAAGGGCTGGAGCGCTTCCCCAATCCGCTCGCGCATAGCATCACGCCGCGTGGCCGCGGCGCGGGCGAGCGGGGCATGCTCCGGGTGACAAGCAACCATGCCGCTTGAGATCAGGCAGCCACGTTCAAGGTGAGGGTCGGTTACTGCTCTTACGGCTCCCTCGAGCAATACCCGTACTGCGTCCGCCAGCGACCCCGCCGATTTGATGGACGCTACATCCAGGCATCCGAGCGTCTCCTCATAGCGTGTAACTGCTTCCCGGTAGAGCTCCGCCTTGCTGCCAAAGGCAGCGTAGAGGCTTGGAGGCGCTATCCCTATCTCGTTCGTCAGATCACCGATCGACACCCCTTCATAGCCGTGCCGCCAGAACAGCCGCATCGCGGTCTCGACCGCCTTTTGCCGGTCGAAACTCCAAGGTCGTCCGCCGCGTGATTTTGCCTTGCTTTCCATAGCGAGCACTAAACAACCCTTGACAGGCGAAGTCAAGTACGTTGAATAGCGGCCGCTAAACAACATGGAGCGACACTCATGAGCCACTCGAGACGTACCTTCCTCGCCGGCGCGGCCGGCCTCGCCACCTTGGCCATCGAAGCCGCCCGTACGGCGCCGCAAGCTCAAGCGGCATCCGCTGGCAACTCTGTCCCTGGGAGAGAGGCCGATAGAGCACCTGCGGCAGCGCGCGAGCTATTCGCCGTGCGGTCGGCGGATGGCGTGATGCTGACAGGCGAGGCGCAGGGCGACAGCCAAGCGCCGGAGATCCTGTTCATCCATGGCCTGCGTCAGAGCCGCCTGAGCTGGGAAAAGCAGTTCGCCGATCCTGCGCTGGCGGGCTTCCGCATGGCGGGCTTCGACCTCCGCGGCCATGGCGATTCCGACAAGCCGACCGCGCTCGACGCCTATTCCGATGCCGATCGATGGGCGGACGACGTCGCCGCCGTAATCGCCGGCGCCAAGCTTCGCCGGCCGGTGCTCGTGGGATGGTCACTCGGCGGCTTCGTGGCCGGCGCCTATCTGCGCAAATACGGGGGTTCGGCAGTTGCAGGCGTCAATCTGGTCGACGCCGTCACCAGGCTGTCGCCGGATCTCCTCACCAAGGAGGCGGCGACCTTCACCGGCACCTGCACCTCGCACGATCTGGCAGAACGCACCGCGGCCACGGCCGACTTCCTCGCCGCCTGCTTCCACCGGCCGCCGACCGCGGTGGAGATGCAGCGCATGCTGGTCATCAACGGCATGACCGCCCGCGCGGTGAACGCGGGCTTCATCAAGACGGAGACAACCGATCTCGAACCCGTCTTCAAAGCCTATGCCGGCCCGATCCTGCTGACGCATGGCGTCCACGACCGCCTGGTTCGCGTCGCGATGTCGGAACGGATCAAGTCCATCCACGCTAACAGCCGGCTCTCGCTTTTCTCCGACAGCGGACACAGCCCCTTCTATGAGGAGCCGGTACGGTACGGACAGGAGCTTGCCGCCTTCGTGCAGGCCGCCAACAGGGGCTGAGGATCGACGTGAACCTGGATCGGCGACACCGTTCTTCAAACTCTACCATCGACATCACGGCTGCCCGCAGCCGTGACGCGGTACCGCCGTTCTTTCCGGGCTTCCGCACCCTGGACATGGACGCCGGCGGCGTTCGCTTCGCCGGCGTCATCGGCGGCGCAGGGCCGCCGCTCCTGCTGCTTCATGGCTTTCCCGAGACGCATATCGCGTGGCGCAAGGTCGGCCCAATGCTGGCACGTCACCACACGCTGGTCATCCCCGACCTGCCCGGCTATGGCGCCAGCCGGCCGCACGCGACGTTCCCGCGCTGGACCAAGCGGCGCGTCGGTGAAGCGTTGGTCGCGCTTATGCGGGCGCTCGGTCATTCGCGCTTTGCGCTGGCCGGACATGATCGCGGCGCACGCGCCGGCTACAGACTGGTGCTCGACCATCCTGGCATAGTAACCCGCTTCGCGTCGCTCACCGTCATTCCTACCCTCGATGCGATGCTGGCCGTCGACTATCGTTATGCGCAGAAGCGCTATCATTGGTTCCTGCTGGGCCAGGAGGCAGATCTACCCGAACGGTTGCTCGCGGCCGCACCGAATGAGTTCATCGATCGGGCCCTTGCGTCCATGAATGCAGAAAGCAGTCGCGTGATTGAGGCGGCGGCAAGGGAAGCGTACCGTGCCGCTTTCCGCGACCCAGCAGTCAGGCACGCAATATGTGAAGACTATCGTGCGGCGCTGGCTGAGGATCTTGCCCATGACCAAGCGGACCGCGCAGCAGGACGCAAGCTGGATTGTCCTGTCCTCGTGCTCTGGCCACACTCCCAGGAGAAGCCGGGCCGATTGCATGCGGCCGAGATCTGGCGGCTCTGGGCCGACGACGTCACGGGCGTGGCGACGAGCGGCGGTCATCTTCAGCCCGAAGACTGCCCCGATGAGATCACCGCGGCGCTCGTTCCCTTCTTCGCCGCTAGCCGGTGATTTATGCGCTGGCTAATCGCTTCTTGGGATGCTGCGAGCATATCGAGCGGGTGGCATGCCTGCATATCGCGCAAAGGCAACGCTGAAAGTGCTTGCCGATCCGTAACCCACGCGTTCGGCCACCTGATCTATGCCCAATTCACGGCTGCGCAAGAGCTGCTTTGCAAGAGCCATGCGCCAAGCCAATAGATATTCCATTGGAGGTAAGCCGACAATGCGGCTGAACCGGGCAAAGAAGGCCGAGCGGGACAGAGCCGCTTCGGCCGCGAGGTCCGAGACAGTCCAAGGATGTTCTGGGCGCGCATGCAGGGCATGAAGCGCGGCCGCCAAGCGTTCATCGGCAAGGCCGCGGCTCAAGCCCGGCGCGGCTGTCGTTTCCGTGCCGGATCGCAATGCCTCGATCAACAACACCTCCAACAGCCGTTCCAGCACGAGTTCGCGTGCCGGCCGCCGTTCGCGCGTTTCCTCGCCCACCAACTGCATCAGCGTGGCAAGCCGGGGTTCGCCACGAACGAGAACCACATCCGGCAAGAGAGAGACAAGCAGGGCCGTATCTGGCGCGCCGAAGCTGCAATGCCCGATCCGCATGCGCAGATCGGCAGGCCCGTTGTGGCGTCCGACACGGAAATGCCCGTCGCGGACCTGCGTCGGGATCATGGCGGAGAGATCGGCCGGCGCATCGATGCTCTCGTTGACCAGATCGCGCATCGCCGGCGCAAGCACGAAGTCACCGGCCTGGAGGACGAACGGTGGATGACTGCCGAACTTCACGCGGCAAGTCCCTTCCAGGATCGCGCAATAGAATGGTTCGCCGATGGCTTCACGATGAATTCGCCAGGACCCGGCACACTCCACCAATTTCGAGAAGCGGGCGGCAGGCTGTAGCAGCGTGACGATTTCTGCAAGCGGATCGACGGCCATATTCAGGACTAACGCTAAAGGAATGAAGACTATTGCCTATATTAAGTCCGTCATGCGGTCACTACCATAGGCTCATTCATTTTGTACGGAGATGCCTATGCCTACGATATTGATTACCGGTTGCTCGTCCGGCTTCGGTCTGG
This sequence comes from Sinorhizobium chiapasense, assembly GCF_036488675.1. Taxonomy (NCBI): domain Bacteria; kingdom Pseudomonadati; phylum Pseudomonadota; class Alphaproteobacteria; order Hyphomicrobiales; family Rhizobiaceae; genus Sinorhizobium; species Sinorhizobium chiapasense. Next base: position 2,223,497 of record NZ_CP133148.1, read on the forward strand.
AAACCGCGAAACTGTTTCTCGAACGGGGGTGGGACGTGATCGCGACGATGCGCACTCCCGACGCGGAGTTGCTGCCTGCCTCCGATCGCCTGCGGGTGCTAGCACTCGACGTCACCGATCCGGCGAGCATCGCGCAAGCTGTCGAGGCGGCAGGCCGCATCGACGTGCTGGTCAACAACGCCGGCTTCGGTGCGCCATCACCGGTCGAATTGACGGCACCCGAGACAGTCCGGGCGCTTTTCCAGACCAATACGATCGGGACGCTGGCGATGGTTCAGGCCGTCTTGCCGCAGATGCGTCAACGGAGGTCAGGCGTCGTCATCAACGTCACGTCTACGGTGACGGTGAAGACGCTGCCGGTGGTCGGGGTGTACCGGGCGAGCAAAGCGGCGGTGAACGCCTTCACCGAGTCCCTTGCGGTGGAGGTGGAGCCGTTCGGGATACGCGTGCATGTCGTTCTACCGGGACGCTCACCGGAAACGCGCTTCGGGGCCAATGCCCGCCCCCACCTGCGCGGTGTGGATGATCCTGACTACGCGCCGCTGATCCAGCAATTTGTGAAGAACGCGCAGGACGACACGGGTCCCGTAACCAATGCGCCCGACGTGGCGGCGGCGGTCTGGAAAGCCGCAACCGATCCGTCCGCCCCATTGCGTATTCCGGGCGGTGCCGATGCCGAGCTTTGGATGGCCGAGGCAGGCATGTAACCAAACCAGACTTTCCTCCGCTACCTGTGGTGTTGGCTGACTTCCTTATGGTAGGCATTTCCCGCCTCAGCCTAGAGCGCCGTGCGTTCAAGTGAACGCACAAAGGACGCTCTAGCACTGTAAGCGGTGACGTGAGGCCGTTACTTCTTGAAGTTCCAGGGCATCAGAGCGTCGAGATCGCTTGATGGCCAACCTGCGGCGATACGCTCAAGCGTCTGCGTCAGCCAGGCCAGCGGATCAACTTCGTTCATCTTGGCGGACTGGATGAGCGTAGAGAGTGTGGCCCAAGTCCTTCCGCCCCCTGCATTTCCGGCAAATAGGCTGTTCTTCCGAACAATTGCCTGGGGTCTGATTGCACGCTCAACAATGTTGGAGTCTATTTCGATGCGCCCGTCATGGAGGAACTGTTCGAAGGCTTCCCGTCGATGAAGGGCATAGCGAATGGCTTCGGCGAGCTTTGATTTTCCAGAGATGCGGGGCAGCGTGTCCTGCCAGAGTTTGTAGAGATCGGCAACGACTGCAGCGGAGGCCTCCTGGCGGGCGGCTGCGCGAACATCGGGGCTTTGTCCGCGCACCTTTTCCTCAATCGACCAAAGTGCGCCCATCTTTTCGATTGTCGCCGTTGCCACCTTGGAACTGTCGTTCGCGTGCAGTTCGTAAAACCGACGGCGACCATGCGCCCAGCATCCTGCCAATAGAGCGCCGTCGTTTCCGCGGTCGGGGCGGGCAACACGGTTATAGGCAGTGTATCCGTCGATTTGCAGGATACCGCGATAGCCTTCGAGATGCCGCGCGACACAATCGCCGGATCGACTGTCTTCAAAACGATAGGCCACCATCGGCGGACCACTGCCGCCGAACGGTCGATCGTCCCGCGCGTACGCCCATAAATACGCTGTCTTTGCCGACCCCGATCCGGGAACAAGTGTCGGTAATGTCGTCTCGTCGGCGAATATTCGTTCACCTCGTTTGATCTGGCTGAAGGTGTAGTCCGCGAGGATCTCGAGTTCGAACCCGAGCTTACCCATCCACCGCGCCATGATACCGCGCTCGACCTCGACATGGTCGCGCAGGAAGATCGCCTCCTGTCGATAGAGCGGCAACCCGTCGCCATATTTGGAGACCGCGATATAGGCGAGCAGCGCTTCCGTCGGAATGCCGCTTTCGACGATATGCGCCGGGGCTGAGGCCTGGATGACGCCGTCTTCGTTCTTGAAGGCATACTTCGGGCGATGGGTGACGATCACCCGGAACTTCGGCGGAATGACATCAAGCCGCTCGGAGGTATCTTCCCCGATCAGGACCTTCTGTTTGCCAGCGTGTTCGGGCAGTTCGTCCGGCTCGATGACTACATGGACCCGCTCCAGGTGCGGCGGGAAGCCCTTGCGCGGGCGCGGCGCACGCTTTGCAGCGCCTGGATTGCGGCCCTTGGAAACCAGCGCCTCAATCGCGGCAATGCCAATGTCGATTTCTTCGAAGACAAACGCGCCCTGTTCGTCCAGGTCTGCCTCGATGGACTTGCCCTGCTTTTCCGAACGGCGGCCATACCTGTATCGATTGAAAGCTTTGAGGATCAGCTTCAACTTGGCGATCTGTTCGTCCGCGTCCGTATTGCGGGCCTTCAGATCAGCGACTTCGTCTTCCAGAACATCGGCGCGCGCAGCCTTTGCTGCCATCGCCATGACCATGGCTTTCAGCGCATCAACGTCATCAGGAAGCTCGAGATCGGCTGGTTTCATGCCCTTATGTAGAGCATGTTTCGGCGAGATTTACCCTCAGTTTCAGCCGCCTGATTCACTCTGCCGCAGGGCTTTTACCCAACAAATTCCGGTCGTTTCACCGTAGCCGAGCGGACCCGTTTCCAGTCCATGCCGTCAACGAGTGCAAGCAGTTGCGCGTGATTGAGCTGCACGCGGGCCGGTCCGATCTTCGGCCAGACGAACTGATTTTTTTCGAGCCGCTTCGAATATAGGCAGACGCCTGAGCCATCCCACCAGGCGATCTTTATTCTGTCTGCTCTTTTGGCGCGGAAAACGTAGAGCGAGCCATTGAAGGGATCACTTCCAGCATCACGCACCAGCGCCAAAAGACTGTCTGGACCTTTGCGGAAGTCAACGGGATGACTGGCCAAGAACACCTTCGTACCAGCCGGTATCATGCAGAGCGTACCGCGCGGATCAGCCTGACGAGATGTGGCTCGTCGATCGCGACATTCACCCGGATCACAGCGTCGCCGATCATGATGTCCGCGGTGGAGCTTTCGCCCCGAGCCGTATCAACAACAGCCTCCGCTTTCAGTCGGGCATTGCGCCGCCACGTGAACAATTGCGATGGGTCGATCCCTATGCGCCTCGCTATCGCAGAAACGCTCGCACCTGGCTCCATGCTTTCGGCTACCGCCTGAGCCTTCAACTCATTTGACCAACGTCGAACCTCTCGCGGCGCGCCCTCCAGGCGACCCGCAACGGCTTCGATCATATGGAACGTTCTATGTTCGGACATAGGTTCAGACATAGCAATTCATACCAAGCTCATTCCCTGAGCTCACACGAATAAACCCGATCCACCGCTATCGCCAGACGGGGTCAATGCACCGCTTACCTAGCACTTTGATTCTAGAGCATCTTATCCGCTTTCAGTGATTCCACTTGAAAGCGGGATGCTCTAGTAAATGAGATGGAGCCAATCGCATGAAATGCCTTCGCATCTATGCTACCCCGGATGGCGAGTCACATTTCGATGAAATCGAACTGCCAACAACGAAGAAGGCGGTACATCCCGACGCCGTTCCCTTCGACGTTACTGGCAGCTATCCGGCATCTCGCGTCCGCATCACCCACATCCCCGCAGGGATGCGCGAAGTTGCGTGGCATAAGGTGCCGGAGCCCGTGCTGACGGTGAGACTTGATGGCTCAGTAGAATATGAGACGAGCGACGGTGAGGTGCGCCACGTTCAGGCGGGTAGCTTCGTGTTGGTGGAGGACACCCATGGCAAAGGCCATCTGTCCCGCCATTCGCCGGAGGCACAAACCGTAATCTGGATTTCGCTACCGAACGGTCTTGAAATGCCGCCAGCATAGGTGTGCGCGGCACACCGCTCAGGCAATTCCGGACGGAGACCCTTACGCACTTTTCCGGGAATTGCTCTAAGAGTCCGTTTGAGAACGTCAGTGGCTGACACGTCGGAGCAGAAGACCGCCCATGGCGACGTGGATCATGGCTTCTGACACGTCGATGCGGGCCTCGGTCGCGCTCGCTGACATTGGTCACTCTTCGCCGTTTCTCTTCGTATCGCGCTCAGCTGAGTTCCTGGGCGAGTCCGATGAGAAGCCCTTCAGGCCCACGGATGTAGCAGAGCCGATACGCGTCCTTATACTGAACGACTTCGCCTACGAGCTGCGCGCCGCGCATGCGGAGCCGTTGGAGCGTGTCGTCGATGTCGTCCACGGTGAACATGACGCGGAGGTAGCCCAGGGCGTTGACCGGGGCGTTCCGGTGATCTGCGACGACAGGCGGCGTAAGGAAGCGGGAGAGCTCGAGCCGGCTGTGGCCGTCCGGTGTGCGCATCATGGCGATCTCGACGTGCTGATCGCCCAGTCCAGTGACACGTCCGGCCCATTCTCCTTCGATCATGGCCCGCCCTTCGAGCTCGAGGCCGAGTTCGCGAAAGAAATCAATCGTCCCTTCGAGGTCTTCGACGACGATTCCTACGTTGTCCATCCGCTTGAGCGCCATGTTTCCAATCTCCAAGGTGGCGTTCCAATCGATAAGGTGTCGCCTACTGCATGTTTCCTTAAATCGTAACCGGTTTAAGGATAAAAACATGCAGCAATTCAAAGTGCTACGGCGTCCTTTTCAAACGGTCTCTAAGGCAGTCTGTGCTACGTCATCCAGCCGGGCAGCTCGGATGCCTGCCTGATCCAGCTTGCCACCAGTTCCTCGTCGAGATGCTCGCCCTCGTGGATGTGGAAATAGCGCGTGTTCTTGTCCTTGGACTCGACCGGCGGAAGAGGACTGAGCGATGCGCCGCGGAAGAACGTCACCTTGATGTATTTCGTGAAGCAGTGATAGGCGAGGAACCAGCCCTGGCCCTCGACGCCATAGAAGGGCGAGTTCCATTTGACCGCCTTCTTGACCCCGGGGACGGTGCGCACGATGAGCGCGTCGAGGCGGCGCCCGGCGTCGCTCTTCCAGCCCGGCATGGCCGCGATATAGGCCTGCACGGGAGCGTTGCCCTCGCCCTTCGCAATCTGCGGGTTGCCGCCTGAAAGCAGGGTCGGCTTCGCATCCTTGGTCTTGGTTGCGGCGGCCTTGGTGGCTGCAGGCTTGGTCGCTGCGGGCTTGCGGGCCGACGATTTGGCGGCCGGCTGGCGCGGCTTCCCCGCCTTCGCAGCACCCCGCTTGGCGTCGGGCTCGTTCACGACCTTCGTCGGCTTGCTGGACGTCTTCTCGGCCATAACGTTCACTCCACTGAAAGACGGAGGCTACTTTAGGGCGTTAACGCATTTTGCCCAGCGCCTTACGGTAAAGCGATCGAGCCTTGATCCGTAATTTGCGGCGACTTTCCCGAGATGGTCGCGGGCGAGCCCTGATGCTTCAGCCCCCAAGTTCTTCGACCATGAGATCGATGAAGCGCCTGACACGCGGCTCGAGGAGACGCTTGTTGGGATAGATCGTCACGATCTTTACGTCGTCGGTCTCGAGATCGGAAAGAACCGGCTGGAGGCGGCCCGCAGCCATGTCCTCCGCGACCAGAAAGTCCGGAAGAAACGCGATGCCGAGTCCCGCCATGGCGGCATCCCGGATCGCCTCTCCGCTATCGAGCCTCAGGCGGCTGCGGCCCTGGGCTTTGACCCACGAACTTCCTTCCCCGCGGAAGCGCCAGCTTTGCCTTTGGTTGCGACTGCTGAAGATCAGGCAGTCGTGTGCTGCAAGATCGTCTATGTCCAGCGGCTCGCCGCGCCCGGCGATGTAGGACGGCGAGGCACAGAACACCGCCTTGTATCTGGCGACCACCCGGGAGACGAGCCGGGTATCCGAAGTCGTAACCCCGATCCTGACCGCCAGATCGAAACCTTCCTCGACGATGTCGGCCACGCGATCGGAGAAGCTCACCTCGACCTGGATCTCGGGCCAGGCCGCCAGATATTTTCCGATGACGGGCAGAACCAGAAGCCGCCCAAAGGCATCGGGAACGGTGAGCCGGAGAACCCCGCGTGGCGTGCCGCTCTGCCCGGCCACACTCGCCTCCGCTTCGTCGATCGACGCCAGAACCTGCAGCCCGCGTTCGTAGAACACCCGCCCTTCCTCGGTGAGGCTCAAGGTTCTGGTCGTGCGGTTCAGGAGACGCGTACCGAGCCTGTCTTCCAGGCGGATGACGGCTTTTCCCGCCGCCGACCTGGACAGGCCCATGGCCTGCCCTCCGGCGACGAAGCTCCCCGCATCGACGACGGCCATGAACACCTGAATGTCGTTCAGATTCGCACGCAGCATGATGCAACTCCAGCGGCCATCGCATGATTCCTTAAGTCGGAATCGATTTAAGAACAAAATCATGCGGCAACTCAAAGGGCGACAGCGACCTTTGCGCGTTCGATTGGACGCGCGGCGCTGTAGACTACCGCAGAGGCTTCACGCTGCCGGACATGTCTCTAAAGCACGTCGCGTTCAAACCGCCTCATGCGACGCGCTTTAGGTCTTTGTTTTCATGCATGTCGTTGTCCCAGAACCGCTGCACACTTTTGAGCGACATGCATTAGATTGGGTCGTGGACTCATAATGCCGCAGCTTTAGGCGAATGCAGGCCGGCTTTGTCATCAGGAAGGTCGATCCCAGTTTGTCGTAACGCGTGGCTATCCTGCGGAAGCATTTGAGCTTGTTGAAGAAGCGCTCAATAAGGTTGCGCTTCTTCAAGACGCGTCGCAGCGGCTCTATAACGCGCCATTCAAAGTCGGTAAGACCATATCGGCTCATGCCGAGCTTGAATCAGGTTGTTGCAGACTAGACAAGCCTCAGTCGACAAACTTGATTGCGACGGTGGAGCCGTCCGGCAAGTCCTTGGTTTGCGCGTATATTGTGGCCGTAAAGCTCAGCCATTCCGTCCAGGCGCATATCCAGATGTTGTCGACCTTGTATTCGCCCCCAAATAAAGGAAGCGTCGTGAAGGCATAGCACTGAGTGGAACTAAGGACCATTCCTGCTGAGCGGCATCGATCCACCAATGGACGCAGCAGCCAACCGTCTGCATCGTCAACGCAACGTTGATGGAACTCTTCCTCAGAAGCCGCGATCTCCGCGATCGAAGCAGCGGCGACTTCCAGCATATGGATTGCTCCACCGGCATCCGCCAAGAACACGTCTCCGAAGAGGTTAGACCCCAAGACACGGCACGGAACGGGCAGTAGGTCCGCCCACGCATCAAGTTGCACGGCGGTTATCTCAACGGCAAGGAAGTCTGAGTAGTTCTGTTGCATTTGCCAATGATGGCGGGCCGGCAGTTTTGCCGCAAGCACAGGCTCCCTCGATGCACAATTTATGAGTTCACACCCTAGTACGACCTGTGGATGCAAGCGATTCAAGGTATGACGTCGCCGGGCGCCCTCGGCGTCGCGCGTGTCGCTTCTGTGTGGACGTCCATTCGTCAATCGAACGGCTATAGAAACCAACGCCTCGCGAGGGCGGCGAACGCGCAGGTCGCCGCCGAGGCGAGCCACAACCACAGGAAGGAAGCCGAAATGGCACAGTCACTGACGCGTTTGAATCCGCCTGCCCTGCCCGATGCAGGTGCGCTCGGCTACTCGCAGATCACAACCGTGGAGCCGGGTCGGCTTGCCTTCGTTTCCGGGCAGGTCGCCTGGCGCCCCCGCGGCGAACCGGCGCCGGATGGCCTTGCGGAACAGGCGGAACTCGTCGTCGCCAACGCGAAGGCAGCTCTCGACGCCCTAGGCGCCTCGCCGGAAGACCTTGTCATGGTGCGCCTCTACTTGGTCGACCTGACGCCTGAGCGCATAGAAGAGCTCATGCCGCATCTGCGTGCAATGTTCGACGGCGCGCAGCCGAGCCTGACGGGCGTCGGCGTCGCCGCTCTGGCCGCGCCCGACCTGCAACTGGAAATGGAAATGATCGTTCGCCTGCCGTCCTGAGCGGCCAACGCCCTTCGAGAAGGCCACCCTCGTCGGCCCGCGGCCTTGAGCGCCCGGGGCTGCTTGTGGTAGCCGTTGGGGGGAACGAGAGCGTGTCACCGATGACGCGCTCTTCGCGGTCAAGCGGTTGGCGCCCTGCTGCCTGTTTCCCTCGATCCGCCCGGAGGCTTCTCATGGCTGAGGTCCTGCTCTTTCATCACGCACAGGGGCTGACCCGCGGCGTCCGCGCCTTTGCCGACGAGTTGCGGCAAGCCGGACACACCGTGCATACGCCGGACCTGTTCGAGGGGCGCACCTTCGAGAGCATTCCCGAGGGTCTCGCCTACATCGAAGAGATCGGCTTCGACGAGATGCGCGAGCGCGGCGTCCGCATCGCCGACGACCTGCCCTCCGATCTCGTCTATGCCGGGTTCTCCTTCGGCGTGCTGCCGGCGCAGAAGCTCGCGCAAACCCGGCCCGGAGCCCGCGGAGCACTGCTCTTTTACTCCTGCCTGCCGATCGGCGGCGCCTGGGCCTTCGGGTCATGGCCGGACGGCGTCCCGGTTGAGATCCACGGCATGGACGACGACCCGATCTTCGTCGGCGAGGGCGACATCGATGCCGCCCGCGAGATCGTGGAAAAGGTCGAGGACGCCGCGCTTTTCCTCTACCCCGGCGACCAGCACTACTTCGCCGACAGCTCGCTGCCCTCATACGACGCCGACGCCGCTGCGCTGCTCACCCGGCGGGTGATTGAGTTCCTGAACCGGGTCTAGTGACCACCAGCGTCCAGCACTATCTTGAAGTGCAGAGAATAACTGCGACAACTGCGAGCCTGTCGCGTCGCCGCCGGGAATGGACATCATGATTCAAGCACTCAAGACCGCGATCCAAGTCATTTGGGTGGTTTTACTGGTCACCATGGCAACGACATTTGGCGCGATCTATGGGTGGGAGCATCACGGATGGGGCGGCGCGATAGCGCTCGGCTTCGTCGGGTTCTTCGCGGCCGCGTTCATCGCAAGCTCACCCGCGCTGCTTCTGCAAATTCTCACGTGAGCGTTTATTTGTTTCCCCTGCATTGTGTGTCCCCGGAGTGGCCGCGGAACCATCGGTCACTCCGTAACTGCCGCCGCCCGCTTTTTTGCTCGGCCGCCCCTCACCGCCCCAGCAAACCGTGAACCTTGCGCAGGAAGGCGTGCTTTCCCGCAGCAGGCCCATTGCCCGGCGCGTGCCCCGCAAGGTCGGCGAGATATCGGGAAAGGTCATTCTGCATTGTCGGATAGTCTCGCAACAGGGACTTCATGGCCAGACTGTCGATCTCGTAGGCCTCGACCTCGGTCAGAGCTTCGAATGTCGTGGGCTCGCCGTCGATACCGTCGGCCTGGCCGAATATCGCGCCCGGTGCCAATCGAATGACCTCCGCGCCGTTGCTATGTGCGGCGACGACGCCCGAGCGGACAAGCATCAGGCTTGGGCTATTTTCCGCTCGACCGAACACGAGGTCTCCGGACCGGTATCGCCGGATCCGCGCCGCGGCTTCGAGCTTCTCCAGTTCTTCCAGTTTCAGGTCGGCGAAGATCGGGCTGGCCTGAAGCAGATCCTTCGCCGTCTCCGCAGATCCTGGCCCGGCGACGGCGCTCTCCGTTAGGACCGTTGCCGTTGTTGGCAGCGCGAGCGACAGGCCCATCGCCGTGCATTGCCGGTAGACGAGATCGATGAGCTCGTTTTGGGCGGGAATCCGGTCGGAGGGGTGCCTGACGCGGTATTGCAGTTCGACCTCGACCGCCATGGCGTCGACCGCCGTGAGAGCGACGCCCGGAGCAGGATCGTGAACAATGTGGTTTGCCCCGATCATGGCTCGCCGCATCGCCTCGGCGATGAAGGACGGCGGATGCGTCGGCCTCACGCGGAATGCCAGGACGCGCAGATGCGTCTCGTCAGGGCGGGTGATGTTCGTCAGCCCGACCTTCGCCAGCACGCTGTTCGGCAGGACGACGATGTTGTTGGCCGGCGTCAGGATATGGGTCGAACGCCAGGTGTTCTCGACCACCCGTCCTTCGACGCCGTCGGGTAGGATGATCCAGTCACCGATGCCGTAGGGGCGTCCCAATGTCAGAGCCACGCCGGAAAAGACGTCGTTCAATGTGCTCTGCAAGGCAAGCCCGAGAATGATCGCGATGACGCCCGAGGTCGCGACCAGTGTCCCGATCGCGATGCCGAACACGAAGGAGAGGATGGAGAGTGTCACCCCGAGATACACGACCGCGACGAACAGGTCCTGAAGCAGCCGGGCTTCGCGCGGCCTGCCATCCAGCACAATGTAGATGCGGATAAAGCCGATGGTGGACCAGGAGAGATGCATCCACCAGAGCACCTTGGCGGCGATGAGGGTTCCGCCGACTTCCTGCATCGGCTCGAACTTGAACGGAGAAATGCCGTTTCCGATCAATATCGCCGTCATCGCCAGGAAAAATGCGATCTGGACCACCAGGCGCGCGTTCGGACGACCGCGCCCCTGCAGATGCCAGATGACAATGCTTGCAACACCCAGCGCGATAACCTGGACGAGAGGCGAAGCGAGCTGATCGTACATTGCAGAGATGCTTCCTGACCGCGGGTGGGAGCCGGCGCGGCGCTGCAGCCGAAGCACCGTCGTCAGCCCATACCAGCGGTATATGCATGTTGACGGCGAAGGCCGCAACCTATCCTTTTGCACGACCGATTGTCGTTCGCGCCTGCACATTGCTGGCGAAAATTCCTGCCAGGATGGCATGATCAAGATGGTCAACGCGAGCAGATGGAGGCGCGCTTGCGGGCGGGTATCATTCTACTCTCGGCCGGGTTCGCCCTTGCTGCCGGCATCGTGATCGCAGACGTCGCGGCACCCGGGCGACCGATCGCGGCGGAACGGGTGCGGGAATTCGCGGTTCCCGAGGCCAACCAGGGGGTCGGCGTGGATGCCGATCACTTCTACGCCGTCGACAACCGCGCGATCGCCAAATACGGCAAGGCGGGCCGCGAGCGGATCGCTGTTTTCGAAGGGCAAAAGGATGGACCGTTCAAGCACCTCAACAGCGCCGTCGTGGTTGGCGGAGAAATATACGCGGCGCACTCGAACTTTCCCGATTGGCCGGCGGCCAATTCGGTCGAGGTCTTTGACCCAGCAACCATGCAGCACGTCGGCACGCACGCCCTCGGTATCGATCGCGGCTTCTTGACCTGGCTCGACTACCACGACGGCTCATGGTGGGGAGCATTCGCCAATTACAACCGGATATTCGACCGCAGTCCGTTCGCCTATGGAAACAGGGACAACACGCAGGTCGTCCGCTTTGGCCATGACTGGCGGATTGCCGAGGCGTGGGTTCTGCCGGATGAAGTGCTCGAGAAATTCGGGGACATGAGCAATTCGGGCGGATCCTGGGGACCCGACGGCAGACTCTATTTGACCGGTCACGATGCCGCCGAGGCATACGTGATGGAGCGCCCGGAGACCGGCTCCGTCCTGAAATGGGTCGCGACGGTGCCACTGAAGAACACTGGCCAAGGCATCGCCTGGGACCGCTCGACGCCGGATGTGCTTTATGGCATCCGCCGCGGCGAAGGCCGCGCAGATAACCGCGTGACGGCCAACCGCATCGTGCTCGGGCCGCAAACAACCGGATCTCAAGGTGCTACAGATGAGAGGGTCGCTGTAGGCGCATCACGGCGCAGCGATGCTGCCCGGTCCTACCCTTGTTTGATCAGCTCGACACTGACCTCGCCGTCCGCCGTCACCGTGCAGGCGATGGTCGCCGCGCGCGGCTCGATGCCGCCCTGGCGCAGGTAGTCGATCTTGACTGCCAACGTGGCGATCCGCGCGCCGCCGGCGCCTGCGCGTACCGGCTCGGTCAGGCTGGTCTCGATGGCTACCGGATCGTATTGCGAGGCCCATTCGGCGATCGCCTCGTTGCAGCGGTTGACGGTCGGCTGGTCGGCCGCCGAAACGCCGTGGCTGACCGGCACCACCGGGTCTGGCAGCAAATCGGCCGCGAAGGCTGGACCGGTGAGAAAAAGCATGCCGGCGCTGAGCATTCTGATCGTGTGCATGGTCGGTACCCCCCTTTTCCTGCAGCAGTTCAAAGTGCTTGCGCGTCTGGTGAGACGCGCGGCGCTATAGAGCGTGATCGTTCGCGCGAGCGACGCCCCTCGCCCGGCAGCTCCGACGCTCTCTCCGGCACGATAAACCTCGACCGCGCCGATGGGAACGGCATCAATTTGAGTATTCCTTACGCCCGCTTGTAGCGCCACTATGGACATGCCCGGCCATCGGCGAGATCGCACAGACCGCGGCTCCACAATTCCGGGCATATCAGGACGTCCGCGAATGTTATGCCACTGCCGATTGTCTGCTCCCTCCATGGAAGGCCCGGACGGCGGTCAAGACACCTGCCGTCAGAATGGCTATTCCGGTAATCTCCAGCACCGTTGGCGATCGGCCATGCACGGCAAGGCCGAATAGCGTGCCGAAGACTGTTTCCGACACGATCAATTGGGCGGAAAGGGCGACAGGCAGCCGTTGCGAGGCAATCGTCCACGCCCATGCACCGCCGACCGAGGCCAGCAGCGCCAGACCCGTTCCCCACAGATAGAGAGGAGCAGCCACACCCCAACCAAGACCAAGCCGCGGGATCTCAAATACGCCCAAGGCAAGACCAACAGGCATGAAGGCCAGCATCTCGATCCCGCCACCGGTCATGATAAGCGCCGTCCAGACCCCGGCATCCATGCCTGGACGTTTGGCAAGGGCACTCTCATTGGCAATGCCGAACCACGTCCACAGCAATACGGCGGCAATCGCCAGCGGAATGCCGATCGAGAGTGACCGCGTCGTCGCCATGCTGGCAGCATCGAACACACTGACGTTGACGAGAGACAGGCCGACGACAGCCAATGTGAGCGGCAGGATCAGGGTGCTCCATGCCACGCTTCTCCGGCGCAAGTTGCCAACGATCGCCAGCACGACGGGCACGAATGCCAGAAATGCCGGCGCAATCACCGGACCCGCAAATATGGCCGCGCCGACGACGGTCAGGAAATAACCGAGATACCCGATGAAACCAAGAAAGGCTGTCGTCAGCAGGTCGCGAAACCTCAGCTCGCGCAGAGCTTTTCTGGTGAATGCCAGAAATCCCAGACCCAAAACGCCGGAGATCACAAACCGGAACAGCGCAAAATCGAAAACCGAATAATCGCCTATGACGAAGGGGACGATGAAATTCAGCGACCATGCAAAGGCGGCAAAGAGCGCGGCGACGACGCCGACCATCATGGAACTCGTCATTGAAGCACCCGGGTTCAAGGATTGTTGGGTGATCGCCGGAAGGCGATTGCTCGATCTTTCGATCGAGCAACCCCTCGTTTTAGCCGTGGGCTTCATCCGGACCGGCGCGGAAGACGAGCAGCTTGTTGCCGTCGAGATCGCGGAAGTAGGCGCAGTACGGACCGTCCTCGTTCGGGCCACGCGGCCCCGGCTTGCCCTCATCGGTCCCGCCAAGCTTCAGGGCAAGCGCATGCACTTCATCGACGTGAGCACGGGAGCGCGCGCTGAGCGCAACCATGTTGCCGTTGCCGATCGTGGCACCCTCGCCATTGAAGGGATTGGTGACGCCAAACTCGAGACCCGTCGTGCCGAAGTATACGGCCCTGCCGGGCTGTTCGAGGATTCGTCCTACGCCGAACAGGGCGAACAATTGATCATAGAAGTTTGCGGCAGTGTCCAGGTCGTTGGTGCCTACAACGGCGTGTCCCAACATCTGATGTGCGGCTTTGGCGGCCATGGTTTCTTCCTTTGTGCGTTTCGACTTCGCCGAGGCTTCCTGCCCTTTCGGCCGATGACGCACAAAAGCTCGCCGTTCGTGTACGGGATGTTTCGCGACTGCGGCAGGATTGTAGGTGAATGCTGAAACTGACGTATCTCGATACGCTTTGATACAAAGAGTTCGGCACAGGCCAGACGGGTCTTCAGCGGCCCGGTCCACACTGTTCAGGGTACAAGCGACGCGGGCGCGAGATGATCGACCTGCTCGCGGTCGAGGAGCCGAAGCCTAGATCATTTCATTGTTTCTTTGAAACAGCGAATGATCTAACTATTTGAAATTACGCAATTCCGGACGGAAAACCGTTACACACTTTTCCTGGAATTGCTCTAAGCCGGCGAACTCGTACGACACCGCGATACGGGCGGTGACGTACGAGGCAACGATCGATTACTGCATGTTTCCTTAAATCGTGCCCGATTTAAGGACAAAAAACATGCAGAACTCAAAGTGCTACAGCGTCCCTTGCGCGTCTGATAAGACGCGCGGCGCTGCTCAAAACGCATGCGGTCGTCTAGAGCGCCGTGCGTTCAAGTGAGCGCACAAAGGACGCTCTAGCACTTTGATTCTAGAGCATCTTATCCGCTTTCAGTAATTCCACTTGAAAGCGGGATGCTCTGGCTCGGCCTACCCAGCGGTCAGTAGTCCCACCAGGAAGGAACCCAACGAAAGAGGTCGCCGGCGGCAGCCACATGGCCGACGGACGGGAACGGCATATGCGTGGACACCAGCAACGAGCCGGTCTCCGCCAGCTCCCGCATAAGACGGAGCCGAACGCGGGTCGCCTCCTCAGGGTCGTGTTCGAAGCCGTTGTGCCACTCGGGGTGGTCGAACGAGACCGGGAACAAGGCATCGCCAGCGAACATCAGCCGGTCTCCACCGGACGCCACGCGGACCACGCTGTGCCCTGGGGTGTGGCCGCCGGTGCGAGTAACGACCAACCCCGGCGCCACCTCGCACTCCTCTTCAAAAGTCCGCAGATGGCTGCGATACTCGTCCAGGAACTGCCTGGACGCGCGCCGGGCCAGCTCCGCAAGCGCCGGCGGCATGGCGGTGCGGGAGAAATCGGGCGCCTCCCAGAACTTGGCCTCTGCGGCGGATACATGGACCCGCAGGTCCGGGCGCAGCCGGTCCTTCACGCCGTCGACAAGCAGCCCGCCAACGTGGTCAAAGTGCATGTGGGTCAGCACCACGTCGGTCACGGATGCGAGATCGACGCCGGCGGCCTCCAGTCGATGGACAAACTGCCCGGCCCGCGGGAAGTCCGGGTACTCCTCTCCTAGCCCGCTGTCGATGAGTATCGTCTGGCCGCCGCTGCGCACCACGACCGCGTTCAGTGCCCAATCGAAGGCGACCCTTGACAGGAACCTGTCGTCCAGCCAGGCGGCCCGGACGGCCGGATCGGCGTTGGTGGCCATCGACTCGGCTGGCGGCGTCAGCACTCCATCGCTGATCACCAGCACCTCGATCTCGCCGACCCGCACCGCGTAGCGCGACGGAACCAACTCGTCGAGACCCGTTCTACCGGCGTGTGAGGTGTTGTCCAAGCTCATGTTTGTCTGCTGCTGACCAATCGTACGGGGTTTGGTTTCTGCCTGCGACATGATGCACTCCTGTTTTGCGTGATCGAGACGCGTCGGCCACTACAGCGCCGCGCGTCTTATTAGACGCGCAAAGGACGCTGTAGCACTTTGAATTGCTGCATGTTTTTGTCCTTAAATCGGGTACGATTTAAGGAAACATGCAGTAGCCGCGCCGCCGACGCTATGTTGAAGCGTGTTGGCGGTCGAGCTATACATGCGGATGGGCATCTCTCAGGACCGCGCGCTCGATGCCCGCCTGCGTAAGGCATCGGCCACCGCTTTCCCCGGAAGCCGGGAAAGAGCTCGGCGGCCGCAATCGGCGACTGCATGATTCCTTAAATCGGAATCGATCTAAGGACAAAATTATGCACAAACTCAAAGCTCTGCGGCGACCTTTGCGCGTCTGATGGACGCATGGCGCTTTAGATTTGCCCGCCATCCTACACTCGTAGGATGGCCGATTTCCCTGTCCTGTGATCGAATTGCATATCGTAGTGCGTAGGTTCTCTGGTCGCGTACTGAGTGCAGTTGTGTCTTTGCAAATCTCCGAACAGATAACAGGCAATGCATACAGGGAGGCTATAATGAAGAAACTTACACGCATTCTCACCCTGTCGACGGCAATGACGCTGCTGGCGATTTCCACCCCCTTCTCCACTGATGTCGCAAAGGCCGGCTATCAAAGCGATGATGGCGACAGCATCGGCCTCAGCGATGACGACCTCTTCACTCTCGTCGCCGACCGCGAAGACCACGATGACGACGATGAAGATGATGAAGATGAAGATGATGATGATGACGACGAGGATGATGATGACGACGACGATGATGACGACGACGAGGATGATGACGATGACGACGACGAAGATGATGACGACGACGAGGAGGATGATGACGACGACGATGAAGATGACGACGACGATGAAGATGATGCCTGATGGCGAAGGCCTTGCGTGGTAAAAGCGGGCCGCGGTGACGGCCCGCGCAAGAATATGTAAGGATCAATACGCCGTCGTTGCTCTGAACTGCAGAGCAAAAGGGGGCTCTCGCCCAAAAGAGCGCGCCCTCTTCTTTTTGAGTTTCATGGAACCAATCTTGCCGCCAGCATGTCCTCGGCGCGCTGAGACAACATGCAGTGGGTGCGGTCGTGCGAACGAAGGAAGGCACCCGTCGTCAGGCGAAGCGGCCTATGATCCCCTTTAGACGATCCCAGGATCTCCCGAGCTGCCTTTGCGGCGCCGTCGCGAGGCCTAAAAGCAAACCGGATTTTGCTGACTCCGGCGACGCATACCAGACTGAGAGCGGTGCCGGCGCCATTCCGAATGCCAGCGTTTCCCGGGCGATGGCAACGTCCGGCGCACCGTCTGGCAGCCGCAGCAGCACGGCCAATCCGGCAACAGTCGCCTCCCCGGCTCCCGGCATGAGACATTTCAGCAAGGCGTCGCGCTGGGCAGCGTAGACGCGCTTCGTGCGTCTCAAGTGCCGCATGTAGTGGCCTTCGCGCATGAACTCGGCGGTTGCGAGCTGCACCGCCGGCCCCGGAGGCGGAGCGAGGCACGCCGCGGCCTCGGCAAAGCGGGAGGCGAGCGCTGGCGGCGCGACGAGAAAGCCGAGTCTCAGCGTAGGGCTGATGGTCTTGCTGAAGGAGCCTATGTGAATGACGCGCCCGGCCCGGTCGAGCGAGGCGAGCGCCGGTGCTGCGCGGCCATCGAGCTGCAATTCGCTCAGATAATCGTCCTCGATCACCCAGGCTTCGCTCCGGGCCGCCCAGTCGAGAAGGCGCAGGCGCCTTGCCAGCGAAAGCGCTGGCCCGAGCGGCGCCTGCTGCCCCGGCGTCACGACGACCAGCGCTGCGTCCGGGGCATGGCGGATGCCATGGTCGACATCGATGCCGTCCTGATCGACGGGGATCGGCGCGAGAGACAATCGCGCGAGCTCCAGCCCGCGCCGGGTGAACGGGAAGCCGGGGTCCTCCATCCAGGCCTTCCGCCCCTCGAGGCCGAGCACACGGAGCGCCAGCCCGAGCCCGTTGGCGTAGCCGCCGGTAATGATGACCTCGGAGGGCGAGCACGCGATGCGGCGCGAGACGGCGAGATAGGCGGCGATTTCCCGCCGCAGTTCCAGCTCACCGCGAGGGTCAGGATAAATGGCCGGCGCGCTCGATTCCGCGCGCACGGCCTGCGCGCGGATCCTTGCTAAAAGCGTCGCGGGAAGGGTTTCCTGCGCCGGCACGCCCATCTGGAAAATCGCCGGTCCGGCAATCATCTCCAGATACCGTTCCATGAACGAGCCGGGATCGGGCGGCTCTTCGACCCGGGCGATGGCGGCGGGCCGATCCGCGACGCGGGTTCCGGTCGCGCGCGACGCGACGATGAGCTGGGCAGCGGACAGCTTGTCATAGGCCGTTCGCACCGTGCCACGGGCAACGCCAAGCTGGGCCGCAAGGTCCAGCCAGGACGGCAGCCGCGCGCCAGGCGCGAGCACCCCGCTCTCGATCGCGGTGCTGATGCCTTTTCGTATCTGCTCGGCCAGCGGCGTCTTCGCAGACCGGTCGAGCTCCAGTTTCAGCGGCTGGTCCATGCTTCGTGGTACACGATTTTTGCCGGTTCTTGGTGCTTTTTTTAGAACCAAAAGGACGTCATTTCTAGGGCGTGAGAGAGAAACGTCATCATGACCAAGCGCAAGGAGAACCGTCATCATGACCATACGATCTGTAATTGCCGCCACCGGCGCCGCCATCGCGATCGCCATCGCAATGCCCGCGGCCGCGCATGACCTCGGCGAAACCGTTACGCCCCACTTCGAAAAGGCGATACCGAACATTTCGGGCAAGACGCTGAGCGCACTGATTGTAGACTATCAGCCGGGCGGAGCCTCGCTTCCGCACGACCACGCAAAGTCGGCCTTCATCTTCGCCTACGTCCTCTCCGGAGAAATCGAGTCGAAGGTGAACGACGGCCCGACTGAGACTTTCCGTGCCGGCGAGAGCTGGTACGAAGCGCCGGGCTCCGCCCATCTCGTCAGCCGCAATGCGAGCAAGACCAAGCCCGCAAAGCTGCTCGCCGTCATCGTCCACGACAGCGGTGAAAAGGACATCACCACCCCCCACGAGTGAACCGACGTTCAAAAACGGAATACCTTCAAGGACAAGACAAATGAGCAAGCGTCTCGACTACAACCAGATCGCCCCGGCCGGAGCCAAGGCCCTCGGCGGCGTCTACGGCTACATCATGCAGAGCGGCCTCCCTTCGGTGCTGGTCGATCTGGTCTATCTTCGTATCTCGCAGATCAACAACTGCGCCTACTGCCTTGACATGCACACCCGTGACCTCATGAAGAAAGGCCAGAAGATCGAGAAGATCGCGCTGGTGCAGGCATGGGCGGAAGCCGGCAATCTCTTCGACGAGCGTGAGCGGGCCGCCCTTGCCTGGGCCGAAACGGTGACGCGGGTCGCCGAGACCAATGTTCCCGATCAGGCTTACGAGGCCGCCCGTGCGGTGTTCGAGGAGCGCGAGCTCGTTGATCTGACGATCGCGATCGGCCTGATGAACGCCTACAACCGCATGGCGATCAGCTTCCGCAATACGCCACAGGCCGCGATTGAAAACTAGAGCCAGCAACACTTTGTGGACGCGCGGTCCCGCGCGTCCGCAAACTCTCCTGTGTTTGAGTGTAAACCAGAATCCTTGGATCTGCCTGAAACTGGAGCAGTACGCGAGGCCGTTTGCCGAATGAGCGAATTTCTCACCAACATATCAGGCATTGTCCCTGTCGCCGCTCGCTTGGAGATCTGGGCGAGTGTGGCCTTGATCGCGGCGCTGGGATTTGTTCTGGGTTTCGCGATGAACCGCGGATCGATCTGCACCGTCATCGCCACGAAGGAGCTGATATCGGAGAAGAGGCCAGCGCGTTTCATCGCTCTGATCGAAAGCGCCGCCTGGGCGGCCCTCGTCTACGCAATCCTTGAAACGGCGCCGATGATGCACGGGCGCTGGTCGTCGCTCGGCTTCCTGGTTCCCGCAGCCATTTTGCTGGGGATCGGCTCCTATGTGAACGGCGCCTGCGTGTTCGGCTCTGTCGGGCATATCGGGAACGGCGAAATCGAATTCGCGTTCACGTTTCTCGGCATCTATGCGGTCGTCTACATTGAATCTCTGTTTGATCTTTTTGCGGATCAGCCGGCGATAGATGCTGCCCCGTCGCTTGGGGTGGCGCTTCCCGCGCTTGCACTATTGGCGATCGTGGCTCTGAGGCTCGGTGTGTCACGCAGATCCGGGTCAAATTTCCGGCGGCTGACGCTGGCGATGGGAGTGGTTGGCGTCACCTCTACCGTCCTGGCGGTTCTTGCGCCCGGGTTCTCGCTCACTGCATCCTTTGGTCCGATTGCTTCGATACCGGTCGCGGGCGCCGTGATTCCGCTCTCAATGTTCGGCGGCAGCTTTGTCTCCGCAAGACTTAGGAAGCATGGGTTCATGCTGAGATGGCCGACGGTGACGACCATGGTCAAGAGAACGCTCGCGGGCATGCTCATGGGAGCGGGTGCGCTACTCATCCCCGGTGGGAACGACACGCTGCTGCTGATCGGTCTCCCCGCGGGGGCCTGGCAGGCGGCGCTCGCCTACGTGCTATTCGTTGCGACGATCGCCGCACTTGTCGTCAAATTCGGTTCGATCGCAAGAGCCTGGACATGACGCTGGCCCGCGCCGCGCCCGCCACATAGCGCCTCCCCACATGGCGTCCCCAGAGGTGGTATATATGACCCATGCGCCAATCGACATGGATCCCAACTGAGGAGAAGATCGATGAGTGGCAAATTGCACCCGCTGCTGGAAGAGGCTCTGGAAGCGCATGGCGGGCACGACCGCTGGCGAAAGTTCAAGGGTATTGCCTCGACAATACGGACCGGCGGAAAGCTATGGGAGCTGAAAGGCGCTCCTTTGATCCCCGTGCCGCGGCGGGCAACAAGCGAGTTCCGCCGCCAGTGGACTCAAGTTACTCCCTTCGGAGAAGCCGATTGGACGATGACCTGGACTCCCGAGCGTGTGGAGATCACTGCCGGAGACGGCTCGATTATCGCCGAGCGGGTCAACGGACGTGAAGCGTTCGATCGCAGCTTCAACGGACAATGGGACCCGCTGAACCTCGCCTACTTCAACGGCTATGCCATGTGGACGTATCATGCGACGCCGTTCGTGTTCGGCGAGCCCGGCTATGAAGCGCACGACATTGCCCCGATCGAGAACGAAGGCGAGACGCTTCGCCGCGTCGCCGTGCGGTTCCCCGAGGGCGTACACAGCCACACACGAGAACAGCGCTTCTACTTCGGCCCGGATGGGCTGCTTCGCCGTCACGATTATACAGTTGATGTCTGGGCGGACACGCCGGCTGCGCACTTTATTTCGGATTATGTCGACGTCGACGGGCTGAAGTACCCGAACCGCCGCAGCGTGTTCATAGTCAAGCCGGATGGCACTCTCGACCGTGATTTCAACGCCGTCACGATCGAGCTGTCGGATTACGCGCTGTTTTAAGACGACGTTGCGGCGGTTCCTGTGTTGACCTCGGTGACGTCGAGGCGGCCGATGGGAGGATCAAGTTCAGGAAGCCTGCGTTCGCTGTCCCGCTTCCTCTTTCTTGGCTGACGGTGCCATGGAGGACCGCTCTTCCGCCGCGAGCAGTTGCTGCGCCATACGCTTGGCCTGCAGGACAGGCTCGGCCGTCCGTGTGATTTGCGCAACGGCGAGCGCCCCCTCCTGCAGCAGGTTGATCTCGTTCGCGATCCGCTTCGGCTCGGCAAACCGCGCCGCATGGGCGAGTTCCTCGAAATAGGCGAGCATCAGGCGCTTGTGCATGAAGGCAGCGCGGAATACCGGAGCGGCATCGTCCTTATGTTCCCCGGCCGCGCTTATGAAGATGCAGCCGCGGAACTGCTTGTCGCGGACCGTGGTTTCGAGGAAATCGAACGTCGCCAGAAGACGTTCGGCGGGATCGCGCGCCCGCTGCTCGACAAAGGCACGCGTGGCAAGGCGGTCTTCTTCGTCGCGCCGTTCGAGCGCCGCCAGGATCAGGTCTTCCTTGGTTTCAAAATGTCGGTACAGCGTCGTCTTGGCCACCCCCGCCTCGGCGATGATCAGGTCGATGCCCGCCGCGTGATAGCCATGCTCGTTGAACAGCCGGAGTGCGGTGTCGAGCAGGTGACCCCGGATCTCTGAACGACGCATCTCATCCTCACATTATGTAACAGGTCTGTATCGTTTCTAGCGGCAGCACAAGGCAAATGCAAGGGCATTCCGGGGCATGTTCTGCAACCTTGCACGAGGTCCACTCATACGGGGATCTTCCCTTCTGAACCGATCTGTATGCTTTTCGCCCACTGATCGGCATCGTTGTAGAGAGCAGCGCGTTCTGCCTGCCTCCGGCCGCGTGCGTGTAACGCCTCTGCGATTGGGCTGGCGCTTGATCCCAGCGCGTCCGCTTCGGCCTTATGAAGCCCCTCGCACGCCTCCAAAGACACAACACAGTTTTGTACCTATCTGCACCTGCCTTTCCGCCATTCGAGCCCAAACAGGAAAGTTCCCTAGGGAACAAGGCCCGGGCATCTTTCAGAATCCGCCCTTGCTAAACGATACAGATCGGTATACTTCTTCTTCATTCGATACAGATCGGTATCGTTTATCCCGCGTCACCGGGCGGATGGCCCTCCGCGGACAACCCAGGAGAAGACAATGCCTCGCATTCCTATCAATAGCATTGCGGAGCGTCCGCGCGTCCAGGCGCGCGCCGCTTCCTCCCTCGATCTGGTCGAACACCACGGTCGGACCGTCACCGCGGCGGGCCTATACGCCTCGATGGTCGCTATCTATGGCTGGTTCGGCGGCATGAAGTTCACCACCTATGAAGCGGAGGGCCTGACCGGCCTGGTCGGCAACAATCCGTTGTTGAGCTGGACCTATTCCCTCTTTAGCGTCGGGGAGTTTTCAAGCCTTCTTGGCGTCCTCGAGCTCAGCATCGGCGTCCTGATCGCCGCACGACCTTTCAGGCCGGAGTATTCGCTCGTCGGCGGTTTGCTGTCGGCCGGGCTTTTCGCGACCACACTTAGCTTCATGGTGACGACCCCCGGAGTGTTCGTGCCAGAACTTGGCTTTCCGGCGATTTCGGTCGCTCCCGGACAGTTCCTGCTCAAGGACATCGGGCTGTTCGCCCTCTCCCTCTGGATTGTCATCGACTCGCTCGCGGCACTCCGCTCAACCAGTGCCTGACTGAACCGAGGGCGGAGCCCGCTGGCTCCGCTCGCATACCGATTTGCGTTCACAGAAATCACCGCTCTCAAACCGGCCGCGCCGGTTGGTTCAATGAAAGGAATGTCCCATGTTTATCGCATCCATCCTGTCGAAATTCCGCGCCCACCAGCGCTATCGCCGGACGCTGCGAACGTTCACGCAATTGAACGATCACTTGCTCGAGGATGTCGGCATTTCCCGCAACGAGATCGATGCAGTCGCGCGCCGGCAGTACAACCAATGAGAACCGAGGCTGCGTAAGGGCTGAAGCCGGGCGAGTACCGGTGACGCACAAGGAGATCACCTCATGAACACGCACTACGCCAGGGTCCTGATCATCGGGGCCGGGCCGGCTGGCTATACCGCCGCCATCTACGCTGCCCGCGCCAACCTGAAGCCGCTCCTCGTGACCGGCCTGCAGGCAGGCGGCCAGCTCACCATCACGACGGATGTCGAGAACTATCCCGGCTTCGCCGAACCCGTTCAAGGACCCTGGCTGATGGAGCAGATGCGGCTGCAGGCAGAGAACGTCGGCACCGAGGTCGTGTACGACACCATCACCTCCGTCGATCTCTCCAGGCGCCCGTTCCGCCTTAAGGGTGACTCCGGCGACACCTACATCGCCGATGCGCTCATCATCGCAACGGGAGCCCAGGCTCGCTGGCTTGGCCTGCCGTCGGAGAAGACATTCAATGGCTTCGGCGTCTCCGCCTGCGCGACCTGCGATGGATTTTTCTATCGAAACAAGGAAGTCGTCGTTGTCGGCGGCGGAAACACAGCCGTAGAGGAAGCGCTCTACCTGTCGAACCTTGCTTCCAAGGTCACGGTCATTCATCGCCGCGATCGTTTCCGCGCGGAACGCATCCTTGAGGACCGCCTCCTCGCGAAGCCGAATGTCGAAGTGATCTGGAACCACGTCGTCGACGAGGTGATTGGCGAGCAGGAGCCGAGGAAGTCGGTGACGGGCGTTCGCATCCGCGACGTCAATACGGGCGACGTCAAGCAGCTGTCCGCACACGGCCTTTTCGTCGCGATCGGTCACGACCCCGCGACGGCTTTGTTCCGCGGCCAGCTCGACATGGACGACGCCGGGTACATCAAGGTCGGCTCCTGGTCGACGAAAACAACCGTCCCCGGGGTTCTGGCCGCCGGCGATGTCATCGACCCGGTGTTCCGTCAGGCGATCAGCGCCGCCGGAATGGGTTGCATGGCGGCCCTGGAAGTCGAGAAGTTTCTCGCCGAGCATTCACCGGATCCGGTCGCGCCGGCGGTCGATACGCGTGAAGCGGAGATGGTTGGAGTATAGGGATCGGCGGCGACACGCGCCGGCTGCCTACTGCATGTTTCCTTAAATCGTAGCCGATTTAAGGATAAAAACGTGCAGCAATTCAAAGGGCTACAGCGTCCTTGGCGCGTCAGATAGGACGCGCGGCGCTGTAGGGAGCGCGGGTTTCCATGCGGAAGCCCGCGAGCACCGGTCCCGGCGTTGGCCGCTGAGCTGAACCTCCGCCGCTGCGCGACGCGCAAAGGCTTTGGAAACTATGAAGAGGCTTGAGTGCGGCGTCCACGCCTCGGCGTGCGCGCCGCCAGCCATTCCTTTACACGGCCGGCAAAGTCCTCCGGTGCCTTTACCGCTGCGCGCCCCTTCATGCTTGCCAGTGTGTGCGCCGCCAGCGCTTCTCTCGTCCGCTTCTCGGCCTCGATCATGACCGCGTGGATGGCGCAGACGTCGTCCACCGCCCAATCGGGCGTGCGGTCGCCGAAAAGCGCGCATTGAGCGCGGATCTCCTTGCATTCAAAGAGTGCCTTGCGTCCATCGACAGCTTCGACGACATCGAGCGCCGTGATCTCCGTCGCGGGGCGCGCCAGCGAAAAGCCACCGCCGATTCCTTCGCGGGCGACGACGATGCCGGCCTTCTGAAGCTTGGTGAAAAGCTTCGCAACGAATTCGGCAGGGACCTTCTGCAGCTCCGCCAGATCGCGCGCACTTGCCGGCTGGCCGAGCTCCTCCGCATCGACGAGGTAAAGAAGACAGTGAAGAGCGTATTCAACGCCTGCACTAACATGGGCCATGGAACCACCAAAAACACCGACAAATATTGTCGGAGATATCACTGAAGGCTCGCTTCCGCAATCCCTAATCCGTCTTCAGGGTATTGACAGAGCGTTTCCGGAAGTGGCCGGAATTATCATTGCTCGGTAACTCCGATTATATTAGTCGTAGTTAACGCGACGGACAACGATCGTCGTGGACTCCGTCTCCGCCCAGGAGACAACTAGAGCGCCGCGCAAAAGGACGCCCTAGCGCTTTGAACCTTGGGCATCTTTTCTGCTTTCAGTGGCTCCACCGAAAGCAGGATGCCCTACCGAAACGGCAATCGTTGACCGGCTGGACCTCGTCCCGCTGATAGCGAAGCCTTGTCCAAGAGGAAGAGAAATGAGCGAACGAATACTGATCATCGGCGCCGGCTTTGCCGGAATGTGGTCGGCACTCGGTGCAATGCGACTGCTTGACCAGCAAGGAAAGGCGGACGGCTCCGTCGAGGTTGCGGTGATCGCGCCACAGCCCGAACTGCACATCCGCCCACGCCTGTACGAAAAGCATGCGTACAAAATGAAGGCTCCCCTGTCGGAAGTATTTGCCAACGCAGGCGTGCGTTTCATCAAGGGCTACGCGACGGCTATCTCGACGGCCCAGAACTCCGTGACCTATTCGGGCGACGAGGGCCGCGAGAACACGATGGGCTATACCAAGCTTGTGCTCGCGACCGGCAGCGTGTTGTTCCGTCCCGACATTCCCGGACTGGACCACGCCTTCAATGTCGACCAGGTTGCCGACGCCGCGGAACTCGAGGAACATATCCTCCAACTGGGACGCCTTCCGGAAAGCCGTTCACGCAACACGGTTATCGTCGCCGGCGGCGGCTTCACCGGGATCGAGACGGCCGCAGAGATGCCGCATCGTCTTCGCGCCGCGCTTGGAGAGCATGCCGACATCCGCGTCATCGTCGTCGAGCGTAACGATGCGATTGGACCAGACCTCGGACCGGGCCCTCGCCCGGTCATCGAGCAGGCGTTTTCGGAACTGGGCGTGGAGACGCGTCTCGGCGCAGCGATTACCGCCATCGACCGCGACGGCGTGACACTGGCGTCCGGCGAACGGATCGAAGCGGCAACCGTTATCTGGACGGCGGGCGCCCGCGCCAATCCGATCACCAAGCAGATCGACGCGGAGAAAGACGCTTTTGGGCGTCTCCATGTCGACAGGAACCTCAAGGTGGTCGGCCACTCGAACGTCTACGCGACCGGTGACGTCGCCTATGCTGCGACGGACGACGTCGGCAACCGGACGATGATGAGTTGCCAGCACGCGCAGAACCTCGGCCGCTCCGCGGGGCACAACGTCGCTGCGGATCTGCTCGGGGTGGCGCCGATCCCCTACAGCCAGGAGAAGTACGTCACCTGTCTCGACCTTGGCCCATGGGGCGCGGTCTATACCGAAGGGTGGGACCGCCAGGTGAAGCTTTCCGGCGCCGAAGCCAAGCGGCTCAAGACGAGGATCAACACCGAGTGGATCTATCCGCCGAGTGCCGATCGTGCAGCGGCGCTCGCGGCTGCAGACCCCCAGCGCATCGTCGTTGCCTGATCGTGGATCAGGCGTGAGAGGCAGCCGACGTACCTATCCCTCTGCAACGGCTGCGACAGGCGAGCCCGCCCCTCGGGGGCGGGCTCGCTTCCTTTTCCGAGGCCCTTCCGGATGCCCTTGCATTCGAACAGGGCCGGAGTGACAAACAGTGTCTGCCTTTGCCAATGTGTTGGCATTCAGTCCAAGCCGGCGAGACGCGATCCATGGACATCAATCAGGTCAGGTACTTCCTCAATCTGGCTGAAACATTGAACTTCACCGAAGCCGCGCGTCGAAGCGGCGTCTCGCAGCCGAGCCTTACGCGCGCTATCCAGCGTCTCGAGGAAGAACTGGGCAGTCCGCTGATCTATCGTGATGGCAAGGACAGTCGCCTCACCGCGCTCGGCCGCGACGTCCAGGCCGAGTTCATGCGGATCGAACTCGCGCTCAGGAACGTGCGCGAGCAGTCCGAGAGTACCGTACTTGGCCGGCGCCGCATTCTCGATATCGCCGTTGCGCCGACCATCGGCCCTGCCCCGTTTGCCGCATTCTTCGATGACGCGCTCCAACAGCTTCCGTCCGTGAAGATCAACATGCATCAGCTGTTGACCGGCGAAGGTGCGAACGAGGTGCTTTCGGGCAAGTATCATGCCTGCATCCTGCCGCGGGCGCCCCGCCCCAATCCCAAGCTCAACGTCGTGCCGCTGTTTCGCGAGCGATTTCTCCTCGCCTGCGCGGAGAACCATCCGCTGGCAGCCGAAAACGTCGTCAGCACCGAGGCGCTCGCCGCCTACCCCTATGTCGACCGCCTCGCCTGCGAGTTCCACACCGAGATCACCGAGCACCTGATGGACCATGATGCCGTCATGCAGCCGCGCTTCAGCACCGAGCGCGAGGACTGGGTTCAGCAGATGGTGGCCGAGGGCCGCGCGATCTGCATCATGCCCGAGCGCTCCGTCGTCGTTGGGGGCATAGCGACCCGCGCAGTCGAAGGGATATCGCTGGAGCGCGAACTGGTGTTCGTAACGGTCTCCGGCTCCGGCACGCCGCGCGAGATCCGCAAGATCGCCGAGTTGGCGGCCCGGCACGACTGGGCGTGAGCGGGTCGCCTTTTCACGCGGCTATTGAATCTATGCACATCCGATATTGGGAATTTTCGTGATCCCTCGCCATATTCAGGCAACAAATCCAGCAACGGAGACAGGCCATGACCTATAAGAAGACCGACGAAGCGGTCAGCAAACTGACCCCCGAGCAGTTTCGGGTGACCCAGCAGAACGGCACCGAGCGCCCCTTCACGGGCGAGTATAATGACAACAAGAGGCCGGGAATCTATGTCGACATCGTTTCCGGCGAACCGCTGTTCGCCTCGGCCGACAAGTTCGATTCCGGCTGTGGCTGGCCGAGCTTCACCAAGCCGATCGTACCGGCGAATATCAACGAACTGCGGGACCGCTCCCATGGTATGATCCGCACCGAGGTGCGCTCGATACATGGCGACAGTCACCTCGGCCATGTGTTTCCCGACGGCCCCGAAGATCGCGGCGGCCTGCGTTACTGCATCAATTCCGCCTCACTGCGCTTCATTCCGCGCGAGGAGATGGAGGCGGAGGGCTACGGCGAGTTCATCAACCAGGTAGAGGATATCTGAATGACCAAGAGAGCTGTTTTGGCCGGTGGCTGCTTCTGGGGGATGCAGGACTTGATCCGCAAGCTCCCCGGCGTCATCGATACCCGCGTGGGCTACACCGGCGGCGACGTGCCGAATGCGACCTACCGCAATCACGGTACCCACGCCGAAGGCATCGAGATCGTCTTCGACCCCGAGAAGATCAGCTACCGGCGGATTCTGGAGTTCTTCTTCCAGATCCACGATCCGACCACGAAAAACCGGCAGGGCAACGACATCGGCATGTCCTACCGCTCGGCGATCTATTACACCGACGACGAACAGAAGCGCATAGCCGAGGACACCATTGCCGACGTCGAGGCTTCCGGCATCTGGCCGGGCAAGGTCGTGACCGAAGTCGAGCCGGTCGGAGACTTCTGGGAGGCCGAGCCGGAGCACCAGGATTACCTGGAGCACTACCCCAACGGCTACACCTGCCACTTCCCCCGCCCCAACTGGGTGCTGCCCCGGCGGTCGGCGGCCGAATAACCGGCCGCACGTCTCTGGCTGCGGAGACCATCCGTCAACTCCGAGGGGCCCGGCGGCTATGCCGAGCCCTTTGGACGAGGCATGCGCTTGTTTTCTCCGGCTCGTCAAGTCAGCTGAGTTTGTCGCGCACCGCCACCCCACCCACCTCATTCCTGTGCCTGTCACAGGAATGAGGTGGGTGGAGAAGCGCCTTGCCGCACAGCAACCGACGAGCCAGCAGCAGGCTGCGTTCGTGTACGCTGGCGTCTGAAAAGACCCGCAAAGGTGTAGGTACTCGGTCGCCGTTGCAGATGTAGAATGATCATTTTAGAGCGAAGGAGCGCACCATGGCTTTCAACACGCAAAGGCTCCAATTTCCCGGTCATTCCGGCGCCACGCTTGCCGCCCGCCTCGATCTGCCCAACGGGCCATTGCGCGCCTATGCGCTTTTTGCCCATTGCTTCACCTGTTCCAAGGATTTGGCGGCAGCGCGCCGCGTTGCGGCCGAGCTTGCGCGCGAAGGCGTCGCCGTCCTGCGCTTCGATTTTACGGGGCTCGGATCGAGCCAAGGCGAATTCGCCTCGACGAATTTCTCCTCGAACGTCGCCGACCTGCTTTCGGCCGCCGACCATCTCCGTCAACACTACGAGGCGCCGTCATTGCTGATCGGCCACTCGCTGGGCGGCGCAGCGGTGCTCGCCGTCGCCGGCAGCATTCCCGAAGTGCGCGCCGTCGCCACGATCGGTGCGCCGGCCGATGTCGGCCACGTGTTGAAGAATTTCGGAGCGAGCCTCGAGGAAATCGAGACAAGCGGCGCGGCGGAAGTCGATCTTGCCGGGCGCAAGTTCCTTATTCGAAAGCAATTTGTCGAGGACGCGCGCACGCAGCGCATCAAGGACGCTGTTGCCGCATTGAAAAAGCCGCTCCTCGTCCTCCACGCGCCGCTGGACCAGACGGTCGGAATCGAGAACGCCACCGAAATCTTCCTCGCGGCCAAACATCCCAAAAGCTTCGTTTCGCTGGACAAGGCCGACCACCTGCTCAACGACCCTGAAGACGCAGCCTTCGCCGGCCGGATCATTTCGGGTTGGCTGACGCGCTATCTCGCCGCCGACACGCCACAGGGCACGGGGCCGATCGAACATGTCCGCGTGACGGAGACGGGCGAAGGCAAGTTTCAGAACGCGGTTCAGGCCGGCGGCCATCGGCTTTTCGCCGACGAACCCGAAAACGTGGGCGGGCTCGATTCCGGACCTTCACCTTATGATTTCCTGTCGATCGCGCTTGGCGCCTGCACCTCGATGACGCTGCGCCTCTATGCCGGTCACAAGGGGCTTGCGATCGGCCGCATCGGCGTCGACGTCTCGCATGCCAAGATCCATGCCAGGGACTGCGAGGAGTGCACCGAATCGGAACGCAGCGGCGGCGCCAGGATCGACCATTTCGAGCGCGTCATTTCCATCGACGGCGAGGGCTCGGAGGAGCTTCGCGACAAGATCGTCGAAATTGCCGGCAAGTGCCCGGTGCATCGCACGCTCGAAGCTGTGGCGAAGATAAAGACCGTCGTGAAATCATAAACCGCGTCGGCACGATTGAAGGGTGCAGCGTCGGCTCAGCGGGCTGCCGTCCCGCCGATCGCCATCCAGACGATGAGAGCCGCGAGCAGCACCCATATCGCGACGATCGCGATCAGCCCGCCCCAACTGACGGGGCGCTCGGTGCGCTTCGCTGCCTCGATGCGCAAATGCGCCAGAACATCATCCGGGATCAGCCTGATGACGGCAATGATGCCGAGCGGGACAATGACGAGGTCATCGAGATATCCGAGGACGGGAATGAAGTCGGGGATCAGGTCGACCGGCGACAGGGCATAGGCCGCGACCGCGCCGGCAGCGAGCTTCGCATACCACGGAACGCGCCGGTCATGCGCCGCCAGCCACAGGACGAAGACGTCCCGCTTGATGCCTTTTGCCCATTGCCTCGCCCGGTCAACCCACTTCATGTTCGCTCCCGCATGTTTCCTTAAATCCTAGCCGATTTGAGGTGAAAAACATGCAGCAAATCAAAGTGCTGCAGCGTCAATGCGCGTCTGATCACAGTACGCGACGGCAGCGTAATGCGCCTCGTCGGTTGGGGCATTGTTCTCTTCCCTCATTCCTGTGCTTGTCACAGGAATCCAGTGCGCCCAAGTCCTTGGGCGCGGGAGAATCGTGCGCGCAACTGAAGTGGAACCACAACTCTCTCTCGGTCTGGGTTGCTGCCAAACAGAGTCATTCACGGCGCGGACGCGCCGTGGCTAGATTCCTGTGACAAGCACAGGAATGAGGAGCGTGGGCAGGGCGCCCCCCCCCGACGCCGCACTAGCGTTTTTCGCACAGCGCCATCGGCTTCAGACGATGCCGAATAGCACGTCGTCGGCCGTGAGGGCCGCAAGGGAAACGTCTTCGATCAGGAGCCCGTGGATGTCGGAGCCATTGAAGGCGACGTAAACGCCGGAGGCCGTGTCGGTCGAGGCAGCGAGAAAATCGGCGTAGTTGCGGATGCCGCTATTTTCCTGGGCGGTGTCAGAGAACGCGATCACGTCGCCGCTTCGGGTTTCGAAGTCGTGGATGCCGTCGATGCCCAGTTGATCCGGGCTTTCGGTCGACCAGAGAAACGTGTCCGCGCCGCTGCCGCCGACCAATCTGTCGGCCCCGTTTCCGCCGCTCAACAAATCATCCTGGGTGCCGCCATCGAGGAAATCCTCGCCGTCGCCGCCGAACAGCCGATCGTTGTCCGAATAGCCCCGCAGCTCGTCGTTCCCGCTTCGACCTTCGAGAAGATCGTTGCCGCCGAGCGCATGGAAGGCGTCGTCGCCGTCTCCACCCCGCAACACATCGTTCCTGATCCCGGTCGAGACGCTGAAGTCCTCTACATTGGCAAAAGTCAATCCGGTCTGAGTGGCCCCGCGCATCGCGTCGAAATCGATCGCTTCCGGAGAAGCGCCCAGGTTCAATTGGAGCAAGTCGCGTCCTTCGCCGCCATCGACCTCTCCCTTGAAATAAGCGATGAACGAGTCATTGCCGCCGCCCCCGAGCATGACCGATCCATCGCCCAGACTGCCGGCACCGGGCGTGGCGGCCCGGATCCAATCGTCGCCGGCGCCACCATCGAGGATGTCGCTGCCGCCGTCATTGGCGAGCGAGTCGTTGCCGGCGCCGCCAAAGGCCACATCGTTGCCGACTCCGGTCGATATCGTGTCGTTTCCTTCGCCGCCGTCGATGCGATCGTTGCCGGCTTCACCATAGAGCAAGTCACGGCCGGTACTGCCTTCGACGCGGTCGTCGCCGGCACCGGCATATACCACCAGATAGTCGAGATTGCCGCCGATCACTGTGTCGTTGCCGCTGCCGAGCGCTATGCTCACCTGCTCGATGCTGCGGAACACCGTGCCTGTCGATGCGCGGCCAGCGGCGAAATCGATCGTGGCGTCGCTCGAACGCACTCTTTCCTCGATATGCAACCAGTCTACGCCAAGCCCGCCGTCGACCTCGGCGGAATAGAGCGTCGTCGTGATGCTGTCGTTGCCGGCACCGCCGAAAAGGCGGTTGGCGCCGCGCCCGTCGACGATCGCATCGTCGCCCGCCCCTGCATCGACGAAGTCGTTTCCGGCTTGCGTCTGGATGATGTCTCTAAGGACGCTCCCCTGGATACGATCGTTTCCGCTTCCCGTCGTCAGTTCGATGCGCTCGATGTCGCTGTGCTGCACGAAAATGTGCCGCTCGTCGGGCGTCTGGTGTCCGAGGATGCCGTGACCGTTCTCTCCGTTGAACACCACCTCGTCCGAAGTCGCCGACAGATCGATCGCCAGCGTATCGTCGCCGCTGCCACCGAAGACGGTGCTGCCCGTTTTGACGAGGACGAAACGGTCGTTTCCCTCGCCGCCCTCGAGGCGATCATGGCCGCCCCTATTGGTGATGATGTCGTGCCCTGCTCCCGCTTCGACGACATCGTCGCCGGCTCCGGTGTGGATCCTGTCGCCGCCCGCCGTTCCCTTGATGCGGTCGTTGCCGCTCCCCGCCGTCAGCCTCAGCCACTCTGTATCGTGGAAGAAGATGTGCCGTTCGCTCGCGCTGCGGTATCCGATGATGCCGTGACCGCTCTGCCCGTTGAACTCCAGCCGATCGGACGTCATGGAGAGATCGATGATCAGCCCGTCATAGCCGACGCCGCCGGTCACGGCGCCACCCGTGCCGACAAGAAAAATCTGGTCGTCGCCGGCTCCGCCATCGAGGCGGTCGTAGCCCGCAGAGCTCGTAAGGACATCCCACCCGTCACCACCGTCGACAAAGTCGTCGCCGTCGCCTGCGTCGATGTCGTCCCAACCGGGAAGACCCCAGATGTAGTCGGTTTCGTCGGTGCCATGCAACACGTCATTGGAATACGAGCCTGCGATCTTGGCCATGTCGTCGTCCTCCGAACCCTGCTCGCACTGCAAATATAATTCGCGAATTCAAATATAAAACGAGAGATACGCAAATGTATACTCATGAACGTTACCAAGCAACTTGAAATTATTCCGCTATTATCGGCAATTTATTTCGAAATTTATATTAGAATCGTTCGATGTGAATGCATGAGAGACATTATGAGACGCGCAAGGTTCGACGAAGAACTTTGAATTGCGGCATGATTTCCCCTCATTCGGCTCCGATACAGGCAGTCATCCGGTCGCTTTTGCCCGCTCGCAGTGGGGCGAGATGGCGCTTGGCTTCTTTCAGTCCGGTGTCATGATACGCCTCGGAAGCGGCAGTGATGTACCGAATGCAGGCACCGGTGCCCGCCCTGAAATCGAGCAAGGTCCGCCTGTCCGCGGCGACAGCATTGCCGCGACAATGCGCGTGGCTCATTCACGCCGCGCATGCTCGAAGCGCATGGGATAATGGGGGCCGAGCGGGGCACATTCTCCTTTCGGATCGGCCGGGCGATCGAAATGCGGCGGCCGCCGGGACCTATGCTGCTTTGAACCTTCGAGGGCGACCAACATGGAACAGCAGCAAATTCCGCTCAGGGTAACCGCAGCTCGTTTTGTCCGCACCATAAGGATTTTTGCGAATTCCGATGTCGGATGGAGAGCAAAACTCCTGTTTGGCGGACTGATAGCGCTACTTTGCGGACTGAATGCCCTTAACGTAGTAAACAACTACGTCGGCCGAAATTTCATGACCGCGATTGCCGAGCGGCAGATGGCCGAATTCATCCGGCAGGCGATTTTTTACATCGCTGTTTTCGCAGCTCTCACGGTCGTCGGCGTCTTCGCCCGATTTGCCGAAGAACGACTGGCGCTGCTTTGGCGCGAATTCCTTACCCGGCGCATCGTTAATCTTTATCTGGAGGACGAAACTTACTATCGGCTGGACGTTTCCGGAAAGCTTACGCATCCGGACCAGCGAATAGCCGAGGACGTCCGCGCGTTCACGGTAACCACGCTCTCCTTCGTCATTATGCTGTTCAGCAGCACCCTTACGATGGTGACCTTTTCCGGTGTGCTGTGGTCAATCAGCCCGTTGCTGTTCGGCGTGGCTGTCCTTTATGCGGCGTGCGGCTCCTACATGACGATTGCCCTGGGGCGACCGCTGATCACCCTGAACTACGACCGGCTCGACAAGGAGGCCACCTTCCGGTCAGGCCTCATCCACATTCGAGAAAACGCCGAGCCGATCATGCTGACGCGCGGCGAAGGGCGACAGAGAGTACGATTGCTTAATAGGCTCGACGAGTTGATCGCCAACATACGCGAGATTACTGCCGTCAATCGCAACCTAGGTTTCTTCACCGGCGGCTACAACTGGATGATCCAGCTCGTACCGGACTTGATCATAGCGCCCGCTTTCATAAGAGGAGACATCGAGTTCGGTGTCGTCACCCAGTCCGGCGCAGCCTTTGCAATGCTTGTGGGCGCGTTCTCGCTGATTGTCAGG
Organism: Sinorhizobium chiapasense; assembly: GCF_036488675.1. Lineage (NCBI taxonomy): Bacteria > Pseudomonadati > Pseudomonadota > Alphaproteobacteria > Hyphomicrobiales > Rhizobiaceae > Sinorhizobium > Sinorhizobium chiapasense. The sequence goes on from NZ_CP133148.1 coordinate 2,257,771, forward strand.
CAGTTCAATTCGATCTCGAATTTCGCTGCTGTGGTCTCGCGGTTGAGCTCCCTGCACGAGGAGGTCGCAAGATCGCACGCGACGGAGTCGGGCATCGAAGTTAGCGAGCGTGACGGTCCCTTGACCTGCGAGGGCCTCACCCTGGCCCCGTCAACGGACGCAGACCCGCCTCTTCTGAAGGAACTGTCGGTATCGATCCCGTCCGGCACCCGGGTATTGGTCACCGGATCCAGCCAGGCGCCAGGGGCGGCGTTGTTCCGGGCGATGGCCCACATTCCGACGCCGGGTAAGGGCCGCATCGTCCGCCCTGCTGGCACACTGTTTCTTCCACAGCGGCCCTACCTCCCGTCAGGCGCCCTTCGCCAAGTGTTGGTCGGCCCGGAAAAAGAAAGCGAAGTTCCGGATCAACTCATGCTCAGCGTCTTGCATGAACTCGGCCTCGAACGGATTGTGAGCCAGGCCGGCGGGCTCGATGCGGAACATGACTGGGAAAAGGAACTGTCCCTGAGAGATCAGCAGCTCCTGGCCCTGGCGAACATTCTTCTCTCGGCTCCGTCTTTCGTCGTGCTGGATCGGGCCGAGATGACATTGGGACCCGAACTGCTCGAGAAGATAATGCGCCTGCTCTCCAAGCGCTCGATCGCCTGCGTTCACATCGGGGCGGCTGAAGGCGGACGTGAAGTCTATCAAGCCGTCCTCGAATACGGAGACGATGGTCGGTGGACATGGTCGGCGAAAACATGATTTCGCCAATGCCGTCGCTACCGGGGCACCTCATGCGCTGTGCCGCCGTCACTCCGGCAGCCCGGCCAGCCGCAGCCCATCGGCGAGCCGCGCAAGATCCTCCGGGCGATGGATCGGCATCCAGTCGCGGATGCTGGAGACGCTGAGCGATGGGTCGAGCGCGCGCAGCCGCCGCATTGCCTGCCGCGCCTCCTCGGGGCGCCCGGCAAGCGCGTGGCTTGCCGCCACCACGACGGCCGCGGGGAGCAGACTCGGCAGATTCCCCAGCGCCTTCTCCGCCCAGCTTGACGCGGCATCGAAGCGCCCGGCGAAGAAATGCGCCAGCGCCATCCCAACCTGCATCCGGAACATTTCCGGATCCAGCGGACTGAGCCGTACGGCATGCGCCAGGTGCTCGATCGCGGCGTCGGTTTCACCGCGCAGAGCCCGCAGCGTTCCGCCGAGGAACCAGGCAGGCGCGAGGTTCGGATTGAGAAACCTTGCCCTGTCGATGAGCGCGATGCCGCCGTCGAGGTCACCGGTGAGATGGGCGAGCGCATGCCCGCCTCTCGTCAGCGCCACCGGATTGTCGCGGCCGAGCTCCATCGCAAGCCGCGCCAGCCGCGCACCCTCGGCGATCTCACGCGGACGGTCCGTCATCCAGCCATTGATCTTGCGCCAGAAATGGCACCAGGCCGCCATGCCATAGGCGGAGGCAAATTCCGGGTCGAGCTCGGTCGCCCTGTAGAACAAGGGCAGCGCCGCCTCGATCGCTTCGCGGGTGCCGCTGTGCACCTTCGCCGTGCCGCGCAGGTAATAGTCGTAGGCGTCGAGGCTTTCCGTCGGCTTGCGCTGGGCGCGCTCGATCTCCGCCCGCTCGAGCTGCGGCGCGATCGCGCCGACGACGCTTTCGGCGATCTGGTCCTGCAGCTCGAAAATGTCGTCGAGCATGCCTTCGAAGCGCTCCGCCCAGAGATTTGTGCCGGTCGTCGCGTCGATGAGCTGGCCGGTGATGCGCACCTTGTTGCCGGCCTTGCGCACGCTGCCCTCCAGCACGTAGCGCACGCCAAGCTCCCGGCCGACTGCCTTCACGTCTACCGCCCGCCCTTTGTAGGTGAAGCTCGAATTGCGCGCGATGACGAACAGCCAGCGCATGCGCGAAAGGGCCGCGATGATGTCCTCCACCACCCCGTCGGCGAAATAGTCCTGCTCCGGATCGCCGCTGAGATTGAGGAACGGCAGGACGGTGATGGAGGGCTTGTCCGGTAGGACAAGTGCGGGCGGCGGCGGTTCCCTCTGTTCGCTGGAGCCGTGCTCGATCACGCCCGACCCATCGGGCTGCCGGGGTTCCCCGATTTCGTCAACGCTGATCTCGCCGACGAAGCGGAAGCCCTTGCGGGCGACGGTGCGGATGAGGCGCTGCTCCTCGCCGCTGTCGCCGATCGCCTTGCGAACCGCGTTGATGTGGCTGGTGATCGTCGATTCCGAGACGATCCGGCCGCCCCACACCGCGGCGAGCAGGTCGTCCTTGCTGACGACGCGGTCGCGGTTCCTGACGAGATGCAGCAGCAGGTCGAAGACCTGCGGCCCGACGGCGACGACTTCCGCCCGCAGCGTCAGCTCCCGGCGCTCCGGATCGAGCACGTAGTCCCCAAACACGAACGGCACGTCGGTATCCCCTGGCGAATGCTTCCGTCCATTGATAGCACGGCAACGCGTGCTTAGGGCGATTCCAGGAAAAGTGTGTAGCGGTTTTCCGTCCGCAATTGCGTAGCTTCAATGGGTAAGACACGACAGTAACGCAAATGGGTTTGGCGGATGCTTTTTTCGCCCCCATCAAGTCAATCGAGTCATGACGCACGGCCGTCCCCCATCCTTCCTCATTCCTGTGACACGCACAGGAATGAGGAACGGAGGAGTGCCTTACCGTAGCGCAACCGACGAGGCGCAGTACGCCGCTGTCGTGTGCCGTGCCCGTCCGGCAAGCCGTCTTGGACGAATAACAAAGCTTCCTTCAAGATCAATTCAAGCGCGCCGCAAGGACTTCCCCGGACCGCTGAGGCACTCTCCACGCAGATCGACGGCAATGGTTGCGGTCGGGAAAGAAGGAGAGAAGCCATGAAGATCGTCGTCATCGGAGGCACCGGCCTCATCGGATCGAAGCTTGTGAAGACCCTCAAGGAGCGTGGCCATGAAGCGCTCGCCGCCTCCCCCAACACGGGCGTCAACACCATCACCCGCGAGGGGCTGGCCGAAGCGCTCAATGGCGCCGACATCGTCGTCGACGTGGCCAATGCGCCGGTATGGGAAGACAAGGCAGTGCTTGAGTTCTTCGAAACGTCGGGCCGTAACCTGCTGGCCGCGGAAGCTGCCGCCGGCGTGCGCCATCACGTTGCCCTGTCGATCGTCGGTAGCGAACGGCTTCCCGACAACGGCTATTTCCGGGCGAAGGTCGCGCAGGAAAATCTGATCAAGGCATCCGGCCTTCCCTACACCATCCTGCGCGCCACGCAGTTCTTCGAATTTGTCGGCGGCATTGCCCAGTTGAGCACCGTCGGCGAGGAGATCCGCGTGTCGCCGGCGCTGTTCCAGCCGATCGCGTCCGACGACGTGGTGGCGGCACTCACCGAAGTCACGCTCGCAGCCCCGGTCAACGGCACTGTCGAAGTCGCCGGTCCGGAGGCGATCCCGCTCGACGAGGTGGTCAGGCGCTTCCTCAAGGCAACTGAGGACACGCGCAAGGTCGTGCCCGACGTCCACGCGCGCTACTTCGGCGCCATCATCGACGATCAATCGCTGACACCCGGCCAGAACCCGCGCCTCGGATCGATCCGCTTCGACGACTGGCTCGCCCAGTCGAAGGCTCAGTAAGCGGCTTAAGACCGAACTACAGCGCCGCGCGTCTTATAGGACGCGCAAAGGACGCTGTAGTTCTTTGAATTACTGCATGTCCTTATCCTTAAATCGGCTACGATTTAAGGATACATGCAGTAAGGCCCCTGGATTCAGTGACGAAACGAAAGGCCACGCTTTCGCCTTCCAGCCGGCCGACCAATTTCCTTAGCGACGCCGCGCCCCCTTACACCACCGACGGGTTGTCGCCCCCGCCCAACCAAAGCGTGGTATAGTCGGCCTTTGCGGGAGGGGGGCCGATCCATGTTCACGCAACTGACCTTCAAGGCGCTCGAACACCGCGGCTGGAGCGAGCGCGCCCGGATCTATGATCACTATTCGGGCCGGTTCTGCCGCTTCGGCATAGCGGCGCTCATCGATGCGGCTCGGATCAGCCGCGGCCAGTCGACGCTCGATGTCTGTTGCGGCACCGGAGAGGCAAGCCTGGCGGCCGCCGCGCGCGGCGCGATCGTCACCGGCATCGACTTTTGCGAGGAAATGATCGCGGAGGCGAAAGCCAAGGGCGGCAACGTCAATTTCCAGGTCGGCGATGCCGAGGCGCTCATCTTCGAGGACGCCGCCTTCCATCGCGTCATCAACAATTTCGGAACCCTGCATCTCGCCGATCCCGACAAGGCGATCGCCGAGGCCGCGCGGGTGCTGAAGCCCGGCGGCCGCTACGCCTACACCGTCTGGCGCGGCCCGGATGTCTCGCCGCTGTTCAGCATCCTTCCGGAGGTCGTCAGCGCCCACGGCACGCTCGATGTCGACCTGCCGCCGGCGCCGCCCTTGTTCCGTTTCGCCGAGCGGGAGGAAGCGATGCGGGTGCTTTCGGTGGCGGGCTTCACCGACATCACCTTCGGCGGCATACCCGCCACCCTCGACTTCCCGCTCGCCGAGCTTTCCGACTTCTTCCACCATGCCTTCGTCCGCTCGACGATGGTGCTGGAAAGGCAGGAGCCGGCGGCACGCTTACGGATAGAAGAGGCGCTCGGAGAACGCTTTCAGCCCTTTACCGAGAACGGCATCGTCCACCTGCCGCTCCCTGCCCTCGTCGTCAGCGCGACGCGCGCCTGAACGAGCCGCCGAGGTGGTGACAGAACAATTCCTACAGCGCCGCGCGTCTTATCAAACGCGCAAAGGACGCTGTAGCACTTTGAATCGCTGCATGTTTTTGTCCTTTAATCGGCTGCGATTTAAGGAAACATGCAGTAGGAAGCCGTTCCCGGCCGAACTGATGACGATGTGGGGGACCGATCGCAAAGTCGGCTCGCCGAAACACGACAGCCGACATTGCCGACCCGATTGGCTCGATCCGATTGGCCCTGGCCTATGAATTGGAACAAGCAGGCCCATGCTCTCTCGCACAGGCCTGAATCTACAAACCACGCCTCAAGAAATGAATAGGTCATTGTAGATGTTATCTGAAGACCTTAGGGGAGCCGACCACCCCAATCCATGGACTTTAGTCCTACGCGAGCGTGGTAAAGGTCCTAGTCCAATTGCACGCAGCCGCGCCCGACATATGTGCTTCTGAGCACCAGCCCGCGGCAATGGTGGCGCTGAAGGTCCCAGAGCCAACGCAATTGTCCCTTCTGGCCGGTTCTGGGACCTTCGCACGCTACGAAGGACGTGCGCCATGCGGTCCCACATTCCCATTCAAGATATCGACATGCTCAGCGCAATCTTCGAGGACTTGCTGCAGGATCATCAAATATCCCGCGATAGCCCTGTGGCCGAGGGAATCGTGACACGCCTGATCTTCACTTATGACCTCGGCTTTCGCGATCCCAAGCTGCTGAAAAGGCTTACCGTGCCCTTTCTGTAGCGGCACCGGTCCCTGACCCGGGTGCCACGGGCAACGCCTCTCGATCAACGCGACACGCATGCACGTCTTCACCCACCTCAAACCGGATTCGCTCGGCAAGACCGGCAAGGGCATCCATGCCGACGGCATGGTCGAGCATGACGGTCACGTTGGCCAGCTCCTGCAACAGCTCGACGATCTCGGCATCACGGAAAACACGATCGTGCTCTACACGACCGACAACGGCGCTGAACTCGCCCTGTGGCCGGACGGCGCCCAGACGATGTTCCACGGCGAGAAGGGCACGACCTGGGAAGGCGGCTTCCGTATTCCGATGATGGTGCGCTGGCCGGGCGTCGTGAAGCCCGGAACGCAAATCAACGAGCCCGTGACGCTCATGGACTGGATGCCGACCTTTGCCACTGCCGCCGGCATTCCCGATGTCAAGGAGCAGATGAAACAAGGCTTTCAGGCCGGGACCAAGAACTTCAAGGTCCATCTCGATGGCTACGACCTCTCCGATCTCCTGAAGGGTGAGGCAAAGACCCCTCCGCGTGACGCGGTCTACTATTTTGACCAGGGCGGAAACCTTAATGCCATCCGGTGGAACGACTGGAAGCTGAGTTTTGCCCATGCCAGCCACGGCAACATCGCCACGGCGCAGCGCGAGGTTCCAAGCTGGGCCACGATCGCAAACCTGCGCATGGATCCTTATGAGCGGATGATGGACGATGCGGGCGGCGCAATCGAATTCCTCGCCCGCAACATGTGGCTGCTGGTGCCGATCCAGGGCAAGATCAAGGAGTTCTTCCAGGATTTCGATCAGTACCCGTCCCAGAGCGGCAGTACGCTCAACGCGAGCAACATAAACTACGGCTTGTTGCGGCAGCAGGCGGCGCTAAAGCGGCTCAACGAAGTCGAACGTCTGGCCGCGCCGCGCTGATACCGATGCTTCCCGCTGCCGGCATCGGCCGGCGGCGGGAATGCATTACGCTCCGTGCGTCGTCAGGTCGGTTTCCCTGCGTCCGGTCCGGACCTCGGCCAACACAGCCCCCGTTTCCGCCCGATGGCCGATCGGCTATATTTTCGCGCATGATGGAGCAGCCGCGTGCCTTCGGCCAGTTTGTCCTCGATCCCGCCCGCGGCCTCCTGCTGCGGCATGGCGAGTCCGTTGCTCTCGGCCAGCGGGGTCTCGCCCTTCTTGAAGCACTGCTCGACGCCGCCGGCGGCATCGTCACAAAGGCGGAACTGATGGACCGCGGCTGGCCCGGGCGATCGTCGAAGAAAGCAATCTCACCGTGCAGATCGCCGCACTGCGCAAGGCGCTCGGCCCGGACGGGCAGGAATGGATCGCAACCGTGCCGCGCGTCGGCTATCGCCTTGTCCAGCCGGCGCCGCGATACCGGGACGCAGAGGCTACGCTGCCGGCCCGCCCTGCCCTCGCGGTGCTGCCTTTCGCCAACCTCGGCGGCGACCCCGGCCAGGACTATTTCGCCGATGGCGTCGTCGACGACATCATCACGGCGCTCAGCCGGTTCCGGAGTTTTGCCGTGATCGCGCGCAATTCCTCGTACGCCTACAAGGGCGTAGCGACCGACGTGCGCCAGGTGGCGAAGGAACTCGGCGTCGGCTACGTGCTCGAAGGCAGCATAAGGCGCTCGGGCAACCGGCTAAGGATCGCGGCGCAGCTCGTCGACGGCGGCAGCGGCGCGCATCTCTGGGCCGAGACCTTCGACGGCGAGCTCGACGACGTCTTCGAGTTCCAGGACCGGATCACCGAAAGCGTCGCGACGCTGATCGAGCCGCATATCCAGACGGCCGAGATCGCGCGGTCGCGGCGCGAGCGGCCGGGAAGCATTGCGGCCTACGACATCTACCTGCAGGCGCTGGCAAAGATCTCCATCGAAACGGAGAAGGACAATGCCGAGGCCTATGCGCTGCTCAGGAAGGGGCTTGCGCAGGATCCCGACAATGCGCTCCTGCTTGCCCATACCGCCTGGGCGCTCGAACACCGGCACACCATGGGCTGGCCGTCGCTCGGCCCCGACGACGTAGCGGAATGCTCGGCACTGGCGCGCCGCGGCCTCGAACAGGCGGCGGGCGATGCTATGGTAATGGCGCATTGCGGCGTTGCCCTGCTCCACGTCGTAAAAGACTACGATTGGGCGACGGCGATCCTGCAGTCGGCGGCGGAGGCCAACCCCAACAACCTGATGGTCGTGGTCCGGGCCGGCCTCGCCCATCTTCATTGCGGCGACCTCGACAAGGCGCTCGCCTATTTCCATCGGGCGAACCGCCTCAGCCCCGGCGACCGCGGCGCCCACTTCTCGCTTTGCGGCATCGCCGACGTAGAGATGATCCGTGGCCATCATGCCGAGGCGCTTGCCTGGGCCGCCCGGGCGTTCGCCAGCAGCCCGAACTTCGATCCGACGCTCTGGGTGCTGATAGCGGCCAACGCCCATCTCGGCCGCATGGAGGAGGCGCATCGTTATTGCGATGAACTGAGAAAGATCGCCCCCGGCATCACCATCGCCCGCATCCGCGCCGGCCAGCCCGCCAAGGACCCGTCGAGAAGCGCCGCCCTTTTCGATGGACTGCGCAAGGCCGGCCTCGAGGAAGGCTGACGCGGTTCCCGCTTCGCAACATTTCGGAACTTTTCGGCGGCGGCCACAGGACCGGAAGCACCCGGCTGGCCGAGACTGCTCCTCACGACGCCATTCAGCGCGCATGAGGAAAGCGAAGATGATCTCGACGTTGACGATCCTTTCCCTCGACCAGGGCAACATCTATGCGCCACCGCCGGACCGAGGCGATGAAACGACGACGGTTGAAGGTCCGGTGAATACGCCGGCGGCGGAACCGCCGCGTGCGTCCATGAGAAACAGGATCACGGCGCAATTTCAAACTGTTGCGGCAGTTTTCTTACATTCTCGAAGCGCAGCGCGTAGCACGGTACAGCGCAACGCGTCATTTCAGACGCGCAAACGGCGCTCCAGGGTTTCGAAGTGATGCCGGCCGGGGTCGATATGCTTCCGCAATCGACCCCAGGAACGAACGCACCTGTGGTACTAGGACGCATCCGTGGAGAACTTGTGTATCGTAGTCGACCTTAGCGTTTCGCCTGGTTTCAGGACCGTCGTCGGAAAGGACGGCTTGTTCGGCGAATCCGGGAAGTGCTGCGTCTCGAGGCAGAAGCCGTCGGTCTGGCGGTATTGCTGACCGGTCGGGCCGACGAGCGTCGAATCGAGGAAGTTGCCGCTGTAGAACTGGACGCCGGGCTCAGTGGTTGAGATCTCCATGATCCGGCCCGAGCGCGGCTCGTAGACACGCGCGGCGAGCGAAAGCCCACTACCCGACCGGTTCAGCACGTAGTTGTGATCGTATCCGCGGCCATAGACCATCTGTGGGTGGTTTGAGCGGATGCGTGCGCCGATCGGCGTCCCTTGGCGGAAGTCGAACGGCGTACCGGTCACGGAGGCGAGCTCCCCGGTCGGGATCAAGGTCGCATCGACCGGCGTGTAGCGATCGGCGTTGATCGTGAGGATGTGATCGCCGATCCCGCCCGTGCCGTCGCCGGCGAGATTGAAGTAGGAATGACTCGTGAGATTGACCACGGTAGGTTTGTCTGTCGTCGCCTCGTAGTCGATGCGCAGCTCGTTGTCGTTGGTGAGGGTATAGACGACCTGGACCGTTAGCGTGCCGGGATAGCCTTCCTCACCATCCTTGCTCGTGTAGCCGAGCCGCGCTGCGGCCCCGCTCACATTGGCCAGCGGCTCGACCGCCCAGACGACCTTGTCTAAGCCTTTGCTGCCGCCATGCAGGCTGTTTGGCCCGTTATTGGCGGCGAGCTGGTATTGGGTACCGTCGAGCGCGAACTTCGCGCCGCCGATGCGATTGCCGTAGCGCCCGATCAAGGCGCCGAAATAGGGGTTCTTGGATTCGTAGTCGGCGAGTTCCTTGAAGCCGAGCACGATGTTGTCGAGCTTGCCCCAGCGGTCGGGCACGTTGATCGCCGTGATGATGCCGCCATAGGCTATGAACTTGACGGACGCGCCCCTGTCGTTGGTGAGCGTGTAGAGATTGACGGCTTTGCCGTCCTGCGTGTTTCCGAATGGAGTCTGGTCCATAGAGCCGGCTCCAGCGCTGGTTCCCGTCAGCACCATGCCGAGCACGGCCGCGCCGAGCACTGACCTGTGCCAGGCACGCGACATGTTGGGATCGATCCGCGTCATGGTTTCCTCCCTCGATTGACCTCTTCGCCGGCGGTTTCTGAAGAGCCGCCTACTGCATGTCTCCTTAAATCGACCTCGATTTAAGGACAAAGACACGCAGCAATTCAAAGTGCTACAGCGTCCTTTGCGCGTCTGATAAGACGCGCGGCGCTGTAGAGGACCGATTCTAAACTCATCGGACCGTTAACGTAAGCTTCTACATGCCTGGGTGTCCCCCGAAGCCTGGCAAGGTGAGCTGCTCCGGCGGCCCCTCCGTTATGTCTGATGTTGATCGGTTAACTGCCGTCCCGAGAAGGCTCATCAAACGGCACGCCACGACGGGAATCGGCGGAAAGCGCCCTTCCCCTCAACCGCCCTGCTGCTATCATCCGTGCATGGCGAAAGATACCGATGCCACGCCGCTTGCCGGCGGCGAGAGAACCGCTGTCAGCCGACGAGGTGAAGTCGTCATACGGGAGACTGGCCCCTGGGCCCGTTCCGTCCATTCTCTCTTGCGCCATCTTGAGGAAGCGGGCTTCGCGGGCGCGCCCCGCGTCGTCGGCGGCGGCTTTGACGCGCAAGGTCGTGAAGTCCTCACCTATATCGAAGGCGATGTCATCAACCCCACCCCCTGGTCGGACGAGGCTATTCATACGCTCGGCAGCCTCATGCGCCGGCTGCACGACGCAACCGCCTCCTTCCGTCCTCCGGCCGATGCCCTGTGGCGCCCCTGGTTCGGCCGGGAGGTCGGCGCTCCGGACATCATCGGGCACTGCGATGCGGCGCCATGGAACGTGGTTTCGCGAAACGGCAAACCGGTCGCGCTGATCGACTGGGAGGCGGCAGGTCCCGTCGACCGGCTGACCGAGGTCGCCATGGCGGCCTGGAACAACGCCCAGCTCTACGATGACGACGTCGCCGAGATGAACGGTTTGCCCGACGCCGGGCATCGCATGCGCCATGTGCGCCTCTTTGCCGACGGCTACGGGCTACCGGCCGAGGCACGGCATCGGCTCGGCTACAGGATCATCGAATTTGCAGCGGAGAGTGCTGCAAACGAGGTGGCCGAGCAGCAGATCACGCCCGACACCGAAATCGCCCCGCGCGTCTGGGGCATCGCCTGGCAGACCCGCAGCGTCGCCTGGCTGATCCGCAACCGTGATGCCCTGGAGAACGCTTTGAGGTGACACCGGGGTCAGGCGATGACGCCGCCGGGCTTCGTTGTCATCATCTCTCGATAGGCCCCTGCCATCCTCTCGGTTTCTTCGAGATAGGTGCCTGCGCCCGGACGAGAGCGAACCAGCTCGTACAGCCTGGCAATCGACGGAAACTGCAGGCACACGGTTTCGCGATCAAGGTAGGCGATCCAGAAGCACAGATAGAAATCCGCAAGAGAGAAGCGGGGTCCAAGCGCATATGGCCCCTTTGCTGCCAGCCTCGTATTCATGACGTCCAGGCGGCTGAGGACGAGCGACTTTGCCAGGTCCTGAATCCCGGCGACATCCTCTCTTCTCAGCGAGAACCGGTGCGGAAAATGGAACCGCTTCATCTCCGATTGTATGTCGCCGGCGATATGGAAAACCGTCGACAGAAAAAGCCCCCTGTCCGGGTCGGTCGATGACGGGGCGAGATCCGTGAGCTGGTGTCGGTCAGCGAGATATACCATCAGCGCGGCGACTTCATAGAGTGTATCGCCCTCGGGCGTAATCAGCACGGGCACCAAGCCGGCCGGGTTTATCGCGAGGAACTCCGCGGAGCGGTGCTTGCCGTTCAATATATCTATCTTTCTGAATTCGTACGCTATTTTTCCTTCCTCGAGCACCCATTGGACGAGCGGTGCGCGGGTGAAGTCACCCCCATAGAGAATGTACATCGGGCTTTCCCCCCTAGAGCGGGATGAGGAAAAGTGTGCGCGCTTTTCCGCCCGCATCCCGCTCTAACTTATTAGAATCGATAACGTTTATGACTTTGGGTCGATTCGACCCAAAGTCATCGTGATCTAAAGCGCCGCGCGTCTGCGAAGCCTTGTATTCCGGCTGTCAAGGTAGCTACACGATTGGGTTGAACGCTGCCTTTCGCCAGCATTACATCCATTCGTCACGACTTTTAAGTAGCCTGCAATGGGAGGGTTTTAGCGGCCTTTGCCGCACACCTGATGCCACGCCGCCTGGTTGTGAGGCATGTGGCGCGGGTCAACCGAGGATGACAAATGAGCAAGTTCGCCAACCTGGCTCTCGCAGCTTTCTTCGCCGCAACAATCGCCGCCGCCAGTACCTCCCCCGCATTTGCAGCCGGTAGCTACTACAAGGGCATATCGACAACGCCCATCAACGAAGGGCACCAGAACGGCAAATACAACCCCGAGGCAAAGACCGTGAACAAGCCGCCGCCAAGAAACGGCGCATACTACAAGGGCATCTTCCGCAAATAGGCACAAAACACTGCAGCGCCGCGCGTACTTCGAGACGCCACAGTACACGACGGCAACGTACTGCGCCTCGTTGCATGCGGTGCGGCGGGTTCTCCTCCGTTCCTCATTCCTGTGCTTGTCACAGGAATCCAGCCCCGGCGCATCCGCGCCGTGATGACTCCGTCTCGCAGCAACACAGATGTTGCCAGAGCTGTGGTTCCGGTTCAGTTACGCAGGATTCTCTCGCGCCCAAGGACTTGGGCGCGCTGGACTCCTGTGGCGAGCACAGGAATGAGGAACGTGGGGGCCGTTCGCCAAACCCACTACGCTGCTGTCGTGTACGGTGGTGAGACGCGCAAAGGTCGCTGTGACGCTTTGAGTTGCTGCATGTCTTTGTCCTTAATTCGAGGTCGATTTACGGAATCATGCAGTGTGCACCGGAAGCGTCACGACAAAGCAGGCGCCGCCGCCCTGCGGGGTTTCGTAACGGACTGCGCCGCCGTGGCGCTCGGCGATCTGGCGCACCAGCGCCAGCCCCAGGCCCCAGCCGCCCGCGGCCTCGCTGCGTCCCGCGGGTCGGTAGAACGGCTCGAAAACGCGGGCGCTCTCGCTATCCGGTATGCCCGGGCCGTGGTCGCGGACCCTGAGTTCCACGGCACTGCCTGCCTGTGCGACAGTGGCTGTGACGGGCGGGCCGCCGTGGCGCAGCGCGTTCTGCATCAGATTGCGTATGAGCCTGCCGATGAGGCGCGCGTCACCCGTGACAGTCGCCGGCGTGCCGGAGACCTCGACGCCGTTGCGCGCTCCTTCTTCCGAGACCAGCGCCAGGAGGTCGACGGACTCGGCCGCATCGAGCCTCTCGACATGGTCGAGCCTGCTCGCCACCAGGATCTCCTCGATCAGCGTGTCCAGTTCGGCGAGATTGCGAACGATCTCTTGCTTGCGGCTCTCGTCCGGCGCCTCCTCGTAGAGGTCGATCGCCATGCGCAGGCGCGCCAGCGGCGAGCGCAATTCGTGGCTGGCATTGGCGAGCAGAGCGCGGTGTGACCTGATCAGCCGCTCGACATGATCGGCGGCCTTGTTGAAGCTCTTCGCCACCGCCGCGACCTCGTCGCTGCCGTCCTCCGGCACGCGTGCCACGAAATCGCCCCTGCCCCAGGCATCCACGCCCCCGCGTAGCCGCTCCAGCCGGCGGGTCAGGTGACGCACCACCGGATAGGCGGCGAGCCCGATGACGCCGGCGATCAACGCCAGATAGGCGAGCGGATTGCGGCCGGCCGGGCGGAAAGGCCGCTCCATGCGCGCGGCTACTGCGCGACCGTCGGGCAGTTCGGTCACCATGGTGTGAAACCTGCCTCCACCGTGGTGCCAGGGTCGCTCGACGATGTCGGGCGGCAGCGGCCGGCCGGCGCTCGCGATCAGCTTGCCGCGCGGGTCGTAGACCGCTATGTCGGCGTCGAAGGCCCGTGAAAACCGCGTGAGCGTCGCCTCGACCGACCGCGGGTCCGTATCGGGCGGAATGAGCGCGGTGACAAATCGCGCGCGTTGGCTCTCCCAACTGGACTCCTCCTCGCCCTGCCCCAGCCACACGAAGGCCGCGCTGGCGACCGCGACCGCGGCAAGGCTCGCCAGCAGTGTCAGGTAGATTTTCAGGAACAGCCGGCTGCGCATCGCTCTAGGTCTCTGTTTACACGCATATCCTCATCCCAAAACCGCTCAGCACTTTCGGGCGACATGCTTTCTTTGGGTCCACGCATGTCGTTGTCCCAAAACCGCTCAGCACTTTTGGGCGACATGCTCTCTTTGGGTTCACGCATGTCGTTGTCCCAAAACCGCTCGGCACTTTTGAGCGACATGCTTTATCTCTCGTCGTCCTGGAAACGGGCGAAGACATAGCCGGCGCCGCGAACGGTGATGATGCGCCTCGGATGCTTGGGGTCGCTCTCGATGGCCGCTCTGATGCGCGAGACATGGACGTCGATGGAACGGTCGAAGGCTTCCAGTTCCTCACCCTTGACCATGTCCATCAACTGCTCACGCGACAGCGTGCGGCCAGCATTTTCGGCAAGCGCCACGAGCAGGTCGAACTGGTAGCTGGTCAGCGCGCATTCGCGGCCGTCGATCCTGACCGAGCGGGATCCGGGATCGATCTCCAGCCGCCCGAAGCGAAAGGTCCGCGAAACCGCCGCGCTGCCGTTGCGGCGGCGCAGGATCGCCTTCAGCCGGGCCAGCAGTTCGCGCGGATTGAAAGGCTTGGGCAGATAGTCGTCGGCTCCGAGCTCCAGCCCGACGATGCGGTCTGTTTCTTCGCCCTTGGCGGTCAGCATGAGGATCGGCACGTCTGAGACGGCGCGCATGCGCCGGCAAGTCTCGAAGCCGTCGAGGTCCGGCAGCATGACATCGAGGATCACGACGTCCGGCGCGCGGCGGTTGAGGTCGGCAAGGCCCGCCGTGGCGGTCGCGGCGGTGTCGACGGTGTAGCCGTTGCCGGAGAGATAGTCGGCAAGCATGGCGGAGAGGCGCGTGTCGTCGTCAACGATCAAGACCCGTTCCGCCATTTCTTGCTCTCCGTTCAGTCACTTGCAGCCTCGCACGCCTTATCAGACGCTGGAGTATAGCCTGTTCCGCCTCGTCGGCTGCGGTACGGCAAGGCTTCTCCTTTGATCCTCATTCCTGTGCTTGTCACAGGGATGAGGTAAAAGTATTCGCCGAACCCGTTACGCCACTGTCGTGTAGTGTGATCAGACGCGCAAGGGTCGCTGCAGCAGCTGAGCCGGTCTTACCACCGGCCGTGGCCCCGGCGCTCCTTCAAATGCTCGACGAGCTTGGCGCGCTGCTCCGGCGTCAGCACTGCGGCAGCGTCGAGAAGCGCAGTCGTCATCTTGCGCGAGGCCTCGTCGATCGCCGCGATGCGCTCGCTGCGCAGTTTTTCGGCGGCGGCACGGTCCAGAGTCGGTGCGCCGAGGAGTTCGATAACCTCCTCACGCGTCTCGCGGAAGTCCCGGAACGTCGGCCTGATCTCGCCGCGCGCCTTGTCGATAATGTCCCAAAGCTTGTCTTCCTGCTCTGGCGTCGTATCGAGTTCGTCGAACATGGAGCCGATCCGGTGTTCCATGAAGCCACCTCCCATATGCGCGTGCATCATGTGACCGCCCATGCCGAAACGGCCCATGCCGAAGCCGAAATCGTCGCTGCGCGCGGCTGCAAAGCCGATCCCGCCGACAACCGCGACGGCCGCGAGACCGCCGATCGCGGCGCGCCGCCCCCATCCTTTCGAGGCGGGTTCGCCGGCCGTCGGGCTCACCAGGTTCTTGTCCTCGTTTTCCATAGTCAGGCTCCTTTCACTCCGCAGCACCTGCTGCGATGTAGGAAAGCTAACCGGGCAACGTTTCGAGCGTTCTGGGCGGATGTAAAGAAATGTAAAGCCGCGGCGGCGCCGTCGCGGCGGGGCTCAGCGGCCCAGCCACGGCGCCCGCTCTGAAAAGCTGGTTACGCATCCGAAGGAATGGGCGCCGAACCTGACGGGTCAGAAGACCAGAGACCGATGCAACTGCGCGCCCGCCCAAGCCCCGTCGGCCACGGCGAGCGAGACCGAATGGGGTGTGCGCGCTACGTCGCCGCAGGCGAAAGCGCCGGGGATGGTGGTTTCCTTCGCGGCGTCGGTGCGGATCTGCGTGCCGAACGGCGTCTCTTCGATCTCGCAGCCGAGCGTCCCGGCGATCGGCGTTGCAGGGGCGTTGCGCGAAGCTGTGAAGAGCCCGGCAAAAGAGAAAGCCCGCCCGTCGGCGAGAAGCACATCGGCATGGCCCTCGATCCTTCTCACCGGCGTCTCCTCGATCGTCACGCCGCGTGAGTTGAGGTCGACGCGGGCAGCGTCGTCGAGCGTCAGCGCGCCGTTGGCGAAAAAGGTCACCTCGCCCCATTCGGGAATGAGCTGCGCTTGATGCACCGACATCGGTCCCGTGGCGATCACCCCGATCCGACCCCGCCCCAGTTCGTATCCGTGGCAATAGGGGCAGTGGAAAATGCTCTTCCCCCAGCGTTCCGCCATCCCATCGATCTCAGGCAGCTGATCGGTCACGCCGACGGCAAAAAGCAGCCGCCTTCCCTCATGCCGGCCGCCATCCGCGATCGTGACGGCAAAGGCATCCTTGACCCCTCCGGCGGCTTCCGCGCGGCCATCGATCCATGTCAGCGTCGGATAGGCCATGAGCTGCGCCCGCGCGCTTGCGGCGATTTCGGCCGGGTCCACGCCATCCTGTCCGAGAAACCCGTGGGAATGGCTGGCAAACCGGTTACGCCTGAGCCCCGCGTCGATCACCACGACGGTGCGACGGGCACGCAGAAGCTGGAGGGCGGCTGCCATTCCGGCATAGCTGCCGCCGACGACGATCACATCATTCTGCATCACTTATTCCTCTTATTGCGCCGCTCCACGTGCCGACGGGCGAAGTCGGTGGCAAGATCGGCCAGGGTGACATGGGCAAAACGCTCGAGCAGGAGCGCCTCGGCGTCCGCGAAGGCGGCGTCGAGCGCGGCGTTCACCGATTGCTCGACGAGACAATCCGGCGTTTCGTTCCGGTTGCCGATGGCAAAGATGGCCGGTTCCCCCAACACTTCGTGCAACTGGCGCAGCGTGACGGCGCCAAGGTCGGCGGTGATGGTCCACCCCCCGGCATGCCCGCGCGCGGAGGCAACGAGTCCCGCCTGTCGCAGGAGCCCCATCGTGCGGCGCACGACAACGGGATTGGTGTTCATGCATTGCGCAAGCGCTTCCGAAGTCATGAACCCGTTATGCTCGGCCATGTGAAGGAGCGCATGCAGGACTGAGGAGAGGCGGCTGTCGCGTTTCATGTAACTTCGATTATTACGAACCGTCGCGGATGGCAAGTTGTTCCTCGCCACGGCGTCTGCTGCGCCATGATTGACGCACATTCAGGGATTGAGACGTGGGCGGAGATGCCCATCGGGCGCGAAGCACTCGCCTTGTCGATCCCGTGGATTCTCTCGCACCGCCGACGCGGTGCGGCTGGATTCCTGTGACGAGCACAGGAATGAGGGAATTCTTGGCTATGGTCGCGCCAGACGAGACCACCGACCAGATCGAGCCCGCCGAAGACTTGGACGAACGCCCCTCACCTGCCGATCAATCCGCCGGCTGCCTCGCACAAACATCCCGCACGCATCCGCGCAGCCAGCGGTGGGCCGGGTCGGCGTCGAGCCGCGGGTGCCAGAGCATCGAAACGGTGATTTCCCGCGTGAAGACCGGGAGCGGAAAACTGTGCATCCCGGCCCGAAGCGCACCGGTGTGCCGCTCGGGAACGCTGGCGATCAGGTCGGAGGCGCGGGCGAGCGCCAGCGCCGCGGCAAAGCCGCCGACGATCGTGACGATTTCGCGTTCGAGCCCGAGCTCCTCCAGTGCTTCGTCGAGCGGCCCCTTGTCGAGACCTCGCCGCGAAACGAGGACGTGCCGGCCGGCCGCGTAACGGGCGGCCGTCACTTCGCCCTTGCAAAGCGGGTGTCCCATGCGCACGACACCGACGAACCGGTCCCGGAAGAGCGCCTGGGTGCGCACCTCCGGACTGATCGCCTCGCCGACGACGCCGGTTTCGAGGTCGACGGCCGCCTCGCGCAGCGGCCCGCTGCCCCGGTCCGGCTTCGGCACGAAGCAGAGGCGCACACCGGGCGCTTCCCCGCCGACACGGGAAATGAGATCCGGCCCGAAGTTCTCCACGAAGCCATCGCTGGTCCTCAGAACGAAGGTCCGTCTCAGCCGTTCGAGATCAAGCTTTTCCTGCGGCCTCAGGACCGCTTCCGCCTCCTCGACGAGGCGGCCGACGCGCTCGCTGAGTTCGAGCGCGCGCGGCGTCGGCACCAGGCCCCGCCCGGCCCGGACGAGCAGCGGATCGCCCGTCGCCTCGCGCAGCCGCGCCAGCGCCCGGCTCATCGCCGAGGGGCTGAGCCGCAGTCGCTTCGCCGCACGGGCAACGCTGCCTTCCGAAAGCAGCACATCGAGAGTGGCAAGCAGGTTGAGGTCGGGCTTCGACATGGCATCGACTATAGCGGACAGTAACATGGCGTCAAACGCACGAATAATGTTCAAACGATGCGCCTTCCGCCATGTCTCACGCTTTCCCGCGATCTCGTTCGGGACGTTGGCAGCTACGGTTGCCCGATCTTGCTGCACGAAGATGGCACCAAAATCTCGACAATGTTTCCGCTCAGGTCAGTGGAAATCCTGCATCCCGTCGCTGTCTGTTCCACCTTCAGCTTGGCCTGTGCTCCTTGCATCGAGATCACCGGCAAGCCGCCAATGTTGGTCGGGCTTGCTGACGCGCCAGGGAACGCGATACCGTACAGGACGATCCCGACCAGGGCGGCCGCGGCGAGAGTCGCCAGGATAGTCGACCAGAAGGACGCGACTGACAGGCGAACGGCGAGCGTACGAGCGGCGGCAACGCGCGTCAGGTCAGGATCGAGGCCATCTTCGGCTCGCTCGGCCCTGCGCGCCAGATTATGCGCTTTCATGATGGCGACGAGCGCGATTATCCCAGCCACAAAGCTGCATAGTAGCACCAGGCATGTCGCCCCAATGACCAGCAAGCCGGCTTGCCTGAACCAGTCGGCAGAAATGAACGTGAATATCCCGGCAACGAGCAAGCCGCAGAACAAAAGAATATTGTTTGCGACAGATGCGATAAGTTCTGCCTGCGCGCTGCCGCGCACCGGAGGAGACGGTGGCTGGGAGGTGTCAGTCGGCATCCATGCACGCCGCTATCGAAATATATGGCCGCGTCAAGGATTCGAGATCGGGGCGATTGTTCAACAGAACCGTTATTCGTGGTGCAGTCAGAGTTTGCCTGCCCGGTTCCACCTCGCGAACATACTTCGATAGCGTCGGAGAGTTTACAAAGTGGTCGATGTGCTCCGATGGTACATTCAGAGTATCCCACGGCACTTTCGGCAAATAATCGTCGAATTCGACAGAAATCTCTCGCCCCAGGATCAACACGTGGTTGCTCGTTCGCGCGGTTGCAGGGACAAGTCTATTGCCGGACAAGACGACTGCATAAGCAAACAGCGCCATGGAAGTGAGCTTGGACGCGCTTTC
The DNA here is from genome assembly GCF_036488675.1 of Sinorhizobium chiapasense. Lineage (NCBI taxonomy): Bacteria > Pseudomonadati > Pseudomonadota > Alphaproteobacteria > Hyphomicrobiales > Rhizobiaceae > Sinorhizobium > Sinorhizobium chiapasense. The sequence goes on from NZ_CP133148.1 coordinate 2,276,925, forward strand.
GTCCATCTCATAGCGAATATGAATACGTTGAACTGCGTCGCCTATTTCCATCAGAAAATTGCCCCGTGGAAACCCGACCTGAAAGCATTAGCGCATGTGACATGCACAAAAATCTAAAACGCGTTGCGTGAATTAGTCCGGACGCGGCGTGCTTTAGAGTATGAGAATATTCACAGAACTGCAATTAGACATTGAAAAAGATTCATTGCTGTCGGCAGTTCCCCGACTAACGTTGAAGAAGCATGCTTCAATCGAGGCGAGCGTCCGGTGCGGGTAGAGCTGCCTTCCGAAAGCAGCACGTCGAGAGTGGCAAGCAGGTTGAGGTCGGGCTTCGACATGGCATCGACTATAGCCGAACGTGACATGGCGTCAAACGCACGAATGAAGTGCAAATAGTGCGCGTTCCGCCATCCCTTCGGAGCGACTACCTTTTCGGCAAGCTCGTTCGAAAGCCGGAAAAGGAGTCCATGCCCATGACAATCACGACACGACCAGTGGAGGCGACCGCCGAAGGAGGCGAAAGGGCGCCCTCCTTTCGCTGGGCGCTCGCCGCCCTTTCCCTCTCCATGCTGCTCTCTTCGCTCGGCACCAGCATCGCCAATGTCGGACTGCCGGCGCTGGCCGAAGCGTTCGGCGCGTCCTTTCAGGCGGTGCAATGGGTCGTGCTTGCCTATCTTCTCGCCATCACCACCCTCATCGTCAGCGTCGGGCGGCTCGGCGACATTTTCGGCCGCCGCCGTCTGCTCAGCTCCGGCATCGCCCTCTTCACGATCGCTTCCGTGCTCTGCGGCGTCGCGCCCAGCCTCTGGATGCTGATCGCGGCGCGGGCGGCGCAAGGCGTCGGCGCGGCGATCATGATGGCGCTGGCGATGGCGCTCGTCGGCGAGACGGTGCCGAAGGCACGGACCGGCAGCGCCATGGGGCTTCTTGGAACGACATCGGCGATCGGCACCGCCCTCGGCCCCTCGCTCGGCGGCGTCCTGATCGCCGGCCTCGGCTGGCGGGCGATCTTCCTCGCCGGCGTACCGTTCGGCGTGCTGGCATTCTTCCTGGCGTTTCGCAGCCTGCCCGCAGACCGCGAGGGACCCAAGCATCGCGCGGGCTTCGACACGACCGGCACCGCGCTGCTGGCGCTGACGCTCGCGGCTTACGCGCTCGCCATGACCATCGGCCGCGGCAGTTTCGGTCCGCTCAACATGAGCCTACTGCTGGCGGCGATCTTCGCCGGCGCCCTCTTCGTGTTTACCGAGGCAAGAGCCGCCTCGCCCCTGCTCCGCCTCGCCATGTTCCACGATCCGGTGCTTTCCGCCGGCCTCGCCATGAGCGCACTCGTCTCGACGGTGATGATGGCGACGCTGGTGGTCGGGCCGTTCTATCTCTCGCGTGGGCTCGGGCTCGACGCCGCTTCTGTCGGCCTCGTCATGTCCGCCGGCCCGCTCGTCGCGGCACTCGCAGGCGTTCCCTCCGGCCGCCTCGTCGACCGGCTCGGCGCGCAGCCGATGACCGTCGCGGGGCTCGCCGCAATCGCCGCCGGCGCGTTCCTCCTCTCGCTGTTCCCGGCAGGGTTCGGCGTCGCCGGCTATATCGCGCCGATCGTCGCGGTCACCGCCGGCTACGCCCTGTTCCAGGCGGCCAACAACACTGCCGTGATGAAGGATGTGGGGCCTGGCGCGCGCGGCATCGTTTCCGGCATGCTCAACCTCTCGCGCAATCTCGGCCTCGTCACCGGCGCCTCCTGCATGGGGGCCGTGTTCGCGCTCGCCTCCGGCACGAGCGAGATCACCGAGGCAGCCCCCGAGGCCGTCGCCGCCGGCATGCGCATCACCTTCGCCGTCGCCGCCGTCCTGATCGTCGCGGCACTCGTCATCGCCGTCACCAGCCGCGCTTTCGCTTCCCGGTGACGTGAAGTGTTCCTGGTAACGTAACGTGAAATCGTGTGGGCAGGTCGCCCCTGCGTTATGCTCCTTGGTGGCACGAACAGCAATGGACTCTCATGGAGTCAGTTGCGCAGTGATGCATCCCCACCCACCTCATTCCTGTGCTCGTCACAGGAATCCAGCCACGGCGCGTCGGCGCCGTGAATGACGTGGTCTCCCGTATATATGGACCAAATGCTGGTGGCCGTCCCGAGGGTGATCCGCGCCCGTTCGCGCGTCGAGCCGAGTCTCCCGCGCCGCAGACGCGGCGCTGCTGGATTCCTGTGACGAGCACAGGAATGAGGGAGTTAGGGGGCATGCCCGCACCAAAAAGCCCTGGCTATGTCCGCTTGGCGATCGCTCTCCCAAGCGTCTGGAACACCCGATCGTCCAGACACTGCGAAACATTGAAGCGCATGAACTCCTGGGCCGACTGGGAAAGACTGAAGGCGTTGCCGGGCGCCAGCACGACGTTGTCTGCCAGGGCTTCCCGGGCGATGTCGGCGGCGTCGAGTCCCGCGGGCAAGCGGCCCCAGAGAAACATGCCGGACTGCGGCTCCAGCCAGGGTTCGATGCCGAGCTTTCTGAGCCTGGAGCCGGTCTCGGCCATCGCGCGTGAGAGCCGCGCGCGGAGCGTCTCCATGTGCTTGCGATAGCCGCCGTCCCTCAGCACGTTGTAGACGAGTTCGGCTGACAGGCGTCCGCCGCCGAATGCGGTGGCGATCTTGAGATCCACCAGTCCCTCTATCCATTCCCGACGGGCCGTGATGAAGCCGCAGCGGGCCGAGGCCGACAGCGTCTTCGAAAAACTGCCGATGTGGACGACGCGGCTGAGACCGTCGAAGGCCGCCAGCCTCGGCGCAGGGGTCAGTTCGAAATCGGCAAAGATGTCGTCCTCGACGATGGTGAGGTCGAACTGGTCCGCGAGCTTCAGCACCCGGTGGGCGACGACGGGAGAGAGGACCGCACCGGTCGGATTGTGGATCGCCGAATTGGTGATGTAGAGGCGCGGCCGGTGCTCCGCGACCACCCTGGCGAAGGCTTCGATGTCCGGCCCCGTCGGCGTGTAGGGAACGCTGACGATCTTCGCGCGGTGGGCGCGCAGCAGCGCGTGGAAATTGAAGTAACACGGGTCGTCGACAAGCACCGTATCGCCGGTTTCGAGGAAGAAGCGGCACAGAAGATCGATCGCCTGGGTGTCCGACTCCGCCAGCATGATGCCGTCGGGCGAGGCTTCGATGCCGCGCTCCATCATGCGCCGTGCGATGAGCTGGCGGAGCGGCGGAAATCCGAGCGGCGTCCCGTAATCGGTGAGCGCGGCGTCCTCCGCCCGCGCGAGCGCGCGCAGCCCTTTGCGCAATGCCGCCTCCGGCATCCAGGACGGCGGGAGCCAGCCGCAGCCGGGCTTGAGCGCCGCATCGCTGCTTTCGAGAGACTGCCGGGAAACCCACAGCGGGTCGACGGCGCGGTCGAGCCGGGGTCCGATCTCGGCCAATGCCAGGGGCACGACCTGCCCGGAAACGTAGAATCCGGAGCCCGGTCTCGAAGCAATCACCCCTTCGGCGACCAACCGCTCATACGCGTCCACGACAGTCGAGGTCGAGACCTGCATGGTGGCCGCGAAAGCGCGGACCGAGGGCAGCTTGCTCCCCGGCGTCAGGCTGCGGTTGGCGATGCGCTGCCGGATGGCGCTCATCACTGCCGCCACGCGTGTGCCGCCGCTCTCGGCTATCGCTGCAACACCCATCTGTACTGCTCCATGATACACAACAGTTTTGTCGGACTGTACTGGATTGTCTCTGGCCACGCCAGCGACTTCGGCCGATATCGGCATAAAAAGGAGCAGACCATGGACAAGACGACGAGCGGATGGATCAACGGCTTTCTCGGCGTGCTGATCTTCAGCGGCTCGCTGCCGGCGACCAGGGCCGCCGTGTTGGATTTCGATCCGGTGTTCCTCACCGTCGCCCGGGCTGGCATCGCGGGCCTGCTCGCCGCGTGCCTTCTCCTTGTCTTCAGGGAGAAGCGCCCCACCACCGACCAGCTCTTCTCCCTGGCGATCGTCTCCCTGGGCGTCGTGGTCGGGTTTCCGCTGCTAACCGCCTTCGCGCTCCAGCACGTGACGTCGGCGCACTCGATCGTCTTCGTCGGCATGCTGCCGCTTGCGACCGCGACTTTCGGCGTGCTTCGCGGCGGCGAGCGCCCTCGTCCCGCCTTCTGGATGTTCTCCGTCGCGGGAAGCCTGCTGGTTATCGGCTTTGCGCTCGCGCAGGGCGTGTCTGCGTCACCCGTCGGGGACGCGCTCATGCTTGGGGCAATTGTCGCTTGCGGGCTTGGCTACGCCGAGGGCGCGAAACTGTCGCGCACCCTTGGCGGCTGGCAGGTGATCTCCTGGGCGCTCGTCCTGTCGCTCCCCGTCATGCTCTCGATCGCGCTCGCCCTGATGCCGTCGTCATTCGCAAAGGTGGGTATGCCCGGCTGGGTCGGACTCGCCTATGTTTCCCTGTTCAGCATGCTGATCGGCTTCATCTTCTGGTACCGGGGACTGGCCCAGGGCGGCATTGCGGCGGTCGGGCAACTGCAGTTGCTGCAGCCGTTTTTCGGACTGGCCCTGGCCGCGACATTGCTCCATGAAGAGGTGAGCTTGCTGATGCTCGCGGTGACGGTCGCGGTTATCCTCTGCGTCGCCGGCGCACGGAAGTTCGCGAAATGAGCGATCCTGTGCTTGAATGCCTCCATCCATAGGAACCAGACGCGATGTACACACCGCCAGCCTTCAGAGAAGATGACCGCTCCGCGCTCCACGGATTGATGCGCGAGGCGCGGCTTTGCCACTTCGTGACAGCCACCGCCGATGGCCTGATCGCGACGCCGTTGCCGTTGTTCCTCGATCCCGACGAAGGCGAGCATGGGACGCTCCACGGTCATCTCGCCAGGGCCAATCCGCAATGGAAGACCCCGCCGACCGGCGACGCCATGGCGATCTTCATGGGGCCGGATGCCTACATCACCCCCTCCTGGTACGCATCGAAACGCGAGCACGGCAAGGTCGTCCCGACCTGGAACTATGCGGCGGTGCATGCCTATGGACCGGCGGAGTTTTACGACGACAGCCAGCGCTTGCTCGAGGTCGTCACGCGACTGACCGATCTTCACGAGGGGCCGCGCCCGGAGCGATGGGCCGTGACCGATGCGCCCGAAGCATTCGTTCAGGCACAGCTCAAGGGCATCGTCGGGCTCAGAATGCCGATCGCCCGGATCGAGGGCAAAAGCAAGATGAGCCAGAACCGCCCGGCGGCAGACAGAGCGGGCGTTGCCGAGGGGCTGGCAGGCAGCGAACGCGTTTCGGACCGCATCGTGGCGCGGCTGATTCCAGGGGGCGGCGAATAAGGAGCAAGCGTTCGCATTCCGCTGCGCCTCGTCCGGTGTTATGGTGTGGAATGACACGCGATGCAGCCATAGCGAGAGCAGAGGCTTACTTCGATTCCGGTGCTTTCCGGGATGATCTGGCGCGTCGCGTCGCGATACCGACGGAGAGCCAGAACCCGGAGCGCGCACCCGCGCTGGCTGAGTATCTCGAAGCCGAGGTCAAGCCCGCTTTCGAAGCACTCGGATTCACCTGCCGGACATTGTCCGAGGGCAACTGGCCTTTTCTCTTTGCCGAGCGCGTCGAGGATCCGGCGCGGCCGACCGTGCTCGGCTATGGCCATGGCGACGTGGTTCGCGGCCTCGACGAGGGCTGGACTGAGGGTCTCTCCCCCTGGCGAATGACGGAACGCGACGGCCGGTGGTATGGACGCGGCGTCGCTGACAATAAGGGGCAGCATTCGATCAACATCGGCGCGATCAGGGCGGTGCTGGAGGCGCGCGGCAGACTTGGCTTCAACGCCAAATACCTGATCGAAATGGGAGAAGAGCGGATCTCTCCGGGCCTTCGCGAACTGGCTATGACACACAAGGACTTGTTTCGAGCGGACGTTCTGATCGCTTCGGATGGACCGCGTCTCTCGGCCGCACGGCCAACGGTTTTCCTGGGTTCGCGCGGCGCCGTCAGCTTCGATGTCTGGGTGGAGGCGCGCGAGGGCGGCCACCATTCCGGCAACTGGGGCGGCCTCCTTTCCGACCCGGCGATCCAACTTGCCCATGCTCTTGCCAGCATCACCGGGCCGACAGGCGAGATCAGGATTGCGGAATGGCGCCCGCAGAATATCCCGGACGATGTTCGGCGCGTTCTCGCCGACTGCGAGATCGAAACCAGCGCCGGCGATCCCGAAATTGATCCCGATTGGGGCGAGCCAGGCTTGACGCCAGCGGAAAAGCTGTTCGCATGGTGCTCGTTCGCGATCCTCGCCTTCGAAGCGGGAAACCCGAAGACGCCCGTCGGCGCCATTCCGCCGCGGGCCTGGGCGCGCTGCCAGTTGCGTTTCGTCGTCGGCGTCGAGGCAAACGATATCCTTCCTGCCTTGCGACGGCACTTCGACCGCCACGGTTTTTCGCACGTGCGGATCGCTCCGACGAACGACGCTGTCTTTCACGCCACACGACTGGATCCGGGGCATCCATGGGTCAGCTGGACGGTGGACTCGATTGTTCGGACGACCGGGAAGCGACCGGCCATCCTGCCGAACCTCGGCGCATCGCTGCCGAACGACATTTTCTCCGATATCCTGGAACTTCCGACAGTGTGGATCCCGCATTCCTATCCGGGGTGCTCCCAGCATGCGCCGAACGAGCATCTTCCGCTCACGATCGCCCGCGAGGGTCTGGCGCTTATGGCCGGGATCTACTGGGACCTCGGCGAACCGGCCGTGCCGGGCAGTGCGGGCGCCAGCCAGCAAGCTGTTGCCGAGTGATATCGCCAGCCGTCCTTCCCGGCGGCTGTTCCCGGTTGAGGAGCCTCCGTCACATGGGGATCACGGCACATGCACCTGCGGATTGGTTGATGCTGTGGTCTCATTCGATACGCCCATCGGCTGCAGCCATTCGACCATAGCTATGGCGAGGCCGAGAGCAATGGCCGGCGCGGCGAGCGCTGCCAGAAACGCGAATCTCTTCATTGCCGGCATCCCGGAAAGGCTTAACGCAACAGGATACGCAGTGGTGTCGGGGGCGGAATTCTCAGGTTCTGCAAGGAGGTTACGGCACTCATCCACTCCGAAGTATCAGACCTAAGTCCGATGCGGCCTGCCAAAGGTCTTAGGCCCATTGCTTGGTGTTTCTCCGGATGCATAGTGCGGCACAGAAACGCCTGCGGAATCAACGGCTAGCCCCCGCCGCCGTAGGCGTGAGAGGTCCCAGAGCGATGCGCCCCGCCCCCCTTTGCACCGCCCTGGGACCTTTCATATCAACTGCGTCCCGTTGCACCTCTATCGTGCACTGTGATCGGACGCGCAAAGGTCCCCGTAGCACTTTGAATCGCGGCATGGTCTTGACCTCAAATCGATTCCGACTTGAGGAGCCATGCAGCAGTCAATGAGCATCGAGGAACTTGCCGACGCGCCGCCGGGTGGACTCGCAGTCGGGATCGGGCAAGGACGACCGTGACGGCTGGCGCCGGCATCCCCAGACACATTGGCGGTCATCACCCACCGGAGCGATGGCCCGCGGCGCCCTATCCCGGGAAGCGCGGGGCTCTCGGCCCCGCGTGGAAAGCAAAAATCAGCCCGCGATCGCCGCGACGACCGGCACGACGTGCGGCCAGACCTCGAGCGATCCGCGATAGATCATGTCGAGCGCGACGTAGAGGATGATCGCCAGACCGACATAGGCAATCCAGTGATAGCGATTGAGCAGCTTGGCGATGTAGCCCGCGGCAACGCCCATCATCGCGATCGACAGTATGAGGCCGAACACCAGCACCGTCGGATGCTCGCGGGATGCGCCGGCTACGGCGAGCACGTTGTCGAGCGACATGGAGATGTCGGCGACGACGATCTGGATCGCCGCCTGCATGAAGGTCTTCTTCTGCGGCTCTCCGGCTCCATCTTCCGCTCCATCGCCGCCCCGGGCGGCACGCAGCTCGCGCCACATCTTCCAGCAGACCCAGAGCAGCAGGATGCCGCCCGCGAGCACAAGGCCGATGATCTCGAGCAGTTGGACGGTCACGCTCGCAAGTGCGATGCGAAGAACCGTCGCGGCGAGAATGCCGACCAGGATCGCCTTCTTGCGCTGCTCGGTCGGAAGCCCGGCGGCGGCAAGGCCGATGACGACGGCGTTATCCCCGGCAAGCACCAGGTCGATGACAATAACCTGCAGAAGCGCCAGCAAGCCGGCAGACGTAAAAATTTCCATGATGTGTTGATCCCCACTGAGCAAAGCGGCTCGGCATCGCTACGGATAAATCATCGATCGATCAAGTGGCGATGCCGCCCTGCTGAAAAAAAACTGGAATGCGCCGTCTCGGACAGGCTTGGGCGGCTGGCGCGCGATGCTATTGCCGGGCCATTCGGACGAGCACGACGACAACTCCGCCGACCCTGTACCTCTCAGTTGCCGGCAGGAACGCAATCGGCGAGGTGGAAGGCGGCGGTCAGGCCGAAACGCCCTGGGGCCAGCAAGCCCGTGAATGAGCTCGTGCGGCCGCCGTTTTCGCAGTCCCAAACCCGAACAGCCGCTTGGGCACGCGCCCGCATTCACAAGGATGGGTCATGGACGAACCGCTCGCCGTCTTTGCCGTCTTCGTCGGCATCGACGTTTCCAAGGATCGCCTCGACGTCCATCTGCGGCCGTCGGACGAGGCATTCTTCATTTCCCGCGACGGCAAGGGGCGCGACTACAGCCGGTCGCCGCCAACGGCCGTAGAACCATGGTTCGCGTCCGTCAGGTCGTCATCGGCCCGCCACGTGAAGTAATTGGCATCGCCGAGATTGAGCGCCTGCTTGAAATTCTCCATCGCCAGCACGTTGATGTTGCTGCGAGCGTGGCGAAAGCGTTTGTCCCTTCACGCAAATTCGGAGCAGGTCTCGCTGGGGCCGCGTATGCAATCCAGGCTTTCGGAAATCGTCTCGGCACCGTTGTAAATGGGAACTGCGATGCGAGCCATGCTTTCCCCCGTTGCGCGCCCTTGTTGACCTGCTTATAAAAGCGGCGCTTGACCAGCCCCCTGCTCGACCACGCGCCGCCGGCGTTGACAAGCGTGTCCGCCATCGCCCGCCTCAAACCAAGGCTGCATCCATGCCGAAAATTGACGTTTGCATCGTTGCCGCCCGGCGTCCCGATCTGCTCGCCGCGACGCTCGAAAGCCTGTCGAAGCGGATGCTCGACCACTTCGAGATCGAGAACGTCCACATGAACCTCGATCCGATCTTCGGGGACGACGACGCGCACGCTGCCTGCCTCGAACTGGTCCGGGGGCGGTTTCCGGCGGCGATCGTCTTTGAGCCGGAAACGCCGAGCTTCGGCGGCGCTGTTTGTCGGCTCTGGTCGGCCACCAAGGCAGATTTCGTCCTGCACCTCGAGGACGATTGGGTCGCCCTAACCGATATCGGCGCGAACGTCTTCAGCGCCTTCCGCGATCCCACGATCGCGCAAGTATCGTTCCACACCGCCGAGCAGAAATGGGACGTCGCCAAGAAGGGCCATTTTCACAAGCGCAACGAATATATGCGGCTGTTCGGCATCAAGATCCCGAAGTTCACCTCCTTCCCGATCTTCACCACCTCGCCGTCGCTTCTCAGAGGTGCGTTCGTGCGAGATTGCGCGCGCCTCATGGACCCGGCGAAGGATCCCGAGAAACAATTCTACTACGGCGTGAACCCGGCGCTGGAAGAATACGTCCGCAACAAGAAGAGTTATATTTTCTCTCCCGAGAAGCGCCCGGTCATCAAGGACATCGGCCGCGACTGGCAAAAGGAAAAGAAGATCAAGAAGGTCATCCGCGACGCCAACTCGGTCTGGGAGCCGGTTGGGTAGAGTTTTGGCTGGGTCCCCCCGAGCCTCACCGCAGACGCAGGCTGGTACCCATGTGGCGCGGCGCGGCTAGAGCAATTCCAGGAAAAGTGTCTAACGGTTTTCCGTCCGGAATTGCGTAATTTCAAATAGTTAGATCATTTCACTGTTTCAAAGAAACAATGAAATGATCTGGAGCCGCGAGGATGAAAGCGAGCCCCCGCGATGGCGGACGTCAGCGAAAGATCCTACGAACGGCTGACGTCAGCAGACCTGGAAAGGATCGCCGCCGTCGCACTTTGCACGCTCGGTGCCATTTTCGATCGCGCGCCGGTCGCCGGCCTTTACCGCGATCGCCTGCTCCTCATTGCTCTCGCCCAGGGCAGTGCGCTGCATTATCTTGACGGCACGAACGGGCTCAAGGACATCGACGTCTGGGCCTTCTTCGAGGCGGGTCTCACCAAGCCGTTCCCTCACCGGAAGCGCTGGTGCGTGGATTTCGGCCCGTCCCGCTTCGGCCGGCACCCGGCCGATCTCGGCTATCGCGGCCGCCGCCTCGACCTCATGGGCCGTTCGATCGCCGTTACCACCGGCGAGTCGCCGCAAGAATCCGTAAAGCGATGGCTTGCCTCGAAAAACCGGTCCGCGATCGAACTCAGCAAGAAGCCGATGTTCTTACTGTTTCCGCAAGCGTTCTTCGGCGAGCGGCTCAACTGAGCAATTCCAGGAAAAGTGTGTGCGGTTTTCCGTCCGGAATTGCGTTGGACGGAGCAATTCCAGGAAAAATGTGTAACGGCTTCCGTCCGGAATTGCGCGGGTGCGCCGTCGCAAAAACGATTGACTCCCTCCCAATATAGAACATAATAAGAACATCCATCGGCAATACGGCCGCCAATCTGAAATTCATCGAAGTGAGAACTCCGGCTGTCCACGGAGAAGGAGAATCCATGTCTGCCGCGGAGCGTTCCGATATCGAGGAATTTGACGAGTGGCTGGACGAGGTCGCAGCCGCGCTCGCCTGGCATGACGGCGACGCCGTGGCGACGATCCGCACCTTGCTCGCCGACTGCAAGCATCTACGGGAGCAACTGGCGCTGACCCAGATCGCCATGGGCATGGGTTTCGCGCGCGGCTGGTCGCCCTGCCTGGAACGCCGGGACGAACTGACTGCTGCATGCTTCCTTAAATCGTAGCCGATTTAGGGATAAAAAATGCAGCAATACAAAGTGCTGCAGCGTCCTTTGTGCGTCTGATAAGACGCGCGGCGCTGTAGGCAGGGGAAGGCGGCCACAGCAACTCCGGAAGGCGCACAGCGGTAGTCATCCCTGCAATTTCAATGAATTGACCAAATTCATTCAGAGAAACGTTGAAGCAATCTACCGGCCGATCGCACGCTCCTGCAATTCCTCGCCGATGAAGCAATTATAGGGCTGCTCATATTGGACCGGGCTCGGCCTCGTTTCCTCCTGCCAGCTCACCTTCAGTCCGGAAATCTCGATGACGAGCTTGGCGAGGATCGCTGCGGCAAACTCGTCGATGTGCCTCACCTTCAGGAGAAAGGATCCCGGGCCGCCGATGACGCACTCGCGGTAGTAGGCGTCGAGATCCGGGATCGACGTCGTATCCGGATCGTTCCGCAGCATAATCGGTAGGCCGTCGATCGTGATCCCCTGAGCGATGGTGTTGTTGCGCGCGAGAGGCGCCGGCGCGCCGGCATTGTTGGGCCCGTCGCCCGATATGTCGATGACGCGGCGGCGCGCTCTGAATGGGCTTGTCTGGAAAAGCATGCGGCCGACCGCAAGCGTGTTGGAGATCGAGGTGAAGCCGATGCGCCTGAGCGGCTGGCGCTCCAAGGTCTCGGCGAATTCCCCCGCGGTCCGGGCGTCGTAAAGCAGCGTCCACGGTATCACCTGAACCGCCTTGCCACCCCATTCGACATAGGTGACGGCAATCTTTCCAAGCGGCCCGCCGCTCAATGCCGTGATCACCTCCGGACTGCGGAAGGCCTCCAGATAGCCGGTCCGCTGCACACTCAACTCCTCCGGCTCCATCGAATAGGAGACGTCGACCGCAATGACGAGTTCGAGATCGACGGCAATGGGATCAGCGGACGCAGTTCCGCAGAGAAGGCAGAGAGCAGCAAGCGGCCAACGGCGTTTCATGGCGGTCACCTTGCGGGATGGGGTCCGCATGGGATTACAGCATGAGCCTCAAATTTCAGGAAGCACGCAGTTATCAACGGGGACGGCTACGGATCTGCAGAAAGGCGATTTTCCACGCCGTTACTCACCGTCGTTTCATATTCAGCGATCATCTTCGGTCTCGCCCCCGAGGATCCAACGCCTCGCGAACCGAAATGGGGATCGATTCTGGATTCTCGAGCCAAGCCCGAGGATGGCGGAAGAGGAAAGTCCGGCACCAAACAGCCGGCTGGACGACCCCAAGCCGCCATTCGCTCTCGGCCGGCGGAGCGTTCCGCCGCTGTGGATAATCATCTGCCGTGCGCGGCGCAGGCGAAAACGTCCGTCAGTCGTCGTCGGCCGGGCACGGCCATTTGGCGGGGACCGTCAAGCCCGCCGGCAGCTTGGTCGCGGCGTCGCCGCAGGCAAGGTCGACCTGCTCCTGTTCGAGCCCGGTCGCGGCCGAGAGGTCGAGGCCCTCTATCCTGGTAAGGAACAGGAAGGCGCGGTCGAAATCGATCGGCCCTTCGAAGACCGCGCCGCTGAGATTGGCGCGCGAGAGATTGGCCATCGAAAAGCGGGTGCCTGTCAGCACGGCCTCATGGAAATTGGCGCGCCCGAGTTCGGCCTTCTCGAAATCCGCACCGGTCAGGCGCGCCCGGCTGAAGTCGGTGCGCTGCAATTCGGAGCTCACGAAGGAGGCGCCCTCGGCAGAAATGTCGGAAAAATTGCCGCGATAGGCCTCTACCCGAGTGAAATTCGCCTTGTCTGCGACGGCGCCGGCGAGCGAGGCGCGCATCAACGTCGCCTTTTCGAGATTGGCGGCACGAAGCGTGGCGCCCCTGAGATCGGTCAGCGTGAAATCGGCATTGACAAGATTGCTTCCCTCGAGGTCGCTGCCGCCGAGCATGAGCAGTCGCTTGTTGCAGTCCTGCCAGTTCGTTTCCGGTCCGGCGGAACTCTTGCAGTCCGCTGCCTCGACATGACCGGTGAAGGTCGAGGCGGCCATCGCGAGAAGGAGCGCCGCCATGCCAAGCAAGAGCGACGATGCGCGCCCCGCAGCCGCCGGATGGCCCGATCGTCCTTCCGTCGGCGAAATCAAACCGGCCGAACCTTTCAGCCTCTTACCAGCGATGTCCATCCCCTTGCTCCAACGCCCGCAGCGAAAAGAATTTTCCAGCAATTCAAGGCGTTACGCCGGTCATTGCCCGACAGAAAAGACACGCAATGACCGCCTTCGTCAAGACCGCGCGCGCCCCCAGAGCTATTCCGAGAGGTTGTGGCACGTCGAGCGCCCCAAGTGATTTTACGCTCAAGCCGGGCCGGGCTTAAGCAAATAAGCGATCGAAAATTCACGAAATCGGGAATGCCCGGCGCCGCCACAGCGCCATGACAGCGCTGTGCGGTCGGAACGGCCGAAGCCGGGCGTCAGGCCTGGACGCCCTGGATGGCGGAGACCTGCCATTCCGCGCCGGGCTTGCGCAGGAAGGTCCAGAGCTCGACCGCCTCGGTGAGGTTGTCGGCGTCGCCGCTGACGACGCGGCCGGTCGAGCGGTCGCGCATCACGTCGATGCTCTCATAGCGCATCGCGACGGTTGCGTAGTCCATGCCGTTCTCGCGCCAGGCCTCGGCGACATCGCCCTGCACGAGATGGACGTCGCGAACCTCGTTCTTGACCCCACTCGTCGCGTTCTCGCTGAGCTCCTCGGCGAGATAGGACATGGCCTCCGGCGTGGTGAGCCGGCGTAGCGCCGCGTAGTCCTCTGCACCGTAAGCCGCCTGCACCTCCTTCAGCATCGCCTCGAAGCGGTCGAGGTCGCGCTGGGTGATGCCGATTTCATCGGTTTCGCCCGGAGCAGCGGCGGACGATTGCGTGGAGGCGGAAGCCTTTGTCGCAGCCTGCCCGCTCAAGCTCGCGCCCCTGCCCGCTCCCTCGCCAATGTTTGGAATGCGGAAGGACGGCGCACCCGACGAGGCGGCAGCCGACGAGCGGGCCGAAGCGCCCGCGCCCGAATAAGCAGGGCGCTGGCCGCCGCGGAAGAACCGCATCGCCAGCGAAATGAGAACGAAGATCAGGCCCACCTGCAGGAGAAGGCCAAGGAAGCCGACACCGCCGCCAAGACCGTGGCCGAGCAGCATGCCGATCAGGCCGCCCATCATCAGGCCGCCGAGCATCGAGCCGCCGAAGCTGTTGAAGAAGCCCGGCCTCCGGTTCGTCATCGGGTTCTGCGCCGCGGGGTTGGTCGCGGGATTGGTCGCCGAATTCGAGCGTGGCGTCATCGTCCGCTCGATCGGCGCGGCATTGGTCGGCGCCGTGCGCGTGACCGGCGCGGTGGAAAAGGTGCGGCTGCCGCGCGAGCCGAAACCGCCGCCGGCCCGCCGTGCCTCGGCCACGTCCACCACCGTCATCATGACCGTGAGGCCAACCGCGACCATTGCCAGAACTCGTCCAAAACGCTGCATGCCACCCATTCCCGTTGTTTCTTTTGGCCGTACGTAGACCACGAAACGCCATATAGCGATTGCCGGCGCCAAGTTTAAGGGCTGCGGGCGGATTTCCGAGCAGTGGTCGCCCCTTAAGCCGGCCGGCCAAGGGCATCGGTGCGGTAGGATTGCGTCTTGAACTTGTTGAGAAAGGCCGTGAACGTGCCAGACGTGCTCTCGATGATCGTCGCCCCGTCCTGCCAGATGCCGTTTTCGGCGGCAAAGGGGGATGTTACCGGGTCGCCCTGGTTCTGGTGGATATTGTGGACGCCAAGGCCGACATTGAAGGGCTCGCCGAAGACGTAGCAGCGGGCCGCATTGGTCAGCACGCCTTCGAGGTCGGTCAACGCGTCGATGCCAAGCCCCTGGTTCCACGGCGGGTTCCAGCGGATGAAATCGAGAAAGCGGGAAAGGCAGCTGTTATGGCGGACGAAGCGGATGCCGAGTGGCGGATGCAGCACGGGCGAGCGGATGTAGTCGAGCGCACCGGAGCTGTCGTTCGACGCAAGCGCGTGCCAGCCATTGGAAAGCTGGCTGAACTGGCTCATCGCACCGGTGGCGAGCGCAACCACTCGCCACTCGATGCCGTTCGGCATGTTCTTCGGATCGACGTCGATCGCGCAGTGGTAGGGCCCCTGCGGCGTGCCGACGATCAGGTTGCCGTGGTAGTAGCGCCCGAAATCGTCGGGGTCGTCGCGAAAATAATCGAGCTTCGTCCCGATCACGAGCCCATAGCCATCCTGCAACGGCATGTCGCGCCCTCCCCGGTCGGGCGGCATCGGCCTGCATCCCGCGATGCTGAAACGAAGCGCTCGATCGTACTAAACTTACCATAGGTTGTGAGCTTCCGGTAGCATCGTGCGGGCCTATGCAACTCTTCGGCCTCAGCCTTCCTCTGAGGTCGAGATTCCGGTATTCACGACTCGACCGGCCATCCTGAAATGGAGGTTTGCGCGCCTTGCCGCGCGTCATCTGGCCTCATAGGAGTTCGCGCGTGCGCAAAGTGAAAGTCTTCTCCGCCACCGTCGGCGAGAGCTTCGGCAAGACCATCGAGAACTTCGGCGACAACCTGATGGCCGATATTCTCCAGGACCTTTTTTCCGTCGAGCCGGTCTATGTCGAACCCGCGCGGGCGGAACTCATCGGTGTCGGCAGCATCATCGACGCCTACTATCGCTATAGCCGCAAGAAATACGCGTTCTGGCGCAAGCGCCCCTGGCGAACGCTGCACGTCTGGGGTTCCGGTTTCATGAATACCGGAACGCCGGCCCCATGGCCGCAGCGCCTCGTCTTTGACGCGGTGCGCGGCCAACTGTCGAAGGCAAGAGTTGCTCCCGACCGCGATATTGCACTCGGTGATCCGGCGATCCTGCTGCCGTTGATCTGGCCCAAGAAGACTGCGGCAACGTCGGAGGTCGTGGTCATCCCGCACTTCGTCACCTACCAGACCTTTCTGGAACGCTACGGAACGTCCCTGCCCAGACACTGGAGAGTGCTCAATCTTCTCGGAGATCCGCAGAAGATCTGCGAGGCGATTTCCGCCAGCGACCTCGTGATCTCCAGCAGCCTCCATGGCCTCATCGTCGCCGACGCCTATGGCGTGCCCGCGATCTGGATGGAGCCTCACGGCAAGATAAAGGGCGACGGCTTCAAGTTTGCGGATTACTTCAGCTTCCGCGGCGCAGCCCTTCCCGGTCCCCTCGATTTCGATAGCCTGCTAACGGCCGGCGGGGTGGACAGGGCTGGCAACGCGCCCGCCGTTCCATCCGCGGAGACGATTGACCGCCTGTTACGGTCCTTTCCGTTCCGTTGAGGCCACGGAGGCGTCAGCCGGCTAATTCGACGTAAATGAGATCGGGGCGATGAAGCCCAGTTCGCGCAATTGCTTCGAGCCGGAAAATCGCACGGAGTCCGGGCTCTGGAAGTCGAATTCGCCGGACTTCTGCAAATCGTCCAGCATCTTGCGATAGGCTGCGGCACCGTCGAAATATTGTCCGTCCGTCACCGCGTGCTCGATCTTCTCCTTATAATCGGAGAAGAACTTGAAGTGCAGCAACACGCCGGAGATCGCCGGAAAGTTCCGCTCGCAGGGAAGCGGCTGGTGAATGCTGACCCCCAGGTTGCATTCCTTGTCCCAGAAGATCAGCGGATATTTCATCAGCTCCAGCACATGGGCGAACTTCCGCTTGCGCGGCCCGCCGGTGATGCTGATCGCCCGCTTGGTATAGGTGATCTCGTACCCGGCGCCGTCGAAGTGGTCGGCGATCTCCCAAGGCATCCGCGCATCGGTGCCGTCGAGTGTCGCCGATCCGAGCGGGCCGACCGGGTACATGTCGAGCATGGGGGCAGCAAGGCGCTTTTCGCCGCGCGTTTCGAGCGCCCGGATAAGATTGCGGAGCGGCTGGCGTTCGCAATCGTCGTAGATCAGAAATTCGTCCGAGTCGACGTTGAGATACCATCGGTCCTTGCCATAGCGCTCGAACAGCGCCTGGCGCCATTCGCGCCCGCGCCGGGCGTCCCGGTATCTGAGCGGCGAGCTCCAGACGTCAACGTCGGGCTGCGAGCTGAGATATTCGCGCGTCCCGTCGGACGATACATCATCGATGCAGATGAAGCGCGAAACGCCGAGCCTTCTGTAGTGGGCGAGAAAGGACGGCATCAGCTTCAGGTCGTTGTGCGTGTTGACGACCACCGGAATGTCGTCCTGGCCGAGTGGCCGCGCACCGCCCGCGTTCAGGCAAGACATTTCGATGGTGCGCTTCCGCTTGCGCTCGCGCGCCGCCAGCTTGAGGGATTCGTACCGGGTCACGATCCGGTCGAGAAGGCTTCGCTGACCCCGCCCGCTCTCATGGTCGGAAAGACGAAAGGGGTAGTGAAGGTCCTTCAAAATCCGCTCCAGGTGCCGCTGCGATAGCTGCGTTTATCGGGATCATCACCGGAATTCAACTCGGCAGACCGTGGCGGCGCGAATCCGCAACTCCCGCGCGGCGGGGACCGGTTGTCGGCGCGCTTTTGCTCGCAGCCATGCTCGGCTGCCGCCACGAAGGTCCGCGAAAAATCCAGCGCTCTGCCAATATGCCGGGAGCCCTTCCGCGAAAAATGTCCATCGTCCTCGTAGATCGCCACGCCTTCGTCTTCCGCCCGGCAATTGACGGCGTCGCAAAGGTAGTCGGTGAAATTCAGGACGGGAAAGTCCGCAGCCACGCTGGCCAGCACCGATCGGACCTTCCTGTCATGTGCCTCGACCGCCGCAACCGGCAGGTCGCAGTCGCCGGGAGGCAGACCAAGCAGGCGTGCCCGCGCTACGCAAAGTCCGGTATTGCGGCCGTCCCTCGGAGGGGGACTTACGACAACGGCCTGGAGCCCGTTCGAGCGCAGCCAGGCGAGCGTCGACTGGAAGTTTTGCGTGACAAGCTCCGGGCTTGAACGTGTGAGGCCCTTGCCGCGGAGGAAAACCGTCTCCCGGCCGAGATACTGGGTCAACGGCGAGGATAGCACGACGTATCTGACGGACTTGTGTGCCAGCAGGAACCGGCGGACCGCTTCATTGTGGTCGAGACACTGCTGCGGCCAGTCGAGAGCGAGGTTGGGAAGCACGGGCGCCAGGTCGAAGAACGGACCACAATTGTTTTTCGTCAATTGCGCCAGGCGCACGTCGGGATCCGAGGCGCGTGCGCCATCCACGAGGTGTCTGGCGAAGGAGTCGCCCCATATTACAATCTCGGGATTCTCGTTGGTGCTGCATTTGAGATCGACGACGCCATCGCATTCTTTGCCCATGCCGACGCTCGGTTCATTCAAACGAGCAAGCGCGAGGTGTCGCGAAGCAAACCCGTCGCTGTGATCCATGGACAGGCCCGCGATGACCGCGACGGCACCCGCCGTCAGGGTCATCGCAAAGACCGGTCGCCGTCCGAAACGCCGGCGATCGCGGAACGGCGTTTCGACATGGCGCCAAGTAAGATAGGCGAGCACAAAACAAAGCCCGATCAAGCCAGCATAGCCCGCCTGCGTCACGCCGCCGCTGAGACGCAGGCGCGCGAAGGCGAACACCGGCTGGTGCCAGAGGTAGAGGCTGTAGCTGAAGAGCCCGACAGCGACGAGCGGTCTCAGGGAAAGGCATTTTCCGGCAAAGGTGTCGCTCCGGCCAAAGGCGATGAAAGCCGCTGTTCCCGCCACCACCGGCACGGTCGCCCAACCCGGATAGCTCGCAGATTCGCGCACGAGAACGTAAGTCGCAACGATCGCCAACAGGCCCAGTGCCGCAAGAATCTCGCGCGCTGGTTTCGCCACCTCGGCTTTCGACAGGCCGGAAAGCGCGACCGCTGCCCCGAGGCCTAGCTCCCAGAAGCGGCTTGGCAGCAAATAGAAGTTGGCGGAAGGATCGAGGCGCGCGAGCACCTGCGTGGCACCGAAGCTGAGCGCTGAAATCGCGAGAACGACGGCGAGAACGCTCACCCCCGAGAAGCGGCGCAAGGCAATGAGCAGCAACGGGAACACGAGATAGAACTGCTCTTCGACCGCGAGCGACCACATGTGCAACAGCGGCATCTGGTCGGTATCCGGCGAAAAGTAGCCTGTCTGGTCCCAGAGCTGGATATTGGCCGCAAAGAGACTCGTCGCGTAGAGCCCCTTGCCGAAAGTGTTGAGCTCATGCGGCAGCATCCACAGGAGGGCAAACGCGGTACAGACGGCACAGACGAACAGCAATGCCGGCGCGAGCCTTCTTGCCCGACGCTCATAGAAGGAAACGAGGCTGAATTGGCCGTCGCGGATTTCCCTGTCGATGATCGAGGTGATCAGGAAACCGCTGATGACGAAGAAGACGTCAACGCCCGCGAAGCCTCCCGAGACAATGTCGAAACCTGCGTGAAACAAAAGCACTGGAACGACTGCAACCGCACGCAGGCCGTCGACTTCGGGTCTGTACTGCATTCCTGTGTGAGATTCCGTATCCGAGGGGTTATCGGCCGGTAACACGGCACCGGCGCCAAAGCCATAAGCTGCGGCCGCGTGCGCCTTGGTTAACTTGGAAATGCTGGGGAAAAAAGGCGGCCACGCAATCACCGCGGCGAGATGCAACGAAGAAACATGTAATAGCCTAAAGCGCGAAAGGATAGCGCGGCTTGAGTTTCCCGGTTGCCAGTTTCGCGAAATTGCGCATCTTGCCCGGGATGTGCTCGCGGCGATCATAGGCCGTGAGCAGATCCCCCGAGCGGCAATCCTCGTTGAAGCGCGCGATCCATTCCTCGGTGAGGCCGTCGCGCTGGACCGTCATCGTCGTTCCCGTCGTTGCCGGTGCGGAAACGCGCAACTGCTCGGCGATATGCGCGATGAAGGGGCTCGGATCGCTCGCGAGGTCCTCATAGGCAAATTCGGTGAAGGGCGCGCCCAGGAGATCCAGATAGCTCTGCCAGAAACTGTAGCTTTCCCGGACATAGAAGTAGCATCGGGCGATCTGCTCGAAATCGTAGCGCGGCTCGGCCTTGGCCCCGTGGTGGGCGGCGAAGGCGCGCGTCTGCCTCGCCCGCGCAAACGAGATCGCCTGCCTCAGCGTGTCTCTGCGCCGTAAAAAGACGATCGCTGTGTCATGTTCGGAAAGGCAGTGGCGGATGAAATCCCGGCCGTAGCGCTCGCGCGTCACGAAGAGCTGGTTCGGAAAGATCTTCATGCCAAACACGCCGTTCGGGGTCGAGCACTTCCGGATGACTTCCGCGAAGAAGGAGTCCCAGGAGAGCGCGCCCATATCGAGACCGTGAAGCTTGGGCGACAGCCACTCGGTCGAATTGCCCATGGCCTGTGAATGATTGATGAGCGACCCGAGCCAGTTCGATCCGCTTCGTGCTTCGGTCAGAAGGAGATAACCACGCATGAATCCTCATCTAGTCCTTGTTGCGCGATAGCGGGAGCGTCGGATTCCGGGGCGTTCCGCGTGCATCGGCAATGAGTCTTTTCTCTCCACGGACACCCACTTTTCGCGCGGGAACGCCGGCGTAGATGCCGAGTGGGTCCGTTCGCCCCCTGACGACGCTGCCCGCGCCGATCACGCATCCCCGGGAAATGTGCGCCCCATCGAGGACCACTGCGCCTGCGCCGATCCAGACATCGTCCTCGATGACGATCCCCTGTCGCGTCTCGGGTTGCTTCTTTATCGGGGTATCGGGATCGCTGAAGCCGTGATTGGCCGGGATCACGACCACATGGGCGGCGATCCGCACCCAATTGCCGATCGTGAGGCCGCCGGAGCCGTAAAGTATCGAATACGGATTGAGGCTGAAATGATCGCCGATGATGACGAAGCCGTCATTGGCATCAATGATCGCGCCGCGCTTGATTTCCGCCTTGCGGCCGATGCGGATCTTGCCCCTGTTCGGATTTATCGTGCCTCCGTCGATGCGGAACTTGCCACCGATCTCAAGGCGCCCCCAATAGCGCAGCCGAAGCAGCAATGCCCGAATTTCGCCAAGCGTCATACCCGCTCTCTCCGGTCACAGTCCGCGAAGTTTCGCAGAGACCCCTGCCGCTCGCAACATCCGCGTGAACGTCGAAAGGCCGGCAAGTCGATCGCGGCCGTCGCCGCGCCAGTCGTCGCTAAAACGCGAACGGATATCGCGGCTCGAGCTTCCCCGACGCCAGTTTCGCGAAGTTGCGCATCTTGCCGGCTATATGCTCGCGGCGGTCGTAGGCAGTCAGCATGTTTCCCGACCGGCAATCTTCGTTGAAGCGCGCGATCCATTCCTCGGTCAGGCCGTCGCGCTGAACAGACATCGTCGTTTCGGCCCTCGCCGGAGGCCGAACGCGAAGGTGTTCCGCGATATGGGCGATGAAAGGATTCGGGTCGCCGGCAAGATCCTCGTAGGCAAATTCGGTGAACGGCACACAGAGGAGCTCCAGGTAGCTCTGCCAGAAATTGTAGCTCTCCCGGATATAAAAGAAGCAGCGGGCGATCTGTTCGAAGTCGTAGCGCGGCTCCGCCTTTGCTCCGTGGTGGGCGGCAAAGGCCCGCGTCTGCCGCGCCCGCGCGAATGAAATCGCCTGCCTTAGCGTGTCTCTGCGCCGGAGGTAGACCAGCGCCGTCTCATGCTCGGAAAGGCAGTGGCGGATGAAGTCCCGGCCGCAGCGCTCCTGCGTCACGAAAAGCTGGTTCGGAAAGATCTTCATGCCGAACGCCCCGTTCGGGGTCGAGCACTTCCTGATGATTTCCCCGAAGAACGCATCGAAAGGCAGGGTCTTGGTGTCAAGACGATGGGCCTTCGGCGCCAGCCACTCGGCCGGTAAGCCCATTTCGCCGGAATCACCGAGGAGAGTGCTCAGCCAGCTGGAGCCGCTTCTTGCTTCGGAGAGGATCAAATATCCGCGCATCAGGTCCCCTGTCTTGTGTTTCACAAACCTGAAGTGCGCGGCTAATCGTCAATCTGGGCAATTTTCTGCCGTGTCCGCCCGATCTTGTCGAGAAAACGGGTGCGTAGTTGTTGATCGACGCAAACATGCAACAGCGCGCGGGAGCGACCGGATGGCGGCAGAACAAATCCACACCGTCGCGCATGCGCAACTGGATGTTTCCTTAAATCGTAGCCGATCTAAGGATAAAAACATGCAGCAATTCAAAGTGCTACAGCGTCCTTCGCACGTCTGATCAGACGCGCGGCGCTGTAGGCCGGCCGATCGCGCGTTGTTCCTCTCCCGATTCAGTGATATATTTTTCGGGTTCGATCGAGGGTGCCGGCACCCCTACTGCAGATCGTTCGCCTGGAGCGCGCTTGGCCCAAACAAGCGCGCTTTCGCTTTTTTGGCGCCCGGAGGAATCGGGTCTAGCGAGACTTCGCGTTCGACGCTGCCCTCTTGCGACCGGTGAGACGCCGGACGACCGCGCTGAACCTCGAGGCAAATCTTGCCCGTGAGAAAAGGGCATGGCCGTCCAAGGTATTGGCCGACTGCAACCGGGCGGCCCTCAGCACCTTCTCGGCCTCATCGACCGTCAGGTCCGTGTTGCAGTAGGTCGCCTGGAACAAGTTCATGACCGCGGGCACGATCATGCTCTGCAGGTGCCTGCCGTCTTCGACGAAACGGTTCGGAAACGCCTCGTTCACGATCTCGTAGGCGGGAAAATAGTAAAGGCGGCCCGCCCATTCATCGCCGCGCTCGCGGATCGTCTCGTCGACGGCGGCGCGGATGATCGCCTTGGACGCCGAGTTGGCTGTCAGGCAGGCGACCGGCCGGAATGTGGCAACAAGCGGAATTGGCGAGACGGTGACGACGATCTTCGCCTGAGGTACGTGTTTGCCGATCAGGTCGATGATCTCCTGGATGCAGGCCTTCGTCTCGCCGAAGGTGCAAACGCGGAACTTGTGCCGGCTCGGATCGTAGTGCTTCATCGGAACTGCACGCCAGAAAACGCCGCCGGTCACCTCGTCGTACCAGATTTCCGACAGGCCGAACGTCAGAATGAAGACGTCCGTCTTCAGGAACACGTCCCGCGTGCGCTCTCGGATCTCTTCCGTCAGGTCGAATTCTTCGGCCTTGTAGCCATGCCAGAGGTTTGTCGGCGGCGCTATGCCTTCGAGCGCCCAGCGGAACTGCTGGACGATCGAGTGGACATTGACCAGGCCCTCGCCCATCGAGGAGATGTAGATGTCGCGATCTCGGTTCTTGGAGACATCGAAGCCCAGCTTCGCAAGGTGTTTGCTGATGTTTTCGGCAAAGCACGACCCGAAGGCGGTAACGTTCGTCGTGGGAGAGATGAACGGCTTATCCGGCGTCCAGCCCTTCAACAGGAATCGCGACGCAAAGTCGTCCTTCACGTGATCGGAGCCGTATGGATTGAAGTTGCTCGCGCTGCCCCGGAAAAAGGATGACCCCATCTTCTTGGGAGCCTCACCCGCCGGGACAACGGAGACCGTCTCCTGGAAACCGGAATGGTCTATCGCCTTGATCGACATGATTGCCCCCTTGCCACGTGGCCGCGCGTGGAACTTATTAAAGAGGCCTTTGTGAGGCAACAGCCGTTGCGCAAGAACGATAACGATCCGTATTGCATCTTGCCCTACAGGATAAAATGGAAAATGGTTGTTGCAGGTGGCGCCGGCACTCTGCTGCATGTTTCCCTAAATCGTAGCCGATTTAAGGAAAAAAAACATGCAGCAATTCAAAGTGTTACAGCGTCCTTTGCGCGACTGACAAGACGCGCGGCGCGGTAGCCTAACCACGGATAACCCAAGCCCCCAGCACAAGCAGGATAAGTGGCGGGCCGAGCAGCATCCCGCCGAAAAGCAAAGCCGCATTCTGTACCCGCCTGCCGGTTCGAAGTCGGCTGCCAATCTCGTCTGGCACGACGACGCTCGGGCTTCCGGATGCAGCAGCCTTTTCCCTAATGGATGCCACCTCATTCTCGGCTTTCCAGCCGTCGGTGACCACTGTCCAGGCCTTGACGAAGATGGAGCCTCCATCCGTCACATCTCGCCGCCGTCCTTCGATTTCCACGTAGACGACCAGTGTCAGCACCCAAAGCGCGGAGACGATCAACCACAGTCGAAAGAGGCCACGTAGGATAGTCATCTTGCGTCCTACCTCACGACCGAGGATAGCACAGCGGCGATTGGCGACTAGTCCGTTCGATCTAGACCTCCACCTACAGCGCCGCGCGTCTTATCGGACGCGCAAGGCCTCAGTCTCATCGAAGAGAAGGGCTGCGGTCCTGGTACCGTGATCTATTCACAGACCGAAGGAGCAATATCACGGCGGAGGCCGCCCGGGACCTGAAGCAAGTCGTCTTCCACGGCGATCGATCCGTTAACCCGTCACCCCAGCAAGTGCGTGAAGAGGCGGAAAGAATCGCAAATGAACTCGGAGGCTGCGAGGCTCTGATCCGGATCCATGATGCCGAGTAGCGCGCGCAATCGGTGGACGTAGACGATCGACTGTCGCGTAACCGGGTGCACCGCATGGCAGGTCCTTGTCGCGCCGCCGACGTGGTCGACCGCTGCAAGGAGCCGAACGCAGGCGCGCCGGCTCTGGCTCGCCACTGAAACATGTCGGAGCGGGGCAGGAAAGATCAAGCCGACAGAACATTCACCTCTGCCGCGGCGAGCCGACGATAAAGCCGGCGACGGCGCACGATCGGCCACCAGTCATAGAGAAAGATTTCGAGAGCCCGCCAGTTGGCCACCCAACCGAAAATGACCAGGCTTTCGCTGAACACTCGTGAAAAAGTGGCGGCTTCCGAAGCGTTGTCGACCAGTTTGCTCGCGATGAGACTGAAGGCCAGAATCGGGATGCCGATGAACAAGGATCGCCGACCCTCTCTGAGAAGTTCGCGCAGTTCCCGGCGCGCCTGATTGGCGCGACTGCCGAAATTGTATCGCACTGCGTGCTGCACGGCATGCGTATGTTCCGGGTTCACTTCCCCAGGCGGCAACTGCACGACAATCTTGATGGGCAGATTCCCCGGCGCTTCCTGAGCCCATTCGACGATGAACCGCTCGGCATCGTCGTCCAGATCCCGCTCCCGAAAGGGAGTTGGATCGAGCGAATTGAAGAGGCGTGCCACCTGGTCGACACGGATCAGGATTGTGTAGCGGTTATCGGGCGTCGGCATGATGCTTTCGTGTTCTCCTCCGTTCAACCAGAGCGTTATTCTCCTGCGGGTGTCATGGCATCGATGATAGCCGATAGCGCTGCCGCGTTGCAGACGCCCGAAATGCCGCCTGATCTGGCAAAAGGATCATCAAACCCGACCGCACGCCCGAACATAGCGAAAAAGGCGAGAGCGAAAATACACATGATGGGAGAGCGTCCAGACGCGGACCCTTCAAACAGGCCAAAAAACAGCTTGAAGGTCGTTCACGGTCCTTGGTTTGGATTTCGGCATCAGCAGACACCTGTCAGCAACTTGAGCGGCACGGTGTCTGTAGCTCGAACCGATGCTCGGCGGGGGAGTCGGCTTTCCGGTCGTCTCCCGGTTGTTTCGGGTGTCGTCGTTCACGTATTTCTTGCCTTTGGCGCGTGCCTGCGCGAACATCACATGCCCGGCGTATTTCGGAACTGGCATGAGTTAACCCCTGGGGATGATCATGAACCTCGTCAAGATGATGCTTAGGTCTTCGCTCGTCTCATTGGTGCTTGCTCTGGCGCTGGTGGCATCACCGGTGGCGGTTTCGCGTGACGCAAACGCTCAAACCAACATCAACATCAACATCGGGATCGGCACCAGCCTCGATAGAGGTCGAGGGATAACCTGTCGTCAGGGGGAAAGACTGCTTCGCAATCGCGGCTTCCGCGATGTTCGTCGGATCGACTGCCGTGGCAGGTTCTTCATCTATCGCGCTTGGCGCGGCAACACACGCTTCGAGATCGCAGTTCGCCAACGCGACGGCCGCATTGTCGACATGGAGCGCATCGGACGCCGGAGATAGAAAAGGATTGGTTTTATTGAGGTTTTTGGTGGGTGATCACGGGCTCGAACCGTGGACCCGCTGATTAAGAGTCAGCTGCTCTACCAACTGAGCTAATCACCCGTCCAGAACCGCGTCGCTGCGGTCTGGTGGGGCGTATAATGGCGTTCGCCCGGCTTGTCCAGCACCCTTTGCAAAATTTTTGGGAAATTTTTCAACGGCTCATGGCATGGCGGCGAGAGCGGTGATGCGGGTGGCGGGGACGACGCCGTCTGCTCTTTTCCCGTCGTCGGGGGCGGCGCCGCGTGTGCGCGAAACCGCTCACACTTATCCGCGTCCCGCTCTAAACTGGGCTCATCTGGCCGGCGTTCTGGAGGAGCAAGAAAATGGCGTCCTTGACGGTTGAATTGCGCAATATCGAAGGCACGGAGGCGGCGATCGCCTGGGCCGGAAGCCACACGGTCGTGGTCGATCGGCCGGAAGGCAAGGCGGGCGGCCGCGGGCTCGGTTTCAACGGCGCACAACTGTTGGCCCTGGCACTTGGCGGCTGCTTCTGCAACGACCTTCGTTACGCCGCGCACCAGATGGGCGCCGCCCTCGGCAAGATCGCCGTCAGCGTCACGATCGAGCTCGAGGGCGAACCGTTGCTGACGACGGCCGCGGCCATGTCGGTCAGCTGCGCAACGCTCGACGGCTCCGATCCGCAGGCGATCATCGATCGCGCCAAGACTATCTGCATGGTCGCCAACACACTCAAAAAGGGTGTCCCGGTGGCGATCCGGTCGGCTGCCGCTGCGTGACCCCTACAGCGCCGCGCGTCTAATCGGACGCGACAGTAACGTAATCGGATTTGGCGGATGCCCCTTTTTTGCCCTCATCAAGGCAGTTGAGCCGTGACGCGCGGCGTCCCCCATCCTCCCTCATTCCTGTGACAAGCACAGGAATGGGCAACGGGACGAGATGCCCGGCCGTACTGCAACCGACGACGCAGCTGCAGGCTGCTGTCGTGTACTGTGGCCTCCGATAAGACACACGGAGCTATAGGCCGCCGCCCGCCTACCCCACCTCGACGAGCAGCGCCCGATGGTCGGAGACTTCCGGCTCTTCGACCACGTCGAAGCGGATGACGTTCACCTCCGGCGTCACTAGCAGGTAATCGGCGAAGCGGTTCTCCTTTTCGTAATAGGAGGTCCGGGTATCCGTGAAACCGCGTGACGTCACGAGATCGGTAAGCCCGAGCTTTCCCAAGACGTCGAAGGTCTCGCTTCCCGGCAGGACGTTGAAGTCGCCGCAGACGACCAGCCGCTCGTTGTCGCGCCGGACCCACTGCACCATGCGCACCAACGCCTCCGCCTGTGCCCGGCGCGCCGGCGTGTCCTCCTTGCCGGCAATATCGCGCAGCCCATGCAAATGGGCGATGGTGATGGTGAAGCCGTCCTCGTAACTCATCAGCCGCAGGCAGTGGGCGTTTCGCGCACGCGGATGCGCGCCCCAGCCGTCGGCCGAAAAGCCGCCATGGACGAAGTCGAGCGCCTGGCCGATGACCGGCAACGACTTGCGCACGAAAGTCGCCAGCCCGAACTCGGAGACAACCACATCCTCGCCATCGAAAAGCTCGCCCCTCGCCGTCGGGCAAAAGAACCCGTCATGCCCCGGAAGCACGGCGGCGATCTCGGCGAAGAGATTGGCGCGCTGCGGCAGTTCGAGCCCGCGGTCGCGGTAGACCAGCCAGTCGGCGCGCGAGCCGGCCGTGCGCGTCACCTCCTGCAGGCAGAGCACATCCGGGTCGATCCCGGCGAGATAGCCGATCAGCGGCGCATGCACCCGGCCGCCCCATGCGTTCAGCGAAACTATGCGCAATGCCATGCCTTTGCTCCCGCGCACCGATGCGGACGCGCCTTGCTGATCGAATGAATTTTTCGAGCGACTCCGGGAAAAGTGTGTAGCGATTTCCCGTCCGGAATTGCGTAGTTTCAAAGAGTTAGACCGCCAGCTCGCCGCCGGCAACCTTGACCGCATGACCGCCGATGCGGGCGGTCGCGATCTTGCCGCCGGCTATGTCGAGATGCAGGTGGATGAAGGACGGCCGCCCCATCTCCACACCTTGCTCGATCAGGATCGGATGGTGCCCGTCGACCAGCTCGTCGAAGAGGTTGATGGCGCCGGCAAGGGCAGCCACCGCGGAGCCGGTTGCCGGATCCTCGCGCATCTCGGGCTTGAACATGCGGGCGTGGAAGCGCGCCATGTGGTTGACGCCGCCGCGACAGTAGAGATAAGCGTTGGCGAGCCTGCCTTCGGCCATCGGCGCAAGCTGCTCCCAGCGTTGCGCGTCGAACTCCACCGCCGCCACCGCGCCGACGTCGTGCAGCGGCACCATGACGAAGGGCACGCCGGCGGTCCAGAACGAGATCACATGGTTCTCGAAGCCGATCTGCGTTGCCTTGAGGCTCAGCGCGTCGGCGATCGCCTGCTTGTCGAAGCGCGCGTCGAGCCGGCTCGGCTTTCGCGGCAGGTCGAACTCGGCAAAGGTCGCCTCCCCCGGCTTCAGCCGCACCGCCGAGCGCACCGGCCCCACCCGCTCCTCCAGCACCTGCATCAGGTCAAGCGGTTTGCCGTTATCGCCATGGTTGGCTTCCGCCAGCGCCACGGCGGCGCCGACGGTCGGATGGCCGGCAAAGGGCAGTTCATGCACGGGCGTGAAGATCTTCAGCCGCGCCGAATGGGCTGCACTTCCCGGCCGCTGCACAAACACTGTTTCCGAAAGATTGAATTCCTGGGCAATCGCCTGCATCGCCCCGTCGCTCAGGCCGTCGCCATCGAACACTACGGCGAGAGGATTACCCTCCAGACGCTTCTCGGTGAAGACGTCGTAGATCGCGTAGCGCCGTGTCATCCATGCCCCCTCGCCGGCACCGCATGTTTCCTCAAATCGGAACCGATTCAAGGAGAAAACCATGCAGAAATTCAAAATGCTACAGCGACCTGCGCCTCTTGATCAGACGCGCTGGCACTGTCGCGTGTGGCTGTGGAGAACCGCCCCGGCCTTGCGAAGGAAATCACGCGCATTTCAATGTCGTGTCGCACACACGAAGTCATCCGCAGGCATCGCGGCGCTCCACCGAAGAGCTTGCAATGCCATCGCGCGGGCGGCAAGGCAAAAAAGCATCGCACGCGGCCAGTCGCCTCACTGCGGCGCGCGCGTCGCTGCGCCAGTCTTGACGGCGAACTCGGCGATGTAGCCGAGGAAAGGCACCGGGTCTTGCGTCTCCACGGCCACCGCCACGTGGCCGTCCGGGCGCACCAGATAGGCGGCATCGCGGCTCAAGCCCGCCTCTCCGGCGCCCGGCGTCCAGGCAAAAGCGTGGATCGGAATCCCGGTTGGGGCGATCGCCGCGCGGAAGGCCGGGCTTGCCGTGCCGTAGACGTGGATCTGCCAGTCGAGCGATGAAAGCGACGCGAAGTTGTCGCCCGCCGACCCGTCGACATGAGCGAGCCCCTCGACGTAGGGCAGCCGATCGCCGCCGCGCACGCGTCCGGCCCCGCCGCGGCTAACGATGCTATTCCCGTAGGAAATGCCGATCTGAGACACGGTCCTGAAGGCAAAGCGCGCGCCGGCTCTGTTCGCGACGAGCAGGGCGATCATCGTCGGCAGGAGGTAGCGCCGCCAGAACCCGACGAGCGCCGAGCGGCTGGTCATCACCCGGAACACCTGATCGGTGGTCTGGATCAGCCGCCGGGCAAAGGCGATCCGCTCCGGCTCGTAGCTGTCGAGCAGCCGCGCATCCGCCCGCCCGCCAAGAACGGCGGCAAGCTTCCAGCCGAGGTTCATCGCGTCGCCAATGCCGGTATTCATGCCCTGCCCGCCGGCCGGACTGTGGATATGGCCGGCGTCGCCGGCAAGGAACACCCGGCCGTCGCGAAAATGCTCGGCGACCCGGTGGTGGAGGCGATAGGTCGAGAACCAGTTGACCGCCTTGACGGTGACGCCGGTGATCCGCTCGACCTCGTCCCGGATCGTCCCGAAGCGGATCGTCTCCTCCGCCGCATGGTCGCCCGGCACGATGCCGATCAGCCGCACCGAGCCCGACTGGCGCACCGGCAGCACGATCGCGAAGCCGTGTGTGTCGAGGCAGACGTTGAGTCCGTTGCGCGCGATCACGTCCTCAGCCTCGACGTCGGCGACATAGAAGGACTGCTCGTAGGTGCCGCCCGGAAAGCCGAGCTTCAGGCCGTGGCGCACCGCGCTGCTCGCTCCGTCCGCGCCGCAGAGATAGGCGGCCCGGACAACCTCGCTCGTGCCGTCCTTCATAACGGTCGCGGTGACGCCCGCCGCATCCTGCTCAAAGCCGACGAGCTCTGCGCGCCGCTCGACGGCGACGCCAGCCTTTTCAAGATGGTCGATCAGGATGCGCTCGTGAATGTCCTGCGGCAGCGCGAAGGCGAAGGGATAGCGGCTGAGCCCGGCGCCGAAATCGCCGAGCTTCAAGGTCGCAGCGATCCCCGACGGGGTGCGCACGGTCAGCCTCTCGACACGGATGCCGGCCGCCAGCACGTCGTCGACGATGCCGAGCTGGCGGTAGAGTTCAAGCGTGCGCGCCTGCACCGCGATCGCCCGCGAGGTCTCCCCCGGCACGGGCGCCTTGTCGATGATCCGAAGATCGATGCCGAGCCGGCTCAGCCACAGCGCCAGCACGAGCCCCGTCGGCCCGGCTCCGGCTATCAGCACCTTCGTCGCGAAAGTCTTCATCGAACCTACCTTGCCTCGGCGCCAACGCGCACGAAGGCCCGATGATGCACCCGCTCCTCACCCGCTGTCATCGGCCTGCACAGCGGTCTTTTGAGACGCACAACGGTCGTTGCACCACTTTGAACTGCCTCATTGTTTTATCCTTGAATCGGCGACGATTTAACGAGCGTCTTGTCGTTCCTACGCATCCGCTGGAGTTTGCAAGCAACCGAGCGATACTCGGGACTTTAGCGATTGCTCAACAATGGGATCGCACATAAACTGCAGCGCGCGATAAGGTAACAACGGGGGCGGTGATGGCCATTTTCATGGACCGGCATGACCTCAAGGGATACACGGCGGCCGATGTCGCCGAGGCGCATCGCAAGGATCTCGAGATCCAGGATCAGTACGGCGTAAAATTCCTCACCTACTGGTTCGACCAACAGCGCGGCACCACTTTCTGCCTCATCGACGCCCCGGACAAGGAAACCTGCCAGTGCGTGCATCGCGAGGCGCATGGCCATGTCGCCGGCGAGATCGTCGAGGTCGCGCTTTCGGCGGTCGAGGCTTTTCTCGGACGCATCCAGGACCCGGAGCCGCCCGCCGACCACCCGCAGGACGATAAGGACTGCGGGCATCGCGCCATCATGTTCACCGACATCGTCGGCTCCACGGAAATGACGGCGCGCCTCGGCGACCGCATGGCCACCGAACTGGTCCGGGCACACGATTCGATCGTGCACAGGTGCCTGAACGAGTTTGGCGGCCGCGAGGTGAAGCACACCGGCGACGGGATCATGGCGTCCTTCGCCTCGACCAGGTACGCCGTTGATTGCGCAATCGCGATCCACCGCGATTTCCGGCGCTACAACAGCGGCAACGCCGAACCCATCCACATCCGCATCGGCATCGATTGCGGAGAGCCCGTCGAGGACAGCAACGATCTCTTCGGCACCACCGTACAACTCGCGGCCCGCCTGTGTTCGGCTGCTGCCGCAGACCAGACCCTTGTTTCGGAGAATGTCTACCGCGAGCACGGTAGCCCCGACGCCTTCAGCGCGACGAGACGTCGGCGGCTCAAAGGATTTACCCGGCCCGTTGCAGCATTCGAATGCACCCCGGCAGGGTCAGGGGGCCGATAGCTCGCCAAACACGCAGGCGTTTGGATTTGCGACAGCTTCCGGACGCCCCTTGAGTGTCACCCGCGGCCCGCGAGGTCTCTCCCGGGTCGCTGTTCGGACCCACCCTTGGCTTGCGCTTACGGCGTGTACCAGATCGGCGACGTGTAGGCCCGCTCCGTGACGGTCATCGACGTGCCCGGCAGCGGCCTTACGCCGAATCGCTTTGCATCATAGGCGGTCCAGCGCGGCGTCGGAATCTCGATCACCCGGCCGTAGTAAAAGGCGGACTGGGTGGCGTCGAATTCCGGATCCGTCCAGACGGCACTGAGTTCGGGAGCGCCGATCGTGTTGGTCCAGGTCGCGTTCGCCTCGTCCACGGTATTGCCGACCGGCGGAACCTTGCCGTCGCTACCCGGCTTGCGATCGCCCGACCAGGCGACGTCATAGACCTTCTCGTGCAGGTTGCCATCCTTGTCGAGCCAGCCCTTGACGATCTGGTAGCGGTCGAGGTTCGCCCCGATCGGGTCCTTCAACGCGGCAACGAGGAATGTCGGCGCCTTGCCTCCGGGTGCGGCGCTGAGATCGCCGCCCATGGGCACGCCCCTGCTATAGCCGATCCGCGCGGGCAAGCGGTCCTCCGCATCCTGCTGAACGAAGTCCCAGCCGCCGAAGAAGCGCACGATCATGCGGGGGCCGGTGGTGGCATAGGTTTCCTTGCGCTCCATGGCGTCCCAAAGGGATTCGCGCGTGTTCTCCCTCGCCCAGACGGCCGCATAGCCCGATGCGGAAACCTCCCAGTCCATCACCTTCACGCCGGTCTTGGGATTGTTGATGAAGGCCTCCATCATCCGGTGCGCGCTCGGCTCCTGCGGCACGGTCTTGCCGAAGAAATTGTCCTCCTCCATGGCGGTCAAGCCGGTGTGTGCGTCGCTGCTGCCGACGAGACCGAATTTGTAGGGGTTGGTACCGAGTTCCTTTTCGAGCTTCAGCCCGTTCTTATAGGCCGAGCGGGCATATTCGAATTCGAGCATTTCCTTCTTCTTGGGGACGCTGCCGTCGAGATTGCCCTTGTCCCAGATCTCGAAATTGGCGAATTCGTCGTTGGGAGACAGGAACGGATGGGCCTCCCCGGTGCCCTTCGTCTGACTGACTTCGACCAGCCGCTCCCATCTCGCCCGCGTCGCGACATAGTCGCCATCGAGCTTCTTGCCGAAGGCCTCGACGACGGGGAACATCAACCCGTTGCTCAGATTGCCGTTGTGGGCGATCGCGAGCACGTTGCCGCCGGTCTTCGTTTCGTAAGCCTGCATCCATTTCCACAGTTCGGCCGGATTGTCGCTGCCATAGGGCGGGTACACTGTGAACGGCTCCACCTGGCTCGCCTTGTCGCTATTGTCGCGGAAAATGACGTTACGGTGCAGGTTGTTGCCGCCGGTGTTCGACGTCCACTCGTAGCCGATGAAGGCGGTGAAACGGCCCGGATCGTTGTATTGTTCCGCCGCGTCGATCGTTGCCTTCCAGGCGCTCTGGTAGGCCGGCGTTCCGGGGAAATACATGAGATCCTTCGGGAAGGTCGCGTGCGAGAACGCGACGATGATGGCAATCGCCGCGTCCGCGCCCTTGCCGGACTGGATCATGTCGTACCATTGCCGGCCCGTCGGGTCGGCGAGCAGGTTCGGCTTGCCGGCGAAGAGGTCCGGGAAAAAGCCCATATTGTCGGAATGATCCGCGACGACGAGGAAGTCGAGCGGTCGGGACAGCTTTACCGGCTGACCGGTGTTCGAGGTGATCTCGTCGCCCCGCGCGAAGCGGTAGGCATCCGTCGGCCCCAGGCGCGCGCCGAACGCGCCCGCGTCCATCGAAAACGACGTGTGCAGGTGCGTATCTCCGAAAAAGGGCCGCGTCGGAAAATCCCGTCCCACATAGGGTGAATAGGCCGGCGGCCGGCGCTGCGCCTGCTCGGCCTTTCCCTGATCGAGCGTGCCGGTGTCCTGCGCGAAGGCTGGCAGCGCGACGGCGGACGCCAGCAGGCTCGCGAGCCTTGCTCCGTGACGCAATGTCCTGATCATGTTCCGTGCTCCCTCAGTTGACTTGTCTCGGCATGGATTGGTTTCAGTGATGTCCTGGCCCGCAGGCGAGCGCGCCGCGGGCCTCGAATTGCGTGGACTGAAGTGCGGCCGGCGCCATCATCGAAACGGACAGCGGTTGCGCCAGGCGCGTCGCCGCTTTCCTTTCCGGGACCGATCGGGCCGCATGGGCGCTGGTGCCGGCGGCAGGCCTTGCACTGCTGGCGGAGCGGTAGGCGCCGATGAACGCCGCCTTCTGGCTCGCCGTGCCATAGAGGCGGATCAGGCCGCGCTCGATCGCCTCGCCCGTCGACAGCCGGCCCGCTGCGATCTCCTCGATGACGGCCTCGCCGGACACAAGAACCAGCTCGCCGGCTTTTGCGCCGGTGACATGAACCTTGGTCACGAGCCTGCCCCCGGCAGCCTCGTAGCGAGTCCACAGCATCGGCTCGAGCAGAACGAGCGAAAACGAGAGGGCCGGCCTCTCGCCGGAACCGTCGCCAAGCTCCTCCCCGAACCGTCCCAGCGCCTCGGCCGTTCGGCGATATCGCGAACCGAAGAGATCGGGTGCCGTATCCCTGACGGGAGCAGGCAGGCGCTGCGCAGCGATCGCCGTCGAGATTGCGCCGAGCACATGGAGCGAGTCCGGATAGACCCAGTTCATCACCCCCCGCGCCCTGGACACGTCATCATGGTAGCCGCAGGCCTGCCCCGGCGGCGGCGACGCAAGAATGAGAGCCGCCGCGATGGAAAGCTGCGAAGCCACTTGCAAAGGTTGCCGATATCCACCCATATCAACCTCCCGCGCGTTCAAGGAATGGAGAACATCGCGACGCGCTGGATGGTCCAGAACATCGCGACGCTGCCGATCGCGTAGGCCGGGACGCGCTGCGCCCAGACCGGCAAGGTGACGGGCAGCCGCCGCGCGACCGCCAGAAGCAAAATCACGGCCGCAACGAAAACGAGCTGCCCCGCCTCCACCCCGACATTGAAGAAGAAGAGCGCCAGCGGAATGTGACCCTCAGGCAGGCCGACCTCGCTGAGCGCACCGGCGAAGCCGAAGCCGTGCAGCAGGCCGAAGCCGAAAGCGACGATCCACGGCGCCCGCGCCGCCACGCCCACGCGCCCCTCGTCCCGGTGCACGATCTCGGCGGCGACGAAAACGATCGAAAGCGCGATCACGGCCTCGACCGGCGCCTGCGGCGCATGGACAAGGCCGAGCGTCGCGAGCGCCAGCGTGATCGAATGCGCCACGGTGAACGCGGTGACGGTCTTCACCAGCATCCCCACGCTACGGGTCAGCATGAGAAGCGCCAGCACGAAGAGCAGATGGTCGATGCCGAACAGGATGTGCTCGACGCCGAGCTTCAGATAAACCCGGGCGACATCGAGCGCAGCGTCGGCGATCGGGATCAGCGCCGCCGGCTCGCGCGGCGTCAGCCGCTGCGTCCAGGACGTGCCGTCCAGGTATTCGACGCGAGCCAGCGCATCGGTCATTGTCGCTTCAAGGCCGTCGATCGAGAGCGTCTGGCCGCGCAGCGCCGGGGCGGTGAGCGTCCAATGCTCGATCGCCGCGCCGGAAGCAGCCCGGCCAACACGCGCCGATGCGCGTGTCTCACCGGAAAAGACGGGATCGAGGCCGAGCCTCATCTCGCCCTGCATCGGCACCTTCCAGAGCACCGAATATTCGCCCGGCCGCTCCTCGCGCAATTCGAGATAGGCCGGCCGGACCTCATGTGCGAGGGCTGCCGTCGGAA
The DNA here is from genome assembly GCF_036488675.1 of Sinorhizobium chiapasense. NCBI lineage: Bacteria > Pseudomonadati > Pseudomonadota > Alphaproteobacteria > Hyphomicrobiales > Rhizobiaceae > Sinorhizobium > Sinorhizobium chiapasense. The sequence continues at coordinate 2,312,455 of NZ_CP133148.1, forward strand.
GGAGCAAGGACCATGCCCCCGCGAGACAGATCGTCAGGAGGCAGATCGTTGCGAGACGGATCGCAAACCGGCTCATCGACGCGTCCCCGTGTCTCCGATCGCCGTGTCCCCAGGCCCCGGTTCTCCGGGCAGAGGTCCGACCGCGGCCTCGATGCGCTCGTCCGCCACGATTTGGTATTTCCTGAAGAGCTCGGCGAAATACCGCTCTTGAAGGACACGCCGCTGCTCATCGCGCCATCGTTCGGCAACGTCGGCTTTCGCGTCCGCGAAGGGACGCTGTTCGCCGGGTATCGCCTCGTAAACACGGACGAGGTGCAGCCCATAGGCGGACTCGATCGGCCCGCTCCATTCGCCCGGAGAGAGCGCAAAAACCGCATCGGCAAACACCTGCCCGAACTGTCCCGCGACTCCGTAGCGGTCGGCGTCGCGGATATCGCTTTCGATCAACAGGCGGTCGCCCTCCTCGGCCGCAGGCGCCAGCGCGTCAGACGCCGCGAGTTTCGCCAGCAACTGCCTCGCGTCGGCCGCGGCATCACTTCGCTTGCGACGGTCGAAGAAGATATGCTGGAAGGATATCCGGCCGGGCCGGACGAACTTCTCCCGATGCGCATCGTAGAACGCCCGCAGTTCGCCTTCCGTCGGCTCGGCAATCCGCGCGGTGTCCTCGATCAGGAAGGTCATTTTCTGCGCGAGCCGGCGGCGCACGACGGTGTCGTCCCCGTCGAGGCCGAGTTCCCGCGCCTCGCGGGCCAGCAGCTCTTCCTTGAGCAGATCCAGAACCAGGCCGCGCAATTCCTCGCGAGACGGCTGGCGCTGCCATTGCCGCGCCCAGGTCTCGCTGACCCAGCGCAGTTCCCCTTCGCCGATTGCAACCTCCAGCGTACCGCGCGCCGGTTCCACCTCACCGCTACGGCCGAGCCAGGCATAGGCGGCAAACAGCGCGGCGCCCGCCAGCGCGAAATGCAAAAGAGGTTCCCTCAGCAACTTCACAGACTTTCCCCCGTCGGCCGTAGCAGGATTGGGTTCAGGCGCGGATCACGTTCAAACGGATCTCGTCAATTCATGGGGACTGCTGTCGCTTCCGTCACAGGTCCTTGGGTCGGATCCAGTCAAGGATCAGGGCAAACAGAAAGATTTGAAATGTTGCGATACTTGCCGGGTCAATGAAGCGGCGCACCCGCAACGATACCGGGTACGCGCGAAAATCTGATGTATTTCGTTTTTTGCTATCGTTTATAGTGTACCATAGCACTCGAAAAGCCAAGTGCCTTTTACCTCCGAGCCGTTTTCATTGAAGCGTATCAACGGGTTCGTGATCACCGCAGTAGGCCGCTTTTCTTCATCTACTCCCCGCTCACGTCATGAATTTGGGCAACTGGGCCGCCAAGGCATCAACCGCAAGTCGCACCTTCAGCGGCAGATGCGGCGTCTGCTCGCCGCAAGGCTGCGGATCGCGAGGTCAAAGCCATCGCCCGCGAGGTCGGCGAAGTGATCGCTGAACGACAGATCGAGTTCGAGCGCCGGATATCGCTCGGCAAGCTTGAGGAGGATGGGGACAACACAGCGCCGGCCGAACAGCGCGGGCATGGTGACGCGAAGGCGTCCGCGCGGCTCGGAAAGCTGATCGGCCGCGAGCGCGTCGGCGGCCTCGGCTTCGGCGAGCACAACACGGCAGCGCTCATAATAGGCGCGCCCGAAGTCCGTCAGGCTCTGGCGTCGCGTTGTGCGGTTGAGGAGGCGTACGCCGAGCCGCTCTTCCAGGAACCGCACATGCTTGCCGACCATCGGTCCGGACAGATCGAGCGCGGCCGCGGCGGCCGCAAACGAGCCGAGGTCCACGGCTTTGACGAAGACGGCCATGCTCGCAAGGCGATCCATATTCGGAACTCCGGGTTTCCACTGTCCTGCACATCAAGCTATTTATCGCCCAAATGCTCGCTGGCATAGCTCATTCAGTTCAATTGTTTTGGAGTTCTGCCGATGGTGCGTGTCGTTCGCTTTCATGAGCTTGGTGGCCCCGAGGTCCTGCGCATCGAGGACATCGATGTTGTGGGGCCTGGTCCGGGCGAGGTTCAGGTCCGCGTCAAGGCGCTCGGCCTCAACAGGGCCGAGGCGCTTATCCGCGCCGGCACCTACATCGAGACGCCCACCCTGCCCTCCGGTCTCGGCCTCGAGGCGGCAGGCATTGTCGAAACCCTCGGCGAAGGCCTGGAGGGTTTCGCACCGGGCGACGTCGTCAGCGTGGTACCGCCACCGTCGATGGTCCGCTGGCCCGCCTATGGCGAGCTTGCCAATTTTCCGGCGAGGCTCGTCGTCAAGCACCCGCCATCGCTCGGCTTCGAGGCGGCGGCCGCCGTCTGGATGCCCTATCTCACCGCCTATGGTGCGCTGATCGACATCGCCGGACTGCGCCGTGAGGATTTCGTCGTGATCACCGCCGCATCGAGCAGCGTCGGACTGGCCGCGATCGAGATTGCCAACTGGGTCGGCGCAACCGCGATCGCAGTCACGCGCACCTCCGGCAAGAAGCGGGCCCTCATCGGTTTCGGCGCCGCGCATGTCATCGCCTCCGCCGAGGATGATCTGGAAGCCCGGCTGACGGAGATCGCCGGTCCGGCGGGCGTACGTGTGGTGTTCGACGCGGTCGGCGGACCCGCCTTCGAGCCGCTGACCGCCGCGATGTCACGGGGCGGCATCCTCATCGAATATGGCGGCCTGAGCCCCGAGCCGACGCCCTTCCCGCTCTTTGCCGTGTTGAGCAAGAGCCTGACGCTGCGCGGTTACCTCGTCCACGAAATCATCTCCGATCCGGCGCGGCTCGATGCCGCCAGGACCTTCATCCTCGATGGGCTGACGGATGGTTCGCTCCGGCCGGTGATCGCCAGGACCTTTCCGTTCGAAGAAATCGTCGAAGCGCATCGATTTCTGGAGTCGAACCAGCAGTTCGGCAAGATCGTCGTGACAGTTTGAACGCGGCGCCGCGCCTCAATCTTCGGGAAAGCATTCGTATTGCGGCAGATCGTCGGTGATCTCAAACCATTCCGCCTTCGACCCGACGAAGATGTGCGCCGAGGGCCGGATCGCCGGCGCGTCGACGAGCGTGCCGAGCGTCACATGCGCATAGGCACCTTCGCGCACGACGGAATAGAGCAGTGAGCCGCAGGCCGCGCAATGGACGTCATGCGCCTCTCCCTCGTCGCCATAGATCAGGCGAGCCTCCTCGCCCCGAACAAGGCTGAGTTCGCCGCGTTTGACGCCGGCGAAGGGCTTGAAGGCCGAACCGGTCGCGCGCCGGCAATTCGAGCAATGGCAGTTCATCGCATATTCGAACCGGTCCGCCACCCGGTATTCGATCGCCCCGCACAGACATTTGCCCGTCAGCATCCTGACGGTGCCGAAACTCGCGTCAGCCATGGCCTCCTCCTGTCTTCGGCCGGCAGGCTACATGACGCCCGCCCCGGTCCGCAACCGGGTCACCGCGCTTGTTCCAAGGTCGCCCTGCAGGCTGCGGTCGCCGCCGACGATCACCGCTTCAAGCCCTCGGCGTCGGAGCGACTTGATCGCCTTTCACATCCTCGCCCAACAATTCCGAAACCCACTTGCTGGACGGATGCTGGCTGCAGAAGGTCAACAGCGCGATCGTTATGGGCACGCCGATGAAGGCGCCAAAGACGCCCCAGAGATAGCCCCACAACAGAACGGAAAACAGGACAACGACGGGTGACACCGACAGCGCGCTGCCTGCGACTCGTGGCTCGACATAACTGCTCACAACGAACTGAATGAGATTCAATCCCACGAAGACCAGCAAGACGCTTTCCGCGGTACCGAACTGGATGAGGGCGAACAGCGTGGGGAACAGGGTGGCGAAAAGCGGTCCCAGAAAGGGGATGTAGTTGAGAGCGAACGCAATGAAGCCCCACTCCTCGGCGAGGGACAACCCGACAGCGCGAGCGAAAATCCAGACCAGAAGCCCGGTGACGACACTCATCGCCGTCCTGATCATCATGTAGCGGCGGATCTTCATGGCCGTTAGCCGACTGCCATGAAGCAGCAATGTGCTGGCAGTCTGGTTTCGCAGCGCCCCGATCCTGCGCTCGAAGGCCTCGACCTCCATCAGCCCGAGCAGAACATAGACGAGAGCGATCAGCCAGAAGCTGAAAGTGCTGTTAAGGCGGCCGCTTACGGTCTGTACCGTACGCAAGATCCAGCCAACGCCGAAGTTGTCCGACCAAAGTACCTCAACGACGAAGCCGTGTTCCTCGAGCCAGAGGCGAGCTTCGTCATAGAGCTGCTGAAAACGCGCGGCATCCGCGATGATCCACCGGCCGACCTGCCCGAATGCCCAGGCTATCAGCCAGCCGAACGCGAGGAAGGCAAGCACGACCATCAGGAAGGTGATGACGACCGCCAGATAATGAGGGAGCACCACCTGCAGCCGGCGCTGCGCCGGCCAAACCAGCGCGATGATGAACAGCGCGAAAGCAACTGGCGCAAAAACCGAACTCGCCACCGAGAGCATCGCGACGAAGAGCAGAGTCGCGATCAGAACTTGGGCGGTGTAAATTGCCTTGTATCCTGCGGCCCGCACGCTCTCCACCTTCCAGATAATTCCACCTGTCTCGCGACGTCAGGCCAATCTGGCAATGGACGCCGCTCCCGCAGCCGTGAGGAAGTTTCGTCGCGAGAACGCATCGAGACGACGTGACACTTGCTGGAGAATGGGACTGGAGCACCCGCAACCGGCGCCGTGGACAAGGTGTTGACAATTCCTGCCCAACCGAAGCATCGCATCCCCTCACTGCGTGCCGCAAGAAGACCGTCAGCAATCTAACATTGCACCCGCGCAGAATCCACCAGGGCCGGCAACAGCTCGACACCATTGCGATCTAATCGGATACGATATATATAAAAGCCCGACAGCAAAGAAGCGGATTGGATATGCCATGACCCCTGCAAAGAACCCGGATTCGGCCACGCTCGCTCCCCCGCAGGCAGGCACGGAAAAACCGAAACTGGCGAATTTTCTGTGCTTCGCGATCTACTCGGCAAATCTTGCCTTCGGCCGCGCCTACAAGCCGATTCTGGATGAGCTTGGCCTCACTTATACCCAGTACATCGCCCTGGTCGCGCTTTCCGAAAGGGACGACCAGACGGTCGGCGAACTCGGCGAAAAATTGTTCCTCGAATCCAACACGTTGACGCCGATCCTCAAGAAGCTCGAGCAGATCGGTCTCATCAGCCGTCGCCGCGACCCGGAAGACGAGCGGCAGGTGCGGGTGAGCCTGACACCCGCCGGCCGCCGACTTGCAGACGCCGATCCCGGCGCGTCGCTGACGGATGCCACCGGGCTCGGAGAAGACTTTGACGAGGTACAGCAAAGCGTGGCGAGGCTGCGCGATAACCTCATGCGCGCCACGCCGGGCAAGCCGTAAACGGCGGGTCAGCCATCCTCTTCCCTGTCGCGGAACAAAGTGTGAGCTTCGGAATTTATAGGAGGTCGTCCTTCATCCGAGGTCGGCGTAGACGTCACGCACAAACAGCAGCAGTATCCGCAATCCGGCGGGCACTGCCGGGGTTGCGGCAATGTCTTTAGTGCGCAACGGCAGAGCCAGACTCGCGCTGGCTTTACCACATCATCGACAGCAGCTTCGGGCCGTCAGGAACCGGGAAATGGAAGACCTGTTCGAGGCCTATGCTCTTGCCGCAGGGGCCATTGAAAGCCTCCGCAACGAGTATCCTCGGCGCGAAGAACTGCTGCTCGAATATCAGAACCTGTGCCTCGACATGCAGGCCGAGGTCGTGGCGTTCCTGGAACGCGGCCCGGCCCCTCACGCACAACAGCCAAAGGATGAGTGACAACTCCCCTCTGGCGCGGACAGATTTAACCCCAACGCGTTAGCAAACAGAGCCCCCAGTCATCTCTCAGGGGCTCTGCTCTAAATTGCTACTAAAAAGGAATGGGTAATTCTATGACGCTACAAAGTTGTAGCCGAATCATTTTGCCAAACTAAAATTGCATGTCTACTAGCCTATAAGGATTATTTGGCGAGCCGGCTGCGCCGAAGCTCGTCTGCGTTTGCGCCGCGGAAGTTGGATGAAAAGGAGCCCGCCACTAGGAATGATCGGGAAACCGGCGGGCCCTGAGTTTGACGCCAATTATGTTGGCCTTCCAATCGTGCCAGAATTGGCCGATTTGTCCACTAATCGATAGGGCTAGATCAACCCGCGCGTGCAACTGCAAAGGCGTTGTCTACGAAAGCGTGCTCGCTGTTCGTTGTCGGCGATAGGCGACACAGCCACCATGCGAAGGAATTAAAGAAGCCCACTTCCGGAGAAGTGGGCCCTGAAAACGTCCTAAAACCACTTAACAATATGGAGTACAACGTGCCAGATTTTTTCCCCGTTTCCAGTAACATTTTAGGGGTAATCGCAATCTGGCATGCCCGCACTTGGCGTCGTTCCCCTGCACTGTGGTGTTGGGCCTGAGCGACTTCACCGATCCGAGCCGTGGCCGCCTATGGCGCACGAGCTGGCTTTTGCGAGCGCGCGACGATGATGATGCCGATCAGCGAAACGATCAGTCCCCCGGCCATCGCAAAGGACAACGGCTCGCCGAACATCATCCAGGACCAGATCATCGTCACCGGCGGGCTCAGATAGAGGATGGCCGTAACCCGGGCCGGGGAGGATTTGCGAAGCGCGATGTAATAGAGGCTCCACGCGCCGAAGGTCGCGACGAAGACGAGCCAGAGAATACCGCCGATAAAACCGATGTCGAGCACCGGGAGAATGCCTCCTTCGTGCCAGGCGAACACCGCGAAGATCGCGGCCGCCGAAAGGCATTGGATGCACAGGCTCTGGTAGATGGGCATGGAATTCGTCGGACTGCGTTTCTGCAACAGCGTTGCCATTGCGAGCGAAAGCGTGCCGAGAACCGGCAGGCCATAGGCCCAAAGCGGCACGTCGCCCATGTTGAGCGACCAGCCCGAGGCGATCAACACGCCGGCCATGCCGAGGATCGAGCCGAACCACTGGCGCGCGGTCAAGGCCTGCCCGAGGACCGGCCAGGACAATATCGCCACCGCAAGCGGCAACATGTCGGCAATCAAGGCGACGAGGCCCGTCGGGACGCCATAGGAGATCGCAAGCGCAAACCCGGCGAGATAACCGGACATCGCCAGCGCGCCGAACAGCATTTGCGAGAAGGCATCTTTCCACCTGATCGCCGGCCCCATGGTGAGCGCGAAAGGAAGCAGCAGAAGTCCGGACACCAGGCTTCGCCACAGGAGGATCAGGAAGATCGGCGCATGGTCGATCGCAAATCGGATGCCGACAAAGCCGGCGCTCCAGGAAATCACCAGGGCCGCTTCGAGGATGACCAGGATGAGAACCGCCGACATTCCCCTCTTCGGGCGGTACGAGCCCGCGGCAACAGCTTCACTCATGGATGGGGTCCGTTTTCTGGCGATGGCGCAGTTGTGAGAAATTCGGAGACCTGAGGGGAGAACGTTGCCCTCAGAACTGCTCCAAAACCGAGATTGCGATCTTGCGGGCCGTCTTCAGCCGCGCGTCATGCCCGTCGAGACCCGCACGCGACATCGCCCCTTCGAGCAGAAAGGACAGATGTTGCGCGGTCTCGTCGACCGCCGTGCCGGCTGCCGGCTGCATCTCGAGGAGGTGTTCCCTGAACAGCCGCTCCACCTCTTGCTTCTGGAGCGCGACCACCGCCCGGCCGGGGTCGCCGACTGGCAGCTCGGCGGCGGCATTGAGGAGCCCGCAGCCTCGAAATCCCCACGCATAGGCAAGGGCCGCATGGTCCACATAGGAGTCGAACACCGCCAGGATACGCTCCTGCGGTGTCGTCGCCGTCCTTAGCCGCTCCTGATAGACGTCCCTCCATTCATCGAGACGTCTCTGCATATACGCGTTGACGAGATCCGCCTTGGACGAAAAATTATTGTAGAGGCTCATCTTCGCGACCCCCGCATGGGCGGTGATCGCATCGATCCCCGTCGCCCCGACACCCTCGCGATAGAACAACTCGGCTGCTGCTTTCAGCAGGCGCTCCCGGGCTGGCGTTCTCTCGGTCATCTCGTCTCTCCAACAAATATGTAGACCGATCTACCTATTCAGTTGATCTGTCAAGTCTGTTGGAGGGCAATTTGCTGGCGTTGCGGAAGATGGCGGGAGCGAAACCAGCAGGCGGGGCTTTCACCACCCCGCCTGTGATCCCTACTATCTATCGCTTGCCGAGCAGCGGGAGTGTCTGCAGCGACTTCGACAGCTGGATCGCGCTCCACGGCATGTATTCGGCAATCGCCAACCCGACGACGTCGGCCTCGGCATCCACGGCCGTGAGAATCCTTGCGACCTCCTCGAAGCGCATCCGGCCCTTCGCGATGCCGTCAAAGGCGTTCGGCTTGGCCGCCGGATCTAGGGAAAGGAGGAAGTCGTAAAGCGTCGGATCGAGCACATCCAGGTCGAAGTGCACCGCAACCTTCTTCGCGCCCGAAGCGCGCAGCCACGCCAATACCGGCTCGGCCGAGCCGGCCAGGTCTTCCGGGCTGAGACGTGCCAGTCCATGCTTCGCAATGAAATCCGTTTCGAACGGAGTGGTTTCGGTCAGACCGACATAGAGGATCTGGCGCGCTTGCACCGGCCTCGGGACGGCGGCCACAAAAACGGGATCGCCTATCCCCATCAGCATGGCGAGCACATGCGCATGGGCGTTTCGGAACTGCTCTGCCCCCATTACGTCGGGATGCGCATCGACCCACAGAACCGCCAGATCGTCGCCATACCGCTCATTGAGATAGGCAATCGGCGCGAGATCCACGAGGCAATCGCCTCCGAGCGTGACAACAGCGTCGGGACTGTGTCGGCGGATGGCCGACATGGCTGCCGCAACGAGATCCAGAAGCGGCCGGCGGGAGACGATGCCCTCCTCGACCGGTCGCACATCGTCATGGGCTTCGGGGACCGCAACCGTCTCTTCCGGCCCAAGCGGTTGCGGGGCTATGGCGGCAAGGACACGCGCGCCTATTCTGTAATCGGGGTGGTCGCCGCCCTGCCATTGAGGCAGATTCAGGCGCAGAACCTTCTTCGGATCGACTGTCATCGTCTCACTCTTTCCTGTCAGTATCGGTACTCCCCAATCGGGAGCAGGAAATAGCTGGTGATTGAAATCGGAAACAAAATGGTTCATCTGTGACATGTCCGTCCACAGGCATGGACAATCTCCCACCCGGAGAAACACGATGAACCAGTTGCTTGCGATGCGAGCCTTTGTGCGGGTCGTTGAATCAGGGTCGTTCCGGGGAGCTGCCAACCAGCTTCTGGTGCCGCGCTCGACCGTCAGCAAACTTGTGACGGATCTCGAGAAGCATCTCGGGACAAGGCTGATGCACAGGACCACGCGCAGCATCGTCGTGACGGCGGAAGGCGAGGAATATTATCGATATGCGGCGCGTCTGGTCGCGGAGGTCGACGAAGCCGACAGTGCCGTGCGCGGCAAGAAGCTGACGCCCCGAGGACATCTCCGCATCGAATCCCACCCGACCTTCGCGCAGAATGTTCTGATACCGCATCTCCCGGAATTCCATCAGCAATATCCTCAGATTTCGATCGCGTTAGGTATTGGCAATCGACCTGCGAACATCATGGGAGAAGGCGTCGACTGCGCCATCAGGGCCGGCGAAATCGGCGACGAGTCTCTGGTGGCAAGGCATCTGTTCGATGCCGAGTTCGTCACATGTGCATCACCGGCCTACCTGGAGCGGATGGGAGTACCCGCCTCTCCGGAAGACCTCGACAGCAAACATGCCAAGGTCGGCTTCTTTTCCCACGCCGACGGCAGTATGAAGCCTCTGATTTTCACGAAGCCCGACCGCAGATACGTCGCCGGCGATCTGCAATTCTCAGCCAATGAAGACAACGGTCAGATCGCAATGATGCTGGCCGGCATGGGGATCGGCCAGAACCTGAGGCCGTTCCTGCTGCCCTACCTGCAGACGGGGCAACTCGTCGAGGTCCTCGGCGAATGGAGCCACCCACCCCTGCCCTTCCATGTGGTTTACGCGCCCGGCAGGCATCAGAGCACCAGGCTGAAGGTCTTCATCCAGTGGCTCGTGCAGCGCTTCGGAAAAACGGGCAGACCTCCCGGAGCCAGCTAGGTGTGAGTTTTCCATAGGTTGTCCATCCGGTCCGGACCGGCAAAGCTGAGGTCGTCGAAGCTTCAGTGATTCCAGGGGGACCGGATGAACATCCATAAGAATGCCCGTCTGACGGCGCGCGGTCGAGAGCGCATTGTAATGCAGGTCGAGAGAGGGCAGTCGCCGCAGGCCGTTGCCGAAGCCGCAGGCGTCTGCGCGCGCACGGTGCGAAAATGGGTTGATCGCTATCGATGCGAAGGACTGGCGGGATTGCGGGATCGCTCTTCCCGGCCGCATCGCTTGCGCCGGCCGACGCCTCAGGCGGTTGTCGCGGAAATTGAGCGGCTGCAGCGGCGAGGCAGGCGGCGGCAACCCCTTGCCCAGAGGATTCTAGGCAGCGAATTGCTCGGAACGGAGATAACGAGTAGAATCTCAGACATTAATTCGACCATAGGGGGAGTAGGCAATGAGCAGACTGTTGATCCTGTCGGCTGGTGCCATCCTGGCACTAACCTCCGCTGCGCCGGCTATGGCGTCCACTGCGCCGGCTATGCAACCACTCAAGATCTCTAAGGAATGCAGCCAGTACACCGGCGATACCCCGAGCTTCTGCACCATTACGGAATCGAACCTCGCGGCGATCCCGGCGGGCACCAAGATCTTCTACTATGGGCCGGTGACCGGCAGTCCTCTTTTCAGCAGCAGCGCGGCGGTCATTACCGTCGGAAACGGAGACTCGGCGGTCGGGTACTGCGTCGTCTACGACACGGCCAGCCCGCCGCTAGGAACCTGTGCGTTCCATGCCGGCAGCGGGACGCTCGCCGGATTCCAGGCGGTCGTCAAGGTCACTGTCGACGACAAGCAGATCTGGCACTGGGACGGAGGCTACCTACTTGGCGCCGCCAAGTGAGAACGAAAGAAATGCTGCTCTCGTCTGGCTGTTTGACGTGAATTCGTGCCCTGACTCATAACCGCAAAGTGGCAGGACGACGGGGCAAATGCCGTGGTGATCATATGCAGGTGCTGCGGACATGGATCTGATCGCGGCCTTCAGCACGCTTTATGCGTGGTTTGCCGAGGACCTTCGCTTTGTCCGCCTGCTTTTCCTGGCGGTCGGAGTGTGGCTTGCTTTGGATATCGCCTGGAAACTGCGACGTGACGCGCTGCTTCGACGCGTCGGGACATCGACCGAGGGACAGATCGTCCGGGTGTCCAAGGGGGAGGACTATGACACCGCGATCATCCGCTTCACGGATCAGACAGGGCGTACGCACGAATTCGACTCGGAAATTCCCCACTCCGGCCCCCCGGGGGCAAGCGTCAACGTTTGCTATGACCCTCAGAACCCACGCCGCGCCCACGTTGCCGGCAGCCCCCTCGGACGCGCCTTGCTCTACGTGGTTTCGCTGATGACCGCGGCGGGTTTTGTCTTCATGTCGGTAGTGATGGACCACTGACGCGAGCGGCATCTGCTACCGAGTGGCGTGTTGCCTGCGCTTCCATGCGCGTCTCCGGATCGGAAAGGCCCGAGCATTGCCGCATCAACGCGGAAGTAGCGGACCGAGAGGTCCCAGGTCGATATTCAGGTCTTCGGCGGCGAGCCCGAAGTGCTCCCGCAATTGCGACATGCGGTCGTCTAGAAGCATCAATGTCATACCGACGCGCTCCTCCTCCGATTCGGTCAGACCTCCCTCGTCGAGACGACGAAGCGCCTGCCGCTCCATGAGCTGGCGCAGCAACTCCACGACGGTGAGCACCAGGCGGGCCAGATCTCGTTCGACCGTGTCAGGCGCCATCGATATGCGCTGGCGCAGCCCCGGCTGATGTCCAGCGACGCCGCCGCTCACTGGTCTCGCTCCGTTGCGCCGGATTGCGTGGTCCGGCCGAGCGACGTGATCAGGGCGCGAAGCGAGATCTGCACCATGTCGATGTCGGCGATCGCGAGCGTGATGTCTCCGGTGAGCATGATGCCGCCCGCTAGGAGCCGGTCGAGCAGGTCGACGAGCGCGATCTCTCGGGCGGGGAGTGCGGCGGGGCTCACGCGTGCCCCCGGTGCTCGCCGCCGGCGAACGAATAGGGCGGCCAGGGGCCTGTGACCTCGATTGTCACGTGCGGGTTTTCGGCACAGAGCCGCCGTGCACGGGTGGCGAGCTCTTCAGCGAGCCCGGCATCCACCAAGTAGGCTGCGTTGAATACATTTTCGCCTGGAGCTGCGGACAGCTCGGCGCTCTGCGCTCGGTGCTGGCGGCGATCGACGGCAAGCATGGCGAGAGCGGCGTCCACCTGCTCGGCCACCGTGGTTGCGCGCTGCCACGCGTGCTGGCGCCGATCGCGTTCTTCGCGGCGGTAGCGCAGGTAGTCCCTCCCCGCGCGCGCCGATCCGGACCCGCTGGTTTTCTCATCCACGGACATCGCGGCGGGGGCAGATGCGCCCGCGTGTTGCACGTAGATCTTTACCCCCACCTCCACGCGGCCCGCGAGTCGATCCAGCGTCTCGCGGAAGCGCCGATACTCGCGGCGCAGCAACTGCGCAACGCGGTCGTCGGTGCGGTGAACGGTCGCGAGGCGGAACGGCAGCGTTGGTGTGCAAGCGGCAACCGCCGCCACGACCCTGTGGTGCGCACGTGCGATCGCCTCCAGCTCCGCCAGCGTCTCCAGCCTCGCTCGCAGCGCGATTTCGTCGGCGTTGGCAGGCGCAAGCGGACTGACCACGGCGACCAGGTCCTTGTGGCGGACCAGGTGGATCGCGGCGCCGTCGACGCCGACGAGGCCGGCCACCTGGATGGGATCGAACGGGTGCGCGACCGCGTATGTATAGCTCGCCGCGCTCATCGCCGTGCCTCCAGAGCGGCGACTTCCAGCGCCCTGATCTTTTTGCGCAACCGCGCGTTCTCGACCGCAAGCTGCCGCGGCCTCGGATGGGAAAGCGCCGGATCGTGCTCCCACCAGTCGATCCCCATCGCCTTGGCCTTGTCCACCGACGCGACCAGCAGCCGGAGCTTGATGGTCAGAAGCTCGATGTCGAGCAGGTTGATCTTGATGTCGCCGGCGATGATCAACCCCTTGTCCAGAACCCGCTCCAGAACATCAGCCAGGTTCGGCGACGCACCCTGGTGCCGCAAGCCTTGTTGTTCCATCATGCGATCAGCCCTCGCTTTCGTCCCTCGTCCAGCCGGTCGAGGATCTCGTCCTCGCGTCGATCGAATTCCTCGGCATCGATCAGTCCTTCATCCAGTTGCCGCGAAAGCTCGGCCAGCTCGCGCCGGATGGCGGCCGGGCCGCAACGCTGTTCGGCAGCGGCGTCGACCACCCGATCGACGGTCCACAGCGCGACGCGGGCCGGCGCGAGCGGCAGCAACAAAAGGTGCGACAGGAGTCCCACCGTCACGGCCTCACACGTTCGCTTCGTCGCCGACGAAGCTGTAAGGCGGCAAGGGCCCATTCAACTCGACGCTTGCGTAGCCGGGCAGTTCGCTGCGGAGCGACGACAGAGCGCTGTCGAAGCGGGGCCGGGCGCCGGACGCGACCAGGAACGATACGTTGACGAAGCAACCGTCGACAGACGGGCCCGGTCGTACCTGCGCGGCATGTGGTTGCAGGCGGGCGATGACCTGGTCCGCGTCACGCGCGCGCCACTCCGCGACGACGGCGGCCACGTGTTCGCCGAAGGCCAGCTTGTCCTGGTGGCTGCCGCCGTCCGCGGCGCGCAGTGCGTGATTGCGCGCGCGCAGCTCGTCGTTCTGGAGCAAGACGTCGCGGAGGAGACCCTCCTCCGCATGAACGCCTTTGACGTTGAGCTCGGCGTGGCCATCGATCCGGGACAAGAGTTCGCCATAGAGCCGCGCGCCCGATCGAAGCTCTGTCTGCACGGTCTCGTCGTCGGGCGCGACCATTCCGAACCGCATCGGCAGCACGGTGCCGGCTGCGTACATCCGTCCGATGACCGCATCGTGCTTCACCAGATCGCGCCGCTTCGCGCGCAAGTTCTCGGGCGCGTCGCTAACCACCGCGACGAGATCCTGCTCGCGCACGAGCCGGAGGGCGGGGGCGTGCTCCCCCACCCCGACCGCCCCTTCGAGCGGTAGTGGGTGGGAGGCATGCGTGACACAGTAAACGTAGTTGCTCATCAGTCATCCTTTCCGTTACGTCACGCCGGTTCCGTGCGCGCCCGGCCGGGAAGCTCGAGCGGCAGCGCGCCGTCGATTAGCGAGCGGCCGATCTGGGGGCTGCTGCCGGTGAGACTGAGGCGGCCGCACATCTCGGCGAAGCGCAGGTAAGCATCGACGCCGGCGACGACGACCCGCGCATCGATGGTGACCACCTCGAGGCCGATCACCGACACACGCACGAACACGTCGATGACCAGCCCGCGGTCCAGGATCAATTCAACGACCTTGTACAACTCGCCCGACAATCTGCCGCCGGTTGCTTGAGGCGTTTGAGTCATTGCCATTCCAGTCATGCGGTGTCTCCTTCAGGAAGCTGCTACTTGCCCTTCTGGAAACTGATACGGGCATAGCTTCAGGTTAGTTTCAGGGGACGTATGCCGCGTCGCCTTGGCTTCACCTAACGTGATGACGCAGCGGCAAGCCCGCCGGCCTCCATCATCTCGGCCGCCTTGGCGTAGCCGCCGTCCATGCCGTCGAGGAAATGCAGGTGCGATTCCGGCCGGCCGGACGGCACGAGGCAGGTCATCAGCGCATGGGACTGGCGATGCAGTCCGAAGTTGACCTCGCCGCGCGCCCTCGCCGCGGCAAGGATGGCCTCGACCGCATCGATCTGTTCGGGCGTGCAATCGAGTGTCAGGCGCAGGCCATCGTCGTATTTGCGGAAATCCGAGTTGGAGGCGACTTCCGACCAATGTTTCGGATCGACATAGGTCGCCTTGTTCTTGGGAACGCCCACGTCCTCTGGAAGCGGATGAGACTGCCGCTGCCCTGCGTCGAACACCGCAAGCACGCGCCGTGCGAGCGCAGCAAAGACCTCTTGGCTCGTATGCTCATAGGGCTCGACCAGCAGCGACAGGATCTCGCCCTGCTGGCTCGCAAACGGCGTCCATTCACACATGAGCCCGGTCAGGTCCGGCTTCGTCGTGTACCGGCCCGGCTTGACCAGATACCGCCCGTTCTTGATCTGCTCTTCCGCCCATTTGAGCCCGCCGCCGGAAAACATCGCATAGGTCGCGTTTTCCGAGGCCGCGTATCGCGCGACGCGCACGTCGCGCCCGCCGGCGCGGATTTCGCGGACAGGCAGCAAGCCAACTCGAAGATCGAGACCGAGATTGCTCTTGGCAAAGGCTGCGACCTGTCGCAACGCCGAAGTGGCGACCATGAGGCCCTCTGGCGGCAAGGCGAATGCCGCCCCGTCGCCGCGAAACACGAAGGGGAAATCGAAGGCGCCCCAGGCATTGCCGAGCGCGGCAATGATCGACGCGCCGGCGTAGTTGACGTCTTCGTAATGCCCGGATCGGATCGCCGACGTCGAGCCGACAACATCGGTTATCCCGATCAACCAATCATCGGGCAGCGGCTCGTAGATGGACGGATCGAGCACAAGCGAAAACTCGCCATAGGCTTGCGGCGGCTCGGCGCGGCTGTCGGTCATTGCGTGTTTTTCCCCTTGTTGTCCTGTCAGCTTTTTTGGCTACAGCGCCGCGCGCCTTATGAGACGCGCAAAGGTCGCTGTAGCACTTTGATTTTCTGCATGTTTTTGTCCTTTAATCGGCTACGATTAAAGGAAACATGCAGTAGGCGTCGGGTCTGCCTGCCGGAGCGGTTCACTGCTTCGTTGAACCTGCGAACCGCCCGATTCTTTGAACTCACGCAATTCCGGACGGAAAACCGCTGCACACTTTTCCCGGACTTCCTTGAGAGGCAGACCCGACCCATCCCGTTCAGACGAGGCTGGTGGTCACGTCGATGTTGCCGTGCGTTGCCTTGGAATACGGGCAGATCCCATGCGCCGCCTCGATCAGCTCCTGCGCCAACTCACGCTCGATACCCGGCAGGCTCACGTTCAGCCTTGCCCGCAGGAAGAAGGAGCCGTCGTCAACGTTGAGATCGATCTCGGTGTCGACCTCGGGTCCCGCCGGAAGCTTGACGTTTCGCTGCGACGCGGCGAGCTCGATCGCTCCGATGTAACAGGCCGACCAGGCGGCGCCGAAGAGCTGTTCGGCGGCGGGATGCGGCTGCGAAAGCTTCAGGTCAAGCTTGCCGTCGCTGCTCCGCGTGCCGCCATTGCGGCCGCCGGTGTTGTGGGTCTTGCCGGTGAAAAGAAGCTTCTCGGTCATTGGGAAATCCTTTCTGTTCAATTTAACTCGGATCCGCTTCAATCGGATGCGCTGTAAATACGTGAAGGAAATACCTCTGTCAAGCGGTTTCGATTTACTCGGATGCGATTTATTTAATGAGTGCGCCACGGGCGACGCGCTACGCCCTCAGGCCCTGCAAGGCGCGTTCGGATTTTTCCTGTGCCGGAAGCGCTTTTTGTGCGACATTGGCCCTGCCTATTCCGAAGGCATTACAGCCAGGGGGGCCGCAGCGGACATGGAGGATAGCCGCTGCCGCACGTTGTGAGTTCCGACGTCCGCATCTCGTAAATCGTTGCCCTGTCACATTCCGACTTCGCTCAGGAGGCTTCGATGTCTACGCTTGAGACCGCACACGAAATCCGAACGGAGACCCCGCTCTCGCCTGATGAGTTGCATCTCATCGATGCCTATTGGCGGGCTTCCAATTATCTCTCGGTTGGCCAGATATACCTGCTCGACAATCCGCTGCTCAAGGGGCCGCTGAAGCGCGAGCACATCAAGCCGCGGTTGCTCGGCCACTGGGGAACCTCCCCCGGCCTCAACATGCTCTATGTGCATCTGAACCGGGTGATCAGGCGCGACGATCTCAACATGATCTACGTCATCGGCCCCGGCCACGGCGGACCGTCACTGGTCGCGCACGCTTACCTTGAAGGCACCTACAGCGAGTTTTATCCGAATATCAGCCAGGACGCGGAGGGCATGAAGCGGCTGTTCAAGCAGTTCAGCTTCCCCGGCGGCATACCGAGCCACGTCGCGCCCGAGACGCCCGGCAGCATCCACGAGGGCGGCGAGCTCGGATATGCGTTGAGCCATGCCTATGGTGCCGCATTCGACAACCCCGACCTGATCGTCGCCTGTGTGGTCGGCGACGGGGAAGCCGAGACCGGGCCGCTTGCCACCGGATGGCAGGGCAACAAGTTCCTCAATCCGGCCCGCGACGGCTGCGTGCTGCCGATCCTCCACCTGAACGGCTACAAGATTGCCAACCCCTGCTTCCTCGCCCGCATCCCCAAGGAGGAGTTGCAAAAGTTCTTCGAGGGCATGGGCTACAGGCCCTATTTCGTCGAAGGACGCGATCCCGAGGACGTGCACCGGCAACTGGCAGGCGTGCTCGACACGGCCGTCGGCGAGATCCGGAAGATCTGGGCCGATGCGCGATCCAACGGCAATCTCAAGCGTCCCGCATGGCCGATGATCGTCTTCCGGACGCCGAAGGGCTGGACATGCCCGCCGGAGATCGACGGCAAGAAATGCGAGGATTACTGGCGATCGCACCAGGTGCCCATGGGCGAGATGGACAAGCCGGAGCATATCCGCATCCTCGAACAGTGGATGAAGAGCTATCGGCCCGAGGAGCTTTTCGACGACGCCGGCCGACTCAAGGGCGAGATCGCATCGCTGGCGCCAGTGGGCCGCCGCCGCATGAGCGACAATCCGCACGCCAACGGCGGACTGCTCCTGCGTGATCTGAAGATGCCGGATTTCCGCGACTATGCCGTCGAGTTTTCCGGGCACGGCGCAACCGTGGCCGAGTCCGCCCGCGTCATGGGCACGTTCCTGCGCGACGTGATGAAGGCGAACCTGGAGAGCAAGAACTTCCGGCTGTTCAGCCCGGACGAGAACAACTCCAACCGCTGGCAGGATGTGCTGCAGGTGACGAACCGCTGCTACATCGCGGACATCTATCCGGAGGACGACCATCTCTCGCCGGACGGCCGCGTCATGGAAGTGCTCAGCGAGCACCAGTGCCAGGGATGGCTGGAAGGCTACCTGCTGACCGGCCGCCACGGCTTCTTCTCCTGCTACGAAGCCTTCATCCACATCATCGACTCGATGTTCAACCAGCACGCCAAGTGGCTGAAGGTGTGCAACGACATCCCGTGGCGCAGACCCATCGGCTCGCTGAACTACTTCCTGAGCTCCCACGTCTGGCGGCAGGACCACAACGGCTTCAGCCATCAGGACCCAGGCTTCATCGACCACGTCGTCAACAAGAAGGCCGATGTGATCCGCGTCTACCTGCCGCCGGATGCCAACACCTTGCTCTGTGTGACGGACCACTGCCTGCGCAGCCGCAACTACGTCAACGTAGTCGTCGCCGGCAAGCAGCCGGCGCCGCAATGGCTGACGATGTCGGAGGCCGTCCGGCACTGCGCCATGGGCATCAGCATCTGGGACTGGGCGAGCAGCGACAAGGGCAACGATCCGGATGTCGTCATGGCCTGCTGCGGCGACGTTCCGACCCTCGAAACACTGGCGGCGGTGCAGTTGCTCCGCGAGCATCTGCCCGAGTTGAAGGTCAGGGTCATCAATGTCGTGAACCTGATGAAGCTGCAGCCAGCGAACGAGCATCCGCATGGACTGTCGGATCGCGATTTCGACGGCCTCTTCACGAGGGACAAGCCGATCATCTTCGCCTTCCACGGCTATCCGTGGCTGATCCATCGGCTCACCTATCGCAGGGCGAACCACGGCAATCTTCACGTGCGCGGCTACAAGGAAGAAGGCACGACGACGACCCCGTTCGACATGGTGGTGTTGAACGAACTCGATCGCTTCCACCTCGTCGAGGACGTCATCGACCGACTGCCGCAGCTCGGTGCGCGTGCGGCCTATTTCAAGCAGGCGATCCACGCGAAGCTGATCGAGCATCGCGAGCATATCGAAAAATACGGCGACGACATGCCTCAGATCAGCGGATGGAAATGGGGCGCGAAGAGCACACCACCATCCCGACCGAGGACATCGACCGAGGGAGACAACGTCTAAGCGGCACAAGGCGGTAGTGGGCTAGCGATATGTCACGGACGCTCTCGATCGCTCCGAAACTGGAGCGCATGCCGACCGAACAGGATCTCGGTCGGCTGCAGTTTACGTCGCTGCTCTACTATCTCCATTGCACCAATCCGGACAACGGGCTCGTTCGCGACAAGACTGCGCCCGATGCTCCGGCGAGCATCGCGGCGATCGGCATGGCGCTGGCGACGCTTCCCGTGGTCGTCGAGCGCGGCGTCCTGATCCGCAAGTTTGCGGCCAAGCTCGCCCGCAAGAAGCTGTCGTTCCTGCTGGCATGTCCCCAGGGACCGGAGCCCGACGCGTCCGGCTACAAGGGTTTCTTCTATCATTTCCTCGACATCGAGACCGGCCGCCGGGTCTGGCAGTGCGAGCTGTCGACGATCGACTCGGCCTTCCTGTTCGCCGGCGCCTTGACCGTGGCCGCCTATTTCGACGGGGACAGCGCCGACGAGGTCGAGGTCCGGTGGCTGGCCAACACACTCTACGAACGGGCCGACTGGAACTGGGCCTGTGATCACGACCTTACCTTGACCCATGGATGGCGATCGGAAAACGGATTCATCCCTTATCGCTGGCGCGGTTACGACGAGGGCCTGCTGCTCTACATCCTCGGGCTGGGATCGCCGACGCATCCGTTGCCGGCCGAAGCCTATTCCGCCTATACGGAAAGCTACGACTGGCGAAACATCTATGGGCGCGAGCTGCTCTATTCGGGACCGCTCTTCACCCACCAGCTCTCGCACATGTGGATCGACTTCCGCGGTATCCGCGATGATTTCATGCGCCACCACGACAGCGACTACTTCCAGAACAGCCGCCATGCGACCTACGTCCAGCGCGAATACGCCATCCGCAACCCGTTGAATTTTGCGGGTTACGGCGAGCACTGCTGGGGCTTCACCGCGAGCGACGGCCCCGGCTGGATCAAGAAAAATGTCGATGGCGGCGAAAGGGAGTTCTACGACTATATCGCGCGCGGCGCGCCCTTCGGACCGGACGACGGCACCGTCTCACCTTGGGTGGTCGTGGCGTCCCTGCCCTTCGCTCCGGAGATTGTCGTCCCGACCGTCTGGAACTTTGCGAGAATGCCTTTGGGAATGACGCGCCTCTACGGCTTCAAGCCATCCTTCAACCGGACCTTCGCGGTCGAAGGCAGCGACCCTGGCTGGTGGGTAAGCCCTTACCACTTCGGCATAGACCAGGGCCCGGTCGTGCTGATGATCGAAAACTACCGCTCCGGTCTCCTCTGGAACATCATGCGCCACTGCCAGCCGATCGTCGCCGGACTGCGCCGGGCGGGATTTGCCGGGGGGTGGCTTTAAGCGTGCTCAAGCTCACGGTACGTCCGCGCGGCGCCCAAGCCCGTCAGTGGATGTCTTTGGGAACCCTGCCAATCATTTGCTGGCTCCCCGGCCCGGAAGCCGCAGTCGCGTCATCCGTCCGCGTGGCAGGTGACCGGCCGGAATTGGACTGAGACAGCTGTCTGAGCACGAACGCATAGAAGAGAAGGGACGACGCCGATCCTGCCCATCGGCCTCTTGTCAGTTGCAGGACGCCGAGGCCGAGGAAGGCAAACGCAATAAGTGAATTGTTGAGAATTCGAAGCCCGCCGAACGCGTTCCAGAAATTCTCGGTGGCAGGCCCCACGACGTTGCCCCGCATCGCCTGATAGAACGCAAGGCCCGTCAGGCCCATCGCCGTCGCCCGGCTTCGTTCCACCGCAACCACGCCGGGGATCGTCCTCTCCGCGCTGCGAGGGGGTGCGACAGACTGCGGCGATGGCATGGGCTCTTCCTGAAGATCGAACACATCGCTCCTCGCCGCGATCTCGCGAATCGAGGACAGGTCGGTCTCATGCTGAATGAGAATACTCGCGGTCATCGGGTTTGCCCGCAAACCGGCGATCTCCGGATGTTCGGACAACTTCTCCACGGCGGAGCGAAAATAGGAGACGTCGCCGCGGCGAAGAGGGACCCTCACCCGCACACGGCCCGCCATCGAATGTTCGATGATTGCTGTCGGGAGCATGACGGCCTCCTTTTCTACTGCATGTTTCCTTAAATCGGAACCGACTTAAGGAGAAAAACATGCAGCAATTCAAAGTGCTACAGCGACCTTTGTGCGCATAAAAAGACGCACGGCGCTGTAGGGTCAGTGTCGCATGTCGATCATGCCTCCACCAGCGCTATCGCACGCGCTGAACACTCGGGAAGATCCCCACACCAAATCTCCCTCTGGCGCTGTCATCAGCTCTTCATGTGACGCGCTTATTGGAGCGACGAACAGCCGCGCCCTCAAACGGCGGGCCTCCGTGCAGCAAAAGGTACTACCAAATTGATCGCCCAGATCGTTCACTACACACCGGGTCGGTTGCGGATCAAGATTCCCGCCGCGCGGCACCAGACCACGTTTTTCGCTGACCTGCAGCAACAGCTTGTCGGCGCCGACGGCGTCTTGAGCGTCACGGTCAATCCAACTGCGGCAAGCCTGGTCATCGTGCACGACATTGCCGTCGATCCGCTCGCTCTCTGCCGCGAGATTCCGGGGCTGGCGGTCACGTCGTCTGCTGTTCATCCCCACCTTATGGGGACCGGCCGCGCCGATAACCTCAGCGGCGGCCGTGAGACCGACCTCGTATCTCTGCTGGCGAAGCTTCTGCCTCTCGTATTCGCCCGCCATCCCCTTGCCCAGTTGGCGGAGCCCCTTGCCGAGCCGATACTGCGGGCGGCCTTTGACTCTCTGACACAACCCACGTCCTACCCCTTGCCTGTCGCGGCAAGCAGGAAAGAAGAGGACGTCATCGCGATCGCTGCGTAGAGCGCCGTGCGCTCAAAGCCGGTCCGCCGGGAAGCATCGCTGGATCTCTCCGGCGCTTCCACACCAACTCCCTTGTGGTGGTGTTACGCCCTGATTTCATCCACTCCATGATGAGGAATGGCAGCGTTCCACCGGCAAGCGTGACCACGGCATCGATTGCGGTGATCGGCGCGATGCCGAGGAGCCTTCTCAGGAACGGCACAAACAGTCCCGCCGTCTGAACGGCCATCGATCCGCCAACGATCAATGAAAGTGCGTGGTTGGGCGGCCGGTCGTCGGGCGCGAAGATCCCGTTGGATTCGGATCGCGACGTTATGGCGTGGAGCAGCTGGGCCATCACCAGGCTCGCGAAGGTCATGGTCCTCGTGCGCGGAGAATTCAATCCGTAGCGTGAGGCGCCGAAAAGACCCGTTGCCATCGCTGCCCCACCCATCACCGTAGCCTGGGTGGCCAGGCTACCGAGCTTCCTGGCCGGCAGGATCGCCGAGCCGCCCTCGTTCGGACCCTGTTGAAGGACGTCGGGTTCGGGCGCCTCCATCGCCAGTCCTATGCCGGGAAAGACATCCGAAATCAGGTTGATCCAGAGAAGCTGCATCGGCGCGAGCGGCGCTTGCATGCCGATCGACGTGCCCGC
Organism: Sinorhizobium chiapasense; assembly: GCF_036488675.1. Taxonomy (NCBI): domain Bacteria; kingdom Pseudomonadati; phylum Pseudomonadota; class Alphaproteobacteria; order Hyphomicrobiales; family Rhizobiaceae; genus Sinorhizobium; species Sinorhizobium chiapasense. The sequence goes on from NZ_CP133148.1 coordinate 2,335,169, forward strand.
CACCACCACCAGGATCTCGCTAAGGTTGGTGCTGATCAGGAAGCAGAGCGTCTTGCGGATGTTCCGCCGCGTCGTGCGGCCTGTCTCTATGGCTGGCTCGAGGCCGGCAAGACCATCGGCGTCGATGATCACATCCGCGATCTCCCTGGCCGCGCTCGTGCTGTCGCGCCCGATGGCGATGCCCACGTCCGCGGCCTTCAAGGCCGGGCCGTCGTTCACTCCGTCGCCGACCATGGCGACCCGCGCCCCGGCTTGCTGAAGGGAACGAACGATTTTGAGCTTCTGGGCAGGGCTGACGCGGCTGAACGCCTGCGCATGACGAGCGGCCGTCACAAGCTCTTCCGGCGTCATCCCTTCGATCTCCGCCGCATCGACAACCGCCAGCTTGCCCTGGCCGTTGAGCCCGATACGCTCGCCAACGGCGGCGGCCGTCGTCTTCTGATCGCCCGTCAGCATGATGGTATGGATGCCTGCTTCGTGCAGCCGTGCCATCAGCCGGCCGACGCCCGGACGCAGCTGATCGGCCATCCCGACCAGCCCCAGCCAGACGAGATCCCGGCCGTCACGTGCGCTCGGCTTGGAGCCTCTCGTCTGCTTGCGCGCAACCCCGAGGACGCGCAGCGCCTGGGACGCCATTTCGAGATTTGCCTCCTTTATCGCGGAGCGCCGACCCGGTGTAAGCTCTCGCCGGGAGCCGTCCGGCAGGATTTCCGCCCCGCACCGCCGCAGGACGTCGTCCGGGCTTCCCTTCACCGCAATCAGCATCCCGTCTTCCGCCAGGTGTCGTGTCACCATGAGCCGAGACGTTTCGCTTCGATACTGCACGGTAATGCGGGCAAGACGCGTGCGCAGGGCACCCACGTCGACGCCATTGTCGAGGGCGGCCTCGATCAGGCAGCTCTCCGTCGGCGAGCCGTTCAGATGCTGCCCTGTGCCGGTCTGGACGATCTCGACATCGTTGCAGAGGCAGCAGGTTTCCAACAGACGGCGCAAGCTTCCCTGCGGCTTTGCGGCGCTTCGCCGGATGTCCTCGATCGAGTAAGTCCTGTCGCCTACCCGGACGGTATCCACCGAGATGCGGCCGCGCGTGAGCGTTCCGGTCTTGTCGAAGAAGGCAACCCGTGTGGACGCAAGCGTTTCGATCGCGTCCAATTTGCGGATGAGAACGCCTTCGCGTCGCAGTCGCTCTATACCGAGTGCAAGCACGGTCGTCGCCACCATCGGCAGGCCCTCGGGTACCGCGGCAACGCAAACGGAAAGCGCGGAGCGCACCATGTGCAGAAGGCCGAAGCCGCGCAGCCACCCCGCCAGCATGAGGACCGCGCATGCTCCCAGCGTCAGCCAGCCGAGCTGCCGCCCCAGGTCGCCGAGCTCCGTTTGGAGAGGCGTCTGCGGGGTGGCGGTTTTGCCGACGAGCCGCTGGATCCGGCCCGCTTGAGTAAGCGATCCCGTCGCCACCACGATTGCGCGTCCGCTGCCTCCCGTCACAATCGTTCCGCGATAGATCATGTTCGACCGCGCGCCGAGAGGCACGTTTCGCCTTCTGATCGTGCGCACCGTCTTCGCGATCGGTACGCTCTCACCGGTGAGCATCGCTTCGCTGACGCTCAGGGCTTGAGAGTCCACGAGGCGCGCGTCGGCGGGGAGGACGTCGCCCCGCTGCACAAAGAGAACGTCTCCAGGCACGATTTGCTGGATCGGGACGGCGGCGCTTGCGCCTGCGCGCACGACTTGCGCCGCTCGCGGCCCGTGCGATGTCAGGCCCTGGATCGTCCGCTCGGCGCGGCTTTCGGTTTGATAGCCGATGACGGCATTTGCGCCCACCACCGCGAGTATCGCGGCAGCTTCGAGCGCGCCCCCCGTCAGGATGGAAACCGCTGCGGCACCAAGCAGCATCGCGACCGGCACGCTTTGAAACTGGGCCGCAAGAATGCTCGCGCTCGACCGCGGCTGGATGGTTTCGAGGACATTGGGACCAATGCTTGCGAGGCGCTGGGAGGCAACCGGGCGCGATAGTCCTTCCTCCGGCGAAACCTCGAGCGTCGAACACAATCGCGCGGGCGAAAGCCTGTGCCACTCGGGATCTCGCGCATCGCCCGGCGCAGCGATTTCGCCTCCGAGCAAAGCCGCGAGGTAGTCGATGATCGAGTCGAGGTTCGACGTTTTCTCGAATTCGAGGAGGATATTTCCGGTAGCGTCGCTGGCGCTGATGTCGATCACGCCCGGCGCCGCGGGGCTTGCCCGCTCCAGCAGATCCTTGACCTCGCTCGACCCTTTGAGGCCGTCGACCTTCAGCCGGGCACGTCCCGGCACGGACACCTGGATTGGGACGATGGAGACTGCGGCACGGTTGCTGGGCGCATTGCGCCCTGTTGTCTTGGGCCTACTTGTCTTGGGCCTTCTTGTTTCGACGAAGGTATGCATCGCAGGCTACCATTCCCCGACCGGCGCCTCGGAATTGCAGCAAGTCCGAGGCGATCACGGCGGTGAAAAAAGATCAATACCCCACCTCCCGTGCTGGCCCGAAGCCAACACGGCGGCGAGAATTTCTCATGCTTGCACGGACTAGCTGCTGGAAGCGGCAGTCTTCTTCTCAGGCGCACGGCGCCCGCCCGCGGTCTCGGCCTCTCCCCCGTTGGCCATTTCCGCCCTTGCCTCGGCGACGAGGTCGGACGCCCGCTCGTTCATCTCGGCCACGGCGACGCGGGTTTGGTCATAGGCAACCAGTCCCGCCTTCAGAATCGTCTTGGTAATCGGCCGCAGCAGTGGGGCTGCGAGTGGCGCCAGGACGATGGCACCCACCCCGATCGCCAGGCCCGTTACTACGTTCCCACCTTTCAATGCATCTTCGATTATCGCCATTGAAGTTGCCTCCTTTCCGTGGCGAGCATGCCGCGGGTCGGACCTGATCTAGCGGTCAGGATTTGGCTTTGGATCCGGATGATCCGTCGGCAGCTTTGCGCTCTTCTTCTATTTCTGCTCTGATCTCGGAAATGGCCGTATCGGTGCTCGCGTTGAGTTCCGCGACAGCCACCTTTGCCTGATCGTAGGTTATCACGCCGGCCTTGATCGCAGATTTGGCGAGGGGTCTGAGTATGGGAGCGATGATTGGCGCAAGCAGGCCCGCTGCGACGCCGATTATCAAGCCCGTGACCAGACGCAGCGCCATGTCCTGCTCCTTGAAGGCTCGTCCGATGTCTCCAACGATTTTCCGCCGGGATGGTTCAGGAGAACACCAAATATTGTCCCAAGTTTGTCACCAGACTGTCACATTCGGCGCTGCGCGTTGATTGCACGCCTAACGCGATTCCAGGGAAAATGTGCAACGGCTTTCCGTCCGGAATTGCGTGGATTCAGCAGCCTCGAGCGCGGCTCAAATCATCCGAGCAATTGAGACGCCAGGAAGATGCAACACCCTGCGATAGCGCCGACGATGGTGCCGTTCATGCGGATATATTGGAGATCGCTGCCAACGACGAGTTCCAGGCGATCCACCAGCGTCCTCGTGTCCCAGCTCCTCACCACTTCCGCGACAAACGCACCGATCTCATGGCGCCACGAAATCAGATAGACGGTAAATCTCTCGAGAATTGCGTCGATATGCTTCAGCATCGTTGCGTCGGTCGCGAGCGCCCGGCCAACCAGCAGGCAGAGTTTCTCCACTGCCATCCGCGCTTTCGAGTCTGGCTGCGACAGGTCCTCGAGCATCGCACGTGAGCTCTTGCGCCATACCACGGCGACCCATGCCTTGACTTCCGGGTGCTCCAGAATGCGGTTCTTGAAGGCGTTGATCTGCTCACGCTGCGCCGGCGAATTGATCAGGTCATCGACCAGGTGATTGAGCGCCTCGCGGAACTTCAGCCGAACATCACTCTCGGGTTCGCGCAGGTCGTTCAGAAGCTCGGCGGAGCCCGTGACGATCGCGTTGGCGATCTTTCGGTCGATGGTCCGCGGAATCCACCAGCGACTGCGTTCCCGGACAAGTTGGAAGATCTGCTCGCGGTTCTCCTCCAGCCATTGGGAGGCAACGCCGAGCGCTCGCTCGAACAGCACGTCCGACTCGCCGCTTGCCGTCATTATACGAACGGCGCGGCCCATGACGGGTGCAATATCGGCCTGTTGCACCTGCTCGCCGACGCTCCGTCGCGCAAAGTCCTGCAGGTCCTTGTTGTCGAGCGTGCGAATGACATAGGGCAGCGCAGCCGCGACGGCCTCCGCAAGGACCGGCGCGGTTGCCGGGGCGGCAAGCCAGTCGGAAAGACGCTGCGCCGCCTGGGCGCTCCGCAACTTCCGCAGCAGCACCTCCTCGGTCAGAAAATGCCGTTCAAGGAAGCGGCCGAGCGTTTGACCGATGCGTTCCTGGTTGCTGGGTATGATCGCCGTATGAGGAATCGGAATCCCGAGCGGGTGGCGAAAGAGTGCGGTTACGGCGAACCAGTCGGCAAGCCCGCCCACAATGCCCGCCTCGGCGGTTGCGCGCAGCAGCCTTACGAGAAAGCCCGGCTGGGTGACGAGGTGCGTGCCGAGGAGGACTGCCCCCATGAAAACGAGGAGCGATGTCGCCAGAAGGCGGTTCCGGTTGAGGCGACGACGCAGGGCATCCTCGGCGACGGACGCTGTGCTGCCCTGCGGCGGCGCGACGAGGGTGTCGAGTGAGCGGGAACGATCCGATGACATGTCTACCTCTTTGGAGGCGGGTATCCAGCTGTTGCGCAAGGCAATGCCGTCCCACGCTCCGTGGCGAGCTGGTGCGACCGGGGTGACCTGCTTGGAGCAATCGCCGCTTACCCGCCCGAAATCGAGGAATGCTACCGTCGCGGCTCCGGTGCTGTCAAAAAACGGTCCGTTTTGACCGCCTCACTCCGGCAGGCCCGCCTTCAGCAAGCCCTGGCGGAACAGTTCGCGCTGCTCGGGCCGCTCCAGGAGCAGGCCGCGGTTGATGAAGTCTTCTGTCGAAAAATCCGGGCACAGTCTTAGAAGCCGCGCCTTCGCCTCATCGGTCGCGGCCGCATCCCCCGCCTGCGCGTAGCAGGCGACGAGGCGTGCGCAGGTGAAGGGGCCGGGATTGGGCAGCTCGTTCAGCGCCGCCGCCGCTTCGCCGTATCGCCCGAGAATATAGAGCGCGTTGCCAAGGGTAGCACTGTACCATGGCGGCGGGAACGGATTGAGCCGGAAGCCTTCGTCGATCCATCGCATCGCTTCCTCGATCTTGCCGCGCCGCGCCAGCAACCCGCCCATCTGCACCAGTGTGTTCGCATCGTTGGGGTTGAGCTGGTAGGCCCGGCGATAGTGCCGCTCTGCCAGATCGAACTCTCGACGGTTCGTGTGAATGAGCCCCAGCAGGCGCTCGCAGCCGCTCTCGCCCTCGTCGAGCAGGACCGCCTTTCGCGCAAGCGCGAGCGCAGCGTCGAGAATGTCTCGCGGCGCGTTGGCGTAGCCGTGGAGCGCGATCATGCTCAGTGCCAGATAAGCGTGGGCGAGCGCAAATTGCGGGTCGCGCTCAAGCGCCGCCCCGAACATCATGTGGGCCTGATGATTGTCGTCGGCGCCGTAGCTGCGCATATGCACGAGCCCGCGCAGGTAGAATTCGTAGGCCGCGAGGCTCGTCGTCGGCTTGCGCAGCGCCTGCCGGACATCGGCACTCTCGATCTGCCCGACGAGTGTCGAGACGATCATCTTGGTCACCTCGTCCTGGACGGCGAAAATATCGGTGACGCTGCGGTCGTAGTGCTCCGACCACAGGTGCTTTCCGCTTGTGGCCTCGACAAGCTGCGCCGTGATGCGGATCCGTTCGCCCGACCGTCGAACGCTGCCTTCGACGAGATAGGTGACGCCGAGCTTGATGCCAATCTCCCTCAGCCCCACCGCCTTGCCGCGAAAGCTGAAGGAAGAACTGGCAGCGATGACGGAGAGCGAACGAAACCGGGCAAGGCCGCCGATGATATCCTCGGTAATGCCGTCGCTGAAAAAATCCTGGTCCGGCGCTCCGCTTGAGTTCTCGAACGGCAGGATCGCGATCGACGTCCGCGCCGCCGGCGAAGACGTCGATGGCCCGGCCATCGGCGCGTGCCCCCAGTGCCAGACGTGAACGGGCCGCACGATGTTCTTCAGCGCGATCTCCCCGCCATCCCGGAAATCCAAACGGCACTTTGCGCCGAGTTGCCGGTGGACGATATCGGCGATGCATATGCCGCCCGGCTCTGCGGATGCCTCCAGGCGGGCGGCGACATTGACGCCGTCGCCGAGCAGATCGTCCCCTTCGATGACGACATCGGCCAGGTTGATGCCGATCCTGAAAAGGATGCGATCGTCAAGCACGACGTCCTTCTGATCCGACACCAGTTCTTCCTGAAGCGATATCGCACAGTCCACCGCTTCGACCGCCGAGCTGAAGACGACGAGCGAGCCGTCGCCCATCAGCTTCACGATGCGGCCGCCGCGTGCGGCGATATTCGGCGAGAGAATGGAAGCCTGCAATCGCTTCACGGCGTCGAGCGTGGAGGTTTCGTCGGCCTCCATCAGGCGGGAGTAGCCGACGATATCGGTCGCCATAATGACCGCAACTCGCCGTTCGACGCGCTCGTCCACCATCCCGCCTCTCCACACTATGCGGGATAGTTTAGCCCGTCCTCATAAAAGTCGAAAGGTAATCAAGCGAGGGAAAGCCTACAGCGCCGCGCGTCCAATCGGACGCCACACTACACGACAGTAGCGTACTGCTGCGTCGTCGGTCGCGGTACGGCAATGCTTTCCTCCGCTCGTCATTCCTGTGCTTGTCACAGGAATCCAGCCAGCCCAAGTCCTTGGGCTGAAAAGACTCTTCCGCGCCGCAGACGCGGCGCTGCTGGATCCCTGTGACAAGCACAGGGATGAGGGAAAAGCATCCAGCGAACCCAATTACGCTCCTGTCGTGTACTGCGATCAGACGCGTAAAGGACGCTGTAGCACTTTGAATTGCTGCATGTTTTCATCCTTAAATCGGCTACGGTTTAAGGAAACACGCAGTAGCGCCACGTGATCGGCAACGATGGCGAACACTATCTTCCGTTCTTCGCAAACAACCACTCAAGGATCGGCGGGATGAAATCTGGATAGTTGTGCGCCTGAGGATCCGGCCCGCGGATCGCCACCGCCTCGTCGACTTCCGGATGCGGGTCGGTCGCGACATGGTCGGCCACCCGCGCAACGAGTTCGTCGGCCGTCACCGCCAGCCGGTGGATTCGGAAGACTATGAGGGTGCCGTTCATGTGCACCGCGTGGTAGCCGCGCTCCGCTGTCGCCTCGGAGAGCTCGATGCCGGTCTCCTCCCGCACCTCGCGCGCAATGTTGCCGTCGAGGTCGCAGCGCCCGTCGACGATGTCCTCGGGCTCCAGCGAGCCGCCGGGGCTGTAGACCCGTCCCGCATTGGCCGTGTGGCTGCCCATGCGGATGGCAATCAGTGCACCGTCCGAGGAAAGGATCATCGGCATGCCGAAGATATGCAGGGCGCCGGGCGCGCGGCTCCTGCGCCACCAGAGAAAGGTCGAATAGGGAACGACGTGGCCGCTCGCGGCAATGCGCCCGTCCTCGATGCGGATCGTCCGCTGCAGCACCATCCTGCCATCAAAGAGGTGCGGGTTCGCGGCAATCTCGTGCTGCCAGCTTTCCTGCGCGCGCTCCACCTCGGCCATATGGAACGGATGCGGCTCCGGCGAAACATCGATCCGGACCGCCGAAATCGGGAAGATCGTGCCCTCGGCGGGCCATTCGGCGCGGTTGCTTTGAAGAAGGCTCATGTTCAGATATCCAGGGTGATCGCGACAGGGCAATGATCGGAGGCCTTCGGCCGGTCCCAGCCGGTGCGCGGATAGCGTTCCACCGCCTGCCCGTCCGGAAAGATCGTCCGGAACGGTTGGCCGGCGCGGATGATCTCCGGCACCCTGCCTGCGTTGCGGCTGGCGAGCGCCGGCGACAGCCAGATATAGTCAAGCTGGCAGAGATGCCGCTCCTCCGGCCCGCGGCTGTGGAACAGCGTCCAGCGGTCGAGCACCGGCCGGCGCAGCATCGGGTTTTCGACGAAGCCATCGAGCGTGAAGATGTCGAGCGCGCTTGCCGCCTCCTCGCTCGGCACGAATTCATAGCCGTTGCGCCGGTCGCCCCGGATCTCCACTTTCTCCTGGTAGTCGTTCATGTCGCCGCAGATCGCAAACATCTTGTCGGCGGTGCGGCCCCGCCCGAAGCGGCTTTCGATGATGTGGCGCACGGCCTTGGCCTCGGCGATGCGGAGCGGCATCGTCGCCTGCCGGCCGTCGAGCCCCTCGCGCGCTGGCCCCATCGACTTGAAGTGCACGACATAGAGCGTCAGCGGCCGGCCGCCGATCCTCAAGTCCACCTCCAGGCAGTCGCGCTTGAAGATGCGGTCGCCCGGCCGATTGGTTTGCGCCAGCTCGTCATTGAAGAGATCGAGGTCGGCATAGGTGAGCCCCGCATGGCTCTTCACGTCGAGGCACTCGATCGGCCGGCCGTCGCGCGTCTCCTCGCGCATCAGCACGGCGACATCGATGCCGCGCGAATCGTTGCCCTCGATCAGGTATTTCTGCCGGTAGCCGTTGCCGACCATGCGGAACAGATAGCCGTATTCGAAGGCCTGCAGCGCCGCCATGTTGTCGGCCTCCTGCAGGCAGAGGATATCCGCGTCGCAATCGGCGATCGCCAGCGCCGACATCTGCCGCGTGTCGTCCGTATGCGCGATCGTGCGGGCCTCCTCCAGCCGCTGGTACTCGGCCTCGCTCCTGACGTCGAACAGCCGCAGCACCCGATCCTGCTTCAACTGGTTGCGAAAGCCGGAAAAGTCGAAGCGGCTCATGAGGTTTTCGATGTTAAAGGTGGCAAGGCGAAGCGACATCAGGCAATTCCGTGAAACAAAGTGTCGCGGAGCTTAGGCATTGGGCGGCAAATGTCGAGGGGGTGCTTCTCTATGGTTCCGTCAGGGGTTTGTGGACGCTTTTTTCTCCCTCATCCCTGTGCCTGCCACAGGGATCCAGCAGCGCCGCGTCCGCGGCGCGGATGACTCGACTGTCTCGTGAGTCATGCCGGAACACCCGCCCTCACCGCGAAGCCGCGCCGTTTGCGTACAAATGAAGCGCCCGGTAGACCGCGGTATGCGCCGGCGTCGGCACGCCGAGTTGATGGCCGAGCGCGTGCATCCGGCCCGACAGCCATTCGAGCTCGATCCGCTTGCCGCGCTGAAGGTCGTTGGCCATGGAGGATTGTGTTTCCGGCGGCAGCATCTGCCAGAGCGACGTGGCCTGCTGCACATAGCCCTCCGGCATCGGATGGCCCTTGGCCGCGGCGATCGCCATGCCCTCGTCGCGCAACTGCTCCATGAATTTCCGGCCCTCCGGGTCGGCGACGATCGCGCCGATGCCGGAGCGCATCAGGCTGGTGCCGCCGGAAAAGGCCGCAAGGGTCACGAACTTCATCCACAGCACCGGCTCGACATCATCGACCACCTGGAGGGAGATTCCCTCGGCCCGGGCGCAGGCGTCGCGGAAGGCGGCGATCATCAGGTCGCTGCGCCCGCCGACCGTCATCTGCGTCATCCCGCTTGTCTGCTTGATCAGACCCGGCTCTTCCAGATAGGTGGAAATGTAGATGGCGCCGGCCACGACCTGCGGCCGTGGCACTGAGCGCGCGAGGATATCGAGCCCATCGACGCCGTTCTGCAACGTCAGGACGATCGTCTTCGGCCCGACCATCGGGGCGATCGCGGCCGCCGCTTGCTCGCTGTCGTAGAGCTTGACCGCGAAAATCACGAGATCGACGACGCCGATCTCGGCAGGATCGTCGGTGGCGTTGACATTCGGCAGGCTGACATTGCCGAGCGGGCTTTCGAGCCTGAGTCCGCGGCTGCGCATCGCGTAAAGATGCTCGCCACGCGCGATGAAAGTGACGTCTTCGCCCGCTTTCGCGAGCCTGAGGCCGATATAGCCCCCAATGCCGCCCGAGCCCATCACCGCGATCCGCATGGCTTCCCTCCCCGCGCTGTTGTCCGCGCAAGATATCAGCTTCTCCAGGTCACGGCACGATCAAATCACGCCCCGGCCGTCGCGCCTCTACTGCATGTTTCCTTAAATCGTTGCCGATTCAGGGATGAAAACAAGCAGCAATTCAAAGCGCTACAGCGTCCTTTGCGCGTCTGATAAGACGCGCGACGGCCGAAGCGATGGGGCGGATCACTCTCCGCCGGCCGAGCGCAGTTGCTCTTCAATCTTGCTGAGATTGAAGGAGCCCGGCGTCTGGCTCGGCGGATAGTCCTTCATGGACTGGAGGAAATTCGCCGCCAGCGCCTGGATCGGCACGATCACGAACACACGGTCGAGGAACCAGTCGTTATAGGTGTTCGAGTTGTGCTGGGCCTTCTCGAACGGGTCGCGCCGCAAGTTGAACAGCAGCGGCACGCGCAGTTCGGTGAAGGGCTCGCGCCAGACGCCGAACGCCTCGCCGCGGTTTTCGAGGAACACCGCCTTCCAGTCGTCATAACGCGCTGCAACCACCTGACCGTCGTCGTTGACGTACCAGAACTCGTGACGCGGCGACTGGTCGACCTTGCCTTCGAAGTAGTCGAGCTGGTTGTAGCCGTCGATGTAGTTGCGGTACGTCCGGCCATTGAGCTCGATCGTGTTCGCCAGCTTCTGCTTGATGTCAGGCTCGCCGGCGATGGCGGCGAAGGTCGGCAACCAATCCTCGTGGGAAACGATGCCGTTGGGCGTCTTGCCCGCCGGGAAGCGGCCGGGCCAGCGGGCAAAGGCAGGAACGCGATAGGCGCCTTCCCAGTTGGAGTTCTTCTCGCTCCGGAACGGCGTCGTGCCGGCGTCCGGCCAGGTGTTGTAGTGCGGCCCGTTGTCGGTCGAGTACATCACCACCGTGTCCTGGGCGATGCCGAGGTCGTCGAGCAGCTTCAAGAGTTCGCCGACATGCATGTCGTGTTCGACCATGCCGTCATGATACTCGTCGCCGCTAGGCCCCGAAATTCCGGTGTTCTGCTCCTTCACGTGCGTGCGGAAATGCATCCGCGTGCCGTTCCACCAGACAAAGAACGGCTTGCCGGCCTGATGCTGGCGGGTGATGAAGTCCTTGGCCGCGGCGACGGTCTCGTCGTCGATCGTTTCCATGCGCTTCTTGGTCAGCGGGCCGGTGTTTTCGATCTTCTGCGTCCCATCGGCGTTGGCCCAGCTGTGCAGAACACCGCGCGGTCCGAACTCTTCGAGGAACGTCTTGCCGTTGGCCAGCACGCGATCTCTCGGATAATCGCGGTTCTCCGGCTCCTCCTCGGCGTTCAGGTGATAGAGGTTGCCGAGGAACTCGTCGAAGCCGTGCATCGTCGGAAGGTGCTCGTCCCGGTCGCCCTGGTGGTTCTTGCCGAACTGGCCGGTCGCATAACCCTTGCTCTTCAAGACCGTCGCTATGGTCACGTCGGTCTTCTGCCAGCCTTGCGGAGCGCCGGGCAGCCCCACCTTGGTCATGCCGGTGCGGACCGGCACATTGCCGCCGATGAAGGCGGCGCGTCCCGCCGTGCAGCTTTGCTGGGCGTAATAGTCGGTAAAGGACAGGCCTTCGCGGGCGATGCGGTCGATGTTCGGCGTCTGGTAGCCCAACATGCCGCGGTTGTTGTGGCTGAAGTTCCAGGTGCCGATATCGTCACCCCAGATGACCAGGACGTTCGGCGGCTTGCCGGAGGGCGCGGTCGTTGCCTGCGCCTGCGCGGTCCCCGGCGAGGCTGCCGTTCCGAGAGCGGAGGTCACCGCGAGCGCTGTGCCGGCAAACAGGATCTCGCGCCGGCTGACGGCGCTTGTGCTGCTTTCCGGATCGGGATGCTTATCTGTATGGATCGTCTTGTCACGCATGGATATTCCTCCTTGGCCGCCGCATGATCGAGGACAAAATCATGCAGCAATTCAGAGTGTTACGGCGGCCTTTGCGCATGCGATGGCGCACGGGCGCCGTAGGCCCGGTTCGTCAGTCGTTCCTTCTTGTCATGCGGTACTTTTGAACGGCCACAGGGGGGGCCGTCGCCTCAGGCGACCGACCAGCCGCCATCGACCAGGAGATTAAGGCCGGTGATCAGCGAAGCGGCCGGCGAGGCCAGGAAGACCACTGCACCGACGACATCGTCGGTGTCGCCGATCCGGCCGAGCGGAATATGCCCCACGGTCCGGTCGTAGAAGTCCGCGTCAGAGAGCGCCGGCTTCGTCCCGTCGGTCCAGATGAAGGTCGGCGCAACGGTATTGACGGTGATGCCGTATCTTGCCCATTCGGCGGCGAGGCAGCGGGAGAGATGGTTGATCGCCGCCTTGCTCGTGCAATAGATCGCCTCGCCGCGCAGCGTTACCGTGCCCGCCTGCGAGCTGATGCTGATGATGCGGCCCGCCTTCCGAGCGATCATCTGCCGGCCGACCGCCTGCGTCATCAGGAATGTCCCCTTGATATTGACGTTCAGGATCTCGTCGAGATCGGCCTCGACGACATCCTCCGCCAGGTTGCCGGGCGCGACGCCGACATTGTTGACGAGCACGTCGATGCGCCCGAACATCGCGATCGCTTCGGCGACCGAGGCCTCGATGTCGGCGCGTTGCGAAAGATCGAGCCGGACGGGAAGGACTTTCCGCCCCATGTCCCGGATGTCGCCGATCAACTCCGCGGACGCGGCGATGTCGCGCAGGCCGAGCACGATATCCGATCCGGCGGCCGCGCAGGCGAGCGCACAGGCGCGGCCGATCCCGCGTGAGGCGCCCGTCACAAAGGTCACCTTGCCCTTGAGGCTGAAATCCGGCGCATGCTTGAGTTCGTTTGCCAAGGCTTGCCCTCCTCCAGCAATTCGCTGGCAAATGAATGGAGCGGAACGGATCGGATTCCTGCACCGGCCTCACTCGCCTGTGCGGAAATCGATTTTACCCGCCCGCTCTGCCGCTCACTGCTTCAGCGCCCCGCTCTTCTTCGCCACCCAGGTGGCGACATAGTCCATCAACTCGGGCGACAGGCAGTCGTAGGGCTCCAGCCCGATCCGCCTCAGGTGATTGCGCACACCGTTCATCTTCGCGGGATCGACACCGCTTTCAATGATCGAGGAGACGAAGGCGGCAAAGCCCGGTTCCGGCCAGCCGCTCTCCTCGAACCGTTCGGGATGGATGAAGTCAAGCCCCTGGAACGGGTGCTCGCGCTCCACCGGCCCGTACATGTGCACGCCGCATTCCTTGCAGGCGTGCCTCCGGATGAGCGCGGTCGGATCGACGATTTCGAGCTTGTCGCCGTTTTCGACAACGGTGACGCTGTCATGCGGTGCAACCGCGACGATCGAGAAGGCCGCACCCTTCGGCTTCCAGCATTTGGTGCAGCCGCAGGCGTGGTTGTGGGCGATCCCGCCGTTGACGCGGACCCTGACCGGACGGTCCTTGCAGGCGCAGACCAGCGTGCCGCCGCTGAATGTGGCGCTGCCCTTGGCCATGCCGGCGTCGAGATAAGGGTGTAATGGGACCGGATTTTCCATGCTTTCCTCCTTCGCCGGTTGTCTCGCCGGCGGTTCGGCGTCGGCGGCAACCTCGTGTTCACTCTCCCCTCCGGAATATACCACTGCACGCGCAATTGTCTTCGGGTGTGGAGGCCACGCGTGGCCACCCGGATGCCTCGCCGTCGTAACCGTAACGTACTTGCGCTTCGCCACCGCCGGCCGAAGATGGACGTATCCATCGCCAGTCCTCGCCGGAGGTTTTCGCCATGCTCGGACGACGCTCGTTTCTAATGATTTTGGCACTGTTTGCGGCGGCCCTGCCCGCGCCGCTGACGGCCGTGCGCGCGGCCGATCAGACGCTCTCTCCGGAGGAAGCCCGGGCGATCGCCAAGGAGGCCTATATCTACGGTTTCCCGCTCGTCGACAATTATCGCGTGCAATATTCCTATTTCGTCGACAAGAGCGACCCGGAATACAAGGCTCCCTGGAACACGCTCTTCAACACCGCGCGCGTCTACACCCCCGAGGACAAGGCGATCCAGACGCCGAATTCCGACACGCCCTATTCGTTCGTCGGCGCGGATCTGAGGGCAGAACCCCTCGTCTTTACCGTTCCCGCCGTCGAGACAGGGCGCTACTACTCGCTCCAGTTCATCGACCAGTACACCTTCAATTTCGCCTATGTCGGCAGCCGCGCCACCGGCAACGAGGCGGGGAAATTTCTGCTCGCCGGGCCGGGCTGGAAGGGCGAGACGCCGCCCGGCATCAAGCAAGTGATCCGTTCCGAAACCGACTTCGCCTTCGTGCTCTATCGCACCCAGCTCTTCGATTCGGCCGACATCGACAACGTCAAGAAGATCCAGGCCGGCTACGCGGTCGAGCCGTTGTCCCGCTTCCTGGGGCAGCCGGCGCCCCCCGCCCCCGCCACGATCGACTTCCCGAAGCCGCTGACGCGGGAGGAACAGAAGGCCTCGCCGGAATTCTTCGACGAACTGAACTTCATCCTGCAGTTCAGCCCCACACACCCGTCGGAGACGGAGATACGTGCGCGCTTTGCCGATCTCGGCATCGGTCCCGACATTACGTTCGATCCCGACACACTGTCTCCGGAGCAGCAGCAAGCCGTCAAGGACGGCATGGCCGAGGCCTGGGCGGCCTTCGACGATTTCAAGAAGAACGAGCTCGAAACCGGGAAGAAGACCAGCGGCGACACCGTCGGGACACGCGAGCACCTGAACGGAGATTACATCGCCCGCATGTCCGCCGCCGTGCTCGGCATCTACGGCAATTCCAAGGAAGAAGCGCTCTACCCGATCTACTTCACCGACGATCAGCAGCAACCGCTCACGGGCGCCAATCGGTACACGCTGCGCTTCGGTCCCGACGAGTTGCCACCGGTCAACGCATTCTGGTCGCTGACACTCTACGAACTGCCTGAGAGCCTGCTCTACGCCAATCCGCTCAACCGCTATCTGATCAACTCGCCGATGCTGCCTGGCCTCAAACGCGACGCCGATGGCGGCATCACGCTCCGGATCCAGCACGATTCGCCGGCTGCGGACGAGGACGCCAACTGGCTGCCCGCTCCGAGCGGCCCCTTCTTCACGGCCATGCGGCTCTACTGGCCGAAGCAGGAAGCGCTCGACGGACAGTGGAAGGCGCCGCCGCTTCAGAAATCGAACTGCCCCCCCGTGAGGAGGATGCATCATGACGACGAAATCCGCGTTCTTTTTCCTCGCGCTGGCGCTCGCGGTGGCGGGCGTTGCGCAGGCGCAAACCGCCGGCAACGCCGTGCCCGTCACGCCCGATAATTTTGTCCGGGCGGAGACCGACCTCTATTTCGGCGGCGTCCTCAAGGACGGCGGCTTCGGCAAGTTCTTCGTCAATCGCGAGCCGACCCCGATCGACAAACAGACCGTGATCCGCATGAACCGCGACACGCTCTATAGCGGTGCCGTGTTCGAGCTCGATGCCGCGCCGGTGACGGTCACCCTGCCAGATCCGGGCAAACGCTTCTTGTCGATGCAGGTGATCGACGAGGACCAGTACACGCCAAAGGTTGTTTACGGCGCCGGTAGCCATACGCTCAGCAAGGAAGAAATCGGCACGCGCTACGTGCTCGCCGCGATCCGCATCCTGGTCAATCCGATCGTTCCCGGCGACCTCGACGAGGTCCATGCGCTGCAGGACGCGATCAAGATCGAGCAGCCGGGCGGGCCAGGCAAGTTCGAGACCCCCAATTGGGATCACGAGAGCCAAGGGAAGGTGCGCCAGGCGCTGCTGGCACTCGCCGCCACCCTTCCCGATTCCAAGCACATGTTCGGCCCGAAGGGTAAAGTCGACCCGGTGAGGCGGCTGATCGGCGCGGCGTCCGTCTGGGGTGGCAACCCGGAAAAGGACGCGCTCTACCTGACTGTCACGCCCGAGAAGAACGACGGCAAGACCGTCTACAAGCTCGACGTCAAGGATGTGCCCGTCGACGGCTTCTGGTCGATCAGCGTCTACAACGCCAAGGGCTATTTCGAAGAGAACAGCGAAAACGCCTATACGCTCAACAATCTCACCGCCAAGGCCGGCGACGATGGCGCCGTCGCGATCCAGTTCGGCAATTGCGACACCCAGACCGTCAACTGCCTGCCGATCACGCCCGGCTGGAACTACCTGGTGCGGCTCTACCGGCCGCGCGAGGAAATCCTGAACGGCTCATGGAAATTCCCGGAGCCGCAGCCGGTGAATTAATGCAGTTTGCGTGGTTTCAGCGTTCGGCTACTGCGGAACGGGAGCCGGGCAAAGCCCGCTGTCGTTGGACGACATCGGGCCGAAACTTTCTTCGGGCGGGCGGCATTCAAACTTCGCGCCGACGATGCCGTCCCAGCCTTTCATGATGATCTCCCGCGCCCTTTCCTGCTCGTCGACGCT
Source organism: Sinorhizobium chiapasense (assembly GCF_036488675.1). Classification (NCBI taxonomy): domain Bacteria; kingdom Pseudomonadati; phylum Pseudomonadota; class Alphaproteobacteria; order Hyphomicrobiales; family Rhizobiaceae; genus Sinorhizobium; species Sinorhizobium chiapasense. The sequence goes on from NZ_CP133148.1 coordinate 2,351,574, forward strand.
CGGAAAGGCCGGATCTGCATAGCCCACGCCGCCCTCGAATTGCGGGAGGCTATTCCGCAATTCGGCCGGCAGCTTTCCGTTGCGCACGAGGTCCGCAAGACGGATCGGCGAACAATGGCCCTTCAGGAAGGCGAGTTGCACTTCGTCCGAGTACAGATATTCCATCCATAGCCGGGCGGCATTCGGGTGCAGAGCCCGGGCACTGATCGCCTGCACATAGACGCCCGCGACGGCGCCGGTCTCCGGCCTGACGATCTCGACCTTGGTTTTCCCCGCAAGACGGTCACGGTCGCCGAGCGCCAGATAGTCCCAGCGGATGAGGATCGGCGTACGGCCGTCGGCAAGCGAGCGGGCATCGCCGACGATCGGAACGAAATTGCCCTTGCGGTGGAGGTCGGCAAAGAACTCGAGCCCCCGATCGGCGGCTTCGTCCATATTGCCCTTCGCAGCCGAAAGGCCCGCGGCGAACACGCCCTGGATCGCCTGGTTCGAGAAGATGTCGCCGGCGAGGCTGACGCTGTTCCGGTATTCAGGGGCGAGAAGGTCGGCCCAGTCCTGCGGCGACTGCTTAACGAGGTTCGCGTTGATCTCGAAAACGACCACGCCGTAATAATCGCCATACCAGTATCCGTCCGCGTCCTTGGCGGCGTCCGGAATCGTGTCCCAGGTCGAAACCTTGTAGGGCTGCAGTAGGCCCTCCCTCTTCGCCGACGGGGCGAAGGAGAGACCGATATCGATGACGTCCGGCATCTCAGCGCCGGTCTTTCCCGGCTGTTGCGTGATGGCCTCGATCTCTTTGGCGGACGGGGCGTCAGGCTGAAGTTCGCTGACGCTCAGCCTGTATTTCGTGGCAAAGCCGTCGATGATGCCGCCGTATCCGCACCAGTCGCGCGGCAGCGCGATGACGCTAAGCTGCCCCTCTTTCTTGGCGGCCGCCACCAACTCGTCCATCGCGTCCGCGGATGCCGTCGGGGCGAATGCCACAAAGGCACGCGCCGCTGCCACCGCCGCCAGGAATATCGCACCCCACCTTCGCCTCATGGCCGTCCCCCTTCCGACTTATGGACAGCGGCGGGAAAAAGTTTAGCAGCTTCTAAAAGTCTCAGGAAGCACCGTCGCATGCCCCGCTCCTCACCAAACAAGGCGTCTTTTCTGCCGCAACGGTCGTGCTACAGTTTGCTTTACAGCGCCGCGCGTCCAACCGAACGCGCAAAGGTCGCTGTAGCGCTTTGAATTACCGCATGATTCCTCAAATCGATTCCGATTTGAGGAATCATGCGGTAGCGTCACGGGGCTGACCGGGGGGTGGAATCCAGATGAAGGCTTTGGTTGCGAAGGTCGCTGCGGCTGCCTTCGTCCTGTTTGCCCGCGCGATAACCGCGGTTCGCGCCATCTGGTCGGAAGAAGGATTGCCGGCCAAGCCTTGTGTTTATTTTGCCAATCATTCTAGCCACGGCGATTTCGTCCTGGTCTGGGCCGTGCTGCCGCCGCGGCTCAGGCATCGGACCCGCCCCGTCGCCGGCGCCGAGTACTGGCTGAAATCGCATACCAACGCCTTCATCGGGCGCGACGTTTTCAACGCAGTGCTGATCGAGCGCGACCGGGAGAAGCGGACGCAGGATCCGATCGCGCTGATGGTCTCTGCTATCGATGACGGCTCGTCGCTGATCCTCTTTCCCGAGGGCACGCGAAACCAGACCGAGGAGAGACTGCTGCCCTTCAAGAGCGGCATCTTCCATCTGGTCGATCAGCGCCCGGAGGTCGATCTCGTGCCGGTCTGGATCAACAATTTGAACCGCGTCATGCCGAAGGGCGAGATCGTGCCGATCCCGCTGATCTGCACCGTCACCTTCGGCAACGCGCTCCGCATCGCGCCCGGCGAAGACAAGGAAGTATTTCTCGATCGGATGCGCGTCGCTCTGCTGGCGCTCGCGCCGAAACCGGTGGGGAGCGGCGAATGACTGCGGCAAGCTCCGATCTCGTCACCCTCGTCCTCGGCATCTTCGGCGTGCTGATCGTCGCCTCGGCGGTCGGCTACCTGCTGGAGCGGCGTCTCGCGACCGACGGACCGAATGCAGCGGTCGAGAACCTCAATGCCCGCATCCGGGCCTGGTGGGCCATGGTCATCCTGATCGGCCTCGCCTTCATCGCCGGCCGCGTCGGCGTCCTCGTCCTCTTCGCGTTCTGCTCCTTTGCGGCGCTGAGGGAATTCATCACGCTGATCTACACCCGGCGCGCCGACCATTGGGCGCTTGCCTCGGCCTTCTTCCTCGTCCTGCCGATCCAGTATTACCTGCTCTGGGCCGAGGAGTACGGCATCTTCTCGATCTTCATCCCCGTCTATGCCTTCCTGCTGATGCCGATCATTTCGGTGCTGCGGGGTGATACGGAGCGCTTTCTGCTTCGCGTCGCCGAAGTGCAATGGGCCCTGATGATCTCAGTCTTCTGCGTCTCGCACGTGCCGGCGCTGCTGACCCTCGACATACCCGGCTACGAGGGGCGCAACGTGCTGCTGATCGCCTTCCTGGTGATCGTCGTCCAGCTAAGCGATGTGCTGCAATATGTCTGGGGCAAGCTCTTCGGCCGCACCAAGATCGCGCCGAACCTCTCGCCGTCGAAGACGGTCGAGGGCTTTGTCGGCGGCGTTGCCAGCGCCACGCTGATCGGCGCCGCGTTGTGGTGGATCACGCCGTTCACGCCGCTCCAGGCGGGCCTCCTGTCGTTCATCATCACCCTCATGGGCTTTCTCGGAGGACTGGTGATGTCGGCGATCAAGCGCGATCGCGGCGTCAAGGACTGGGGTCATCTCATCGAGGGTCATGGCGGGCTGATCGACCGGCTCGATTCCGTCGTCTTCTCGGCGCCGATCTTCTTCCACATCGTGCGCTACTGGTGGTCGCTCTCATGAGATCCGTGTTGAGGGGCTGGGCGCGCAGCAGCACCGTGCATGTGCTCTTCGCCTTTCTGGCCATGGGCGGCTGGGCCGTCTTTGCCAACAGCGCTCATCCCATGCCGCAGCCGCTTGTTTCGGGCCTCCTGCAAGGGGCGCTGTCAGCCGGCCTCACGCTTTTCCTCAAGTCCGTGATCGACGGCCTCTCGAAGCGCTTCGACGGCGCCGCGCGCTTCTGGGCGCCACCGCTGATTGCCTGCCTCGGCTCGGCAAGCCTGCTGGTATCGCTCCACGCTCTCGGCGGAACGCCCGAAATACTCAAGACCGTCGCGGTTCCGCTGCTGGTCTCGACGACCTACGCGTGGACCTATGCGTATTCGATCTCCAGGAAGAGAGGCGTGGAACCATGACCGAGACAGGCGACCGGCGGCCGCTCGCAAGCCGCAACACGCGCTGGGCCGGCGCGATCGCCCGATGGATGGCGGCGCAGGCGATCACGCCCAACCAGATCTCGCAGGCGAGCATGGTAGCCGCAGCCCTCGCCGGCGGCGCGTTCTTCCTGGCGGGCCAGAGCATGGGCGCGTCGCGGATCGTCTACCTGCTTTCGGCGGCCTTGTTCTGCCAGCTCCGGCTGCTCTGCAACCTCTTCGACGGCATGGTCGCCGTCGAGGGCGGCAAGGGCGAGCCGGATGGCCCCTTCTGGAACGAGTTTCCGGATCGTGTCGCCGACCTCTTGATACTCACGGGGCTCGGCTATGGCATCGGCGCGCCGGGCCTCGGCTGGGCGGCTGCCGCCTTGGCCGTCCTCACCGCCTATGTCCGCGAGCTTGGCCGCGCCACCGGAAACCCGAGCGATTTTTCCGGGCCGATGGCCAAGCAGCACCGCATGGCGACGGTCACCGCCGCCGCAGTCATTTCCATCTTCGAGCCCCTGTGGCAGGGCCACAACGAGGTGCTGACGATCGCTCTTTGGGTGGTCGCCCTCGGCGCGGCGCTGACGGCGTTCCGCCGCGGACGGACATTGGTCCGCCGGCTGAAAGAGCCGGGCGAGCACTGATCCAACCACTGTCGGTCGGCCCGCGGAAGGCTGCGGCAAAGTGCATGCGGCTCAATCCCACCTCGCACGCCATGTCGCCAAGCGCGAGCGGCGACGAGCCGCCACGGTGCAAGCGCCGTGCGGCAGCGTCCGGCGTCTGAGCGGCCCCGCCAATGGAACCACCAGTTCAACCCTTCCCCGCGTGCAGCCGCGCCTCGACCCGCGCCAGCGCGCGTTCGAACACCGCCGTATCGTCGAGCGCGCGGCCGAGAACCAGTGCGCCCTGAATGGCGATCACCGCCTCTTCGGCAAGGTCGCCCGCGGTGGCCGGGTCGTTGCCGGCCCTCTCGAGAGCCATGGCGAGTGCCGCCCGCCACCCGGCAAAATAGCCACGGACCTGATCGGCGAAGCGGTCGCGGACATTGTCGAGCGCGAAGGCGCCGACCAGACAGACACGGCGGCCGGAGCGGAAATAAGCCGCCATCGACTGGCACATGGCGCTGATCGCCGTGTGCGGGTCCTCCGCCTCGCGAAGCGGCAGGTAGACGTGCTGCTCGAACCATTGGTCGATTTCGCGGAGCACCGTCGTCGCCATCTCCTCCTTTCCGCCCGGGAAGAAGTGATAGAGGCTGCCCTTGCCGAGCCCGGTCTTCTCGCTGATGACCGAAAGGCTCGCGCCTTCGAAGCCATGCTCCCGGAAAATCTCGGCCAGGACAGGGATGACGTCCGAGCGCTCCGCGACGGTCTTTGCCATGATGTTACAATCCGAGTTCCGAAAGGCCGGGATGATCCGCCGGCCGAGGCCCGGACCTGTCCCAGAAGAACTTCCGGTCCGCTTCCTTGATCGGCATGTCGTTGATGCTGGCGTAGCGCGTATGCATCAAACCGTTTTCATCGAACTCCCAGTTCTCGTTACCGTAGGCGCGATACCAGTTGCCGGAGTCATCGCGATGCTCATAGGCGAAGCGCACCGCGATGCGGTTGCCGTCATGCGCCCAAAGCTCTTTGATCAGGCGATATTCGAGCTCCTTATTCCACTTGCGCGTCAGGAAAGCGACAATCGCCTCACGGCCCTCCACGAATTCAGCGCGGTTGCGCCAATGGCTGTCGACGGTATAGGCGCGCGACACCCTTTCCGGATCGCAGCTGTTCCAGCCGTCTTCGGCCGCACGGATCTTTTGAATGGCCGTCTCGCGGGTGAAAGGCGGCAGCGGCGGGCGTTGTTCGGACATCTTCATCTCCTTGTTTATGTACTGATCGGTAAACTGTGTATCAATCGGTACAGTCGGCACTCAACCAAGTCAATGCCGACGTTTCGCGCACCGCCAATTTGTCGTGCGAATTTGAAAAACACTTAGCGCCAGGAATGCGGTCACGCTGAAAGCTCCTTGCCGTTTCGGCACGGACCGGCGTGATCGGGCGGGTGTGCAAAAATTCGTTGGGCCTTGCTGTCGGAAGCGGCGAAGCGGAAGCGTCCTAGATAGAACCGGATACCGGTTGAGATACGCAAACAGGAGGCTTTCCCCATGTCCAAGGTCATCTCTCACCTCTGGTTCGCCGAGAACGCCCGTGAGGCCGTGAAATTCTACGTGTCGGTCATCCCGAACTCCTCGATCGGTCGCGAAACGACTATTCCCGCCGAGACGCCGAGCGGCCCTCCCGGCAGCGTATCGATCATCGAATTCAAGCTGGACGGTCAGGCTTTCATCGCGCTCGAAGCCGGCCCGCTCGACCCCTTCAACCATTCCTTCTCGATCCAGGTCGAATGCGACAGCCAGCAGGACGTCGACCGCATCTGGGACGCCTTCATCGGCAACGGCGGCGAGGCAGAGCAGTGCGGCTGGCTGAAGGACCGCTGGGGGCTCTCCTGGCAGATCGTGCCGCGTGCGCTCGGCGAAATGGTCGCCCACCCGGACCGCGAACGTGCCAAGCGTGCAACGGAAGCGATGCTCGCCATGGTCAAGATCGACGTCGCCGCGCTCGAACGCGCCTTTAACGGCTAGAGCGGGATGAGGAAAAGTGTGTGCGGTTTTCCGCCCGCACCCCGCTCTAACTTATTAGAATCGATCACGTTCATGATTTTAGGTCGATCCGACCTAAAATCATCGTGATCTAGGACGCCGTGCGTTCAAATGAACGCACAAAGGACGCTCTAGCACTTTGATTCTGGAGCGTCGCATTTGCGTCGGCGCGAGCCATCTCTGCTCCCCTTTCGGGGATCGGTTGGATCGCGGCGCCGCGCACTCGTTCGGAGACGCGAAAAACTGCCTGTAACGATTTGAATTTGCGGACGATTCCTCACGTCCCCATCTCGGTTCTGGAAGCCCCGCGGCAGGCTCAACGTTTCGGATTTTGGACTGATTGCGGAGCGACCGTCGTCGCACGGAAGACAATCGTGTTTCGTTACAGATCGCCCCTAAAAGTTACTGGACCGGCGCATTGGATTTGGCAAATATGAGCACGCAAATCCGTGAGAATTCTTTTCTAAGAATTCATTTCAGTAGCCATTTAGATCAGAGCTCGCTGCCGTCAGTCGGGCTCTGATTGGGAGTGCGAACTCACAGGAATGGCGGCGGTTCCCGAGGGGGGTATAAACGGATTGGCCCGAAGTTTTCGTCGGGCGGGCACGGCGTTTCTGGCAATAGATGAGCGCCAGTAGGTTGGCAGGCATTTCGTCGCAAACTACCATCAGAGTCCGTTCCTGCGGGGCGGGCTCTGTTTTTGTGTTCCGGGGCATGTATCCTTAAATCGTATCCGATTTAACGATAAAACATGCAGCAATTCAAAGTAAGACGGTAGTCAGCGCATTCTTATCACCTTGAGCAGATCGCTCAGCTGACGTCCGCAAGGACGCCGTCTGCCGGCCACAACCTCAACGTCAGCGCGCCTGCTATCCGGCCACGTCCAGGGCCGCCGCCACTCGCCCGTGCGGCCGCGCCCCGCCGCCGCAATGGCGTCGGAGAAGCGCCTGCTGTAAGCTGTTGCGAAAGATGTGGGGCCGATTCCCGCTCAAATCTCTTTCTGATCTTACGGCGCCGCGCGGTTTTTCCGATGTGCGGCGGTCACTGTAACAGTTTGAATGACGGCATGAATTATCATGCCGAGGAAGCCGGCGGAGTACACGCACTGCGGGAAAGCCGCGCATGGAAGACCGGGCATGGAGCGCCGTCTCGCAGCCATCCTGATTGCCGATGTCGTCGGATACAGCCGCTTGAGCCGGATCGACGAAGAGGACACGCGCATCCGCTTCCAGGCGAATTTTGTCGAGGTCTTCGAGCCGCAGATCGCCGAACATCACGGGCGCCTGGTCAAGACAATGGGCGACGGCCTGCTCGTCGAGTTCCACAGCGTCGTCGATGCGCTTCGCTGCGCCGTGGAGGTGCAGCGGCAAATGGCCCGACGCAATGCCGGCACGCCGCCGGATCGTCGGCTCGATTTCCGCATCGGCGTCAACCTCGGCGACGTCATCGTCGAGGGCGACGATATCCACGGTGACGGCGTCAACATCGCCGCCCGGCTGGAGCCGCTCGCCGAACCGGGCGGCATCGCGATTTCCGGCTCCGCCTACGACCAGCTGAGGACGAAGCTTGCCGTCGGCTTCGTCTCGCTCGGCGAGCAGAAGGTGAAGAACATCCCGGAGCCGGTGCGGGTCTATCGCGTCGTGCTCGATCCGGCGGCGGCGGGCAAGACGGTCGCCGTGCGCAAGACCCGTAGCACCTGGCTCGCTGCCGCGGCGGCCGGCGCCAGCATGCTCGCGGGAGCCTTGCTCTGGTGGCAGCCGTGGACGCTGTTCTGGCCCGAGCCCGCTCCCCAGCGCATCGCCTATCCGCTGCCGGACAAGCCTTCGGTCGCGGTGCTGCCTTTCATCAATGTCAGCGGCGATGAGACGCAGGACCATCTGGCGCAGGGCCTGACCGACGATCTGATCACCGAGCTCTCGAAGGTCTCCGGCCTCTTCGTCATCGCCCGTCATTCGGTCCTTGCCGTGCGCAGTTCCGAGACGAACATCCAGGACGTCGCGTCCGAGCTCGGCGTCCACTACGTGCTCGAAGGCACATTGCAACGGGCGGATATGCGGCTGCGCATCAATGTCAAGCTGATCGACGCGACCACCGGCCACTCGCTCTGGGCCGAGCGCTACGATCGCCAATACAGGGATATCTTCGCGGTCCAGGACGATGTCATCGGCAAGATCACGTCAGCCCTCGAGGTCAAGCTCAGCCAGGGTGAGCAGGATCAGCTCGCCCGCATACCGACCGACAATCTGGAAGCCTACGACAATTATCTCAGGGCCGAGCAGGAAGGGCTGATCTACAGCGACGTCAACACCTATCGCCGCACGCTCTCGTTCTACCAGAAGGCGATCGACCTCGATCCGCGTTTCGCCAACGCCCATGCCGGCATCGCCCGCGTCGCCGTCGATGTCTGGCGCAACGACTACAACTATCTCTGGTCCGCGGCGGTCGCCCGCAAGATCGCCTATGACGCCGCCGGCGAGGCGCTGAAGCTCGACCCGAACAATGCCCGCGCGCATACCGTGCTTGCCCTGTTGCAGCTCGTCGACGGTCGCGCCACCGAGGCGCTCGATTCCGCCAATCGCGCGGTCGCCGCCCAGCCGAGCGACGCGGAGGCCTACGGCAATCTGGCGCTGATCCTTGCCCATACCGGCAGCCACCAGCAGGCGATCGGAGAGATGCAACGGGCCTTGCGGCTCGACCCCTCGCCGCCGCCGAGCTTCCAGCTGCTCGCTGGCATCGTCTTCTACACCGCCCGCGACAACGACCGCGCCATCCCGCTGATCGAAACGGCGAGCCACGCACTGCCCGATGCCGAGCCCGCCCATGAATATCTCGCCGCGGCCTATGCCCATCGTGGCGATGCGGCGCGAGCAGCCGACGAGGCCGGAAAGCTGAAGGCGCTCTTTCCGGAGGCGAATTTCACCTATTACAGCTATCTTTATGACTACTGGAACAGGGGGGATCTGGCCTACCACCTCTCCGGACTGAAAGCGGCGGGCATGCCCGAATGGCCCTTCGGTTTTGCGGGATCGGCCGCCGACCGCCTCGCCGGGGCCAATCTCGCCGGCCTCACCGCCGACAAGACCTGGATCGGCAAACACAAGAACGGCACCGAGTTCATCCAGGCTTTCGACAGGGCCGGCAACACCGCCTATCGCACCGCCAACACCAGCATCACCGGCATCGCGGAGATCCGGGGCGATCAGCTCTGCGAAAAGATCGGCGGCTATTTCCTCGACCGCATGGTCTGCGGCTATGTCTATCGCAACACCACGGGCGAGCAGACCGACATGGACTACATCCACGTCACCCCGCAGGCGCTCAAGTTCTTTTCGCTGGAGCGGTGAACACGGAGACGGTGGCGCCCGCCCCATCCGCCTCGTCAAGCGAGTTGGGGGCGCGGCGCCGGATTGTGAGCGCCGGATCAAGACCGGCGGACATCGCTTCGGCTGCTTGTGACAAGCCGCAGCCATGGCGCCGTATGGAAGGCGCTCATGAGCAGGTACATAAGCGCCATTCCGCTCAGCGGGGAACCGTCCTGCGTGGTGGAACAGATCATGTCCGCGCCACCCGCTGAAGTCGTCAGCAGTGCCATGATCGCGAAAGTGGGGGCAGCGGCAAGGCACAGCCAGTCGGCTGCGCCGTGTGCGGCGCCTTTCGAGCTCTCGGGATGATGCAACATCGGGCGTCAACCCCGCCCATAGGCGTCGCGGTGGCGCCACCAGATACCGTTCTCGTTACGCCCCAGAGGCGCTCGGTCGAGCCACTGATACACGCCCCACAGCCCGTCCAGTCCGCGCGCATAGCTGGAATAGGTGTGGTAGACGACACCGTCGTCGAGCACGAAGGCGCTGACGCCGGGCCTGTCGCGCGTGTAGGTGGGAACGTCGGTGCCGGTCATGGCCGCGATTTGCGCGACCGGCCCCTCGTCGCCGCTCCACTCCCGAACGGTCTTTCCGGCAAGCGGCTCCGGCGCCGGCGGCTCGCGGCGGAAATTGTATTCTATGGTGCCCGCGCGCTGCTCTTCCGCGGTGAACCAGACGCTGAAGTCTCGGTTGAACTCGCCGTCGTTCGAGGACGCCCAGGGAAAGCTCCACCCCATCCTCTTCTTGAACGCCTGCAGTTTTGCGAGCGGCGCGCGCGACACCGCCGAGAAGGCGACATCGTGGTTCTCAAGATGAACGACGATGCCGTTGAACCCGTCCGCGATCGAGGAGCAGGACGGGCAACCGGCCGTGTAGTCCGGTCCGAACATGAAGTGGTAGACGAGGAGCTGCGAACGCCCGCGGAAGAGGTCTTTGATCGAAACGTTTCCGTCCTCGGTGTCGAACCGGTAGTCCTTGTCGATCCGGACCCAGGGCAGCGCCTGACGCCTGAGCGCCAGCTCGTCGCTGCGCCGCGTCAGCTCCTTCTCCTCCTGGAGCAGGTCGAGCCGCGCTGCCAGCCATTCGTCACGGGTTCCGGTCACATGTGCCGTCATCACTCTTCTCCTTTGGCCATTTGTCGTCGTACCTTCCTGGCGCGACGTGCTGCTTCGTTTGGTCGTGAGGCAGATTAGGACGGGAGAACGAATGGTGAGAGTGACAAGTGTGACGGGATTCCGATGGATTCGCTGATCACCGCCGCGGCACGCGCGCTTGCAACGGGCGATCCGCTCGGCGCCTTGAAGCGGGTTGCGCTCCGCGATGATCCGCCCGCGCTGGCGCTCCGGGGCATCGCCATGGCTCAGCTCGGCGATCTTGTTCGCGCGAAGGCACTGCTGAAGAGCGCCGCGCGCGCCTTCGGCCGGAAGGAGGCGGTGGCGCGCGCCCGCTGCGTCGTCGCCGAAGCCGAGATTGCGCTCGTCTCGCGCGACCTCACCTGGCCCGCAAAGGCCCTCGACGCCGCACGCGTGACGCTCGAAGCGCACGGCGACCGGGCGAATGCCGCCCATGCACTGAACGTCGAGGTCCGGCGGCTGCTGCTGATCGGCCGCCTCGACGAGGCCGAGCGCATGCTGGCCGGGTTCGATCCCTCCCCGCTTCCCCCAGCCTTGCGCGCCGCCCATGAACTGGCAGTCGCGGGCATCGCTGCCCGGCGCCTGCAGACGCAGGCCGCGCGCGCCGCGCTCACGCGCGCCTCCGAGGCCGCGCGCGAGGCGGATATCCCGGCGCTGACGGCGGAGGTCGAGACCGCATCGCTGGTGCTGAAGACACCGGCGGCGCGCCTGATCGCACGCGGCGAGGAACAGCCCCTCCTGCTCGAGGAGGTCGAGGCGCTGCTTTCGTCCGGTGCGCTCGTCGTCGACGCCTGCCGCAACGTCGTCAGGGACGAGAGGCTGGCGGTCTCGCTCGCGACGCGCCCGATCCTCTTCGCGCTGGCGCGTGCGCTGGCCGACGCCTGGCCGGGAGACGTGCCGAGGAGCACGCTGCTTTCCCGCGCCTTCCGCGCGAAACACGCCGATGAATCCCATCGCGCGCGGCTCAGGGTGGAAATCGGCCGGCTTCGCGCCGAGTTACGGGCGCTCGCGGACATAAGCGCGACGAAGCGAGGCTTCGCGCTGGTGCCGCGCCATGCGCACGAGGTCGTCGTGCTGGCGCCACCTGTCGAGGAGCGGCACGCGGCGGTGCTTGCCTTCCTTGCCGACGGCGAATCCTGGTCCAGCTCCGCGCTGGCGATCGCGCTCGACGCCAGCCCTCGTACCGTGCAGCGGGCGCTCGAACAGCTCGCTGCAGACGGCAAGGTGCAGGCTTTCGGCCGCGGTCCGGCGCGCCGCTGGATGACCCCGCCGCTCACCGGCTTCCCGACAATCTTGTTACTCCCGGGCCCGCTGCCGAACGACTAGTGTGAGGCTACGGCGTCATCGGCCAGGGCCCGATTGATGCGGGCTGGATAAAGACGGATACTTCTCGGCAGGCTTTCGGCTACCGCATGTTTCCTTAAATCGGAGCTGATTTAAGGATAAGAACATGCGGCAATTCAAAGTGCTACAGCGTCCTTTGCGCGTCTGATCAGACGCGCAAAGGACGCTGTAGATGGAGACTGGCGCGATGGACATTCGATCGACACTGACGGAGCTATGCGGGGCCTTTAACGCCCATGACCTCGATCGCATCATGGCGTTCTTTTCTGACGATTGCGTCCTGGAGATGCCGAGAGGAAACATGCCCTGGGGTTCCCGTTTTGAGGGCAAACGGAACGTGCGTGACGCGCTGGCAACACGCTTCGAAGGCCTGCCTGATGTCCACTATGACGACGACGAGCATTTTGTGGATTCCGCGGCCGATACCGGCATTTCGAAATGGACCCTTACAGGCACGAACCGCGAGGGAACGAGAATAGAGGTCCGGGGTTGTGACTTCTACACGTTTCGCAACGGAAAGGTGATCCGCAAGGACTCCTATTGGAAAATCGTGGAGTAAGCTTGCGATGTCGGCCCATCGGATCGATCGGCGCATCGCGGCAAGCCAAATGCTGCGGCGAGCTTTGTGCCGCGCTGCAGGAGATCATGCATCAGGAGGAAAAGCATGAAACGATCCGCCGCCGAAATCCTTCGTGAATACGGCCCCTTCCCCGAAGCAGACGACGTGCATGGCGTCACGTTCGACGGCAGTCACGTCTGGTTCGCCTCCGGCGACCGGCTGAACGCCGTCGATCCGGCGAGCGGAGAATTGACGCGCTCGATCGATGTCGCCGCCCATGCGGGAACGGCTTTCGACGGCCGGCACCTGTTCCAGATCGCCGAGGACCGCATCCAGAAAATCGATCCGAAGAGCGGCCGCGTGCTCGCGACAATCCCGGCACCGGGAGGCGGCGGTGACTCGGGGCTCGCCTGGGCCGAAGGCACGCTCTGGGTGGGCCAGCACCGGGGCCGCAGGATCCACCAGATCGATCCCGAGACCGGAAAAATCCTCCGCACCATCGAGTCCAACCGCGTCGTCACCGGCGTCACCTGGATCGACGGCGAACTCTGGCACGGCACCTGGGAAGGCGACGAGGCCGATGTCCGGCGCGTCGATCCCGAAACGGGCGCGGTCCTGGAGCGGCTCGACATGCCGCCTGGTATGGGCGTGTCGGGGCTGGAATCCGACGGCCGCGACCGCTTCTTCTGCGGCGGGGGGCGCGCCGGCAAGATCAGAGCCATCCGTCGGCCGAGGTAGGATTGGACGACCCGCCTCCGAACCCGCCCCCACGTCGGGCACGATGACAAACGGCGGGCGGTAAGCCGCCTGCTACGCCCGCTGCAGAATTTTTTAAAGGCATGTCGTTTTTCAATCAGCTCGTTCGTCTTGAAGGAGCGCCACCTGCCTGGGCGTCGCCAATTTTGCCAAGAGGTCTTTTCATGTCGAATGCGCAGATCCAGACGCAAAGTCCATATCGCTGGGTGATTGTTGCCGCCGGCGGCCTGTTGGGCTGCATCGCAATCGGCTCCATGTTTTCACTTCCGGTTTTCCTTCTGCCGATTTCCCGCGATACCGGGTGGTCCGTCACCGGCGTCTCCAGTGCCATGACCATCGGGTTTCTCGCCATGGCGCTGGCAAGCATGATCTGGGGTACGCTGTCAGACCGCTGGGGGCCTCGCCTTGTGGTGTTGATTGGCTCGGCTGTCTTGGCCGCAGCCCTCGCTCTGGCAAGCCAGGCGACCTCCCTTATCGAGTTTCAACTCGTGTTCGGTTTGGCTGTCGGCGGTGCTACCGCCGCGATCTTTGCCCCGATGATGGCCTGCGTGACCGGCTGGTTCGAGACACACCGCAGCCTTGCCGTGTCTCTCGTCTCGGCCGGCATGGGAATGGCGCCCATGACCATGTCGCCCTTCGCGGCCTGGCTCGTGACCATCTATGACTGGAGAACGTCCCTCCTGATCATCGCCGCCTTTACCGCGGCCGTGATGATCCCGGTCGCGCTGCTGGTACGCCGACCGCCCGCTCTCGAAGGCCAAAATGCCGTCGCTTCACCGGCTGGAGAGCAGGAAACCGCCATGTCCGTAGGACAGGCGATGAGATCGCCTCAGTTCATCATCCTGTTTCTGACGAACTTCTTCTGTTGCGCCACGCATTCGGGACCGATTTTCCACACGGTGAGCTACGCGATCAGCTGCGGCATCCCAATGATTGCGGCGGTCTCGATCTATAGCGTGGAGGGGCTGGCGGGCATGGGCGGTCGCGTCGCCTTCGGTCTTTTCGGGGATCGGTTCGGCGCCAAGCGCGTCCTGGTCTCAGGGCTGCTGCTCCAGGCGTTCGGCGCATTGGCGTATTTTTTCGTCCGCGATCTTGGCGCGTTTTATGCGGTGGCGGCGGTGTTCGGCTTCATCTACGCCGGGATCATGCCACTATACGCCGTGATCGCCCGCGAGAACTTTCCCCTGCGCATGATGGGCACTGTCATCGGCGGGACGGCAATGGCTGGCAGCCTGGGCATGGCAACCGGTCCTTTGGCTGGCGGTCTGATCTACGACGCCTTCGCGAGCTACGGCTGGCTCTATATCGGCGCCTGGGGCATCGGGATCGGCGCCTTCCTGATCGCCCTGACCTTCAGGCCCTTCCCCAAGGCTGAGAAGGCTGAGCCGGCGCCATTGCCAGCGTGAGGACATTGCACTCGGTCGACCGCGAACAGAGTGTGTCGCGGCCGACCAAGTTTCTTAGAGCCTCACTCGGCGCTTGCCTGCCAATTGGTGTGCAGCTTTTCGGTAACCAGCGTCTGCTGCACCTCGGACCAGTGCTTCTGCGAGTCGACCACCTTGTTGGGGTTCTTTTCGAAGCCGTCGGCGGCACCCGGGTCGTAGCTGATGTAGAGCTTGCCGTCGATGATGCGCCACGCCTTCGGGTCGATATTGGTGGTGACGGTCCCGAAGGAGACACCATCGGCGCAATAGCCGCCATATTGCGGGGCGTATTTCGAGGGCTCGCGCATGAAAAGGTCGCGATGTTCGGCGCTGGCGAAATGCCAGGTGGCGCCGAGCCAGCGGTGCGAATATTTCGCCGATCCCTCGACGGCCTTGTTTTCGGTGAAGTAAGCTACCGGGTCATAGCCCTTGATGGCGACGTCGCCAAAATAGCCGGTGTTGACGAGGTCTTCGGCGCGCGCAATCCCGCCCATGGAGAAGAGCATGGTCGCCGCACCGAGCGCGACGGCTATCCGCATCCGGCATTTACGTTGATAGTCCCTCATGACAGTCCTCCGAATTCCGACCGCTACCCGCGGAACGTCATTTCCGTTTGGTGCACTCGGTGTAGAGCCATTCGCCGACCAGATCGGCGCCCTGGCAGACAGCACCTGCCTTGAGCAGCAGCCCCGCGGCATCCCAGTGCTCGCGCCAACCCGCCTGGGTCAGCGGCGTATAGCCGTTTCTTTCCTTCGCCTCGACCACCGCCTTGTTGGTGAGCAGAAAAGCGACCACATCCGCGTGGCCCTCCTCGGCCGCCGCATGGAGCGGCGTCATCTTGTAGAAATTCTTGTCGTCGTTGACGGCGGCACCTTTTTCGACGAGCAGCTTGACGGTGTCGAGGCTTCCGCCATAGGCGGCCGCATGCAGCGCGGTAAGCCCGCCCTTGTTGCGGATCTCGATGTCGGCGCCCTGCTCCAGGAGAAGCGCGACGACATCGCTCTTCCCGGCGAGCGCGGCGATCAGCAATGCGGGCTCGCCGGAGTCGTCCGGTTCCGCCACCTTGGCGCCCTGGTCGATGAGTTCCTTCACCCGAGCGACGTCGCCGTCCCTCGCCGCGTCATGCAACGGCCCTGCCGCAACGGCGGAGGCCGAAAGCAGGACGCAAAGAACAGGGACGCAAAGAAAATACGACATGCTCCGCGCCATCTTCGTTCTCCCCATGGGCGGAAAGGCGCCAAATTATCACAGCCGCGTGAGGCGAGGCAAGAATGTGCGTATACGTTGCAGCTGGATCAGAACGGGTTGATATAGTTCGTGATCGCGATCTGCCGGAGCAATACACGGCGGACCACGTGCGCGGGCTTGACCCGGTCGGTGAAGATCGCCGCGTCGCCGGTGGCGCCGGCCGGCAGGCGGTTGGCGAAATCCTGGTCGTCCAGCTTCACCCGAACGATGAAGGGCACGCTCTCGATCGTCGTCGGCGCGACCGCCGTCCCGGATGTCTGCGTCTGCCCCGTGGCAACGGCCTGCAGGACGCTTTCGACCGTGCCGGTGTAAACCTCGCCGGGCGCGAACTTGAACGTCGCCTCCACCGGTTGCCCGGGTGCGATATAGCGCGCGTCGATCTGGGGGATTTCGACGCCGATGATCGTCTCGGACGTGTCGATGAACGCCATCACCGGCGACAGCGGCAGGTTGGAAACACGCGCGCCCTTCCGGAGCGCCAGATTGGTCACGTAACCGTCGGCCGGCGCGCGGACCGTCGTCTTGTCGAGATCCCAGCGGGCATTGGTGATCTGCGCCCTGAGATTGTCGACCTCGGCCTGCCGCTGCTGCACGTCGAAGGCCGGGCCGGCCCCGGTCGTCTGCAGTTGCGTCGTCTGCGCCAGCCGCAGTTCCTGGAACTTCAACTCCGCCTCGAGCGCCTCGACCTTCGATTGGTAAGGCACGGGATCGATACGGAACAGCACGTCGCCGGCCTTGAGCGGCGCGTTCGCCGCCACTGGCACGTCGACGACCTCGCCCGCGACATTCGGCACGATGCCGACCGAATTGCGCACGACCAGCGCCAAGCCTTGCGGCGCGCCCCAGTTCATCGGGATGAACAGGCCAACCAGCAGAAGGAACAGCACTAGGATCGGCGAGATCTTCCAGAACAGGTTGAATGGGATGATCCCGAACTTCACCAGGCAGAACAGGAGGACGAGATAGACATTGAGGAGGACGACGATCATGGCCGCCGCTCCCTTGCGGCCGATGCCGGGACATCGACATAGGCCCAGATCAGCACAATCGGCCAGAGCACGAAGCCGAAGAACAGCGTCACCCACCCACCGACGGTGACTGCTTCTGCCCAGGGATGGTTGCGCCGTTTCGCGATCATGCCCGGCAGCATGGCGAGGAAGACGATCACGAAGACCGTGCTCAACACGAGCACGATCAGCACGATCCAGGCAAAGATGTCGATCATGCTCACGGCCGCCCTCCTTCCTCTGTCGGAGACACGATACGAAGTCCGGGACCGAGTGATGAAGTACGTTACTGTTAAAATTCGGCCCAGGACGTCTGGCCTACAGCGCCGGGTTTCTTAACAGACGCGCCGCGTCTGTAGCACTTTCAGCCGTAGAGATATTCCGGCAGCCAGAGCGTCATGCCGGGCCAGAGATACATGATGATCATGCAGAGGATGACGATCAGCATGTAGGGCATCATGCCGGCGAAGATCTGGTTCAGGGTGACGTGCGGCGGCGACACGCCCTTCAGATAGTAGGCCGACATCGCGACCGGCGGCGACAGGAAGGCCGCCTGCAGGTTGACGAAGACGAGCACGCCCCAGAGCACCGGGTCGATGTCGAAGTGCCTCAGCATCGGCAGGAAGATCGGCACGAAGATGATGATGATTTCGGTCCATTCGAGCGGCCAGCCGAGGAGGAAGATGATCGCCTGCGACAGGATCATGAACTGAACGGGCGTGAGGTCGAGTGCGAGCACCCATTGCTCGATCAGCGCCTGTCCGCCGAGGATGGCGAAGACGGCGGAGAAAAGCGCCGAGCCGACGAAGAGCCAGCAGACCATGGCCGTGGTCTTCGCCGTCAGGAACACCGCCTCCTTGGTGCGTTTCCAGTTGAGCGTGCGCGCCTGGAAGGCAAGCAGGAAGGCGCCGGCGGCGCCGACCGCCGCGGACTCCGTTGCGGTCGTGATGCCGAACAGGATGACGGCGAGCACGAGGACGGTGAGGATGGCAAGCGGCATGACGGAGGAGACGAGCAGCTTCATCACCTGCAGCCGCTCGGCGCTCATGTTGCGGTAATAGCGGAGGAGCACCACGGTCGCGATCGCGGCCGCGATACCGAAGGACACATAGAAAGCCGTCGTCGGCCCGTTGACGACGGCCGGCCCGGCATCGGCGGCGGGCGCGCCGAGCTGTTCCAGCCCCTCCGGCGCTTCCGTCTCGGCGGAAGCCTGCGGATGGATGACGGCATACCACCAGACGAGTGCCAGGGTGAAGGCCGTCAGCGAGAAGGGCACAAGCGCCGCGCCGAAATTCTTGACGAGCCGCCAATAGGTCAGCCGCCCCTCGCCCGTCTCCAGCGCCAGCGCCCTCGCCGGCGAGACCAGGGCGCGGAAAAGCCCGGCCAGCATGTTCGGGGAGTAGGCCGTTTGGAGGCTGCGCATCCAGGAGGCGACCGGAACCCGCGTCTGCTCCTCGGGCAAAGCCGGCGCGATCTTCGGATTGATCGCCGCCCAGCCGAGAATGTAGGCGAGATAGAGGAACGACAGGAAGAAGCCCGGCAGCATCGTCGCGGCATAGAGCTTGACCACGGACTGCCCCGCCACCGCCGCATAGACGATGATCATCACCGAGGGCGGGATGAGAATGCCGAGCGTGCCGCCCGCAGTGATCACCCCGGAGGCGAGCTTCACGTCATAGCCGGCGCGCAGCATCGGGTTCATGGCGATCACCCCCATCAACACCACCACGGCGCCGACGAGGCCGCTGGCGATGCCCCAGAAAGTGCAGACGATCAGCGTCGCGACGGCGAGCGACGCCGGCAACCGCCGGAAGGAAAGCTGGATGCTGTAGAACATCTTGTCGACGAGCGCACCGCGCTCCATCACGTAGCCCATCAGCACGAAGAGCGGGATCGAGATCAGCACGTCGTTGGTCATCGCCCCATAGGTGCGCTGGACCATCAGGTCGAAGACGCGGTTGTCGATCCAGTGCTCGGCCGGATTGTAGAAGGCGTAGAAGCCGAAGAGCATGCCGAGCCCCATCAGCGTGAAGGCGGTCGGAAAGCCCATGATGATGACGACGACGATGAGCATCAGCATCGTCAGTCCCAGAAACTGATCGCTCACGGTTCGATCTCTCCCCCCATTCCCCGCTGCCGGGCCGCCTTTTCGATGTTCTGCGCCCGTTCGATCGCCGCTTCGCGGGCTTCCAGGTCGACATATTCGCTGTGGGCGAGCTGCTCGGCGACCACGTCGATCTCCTCGACGTCGCGCAGCCGCTCCGGCCACTCCCCGGTTCTGAGGCACAGGATACAGCGAACGATCTCCGCGAGCCCCTGCAGCATCACCAGCGCGCCCGCGATCGGGATGACCGTCTTGAAGTGGTAGATCGGCGGACCTTCCGCCGTCACGGTCGAATGCTCGCCGATCCGCCACGACAGCGCCGCATAGTCGTAGCCGGCATAGACGAGCGCTGCGACGCCTGGCAGGAAGAACAGGATGTAGAGCAAAAGATCGAGCGCCGCCTGCGTGCGGGGCTTAAGCGAACTATAGAGGAAATCGCCGCGCACATGGGCGTTCTGCGCCAGCGCATAGGCGCCGGCAAGCATGAACAGCGTGCCGTAGAACATGTTGCTGGCGTCGAAGATCCACGCTGTCGGCATGTTGAGGATGTAGCGCTTGAAGACCTCGACGCAGACGAGCGTCATCAGGCCGATGATCAGCCAGGCGGCGGCCTTCCCGATCCAGACGCTGATCGCATCGACCCTCAGGAGAAAATGCTGAACGTTCACCCCGCGCCTCCCACCGGCGGCAGACGCGGCCGTGGCCGCATCACCGCTCTATCTTTATTGCAATCGGTGACGTTTGCGGCCCTGGGCCAGACGGCCCACGGCCCTGTCGAGCTAAAGCTCCTTGGCCACGCCCTCCTGGCCGAAGTAATGATCGAAGACCAGCCGCCGGCCGACGACGGTATCCTGTTCCCATCGCGTCGCCCGATCGGCAAAGGCAATTTGGGACTGGATGACCTCCTTGAACAACGGGTTTTCCGCCGCCTTCTTCTTCACCACCTCGTCATAGACTTCGAGCTGCCTTTTGAGGATCGCCTCCGGCGTCTTGTAGAACTTGACCTGGTCGGTCGTCTGCATCTCGACATAGTCTTTCGAATAGCGGTCGATTGCCTTCCAATGCATGTCCTGCGACGCGGCCTCCGCCGCGTTGGAGATTATCGCCTTCATCTGCTCGGGCAGGCCGTCATATTTGGTCCTGTTGAACAGGATCTCGAACTGTTCGGCATTCTGGTGATAGCTCTGCAGCATGCAGATCTTCGAGACGTCCGGGAAACCTAACACTCGGTCGGACGAGGCATTGTTGAACTCGGCCGCATCGAGCAGGCCGCGGTCCAGTGCCGCGACGATTTCTCCGCCCGGCAGTGCGTTGACGGCGGCACCGAGACCGGTGAAGACGTCGATCGAGATGCCGACGGTGCGGAACTTCAGGCCCTGCAGGTCCTCGGCCTTGGCAACCGGCTTCTTGAACCAGCCGAGCGGCTGCGTCGGCATCGGTCCGTAGAGGAGAGAAACGACATTGGCGCCGATTGATTCATAGAGCTTTGCCAGCAGCTCCTTGCCGCCGCCGTATTTGTGCCAGGCGAGCAGCATGTTGGCATCCATGGCGAAGCCCGGCCCGGAGCCCCACAACGCCAGCGCCGACTGTTTGCCATAGTGGTAGGCGACGACGCCGTGGCCGCCGTCGAGCGTTCCTTGGGACACCGCGTCGAGCAGGCCGAAGGCGGGCACGACGGCTCCCGCCGGCAGTACCTCGATCTTGAGGTCGCCACCGGTCATGTCGTTGACCTTCTTGGCGAAATCGAGCGCGAATTCGTGAAAGATGTCCTTCGAAGGCCAGGTGCTCTGCCAGCGCATGTTCACTGGCCCCTGTGCCTTGACGATACTCGGTGCTGCGACCATCGCCGCCCCGGCCATTGCTGCGCCGCTCAGGAATTTGCGACGCGACGTCCTCCCCCCAATCTGGGTTCTGCCTTTCATCTCTTCCTCCCGAAAGCATAGACTTTTATTGCTTTTCGGAGCGCGAGAACGATGTCACGCGGTCTTCCGCTCGTCTCCCGCTCACTATCCAGAGCGCCAAGCAAACGCGCCAAGGGCGCTCCAGAGTTGAATGTAGAGCATTTCATCCACTTTCAATGATTGCGCGTGAAAACCGGACATTCTCGACAATACTCCTCGATAGGGCCCCGCGCAAAAATGCAGGAACTGGGCTCAAACGCACAGTTGGAGGGATCCGGACAGAGAGCGGGCGACGCGGTATGGCGCAAATTCATGAGGCACTGCGACGTCCGTATCCGTCCCGGCGCGGCGGCAAGGGATCGAACCCGAACGGCAGGGCCGTTCGGGCCACGATGGTAAGAGGAGCAGGCTTAGGCTTATGCTTGGGCTTGGGCTTGGGCTTGGGCTTGGCCTTGGCCTTGGCCTTGGCCTTGGGCTTGCGCTTGCGCTTGGGGCGGAGCCAGGGGCCGCTGATGTACGACGATCCGGGCATGGTAGGGCACACGCGTGTAGAGATCGATGACATCCTGGTTCACCAACCTGACGCAGCCGGACGACGTCGCCTTGCCGATCGATTGCCATTCCGGCGTGCCGTGCAGACGATAGAGCGTATCCTGGCCGTTCTGGAAGATGTAGAGCGCGCGCGAGCCGAGCGGATTCGAGACACCCGGATCCATGCCGCCATTCGCAACCGAATACTTCTCGAGATGCGGCTGGCGCGCGATCATCTCGCCCGGCGGCTTCCAACGCGGCCAGGCCTGTCGCCAATGGATAACGCCTTCGCCTTCCCAGGCAAAACCGTCGCGGCCGATACCGACCCCATAGCGCATCGCCGTACCGCCCGGTTCGACCAGGTAGAGGAACCTTCCGGGCGTATCGACCACGACCGTGCCTGCCAGCTCGCCGGTCGGATCCGCAACGCGCTGGCGATAGTACTTCGGATCCATCTGCTCGTACGAGACGGCCGGAATAAGATGGCCGCCATCCTCGATGGCAGCGTACCGGGCCCCCAGTTCCGCGTTCGTCGCCGGCACGATCGGCCGGCTGAACTCTTTCGGGATCGGCACATGTCGGGGGGATGGCATCGTGCTCGCGCACCCTGCGAGCGTCGCCGTAGTGGATATGGAGCCCACGATGAAGGCCCTCCGCGACAGGCGGTATTCTCTTGGCATTTTTGAAAACATCTCTCGTCAAAGAAGCGGTGTATACAGATAGGCCCCTATCCAGCACGCCCGAGAGTCGCAAGACGCGGCCGGATCACATCTCTGGCATATTGCCGACCAGCCCCTGCAGCACCGGCACTTTCATGGACTCCCAATCACGCGATTGCTACTCTTCCAACCGGGAGTAAGGGGCGCATGAAGCGGCGACTGGCAGCAATTCTGGACGCGGACTTTTCCGGCTACAGCCGGATGATGCGGCATGACGAGGCCGGCACGTTCGCGGCACTGAAGGCCCATCAGACGGAAGTCATCCTTCCCGCCATTGCCGGTCATGGCGGGCGGGTCGTCAGCCACATCGGCGACGGCCTGCTCGCCGAGTTTTCGAGCGTCGTCGAGGCGGTGACCTCAGCGTTGGAGATTCAGCAGGCGATGCTCCGGCGCAATGAAACCATGGACCCCGACCGGCACATGCACCTGCGTATCGGCATCCATCTCGGCGACGTCATCGTCGAGGATGACGGCATCCATGGCGACGGTGTCATCGTCGCCGCGCGGCTTCAGGAAATCGCCCCTCCGGGCGGCATCTGCCTGTCGCAACAGGTCCACGACCATATCGCCGCAAAGCTCGATGTTCCCTTGACCGATCTCGGCCGTTGCACGCTCGCCGACATTCGTCACCCCGTTCGCGTCTGGCGATGGACGCCGGACGAAAAGCCCGGCAGCCCGGCAGCGGCTCGACCCGATGGAGAGGCGCGGTCCGACCGCCCGCCGTCCGCTCGCACCCTGCCCGACCGCAAGCGGCCGTCGATCGCCGTGCTGCCCTTCATCAACCTGTCGAGCGTCGACGAGCAGGAGCATTTTGCCGACGGCTTCACCGAGGAGCTCATCCACACGCTCGCGCGCTGCCGCTGGCTGCAGGTCGTCGCCCGCAACTCCTCCTTCGCCTACAAGGGCAAGCCCGTCAACGTCCGGAAGGCCGCCGAAGACCTCGGCGTCAAATACGTGATCGAGGGCAGCGTCCGGCGCTCCGGCGACCGCATCCGCATCACCGCGCAGTTGCTCCGCGCGGAAAGCGCCACGCTTCTGTGGGCGGAGCGCTACGACCGGACGCTCGATGACCTCTTCTTGCTGCAGGACGAGATCGCCGGCGAGATCACCGGGACGGTCGGGCCCGAGCTCGGCATCATCGAATTCGCCGCGCTTCGCGGACAGACCGCCGCCGACATGGATGCCTGGGACATCTACCTGAAAGGCCTCTGGCATCTCTACAAGTTCAATCTGGATGACCTGAAGATCGCGAAGGACCTCTTTGAAAACGCAACCGGCGTCGATCCGACATTCGCGCAGGCCTATGCGCGCCTCGCCTATGTACACATCCAGCTCGGCTGGTACGGCGCCATGGACGAGCGGGGCGCCAGGATCACCGATGCCATCCGGCTCGCGGAGCGGGCGATCGCGCTCGACAGCCGGGAACCCGCTGCCCATCTCGCCCTTGGCCGGGCGCTGGCGCTGCGCGGCCAGCCGGAACGCGGCATCACCTACCTGCGCACCGCGCTCGAACTCGATGCGAGCTTTGCGCAAGGGCATTTCGCCCTCGGCCAGGCGCTTTGCTACGTCGAGCGCCCCGAGGAGGGCATCGCCGAAATCAACGAGGCGTTCCGGCTGAGCCCGCGCGATCCGCATCTCTGGACGTTCCACAACATGCTTGCGATCGCGCATTACCAGTCGGGACGGCTCGTGGAGGCCGAAGCCGCCGCCCGTGCGTCGCTCAGGCAGGAAAACACCACCTTCTGGCCGGCGATGGTATTGACGGCGGTCGTCGGCGCACAGGGTAACGCCGGGGCGGCCCCTGCGGCGCTCTCCGAGCTTCTCAAGTTCCGGCCGGAGATGACGCTCGAAAAGGCCCGCGCCGAATTCTATTTCGGCGGCATTCCGGTCATGCAGGAGCACTTCATCGACCGCTTCGCCGCCGACCTCGAGCGGGCCGGACTGCCGCAATAGACAGTGCCGGAGAAGCTGCGGGACGAGGAGGCTCGCCTTTTGCCGCTGCTTCTCCGGCTCCCCCGCCTAAGCAATTCCAGGAAAAGCGTGTAACGGTTTTCCGTGCGGAATTGCGTAAATTCAAAGCAATTCCGTGTGCGATGGTTTCGCCTCCGGAATTGCGTCGTTTCAAAGAACTATTGCAGCGTGCGCGATGCAACCTGTGCCGGCTGGCCGTTGACCATCTCGGGCTGGCCCTGGGTGTCGCCGGTCGTGCGCGGGCTGTCGAGACCCGTTGCCACCACCGAGACCCGGAAGGTGCCGTCGAGCGTGCGGTCGAAGATCGCGCCAACGACTATGTCGGCCTCGTCATAGACCTCCTCGCGGATGCGCGTCGCCGCCTCGTCGACCTCGAACAGCGTCATGTCCATGCCGCCGGAGATCGAGACCAGCACGCCCTTGGCGCCACGCATCGAGACTTCGTCGAGCAGCGGATTGGCGATCGCGGCTTCCGCCGCCATCATCGCGCGGCTCTCGCCGGTCGCCTCGCCCGTTCCCATCATCGCCCGGCCCATGCCCTTCATCACCGTCTTCACGTCGGCGAAGTCGAGGTTCATCAAACCTTCCTTGACGATCAGATCGGTAATGCAGCTCACGCCCGAATAAAGCACCCGGTCGGCGATCATGAAGGCGTCGGCAAAGGTAGTCTTCGCGTCGGCGATGCGGAAGAGGTTCTGGTTGGGGATGACGATCACCGTGTCGGCGCTCTCGCGCAGCCGCTCGATGCCCATCTCCGCGGTCTGCATGCGCCGCCGGCCCTCGAAGCTGAAGGGTTTGGTGACAACGGCGACCGTCAGGATGCCGGCCCGCCGCGCAGCCTCCGCAATCACCGGCGCCGCCCCGGTACCGGTGCCGCCGCCCATGCCGGCGGTGACGAAGCACATGTGCGTGCCGCCCAGATGATCCATGATCTCGTCGATCGACTCCTGCGCCGCCGCATTGCCGATATCCGGCAGCGAGCCGGCACCGAGGCCCTCGGTGACGGCGGTGCCGAGCTGGATGCGCCGCTCCGCCTTCGACATCGAAAGCGCCTGCGCGTCGGTATTGGCGGCGATGAAATCGACCCCCTGCAGGTTCTCGGTGATCATGTTGTTGATGGCGTTGCCGCCCCCGCCGCCGACACCGATGACAGTGATTTTCGGACGCATCTCCGTGATGATCGGCTTCTTGAACTCTGTCATGGCTCTTCTCCTTGGGCAGTTTCGTGGGGCTCGTCCGTCCCCGAAAACTGCGACGAAAGCGGTGCGGGCGCGAATCAGTCGCTCATTTTAGGAACTCAAAAAGGCCACGGAGAAGGCAAGAACGGCAAAAACGAGGCAAGTCCACAGCTACGTGCGGCCAGACTCAGAAAATGGCACTGCACGCGTCGGCAGGGATCAAGGCAGGCAGGGCGATTGTCTACGTCTGCTCGATCGGCCGCGACGTAGCCCATCGCCGAAGCGGTGGTTCGCGGTCGTCGAACGCCGCCTCGAAGCAGGCGGAGGCGAGCACTGCATGCATATGAAGCGTCGCCGAGCCTATATTGCGGAAGCCGTGCCGGAGACCGGCGGGAACGATCAGCGATTGACCGGGCGTCAGGACTGCGCGCTGCGCGCCAAGGCGGATCTCCGCCTCGCCCGCCAGCACGGTCAGTACCTCCTCGACGAAATGGAAATGGTCGGGCGCCCCGGCGCCGGGCAAGACCCATTGCTCGAATATGCAGAGCTCGCTTGCGCCCACGGAAGCGGCGACATTCATCCGGGTCTGTACGCCCGGGCGCCATTCCTCGAGCGGCTGGTCGGCATGCGAGAGGATGTTCATTGGCAGCCCCTGTTACGCTAAGAATGATGCGATATAAACGGGTCAGTCCTACCCCGATGCGGCTGCGATGTAGCGGCGGCGCACCGCCTCGGCGATCCCGTCGCGGCTCTCGGCGGGAGAGAGCGAGCGATCCTCCTCGATCCCTGCGGCTTCCTCTGCCAGCTCCGCGTCGCCGATGCTTTCGCCGAACCATTTCGAGTAGTCGCCGCCCCGCAGATGATGCTCCCAGGTCTCGTCATTGATCCCCTCGGCAATCTGCAGGAAGATCATCAGGTTGTGGGCACGCAGGTTCATCTCTTCGTCCGGACCGCGGAAATAGAAGCTCGCCTCCTCGTCCAGATGGCCTTCGGCATATTTGCGCGTGTGGCGCTTGCGGACCTGCCGCGGCTTTTCAACCCGGATGCGCCGCACGGGCGCGGCGCTCGATCGCTGCCAGAAAAGGACCTCATCGTGCGCCCGCGGCTCGTCAAGACCGTCCGGCGGCGCTTCTTCGACAGCCGCACAAAGAACCTCGATCGCCTCGCGCGCCTTCGGACCGAGTGCTGCAACGGCGGTGACAGCCGCGAGCACGTCCGGAGAAACGGAATCCGGATGAACGGTGATCATGATCATGCCCGAGCGATCGTCCGCAAGAGCGAGCGAAGCGCTGTCGCGTGACGCCGGCAGGGCGAGATGCGCCTCGTCGATGATCAGCCAGTGCGGCCTGCCTGTCTTGGCGCGAAAGGCGGACAGGGCCGGCATCAACTCGGCGAAGAACTCCGGGCGTTCCTCGACTTCAAGGCCGAGCGCATTGATCGCAACATTGTTGTCCGGATTGGCGAGGAGTTCCACGATCTCGCCGCCCGTGGGCGGTACCAGATTGCTGCCCACGGTCACGGTACCTTCGAGGCCCTCATAATCGCCTTCCGCATCGAAAACGCAGAACTGTGAGCGCCGCTCCTGCAACCGCTCCGAAAGCGCCGTCACCAGCATCGACTTGCCGCTGCCGGAGCTTCCGGCAATCAGCAGCACGTCGCGCGGCCCGATTTCGACCGACCCGTCGGCGTCCTCGCCGATCGGAACCCGGTGCCGCTCGTTGATGCAAAGCGCGTGGTCGCGCTCGATGATCTCGGCGATCAGTTCTTCGACGCCTTCGCCGCGCGCGCCAACGAGCACCAGATCGGCCGTGTCCTTCAGCGCCGGCAGGGCGTTTGCGACCGCGGCACCGCAACCGACCGTCCTCAGCAGCGCGTGATCGTTCTCGGCGTCGCCGACAGCCACGACGTTCAGCAAGGAAAGCTGCATCTCCTCGAGTGCCGACTTGAGCCCGGTCGCCTTGTTGACGCCGGTCGGAAGCACCATCACCGCACCCTTGTTGAAAATGATCTCGAGTTCGAGACCCAGTTCTTTGATTGTTTCGAGCGCGGCAGCTTGATGTGGCTCCCAGGTGGCGACGATGCAGCGCCCGACCGATATGTCGTCGACGCCCTTCCGCCGTAGTAGTTCGACGAAAGCCGGTGGCGGTGCCGGCGCGACCGGCTTTTCTTCTTCGCCGTCGGGCGAATAAAGCAAGGCGCCGTTCTCGACGACGATCTTGTCGAACAGGTCCGTGTGAGGAAAGACACGCTTCAAATCCGGCAGCTCACGCCCGGTGACGAGCAGCAGCCTGCGGCCGGTCTCCTTCAGTCTCTTCAGGGCTTCCAGCGTTTCCTCCCGAACGACGCCGTCCTCCGCCAGCGTGCCGTCGTAATCTGTCGCAAGGGCCATGAGATACATTGGGCGCCGCCTCCGTTGCTGGCGGTGTGCTGGGTTCCTCCGCCGCCGCCATTGTCGTGCTGCTGAGAGGAACGTGCAGGCCCGGCGCTGGTTCCCCGGCCTTATGTCCGATTTGTGGGGAAAACAGGTTGCCTCGGAGCGATCGAACGCTCAGCGTGCCAAGCGGCGGAGTCGGCCGGCCACCGGCCCGCCAGATCGCGTGGCAATCCGCCGCTCACACGTTCCAGCTCGGCCGGCTCCTGACCCGCTCGTTCCAGCGCCTCACATTCCCAAGCGAATCCGGGATTTCCATGCCGAAGACCTCACCTAGCCAGCCGCAGACGCCGGCCGTGATGTCGGCGATCGAGAAGTTGTCGCCGGCGAGGAACGGCCGGCCGTCGGCAAGCTCGCGGTCGAGCCACGCCCATTTCTTCGGAACCGCCAGCCGCTCGGTCTCCGCGAAGGCGGGAAACTGCGTGAGGCGATCCTTGAAGAGCTCATCGGAATGGAGTGGGACATTGCCGATCGTCGCGAAGATCACCAGTTCCGCCCGCCGGTTCCACATCTCGACCTTGGCGCGGCTGACGGCGTCGGTGCCGAAGAGCGGCGGCTCGGGATGCGTCTCCTCGATATACCGGCAGATCGCCACGCTTTCGGTGATGATCGTGCCATCGTCAAGCTCCAGCACCGGGATCTGCCCGAGCGAATTGAGCTTGAGGAAGTCCGGCGCCTTGTGCTCGGCCGTCATCAAGTCGATCTCCTGCATCGGCACATCAATCCCCTTCTCCTTGAGGAAGATGCGGACGCGATAGGAGTTCGGCCCCATGCCCTGGTAGAGCTTCATTGTTTCCTCCTGTGTTTGGCAATGGCTTCCGCCGCCAGTGGCAGGAGTATGCCACACTGATTGCTTTTTTCAACCAGTTTTATTTTTAATCCAGTATGCAGCGAGTGCTGATACCCCCTCTGCCCGGCAGGGCAGAGGGGGGTGCCACGTCCTATAGCCGCCAGCCGGCGCTGATGACGAAGGGGACGAGCGCGCCCTCGCTCAAGGCGACGCTGCTGAAGGCCTTGAGGCGCTGGCCGTCGCCAAGCGAAAGGTCGAGCGCGAAACGCTCGCCTTCGAAGACGCATGCCATGACCCGCATGAGAATACCATCGGTGCCGCGGTGGACGTGTTCCGGCCGCACGAGCACATCGGCAAGGCGCGCGCCGGCCGAGCCAATCGCATCGCGCGACCCGAGCGCCTCGCGCAGCACAGGCCAGCCGAGTTGCCGCTCACCGTTCTCCGCCACCGGCAGCCGCAAGATGCTGCCGCGGCCGATCAGGCCGCCGACGACGCGGCCCTCCGGTTTGGCGTAAATCTCCGCCGGCGGCGCCACCTGCAGGAGCCGGCCCTCCGACATCACCGCGACGTCGGTCGCCAGCGCCATCGCCTCGGCCTGGTCGTGGGTGACGTAGACCATGGTGGCGCCGGAGCGCTCGTGGAAGGCACGAAAGGTCTCCTCCATCGCCTTCCTCAGATGCTGGTCGAGATTGGCGAGCGGTTCGTCGAGCAGCACCACATCCGGCTGGGTGACGAGGCAGCGGGCGAGCGCCACGCGCTGGCGCTGGCCGCCGGACAGTGCCGACGGCCGCCGCTCGGCAAGCTCGGTGAGTTTGACCAGTGCCAGCGCCTCGCCCACGAGCTTCTGCCATGGAACACCGGAAATGCCCCTCACCTTCAAGGGATAGCCGACATTTTCCGCGACCGTCATGTGCGGCCAGAGCGCATAGGACTGGAACACCATCGCCATGTTGCGCTTTTCCGGCGGCAGCGCGCGCTCGGCATCCGAAAGGCGCCGATCGCCGTAAAAGATCGAGCCGTCCGTCGGCTGCTCGAAGCCGGCGATCATCCGGAGCACCGTCGTCTTGCCGCAGCCGGACGGGCCGAGGAGCGCGAGGAAGGCCTGGCGGCGCAGCGCCAGCGAGACGTCGGCCACCGCCGGCCGGCCATTCCCGAAAGACTTGGCGGCTCCAAAATCCTTGGTGAGATGGTTGAGGATCAGTTGCGCCACGGCAGCACGCCCTCCGGCAGGTACTTTGCGAAAAATTCGAGCGCCGCCATCAGCGCGATCACCAGGAGGACGACGAGCACCGAGAGCGCCGAAGCGAGATCGGACGAGCCGCTGTCGTCGAGATTGAAGATCGCAACACCCAGCGTCTGCGTGCCCGCCGACCAGAGCAGCGCCGAGACCGTCAGCTCGTTCGCCGCGATCAGGAAGACGAGGATGACGGAGGCCCCGGCGGCGGGCGCGATCAGCGGCAGGAGCACATCGCGCATGCGGCGCGAGAAGCCGGCGCCGGCAAGCCGCGCCGCCTCCTCGAGCGAGGGGTCCATCTGCATGAATGCGCTCATTACCGGCTTGAGGCTGACGGCGAGGAAGGAGGAGAAATAGGCGGCGAGGATGATCCAGATCGTGCCGTAGAGCGAGACACCGATGAACGGCAGCGGCGCGACGAAGGTGAGGATGAAGGCGACGGCGAGCACGATGCCGGGCAGCGCATAGGGGATCTCGATCAGGATGGCGATGAGGTTGGCGAGCGCGCCCTTCCGCCGCGTCATCAGATAGGCGGCCGGCACGGTGACGGCGAGCAGACCCAGCGCCGCGGTGGAGGCGAGGAACAACGAATTTTTCAGCGCCGTCAGCGTGATCGACTGGCGGAACAGGATCTCGCCATAGGCGCTGAGCGACATGGTCTTGAAATTGAGCGGCACGCCATAGGCCGGCACCAGCGAGCTTGCGATAAGCGCGAGGAGCGGTGCGACCAGCACCAGCGCCAGCACCGCCGAAAGCAGCGTCTCGACAGCGATGCGCCAACGCCCGAGCGAAAAGGCGGCGCGTGCGCCGGAATGGCCGATCAGGCGATAGTCGCGGCCGGAAAGCGCGCGCTGCTGCACAAGAAGCCCGCCGGCGGAGATCACCGCGATCAGCGTCGAGATCAGCGCAATCTCGCCGAAGGTGGCGGCGCCGAAACTTGCCAGCCGGCTGAAGATCAGCGTCGGCAAGGTCTCGATGCCGGCGGGAATGCCGAGGATCCCCGGAATGCCGAAATTGCCGATGCCGGAGACGAAGGCGATCGCCCCGCCGGCGATCAGCCCCGGAGTTGCCAGCGGCAACACGATATCGCGAAAGACCCTGAACGGGCCGGCGCCCGCAAGCCGCGCCGCCTCGATGCCGTCGCGCGGGCTCGCCGCAAGCCCGGCTTTCAGCGCCAGGAAGACGAGCGGCGCATGCTGCACGCCGAGGAGCAACGCGATGCCGGAAAGCGAATAGAGCGGCTGCGGACTGCCGAGCGGCGGCGCAAGCCCGAGCGTCTTTAAAAGCGGGCTCGCCGGCCCCGACATCTCGACCCAGGCAAGCGCCGTCACCTGCGGCGGGATCATCATCGGCAGCATGAAGGCAAAGCTTAAAATCAGCTTGCCGCGAACGTCGGTGAGCGCCACAGCGAAGGCGAAGAGCGAGCCGAGGAGAAGCGAGACGACCATGCCGCCGGTGGCGGTAACAAGCGTGTTGCGAAGCGCGGCAAAGGTTGCCGGCTCGAAAATGAGCCGCGCCGCCTCACCGACGACAAGCCCGCTCAAGCCCGCCCCGGCCAGACGGGCGAGCGGCAGCACGGAAAGCAGCAGCACGGCACCGAGCACGAAGGGCAGAAGCCAGGCCGGCTCGCCAGACGCTGATCGCCGCCTCAGCGAGCGGAGGGCGCGCCCTGCCCGGCCATCGCTTGGCAAGCTGTCCTTAAGGGAACCATCTTCCGTAACGTGAGGCATCGCCGGCAACTCGACGCCGCTCAACGCCCGCGCCAGTACGTTCGGCAGTTTTGCGGAAGCGGTTTGGGGAGGCCGGCTTTCCGCCGCCTCCCCGCCACCGAATAGAAACCGCAATGGGCCGAAACCCGCCCTGGACAAAAAGCGTCGAGGCGACTCCGGGAATCCGGAGCCGCCTTCCGCGTCAGATTCCGCCGGAGCGCTTCGGCGCCGGCTGCGGGCGATCTCGTCCGCTCGCGTCATCAGCCGATCAGTTCGTCTCGAAAATGCCGGAGAAGGTTTTGAGGTCCGCTTCGGAGTTCTTGACCGCCGCGGCGGCATCGACCGGCAGTACCTTGATCGTTTCGCGGGCCGGATAGCCTTCCGGCAGCGCCACGCCGTTGCGGGCCGGGATATAACCCATCTTCACCGCGACCTTCTGGCCTTCCTCGGAGAGGAGGAAGTCGACGAATTTCTTCGCAGCGTCGACGTTCTTCGCGGTCTGCAAAATGCCGACCGGCTCGGTGACGGCGGAAACCCCCTCGGCCGGGAAGACGAATTCCACCGGCGCGCCCTTGGCCTTCTCGCGGATCGCCATGAAATCGACGAGCATGCCATAGGCCTTCTCGCCGGTCGCGACCGCCTTCAACACGCCGCCATTGCCGCCGGCGGCCGTCGCGCCGTTTTCGGCGAGCGCCTTGTAAAAATCCCAGCCGAGGCCGGGAATGGCGGCGAGCGTCTCGGCATGGATCAGCGCCGCGCCGGAGGTAAGCGGGCTCGGCATGGTGACGAGGCCCTTGGCCTCGGGCTTCACAAGATCCTGCCAGCCTTCCGGCTTCATCTCAGCAGAGGTGTTGTAGACGATGCCGGTGGTGATCATCTTGGTCGAGTAATAGGCGCCGTCCGCATCATAGAGCGCGGCATCATAGCCCGCCGCTTCCGGCGACTTGTAAGAGAGCAGATGCCCGCCCTCCTTCAGCCGCTGCATCGTCACCGTATCGGCGATCAAGAGCACGTCCGCCACCGGATTGCCCGCCTCGATCTCGGCCATCAGCTTGGCCATGATCTTCGTCGTCCCCTCGCGCACCCACTCGACCTCGACGCCGGGGTTCGCCGCCTTGAACGCATCCACCGTCGCCTGCGCATCCTCGTTCGGCTGGCTGGTATAAAGCACCAGGCTTTCGGCATAAGCCGCTGTGGAAAGAAGACCGGCGACGAGCGCGGCGGCAACGGCGGAGAGAAGCGTTTTCATGGGATTGCCCTCGGTGGGAGAAAGATGGGGCCGAGGGATAGAGCGGGTGTTTTACAGGGGTGTGACAGGGGGGATGGAGGGGGATTGTTTCACCGTTACTCCAAGGGCGATCGGATTAAAGTCGGGGATAGGCGTTTCACGGAGTTGCTGATCCTTCCACCACATGTACAGGTTGTGTTTTCCGTCCCTTGCTGGTGAAGAAAATGAACCCCGCCGATCCGCCGATTTTGTTTAGCTGTGATGACCGTCTCGGACGGGCGAGTTTTGCGAAGAGTTTGGCCCGTAAGATCGATCGCCTCACCGATTTGGACAGCGGTTTTGTTATTGGGCTCGACGGTGAATGGGGTTCAGGCAAAACCAGCGTGATAAACATGGTCGTCCAAGCTCTACGCCATCTAGAGATGGAGGAAAGCAGCCCTCGGAAACTGCAACATGGTGAGGCGCCGCTGGCTTTATCTCATGACGAACTGGACGCTCTGGCCCCCGTCTATTTTAAAGTTGCGCCGGAATTCGATCATTCAAACAGCGATTTCTCTTACTTGTCGCTAGACCAGTTTAATAGGAGCGTAGCACGGAGGCTGGCAACACCGCCGATACCACCCGAAGCTCTTTATAGATATTTCCGGTTGGATCTAGCGAGGAAAAGAGCTCCACGAAATCTCGTTGTTAATTTCTCGCCTTGGTTAATCCCCAGCGCATCATCGCTCGCGGCAACTTTTATTTCGGATTTGGCGCGAGCAGTCGACGGAATTTTGGGTGAAGATGTTGCAAGCGCTTTCAAAGCCTATGCCGCGCGGATTTCGGAGTTAGCTCCTATAGCAGGTGCTTTCGCCGATTTTGGATCGTCTGGCGTAGGAAACATATTCAGGGTGGGCGGCAGCTGGCTAAAGAACTACGCCGATGAATCAAAGTCCCTAGATGACCTCAAGGGGGCGCTGGAACAGCGGCTGAAAACGATAGCTCCAAGCAAAATCGTTGTCGTGGTGGACGACCTCGATAGGTTAACGCCCAGCGAAGCCGCACAAATGATTTCTTTGGTGAAGGGATTGGGACGCTTACCCAACGTCGTTTATCTCCTAGGCTATCATCTCGACGTGCTCGCCCAACACCTCGAAAAGGTCTACCAGGGAAAATCGGGCGACGGGTCACTCTACCTTGAAAAAATAGTTCAGTATCAGCGTCGCTTACCCATGCTTGCGGTGAACAGTCTGGTAAACTTGCTTGAGCCTCTTATTGAGGACTCATTGACGAATGCCGACGAGAATACACGCAAGAGATTCGGAGATGCTTGGAGGAATTTTGCCGCACATCATATAAAAACGCCGCGCGACGTAGTGCGGATAGGGAATGCATTCAAGATCGCACATAGTGATGTGGGAGAATTCACGGACCCCGCAGATCTGTTTATTCTTGAGGTTTTACTAGCAAAAGACGTTTCTCTCTACAGTTGGATCAGGCAAAATCTTTCAAGCCTTTGCGGTGAAGATTTTGAATTTGCCGGCGCTGATGGTCGTCGTAGGCTGCGAGAGGTTATCGAAAAACAAGGCTACGAGAAAGACGATTTGAGTACGCGCGCTCTGGCATTGCTCTTCCCTCGTGTGGCGGAGGCATTTCAAACATACGGCTCAACCAATGAAGACTCTAGGTCGCGTGCTCAAAAGCGTCTTCATCTCCTCGAGTTTTCCCGGGCGTATTTCGACATAGCACCACCGCTGGGAGCGTGGGAAAAGAGCTTCATGTCCCAGATTATCGCATCTGATAGCCCTGATGAGGCGATTGCAACCATCCTCACACGCGCGGCGGCCACCGGACAATTTCAAGCATCTTTGCGCGCTCAATTCCTAGAAGAACTTGTTTCTGAGTTTGGAGATGGCCGTCCTATTCCTCTGTCATGGTTTCAAGCCCTTATCCGATGCAGCAAAACATTGGCTCAGTTTAAGGATGAGGAGCGCTCCTTCATCAGCCGGCGAGACAACTATCAGCGCATCACGAATGCCATTTTTCGCGGGCTGGACGCTACCGATGAACAGCATCGGGCCAATCTTATTCTCAGCACTCTCAAAGAGGCCGAAGATATCAGTATTCTCTGCCGTATTGTTAGGACAGCCATTGGCGATCAAAATTCGGATCAAGGAAATCGACAACGCTTGAGCTTTGCTGGGCACGAAGATCTGGTCCGCAATCGATTGATCGAAGTCATAAAGCGTCTCGCTGACACAGGGGCCATTTGGGAACAAGTTAGTCCTTCGGACCTCATCTGGTTTTGGAGGGGGGCCTCCCAAGAAGAAGCTGTAACTCAGTACCTGAATGACGAAGCCCGAAATGACGATTCCTTTCCGCACATCGTCGATCTTCTGGTGGGTACAGTTACCTCGTCTGCGGAAGGAGAATATGAACATGTTCCGGAATGGACAGACAAACTAATGGATGTCGCGGCCTTCACAAAGGAGGCTGAGAGACACGCTTCGGACGCAAGCGACCGGCATTTCACACAGGCTAAGCGGTTTCTTGCCGCTTATGAACGCGGCAAAAGCGATCGTTTCGACTAATGAGAAGCATTGCCAACGCAGTTCATGTCGCCTCGCATCCGACGCGTGGCAACGCGCCAGCGGAATAAACGCTACTCAACTACACTTCACTCGTCAGTGGCGTAGAATGCCTGGCGCTAGCTTCTCGCTACCACCCCTTTTTTTGTCTGGCCTCGTCGCAATCACAGGCTCTATTACAACCGACTCCTGCCCACCAACCACGTGGCCTCTAGTTGATAGAAGCGCATTTGGCCTCACTTGCTTTCAACCCTATTGTGCCATCCTCAATCCGGCGCGCAGCAAGGTGAGCAACCTTGACCACAATCCGCATCGCCGCCGCCTTGCTGCTCCGCCCCGACGGCCAAACGCTGCTCGTGCGCAAGCGCGGGGCGAGCGCCTTCATGCAGCCGGGCGGGAAGATCGGCCCCGGTGAAACGCCGGATGCGGCCTTGGCGCGGGAGCTCAGGGAAGAGATCGACCTTGACGTCGAGCCCACGTCCTTCGAGGCCCTGGGTGAGTTCCATGCCGAGGCATCCAATGAACCGGGGCACCGCGTCCATGCGGATGTCTTCCTCGTCAGGACGGAGCAGGTTCACTTCCATCCCGCGGCCGAAATCGAGGAAGTGAAATGGGTTTCGCCCTTTGATACCGGCGGCGTGGCGCTCGCGCCGCTTACCGCAGACTACATCTTTCCGCATTACCGGGAGAAATTCTTCAAAATAATATGACTGTTTCAATGCCGCTTCCGGTTCGTATTTCCGCGCCCGCAAAATCCGCGTCCGCGATTAAATTCCGCCCGTCCATTGCATATTCGGCAATAGGGTCTATATAACAGCCGTCGAACATTGCTTGTGACCTTTGCCTCAGCGCCGACGCGCTCGACAGATTTCCTCTCAAATATCGATCAAATCGGATGAATATTCGTCCGGAAACTCCAGCGATTGAAAGGAAATCGTTATGAATTCAGGTACCGTAAAGTGGTTCAACAGCACCAAGGGTTTTGGTTTCATCCAGCCCGACGATGGCACGACGGATGTGTTCGTGCATATCTCCGCCGTTGAACGCGCCGGCATGCGCTCGCTCGTCGAAGGCCAGAAGGTCAGCTACGACATCGTGCGCGACAACAGGTCCGGCAAGAGCTCGGCCGACAATCTGCGCGCCGCGTAATTTGTCATTCGCCGCCGCTGACCACGGATGTACTGGCAGCGGCTTGTGCGGATGACAGGAAGAGGTCGGGGTAATGCCCGGCCTTTTTGTTTTGCCTCGGGAAGCTCCCGACACCGGAAGTTTCCGCAAAGGAGATGGCGATGAGCCGGAACAGCTACAGGATTGGCGATACCGTGGTCCTCAAGCCCGACCTCACCCGGACGGCGAGCGCCGACAGAAAATGCCGCATCGTCGGGACCCTGCCGGCGGCCGAATACGGCGAGCCGCAGTATCGCGTTCGCTTTGGAACCGAGAACTTCGACCGGCGCATCTTCGAAGGCGATATCGATGCCTCCGAAACGGACTTGCCGGTTCGGCAGGACGACGCGGCGGCGATGATCAGTGGCAAGCCATGGCTCAAACCGTTGAGCACCAAGACGACCAAGTGAAGCTGTCGCCGTCGGCGACGCGAAGCGGTTCGCCGGCCGTAATCTGAAGCCGGGAGTCCCCGCTTCAAATCAAGACGAAAACCGCTTTCGACCAACGCGTAAACACGGAACCAGCCGTTGAAAGGAAGGATAGACTTTGCAAGTACTCGTCAGGGATAACAATATCGAGCAGGCCCTTCGCGTTCTGAAGAAGAAGATGCAGCGCGAGGGCATTTTCCGCGAAATGAAGGCGCGCAGCGCCTACGAAAAGCCGTCCGAAAAGCGTGCGCGCGAAAAGGCGGAAGCC
Organism: Sinorhizobium chiapasense; assembly: GCF_036488675.1. NCBI lineage: Bacteria > Pseudomonadati > Pseudomonadota > Alphaproteobacteria > Hyphomicrobiales > Rhizobiaceae > Sinorhizobium > Sinorhizobium chiapasense. The sequence continues at coordinate 2,388,580 of NZ_CP133148.1, forward strand.
GTTCGCCGCACCCGCAAGCTCGCCCGCAAGAAGCTCCAGCGCGAAGGCCTGCTGCCCGGACCGAAGAAGGTCGCCCGCTCCCGCTAGCGGAAAACCGGTGCCGGCGAAAGGATCTTCATCCTTGCGCCGGACATGCCCGAATTGATGCAGAAATTCACTGATGGAATGAGCGCTGCGCGCGTCAGTACAGCGCCCGCGCGTATTATTAGACGCCACACTACACGACAGCAGCGTAATTGGGTCTGGCGGTTGCTTTTTTCGCCGTCATCCCTGTGCTCGTCACAGGGATCCAGCAGCGTCGCGTCTGCGGCGCGGAAGAGTCTTTTCAGCCCAAGGACTTGGGCTGACTGGATTCCTGTGACAAGCACAGGAATGTGGGGGCGGATGAGGTGCCTTACGATACCGCAGCCTACTGTCTGTAGTGTGATCAGACTGTAGTGTAATCAGACGTCCAAAGGCGGCTTTCGCACTTTGACTTGCTATGCCGCATCCCGCGACAATTGAAAGCTCGCCTTGCCGACGGCACGCGCCGGGCATCTTCCCGTCGCCTCACCCCCGCTGTACACTCCGCTTGCCGCCTGATCCTGTCCTCGCCCGGACTTGACGATCGTGCGGCCATGCCAGCCGTCGCGGGGGCAAACGGCGGCAGGCGGTCCTCGCCCCTACAGCGCCGCGCGTCTTATCAGACGCGCAAAGACGTTGGCTTTGAATCGGCTACGATTTAAGGAAACATGCAGTAGGGGGAGCCACCATGGATGATGTTCAAACTCCGGTGAAAACGGAGGCCGGTGCAAGCAGTCCGGCCAGCCCGCCGTCGATCGAGCCGCGCGTCACCGAGTTCCTGCGGCTCGGCGTGCTGGCGCTTTTCGCCTATTGGTCGCTGACCCTTGTCGCCCCCTTCGCGATCATCGCCATCTGGGCGGGCATCCTCGCCGTCGCGCTCTATCCGGCATTCAAGGCGCTCACTGCCCTCCTCGGCGGTCGGCCCCGGCTTGCGGCGGCGACGATCACGCTCCTTGCGCTGGCCGTCATCGCCGGCCCGCTGGCGGCAATCGCGCTGAGCTTTGCCGAAGCGGTGCAGGCGCTGCTTGGAAAACTGGCGGCCGGCACGTTCGCCGTGCCGGCGCCGCCGGATGCCGTGCGCGACTGGCCACTGATCGGCGACTGGCTGCATACCGCCTGGACCCAGGCCTCCGGCAATCTCGAAGCGACGCTGCAGCGCCTCGCGCCGTCGCTCCTGCAGGCGGGCGGCACCGTGCTCGGCAAGATCGCCGGCATCGGCCTCGACCTCATCGGCTTCATCGTTTCGGTCATCATCGCCGGCTTCCTCTTCCGTCCCGGCCCGCGGCTTGGCGAGGGCCTGAAGCTCTTCGCCCGCCGGGTCGCCGGCGAGCGCGGCGCCGGCTTCGTCGATCTCGCCGCCGCGACGATCCGCAATGTCGCCCGCGGCGTGATCGGCGTGGCACTCCTGCAGGCGCTGCTTGCCGGGCTCGCCTTCTCGCTTTTCGCCATTCCCGCGGCAAGCGTGCTCGCCTTCGCCGTGCTGATCTTCTGCATCGTTCAGATCGGTCCGGCCCCGGTGCTGCTGCCGGTCGCCATCTGGGCGTGGATGTCCATGGAGACCCGCGCCGCCCTCGGCCTGACGCTGATCCTGGTTTTCATCGGCCTGATCGACAACGTGCTGAAGCCGATGCTGGTCGCCCGCGGGCTGAAGACACCGATGCTCGTCATCCTCGCCGGCGTGATCGGCGGCACGCTCTCCTATGGGCTGATCGGCCTCTTCCTCGGGCCGATCGTGCTCGGCGTCTTCTATGATCTCGTCGTCGCCTGGATGGGCTCGACGCGGCGGGAGGACGAGGCGTAGCCGGTCTGAAGCTATCCGAGGAGGCTCGGCACCCTAACTTCCGCCCTGCACAACTAAAGCGCCGTGCGGATACCACGGTATAAGACAGCAGCCTACTGCTGCCTCGTCGGTTGCGATGCAGCAAGGCTTCTTCTCCGCCCTCATTCCTGTGCTCGTCACAGGAATCCAGTCAGCCCAAGTCCTTGGGCTGAAAAGACTCTTCCGCGCCGCAGACGCGGCGCTGCTGGATCCCTGTGACGAGCACAGGGATGAGGGCGAAAAAAGCTTCCGCCAACCCACTACGCTACTTTCATGCCCTGTGGTTTCCGACGCACGACGCTATAGCACCTTGATTTGCTGCATGTTTTCACCCTCAAATCGGTTTCGGTTTAAGAGAGATGCAACTATCTTGTCGATAATCGATCAATCTCCAGTTGCGTGACTTGCAACAGTGGAAGTGCTCTGATTTCAATACTCCAGCGGAGATAAGGGCCGCCTCAAGCTGTTTCGTTCATAGGGAGGACGTTGCATGCGTGGTTCGAGGATCCTGGCTGCCGCCCTTTTATCGGGCTTGCTCGTCGCAATTCCATCGCAAACGGCCCTCGCCCAGCAGGCACCGGCGCCCGGCGTGATCGTGGCGCCGGCCGCGATCATGGATCTGCGCGAAAGCGCCGATTTCACCGGCAAGGTCGTGGCGATCCAGAAGGTCGGCATTCGCGCCCGCGTCTCCGGCTTCCTGGAGGCGGTGAATTTCAAGGAGGGCGACAAGGTCCCGGCCGGCGCGCTCCTCTATCAGGTGGAAGATGGCGCCTATCGCGCCGCGGTGCAGGAGATCGAGGGACAAATCAAGGCGGCCGAAGCTGCGCGTCAGCTTGCCGTACTCGAGCGCGACCGCGCGCAGCAGCTGATCTCCAGCAACACGATCTCGCAGGCGAGAGTCGACACCGCGAATGCGGAGCTCGCCAAGGCCGAGGCCGAGATCGTGCGCCTCAACGGCAGCAAGCAGGGCGCCGATCTCAACCTCTCCTATACGAAGATCATCGCACCCTTCGAGGGCATAACCGGCCTCACGAGCGTCGACGTCGGCGCCCTTGTCGGACCGGACTCGGACGCGCTGGTGACGCTGACGCGGCTCGACCCGATCTATGTCGAGTTCCCGGTCGCCACTGCCATTTTCCTCGAATATCGCCAGCGGGCGCTGAGGGGCGAAGTCGGCCGCGACGCCAATGTCGAGCTTCTGCTGCCGGACGGCACCACCTATCCGAAGAAAGGCACCATCAACTTCGTCTCCAGCAATGTTGCGCAGGGAACCGATACCGTCACCGTCCGGGCCGAGTTCGAGAACCCCGACTACCTCCTGCTCGACGGCACGCTGGTGAGGGTCACGCTCGAGGCAACCGACAAGCAGGAGGTGCTCGCGGTTCCCCAGCAGGCGATCCAGCGCGACCAGCAGGGCGCCTTCGTGATGGTGGTCGGGGCGGGTGAGAAAGTCGAGCTTCGCCGCGTCGACGTCCAACGCACCGCCCGCGGCCAGGCGGTCATCGCCAAGGGCCTCAAGGAGGGCGAGCGGGTGATCACCGACGGTGTCGGCAAGGTCAGGCCGGGCATCGTCGTCGATGCGGCACTGGCAACGGGCGGCTGAGCCATGATCTCCGAGATCTTCATCGATCGTCCCCGCTTCGCCGCGGTCATCTCCATCGTCTTGACCCTCGCGGGCCTGATTGCGCTGACCGCGCTGCCGGTCGCGCAGTTCCCCGATATCGTGCCGCCGCAGGTGAGCGTGACCGCCAGCTATCCGGGCGCCGGCGCCGAGGTGGTCGAGTCGACCGTGGCGCAACCGATCGAAAGCCAGATCGTCGGCGTCGACGACATGCTCTACATGAAGTCGACGAGCGGCGCCGACGGCTCCTACACGCTGACGGTGACCTTTGCTGTCGGCACCGATCCGGACATCGCCACCGTCAACGTGCAGAACCGCGTCTCACTCGCCGAGGCGAGGCTGCCGTCCGAAGTCAAGCAGACCGGCGTCAGCGTGCGCAAGAAATCCTCCGCGCTGATGCAGGTGATCGCGATCTATGGCGAGGGCGAGGACAACAGCTTCGACAACCTGTTCCTGTCGAACTACGCCACCATCAACGTGATGGACACGATCAAGCGCGTGCCGGGCGTCGGCGACGCCTCGCTCTTCGGCGCGCAGGATTATTCGATGCGGGTCGTGCTCGACATCGACCGGCTGACGAGCCTCGGCATGACGCCGACGGACGTGATCAATGCTCTGAAGGCCCAGAACATCCAGGCGGCGATCGGCCGCATCGGCGCCCAGCCGATGACCAACGATCCGCTCTTCCAGCTGAATCTCCAGACCCAGGGGCGGCTCACCGATCCGGCGCAGTTCGAGAACGTCGTGCTGCGCGCGGAAGCCGACGGCTCGTTCGTGCGCGTCCGCGACGTCGCCAGGGTGGAGCTCGGCGCGGCGAGTTCGGATTCGAGCTCCCGCTTCAACGGCAAGCCGGTCGCGATGATCGGCACCTATCTAGCGCCGGGCGCGAACGCGCTCCAGGCCGCAGACGGCGTCAGGGCCGCGATGGAGCGCCTGTCGCAAGCCTTCCCGGAGGGACTCACCTACAAAGTTTCCTATGACACCTCCGAATTCGTCGAGGCGAGCGTCGAGAATGTCGTGGAAACGCTGATCGAGGCCTTCGTGCTGGTGATCATCGTCGTCTTCCTCTTCCTCGGCAATTGGCGCGCAACGCTGGTTCCGCTCGTCGCCGTGCCCGTGGCCCTCGTCGGCACTTTCGCGGTGATCCTCGCCATGGGCTTCTCGCTCAACACCGTGTCGCTGCTGGCGCTGGTGCTCGCGATCGGCATCGTCGTCGACGACGCGATCGTCGTCGTCGAAAACATCGAACGTGTGATGGAGGAAAACCCCGGCATGCAGGCGCCGGAGGCCGCGCGCCTTGCGATGGGCGAAATCACCGGCGCGATCGTCGCCATCACCCTCGTGCTCTTATCGGTCTTCGTGCCGGTTGCCTTCATCCCGGGCCTGAGCGGCCAGCTCTTCCAGCAGTTCGCGGTCGCCGTCTCGGTGTCGATGGTGATCTCCGCCATCAACGCGCTGACCTTGAGCCCCGCGCTCTGCTCGATCCTGCTGAAGCCGCATCACGGCGAGAAGCGCGGCATTCTCGGCTGGCTGTCGCGCCGCATCGACAATGGCCGCGACGGCTATGTCTATGTCGCCGAAAAGATCGCGCGGCGCGCCGTCATCGGCCTCGTTCTGATCGCCGTCGCAATCGGCGCCACGGGCTGGCTGTTCCGCATCGTGCCAACCGGCTTCCTGCCGAGCGAAGACCAGGGCATGTTCTTCACCGAAGTGCGCCTCCCCGAAGGCGCCTCCTACAACCGCACCAATGTCGCGTTGCGCCAGGTCGAAACCTTCCTCCGCGGCATCGAAGGCGTGCAGGACGTGACGAGCGTCTCCGGCTACAGCTTCCTCGACGGTATTTCGAAGTCGAACAGCGCCTTCGCGGTCGTCACTATGAAGCCCTTCGCCGAGCGCGAGGCGGCGTCGGCTTCGGTCAACAGCGCGGTCGCCACCGCCATGGCCAAGGGCGTGACGATCCGCGAGGCACAGGTCTTCGCCTTCAACCTGCCGCCGATCCTCGGGCTCGGCACCGGCTCCGGCTTCGAATTCCAGTTGCTCGACCTGCAGGGCCGCTCGGCGGCCGACCTTTCCGCCACTGCCGGCGGGCTGATTATCGCCGCCAACCAGAACCCGAAGCTCGGGCCGACCTACACCACCTATTCGGCAAGCGCGCCGCAGCTCTATCTCGATATCGATCGCGACCGCGTGCAGGCGCTCGGCGTCTCGATCAGCGATCTTTTCGCGACGCTGCAAGGCACGCTCGGCTCCTACTATGTAAACGACTTCAACCTTTTCGGCCGAAGCTGGAAGGTGAACCTGCAGGCGTCCGAGGCCGACCGCGATTCCGTCAACGATATCCAGCGTCTGCATGTGCGCAATGCGTCGGGCGGCATGGTGCCGGTCGCGGCGGTCGCGCGCGTCGACTATATCGTCGGCCCGCAGACGATGGTGCGCTACAACAACAACCGCTCGATCACGCTGAACGGCCAGCCCGCCCCCGGCGTCTCCTCGGGCGAGGCGCTTGAGGCAATGGCCGCGCTTTCCGCCACTACGCTGCCGCCCGGCTACAGCTACGCCTGGACCGGCACCGCGTTGCAGGAGCTCGAGGCTGCCGGCCAGACCACGGTGATCCTGGCGCTCGCCGTGCTGTTTGCCTATCTCTTCCTGGTCGCGCTCTATGAGAGCTGGACGATCCCGGTTCCGGTGCTGTTGTCGGTGACCTTTGGCGTCGCGGGCGCCCTGGTCTCGGTGCTGATCGCCGGCCTCTCCTTCGACATCTACGCCCAGATCGGCCTCGTCGTCCTGATCGCGCTCGCCTCGAAGAACGCGATCCTGATCGTCGAATTCGCCAAGTTCCAGCGCGAGAAAGGCGCGGGCATCGTCGAAGCGGCGGTCGAAGGCGCGCGCACCCGCTTCCGCGCGGTGATGATGACGAGCTTCGCCTTCATCGTCGGGCTGATCCCGCTGGTGACGGCTGAAGGCGCCGGCATGCTCAGCCGCCGGGCCGTCGGCACCGGTGTCGCCGGCGGCATGCTCGCCGCCTCCCTCCTCGGCATCTTCGTCATCCCCGCCCTCTACGTCGCCTTCCAGTGGCTCCGCGAACGCGGCCACAAGCTCGCCGGGCTGAGAGAGCACGGGACACACGCACCACCGGCGCCAGCCGAAGCGACCGAGACGCGGGAAGAGCGTGGGGAGACTGGCGAGACAGAGCGTGCCCCTGCGTCGGTTGGACAGGATTGAGGCGGCGAGTACTCCTCGCACCTGCCCGGAGCGGACCTAACCGTCTTTTCGCTCAGCCTTTGCGGCGCGCAACAGGTCCGGCATCCCATCGTGCGGACCCAGGTCATGCGTCGGATGACCGTCCCACCAATCGGGGTGCAGCGTTTTCCGGTCCGGATGGAGCGGATAGAAGACACGATTCTCGCGCTTCGTCCGTTCGCCCACCACCAACAAGCAGACCTCGGCCTCCGTGTTGTTGAGGAAGCAATGCGCGATCCCGGTGCCGGCCTCAAATCCGACGGCATCGCCCGGCCTCAATCGATAGAGGTGCCCGTCAAGCCAAACATCAGGTTCGCCTTCGAGGACATAAACGAACTCTTCGTCCGCGCTTTCGGCGTGCGGGAAAGAGGTGCGCCGGCCGGGCGGCAATCTCTCGTGGTGGATGCCCAGCTTCGTCAGGCCGAAATGCCTGCCGAACGGCGCGCCGACGCTCATCAGTTCGTCATCTTCGTCATAGTGGACGTCGTCTGGCTGCTCGATCTCGCTCCAATGGGCGATGAAGGACGGGCGCTCTGGCGTTGCCATGGGGATCCTCCGGTGTGGACGTGCAGATTACCGAAGAGAGGGTCCGCTTTCCATCCACTGCGGACACTATGCCTATCGACGCGGGGCTCTGCTCAACCAAAATCCCCTGACCCCAAACATTCTCCCTATTCCCTTCACCCGCCCTTAACGCGAGTCCGCTTACTCTCGGCCGTTCGATCGGATGCATCAGGCATCGTTCCGTCCGCATCATGCGGGGTCGAAGAAAAATCCTTGCCGCCGTTTTTCCGATCCGAGGTTTCCGCTTCATGCGTTCCCTCCCCGTCCCGCATCAGACGCTTTTCCTGAAAGGTGCCGCACCATGGCTGTCGTGAGCCCTTCCCCGAAACATATTGCGCAGCAGATCCGCCGGGACCTCTATTACAATGCCTTCGCCACGCTGGAGCGGCTGCAGATCGATGCCTCGCCGGTCAATTACGAGCTGATGTGCGAAATCATCAGCGGCAACAATCCGGAACTGCGCGAGAGATTCGCCCGCCTCGGCCGCGACGTGACCGAGGAGGATCTGGATGTGCTGGCGCGTATGTACCTGCCGCACCATTTCGGCCAGTCGAAGGTCGAGGAGTCCGCCACCCGCATCCAGAGCGAACTCTCGACCTTGAAGGAGTCGCTTCAATCGGGCCAGCATTCGCTTTCGAGTTATTCGACCATGCTTGGCCAGGCGAGCGGCAATTTCTCCTCGATCGATCCGGGCGACACTCAGAGGATCCAGTCCGAGCTGCAGGCGATCCGGGCGGCGACCGACGTCCAGCGCTCGAAGAGCGATGAAATGCTGGAAAGCGTTTCGACCCATATCTCCGCGGTCACTGCGATCACCGGCGATCTCGACGAATTCGAGCGGGCGAAATTCACCCATGCCGCCACCAATCTCGCCAACCGGCGCGGCTTCAACCGCAAGCTCGCCGAACTTTACGGCGGCGATCGCTATCCGGACGGCGCAGCACTCATTCTGTGCAACCTGCTGGCGCTCGAACCCTTCGAGAAAAAAGAGCTGATCAAGCTCAAGGAAGCGATCCTGCAGCGGCTCGGTTCGGTCATCTCGCAGACCATTCACGCCAGCGATTTCGCCGCCTGGCTCGACCGGCCGCAAATCGGCATTCTCGTGGCGACCACCAGCGAAGCGGAAATCCAGCGGGTCGCCGAGCACATCCGCATGAGCTGCCTGCGCGCCTTCAGCGGCCAGCGGCCGGGCATGCCCGCCGTCGCAGCGCATTTCGGATGCAGCACGACCTATGACGCCGATACGGCGGCGAGCCTTTTCGTCCATGCCGAAACGGCGCTCGAAACCGCCACCGAACAGGCCGGCGAAGCCGTCGTCTTCTTCTCCGACAGCAAAGCCGGCAGCCAGCGCAAGGACTGGTCGCTCTACAAGCGGTGACTTTCCAGCCGAGACGTTCGCCGCTCTCGTACTACTGCCTTCCTTTTTGATTGCACCTTCCCTGATCGGATCGGTTCAGGGAGCGCGCACTCATTTTCACGGCCACGGCCGTTCTCTCCGCACTGCTTCGTCGTTTCCGATCGATCGCAATTGCTAATTCACCAGTCGTTAATGGACGGTCGCTTACTCTAGGTTGTTCGACCGGACGCAGTCGCGTCAATCAGGCCGCATGAATGGCGGAGTCGGACGCGATACCCTTCGCTGCTGCATATCGATACGAGGCCCGGCCTCACGCGTACCTGTCCGACCATCGTCCCAGGTGCATTTGCCTGTGACGCCTCTGTGTGAAAGGCGCTGCTCCATGGCGACTGCGAATGCATACCCGAAACAGCTTGCGGAGCAGAACCGCAAGGAACTCTGCTACACCGTCTTTGCCACGCTGAACCGGCTGGAGATCCATGCCTCGCCGGTCAATTACGAGCTCATGTACGAGATCATCAGCGGCAGCAATCCGGAGCTGCGGGAGAAGTTTGCCCGCCTCGCCAAGCCGATCGCGGAGGAAGAGATCGACGCACTCGCACGCGCCTATCTGCCGCATCATTTCGGTAAATCGCTCGTCGACGAATCCACCAACCGGATCCAGAGCGAGCTTTCGACCCTGAAGGAATCGCTGCAATCGGGCCAAAATTCCCTCTCGAGCTATTCAAGCCTGCTCGGCCAGGCGACCGGCAAGATCTCCTCGATGGACCCGAGGGACACGAAGTCGATCCAGTCCCACCTGCAGGCAATCCGGCAGCTGACGGAGGTCCAGCAGTCGAAGAGCACGCAGATGCTCGAAAGCGTTTCAACGCAAATCACGGCCGTCGCGGCCATTGCGAGCGACGTCGAGGAGTTCGAGCGCACGAAATTCACCCACCTCGCTACCAACCTCGCCAACCGCCGGGGCTTCAACAAGAAACTCGCCGAACTCTATGGCGGCGAGCGTTACCCCGAAGGCGCATCGCTCATCCTCTGCAATCTGCTGGCGCTCGAACCCTTCGAGGCCAAGGAACTCGTCAAGCTCAAGGAAGCGATTTTGGAGCGGCTCGGCCTAGTCGTGTCGCAGATCGTGCAGACGACCGACTTCGCCGCATGGCTTGACCGGCCGCAGATCGGCATCCTCGTCTGGACGAGCGCCGAAGCGGAAATCCAGAAGGTGGCGGACCAGTTGAAGAAAAGTTGCCAGAGCGCATTCGACAGCCGACAGCGCCGGATGCCGGTGGTTCTCGCCCGCTTCGGATGCAGCACGACCTTCGATGCCGGCACCGCCTCCGAACTGGTCGGCCACGCGGAAAAGGCCCTGCAAACCGCCACCGAAACCGCGAGCGACAGGGTCGTCTTCTTCGCCGGCAGCGAAGCCGGCGGCACGCGCAAGGACTGGATGCTCTATCGGAAGTAACGCGTGCGGCAGTCTCGTGAACCAAGCGGCGGCACCAATCTGGATCCTCGGGTTAAGCCGCGTGACCTACAGCGCCGCGCGTCCAATCGGACGCGCAAAGGACGCTGTAGCACTTTGAATTGCTGCATGTCTTTGTCCTTAAATCGGCTACGATTTAAGGAAGCATGCAGTAGCGTGACCCGAGGATCCAAATACGAACAGAAAAAGCCGGTTGCTCGAGTGAATCCGTAGGAGACCATCACAACCCGCTGATCCAAAACCCTAACTACGCGCTACCCCCATCACCGCTGACCCCGCACATAACTGATATAGCCGCGAACATCCGCTGCCGGCTCGCTATAGGCGCTGCCGAGCGCGTTCTCCATCGACGCCATATAGGCCTTCGCCCAGTCCGGCAGCGGATAGTCGATCACCGCGAGGAACTCCAGCGTCGCGGCTAGCCTGATGTCAGCGATCGAGGGCTTCGCGCCGCCGATGAAGGACCTTTGGCCGATAAAGAACTTGTGGAACACCTCGAGCGGTTCGGCCAGCGCCTCGGTCGCGGCCATGCGCGCATGCTCCTTCGTCACCGGGTCGGCATCGCTGTAGCCGACCTCGCCCGGATATTGCGGGAAATTGAGCGCCGGATAGGTGGCGCGAGCGAGATAGGGATAGAAAGTGCCGATCAGATAGAACATGGCGCTGTCGATCATCGCGCGCGCCTCGGGGTCTTTCGGATAGAGGTCATCGAGGCCGTTTTTGTTGCACAGATACTGCATGATCGCGCAACTTTCCCAGAGCGCCCCCTGCGGCAGGTCGCCCATTTCGATCATCGGCGTCAGGTGCGACGGCGCCTTCGCCAGATATTCGGGCGTGCGCGTCCGGCCGAAGACGTCGTTCTCGTCGAAATCGAGGCCGGCCGCACGCATGAAGACACGCGCCGTCATGTTGTTGACGCTAGGCTTGATCACGTTGAGCTTGATTTCAGGCATGGTTGGTCCTCCCTTTTATTCCCACTCTTAATAGGGGTTCTTCGGCGTCCGGTCGTCCGACAGCGACCCCCGCGTCCGTTCGATCAGCGCCTCGATCGCATCGGCAAGGTGCACTTCGGCGATGTTGTAGTCGCCGCGCGCCACCCGCACTTTGTGCGCCTCCATGAGCACCTCGGCATGGGTGTGGCCGGCCGGCGGCTCGAAGCGATAGGAGGCGAGCTCGACGAGCAGCCCGAGCGGATCCTCGAAATAGATCGAATCCATGAAGCCGCGGTCCTTGACCCCGCTGTGCCGTATTTCCCGCTCGTTCAGGCGCTCGACAGCCTG